>OY829371.1:3022500-3517500 GCA_963691785.1 Lentilitoribacter sp.
TTTATGATAACGGCCTATTTAGGCATCCAATACACTCTGACTAATCTTTTGGAACAAAAATCCGATACATCTGGAATGGGTTGGGCTCATCACCTGGAAACGCAATTTCCAGAGGCTGGTAAATTAGCTGGCATCACAAAAGGCAGCCTGGTTGCTTCCCCGCAAAAAAAAGGGGAAATGGCAGCTTTAATTGAAGGAATGTTTGAAGTTGGCAACATCTACCAGCTTGATCTGATCAACCCCGATTGTAATTGTAGTGTAACATTTGGATCCTACACAGAAAATGGCAGCAAAGGCTCCCATCAACATGGTGGACATATTGCCGATCAACACGGCAACCATAATCATGACCACACTCCGACTAAAGATACGTCCGCTCACGCAGATCACGTGCATGCCACACAGCTAACTAACGAAAAACCTCACGATCCCAGCAATCATTCTGCATCCCCTATCGATGAAAAACACGATCATCCTCCATTAGCCACAAACAAAGACTACAAATCAATTTGGCCAATGAATTTAGAGATCGTATCCGAAGTTGCTGCGAGCGGAGAACATCCAAGTTATATCACGCGAGCCGATGTTGATTATCAGCCTTCAATATTCGGTGAGGTGTATCATCCGGTTTATTCCGGTGGTGAAATGCAATACATCATTCGTGTATTGGTCAATCTCGAAACTGCTGCCGCCACATATACAAAATCGCTTTACGGCGGCGCGATTTTCATTTTCCTCTTGCTGATCGCAATAGCGGGCTACCCATTGCTCAAATATATCCGCACCTCACAAGAGCAGCGGAAGCTGGATATGAAAGCGCATTATCTTGCGACACATGATCTACTAACAAACACGTATAACCGCAATGCCTTTCAGGAATATGCGCCTAAAATACTCAGATCATGTGGTGATCGAGAGACATCCGCTATCGTCTTTTTGTTTGATCTCAACAATTTCAAAGAAATTAATGATTATTATAGCCATCATGCGGGTGATGAAATCCTTTGTGCATTTGCACAAGCCTTACGGACAAACCTTCCAAAAGATGGCTATCTGGCACGTTTGGGCGGGGATGAATTTGTCATCATCATTCCAGATATTGATCCAACGCGTGAGATCGAAGATATCATCGAAATCCCCGATAAGCTTGCCACGGAAATTGATAATGGTCGACAGATCATCCATGCAACTGTGTCAGCGGGTGTTGCATTCTACCCCCGCGATGGTAGCAATATCAATGAACTGATACGCAATGCGGATCTTGCTCTGTATAAGGCAAAATCGGAATCAAAAGCCAAACTTTGCGAATATGATGCCGCCATGGGTAAAGTCTTTAGTGATCGGTTAGATCTGCGCGATGAATTTAAGTTCGCACTGCTTGAATCTGAAATCGAGCCTTTCTACCAGCCCCTGATGAACACAAAAACAGGTGTGGTTGAGGGGTTTGAAGCATTAGCTCGTTGGCGCCATCCAAAACGCGGTGTTTTAACACCAGGTGTTTTTGGCGAAATGCTAGATGACATTGAATTGAGCGCTATGGTGGGCGACATCATGTTTGAAAAAGTCGTCGCCAATATGAAAGAATGGCAAGAGGCGGGCATTCCATTTGGTACCATCGGCCTAAATGCGGGCGAAGGTGATCTACTACGCCCGGGATTTTCACTCAAAATCCTGTCGCAACTTGAGAAAAACAATCTAAGCACGGATCGATTTGCTATCGAAATTGTCGAGACTTGTATGTTCGGCAATAATAAAGACCTCTTTGTTAATCACCTAAATGTTTTAAAAGATGCCGGTTGTCGCATTGCATTGGATGATTTTGGCACGGGCTACTCGTCCATCACACAATTAAAAGACATCCCCTGCACAACAGTGAAAATCGATAAATCCTTTGTTGATAACGTTGTTGACAATGAAGCTGACCGCGCAATCATCCAGGCACTTATTAAACTGGGCCACGAGCTTGATTTCCATCTGATCATGGAAGGTATTGAAGAAAAAGCGCAAATGGATATCTTAAACCAGATAGGCGCAATTTTCATGCAAGGGTATTACTTCGCAAAACCGATGCCTGCGCATGAAGTCCCAAACTTCATAGAGAGCACTAACACATCACAGGTCCAAGCGCGCAAACAAGCATAAGCTTTTCGATCAAGTTTTCGCTCTACATTCTCGTCTCTAAAATGCTAAAACCCAATAAACAACAAAGGTATGCTTATGGGTTATATGATCAAAGGTGTTTATCACGAAGGTGAAGACATCAGCACAAATCTTTCAACAGGTGAATTTGAACGAACCAAGAGCACTATCCGAAATTGGATCACCAAAGATGGTTCACCTGGTCCGACGGGTAAGGGAAACTTTAAAGCTGAGTCTAATCGATACCACCTCTTTGTCGCTTGGAATTGCCCCTGGGCGCATCGTACTCTACTGACGAGGACAATCAAAAAACTCGATGAACATATTTCGATTTCGGTGGCAAAACCAAACCGCAATGAGCAGGGCTGGATTTATGACGAAACGGGTGAATTTTCTGATCCCTTATATGGGGTGAGTGCCGTTCACCAAATCTATTCCAAAGACCCCATTCAATATACAGGCCGCATCACAGTTCCGGTTTTATGGGATAAAGAACAAAATTGCATGGTGAACAATGAATCAGCTGACATTGTGCGCATGTTGAACTCAGCATTTGAAGAATTTTCAACCGATACGCCTGACCTTTGCCCCGACGAGTTGACCAACCAAATTGATGCCTGGAACGAAAAGATTTACAGCAAAGTCAATAATGGCGTTTATCGCGCCGGATTTGCTTCCACGCAAACAGCCTACGAAAGTGCAGCTTACGAGCTTTTTGAAAACCTAGATGAAATTGACAGGCATCTGGGTGAAAACCGATATTTGTGTGGAGATCAATTTACCGAGGCAGATGTCAGACTTTTCCCAACGCTGGTGCGCTTTGATGTGGCTTATCACTATGCATTTAAATGTAATCTGAAAAAATTATCTGATTACGAATATCTCTGGCCATATGCGCGAGAAATCTACCAAATGCCGGGAGTGGCTGAAACGGTTCGATTAGACATTTATAAACGCGGATATTTCAGCAAAAGCGAAAAACGCAATCCGTTGGGGATCATACCCATCGGACCAAGAGTGGATTGGAGCAAACCGCACGGTAGATAAGTCGTCGCAATCTGCGACTTTTGGCTTGTCTTCGCCCCAAATGCGCCCCTATATGAGAACCAATGAATATAAGGATGAGCGCGATGGCTTTAAAACGAATGGTACTCGAACTCGGGATGGGCACCGATATCCGAGGGGAAGACTACACAAAAGCTGCTTTAAGAGCAGTCCACAACGCTTTGCGTCAAAATTCACTGTCAATTGCCGATGCGTTCGGTCTTAACCGCGAAGACATGGTTGTGAAGATTATTATCGGCGCTCAAAAACCAGAAACTATCGACAAACAAGCCGTTGCTGATCTCTTGCCCTATGGCAAGCCGGAAGTCGTGGTTGAACATGGTGGCATGGACACGCTCGCTGAAGACGGTTCACGATCAACCATCATGGTCAATGCGGCCTTGGTCGTTTATCTCGATTTGCCGGAAGGCAAAACATGGGGAGCAGCCGCATGAGCACCGAATTAAAACGTATTATCCTGGAAATGGGAACTGGCAATGATCTTTATGGCGAGGATTATACAAAAGCTGCAAAACGTGCTGTTCAAGATGCGCTGCATCATTCGTCACTGACAATTTTCAAAAGCCTCAACATAGATCCAAATTCAATGCAAATTGAGCTCAACCTTGCAGCTCAACACCCAGAAAAGATTGATCTGGAAGACGTTGCAAGCACCCTACCCTATGGGCAAGTGACTCCCAAAGGCATAAAGGGTGGACTTAACATTTTCGATGAGGTGACAGATCGAACCACGGTTATTGTCAATGCCGGTATCATTGTGCGGCTTCCTCTTTAAAACTTCCTTGTCCTTGTGCCTTAAAAGCAAATTTAGAGTTCTAATTTTAAAAATCATGTGTATCGAAAATCAATTTGATAGTATATATGTTTGCGTAAATAAAACTTGTATACATATATACCATATAATAAATTTAAGATGTAACGCCGCCAAAATTGTGTTGGAGAGCAATTGGTATCTGCGTTTGGGAGATTGAAATGAAACAAACATGGCGCTGGTTTGGCCCAGCCGATACAATATCGATGGATGAACTCTTACAAGCCGGCGTCCAAGGTGTGGTATCCGCATTACATCATATAAATACCGGCGCAATCTGGCCCGTTGAAGAGATAAAAAAACGGCAAAATCTGATTGAAACATTAAGCGATGGCGCTCCATCGGGCTTAAAATGGGATGTTGTGGAAAGCTTACCTGTATCTGAGGCCATCAAGACCCAATCCGATGATTGGGAAACGCACATTGCCAATTATAAAGAAAGCCTAGAAAATCTCGCAGAATGCGGCATTAAAACCGTGTGCTATAACTTTATGCCAGTCCTGGATTGGACGCGAACAGAGCTTCGATCCAAATTACCTCATGGTGGTACGGCAATGCGGTTTAACATTGTCGAATTCGCCTGTTTCGACATTCATATTTTAAAAAGGCATGGCGCTAGCGATGATTATAGCGGGGACGTCGCGCAGGCCGCATCCGATCTTGCAAATCAACTCGATCAATCCGGCAAAAATGATCTGCAACATAATATCATTGCTGGACTTCCTGGCGCCAATGATAACTGGCAATTAGATGACATCAAAAACCTTCTTCAAACATATGATCACATTGATGCGGATCGCTTGCGTCAAAACTTGATTGATTTTTTACGCTTGGTTATCCCGACCTGCGAAAAACTAGGCATAAATCTTTGCTGCCATCCGGATGATCCGCCATTTTCGATCATGGGTTTGCCCCGTATCATGTCTTCTGCGCAAGATTACGCAACCATCATGAAAGCTGTCGACAGCACAAATAACGGCATCACTTTGTGCACTGGTTCGCTTGGCGTCCAAAAGGATATAGATTTTGACGCATTTATCGATGAATGGGGACATCGAATTCATTTCGTGCATTTACGAAACACAACGCGGGAAGGCCCCTCCTCCAACGAAAAACACAGTTTTTACGAGGCCGCCCATCTTGAGGGTGATACAAATATGGTGGCTGTGATCAAAGCACTCTTGAACGAAGAAAAAAACCGTCGTCTAGCTGGGCGTAAAGATCATGAAATTCCCATGCGACCCGATCACGGTCAAGAGCTTCTCGATGATCTTTCGAGAAACTCAATGCCGGGTTATCCTTTAATTGGACGTGTCCGTGGCTTGGCAGAATTAAGAGGAATCATGACGGCCTTTGAACTCAACGCCTAGACCACTTGGTTCCTATTGATTGGAAAACCACTCTTCCAATTGTTTGATTTCATCTTTCGAATAGCGAATGCCAAGTTTTGAGCGACGCCACAATACATCATCCGCGCATGTCACCCATTCGGCTTCCATGAGATATTTAACCTCAACTTCAGTAAGTGTATGCGCAAACTGAACTCCCAAATCCTCATAGGATTTGGCATTTGCGACAATCTTCCAGGCATTGGTGCCATAAGAACGGACCAATCGGGCAGCATGCTTTTTCTCAAGGAACGGAAATTCACTAGCAAGCTTGCTGACTTTTGCATCATATTCTGATGGGGCAAAATCACCGCCCGGCAAAGTCCCTTCAGCTGTCCATGGAGAACCTTTCGCACCAAGCGTTTCTTCGATTTTTTCAAGCATTGATTCGGCCAATCGGCGGAAAGTGGTGATCTTGCCACCAAAAATATTGATCATCGCGGCTTGATTATTTGGCTGTTCTTTTTTCAGAACATAATCACGTGTTGCTTCTTGAGCGGCTGTTGCCCCATCATCAAAGAGCGGACGCACGCCAGAATAAGTCCAAACAATATCATCTTCAACAATTGGCTTTTGGAAATATTCACTTGCCGCATCACACAGATAAGTGCGTTCTTTCGGAGTAATTTTCACATCAGACGGATTACCTTCATAATCCTGGTCTGTTGTTCCAATTAACGTGAAGTCTTGCTCGTAAGGCAAGGCAAAGATGATACGACCATCTGCATTTTGGAAAATATATGCACGATCGTGATCATGGAGTTTAGGCACAACAATGTGGCTGCCCTGCACGAGACGCACATTTTTAACGTCATTAACCCCGGCGGCCTGTCCCAACACCTTATCAACCCAAGGACCTGCCGCGTTAATAACAATACGCGCCTTATGTTCGGTCACATCACCAGTTTGCATATCTTGAGTTTTAATCACCCAAATATCATCCTGCCGCACTGCTGAGATCACCTTTGTCTGGGTATTGATTGACGCGCCGCGTTCGCGCGCATCCATGGCATTTAACACAACCAAACGCGCGTCATTTACCCAACAATCAGAATATTCAAAACCTTTGGTGAAAAGTGGTTTTAGTGGTTTACCAGTTTCGTCAGTTTTTAGATTGACCGTTCGAGTTGGCGGCAATAATTTTCGTTTGCCAATATAATCATAAAGAAAGAGACCCGCGCGTAGCAACCAGGCCGGACGAAGGTCATTGTGATGTGGCAAAATAAAGCGCATTGGCCAAATAATATGAGGCGCCGCTTTCAGCAGAACTTCTCGTTCACTCAAAGCTTCTCGCACCAAACGAAATTCGTAATGCTCGAGATAACGCAAACCACCATGGATGAGCTTTGACGACCAAGAGGACGTACCACTAGCAAGATCATTCATTTCCGCTAGGTAAACAGAATAGCCCCTGCCCGCTGCATCACGTGCAATACCACAGCCATTGACACCACCACCGATAACAAAAACATCAATTAGGTCAGACAATCTCATCTCCATCGTCATATATTATGAGATGGATATAACCGAAACGAAAACAAAATGAAAGCATAACGAAAATAAAATTTTCGTTATGCGGATTAAATTGAAAATACGTTCATCGGACCGATATGCGTTTGCTGCGGATCATCTGATTGCGCTTTCGGTGCTATTGTAAAACACTCTTGATCAAACCACTTCCAATCATCACGCCATGTCCAACAATCATGCTTTTTATACACATCGGTAAATTCTTGTGCATATGGCACATCAGTCTTCATACAGATTGGATCTCCCAGATCTGAACCAAAATAGGTTCTTGCCAAAGGCAAAGATCTGTTGGTGACATAATTGCCCATCCACTGGGTAAATCCGATCTCAGACTGCAAATGATCAACTACGCGGAAAACCTGCAAATGGTCTTCGTGACCATATTCGCCCCAAGGATTATGCGTAAAAACATTCATATCCGGCGTAAGCTCTGCGCGCAGCAATTCCAAAATAGAGTAGTAATTTTCAGTGTAGATTTGCGTCACACTTTTGGGAGCAGCATTTATAGCCAGACCAGGTATAGCTCGTACTGCTTTACGCTTAATCTCGCGCTTTAATGCCTCTTTACTGAATAAAATTCCGTATTGGGATATCTCAGGGTTCTCCCAATTGGCACATCCATACGTGCCAGCCTCTGGGATTTTTAGAGATTTAATATTTGGATGCGGCAGCTCTGCAATGGCAGCTGCGCGTTTTTCACCAATATCTGGTTCTGCCCAAGCATCCTCGTAAACCACAATAATCTTGCTGGCTTGACGTAGAACAGATGAAAACCAAAGGTTCTCATCATCAGGATGCGCAACAACAACCACAATATTAGACAATATTGTGCCTTCAGGATCAGACATGAACGCCCCTTCAAAGATAGATCCGGTTATGATTCGTTTCACCGCCTATCGCAGAACTTCCTGCAATTAGACCGAGCAAACGCACAAACAGGTGTTTGCAAGCGCTAACATAACATAAGAAAATAAAAAGGTTCTAAAGACTTCAAATGAAGGTTAATTCTGCGGTGGTGCAGTACTTTCACGTACAACCAAATCTACATCCATTACGATGACGTCTGAATCCGAAATTCCTTTGTCATTCATCATGCGGGACAGCAAAATTTCGGCGGCTTGACGGCCCAGCCCCAATCTATCTTGGCGCATTGTTGTCAGAGCTGGAACAAAATGCTCAGCAAGTTCAATATCATCAAACCCAATCACTGCCATTTCATCTGGCACTTTGACATTGTTCTTAGAAAACTCAGAGATCAAAGCACAGGCGATCTGATCAGACGCACAGAAAATCGCCGTTGGCTTTTCATCCATTTTCATAATTTTCCGCGCAACATCGCGGCCGGAATTTAGATCAAAGTCACCGGCAAATATCCATTCTTCTCGAATGGGGATATTATGTTCTTCTAGCGCTTTAACGTAACTTTCAAAACGAGCATCGGTGAGCACATTCCCTTCAGGGCCCTTAATATGAGCAATCTTCTTGTGCCCCAATTCGATAAGATGCTTAACTGCTTCTACCGCACCTCGACGGTTCGCACTGCGCACAGAGGGAAAATCTGCATTATTGAGCCATTCACAGGCAAAAACGACTTGGTTACGCTGGGGTGCTTCCACCAAATCCCGCGCAACTTCTTGGTCCAGTCCGCCATCAAAGACAATCATCCCATCGGCGCGGCCATCATCAAAATAATCAATCAGGTGCTCGCCAGCAGCAGATATCTGACCCGTTTCTGCAATCAGCATAGAAAACCCGCGGGGAGAAAGCACCGTTTGGATGCCTTGTAAAATCTGCGAGAAAAACGGATTTCCGATATCTGGAAGCAATACCAAAATGGTGTTGGATTTGCGTGTCCTTAAATTTCGCGCAGCCCGATTTACACGATATCCCGTGACTTTGACGGCCTCCAAAACAGCCTCTCGGGTCGCCTTACTTACAACCGATGGGTTACTTAAGGCTCTAGATATCGTGGCTGTTGAAACTCCCGCAACTTTTGCAACATCCTGAATTTTAACAGATTTTTTCAATCTTCTTCCATTTACCGTGAACTAATTTTTATAGAACTACTTTTTTTTGTTGACTCATTCAATAAAAAAAGAAATCTTTATGTAATCGTTTGCAGTCGTGTTTACGCAAATCACTAATGTAATCGATTACAGACATATTTAAACTCAACAATCGTTATTTCTGGGAGGAAATTGTATGAGAATTCTAAAAACAGCATTGGCTGTGACCACTGCTTTGTCTTTCACTACACTTGCAAATGCAACAGATCTTGAAGTGACCCACTGGTGGACTTCAGGTGGTGAAGCTGCAGCTGTGGCTGAATTTGCGAAAGCGTTTGACGCAACTGGCAACAAATGGGTAGACGGCGCGATCGCTGGTTCTGGCGGTACTGCTCGCCCAATCATCATTTCACGTATCTTGGGCGGTGACCCAATGCACGCTACTCAGCTAAACCACGGTCGTCAGGCTGAAGAGTTGGTTGAAGCTGGTTTGATGCTAGACCTCACAGATGTTGCTGAAGCAGGTGGCTGGCGCGATGTTGTGAACCCAGTTCGCCTTCTAGATAGCTGCACATTGGACGGCAAAGTCTACTGTGTGCCAGTGAACATTCACTCACCACAGTGGTTGTGGTTGTCACATGAAGCTTACAAAACTGCAGGCATCGATGTTCCATCAGATTGGTTCCAATTCGTTGAGTCAGCTCCAAAGCTAACTGAAGCTGGTATTGTTCCACTTGCTATGGGTCAGCAGTCTTGGCAGACAAACCTCGCATTTGGTGCGATCATGGTTGCTGTTGGTGGTACAGATCTTTATCTTGACGTTCTAACCAACAAAAACGCAGATGCAGCTGCAAGCCCAGAAATGACAAAAGTGTTTGAAGCTTATGCTGCTGCACGTCTCTTGTCAGAAGGCTCAAACGTTCAAGACTGGAACCAAGCAACAAACTTGGTGATCACTGGTAAAGCTGGTGGCCAAATCCACGGTGACTGGGCTCAAGGTGAGTTCCAAGTCGCTAACCAAGTGGCTGGTACAGACTACACATGTCTTCCAGGTTTGGGTGTGAACGAAATCATCGCAACAGGTGGTGACGCGTTCTACTTCCCTAAGCAGGATGATCCAGAAATCGAAAAAGCACAAAAAGAACTTGCTGCTTTGATGATCTCAAAAGAAGTACAGGTTGCCTTTAACCTTAAGAAAGGTTCATTGCCGATCCGTGGTGATGTTGATCTTTCAGCAGCAAATGACTGCATGAAAAAAGGTCTTGCAATTCTTGCAGCTGGTAATGTTCTACCAGATGGCGTGAATGCATTTACAGCAGATACTCAAGGTCAGTTGGATGACCTAATGGTTGAGTTCTGGAACGACACAAGCATCACAGTTGAAGATGCTCAGTCTCGTTACGTTGGCATCATCAAAGACGCTGACTAATATCTAACCAGTATTGGGGCTAGCGCAATTTTGCGTTAGCCTCAAATACCAACTAAGCTCGTATCAAAGCACACCAAAATACCTCTTGTGTGGGGTTTTTTGATGTACCTTGGGGAAAAGCAAAGGGGAGGCATGATGTCGCTTTCGGACGCAGAACAATTGAACGAGGCTGTAAAGCCACCGTCAAAATTGTTCAAAAACTTAACCGCAAAAATTGCTGCGATACCGATGATCTTAACGGCTCTGGTCATTTTCATCGGCTGTACGATTTGGACAATTTATCACTCCTTCACCAAATCACGATTGCTACCCTCTCCCGACAAATGGGTTGGTTTAGACAATTATGAACGCCTTTGGAGCGAAAACCGTTGGATTGTGAGTATTGAAAATCTCGCCATCTACGGAATTTGTTCACTCATACTGTCGCTCGTCATCGGCTTTTGCCTGGCAGCCCTGCTCGATCGCAAAATCCGCTTTGAAAACACAATCCGTACCATCATCCTTTACCCATTCGCTCTCTCCTTTGTTGTGACGGGTCTTGTCTGGCAGTGGATTTTGAACCCAGAACTTGGCCTTCAAAATGTCGTGCGTAATCTTGGATTTGAAAACTTCACATTTGACCCGATCAACAATGCGGAGATCGTCATCTTCGGCATCTTAATCGCCGGTATCTGGCAGGGCTCGGGCTTTGTGATGGTGCTCCTTTTAGCGGGCATGCGCGGTATCGACGAAGATATCTGGAAAGCTTCTCGCGTTGAAGGCATTCCAACTTGGAAAACATACATCTTCATTGTGATCCCAATGATGCGTCCGGTCTTCGTGACGGCGCTTGTGATCATCTCAGCCGGTATCATTAAAGTTTATGACCTTGTGGTCGCGCAAACATCGGGTGGTCCTGGTATCGCTTCGGAAGTGCCGGCGAAATATGTGATCGACAAAATGTTCCAATCACAGAATCTGGGACTCGGTTTTGCCGCATCAACAATGATGTTGCTGAGTGTTTTGGTGGTTCTCATTCCATGGGCCTACCTTGAATTTGGAGGTAAGAAAAATGGCTGATACGACCGCAACAACATTTGAGGGCCCAAGCGGACCAAAGCCCAAAAAAGCTTTCTCCTCAACCAATATCATTATTTACGGCACGCTTTTCGTCGTTTGCCTTTACTACCTCTTGCCACTTTACGTGATGATTATGACATCGCTTAAAGGCATGCCTGAGATCCGTCTTGGCAATATCTTTGGCCCACCGGTTGAAGTGACTTTCGAGCCTTGGGTTAAAGCTTGGGCAGAAGCCTGTACTGGCATCAACTGTGATGGCCTAAGCCGCGGCTTCAGCAACTCCATCTGGATCTTGGTACCGTCTGTGTTCCTTTCCATCGCCATTGCATCGGTCAACGGTTATGCGTTGGCAAACTGGAAATTCAAAGGATCCGAAGTCTTCTTCACGATTTTGATATTCGGTGCATTCATTCCCTACCAGGTGATGATCTATCCTATCGTTATTCTATTGCGCGAAAGCGGCGATGGCATCACCAATGTCATGCAGTTCTTCTGGGAAGATGCACCAAGGTTCCGCCTCATGGGTTCATTATGGGGACTGGTGATCGTGCACACAATCTTCGGCATGCCGATCTTAACTCTGCTCTTTAGAAACTATTTCACATCAGTGCCTGAAGATCTGTTCAAAGCAGCACGTGTTGATGGTGCGAGATTCTGGGGCATTTACTTCCGCATCATGTTGCCAATGTCATTGCCGATCTTCGTTGTGGCTATGATCTTGCAGGTCACGGGTATCTGGAACGACTTCCTATTTGGTGTGATCTACACCAAGCCTGAGACATACCCAATGACGGTGCAGCTCAACAATATCGTTAACTCGGTTCAGGGCGTGAAAGAATATAACGTCAATATGGCGGCGACACTTCTCACCGGCCTTGTACCTCTCATCATCTATTTCGCTTCTGGCAAGCTATTTGTTCGCGGCATCGCAGCCGGCGCTGTAAAAGGATAATAACAATGACAAACACCAACCCTTCAGTTGAAATTAAACAGCTCGATCTTAGCTTTGGTAAAGTCGAAGTTCTAAAGAACCTAAACCTTGAAATTGCGCGCGGCGAATTTCTAGTCCTCCTTGGATCATCAGGTTGCGGCAAATCCACTTTGCTAAACTGTATTGCAGGTCTTTTGGATGTGACAGGTGGTCAGATCTTCATCAACGACAAAAACGTTACCTGGGCCGAACCATCTGACCGCGGCATTGGCATGGTGTTCCAGTCATACGCGCTTTATCCGCAAATGACTGTTGAAGGCAATATGAGCTTTGGTCTTAAAAATGCAGGTATGGCAAAAGATGAGATCAAACGCCGCGTCGATAAAGCGGCAGGCATCTTGCAGCTTGAACCACTCTTAGCGCGTAAACCATCGGCACTTTCAGGTGGTCAGCGCCAACGTGTGGCCATCGGTCGTGCACTGGTTCGTGATGTGGATGTATTCCTGTTTGATGAGCCGCTCTCTAATCTTGATGCTAAGCTTCGTACAGATTTGCGTGTTGAAATCAAACGTCTTCACCAGCAATTGCAGAACACAATGATCTACGTGACCCACGACCAAGTGGAAGCGATGACATTGGCCGACCGGATTGCCATCATGAAAGACGGCATCATCCAACAGCTGGATGATCCGAACACAATTTACGCAAAACCACGCAACAAATATGTAGCAGACTTTATCGGTTCACCTGCGATGAACTTCTTCAAAGGTGACATTAAAGACGGTTCTTTCTCAAGCCCAGAAGTAAGCATGGACCTTAAGGGATATGAGACTGTTGATGGCAACCTGCCAAACACAAATGCTTGGCTAGGCATTCGCCCTGAACATATCCAATCAGGTGCCAATACAAAAGGCTGCTCTTTCGTTGGTGACGCAACAATAGAAATTGTTGATCCAATGGGATCCGATACACTTGTATGGGCATCACTTGCGGGTCAATCCATCCGGGTTCGAACCGAAGGGCAATCCTCGCTCAAAGTGGGTGAGACGCTCAAAATTGGCTTCAATGCGGACAAACTTTCAATATTTGACACAGATACTGAACTAAGAGTCTAAAATGGTGTTAAAAAATTCGCTGCTTGGATGCTGGGATCTAGAAGATGAGACCGGCAAACATAGCCTGTCGTTCAAAATTCCAGGTGATGGCATAACAGCTCTTCAAAACGAAGGGCTGATCAGCGACCCATATTTTGGCCGCAATGAATATGATGTGCGCTGGATCTGCGATCGTGACTGGATTGCGAAACGCACATTCGATGTAACAGACACGGATCTTGATCTTGTGGTATCTGAACTCGATACGGTCTCAGAGATCAAGATCAACGGGGTTACCGTTCTTGAAACTGAAAATGCCTTTCGCACATACCGGACATCCGTCTCATCCGCGTTGAAAACTGGGCAGAACGAGATCGAAATTCGTTTTAAAGCGGTCACAAAATATGCAAATGCCAAACAAAATTCGCAGCCATATTTTGTGCCGGACATGAAGAAAATGTGCCCAATCCATAATGGAAATATGGTGCGCAAACCTCAATGCGATTTCGGTTGGGATTGGAACATCGCGCTGGCACCATTTGGTCTATTTGGCGATATCTATCTTGAGCCCAGCAATGCCGTTCGTCTGGAAGATTTTCAAATCAAACAAACGCACTCCAAAGGGTCTGCGACAGTTGAAATCTCAGTGGCAATTAAAAATCACTCTGGAAGCAATGCAGAATGCGTGTTCAGTCTGAACGGACAGAATGTGACGGGTGTCTATGATGCTGCAAAGGGTTCTGCTAGTGCGACATTTATCGTCGAGAATCCAAAATTGTGGTGGCCCGCAGGTCAAGGCGAGCAAAATCTATATGACGTTTTAGTCACGTTAGGCGACGCGAAGCTCGAAAAGCGTATTGGCCTTTGTGACATCAAACTTGTCAGCGAACCAGATGAAGTGGGGCGTTCCTTCCGTTTTGAAGTCAATGGCCGAGCGATCTTTGCCAAGGGTGCAAACTGGATCCCAGCCGATGCACTTGCAGGACGGATTAATCAAGACGACGTGCGCGAACTTTTGCAATCTGCAGTCGACGCTAACATGAATATGATCCGCATCTGGGGCGGTGGTCGCTATGAGCCGGATTGGTTCTATGATCTTTGCGATGAACTCGGCCTGATGATCTGGCACGATCTTATGTTCTCTTGCAATCTATATTCTGCAACGGACGAATTCTTAGCGGAGATCGAGCAGGAGGTGAAAGAAGCTGTTCTTCGCATCGACTACCATGCGAGCCTTGCTTTGTGGTGTGGCGATAATGAATTGCTCGGCGCGCTGACCTGGTTCGAAGAAGCGGTCAAAGATCGCGACCGTTATTTGGTTGGTTATGATCGCTTGAACCGCGCTATCGAGAAGCAGGTTAAAGAAAATGCGCCACATTCAAATTGGTGGCCATCAAGCCCCTCACCTGGACCAATGTCCTTTGGCGACACCTGGCATGATGACACATCAGGCGACATGCATTTCTGGTCTGTTTGGCACGAAGGCAGAGACTTTGATCATTACCGCGATGTCTCACCGCGCTTCTGTTCAGAATTTGGGTTCCAATCCTATCCATCCATGAATGTGATCAGACAATTTGCGGAAGACGAAGATTTAAACATCGCCTCGCCCGTGATGGAAAGCCACCAAAAGGATAAGGGCGGAAATGCGCGCATTGCAGAAACAATGTTCCGCTATTTCCGTTTCCCAAACAGCTTTGAAAACTTTGTCTATCTCAGTCAGGTGCAACAAGGCTTGGCGATTAAAACAGCTGTCACACATTGGCGGAGTTTAAAGCCGCACAGCATGGGAGCACTCATTTGGCAGTTGAACGACACATGGCCAGTTTGTAGCTGGGCAAGTTTGAACTATGGCGGCGACTGGAAACTGCTCCATCACATGGAAAAACGCTTCTTCACGCCATTACTAATCAGTGCTGTGCCGGTCGATGATAAAGTTGTGCTCAGAGCATCCAACGATCTGCCACAAGCAAGCAAAGCTCAATTAGAAGTCTTCGCATTGTCTATGTCGGGTGACCTTCGAGAACTGGCAACAAAAACTGTCGACGTTGGCATCGTAGAAGCGATTGATGTCGTTGAAATTTCAAAAGCAGATATCGGTGATGACATTTTGGTTTACAGATGGAGCGATGATCAAGGCACAATGATGCAGGATCATTTAGCGCTTCAACCTTACAAAACCTATGCGCTGCCAGACCCAAATATTTCATTTGATATTGAGGAGAAGGACGGCGCATTGCATCTCACACTAAAAGCTGACAAACCAGCATTTTACGTTTCAATTGAAGCCGATGTTTCCGGGCGTTTTTCGGACAACGGCTTCCTCATGACATCGAAAGAAGATGTCGTGATCACATTCGCACCCAAAGACAACAGTGCGCGACCAAATTTTGTTATTCGCGATCTAAGAAACGCGACCTTTTAGGATATTTGAAGGAAAAATCATGCCAAGCTTTTCATATCAACTTTATTCCTCCCGTAACTTTCCGCCTCTGGATATCACTTTGGAGATGCTATCAAATTTGGGATATGCAGGCGTGGAAAGCTATGGCGCCCTCTTACAAGAAATTGAAGATCCCGCAGCCACACGTGCTTTGTTGGATAAAAATAATCTGGTCTTGAAATCCAGCCATATTGGCATTGACTTCATCAAAGAAGACCCGAAAAAAGTCATCTCGCTTTGTAACACACTTGGTATTACCAGCGCGTATGGTCCTTATCTTCAAGCTGAAGACAGACCAGCAACGTCAGCTGGCTGGGTTGAATTTGCAAAATCTCTTGCTGAACTGAGCAAGCCATTGCGCGATGCAGGTATTGGTTTTGGCTGGCACAACCATGATTTTGAATTCACCGCGCTTGAAGATGGCGGCATCCCCATGGAGATCATGATGGATGAAGCTGATGATCTTGAGATGGAATTTGATGTCGCCTGGGCTGTTAAAGCCGATTATGACCCAATCGAATTCATCAAAAAATACACATCTCGCATCACTGCAGCGCATATCAAAGATATCGCGCCTGAAGGTGAGTGCGTCGATGAAGACGGATGGGCTGATGTTGGCTTCGGCATCATGGATTGGCCAAACCTTTATGGTGAGCTTCGCTCAGTCGGTACAGAACTCTTTGTTATGGAACATGACAATCCAAGCGATCACCATCGTTTTGCAAAACGCTCAATCGAAAACTGTCTAAAATTTTAAGTCACGGTGAGGACGAACAAATGAAAAAACTAGGTGTAGGCATTATTGGCTGTGGCAACGTATCAGCGCATTACATGCGATACGGTAATACGTTTAACGGTACAGAAGTCATCGCATGTGCCGATATAAATCCCGATGCAGCCAAAGCACGTGCTGAAGAATTTGGTTTGCGCGCAGAAACAATCGAAGATCTTTTGGCTGCTGATGATATTGATATCATCATCAACCTCACCATTCCGGCTGCCCATCTTGACGTCTCTCGTTCAATATTGGAAGCAGGCAAACACGTCTATTCAGAAAAGCCATATGTGCTTAGCACTGAAGAAGGTGAAACGCTGAAAAAACTTGCGACCGAAAAAGGTCTTAGGATTGGGTCTGCACCAGATACATTCCTCGGTGGAAGCCATCAACATGCGAGACATCTTATTGACAGCGACGCCATTGGCAAAGTCACATCCGGGACAGCTATTGTGATGAGCCATGGAATGGAACATTGGCATCCAAATCCGGACTTCTTCTTCCAACCTGGCGCTGGTCCGGTTTTGGATATTGGCCCCTACTATATCTCAAACCTTGTTCAACTTCTTGGGCCCGTTGAGAGCATTTCTGCCATGACGTCAACGCCATCAAAAACCAGAACCATCTCAAATGGTCCCAGAAACGGCGAAGAAATCCCGGTGGATACACCAACGACAATTCACGCATTACTGCAGTTTAAAAATGGTGCGATCATTACTGTAATTTGTAGCTGGGATGTGTGGGAACACAATCATAGTCACATGGAACTCTATGGTGAAAAAGGCACTTTGCATTTGCCTGACCCCAACTTCTTTGCAGGTGATTTAAAACTCACCTCAGAAAGAGATCCTGTTGATCTTCCGGCTTGGGAGCATCCTTTCTCAGTGCCAAATTTTGAAAATGACAATGCCGGTGGACAAAAACTCGCAAATTATCGCGGCGCCGGTTTGTCGGACATGTCAGTAGCAATTCAAGAAGGTCGTCCACATAGATGTTCGATGGAATTTGCACATCACGTTGTGGATGTTATGACATCTATTCTAAAGGCGGGTGAATCAGGACAAAAGGTCGAGTTGACAACAACATGCGAGCGCCCAGCGGCTCTTGGAGCTGCTGAAGCGCAAGCACTTTTGGCGTAATGGTTAAGTAACGGAGGAAATGAAATGCCAAATACAATGAAAGGCCCCGGAATTTTTCTGGCTCAGTTTTTAGGCGATGAGGCGCCATTTAATTCGTTACCTGCTATTACGAAATGGGCGGCTGGTTTAGGTTATGAGGGTGTTCAAATCCCAACATGGGATGCGCGCATTTTTGATCTGGAAAAAGCAGCCAATTCCAAAGACTATTGCGATGAAGTCAAAGGCATCTGCCAAGAAGCTGGTGTTGAAATCACCGAATTATCAACCCACCTCCAAGGTCAGCTCGTCGCAGTAAATCCTGCTTATGACGAACAATTTGATGGCTTTGCACCCAAAGAAGTGCATGGCAATCCAAAAGCACGTCAAGAATGGGCCGTTCAACAGATGCTATGGGCTGCAAAGGCTTGCCAAAATCTTGGCCTGACAGGATCCGTTTCCTTCACGGGTTCCCTTGCCTTCCCATATCTTTATCCGTGGCCGCAGCGTCCGCAAGGCTTGATCGAAGAGACCTTTGCTGAGCTTGGACGTCGCTGGACACCTATTCTCAATGCTTATGAGGATGCAGGCGTTGATGTGGGTTATGAAATCCACCCCGGCGAAGATGTATTTGATGGTATTACTTTTGAGATGTTCTTAGAAGCCGTTGGCAATCACAATCGCTGCATGATCAATTATGATCCATCGCATTTCTTGCTTCAGCAACTAGATTATCTTGATTTCATCGACATCTATCACGAGCGCATTAGCGCGTTCCACGTCAAAGATGCTGAGTTTAATCCTTCAGGTCGTCAGGGTGTTTATTCCGGCTATCAAGGTTGGACACAGCGCGCGGGACGTTTCCGCTCCCTAGGTGATGGTCAAGTGGATTTTGCTGGCATTTTCTCACGCCTTGCCACACACGGATTTGACGGATGGCCAGTGCTTGAATGGGAATGTTGTTTGAAACATCCAGAAGTAGGTGCTGCAGAAGGCGCGCCATTTATTAAAAAGCATATCATCCCACTCACAGACAAAGCATTTGATGATTTCGCAGATGCGGGCACAGATATGGAAGCAATTCACCGGATGATAGGAATAAAATAGAGGTTAAAATGACGGGCGCTGAGGTACAAAAACCATTAAAACTAGGCATGGTCGGTGGCGGCGAAGGTGCGTTTATCGGCGCTGTTCATCGCATTGCGGCACGCATTGACGATAGATTTACCCTTGTCGCTGGCGCCTTGTCATCAAACCCCGAACGCGCCTTAAGATCTGGCCAATCTCTTGGGCTTTCTGAAGACCGCATTTATTCAGATTTCAAAGAAATGGCAGCAAAGGAAGCTGCGCGCGAAGATGGGATTGATGCTGTCTCAATCGTCACGCCCAATCACATGCATGCACCTGTTGCGAAAGCATTTTTAGAAGCTGGGATCCATGTCATTTGCGATAAGCCATTAACTGCACAACTCGACGAAGCATTGGAACTTGAGCAAACTGTCAAAAACAGCGGCAAGGTCTTTGTGCTCACGCATAATTATACTGGCTATCCGCTTATGCGTCAGGCGCGTGAGATGGTGCAAAACGGTGATCTTGGCAATATTCGTGTGGTACAAGCAGAATATGCGCAGGATTGGCTTACCGAACCTGCGGATGATGATAATAAACAAGCCGCTTGGCGCACAGACCCAAAAATGGCTGGTGCTGGCGCGATCGGCGATATCGGCACCCACGCATTTAATCTCGCCTGTTTCGTTTCTGATTTGAAGGTGACGCAACTCGCTGCTGAGCTATCAAGCTTTGTGGGTGCACGTCTTGTTGATGACAACGCACATATCAATTTACGCTTTGAAAATGGTGCTCGCGGCAGCATTTGGGCAAGCCAAATTGCGCCGGGTAATGAAAACGGCTTAAGACTGCGGGTTTATGGCGACAAAGGCGGGATTGAATGGTCGCAGGAAAATCCAAATAATTTATGGTTCACGCCATTTGGTGAACCCAAAAGACTGATTACCCGCTCTGGCGCTGGCGCATCAGACTTGGCAAATCGCGTCAGCCGCACACCCGGCGGTCATCCAGAAGGATATCTTGAAGGTTTTGCAACCATCTATACAGAAGCTGCAGATGCAATTATCGCCCACGAAAATGGTGCAAGTTTAGAAGATGGCCATCACATTAATTCCATTGAAGAAGGCATGGCCGGCATGAGATTTATCGATGCCTGCCAACGGTCTTCTAAAGATGATGCCAGCTGGGTTTCTCTTTAATTTGAAATGATTTTTACCCTGAAGCTCTAGACCTCAGGGTAATATCCAAAGCGTTTAAAGCTTGCAGTTTTTGCCTGCCCTGTCACATCAAAGGCAGCCATTCCTACAAATGCACCGGTGAAGGATGAATGTTCACCAACACCACCTTCATCTGAAATCACAGACGCATCCATTTCTGGACCAATGGCCTGCCAGGCTTCTTCACCCACCATGCGCCAGAAGAATTGCTGCACCTTGTGATCAACTTCCACACGCAATTCAATTTCTCCATCCGGGATAGCTTGCGGTGCAGGAAGCGGGAATTCAATTTCTCCCATCGGCCAATTGCCGGGGCAAGATTGTATCACCAAACAACGGCCAAGCTCCTCATCCGCTGTGACCAATAAAGCATGATATTTGGTCTGATTATAATAGGTCGTTAGACCTGCTGCATGTTGATAAAGCTCAGGTGCAAAATCAGTTACAGTAGTCGCTGAATAACAATGATGCTCCTGACGCCGCGCGACCAATGCCTGTTCAAACCAGCTGCCAATCATCTCGCGACCAATCAACGTTAAACCAGAAGGTTCGCTTTTAAAAATTCGATCCGTTTCCGGCGTACGCAACCATTGAAAATCCATCGGCAAATCTTGGCCGTTAAATTCATATTCAACAGATTTGACCGGTTCAGCATCGATACCATCCATTTCGATTTCTGGACGTGCCAAAGTCGAGCCATGTTCGAGGTAAAGCCAATCATCGTCTTTCCAGACACAGCGCTCAATCCCTGTCTCGCGACCAAGCGGACAAAAGTTCCCTTCGAGCGGACGCCCCATCAGATAGGTGTGATAAAACTCTCCGCTCGGCGTTTCGACATATTGCCCGTGACCAGTCCGCTGGATCGGATGGTCTGGTGTATCCTTTGCCGTAATCACATGTTTATCAGGATGCGTTTCATAAGGCCCAGCGATATTTCGAGCGCGCGCCATGGTCACCGCATGCCGATAACCTGTGCCACCCTCCGCTACCGTGAGATAATAATAGCCATTGCGTTTGAAGATATGTGGCCCTTCCGTCAGTCCAAGATCCGTACCGGCATAAACATCAATCGCGGGTCCAAACAGACCTTTTTCTTCAGACCATTCCTGCAATAAAGTGCCATTAAAATGATGATTAGCTTGGTTCACACCGGTGCCTTTGGCGCGGTGGTTCCATTGCATATTCATGAACCACTTCCGACCATCGTCATCGTGGAATAAAGACGGATCAAAGCCGGATGAATTCACATAAATACGATCCGACCATTCGCCATCAATTGTCTCGCAAGTTACGATATAATTATGGGTGTCTTTAAATCCGCCCCATAAACGTTTCACATCTGTGTAAACCAGCCAAAACTTACCATCGGCATAACTCAAGCATGGTGCCCAAATGCCGCCGCTATCGGGATTGCCGCGCATATCCAATTGATCAGCCCGGTTTAAGGGACGCGACACCAATGTCCAATTCACTAGATCCTTACTGTGGTGAATTTGAACCCCCGGATACCATTCAAAAGTCGAGGTCGCGATATAATAATCATCCCCTACCCGGCAGATCGATGGATCGGGATTAAAGCCCGGTAATATTGGATTTTTGATCATGGCATCCTCTTTTTTTTAACGATTAAAAAAATACACTAATATACCAGAAACGCCAAGTCCAAATGATCAAATAAAGCCAGAATTCTCCCGATTACTTGGCGAGATTTTTGATCTCTACATATTGAGCGATTTTCTCAATTTCCTGCATCCAATTGTTCACAATTGGCAGCGATGATGGCGCGGCCGATACCCCGGCGTCAATCTCGTTATTGATCACAGATTTTACAGCCAAAGCGACGGTTATGGAAACAAGTTGCGCCATGGCAGACCCATGCTCATTGCCATGAGCATCAAGCGAATATGTTTTGTGATAAACCGCCTCACCTGACGCATCTTCTGCTTTCAACGATACACATAACACCACGCGATCTGGCTCATTTTCATCATAAGAATTTTGCTCAAGAAGTTCATCTGAAATCTGTTTAAGCCGTGCGTCCCCGTCCGAGCCAGATAAAGTCTCAATCTCCTTAAAAAGGTGATCCCATGCTTTTGCCCAACCTTCGAGCCGCAATGTGCCGCGGACAAATTGTTTAACCTTCCAATCGGCATCAAACTTGTAATCTTCAATAAACGGCAAACTGTCTCTGTTGGGATAAACTTCAAACGCTTCCATCTCTTCCAAAGGCGCGTCAAAAGTAGAGATTGCATCCCAAGGACGAGCCACATCAAACGGTTCGAAATCCTTGATCGATTTCGATGGTGAGCGCAAAGCCTTTAAAACGCCCAATGGCGACCAGCTGAATTTATAGCGAAAATCATTGGCAATTTTCGGCACCCCACCGCAATAGGATACAAAGCTCAATTCATTATCCGCATTGTAGGCGTCGGACTTGCGATAATCATCGACCAGCCAATGCGCCATCAGATGATCGATCCCCGGATCAAGCCCCACTTCATTGACAAAGCAAAGCCCTTTCTCCCGCGCAGTCGAACCTAAATCTCGCATTTCTGGCGAAATATAAGACGAGGATACAAAATGCGCATTGTTTGAAATGCACTTTACCGCAATGGGCACATGCCAATCGCCGGGCAACATCGAAACGGCGATATCCCCTTCTGAGAGAGCATCGGCAAAAACATCAATATCAAAAGCGCGAATATCAGCATCCAACCCAGCCAATGCTGCTTGCGCCGTTGCCAATGTTCTGTTCCAAACAACGATATTATGACCGTCTTTGATGAGTTTCGTAAGCCCAGGAATTGATGAAAGACCAGTGCCAATCCAATGTATTGTTGTCATGATTTTGCCTTTCAAATTTTCGCGCTATGTTGTTCAAAAAATTCATAAGCGCCAGCCCAAACACCCTTATCCATATCATCAAGCGCAATGAGATGTGGTAGCAGTTGGCTGGCATAATCTTCACTGCTTTCAACCGGCAGCATGGACGGCAGATTATCAATCGCCATCACATCCAGATAGTTTGGCGCATCAGCGACGCGAATAATCGGATCCGCAAAGGATGTTGAATGATCATAGACCGGTACGGGATTATAGGGGCTGTTGGGGTCGCAGGATACATCAGCAATGACATTCAGTTTTCGTTCGCTTGCAACAGCCGATTTCGGCACAAAAACCGGAACATTGGGTGACGCTAAAATACAGTTGACGAAAATGCTATGATCCAAAATTTCCGGAAATGGTCCACCATGGGCTGTTTCAGCCATATCCCATTCCGTGACGCTCATATCAAGCGATCTTGCAAGCTCGAGCGCACCGCTGCCGACACGACCCTTGGCGCCAATCACAATAATATTTGGTTTTAAAGCGCCTGCCCCATAAGCTTCGCTGCAGCCACTTTCCAACTCACCTATCAAGTCATCTTTATTGCCGTAAACGCCAACTGCCCCAAGCTTTTCTTGTTTCTGTTGGGAAAGCCAAGCCATCACACCAACCGCAGCACCAGCAAATCCAGCCCAATAACCAAATGCAGCTACTCGGCGCTTGTTCTCATCTAATAGATATTCAAGATCGTAAAGCGCACCGCCACCACGTTTAAAGCGTGCGAGCAGTGCCGGGCCTTCCGCTTGGCCCTTATAAGCATGGCCAAACATGATGTGACGATGGATCAGATCAGGCCCATCTTCAACCAACTCTTTCAAACCGAAAATGATGGTATCCGATGGTGCATTGACCCAAGAATGCGCCGGCGCAATCTCGCAGCCGGTTCTCTCGTAATGCGAAATATCAATCGCGCGCGAAGCGCTTTCTTCAACCGTCACCTTGTGTCCCGCTTCAATAAGTTTTGAAACACCTGACGGTGTAGCCCCCACTCTTTGCTCAAATGCTCTTTGTTCAGATCGAACCCAAATATGCGCCATATTACCCTCATCGAATTGAACCATTTCGTCCCATATATAAAATCTACCGTCAACCAATTTTCTGGTTTGCAAGCGCTTTCACTTGTGTCACAAATAGGCAAAATCAAACAATAAAAACGGCAATTTTATTTGCCGTGGTCATAAGGCCTAATCCATGTCCAAAATAAAATTTGAAAAGCCATTTACGCAGCAAGAAGCCATTCCAGAAGATGCTATTGCGGAAGCTGTGAAGGTGATGCAATCCGGACGATTGCATCGGTATAACCTGACCCCGGATGAAGACGGTGAAACAAATCTATTGGAAGTCGAATACGCTAAATATCAGGGCTCAAAATATTGTTTGGCAACAACATCAGGCGGCACGGCAATGCAGATCGCTCTTAGAGCCGTGGGCGCAAAACCTGGTGACAAAATTCTAACCAATGCCTTCACGCTTGCACCAGTCCCAGGAGCGATTGCAGCTGTTGGCGCGGAACCGATATTTATTGAAACCACCCAAGACCTCACGATTGATCTTGAAGATCTGGAGGCAAAGTTCAAATCGACAGGTTCTAAGATCCTGCTTTTATCACATATGCGCGGTCACATCGCGCCAATGGAAGCATTATGCGAAATTGCCTGCAACAATAATGCCGTTATCATCGAGGATTGCGCCCATACGATGGGTGCAGAATGGAATGGTGTTAAAAGCGGTAATTTCGGAGTGATTGGTTGCTTTAGCACACAAACATATAAGCATATGAATTCTGGCGAAGGCGGATTTCTAACCACCAGCGATCCTGATCTGATGGCAAAAGCGACAATCTTATCAGGCTCTTACATGATGTATGAAAAACAGCTCGCAAGACCCGATATGTCAGATTATGCGCAGGCACGATATGAAATGCCAAACTGTTCATCACGCATGGATAATTTACGTGCGGCAATTTTAAGACCCCAGCTTAAAGGGCTTGATCACAATATCGATCGCTGGAATGCGCGTTATCAGGTTCTCGAAAAAGCCTTTCAAAACACACAAGGACTCCGCGTTAGAGAACGCCCTCAGAACGAAAAATATGTCGGCTCATCCATTCAGTTTTTAATTCCAAGCTGGCCTCAGGATAAGATTGATCAATTCGTCAAAAATTGTTTCGCTCGCGGTGTTGAGTTGAAATGGTTTGGCAATGCAAATCCTGTTGGCTTCACATCGCGTTATGACAGCTGGACCTATGCGCCCAAACAATCGCTTGATAAAACGATCGATATTTTAATGCGGATCATGGATATGCGGATCCCCTTAAGTTTCACCGAAGAAGATTGTGCGCTGATTGGCACGATCATCGATGAAGAGTTCACGGCATTACATGGCTAGCGTGGGTTCAAACACCTCTACAGACAATGTGAAGCTCGCAATATCTGCGATTATCTTTGCCGTGTTTTCTTTGTCCCTTGGTGATGCGATCATCAAATCGATCAGCGTGAGTTTTCCGCTCTGGCAACTTTATGTATTGCGATCAGTTATCGCCATTCCACTTCTGTTGCTTTTCATTAAATGGCGGCGTCCAGACTTAGAGCTTTTGCCAAAAGCCATCGGGTGGGTATTGTTGCGAAGCTTCTTCATGGCCGCAATGCTGGCCACCTATTACATTGCTCTGCCACATCTCCAACTATCCGTCGCCGCTGCCGCATACAACACGCTGCCACTTTTCATTATCCTTTTATCTGCAATCATATTGCGACAGAAGATGCAGCCTATTGGATGGTTCGCCATCGGATTGGGTTTTGTGGGCGTTTTATTTCTGCTGCGCCCAACCATTGATGGATTTAATCTATATGCGCTGCTACCACTTTTTGGCGCTGTGTTGCATGCCAGCGCCATGCTGCTCACGCGCACAAAATGTAAAAACGAAAACCCACTGATACTCACATTATTCATCAATTACATGTTCATCGCCATCGGCGCGAGCGTAACTTTAAGTCTGCTTGCACTTAACCTGCCGCAAGAGGTCGTTGGGGTGAACGAATTCTTGCTAAGTGGTTGGGTTCAAATTGGTCTGATTGAGATTATCGCTCTGGTAATTTTGGCAACGACAATTTTGGTTGGCAATATATTTGGTGCTATCGGCTATCAAATCGCCTCCCCGCATATTGTCGCGCCGTTTGATTATTTCTATTTGATATTCAGTGTTTTGTGGGGTGTCTTGTTTTTCTCAGAATTTCCAAACACGTCTACAATTATCGGAATGATCCTGATTACTTCCGCCGGCTTAATCACGATCCGGCAAAAGTCATAAAAACTCGCAACTCTAATATTCGAGATTGTAGAATTACAACTCTTGCAAACTCATATTTGAATTCTTACGTTTTAGCGAACTGATTGGCGCTCCAAAACGCGACTGTAATAGGCAAAAGAAAGTTGACGATATGAAAAAGCTAAAAACATCTTCCAAGGACATGGTCGCTGCCGCACGTGCGCGCATTGAGGAGATTGAAACAGCTGATCTGATCAATATGGTTGATGACGAAAATGTGGTGATCGTTGACATCAGAGACATCAGAGAGCGCCAGCGCTCAGGATATATTCCTGGCAGCTTTCACGCGCCCCGCGGGATGATCGAATTCTGGGTTGATCCAGAAAGCCCTTACTTTAAAGATGTATTTGCACAAGATAAAAAATATGTCTTTCATTGCGCATCTGGTTGGCGCTCCGCACTCACAGTTGCCACCTTAAACGATATGGGCTTTGAGGTGTCACATCTTAAAGAAGGGTTTTCCACATGGGAAAGCCAAGGCGGCCCGGTGGAAACGGATAAATCATAACGCGCTCATCACGTTATGATGTCAGCATATTTTGCAACATGTAATAGGATTTTTTAGGCGTGCGCTCTTGCGTCTCAAAATCGACATGCACAATGCCAAAGCGTTCCTCATAGCCAAAGGCCCATTCGAAATTATCCAAAAGCGACCACGCGAAATAGCCTTTCACATTAACACCACTATCAATCGCAGATTTAACCGCTGCTAAATGTACTTGGAAAAACTCGCAACGAAGATCATCTTCAACATTGCCGTCGATCACATTGTCATGCCAGGCCATGCCATTTTCAGTGACATAAATCGGAATATCTTTTGAATATTCGGTAGAAATCCTATTGAGGAAAAAATCCAAACCTTCTGGGTAAATCTCCCAATTCATAGACGTCTTTGGCAAATCGCCTTTATGTGACTTGGCAAATGGGAACACACCTGTGCCATCATCGGAGATGAAATTGCGGGTGTAATAATTCAGCCCCAACCAATCAATTGGCTGGGAGATGGCCTTCATATCTTCCTGCCAGCCTTCCGGCATATGTGGCGCGAAATATTCCATCACATTATCCGGATATGTCCCTTTAAAGATCGCATCGATGAACCAACGATTATAAATCCCATCAAACAAATCGCGCGCACGAATATCCTCGTCCTTATCGCTATCAATCGCGCCGAATTCCATATTCAAAACGATACCAGCGTTGACATCACACTCATTACGAATGGCTTCCATCCCAAACCCGTGGGCCAAAAGGATATTGTGCATAGATTTAACACCAGCTTCGAGCGAGGTGAGTCCCGGTGCATGATGACCCAAAAAGTGGGAAAGCCATGCCACGCACCACGGTTCGTTGATCGTTGCAATAGAAGATAATCGGTCACCATATCTTCTGGCGATAGTAGCCGCAAAATCAGCAAAATATTTCGCCGTATCACCAGTTTGCCAACCACCTTTTTCAGATAAAGCCAAGGGAAGTTCCCAATGATACAAAGTCAGGTGCGGCTCTAACCCCCGCGCCAGACAACCATCGATAACCTTATCGTAGAAATCTAGTCCGTCTGTAAGCGGTTTACCCTTGCCTTCCGGTTGAATACGCGGCCATGCCGTTGAAAAGCGATAGGCCGTCATGCCAGCATTTTTGATCAGATCGAGATCTTCCGCCCATTTTTCATAATACGCGCAGGCAATATCGCCATTGGAATTGTTGACCGTGCCGCCTCGTTTGGCAAAATCATCCCAATGCGATGGGCCGACCGTGCCAAGCTTTGTACCTTCGATCTGATAAGACGAGGTTGCAGCACCGAAGATGAAATCGTCAGGAAACGCCTGACGTGAAATATTTTGACCGCTCATATGAGATCTCCCTCATCAAGGCATTTCAGACAGAACACGATTGTTGGTTCTGCTAATCAATGTAAAATGTAATCGATTACATATATAGTTACAAATACGTTATTGGCAAGCAATTTCTTACATAGCTACGTTCAAAATTGTGAAACTAAAGCGAGGTTAAATGGTCACGAGATAAGGCTCATCGAAGAAATGCTCTTCCAGATTATTGCCCTCGCCAATGCGATCAACAATCAGAAATTTAGATGCATTGTTTAATGGGGTCAGGACTCCATGCCAGACATTGCGGTGGTAATTCACCCCCTGCCCGCCTTCGGATAAAAACGCGACAGGCTGTTTTGGTGTTCCATTATCATCTTCGGCGACAATCACCAAAAACGTCTGCTGCTCGAGCGGGATAAAAGCCTGACTGCCAAGCGGGTGGCGTTCGACCATAGAAAGCTTCAGCGGCACCTCGTAAGGACGACCGAAACCTAAGCTGATACCAGTCTCCGCACCATTTCCAATCAGATCTGCGATTGCCAAGCCATGATAGCGATCGCAAAAGCCATTATTGATGGCAAAATCTGGTTCGCGATCAAAATCAATCACATCGCCAAAGGGTGCAAAAAGCTTCGCTGTAAGCGCTGTCGCTTTTATCTCAATCATCTTTAAAAGCTCAACTTGGCGTGGCGATTGACATCTTTATAAAGCAAATATCTAAATTTGCCGGGACCACCAGCATAACATGCCTGCGGGCAAAATGCGCGAAGCCACATAAAGTCACCCGCTTCAACCTCAACCCAATCTTGATTAAGCCGATAAACCGCTTTGCCCTCTAAAACATATAAACCATGTTCCATCACATGCGTTTCAGCAAAAGGAATGACCGCACCCGGTTCAAAGGTCACCACATTAACATGCATATCGTGACGTAGATCGTCTGAGTCTACAAATCGCGTTGTCGCCCAAGCACCATCAGTATCAGGCATTGGCGTTGGTTCGACATCCTTGTCGCTCGTGATCACCACATCGGGATAATCGATGCCTTCGACCTTTTCATATTTTTTGCGTATCCAATGAAAAGTTGCAGGATCCCCTGCATGGTTTTTCACCGTCCAGGTGGCAGTTGGCGGAATATAAGCAAATCCGCCCGCACCCAAGACATGCAATTCGCCATTGATGGTAAGCGTTACATCACCACTGACAACAAAAATAACGCCTTCAGCCTCGGGATCGAGCTCAGGCTTTTCACTGCCACCACCTTCGGAGACTTCAACAATATATTGCGAGAACGTTTCTGCAAAACCAGATAATGGTCGGGCGATTACCCAAACACGCGTATTCTCCCAGAACGGCAATTTGCTTGTCACAATATCCTGCATAGTTCCATGCGGGATCACAGCATAAGCATCGGTAAAAACAGCGCGACCGGTTAGAAGTTCAGATTGTGAAGATAGGCCACCCTTGGGTGTGGCATAGGTTTTGGCACTCATCGTCTTCTTTCTCAATCGTGTGGCAAAATATCGTTGAGACGTATTCTTGCGATCCGTTCAACTTGTTTGCAGGCTGTTTTAAATTCTTCGGATTGATCGTTCTCAATACGCATTTTAAACGCGTCTAGTATCTGCGCCTTGGTATTGTCTTTCACCGCAATGATAAAAGGGAACCCGAATTTGTCGGTATAAGCGGAATTCAGCGCGGTAAATTCAGCCCGCTCGGCATCAGTTAATGCATCCAATCCAGCACTTGCCTGCTCTTGAGTGGATTCTGCCGTCAACTGTTTCGCAGCAGCGAGTTTTCCAGCAAGATCCGGATGAGCGTTTAAAACGCCCAGTTTGGCGTCATCTGAAGCGCTTCTGAAATGATAAACCAGAGCCGCATGTAACCCGCAAGCGGTATCATTTGCCGGGCCTAATTCATCATCAAATGCAAGTTCCGCAATCCAAGGTGAATGCTCAAATATCCCGCCATAATGTTCGATGAACACGTCTTTATCCATTTGGCTGGGCTGCGCTGATTGTGTTTCAGCCGGGTGATGTTCACGCCAATGCCGCGCAATATCAATACGGCGTGCGCACCACACCCGCTCATGCGATTGCACATAATCCAAGAACCGCTCCAATGCTGCAGCGCGACCCGGACGCCCAACAAGGCGACAATGCAATCCGATATTCATCATTTTCGGATGGCCCGCCAATCCTTCCGCATAAAGCACATCAAATGTGTCTTTCAAATACGCATAAAACTGATCACCGGAGTTAAAACCTTGCGGTGTCGCAAAGCGCATATCATTACAATCTAATGTATAGGGAATAATCAGCTGATGATGGCCTTTGTGATCATACCAATAGGGCAGATCATCGGCATAAGTATCGGAGACATATTCAAAGCCGCCCTCTTCACAGATCAGATCAACCGTATTGACCGAACAGCGACCAGTATACCAACCCAAGGGGCGTTCACCTGTCACCGCCGCATGCATATCAATCGCGGTTTGCATGTCGTCGCGTTCAGCATCTTTTTCAAAATCTTTATATTCAATCCACTTCAAGCCATGGGAAGCGATTTCCCAATCCGCGTTTTGCATGGCTTCCACTTGCGCGGGCGAGCGCTTTAACGCTGTCGCAACCCCGTACACTGTGACCGGAATATCGCGCGACGTGAACATCCGATGCAGTCGCCAAAAACCAGCACGCGCACCATATTCATAGATCGATTCCATGTTCCAATGGCGTTGGTCAGGCCATGCGGCAGCACCAACAATTTCAGATAAAAATGCTTCTGATGCTTTATCGCCATGAAGAATGTTGTTTTCGCCGCCTTCTTCATAATTGACGACAAATTGCACTGCGATCGCAGCATTGTTTGGCCAAACGCTCTTGGGTGTGTTTGCGCCGCAACCTTGCATGTCTCTGGGATATCTATTTGGCAAAATTCACTCCGACTTTAGAACTTTACTTTATCGTTTATCATCGCGAACACTATCAGTTTTATTTTGAAGAATATTCGCATTAAATTTATCACGCACTGCCATCTACTAATTGCTTTTTCAATTCCTTGGACATGAAATCAATGAACAGGCGAATTTTCGGATCCTGAAGTCTTTTATGCGGGTAGACACATGAAAACGGCAGGCTAATCGGCGGGGTCTCCTTCACGACCTCGACCAATTCACCGGTTTGCAAATATTGCTTCACCTCAAAGACCGGTTTGTTGATAATGCCACAGCCTGAAAGCGCCCAATCGGTTAGAACATCACCATCGTCTGATTCAAGCGGGCTGACAAATTCATAGCGCTCGATTTGATCGCCAGTCTTCAAGCTCCAGAAAAATTCTGTCAAACCCGGATATCGCAGCAAAAGGCATCGATGGTTATATATAAACAAATCCCCTGCGCGTTCTGGCATGCCGTGGTTTTTGATATATTCGGGCGACGCACATAAAACGCGGTCGAAATCATAGATCGGTAAGACGCGCAATTCTGAATCAATCAAGCGCCCGAGCACAAAGGCTGCATCCAAGCCTTCATTGGTAATGTCCACTTTGCGATCCGACAAACGTAAGCGCACATTGATATCGGGATAGATTTCTTGGAAATCAGGGATAATCGGAGCAATCACCTTTTTGCCAATGCCCAAAGGCGCAGAAACGAAGATTGTACCTTTGGGCTTAGATGTGATTTCTGAAACACTGCCCTCAACTTCATTGATCGTATCCAGGATCTTAACCGCGCCTTTATAAAAGAGTTCACCCTGCTGTGTTGGCGTCAAGTTTCGAGTTGTTCTGTTGAATAATCTGGCGCCCAGATGCTTTTCAAGCTCTGAAATACGACTGCTTGAGACTGCCGGAGAGATACGCAGATCCCGTCCAGCTGCCGACATTGAGCCTAATTCATACACCCGTACGAATGTTTTTAGGTTGTTGACATAAGACATGAGAGCAACATAGCATTATCATTATTTTTTTGAAAGTGCTGGAATTTTATTGTTATTCTATCCTCTTAAAATGGGTGTCAGAATGATATGAATAATGAGCATATAAGCTTAAAAGAGGGATCAGAACGTGTACGAATTTGCGATAAGCATGGAATGGGTGTCATTTGCCGCGCGTTGGTTTCATGTGATCACGGCAATTGCCTGGATCGGCTCTTCCTTTTATTTTATCGCGCTCGATCTGGGGCTTCATAAGCACGACAATCTGCCAAAAGGTGCTGCCGGTGACGAATGGCAGGTGCATGGCGGTGGCTTTTACCACATTCAAAAATATATGATTGCGCCTGAAAAAATGCCGGAAAACTTGGTCTGGTTCAAATGGGAAGCCTATAGCACTTGGCTGTCTGGCTTTGTGCTTTTGGCGCTGGTTTATTATCTTGGCGCAGAGCTTTACCTCGTTGATCCCAATGTTTTGGATATCACACCAACAACCGGCATTTTGATATCTTTGGCATCAATTGGTTTTGGTTGGATCGTCTATGATCTGCTTTGCAAATCACCTATCGGCAATGACAATACGAGATTGATGGTTCTGCTCTATTTCGTGCTTGTTGCCATGGCATGGGGATATACGCAGGTCTTTACTGGGCGTGCAGCATTTTTACATCTAGGCGCATTCACCGGCACCATCATGTCGGCCAATGTGTTCTTCATCATCATTCCAAATCAGAAAAAAGTCGTCGCGGATCTTTTAGCAGGCAAAAGCCCCGACCCTGCACTCGGCATGCAAGCCAAACAACGTTCGACACATAATAATTATCTGACTTTGCCAGTTATTTTCTTAATGTTGTCAAATCATGCACCATTGGCCTTTGCAACGGAGTTTAACTGGATTATCGCCTCACTTGTGTTCTTAATGGGTGTGACCATTCGCCATTATTTCAACACCAAGCATGCGCGCAAGGGCAATCCAACCTGGACTTGGCTTGCCACAACCATCCTCTTCATTATCATCATGTGGCTCTCAACCGTACCAAAAGTATTGGTTGGTGAAGATGAAAACGCGAAGCTTACAAATTACGAACAGCAATTCGTCTCAGCAACACATTTTGAACAAGTGCGCGATACGGTTTTAGGACGATGCTCAATGTGTCATGCCAGCGAACCAGTTTGGGATGGCATTATTGCGGCGCCAAAAGGTGTTCTGCTTGAAACAGATGCACAAATCGCAAAAAACGCCAAAGCGATATATTTGCAATCTGGCCGCAGCCACGCCATGCCGCCTGCCAATATCACTTTTATGGAAGAGAGCGAACGTAAAGCCGTGGTTCAATGGTATAATGAAGTCATTGCGGGAAAATCATGACCCAAATGAACGGCATTTTTTGCAAAAAGTGACTTGAACAAGACAACTTTGGAGATAGCATCGGTTGAATATCGATTAGGAGAATCAAAACCAAATGAACGCCGCAACAAATGACCAAGGTCGCTTAACGACACATGTGCTTGATACAGCAAATGGGACGCCGGCTGCTGGAATGAAAATCGACCTTTATAAAGTCGATAATGGCGCTAAATCTCACATTCTCTCAATCGAAACGAATGATGATGGCCGCGCAGATTCTCCCCTTATGGAAGGCGATAGCTTCCAAGAAGGTGTCTATGAATTGGTGTTTCAGGTTGGGCAATATTTTGCCCGAGGCGAAGACATCAGCTTTTTAGATGAAGTCCCAATCCGCTTTGGCATCAACAATGCTGATGAGCATTATCATGTGCCATTGCTGGTTTCCCCTTTCAGCTTTTCAACATATCGAGGCAGCTAAATTGGCAGAAACCAAGGATCACATAGATTTTGTGCTCAATGATGAAGCAATTTCTTTGTCAGACTTTCCATCTGGCTTGACGCTGCTTGACTATATTCGCCTTAACAAAAGCCTCAAAGGCACCAAAGAAGGTTGCGCCGAAGGCGATTGCGGTGCCTGTACAGTCTTGGTCGGCAGGCTCACAGATGATGGTCTCAGCTATGAAACCGTCAATTCCTGCATCCGCTTTATGGGTTCGCTCAATGCCTGCCACATTGTCACCGTCGAGCATCTGAAGGGTGAAGATGGGGCACTGCATCCGGTGCAGCAGGCAATGGTCAATCAACACGGCAGCCAATGCGGGTTTTGTACGCCTGGATTTGTCATGTCGCTTTACGCTTTATGGATGACAACACCAAATCCAACCAATATGCAGATCGAGCGCGCGCTGCAGGGTAATTTATGCCGCTGCACAGGTTATGAACCCATAATTAAAGCCGCGATCGAAGTTTCCAACAGTGCCGATCCTGTTCATGACAAGCTCAATATTGAACGCGCAAATATGATCAAGCAGCTCTCCGCAATGCGCAATGATCAACGCATAGAAATTCATCACTTGGATGATCTTGTGATCATTCCAAAGGATGTTGCTGATCTGGCACATGCTCGTGCGGAATACCCAAATTCCACAATCGTGGCCGGATCAACAGATGTCGGACTTTGGGTGACCAAACATATGCATGACATCTCGCCAATAATCTTTATCAATCATTTGCGCGAATTGCACCAGATCGACGTTCAAACAGATGGCGTTCAAATTGGTGCCTGTGTGTCTTACTCAGATATGCAATCCATTATCTCCAAGCACTTCCCGCAAATGGAAGCTTTCTGGAACAGAATTGGTGGCGAGCAAGTGCGCAATATGGGAACCGTAGGCGGCAATATCGCCAATGGCTCACCAATTGGCGACACGCCACCTGCGCTTATTGCATTGGGTGCGACGGTCACTTTGTCATCGAAGAATGGCCAAAGAACATTGCCGCTTAAAGACTTCTTCATCGAATATGGCAAGCAAGATCGCGTAGAGGGTGACTTTGTTGAAAGTGTATATATCCCATTCATTGAATCGGATGAGCTTTTTGCGGTCTACAAAATCTCAAAACGTCGAGACGAAGATATCTCAGCCCTTTGCTGCGCTATTAAAATGACTGTTGAAAATGACGTGATGACAAATGTCAGTATCGCCTTTGGTGGCATGGCGGGCACTCCGATGCATGCAATTAAAACTGAAGAGATGTTGGAGGGAGAACCCTGGACACTGGACAGCATTCGCAATGCCAAGGCTGGTATTGATCTTGATTTCTCACCACTCACGGATTGGCGTGCTTCGAAAGAATATCGCGCTCTTGCAGCGAAAAACCTTCTCGAACGTTTCTATATTGAAATGACGGATGGTTTGTCAGCATCCCAACTTGATCGCGAAGCGATTTGCGAGGCTGCAGAATGAGTGAAGCAACAAATATCGAAGGCGGCGTACATCAAACGCAGAAGCATGATTCAGCGCATAAACATGTTTCAGGCCAAGCTGAATATATTGATGATATTAATGAGCCAAGCGGATTATTACATGCCTATCTGGGCCTATCCGAAATTGCCAACGGCAAAATCACATCGATGGATTTCGCCGCGGTTGAAGCAGTTGATGATGTCGTTGGTGTTTTAACTGCCTCTGATATCAAGGGCGAAAATGATATCAGCCCTACGGGCAAAAAAGATGATCCAGTGTTTGCAAAGAACATTGATTTTCACGGGCAACCCATTTTTGCAGTCGTCGCAAAAACGCGCGACGCAGCCCGTCGTGCAGCGAAACTTGCCAAGATCGAATATGAAACCACTTCGCATGTCACTGACGTGGCCGATGCAATCGCGCAAGATTATCCGCTCGTGACAGAACCTTTGACATTGCAACGCGGCGATGCACCAAAAGCATTAGAAGCAGCTGAAAATCGCATCAATGGCCAAATGCGCATTGGCGGACAGGATCACTTTTATCTTGAGGGCCATATCGCGATGGCGATCCCTGGAGAAGATGATGATGTTTTGGTTTATTCGTCCACACAGCACCCAAGTGAAGTGCAGCATATGGTGGGTCATGTATTGGATATCCCGTCTCATGCAATAACCGTTAATGTGCGCCGAATGGGGGGCGGATTTGGCGGCAAGGAAACGCAGTCCAATCTCTTTGCAGCTGTCGCAGCTCTAGCGGCTAAGACATATAATCAAGCGGTGAAAATTCGCCCTGATCGCGATGATGATATGATCGCGACCGGCAAGCGCCATGATTTCCTGGTGGATTATGATGTTGGCTTTGAAAATGACGGTAAGATCACTGCGCTTGATGCAACATTTGCTGCTCGCTGTGGAAATTCAGCCGATCTGTCTGGACCTGTGACGGATCGTGCATTGTTCCATGCCGATAATTGCTATTATTTCCCCGACGTCACATTAAAGTCCAAGCCCTATAAAACCAATACCGTTTCCAATACCGCGTTTCGAGGCTTTGGCGGACCGCAAGGCATGCTCGGCGGTGAGCGCGTGATTGAAGAAATCGCTTATGCTTTGAGTAAAGACCCGCTTGAGATCAGAAAAGCGAATTTCTATGGCGAAACCAGTCGAAACATCACGCCATATCATCAAGAAATAAACGATAATATTATCGGACAAATTGTCGAACAGCTGGAAACATCAAGCGATTACCAAGCGCGTCGAAAAGCCGTTTTTGAGTTTAACAACAATAAAGGCATCATCCGCAAGGGCATTGCGCTCACACCCGTTAAATTTGGCATCTCCTTTACGGCCACCTGGTATAATCAGGCGGGCGCATTGGTACACATCTATAATGATGGGTCTATCCACCTCAACCATGGCGGCACCGAGATGGGCCAGGGTCTGAACACCAAAGTCGCACAAGTTTTAGCGGACGAATTTCAGGTTGATTTAAACCGGATCAAAATCACTGCGACCAATACCGGCAAAGTGCCAAATACATCTGCAACCGCGGCATCTTCCGGATCTGACTTAAACGGCATGGCAGCTGCAAATGCCGCCCATCAAATTAAAGAACGATTGATCAAATTTGCTTGCGAGACCCATAATGCCAGTGAAGATGAAATAACCTTCATTTCCAATCACGTGCAGATCGGCAATAAGAAGATCAGCTTCGATGAATTCATACATTCCGCCTATATGGCGCGTGTTCAATTATCCGCCGCTGGTTTTTATAAAACGCCTGACATCCATTGGGATCGCGATGCAGGTAAAGGTCGCCCGTTTTACTATTTCGCATATGGTGCTTCGGTATCAGAAGTCAGTATCGATACATTAACGGGCGAATATCAAATAGATCGTGCAGATATTTTGCATGATGTTGGCAAATCACTCAATCCAGCGATTGATATCGGTCAGATTGAAGGCGGGTTTGTACAAGGCATGGGATGGCTCACCACCGAAGAACTTTGGTGGGATGATGCTGGTCGTTTAAGAACCCACGCGCCATCAACATATAAAATCCCGCTGGCATCCGATCGCCCAAGGGTTTTCAATGTTTCGCTTGCCGATTGGTCAGAAAATCGTGAAATGACAATCCGCCGGTCAAAAGCCGTTGGTGAACCGCCATTTATGCTGGCCAATTCAGTGCTTGAAGCGCTCTCCATGGCCGTTGCATCTGAACGCGATTACGAAATTTGCCCACGATTGGATGCCCCCGCAACGCCTGAACGCGTATTGCTCGCTGTCGAAAAACTGAAAGGCGGATGACGTGTATTTAGAACGCCATGACATCGAAAAATTCCTAGCTGATAACAACGCGATTGCTGGCGTTAGAATCACAGAAATCAAAGGATCAACACCACGCAATCAAGATGCCTGGATGTTGGTTTCTTCGTCTTCTATTTTTCGAACCATTGGCGGCGGACAGCTCGAGAGCATTGCCATTGAAAAGGCGCGCGCTCTTTTACAAAAAGGTGCTGGTGACCAATTAGAACTTAATGTGCCCTTAGGCCCTGAAATCGGCCAATGCTGCGGCGGGCATGTTTCCATCTCGATCAAACGGCTTGATTATTCAGATTGCGATACTTACCGCAAAATGCTCAAAGGAGAACTCGCTGACCAACCACATATTTATATTTTTGGCGCGGGCCATGTCGGCAAAGCATTAGCCGAAGCATGTGCCCTGTTACCCTATAAACCAATCCTCATTGATAGCCGCGAAGACGAATTGTCCGAAGCACCATCAAGTGTTGAAACGCATCTAAGCTCCATTCCTGAAGCTATTATACGAAATGCAAAACCAAACAGTGCCTTTGTGGTTCTCACTCATGATCACGCGCTTGATTTCATGATTGTTGAAGCGGCGTTGGCGCGCGGTGATGCGGCCTATATCGGCATGATTGGTTCAAAAACCAAGCGTGCATCGTTTAACAGCTGGTACAAACAAGAATCTGGCCAGTCTCAAATTTTAGATAAATTGACCTGCCCCATTGGTGGAAAAGCGATGGACAGTAAATCCCTTGGTGATAAACGCCCTGAGATTATCGCAGCGCTTGCGCTCGCAGAAATCATAATTCACATTGGTAAGGTTGAAGATGTTGCAGCCAATCATAAAGGCGCAACACATAAGGCTGGGATTAAGATATGACCGAACAAACCGATTATCGCATAGAATTAAATGCGGTCACCAAGTCATTTCCTGGTGTTTTGGCCAATGACCGTGTGAGCTTTGCGATCAAACCTGGTGAAATCCATGCGCTTTTGGGTGAAAATGGCGCGGGTAAATCAACGCTCGTGAAAATGATCTATGGCATCATGCAGCCCGATGAAGGTGAAATACGTTGGGAAGGTGAAGCGATTAAAGTGGCCAATCCAAAGGCTGCCCGAAAACTTGGCGTTGGCATGGTTTTCCAGCATTTCTCCCTGTTTGAAGCCATGACCGTTTTGGAAAATATTGCGCTAGGCATGGACGCCAAGATTTCCCAAAACCTGCTGGAAGACAAAATCCGCGAGGTGATGGATGTTTATGGGCTTAAACTTGATCCGCATCGCATTGTCAGCACATTAAGTGTGGGTGAACGCCAACGCATTGAGATCGTGCGCGCTTTGCTATTGAACCCGCAATTGCTGATCATGGATGAACCAACATCAGTGCTGACCCCGCAAGAGGTCGCGCAACTGTTTGAAACATTGCGGAAGTTGTCCGCTACTGGCTGCTCAATCCTCTATATTTCTCACAAACTCCATGAAATCAAAGAGCTGTGTGATCAGGCTACGATTTTGCGTGGTGGTAAAGTTGTGGGTGAATGCGATCCCAAACAAGAAACTTCAAAAAGCATGGCCGAAATGATGATCGGTGGCGATCTCAAACAAATAGAAAAAGAGGTCAAAACCGAATTTGGTGAACCACGCTTTATCGTCGATAATCTCAGCCAAGATGGCGAAGGTGATTTCGGTGTCGCGCTCTCTGATATTAGCTTCACTGTGCGGGCAGGTGAAATTTTTGGCATTGCTGGCGTTGCGGGCAATGGACAAAACGAGCTTTTGATGGCGTTGAGCGGAGAAACACCATCGCTTAATGCCGAGACAATCAAACTCGATGGCAAATCAGTTGCCGATCAAACCATTCTGCAAAGACGTAAGCATGGCTTATGTGCGGTGCCAGAAGAGCGAAATGGTCATGCAGCTGTCGTCGATTTCTCTTTGTCAGACAATGCTATCTTAACAGCCCGCGATCGCATGAACCTCTCAAATAACGGAATGATCAAACATGCTGAGGCGCGCAAATATACCAAGGACGTGATCTCAACTTTTGGCGTAAAAACCACTGGTGATGCCTCTCCCGCCGGATCATTATCCGGGGGCAATCTGCAGAAATTCGTAGTCGGTCGAGAGATCATGCAAAACCCCGATGTGCTGTTGATATCTCAACCAACTTGGGGTGTGGATGCTGGCGCAGCTGCGGCCATTCACCAAGCCATCGTCGACTTAGCTGATAATGGTTCTGCCATCATCGTTATCTCGCAAGACCTCGATGAATTGCTCGCAATCTGCGATGAGATGGCGGTGATCAACGAAGGTAAATTATCAAAAACTCTGAAAGTTGGTGAAGCATCGGTTGATGAAATCGGCCTGCTTATGGGCGGTATCCACGGCGAACCAAGCGCAAGTCAAGACCAGGTGGGGAATGCACATGCTCATTGAGTTGGAAAAACGTAAAGAGCCGAGCCAAGCGATGCTCTATTTAACGCCGGTTATCGCGGTGCTGGCGACAATGCTCGTGGGCGGCATCCTCTTCTCGCTGATCGGACATAATGGCTTTGCAGCCGTGCGTGAAATATTTATCACGCCGCTCATTGATACCCATAAATGGCAGGATTTGGGGATTAAAGCCGCGCCTTTGATACTCATAGCCGTTGGCCTCTCTATCGGCTTCCGCGCCAATGTTTGGAACATTGGTGCTGAAGGGCAATATATCGTTGGTGGATTAGCTGGCACGGGCATTGCCCTCCTCACATGGGAGCTTGAAGGTTGGTGGATCCTGCCGCTTATGTGTATTGCCGGTGTGATCGGTGGTGGGCTTTATGCGTCGATCCCAGCGTTTTTGAAAACCAAGCTCAACGTCAATGAAATCCTGTCGAGTTTGATGCTGACCTATGCGGCCATTCAGCTTTTATATTATCTGATGCGCGGCCCATGGAAAGACCCTGAGGGCTTTAATTTCCCGCAAACACGCCTCTTTAACGATTCTCAGATATTGCCGGAAATCATCCCCGGAACCATTGTCCATTTGGGTGTGCCACTCGCATTTCTCATTGCCATCATCGCATGGTTTGTGATGAGCAAATCCATCTTTGGATTTCAAATTCGCGTTGTGGGTTCAGCACCAGCTGCCGCGCGCTATGGCGGATTTAGCGCAAAGCGGACGATTTGGGCGGCCATGTTGATCGGCGGCGGATTTGCAGGTCTAGCAGGCATATTCGAAGCTGCCGGCCCGTTCCAACAAATGGTGCCGCAATTCCCAACTGGTTATGGCTTTACGGCCATTATCGTTGCCTTTTTGGGTCGACTTCATCCCATCGGAATTATTTTGGGCGGCTTAGTGCTTGCGGTATCCTATGTGGGAGGTGAAATCGCGCAAACATCGTTGGGACTGCCAAATGCGGCCGCGGGTATTTTCCAAGCCATGATGCTCTTCTTCCTGCTCGCAACCGACATTTTGGTCAAATATCGATTAAAGCTAAACCTTGCCAAACAAGCGGGAGACGCATCATGAGTGATACAATTATCATTTCCATCATCATGACTGTGATTGGCGCATCAACGCCCATCCTTCTTGCAGCGCTTGGCGAGTTGGTTGTCGAAAAAAGCGGCGTGCTCAATCTCGGCATCGAAGGCATGATGCTGATCGGCGCAGTGGTTGGTTTTGCAGTGACGCTGACAACCGGATTTCACTTACTCGGCATTGTGATTGCGATGTTTGCCTCAACACTGTCTGCTATGTTGTTTGCCTATCTAACGCTTACCCTCACTGCCAATCAGGTCGCAACGGGTCTAGCGCTCACTATTTTTGGCATTGGAATATCATCCTTGATGGGTGAGCCCTATGTCGGCAAAACCATTGAAATCTTCAGCTCTTGGTTCCCAGCCTCTTTGGCTGAACATCCTCAGCTACGCGTGATATTTGGCTATAGCCCGCTGGTCTATGTGTCGCTAGCGCTGACATTTGGCGTGTCCTATTTTTTGAAGAAAACGCGCGCAGGCCTCATCCTACGTGCCGTGGGTGAATCAGACATATCGGCACATTCTATCGGATATTCTGTCATTGGCGTGCGCTATGCCGCTGTCGCATTTGGTGGCGCAATGGCCGGTCTTGCAGGCTGCTATTTCTCGCTTGTGCTCACACCTTTATGGTCAGAAGAACTCACCGCGGGGCGCGGTTGGATCGCATTGGCGCTGGTTGTGTTCGCCGCTTGGAAACCGTCACGCCTGTTGCTCGGCGCTTACCTATTCGGCGCAATCATGACCCTTGAACTGCATGCAAAAGCGGCTGGGTTTTCCTTTATTGCACCAGAACTACTTGCGGCGATGCCGTACCTTGCTACAATCGTAGTGCTCGCGCTCATATCACTACGCAAATCATCCGGTTTAGCCGCACCAGCATGCTTGGCAAAACCGTTTAAACCATCAACATAATGATAACGATGAATGGAGAGACATCATGAAACCTATTTCAAGACGTAACGTCCTTAAGTCCGCCGCAGCGGCAAGTACATTACCTCTACTTGGAAAATCAGCATTTGCTATGGATCCTGTAAAGGTCGCATTTGTGTACCTTGGACCAATTGGCGACCACGGCTGGACATATGCGCACGAACAAGGTCGTCAGGCGGCCATTGCCAAATTCGGCGATGCAATTTCAACAACAATCGTTGAAAATGTGGCTGAAGGCCCGGATTCTGAGCGTGTTATTCGCCGCCTTGCCGAAGAAGGCAATGACCTTATCTTCACATGTTCATTCGGTTACATGAACCCAACGCTTAAAGTTGCTAAACGCTTTAAAGACGTAAAATTTGAGCATGCAACAGGCTACAAACGCGCACCGAACATGGCAACATACAATGCCCGTTTCCACGAAGGTCGTGCAATTTGCGGTACTATCGCTGGCCATATGTCAAAAACAGGTACTGTGGGTTATATCGCTTCCTTCCCAATTCCAGAAGTGGTGATGGGGATCAACGCATTTACGCTTGCTGCTCAGAAAATCAATCCTGACTTCAAGACCAATGTTCTTTGGGTGAACAGCTGGTATGATCCACCAAAAGAAGCCGATGCAGCGACTGCATTGATCGACCAAGGTGCGGACATCATCACACAGCACACCGATAGCCCTGCAGCGCTTCGTGTGTGTGAAGAGCGTGATCTTTTGGCTTTCGGTCAAAGCTGGGATATGACTTCATTTGCACCAAAAGCGCATTTGACAGCGATCATGGATATTTGGGGTCCTTACTATATTGACCGCATCCAGAAAGTGATCGACGACAAATGGGAAAGCGCTGATACTTGGTGGGGCTTTAAAGAAGGCATCGTTGCTCTTGCGCCATATAATGAGCGTATTCCAGCAGATGTTGTTGCAGAAGCTGAAGCGATTAAAGCCGGCATCATTGATGGATCATATGATGTATTTACGGGTCCGATCAAAGATCAATCCGGCAAAGTGCGCTTGGCTGAAGGTAGATTAACCGACGGCGATCTTCTCACCATGGATTGGTATGTCGAAGGCGTTCAAAGCTAATTTGGTTTTATAATATCAAGCCATTCGCGATTAACATCGCGGATGGCAATCATGGTTGTGTGGAAGGCATAGAATGAGTGTTTTTATCTTACGCGGGCGTATTCTAAGTTTTACCTCAGAACCTCAATCACTCGATGATGATGGATGTTACATCTTTATCGAAGATGGTGCCCTTGCTGTATCAAATGGTTTCATCATCGCACGAGGCGAATATTCCGATATCTCCCAGCAATACCCAGATGCAGACATTAATGACCACCGTCCGCATCTCATTTTACCCGGTTTTATCGACACGCATGTTCATTTCCCGCAAATGCAAGTTATTGGGTCCTTTGGCGCAAAACTACTAGACTGGCTTAACACCTATACATTTGTTGAAGAACAAAAATTTGCCAATCCTCAACATTGTGAACGTTTAGCGAAGATATTTTTCGACACCTCCCTTCGCCATGGCACAACAACGGCCGTAACCTATTGCTCGGTGCATAAATCATCGGCTGATGCGTTTTTTAAAGAAGCGCAAAACCGAAATCTACGCATGATCGGCGGCAAGGTGATGATGGATCGAAATGCACCTGAGGCTCTTCGTGACACGCCGCAATCGGGCTATGACGATACAAAAGCACTGATTGCTGATTGGCATGATGTTGATCGATTAAGCTATGCGATCTCACCACGGTTTGCGATCACATCGACACCGACCCAGCTTGAGATGTCACAAGCGCTCATGCATGAGCATCCAGATTGTTATATGCAAACGCATTTGTCTGAAAATTTGGATGAGATTGAATTTGCCAAGCAGCTTTATCAATCTGCCAGAGACTATCTTGAGATCTATGAAATGTACGACCTTCTCGGCGATAAAAGCCTGTTCGGCCATTGTATACATCTCACAGAGCGCGAAAAAGCATCTATGGCTGAAACGAGATCCATCGCCGTCTTTTGCCCAACATCAAACCTGTTTTTAGGCAGCGGCTTATTTGACTTTGAAGGCATGAGAGAAAAAGGCGTGAGAACCTCAGTTGCGACTGACACCGGTGGCGGCACAAGTTATTCCATGCTCAAAACCATGGATGAAGCTTATAAGATACTTCAGCTGCGCAATCAGATTCTCTCCCCGCTTCATTCCTTTTATATGATGACATTGGGCAATGCCAAAGCCTTAAGCCTATCTGATAAAATTGGAACGCTTGATGTGGGTTCTGAAGCGGATATTGTCGTGCTCAATGCAAGTCCAACACCGACCATGCAACTGCGTTATGAAACCGTGACCACAATTAAAGAAGAGCTCTTCATGCTGCAAACTATGGGTGATGATCGCAGCATTGCAGCGGTCTATGTCGCAGGAAAAGCCTCACATCCTGATCTTTAGAATTTCTCAGAAAGCTTCTTTGCAAGTTGGTTTTGCTTCTCGATCAGTTTTGGAAGCTCCACACTTGTGAGTACCCCATCTCTAACGATCTGCTTTCCTTCAACGAACAGATCACGCACGTCAAATGGACCACATAATACGAGTGCAGCAACTGGATCCCATGATCCCGCAGCACCCAGTCCAGAGACATCCCAAATCGCGATATCAGCGCGTTTACCAACTTCAATAGAGCCGCAATCATCGCGGCCAAGAACCTGCGCCCCACCTAATGTTGCGATTTCCAACGCTTCACGCGCAGCCATGGCATCTGCACCATTTTGAACGCGCTGCAACAGCATTGCTTGGCGCGCTTCTGATAAAATATGCGCACTATCATTGGATGCAGACCCATCAACACCTAGACCGACATTCACACCACTATCGCGCATTTGACGAACGGGTGCTATTCCAGACCCCAAGCGACAATTTGAACATGGACAATGCGCAACACCGGTTTTGGTGCGGGCGAACAAATCAATCTCGTTTGTATCGAGTTTCACACAATGCGCGTGCCAGACATCATCCCCAACCCATCCAAGATCTTCGGCATATTGACCGGGTCGGCATCCAAATTTCTCGAGGCTATAAGCAATATCCTCGTCATTCTCAGCCAAATGAGTATGCAGCATGACGTTTTTATCACGCGCCAAAATCGCTGATTCTCGCATCAAATCCTGGCTGACAGAAAATGGTGAACATGGCGCTAAACCAACACGCACCATCGCGCCGGGATTAGGATCATGAAATTGATCGACAACCCGCACGCTGTCTTTAAGGATATCATCTTCGCGCTCGACCAAACTATCAGGGGGCAAGCCTCCGTCACTTTCGCCAATACTCATTGACCCGCGCGTTGGGTGAAATCTGAGACCAATCTCTTGCGCAGCATTGATCGTATCATCAAGTTTAGCACCATTTGGATAAAGATAAAGATGATCCGAACTCATCGAGCAACCGGACATGGCAAGCTCAGCTAAACCAAATTGCGCTGACGTGAAAAACTCTTCGGGACCAAATTTCGACCAGATCGGATAAAGCGTTTGGAGCCATCCAAACAATAGTGCGTCTTGTCCGTTTGGCACGGCTTTGGTGAGACTTTGATACAGATGATGATGGGTATTGACGAGGCCTGGGGTTACGACACAATTCTGCGCATAGACAATCTCGTCAGCGTCATGAGGCAAATGATGCCCAATCGCTTCAATCACGCCATCACGGATGAAAATATCTGCATTGATGAATTCCTCGCGGATCGGATTCATCGTTACCAAGTGATCAGCATTTTTAATCAAAATGGTTGGCATTGTGTTCCCATGTTCAAGCTGTGATTCAATCCAAATTCGTGCATAAAAGTGCTAGAAAACATTAATTTTCCGCTTTCTAAAATCCACATTTTTTCACAAAATTAGCGCAAAAGTCGCTATTTGCATCAATTAATGGATCTTTCCCTCCCAATAATCGCGAATATATAAGTTTTAGCAATTGTTATCTATCAAAAAACAGTTTTACAGACAGATTTCGAAGCGTTACCGTGTTTTGCACGAGAGAGATCTAAAATGACCGTAAAGAGTTCTGCAAGACAAGATATCCATAATTCGGACATACCAGTTCTATGCCGGTCTTGCGAAGCTCGACATCGCGGTATCTGCGGTGCAATGACGCCGGAACAACTTCTCAAACTGAGTAAACATACTCGGCGCACGCTCAAAGACACCGATGCGAACTTAATCGTTGCCGAAAGCAAAGCAACACAGGTTTCAAATATCCTGCGCGGTGTTGTGAAACTAACAAAAATTATGCCCGATGGCCGTCAACAGATCGTCGGCCTGCAATTTGCACCTGACTTTTTAGGCACCCCATTTGGTGAATATAACAATGTGGATGCGGAAGCTGCCAATAATGTGCAATTATGCTCATTCCCAAAAGCGATCTTGGAAGAGATGATCCACGAATCGCCCGAGCTTGAACACAAATTGCATCAACAAGCTCTGAAGCAATTGGATGAAGCGCGCGAAATGATGTTGACGCTTGGTCGAAAAACAGCTGCTGAAAAGATCGCGAGTTTTCTTTATATGCTGGCGATCCATCTCGATCCTGAAATTGATCACGAGACAGAACAAGTCGAATTTGAACTGCCCCTCAAACGCGCCGACATTGCTGATTATCTAGGGCTAACAATTGAAACGGTTAGCCGCCAGATCACCAAGCTTCGCAAAGATGGTGTTGTGCAGATCGAAAACAATCGCCTGTTCAAAATACCAGATCTTGAACGCTTAAAAATGCGCGGCGAAAGCTAAACTGCTTTTGAATATTTAAACGACGCTTGTTTGAGATACGCATCAAACTGCGATGCGATGATGCGTGTAAATGCCCGACCTTCTGTCAGGATTTCAAACACATCCCCTTCCAGCTTGGCTAAGTTGAATGGATCATCCGCAATAAAATCCATTGCGATCTGACGATAGAAATCCACAAATTTTGCGTCCAAATTGAGCTGAGAAAAATCAATCTTAAAATCACACATGATTCGCTCGATGATTTGTGCGCGGACTTGATCATCCTGAGATAAAAACAAACCTTTGGCAGCAGCGAATTCATCATTTTCGATTTTGTCCTGATAGCTCGAGGTTGCGACAAGATTTTGATAAAAACCATTTCTAGTCCGCCCGATCGAAGACCCTCCCAAGGCAATCAGCGTGTGACATTCATCCGTTATATAGCCTTGGAAATTTCTGTGGATACGGCCGTTGCGCGCGGCAATCGCTAAACTATCATCAGGTTTTGCAAAATGATCGATACCAATGGCGTCATAACCTGCACCCATTAGCATCTGGCTTGCTGCGAAAGCATGTTCAAACCGAGTATTGCTGTCGGGTAAATCGTCCTGGGCGATCATATTTTGATGCTTTTTCACCCAAGGCACGTGTGCATAACCAAACAAAGCCATACGATCAGGCTTCAGCGAGATGCATTTTGAAATCGTATCCATCAATCGCCCATAACTTTGTCGTGGCAAGCCATAAAGGGCATCAATATTGATCGAACTGATTCCCAATTGTCTTAAAGATGCGACAACATCTCTGGTCAGCTCAAAACTTTGCGGACGGTTGATCGCCTTTTGCACATCAGGATGAAAGTCCTGAACACCAATACTGGCGCGCGTCACACCAAATGCTTTGATGCCTTCGAGCATATCGTCACTGACATCAGATGGATCTATTTCAACGCTCACTTCGCTCTCTGAAAGAAACTCAAAAACATCGTCCAAAGCCTTGCGAAGGCGGGTAAAATCTTCGCTTTTAAGCAAGCTGGGTGATCCACCACCTAAATGTATATGTTGAATTTTTGGCTTGAAGGATAGCTTTTGCTCCAAAAGCTCAATCTCACGAATGAGATAGTTCATGTATCGAGCTACAGGTGCGTATTTTAAAGTATGTTTGGTATTGCAACCACAGAACCAGCATAATTTATCGCAATATGGAATATGGATATAAATCGAGACAGGTTCATCTTCGGTCAAATTTGCAATTAAATCGCTGAAAACATCTTGCCCGACTCCATCTTTGAAATGAGGTGCAGTAGGATAACTTGTATAGCGAGGAACGGCGGTTGGGTAATGCGCCAACACGGCTTTGTAATCGAGCATATTATTGTCCGTTACTTGGATATCAATGGAAGTAGGTGTTCACGTTCAAAAGCGATGTGGCGTTTGACGCCTTCAAAAAATCCGCGCAGCATATAACCCAGTTTTTCAGGATTATCCTGTTCGCCATTGACCAAATCGATCAACGCTTCAGACACCTCTTCACCAAAACTTTCATCCTCCCAATGTTCTGCATGCAGTCGATCAAAAATCTGTTGAAGCCCGTCACTATCTCCATCCTTTTTGGTCAGATAGGGAAACAAAACATTTTCTTCAAAATCATGTGCACCTTTGAAAACCGGATAGATCGATTTCGCTGCAAGCATACACATCTGAGGATCAAAATCTTCTGGCAGGCTATCTGCTATTTTCTCTAACGATGAGCAAAGTGATATCTGTTCTTCGATATGTTCTTCAACTGCGAGTGTGAGAGACACTGGCAAATCACCCTCCCCTTCTTTGATTGTGTTCATGAGCATATTCCCACCACAAATGGCGTGACCCCATATTGCGTTTTTAGTTCTTGAAAATTGACACATTGCATAGCGACAATATGCGACCCACAAAAATGATCAGCATTGATCTAGATCAAAGCCGGAATGTCTTTTTCAAACTATTCCTCTGACCGTTATCGAGCGCATCCGTGCGTTCAAAATTGAACGAAGATGAGGGATTCACATGACTTCCGGAATACCGATTATTATCACCGCGCTGGCAGCTTTTACTGCCATGTTAGCGGCTGCATTTGGGCAAGATAGCTTGTTCCAAGCGCATATGACCGTGCTTTGCATCGCCATGGCAATTGCCTGTATTGTGATGCTGACAAACTTGAAATTTGCACCCGATTGGGACACTGCAAAACCGGCGAAAGCCAATCCATCGGAATATATGGATGATGTGGTTCGCGCTGGTGTGATTGCAACGACTTTTTGGGGTGTTGTTGGTTTTTTAGTCGGCGTGGTCGCTGCCATGCAATTGGCCTGGCCAGAGCTTAACTTTCAACCCTATTTCAATTTCGGACGCGTTCGACCTCTTCACACCTCCGCGGTGATTTTTGCCTTTGGTGGCAATGCGCTCATCGCAACTTCGTTCTATATCGTTCAGCGTACTTGTCGTGCGCGACTTTGGGGTGGCGGACTGGGTTGGTTCGTATTCTGGGGCTATCAAATTTTCATCTTAATGGCTGCCACCGGCTACCTTCTTGGTATCACCCAAGGCAAAGAATATGCAGAACCAGAATGGTATGTTGATCTTTGGCTCACTGTTGTTTGGGTTGCGTTCCTCATTGTCTTCCTTGGCACTTTGGTGAAACGAAAAGAGCCGCATATCTATGTGGCAAACTGGTTCTTATTATCCTTCATTATCACAGTTGCCATGTTGCACCTCGTCAATGGTTTAACAATGCCTGTTTCACTGCTTGGCTCAAAGAGTTATTCAGCCTTTGCAGGTGTACAAGATGCTTTGACCCAATGGTGGTATGGCCACAATGCTGTGGGCTTCTTCTTAACGGCCGGTTTCTTGGGCATGATGTATTACTTTGTTCCAAAGCAAGCCAATCGTCCGGTTTACTCCTACCGCCTATCCATTATCCACTTCTGGGGTTTGATCTTCCTTTATATCTGGGCAGGTCCACACCATTTGCATTACACAGCGCTTCCTGATTGGGCGCAGACATTGGGTATGGTCTTTTCCATCATGCTTTGGATGCCTTCATGGGGCGGCATGATCAACGGTCTGATGACACTTCAAGGTGCTTGGGACAAAGTTCGTACGGATCCAATCCTGCGGATGATGGTGATTTCCCTCGCCTTTTACGGAATGTCCACATTTGAGGGACCAATGATGTCCATCAAAACGGTCAATTCATTGTCTCACTACACAGATTGGACCATTGGTCACGTGCATTCTGGTGCACTTGGCTGGAACGGTATGATCACCTTTGGTGCGCTCTACTACCTAGTGCCAAAACTATGGGGTCGTGAGCAACTTTATTCACTTCGCCTCGTCAACTGGCACTTCTGGCTCGCAACATTGGGTATCGTGGTCTACGCCGCTGTGATGTGGGTATCTGGTATCACCCAAGGTTTGATGTGGCGTGAATATGATAGCCAAGGCTACTTGGTCTACTCATTCGCTGAAAGTATCGCAGCCATGCACCCATACTATGTCATGCGTGTATTTGGTGGACTTCTGTTCCTCGCAGGCTCACTCGTCATGGCTTACAACTTGATCATGACTATCCTTGGCAAAACTCGAGATGAGCAACCGTTCACCTCAGTCACACCTGCTGCAACACCAGCTGAATAGGAACTTCAAACATGTCATTTTTATCAAAACACACTGTCCTTGAGAAAAACGTCACATTGTTGATGGTCACCTCGCTGGTGGCTGTCACAATCGGCGGCATCGTCGAGATCGCACCGCTCTTTTATCTTGAAAATACCATCGAGAAGGTGAAAGGCATGCGGCCCTATACGCCATTGGAACTAGCGGGTCGTAACATCTATATCCGCGAGGGTTGCTATGTTTGCCACAGCCAGATGATCCGTCCATTCCGCGATGAAGTTGAACGCTATGGGCATTATTCGCTGGCCGCTGAATCCATGTATGACCATCCATTCCAATGGGGGTCAAAACGAACAGGGCCGGATCTAGCGCGTGTCGGTGCACGTTACTCAAACGAATGGCACGTTCAGCATTTGATTGATCCGCAATCTGTGGTGCCAGAATCCATCATGCCAAAATATGGCTTCCTGTCAGACAATGAGCTGGAGTTCAACAATCCTGAAAGCCACCTCATCGCCAATCGCCGCGTAGGCGTGCCCTATTCAGACGACATGGTGGAAAACGCACAGGCTGATTTGGTCGCTCAAGCAGATCCTGATGCTGATTGGGATGGTTTGGAAGAGCGCTATCCAAAAGCCGTTCTTGGCGATTTTGATGGCGACCCATCCAAATTGACTGAGATGGATGCGCTTGTCGCCTATCTTCAAATGCTCGGCACATTGGTGGATTTCTCCGCTTATGAACCTGAACAAAACATTCGCTAGGAGGGCAGATTATGGATTTTGAATATCAAGCCATGCGCACATTCGCCGACAGTTGGGGATTGCTCTACATGTTCGCAATTTTCGTCTTCGTCGTCTTCTGGACCTTCCGTCCCGGCGCAAAATCACTGTCCGACGACGCAGCACAAATTCCATTTAAAGAGGACTAAACCATGAAAGATCACAAAGAAATCGATGATATTTCAGGTGTTGAAACAACACAGCACGAATGGGATGGCATTAAAGAGCTCAATAACCCATTGCCACGCTCTTGGCTTTGGGGATTATATGGCACGATCATATTCTCCATCGGATATACAATCGTTTATCCAGCCTGGCCTGGCATTACCACCAATACCAGAGGTTTGTGGAACTGGTCGAGCCGCGGTGAATTGGCAACCGAAATTTCCAAGGTTGAAGAAAGCCGTCAGGTTCTGGGCAATCAATTGGTCAGCGTTGAACTTGAAGATGTAAGCCAAAATGCAGACTTGCTGCAATTTGCTGTCAATGGCGGGAAATCCGCGTTTAAAGTTTATTGTTCGCAATGTCACGGCTCTGGCGCCAATGGCGGTACGATTTATCCAAGCCTCATTGATGATGATTGGATTTGGGGTGGTACGCTTGAGGATATTTACCTCACCCTGCAACATGGCATTCGCTACGAGCAAGACGATGATACGCGATTGTCTGAAATGCCGCGCTACGGCGCAGACGAATTGCTTGAACGCAATGATATCGTCGATGTTGCATGGTATGTGCGCCAGATCTCTGGACAAGAGTTTGATGCGGAAGCAGCAACGCGCGGTCAAAGCGTCTATGTTGACAATTGTGCGGCATGTCATGGCGAAAAGGGTGAAGGCATCCGTGAACTTGGCGCACCAAATCTAAGCGACGCAATTTGGTTCTATGGCAATACGCATGAAGAGATCGTGGCACAGATCTCTGAACCAAAACAAGGTGTTATGCCTGGTTGGAACGGGCGTTTATCTGAAGTGACCATTCGTCAACTGACCCATTACGTACACTCACTAGGTGGCGGCGAATGATCTTCGCCACCTAACCAAGATCTATCTGAAACAAGAGACTGACCTGATGAACGCCCAACAAGAAATGCCTCAACCAGAAAAAATCGAGCTTTACGAAGCGCGGAAGAAGATTTTTCCAAAGCGTGCTGAGGGTCAGTTTCGTCGTTTAAAATGGATCATCATGGCGATCACGCTATTGATCTACTACATCACCCCTTGGCTCCGCTGGGATCGCGGTCCTCATGCACCTGATCAAGCCGTTCTGATTGATATCGCCAATCGTCGTTTTTATGCATTTTTCATCGAAATTTGGCCTCAAGAATTTTACTTTGTTGCTGGCATGCTGGTTATGGCAGGTGTTGGATTATTCCTGGTCACATCTGTGATGGGGCGCGCTTGGTGCGGATATACCTGTCCACAAACCGTATGGGTTGATCTTTTCCTTGTTGTTGAACGCTTTATCGAGGGCGACCGCAATGCCCGTATGAAGCTTGATAAAGCACCCTATAATTTTGATAAACTCCGCAAACGCATTATCAAACACGCGATTTGGCTGGCGATCGCGGTTGGTACTGGCGGTGCATGGATCTTTTATTTCGCGGATGCACCAACTTTGCTGGTTGATTTCGTTACGCTCGAAGCACCCTATATTGCCTATGCGACAGTTGGGATTTTAACAGCGACCACTTACGTTTTTGGTGGTCATATGCGCGAGCAAGTGTGCAATTATATGTGTCCCTGGCCCCGCATTCAGGCAGCCATGCTTGATGAAAGTTCGCTGGTGGTCACCTATAACGATTGGCGCGGCGAACCACGCACCCATGGCAGCAAGAAGGCCAAGAAAGCAGATTTCACCGGCGGTGATTGCGTAGACTGTATGGCCTGCGTGAATGTTTGCCCTGCTGGCATTGACATTCGCGATGGCCAACAAATGGAATGCATCACCTGCGCACTTTGCATCGATGCATGTGATGACATTATGGGTAAGCTTGGCCGCGAAAAAGGTTTGATCTCTTATTCAACGCTAGAAGATTACAATTTTAATATGGCGCTGGCGACAGACCCTGATACGCTGAACCTTGATCCAAACCGCATTCGCAGCGAAAACGGATTTATCGATCAGATCAAGCATTTCAATCCAAAAGTATTTTTGCGTCCGCGAACCGTGATGTATTTCGCCATTTGGGCCTGTCTCGGATTGGGATTACTCACCGCGTTGTCTTTGCGTGATCGTTTGGGTGTGAATGTCCAACATGATCGCAATCCGGTCTTTGTGCAGCTCAGTGATGGCGGCATCCGCAATGCTTACACCGTCAAGATCCTGAATATGATCCAAGAGCCGCGCACCATCATTTTCTCAATGGATGGCTTGGATGAAGCGGTGATGGAAATCAACGGTTTTGACGACCGCGAAGCGCGTACATTCTTAATCAATGTTGATCCGGATAAACTGCGTGAACTGCGCGTGTTTGTTAAGCAACCCAAAGAAAACCTTATCCCCGGGTCAACGCCATTTAAATTTATCGCTGAAGACAGACAGTCTAACGAACGCGATATCTACGAAGCCAATTTTGAAGCCCCAGAAGCAGGAAAATAAAATGATCAAAGCAGTCAAATCTTTTGTCTCGCCAGCTGAATTTACCGGATGGCATATGTTTACAATCATCTGCATGTTTTTCGGCACCATCATTACCGTGAACATGATCCTGGCCTTTAATGCAGGTTCCACCTGGACCGGTCTGGTTGTTAAAAACACCTATGTGGCAAGCCAAATTTTCAACGAAGAAACGGAAAAGCTGGAGCATCAACGCGCCATGGGTTGGACATCTGATCTGATCTATCAGGACGCACAGCTTCGTGTGCAGCTTAAAGATAGCAATGGTGCCCTTATTAAGGACGCCAATGTGTCTGCAAAGGTTGGTAACCCAGTGCATGAAACCAATGATCATTTGGTGAGCTTTACGCAAATCGGTGACTATTATGTCGTCAAAAGCGAACTTCAAAACGGTCTATGGCAGATCGATTTGGTAGTTCAGACCAAAGACGGTGTCGCGTGGAGTAAAGCTATCCGGTTAGAGGTGGAGGGATAAATCATGTCTTGCTGTGCAGGTGATATAGCAGAAGAAATTGGCGCTCAGGATTATCGCGAAGTATCGCGGCGGGAGGAATATCTACATACGGGCCATGCTTTAAAATCCGGTGACACCAAATATGTGTTCTCCATCGCAAATGTGCATTGCGGTGCCTGCATCAACATCATTGAAAAACAGCTCAATAAACATACCGGCGTGAAGTCCGCACGGGTTAACCTGACCCTCAAACAACTCGAAATGATTATCGATCAAAAGGCAGATATCCTGCAAATCGTCAACCAATTGGATAAAATGGGCTACCCACCCACCCCGGTCGATTTAGGTGATTTAAGCGAGTTTAAAGAGGAGCAACAAAGCGCGAAACTCATCCGAGCTTTGGCAGTGGCTGGTTTTGCGGCAGCAAATATCATGCTGCTTTCTGTCTCCGTCTGGTCAGGTGCGGACGGTGAAACACGTAAACTATTTGAGTTGGTTTCCGCACTCATTGCCATTCCCGCGATTGCTTATTCAGGGCAGGTCTTTTTCCGCTCTGCTTTTTCAGCACTACGATTTGGCCATCTGAATATGGATGTGCCCATTTCGCTCGCTATCATCCTATCGCTCTTTATGAGCCTTTATGAAACATTTTACGGCACTGGCGAAGCATATTTTGATGCGGGTGTGATGCTGTTATTTTTCCTTTTGATCGGCAGATACCTCGATCAGAAAATGCGTGAGAAAGCGCGTAATTCAGTCTTTGCTTTAAGCAAAATCGCCGCCAAAGGCGCCAACCGAATTCTGCCCGACGGCCATATGAGTTATATCCCCATCGATCAGGTTAAACCTGGTATGGTCATGCGTATTTTCCCGGGTGATCGCACACCGGTAGATGGGGTCATGATCTCTGGGCAAACGGATCTAGATCGCTCTTTGGTCAATGGGGAAAGTGATACCCATGCACCAAAAATTGGTGAAGAGATTGAAGCAGGCGTGCTTAATCTCACCGGTGCTATTGATATCAAAGCTTCAAAACCTGCGGACCAATCCTTCTTGTCGGAAGTGTCAAAAATGCTGGAAGCGGCTGAGAATTCTCGCATGACATATGTCAGCTTGGCTGACCGTATGGCAAAGATTTATGCGCCCGTGGTTCACATTTTTGCGCTGGTCGCATTTTTGATTTGGTTCTTCATTGTTGGTGAAAGCTGGCATCTATCACTTAATATCACGATATCTGTTCTGATCATCACTTGTCCTTGTGCTTTGGGTCTGGCAGTCCCTGTGACCAATGTCATCGCCGCCAATCAACTCTTCAAACATGGTATCTTGATGCGCGATGGCACCGCACTTGAACGCGCTGCTGAAATAATCCGGATTGCCTTTGATAAAACCGGCACATTAACATTTGGCACGCCCAAACTTGCCGATAGCGACGTGAAAGCACTCGATGATCAAACCAAGGCTTATCTCAAAGCGCTCACTTCTCGCTCATCGCACCCGGCATCTAAAGCAATCGCCAACGCTCTACAGGCAATCACGCCAGCTGAGATGTCCGATATTCACGAGATTGCAGGATTTGGTGTTGAAGGTTTGATCAATGGCGAAACCATCCGATTAGGCCGTGCGGCTTGGGTCGCTGAAATCGCGGAAAATTCTGAAACACCTCAAGAGGATAAGATATCCTTTGCCGTTGAAGGTCAGACTTTACTGCAATTTAATTTGCAGGAGACTTTGCGGACCGGTGCGCACCATACAAGGCAATATCTCAAAGAGAATAATATCGCAGTCGAGATCTTGTCTGGTGATGGCGAAGGTGCGGTTGCCAAAATTGCCAAACATCTTGGCATAAAAACATGGCTGGCAGGGTTAAAGCCCGCCGACAAGCACAAGCATCTTCACGCACTTGAAACATCAAATACACCAACCATGATGGTGGGTGACGGGCTTAATGATGCGCCGTCTTTGGCAGCGGCTCATGTGTCTATGGCACCAGCAAGTGCATGCGAAGTGGGTCGTCAGGCAACAGACTTCATTTTCACAAATGACAGCCTTTATGCTGTACCCTTCACGGTGAGCACAGCTCAAATGGCAAAACGCATCATCAAACAAAATTTCGGCATTGCGATCGCCTATAATATGATTGCCATTCCGCTCGCATTTTTGGGCTTTATCACACCATTGATTGCAGCAATTGCCATGTCCGCATCATCCATTATAGTTGTGTTGAACAGTTTGCGATTGTCATGGCATGATATGCGAACCATTGAGACGAAGGTGGAACCATGAACCTGATACTATTATTACTACCCGTCGCACTGCTACTTGGCTTTTTAGGCTTATGCGCCTTTTTTTGGAGTTTGAAATCAGGTCAATATGATGATCCTGACGGTGCTGCACAGCGCATTTTAACCGACGACGATTGTCTTTAAGGTCACCGCCGCAATTTCAAAGTTTACCACTTGTTAGTCTCATTTCGGGATTCGTTAGAATTGTAACGAATTCCACCACCAAAAATTAAACTCCTTTGCGTATAACTGACCCGTAATACAGGTTTAGTGCGCGTATCGGGCCATTTTGGGCACGTATTTTTAAAAAACAACTAGGCGCGTCACTATTAAGCAGGGGTGTGCCTTTAATGAGTGAAAAGTTTAATATTGCCAACGCGTTTTATAAAACCGCGACTGAAAATCCAGATAATACAGCGTTAGTTTGCGACGGTAAAACTTTCAGTTATGGCGATCTTTGGCGCGATGCATCGCGACTAGCCAGCTTTATCAAACCAAATCTAAAAAACAAACGCGTCGGCGTTTTGGGCTCCCGAAGTGCGATGGCTTATATCGGCATTATTGGTGCAGCATCAGCGGGTTCAACCTATGTGCCACTGAATATGAAATGGCCGGAAGAACGTCTCATCGCGATCTTTGATCAGCTGGAACTCGATGCAGTTATCGTTGATAAATTTGGCGCGAAACTCATCACCGAAACCGTGAAGAAACATGCCCCTCAAATCATCGTCTCAAGCGATGATGCTGGGGATGTCGAAGGCGTTGTTAAATTATCCGATTTGCCAGAAGAGTTTGTTGCAGAACCCGTTCAGCGCAAACCTGAAGATCTTGGCTATATCATCTTCACATCAGGCACCACTGGCATGCCCAAAGGCGTGATGGTGTCTAACAATTCACTCAACATCTATCTCGATGAAGCCCATGAATGGTGTGATCTGAACGCGAATGACCGTGTGGCAGAAGCCCATGATCTAACCTTCGATCTCAGCGTGCATAACATGTTCTTAGCTTGGCGCGGTGGCAGCGCGCTCTACATCATGAGCCAGTTGGATATGATGGCGCCGCAAGCCTTTGTGCGCAAACATGAAATTACCGTATGGCTATCGGTTCCAACTATTGTGAACAATGTACGCCGCGCAAACCGTCTTGGACCAAATCTGTTCCCAAGCCTGCGCCTTTCCATGTTCTGTGGTGAACCACTACCAATGGCAACCATTGAAGCTATGCAGGAAGCTGCGCCAAATGCACGAATTGAAAACATTTACGGACCAACGGAATGCACCATTGTGTGTTCACGTCAAACCGTCACCAATCCGCCTCTGATTACAGAGCAACGCGATATTCTGGCGATTGGTCAGGAATTTTCGAACACTAAAATGCTGATCTGCGATGAAGACGGTAATCTGTTGCCAGATGGCAAGATGGGTGAAATTGCGCTTGAAAGTGAAAAGCTAGCCGATGGTTATTTCAAAGCAGAAGAGCAAACCAAGAAAGCCTTCCGCGATGTCGATGGTCGTCGCCTTTATTTCACTGGTGATCTTGGTTATCGCGATGAAAATGGCGTGCTGCACTATATGGGTCGCACAGATAATCAGATCAAAATGAAGGGCAATCGTATTGAGCTTGAAGAAGTTGATACGCATTTGCGCAAAGCTGCAGGAACAGAACTTGCAGCCATCGTTGCCTGGCCAATCCTAGAAGGTATCCCGCAGGGTCTGGTTGGATTTGCAATTGAAAACGGCAAGACAGCTGAAGAGATTCAGTTAGCGATGAAAAAATCGCTACCTTTATACATGGTGCCGAGCACAGTGCATATTTTAGAAGATATGCCGCGCAACACCAGCGATAAGATTGATCGCAAAGCGTTGCGTGAACAACTTGCCAACCCTTCGGCCAATGACACGGTTAAACTGGAAAAGGCATCTTAAACATGGCTTCGACAGAAACCCTGCAATCACCGGAGATTGAATATTCTCCGCTAAAATGGCGCCGCGCCTGGCTCACCATGGACCAAAATCCCGTGGCGATCGAATTTGCGAAAACAAATTTCGGCGTATTCATTTTACATGTCGGCTTTATTTTAGCGCTCGCAGCATCGGGTCAATTCTCGGGCGCTGCGCTTGTTATGGTTTCTGCAACATTGGGTGCCATTGCATTGGCCCCTCATCGCCGTATCGAATTGTTGGTTGGTGCATCTATTTTATATGTAATCCTCCGACCATTTAGGATTGATGGCTGGACGGCCGTTGTGAATTTAAAATCACAGGTGATTGAATCCTCGCCGTATCTGTTACAGATCCCAGCCGTGGTGTTGTTTTTATTCTTCTCTGCGCTCTTCTTAAGAGCCATGCATTGGGAAAAGACCAAACGTTTGGCCAAACGGCCTCTCACGAGTTTGTTTTTAATTTGGTCTGTGTTTCTCATCACAGCGATTATGCTGCCCAAAGGTTCGTTAATTGGCGCCTTTGTGTGGACCTATGTCGGGGTGATGATCTCGGCGATCTGGTTCTTGGCCTATGCCGCCGTTGATGAAAAAGCCAAGGTCAAAACGCCATTAATTGCCAAAGCTGGTATGATGCGCCCGATCTGGGGCGGTAGCTCCACGCCGCTTGGCAAAGGCTTTGGTTATCTCAACAAATTTGATTCCAAAAATGCTGACGAGCTCGCAGTCACGCGATTAAAAGCACTTAAGCTTGCTGTCTGGGGTGCGCTTCTGGCTGGCCTTTGGTTTGTCATGGAATATTTTGCTCGCGATGTGTTTGCCTTGCCAACATTGATTACATCTATCTTGGCAACAGCGGATGGCACCGCAACTGTGGGTACAAGCTGGCTCAGCCTGATATATAACTACTTCCTTGATCTGGTGATCATTGCAGTTTGGGGTCATATGATTGTTGCCGTGATCCGCATGATCGGCTACCGCATCCCGCGTAACAGCCGCAATCCATTAGCCTCACGCACATTGGCAGAGTTCTGGAATAGATATCATTTCTATCACAAAGAACTCTTGGTTGATTTCTTCTTCTATCCGGCATTTGTGAGATTCTTTAAAAAATCACCAAAACTGCGGATTGCCTTTGCAACATTCTGCGCGGCCGGTTTAGGTAACTTCTTATTCCATGCCGCACGCGATACGCATGTCTTTGCCGACGCCACATTGATGGAAGGCCTGGCAATGTTCCAATCGACCTGGGTCTATTTCTTGGCGCTCGCGCTTGGCCTGGTCTTCTCACAGGTCAACCCATTTAAAATTAAACCCGAACATGGCTTCTTTTGTTACGAAGTTCTCACGCGCCTGAATGTCTGCACATTCTTCTGCTTCGTGAAAATTTTCGGTGACATTACCGTTGAAGGCACTTTGGCCGAACGCTGCCAGTTCGTACTGAGCTTATTCTTTATCTAACACCCATAAAACGAGGACTAATTATGGCACAATCAATCCAGGACGTTGTTAAATCTATGATGGCCGCGCGCGGCAACACACAAGAGATCACCAAAGATGAGCCGATCTTTACAAGCGGTTTGCTTGATAGTTTGGCTGCAACAGAACTCATGATGACGCTGGAAAGCGATTTTGGTATCGATTTAGCAGATGCGGATTTTGATATTTCAAAACTCGATACATTGGCAGATCTTGAAGGCCTGATCGGCGAAGCTGCTTAAGTCCTTCATTTCCATCACACTTATTTGATGGGATTTAAATTCTCAAAAATGGTCAAACTGACAGTCCTTTGCTAACCTGCAGCCAACGATAGTGCGAATGCACGCAATGCGGCGGAGGACTGGTTGAAGCTATTTGACAGACTTTGTTACGGCGCGGTTTTTTATCTAACCGCGCTATTTTCAATAAACAGTGCTGCAGCGCAAGACGTTGATCTTGAGCTGGTTTTGGCAATGGATGCGTCCGGCAGCATTAGCGAGCATGAATATATGCTCCAGCTTAATGGTACGGCGGATGCGTTTTTAGACAGCAATATTCAAGCTGCGATCACATCAGGTCCACGCGGAAAAATCGCGGTTGCTATCGTTCTTTGGTCCGATGCCGCATTTCCAAAAGCTAATAGCGGCTGGCATATCTTAGATGATGAAGCTTCCATCGTCGCCTTCTCCAATCTTGTTCGAAAATTTAATCTCACAGCAGATAATAAAATGGGCGCCAATGGCGGTGGCACCGGAATTGGCGCCGGTGTTGCTGAAGCCATTCGGTTAATCCGCGAAAATAATCTCAACGGCGAACGCATGGTGGTTGATGTTTCCGGCGATGGCATTGAAACCGATTTCTGGTTTACGCGCAAAACCATTATGATGCCTGACGCCAAGCTTTTGGCTGAGATTAACAATGTGACCATCAATGGGCTTCCCATCCTAACCCGCGATCATCCAGATCTTGATCAATATTACCGCGAAAATGTCATATTCGGTCCGGGGGCATTCATCGAAAAAGCCACCGACTTTGACGATTTTTCCCGAGCAATTAGGCGCAAACTATTCCGAGAAATTGCCCAGCCTATAGGTTAGCATGTAGAGCCAATATTGCCGGCAAACTTGGCATCAACTAATTCGATTGCCAGCCACATCAATCAGAAGATGTCATTTCAATCATCCCCAACAACCTTGATTTTGCAAATAGACTGTTTCATATTTCTTCTCATTAATGTGGGGTATTAAAATGCGTGTGTTTTTAAGGCTATTGATAAGTCTCGTTTTTGTCGTGGGTGCGTTCACCGCATCAGCGCACGCAAAAGGCAAGCGCGTAGCCCTGGTCATTGGCAATTCAGCTTATGAACACACCACACAACTCGCCAATCCAAAAAATGATGCTGAAGACGTTGCTGAAGCGCTATCAATAATTGGGTTTGATGTCACAAAAGTCGATGATGCCAATTTTTCAAAAATGCGCAAAGCTTTGCGCGATTTTGGTCGCAAATCACAAGGTTCTGATATCGCGATGGTCTATTTTGCTGGCCATGGGATGGAAGTCGATAAGCGCAACTATCTTATTCCCGTCGATGCACAACTTGTCAGTGATCAAGACGTTGAATATGAAGCAATCTCCATTGAACTGTTAAATCGGGCGGTCGCAGGTGCCAAAAACCTGCGCATGATCTTGCTTGACGCTTGCCGAAATAACCCCTTTGTCAGCAATATGGAGCGATCCAACTCAACACGCGCCATTGGTCGTGGTTTGGCACCCGTTGAACCGCAACACGGAACATTGGTCAGCTATGCAGCACGTGAGGGCACAACGGCAGCTGATGGTGAGGGAAGAAACAGCCCCTATACCAAAGCGCTCGTATCCCATATCCAAGAACCCGGTCTTGATATTCGTTTCCTCTTTGCCAAGGTGCGCGACAGCGTATTAGAAGCAACATCTGGTGCACAAGAACCCTTTATGTATGGCTCCCTCCCCGGCAAAGAAATCTATCTCGTCCCCGGAGAAACACCCAAACCAAAGCCGTCAGCAGACAAGAAGCCTGGCACGGATGCGCCCGTTGTTATTTTTGACCCCACTAAGAGCAATACCGTCGCTGTGGAACTTGAATATTGGGACACAGTTAAAAATTCGGGGGACATCGAATATATCCAATCCTATCTTGATCAATATCCAAACGGAAAGTTTGTGCCCTTAGCGCGCCTTAAAATAAAACGATTGGAGAAGGAGAAAGAGAAGGAAGTCGCGGTTGTTACACCACCTGCCAAAGATGACATTGTTCCGGCAGAAGAAAAGGATGACAACTTCTCGCGAGAAGAGCTGATTGATTTCATCAGATACAATTTCTTGTCAGCATCTATCGACAATCCGTCTCATCTGCGGAACCTATATTCGTCGCGCGTCAATTATTATCAGAGCGGCTATGTCGATATTGATTTTATTATCAAGGATAAGATCAATTACTTTAATCGCTGGCCGAAGTATTTTTATGAATATGTCGAAAACACCGCATCGATTGAACGCCTGGATAAAAACTATTTCAGGGTCGAATTTCAATCTCGTTTTGAACTCGAAAATTCGACCAAAAAGACCAGTGGTGTAAGCCGGACAACACTGTCACTATTAAGATCGAACAACCAATATAAGATCACCTCAGAGAACGGTAAAATCATCGATCAGAAGACCGATGATCTGGTTGCAAAGAATTGTACCCCGCGCGATGGACCCTATCGAGTGGTCAATATTCGTTCAAATGATACTTTGAATGTACGCGCAGGACGCAGCACATCTAACCGAATTTTGGGTGAGCTTGAATTTAATGCAACGGGTATTTACGCGTCCGCTTGCGATGGGCGCTGGTGCGCAGTCAAATATGGTTGCCTATCAGGTTTTGCATCCCAGAAATATTTGTCAAATGGCTCACGTGTGACCACAACGTCAACTCGCACGCAGAGCAACACCTATCACGTTGTTGGGCATACACCATCAGAAGAATTAAACGTGCGCAGAGGTCCAAGCACAAAATATTCGATTATCGGCACCATTCCTCATAATGGGTCCGGCATCATTGTAAACGCGTGCAATTCAATCAGTGGCTTCCGTTACAAATGGTGCCAAGTGAATTACCGAGGTGTCACCGGATGGGCGTATGCCAAATATCTTGCCGATAATAATGGAAGACTGGCGAATTAGATATTTATTTTCTTCCAGAAGTTGATTTCACCGCGGGAGTGTAGTTAGCTTTTAACCGAAGACAGAATTTGGGGGCGTTTTGTTTTGGTGAGTTTATTTAATGCGGGATTATTTTTAGTCAGTGCTGTCATTCCAGCCTACCTCACCTATGACGCATTAGCTTCAAACACAACAAGCAACATCATCGCTCTTTCTTGCGGAGTCGTCGCGTTTTGCCTGATGGCAACAAATCTATTCCTTGCCACACGTCCACCAATTGTTGAACGTTTAATGGGCGGTCTCGATCAGGTTTACTTCGCCCATAAATGGATTGGAATTTCAATTCTTGTTCTTGCCATCGGTCATGAAACTATCGGCATGGATTTAGATGGTGCGGTTCTAACAAGAGGAACCGCCGCTTTAGCGAAAGAAGTGGCGGAATATGCGTTCCCAGTTTTGATCGTTTTATTGGTGATCAGTTTCGTTAAACGCATTCCGAAAATTCCATTTGAGATCCCTTATCAATTCTGGCGCATGAGCCATCGAATACTCGGTCTCGTCTTTATGGTTTTGGCATTTCATCAGTTCTTTGTGCGGGCACCGATTGAAGCCGATTCACTTTTGTCGAGCTATCTCCAGCTCGCTGCGATCATCGGGATTGCAAGTTTCTTATACACACAAACCATCGCCTTCTTACGACGCAGAAAATATGAAATCTCATCTGTAGTGAAGCACCCGGCAGCGACCATTATTGAAGCGCAGCCGAAGAGCAAAATCCGCATTAAACCGCGTCCGGGAAATTTTGCCTTCATCTCCATCAAACGCTCAGGCCTTAAGGAACCTCACCCGTTCACCATCAGCCAAGCGCGCGATGATGGAACGATACAATTCTCCATCCGTGGACTGGGTGATTTCACCAGATATCTTCGAGACAATGTTCAAGTTGGCGATGCCATGACAATCGAAGGCGGTTATGGTAAATTTGATTACAGACTTGGAAGTTCACAGCAAATATGGGTCGCAGGCGGGATCGGGGTCACGCCGTTTTTAGCATTTTGCGATAGTGTAACGGAAGACAATACTAGACGCATTCATCTGTTTTATTGCGTTGGAAAAGAAGAAGAAGCTGTCAGCCTCGAGCGTATACAAGCAGCCGCTGAAAGAAGTGATAAATTCACATACACTTTATTTGTAAGTGCCAATAACGGGCGTTTTTCGGCAAATCATATTATCGAAAATTCACCCGTTGATCCAAGTTCATCATCGCTTTGGTTCTGCGGACCTGGACCGATGCGGGAAGCAATTGTTGGCGATTTAAAAAAAGCAGGGAAATCACCTGAGGGAGTGCATTATGAGAAATTTGAGTTTCGCTAAATCAAGATTGGTCGCAATAGCGGGCTTTACATTAGCAAGCATAATCGGAGGGTCAGCTGTTGCAGCAGAGATATATCCCGAGGGCGCTTTCAGCGATTACAGTGCAAATTTAGACAATGGCAAAACGCTGTTTCACGCATCAGCTTGCGCCTCATGTCATGGCCTTGCCGATCAATTGGATACGCTTGCTGGCGGCTTGAAAATCTCAACAAAACTTGGCACTTTTTACACGCCCAACATCACGCCGAATAAAGAACATGGCATTGGAAATTGGAGCAATGCACGCTTCTTAAATGCTGTGATAAACGGCACCAAAGAGGATGGCTCCAAGTATTTCGGCTCAATCTTCCCTTATGCTGCTTTTGCGAAAATGTCTCCTGAGCAAGTGCTCGATATCAAAGCCTATATCGGAACTTTGCCGGAAAGCGATGCGCCAAGCAAAGAACACAGCGTTTCATTCCCAAGCAAACTCATCATGCGCCAATGGTCTGATGAACGCCCTGAATTAATGGGATCGAGCGATCCGCAATTGGCACGCGGCGAATTCCTGGTCAATTCAGCAGCCCATTGTAGCGAATGTCATACACCGCGAAACATGGGCGCAATGACATATAAACTGGATGAGGAAAATCCATTTGCGGGTGAAACCGGTTTGTTCGGCGATTTTGCGCCTAAGATCAATGCAAAACATCTTGAAGCATTCGGCGCTGAAGCCTTTGTTGTCGGCAATATGCTGGAAGCCAAAAAGCTCAATGGCAAGCCGCTGACACTCACCAATAAACGTCGTTATGCCAAAGAATATGCCAAACTTCCATTGGAAGACCGCACTGCAATCTACGCCTATCTCACCGGCAAGCCAGTGGATCCATCACCATTGAAGGACATGGACACGTCAGCGATGCAGAAAGTTAGCGGCGCACCAGTTGTGGAAGTCGCGGCAAAAGAAGAACCCAAAGACACCCGACCGGATACAACCGGCGCGACGGAACTCATGCAACGCATTGATGCCTATTGCACCGTTCCAACAACCGTCGCGGCGCCAGCTGGGCAAAATAAATCAACCATTTCACCAGCAATTATCGCAGAAGCCGACAGCATTATGGATGGCTTCTGCCGAGACTGTCATGGCCCTGGTCGCGGTAATGCGGGTAGTTTCCCAATGGGAGATATTGCCTCAATCGCGGGCGATAGAAACTCTGTTATCCCCGGAAACCCTGAAGGTTCACCACTTTATGCATCCATCGTCAGCAACCGCATGCCATTGGGTAAAAAGATGTCCAAGGATGAGGTTGCAGCATTACATACATGGATCACAGCCCTTGGCGGAGATGCAAATGCACAAGCGGCAGCGCCTGCTATCGAAATTAAAAGCGCTCCGAAAGAAGCACTGCCTAAATTCATTGGTGGCACCATTGAAGAGCTTCATTTAGCAGCGATGAATGACCTTCGCCAATTGGATCAACTTGATTGGCAATATGTCCGGTATTTCAATTTTGCTTATACCCCATTGCCGCCAGTTGATTGCAGCGCGGAAGGGTTAAGCCGCAATCCGGTTTACACACTTCATGCTGCATTTAATAAATTCATCAACTCAGCTTCACTCGGCAATCGCCTTGTGCCAGTCACCGCTGTACCAGGCACAAATGGTGCGTTGGTACGCATCGATTTGCGTGATTATGAATGGACTGCTGAGCAATGGCTGTCGCTATCAACAGGTGCATTTACTGAAAGTGTCGCACATGCAGACTTTTCTCAAAAAGCATGGGATACATTGCTACGCACAACATCAAGCATCTACCCATATGCGATTGCACCTTCTTCAGATCCAATCTTGGCAGCGTTAGCACAAGGTGTGGGCGATGATGTTCCGATCATGCGGGCTGACTGGTTCACACGCTTTGCATCAGAATCTCCATATTACGATGTCCTATTGCAATTGCCAGACCAAATTGAGGTCCTTGAAAGACGTCTGAATGTCGATGTTGCAGCGAATATCTTCAGCCAACGCATCATCCGCGCTGGCTTTGATCAAGGTCAATCAGGTGTGTCTGATCACAACCGCATGCTTGAACGCCATGAACTGGCCAATGGTGGTTACTATTGGAAGTCTTACGACTTTGCCACAAGTGATGGTGAAGGATCCCTCCTTGCCCATCCAGATGGTCCGCCAGAATTAGGCCGTACGGCTTCTGGCACAAAACCATTTGAATATGATGGTGGCGAGATGATCTTCTCACTGCCAAATGGTCTGCAAGGTTATTATCTGTCTGATAATTTGGGCAATCGCTTATTGATTGGCCCGACTGCAATTGTGTCGAACAGAAAGAAAGCCAATGGCCGTGGGGTTGAAATCATCAACGCACGTTCATGCTTTGAATGTCACGATAATGGTATTGTGTTCAACACAGATGTTGTTCGCAAAGGGATTTTATCATCGGCGCAATTTACCAAAGATCAGCGCGATGTGCTCTTAAGAATGTATCCTGAAGAAGAGGTCATTCAAGAAGCCTATATGAAGGACTTCGAGTTCTTTGTAGATAATCTTGCCAAGCTGAACATCACAGAGACCAACAGTGCGGGCATGACAGTCAGTAGTCGTCCCCCATTTGAAACCGGTCAAACAGAGCTGGTCACATATCTCGCTGATCTTCACTTTGATGATCTTGAATATGATGCGCTTGCACGCGAATTTGGACTCACCGTTGAAGAGTTCCAAGATCGTATCTTCGGTATTGGTGATGCGCATCTCAGCCAAATCGTTGCGACTTGGACGAGACGTGCGCAGAATGGTTTGAAAATTCCACGTGAGGAAGTTGAAAACTATTGGAAAGTGCTTCTACCGCTTCTAACGCATTTGGATGCTTATACCTATTCAGGTGCCGTGACGTATCAAGCTGTTAAATCAGTCGATGATTATGAAAAAGTCACCGAAGTTGCCGTTCAAAAAGCAACGGAAAAACTCGCAGATCCTTACAAACCCACAGCCACGGTTGCGAAGGAATATGAAGAGTTTAAAAAGCCTTCTAATCCAATGCACTTGCTTATCCGTGCAGGCGACACCGATGTAAAAGTCGGTGATTATCTGGAATTTGAAATTTCGACCAACCGAGATTGCGAATTGCAGATCCTATATGTTGAGGCCAACAAGACGATTGAAGAATATCCGCAATCCGTTCTTGGGCCCAATATCCTAAAAGCCAATGAATGGCGTAAGGTGCCCTTCCCTGGTTCGAAACTGCGTGTTCAGTTTGATGAGCCCGGTAATGGCGAAACGCTGATCGCTTTCTGCCGCGTCGGTGGTTTGGGTGAATATCGTATCCGCCCGCATGAAGTGGTGGAACTTGCTAAGGAACTTTCACTTGATCGCAAACGCGGCATTAGCTTCGTTGCCGAAGAGCAGATCGAAGTTGATGAAGGTGAAAGCGCCTATAACTACATCACGTTTGATGTGAGATAAAAAATACTGACACCCGTGATCTGTTGCGGGTGTCATTCTCATGGAGGATAAGTTGATGACAACTCAGAACAAAACCAAGCTTCTCGCACTGACATTATCGGCGTTTGTCGCAAGCACAGCGCTTAGCATGGCAAGTGATTGCAAAACATCGCTAGCTGAGCTGAATGATGCCCGGATGAATGCGGATTATTCCGTCGTGGAAGCGGCAATTGGTAAATTTAAATCAACGACCGATTGTTCAGATGACACCGTCAATTTAGCACTGACGCAAACAGCTGCCATCTTGGCCCAACGTGCACAGGGTGAAATTGCCAATGGAAATTTGGCCAACGCTGATCTGTTACTCTCCATGGCACCTGCGACCCATTGGCTGGTGCAAGTATCACGCGCTGACATTGCGGCCAAACAAGACGATCGAGCCAAGGCAGCTGAGCTTTATAATGCAAGCCTTGATACAATCTTAGATCAGGCGCTGACACCTGATAGCGAGCAGTTGGGCGAATACGCGCAGCAGATAGCTATGCTCGCGCAGGAAAATACAATGTTGGCAGGATCAACAGCTAATCTTATCAGCCGGTCTGATGGACGCGCCACAGGCGTTTATGGAGCCTTATCGCGCGGTTTATCATTTGTGCCAGCAGAAAAACCAGCGGCAGAATACAAGCCTCCGGTCAATGAAGAAATTTATGAAAAACGACCGGTGAAATCGACATATATCCCGATTAAATTTGCAACTGATTCCGATCACTTAGGTGACACAGGCAAGCAGGAAGCATTAAAACTCGCCAAGTTCATCAACTCTTATCATATCAAGAAAATCAAACTGATTGGCCATACAGATGAACGTGGCAGCCATGAATATAATCAGGATCTGTCGGAACGACGTGCACATAGTCTGAAAACTTTTCTAATCGATCATGGTGGTGTCATTGCTGAGATCATCACCATTGGTCGCGGTGAAAAAGAACCACCGGTTCTATCTGATTACTCAATTTACAGCGTCGAACAAAGACAAGCGATCGCACGTCGTGTGGAGCTAGCACTGGATTAATTTCATGATGGTTATTCGCGCGGTTTTCACGATCATTCTTTTCTGCTTATCGATACAATTATCGCAAGCCAAACAATTTGGTTTGGTCGTGGGCATTGATGATTATAAACATTTCTTTCCAAGAGCGGAGACCCCTCCCGGTCAACATACCGATCTACAAGGCGCTGTGAATGACGCAAAACTCATCGCCCAATCCTTGCGTGCCAAGGGCGTTGATCTACCCGACAGCCATGTCCTGCTCAATGAAACTGCAACGACGAAGAACTTTCTCGACGCTTATCAAAACATGCTCGATCGCGCGGATCCGGGTGATACATTTATTATCACATTTGCAGGTCACGGCGGACAAGAGAGAGAAGTTGCCGAACCTTTGGATGAGAAAGACAATCTCGACGAAACTTTAATGTTCTACGAATTTGATCCACAAAACCCGCGCGTTGGCAGGCTCAATGATGATCAAATTCGTGAACAGCTCAAACTTGCCAGAGAATTTAAGATCATCCTTGTGATGGATTCTTGCCATTCAGGTGGTCTTGAACGTTCGATTAATAAGAACATTGCCGGCGCATCTCGTAATGGCGGTAAGTGGAACATAACTGTTGAGCCTCTTTTGGATGAAATCGTCCCCAAAAGTGGCGACAAAGATAATTCATTGGCGCACGTGACGAAAATTTTAGCGACCGCAACTGATGAATTGCTTGTGACGGAAACCCGCATAGATGGTCAACCACATGGCGCGCTATCCTATTATTTTGCGCAAGGCATTTCAGGTGAAGCGGATGCGGACAAGAACAATTATGTCAGCAAACGGGAATTATCAAATTATATCGAAACGCAAGTTCTGGCGGAAATGAACCAGAACCAAAAACCGCGCCTTTTGCCGCGTGGTGATGATACTGTTGCCTTTCAATTGATACCCGATGCCCCTGAACCCGTTGAACCTGAAAAAACAGAGCTAGAACCTAAACCAATTATCGAACGCGACAACCGCATCACAGTTCGTACACTCGATGGGTCAGATATTTTTGCACTTGGTTCCGATGGACGCTATGTCACCGAAAGCGCGGACATTACATTTGAACCAACGCGCGATGGTTGGACCGTTTATAACCACACTGGCGATAAAATTTATCACCTTTTTGAGGAAGACGCGCTGAGCGATGAACCTCAAAAAATTATTGCTAGAACCAAATTTCTGAAGCGTCTGCACAAGCTTGTCCGCTCGGATTTACCATTGGGTGAAATCAGGGCTGCGCAAACGCCCAAACTGCAAACCATTGGTTCGCGAGTGAAATTCACCTTCACCGCACCAAGTGAAAAATTGCAGCATCTGACAGCGTTTAATCTCGCAGGCAATGGCGAGTTTCAATATCTCTATCCTCAACCAACCAGCCCATCGGAGATTGGAACCGGCGGATTGCCTATTGAGTTTCAGGTTGTCCCGCCAGCAGGTGCAGACCAACTTGTCGGTGTCTACTGCACCGACCAGCCGCATGATCTGCAAAACTACTTGCGCAACCACAATGGTGGATATGCACCCGAACCGGCTGAGTTTGAAATCTTCCTCAAGCAAGTTGATTGCCAAATCGGAAGAATTGGCCTTTTCACCCAAGAATAGGCCTTTCTAAAGCCTCACAATCGCAAGATTTGTCAACAAGCCTGAATAGATGAACTTTTAGGTGTGTCATCACTTGTGTAATTGAGATTTTAAACTACATATGCCGCAACTTTAAACAACATTCATCATCTAATCTTGGAGGCTTATTATCGTGAGCGATACAGCATCAAAAGAGACATTTTCATTTCAGACCGAAGTTGGGCAGCTTTTAGATATCGTTGCCGGTTCGCTTTATTCAAACCGCGAAATCTTTTTAAGAGAACTCGTCTCCAATGCCTCTGATGCTTGCGATAAACTTCGCTATGAAGCACTTACAAACGCCTCTCTTTTGGAAGGTGGGCAAGACTTTGCTATTGGCATTGAAATTGATGAAAAGGCGAAAACCCTGACCGTTTCCGATAATGGCATCGGCATGAACCATCAGGACCTGCTAGATACGCTTGGTACGATCGCTAAATCCGGCACAAGTAACTTCCTCAATGCATTAGATGATGAAAACAAAGGCGACTTGGGTCTCATTGGCCAATTTGGTGTTGGCTTCTATTCCGCCTTTATGGTGGCTGAAAATGTCAGCGTCACAACACGTAAAGCCGGAGAAAAAGAAGCATGGCTTTGGGCATCTGATGGCAAAGGCCAATTCACCATTGAACCAACCATAAGAGATAGCAACGGAACGAGTGTCACGCTTGCACTTAAGAAAGATGCGAAAGAATTCTTAGAAGATGCGCGTATCAAGCACATCATCCGCACCTATTCCGATCACATCAGCTTCCCTGTGTTATTGGGTGAAGACACACTCAATTCAGCATCTGCTCTTTGGACGCGACCGGCCAAAGACATCACGCAAGAACAATATACAGAATTCTACCGTCATTCTGGACACGCCTACGATGAACCATGGCTAACCATGCATAATCGCGTTGAAGGTCTGCTCAGCTACACTAATCTGTTGTTTGTGCCTTCTATGGCGCCGTTTGATCTTTATGAACCGGAGCGCAAAAGCCACGTTAAGCTTTATGTTAATCGCGTCTTTATCACCGATGACACACAAGGTCTTTTGCCGCCATATTTGCGTTTCTTGCGCGGTATTGTCGACAGCGAAGACCTCTCGCTCAATGTCTCACGCGAAATGCTGCAATCTGATCCAAAACTCGCCAAGCTCAAAACCGGCCTGACCAAACGTGTGCTTGGTGAATTGAAGAAAAAGGCTGATAAAAAGCCAGAGGATTACAAAGCATTTTGGGCCAATTTTGGCGCGGTACTGAAAGAAGGCTTGGTCGAAGAGGTTGCTCTACGCGATAAGATCCTCGAAATCTGCCGATTTAGATCAACCCAAGGCGATGAGCTTATAAGTCTTAAAGACTATGCAGAACGCATGAAAGAAGGCCAGGATGCGATCTATTACATCGTAGGTGAAGACGCGTCTAAAATTGCCCTGTCGCCACACCTTGAAGGTTTTAAGGCCAAAGGCGTTGAAGTCTTGCTCCTGTCAGATTCCGTTGATGAATTCTGGTTGCAACACATCACTGAATTTGAAGGCAAAGCGTTTAAATCCATCACCCGCGGTTCTGATGATCTGGATAAAATTGATAATCCAGACAAGAAGGATGAGGATGATAAACCTGAGGCCCAAGAACTGGATAAACTCATCGAGCTCATCAAGACAGAACTTGGAGACACCATTAAGGACGTCCGCCCGTCAAAACGCTTCACAGATAGCCCTGTATGCTTGATCGCAGATGATGGCGATATGGATGTCACACTTGAACGCATGTTAAAACGTGCAGGACAATTGCAGCATTCAACACCACGTGTTTTGGAGCTCAATCCAACGCACCAAATCATCCTCAAGCTTGCTGAACGCGCAAAAAGCGATGACGGTGCGAGCGATGATTTGCTTAAAGACGCTGCGCATTTGCTGCTTGACCAAGCGCGGATCTCTGAAGGTGAAGCGCCAAGCGATGCATTAGAGTTTAGCAGACGCCTAACCGCCGTCATGTCTTTAGCGCTTTAGGATCATAGAAAAGTGGCCAATGGAGCCAGTTGATCACTTTTCTGTTGTCATGCAAAAACCAACTTAACATTAAGTTTTGTTGTGCTAACGTTGATCCCGCACATCTTTTGTGCGGGGAAAATGTAAGCAGAGATGAAATGCGACAGAAATATACAGCTGCACATTGGGGCAGCTATCAAGTTAATGCGTCGGGCGACGAAGTAAAACTTGAACCCTTGGATGACGATCCAAACCCATCCACCATTGGCAATGGTTGGATGAGCGCTACCACAGACAATCAATTAAGAATTACCAAGCCAGCCGTTCGAAAAGGTTGGCTTGAGAACCGAGAAACATCCAATCGATGCAACGACACCTATATCGAAGTTGAGTGGGAAGTTGCGCTCGATCTCGCAGCCAAAGAGCTGACACGTGTTCGCCAATCCCATGGTAACTCCGCGATCTATGCAGGTTCTTATGGCTGGGCAAGCACTGGGCGTTTTCACCACGCACAATCGCAACTGAAAAGGTTCCTCAACACCATCGGGGGTTTCACTTCATCCAAAACCACCTATTCACATGGTGCGGCGGAAGTTTTGTTGCCGCATATTACCGGCATGTCCAACAGGGTCTTCCAAGATGAAATGACCAGCTTGGAGCTGGTGGCAGAACATTGCGAATATCTTGTCTGCTTCGGCGGCATTTCAGCCAGAACCGCGCAGATCACTTTAAGCGGAACGTCCAAGCATGAGGTGGAGAATTGGCTGGAAGCCGCACGCCAAAACGGCATGAAAGTGGTCAATATTTCACCGCTACGGTCAGATTATTCAAGCGATGCTGGCGCGCAATGGCTTCCAATCAGACCCAATACAGATGCCGCGTTCATGTTAGCGATCGCGCATACGCTTATTGATCGCGACCTTTGTGATGAGGCATTCCTAAACACTTATTGCGTTGGGTGGAACGCATTTAAAGCCTATGTGATGGGCGAAACGGATGGCATTGCAAAAACGCCTGAATGGGCTGAAGAGATTACCGAAATATCTGAGAGTGATATCATTGAACTTGCCGAAAACATGGCGCGTTATAAAACCATGGTATCAACAACATGGGCGATGCAACGCGCTGATCACGGCGAGCAACCGATCTGGCTCGCGCTCACATTAGCTGCCATGTTGGGGCAAATCGGCCAAAAAGGTACCGGCTTTTCATTTGGTTATGGGTCAACCACACCAGTGGGCAGGTCTGATAAATTGATCAGCTGGCCTTCCGTGCCGCAAGGGCAAAATCCGGTGAAAGATTTTATCCCGGTCGCCAAGATCACCGAGCTTCTATCAACGTCTGGCCAGAGCTTCAAATTTGAAGGCGAAACCCATCAAATGCCGGATATCAAATTAGTCTACTGGGCAGGTGGTAATCCGTTTCACCATCAGCAAGACCTCAATAAGCTCAATGATGCTTGGACGAAGCCCGACACAGTGATTGTCCATGAACAATTCTGGACATCAACCGCACGCCGGGCAGATATCGTCTTTCCGGTCACATCCTCGCTTGAGCGCGATGATATTATGATGAACCGCCGCGATCCCAAATTGGTTTGGATGGAACGCGTTTATGAAGCCAAGATCGACGCAAAATCCGATCACGACATTCTATGTGGTCTCGCTGAAAGACTAGGCGTGTTGGATAAATTTTCCGAACATAAATCAGTTGATCAATGGCTCGAGCAGCTTTGGAGTGATTCCCAGAAAGTCGCAAAGTCAGAGGAATTTGAACTGCCATCATTTGAAGACTTTAAAAACGAAGGCGTGTTTGAATGCCCTAATAGTTCTGAAACACGCATTCAATTCAGTGATTTCATCGCCGATCCTGAAGCCAATCCGCTCAACACTCCGAGCGGTAAAATAGAGATTTATTCCGACGCCTTTGCAAAAATGGATATGGCCGATTGCCCACCTCACCCGATGTGGCTCGAACCTGTTGAATGGTTGGGCGATCAAAACAACCAGCCGGATGCCCTGCATCTAATTTCAGGCCAACCCGCGACGCGTTTGCATAGCCAACTTGATAATGGGTCGGAATCAAAATCCACAAAGATCAAAGGTCGAGAGCCCGCTTATCTGCACACCAAATTTGCAGCAAAGATGGGCATTCAAAGCGGCGATATTATTCTGGTTCATAATGAACGCGGCAAGTGTTTGTGCGCAGCTCAATTGACGGATGATATCCATCCACAGTCGATCTCGCTTGCGACGGGCGCATGGTATGACCCACAAGAAATAGATGGTGAGATAATCGAGGTGCATGGCAATCCCAATGTGCTGACCATCGATAAAGGCTGCTCAGAGTTATCGCAGTCCAATATTGCGCATACAGCACTGGTATGGGTGTCAAAATGGGAGAAGCCGCTTCCACCCATTAAAGTTCACTCGCCACCTGAGATCGAGCGACCAAATTAACTCCAATAAAAAAGGCCAGATCTTTTCAGACCTGGCCTTTTTTATTGATATCTAATTCAGACTACATTTTACAATCTGCTGCATAAGCATCTGAATGCCCTGTCAGACCGGTTGCGATGATCTTATTAGTAAAGACGTCACCCTCTTTGATCACTTCGCGAACATAGATGTCCTGAATTGGGTGATGGTTATTACCGAACTTAAAATCACCGCGCGTTGATGAGAATTCAGCGGCTTTGAGTGCGGCGCGGAATGCATCTGCATCTTTCACATCGGCTTTTTCCATCGCACTCAGCAATAAATTCGCAGTGTCAAAACCCTGCGATGCATAAAGCGATGGCAAACGACCATATTCAGCTTGGAAACTCTCAACAAACGCTTTGTTCGTTGCGTTATCGATGTCCTTGTTCCACTGAGATGTGTTTTTCACGCCCAATGCCGCTTCACCAACGGCTTGCAATATGCCTTGGTCAAAACTAAAGGCTGGACCAACAACAGGCAAGTCGATGCCGCTGCCTGAGAATTGTTTTAAGAATGAAATTCCCATACCACCTGGCAAGAAGAAGAACACGCTATCTGCACCAGACGCGCGGATTTGAGCGATCTCAGCCGCATAATCTGTTTGACCTAGCTTTGTGTATAATTCACCTGCAAGACCACCTTCAAAGAAGCGCTTGTAACCTGTCAGAGCATCTTTACCGGCCGGATAGTTTGGTGCCATGATGAATGAGTTTTTATAACCCGCATCATTGGCATAAGCACCTGCTGCTTCGTGCAGATTATCATTTTGCCAAGCGACATTGAAATAGTTTGGATGACAGCCCTTGCCCGCAAGCGGAGATGGGCCGGCATTCGGTGAGAGGTAGAATTTACCTTGTGCAGTCGCTGCAGGCACAACCGCCATTGCAAGGTTGGACCAGATGATGCCAGTCAGCACATCAACTTTCTCAGATTGGATCATCTCATCAGACAATTGCACAGCAATATCTGGCTTGCGCTGATCATCTTCGATCACGACTTCCAAATTACTGTTTCCGCTTTGCTTCACAGCAAGCATGAAGCCATCTCTCACATCAATGCCCAATCCAGCACCACCGCCAGACAGTGTGGTGATCATGCCGACTTTCACTTTGCCGTGGCCATCAGCCATGGCAGGTAAAATAGATGCAGCGCTCAGGGCAGTGGCGGCAATTGCAGCCAATCCAAATGCTTTCAATTTCATATTCAACTCCCAATTATTATTTTCTTATGCATATAAGCAGATTAGTTTTTGGATCGAAACAGAAAATTTGTTTGAATGCAAACAAACTTAATCGTTTTCGTTAACGCGACCAGTAGGTTCACGGTCAAAATTAGATTTTGAAACCATATTCTTAGCGCAATAAAGTGATAATAATCCACTTGCCTACCGCAATCGCGGTCAGGTAAGTAATCTAAATGCTAAACCAACGCATTCAATTTAAGAGAACGCTTAGATCTTCGATCGGATCTTTTATGTTTTCCAATGTGAGTTAATGATCTGATATGACCAAAATCTTTTCACACGATATATCTTGGCCTCAATTTATGCTTCTCATCGCATTGTTATTTGCCGTTGTTCATCCTGCAAATGGTGAAGTCATTGAACAAAAAGAAAGCCAGTACAATACGATCATTATCCGAAAAGATAACAATCTTATCTCAATGACATTTGGTCATAACACGCGCATTTACACTGAAAGCGTCAAAGACATCACCGATGAATTTGCACTACCTGTCACTTATACGCGGTATATGACCATTGCCATGGCCTATACCGAAACGCCAAATAAAGTAGTTGAAATTGGATCTGGCGGAGGCCGAACTTCCGCCTATCTGAGCCAAAGCATACAAGACACCAATGTGACGACAGTGGAGTTAGATCCGGAAGTTTTAAGACTGGCGGATAAATATTTCGGTCTGAAAGAAACAGACAATTTGAAGATTGTCGAACAGGATGGCCGCATTTATCTCACACGCAACAAAGAAAAGCACGACATCATCATTGTCGATGCCTATCGCGGGCCCTTTGTGCCATTTCACCTTCTTACAAAACAATTTTACGAGCTGTCCGCTAAACGCCTAAACGAGGGCGGCGTGATGGTACAAAATATTGAACCATCGACCATGTTATTCGACGCCGCCATTGCAACCATTTCAGATGTCTTTGATCATGTGGACCTTTATGAAGCGCGCGGCAACATTGTCGTAATCGCTTATAATGGTGCCGAAAAGGACATTGATGAAATCAACGCGCGCGCAAAACAACTCGACGCAAAATATAGTTTGAAATATCCCATTGCATCTTATCTAGATGAGCGCCGGACTGTCCTTAAAGACCTTATCAAGGGCGAGGTTTTAACCGATGATTTTGCCCCAGTTCAATATCTCAATTCGATTGAGCGACACAACCGTCGCTTGGAAGAAATCTCGCAGTAAATACGAGGCTTGAAATGCGTTATATACTCTACTGCCTCTTGTTTATCGAAGGTTTTGTGCTGTTGGGATTTGAGATGCTCGCCAGCCGATATCTTAATCCCTATTTTGGCAGCGGTATCGACACTTGGGCCTGTATCATTTCGGTCGTTCTCCTCTCCATGATGTTTGGCTATATGGTTGGCGGAAATCTCTCAAAAAGATTTACCGCTATCTCAGTTCTTTCCATCGTCACGGCGATTTCGGGTATCTATATGATCCTTGTCTCGATCTTTGGACACGGATTGCTGCAAACGGCGATTGAAGACTTGGAATATGGCTTCCCGCTCTTATTCGCCTCTGCACTGCTCATCCAAGCATTACCTGTATTTCTCATGAGCTTCTGGTCGCCCTATTTGGTAAGAAGCCTCACCAGAAACATCCAAGAAAGTGGCAGCATCGCCGGTTGGGTTTATGGTGTATCCACGCTTGGCAATGTTGTTGGTACGCTGGTCACCGCCTTTGTACTCATCCCGCGCTTTGGTACCTCGCAAATTTCCATGAGCTTTGGCATCATACTCTTGTTCATCGCATCCTTGATCATGGTAATTCACCTCAAATCTGGCTTCCTAATGAACAAACTGCCAGTACTCTTGGCGACGGCATTGCTCGCAAGCGGTCTTCTACCTAAGACCGACGCGTACGCGGAAAATATAGAAATTCAAGCCATGTATCCTGAAGGTATTTTTTTCAGCGAAACAGGAGATCTTTATTTCACAGAAATGACGGCAAATAGAGTGATGCGCTTCTCCGACAATAAGCTCAACGTATTTTGGCAGGGCGAGAAATGCGGACCGACTGGTTTAACAAATATTCAGGGCAACAATTTTGCCCTTGCCTGCCATTTGGAACCGAAAATACTGATTTTAGACAATAAAGGTTCCGTCAAACATCGGCTCTTACATTCATCAGGTGGTTTTCGCATTTCATCTCCCAATGACATTAATTCAGATGGACAAGGTGGCGCATATTTCTCAAATTCAGGTATCTTCTCACCTACAGCCAAACATGATGGCCGCGTCTTTCATATCGATGGCCAACTTAATGTCAAACAAGTTGTCCAAGGCATTCGCTACGCCAATGGTGTGGCCTATGACAGTGACATGAGAACACTTTATGTAAGTGAACACTTAAATAAACGCGTATTAAGTTTCCAGCAAAAGGAAGATGGAACATTTAGCAATTCACCCAACGTTCATGCGGATTTTTCTGCATTTGCTAAATTCAAAGATGCTTCAGATCTAACCGGTCCAGATGGTCTGCGTGTATTGGATGAAGGCGCATTGCTCGTTGGCTTATATGGAACATCCAACGCCGCCATGGTCGGTACATGCGGCGATGTCAAATTCATCCCGGATTTTGATAAATTTGTCACAAGTGTTGGCTTTCAAAATGGAAAGCTTGCCGTCGCATCTGCAAAAAACAACACCAGATTTCCCTATATCGGTCATGTGCATATCAGGGATAACATCTCCACAAAAGTGTGTTAATTGTATCTGATAAACGAATAAACCGACTGAAAGAATATCACCTTGTATCTCAGCAAACGCCAGAAAGAAATTTTGGATCACGTGCTCCGCAATGGTGAAGTCTTCGTCGATGATTTAGCAAGCGAGTTTGAAGTCTCACCGCAAACTATTCGAATGGATTTGCGCGAGTTAGATAAAGCTGAAAAACTTGAGCGCACTCATGGCGGTGCGCGTGCCAAAAATGGCAAGAAAAATCTCGCCTATGAAGAGCGCAAGCAAATTGCTGCTGCGGAAAAGGTGAGGATCGGTCAGGCAGCTGCGAAACTTGTTCCCGATAACGCGTCTCTCTATATCAATATCGGCACAACAACAGAAGCCGTGAGCGACGCATTGGGGCAACATTCTGGGCTGTTGATCATTACTAACAATATCAATGTGGCGAGCAATCTGGCCCTTGGCGAAGCAAACGAAATTGTCGTCGCGGGCGGCACTGTGCGCGCAAGCGATGGCGGTATTATTGGTGAAGCGACAGTTGATTTTATCAATCAGTTCATGGTGGATTTTGCCATCATTGGCACTTCAGCAATTGCTGAGGATGGTGCCCTACTCGATTTTGATTATCGCGAGGTGAAAGTCTCACAAGCGATTATGAAAAATGCCCGCCATGTTATTTTGGTGGCCGATGGCACAAAGCTTGGTCGCAAGGCGCATGCCCGTATTGGGCATATCTCTCAAATTGATACTTTCGTGACGGATGCCATTCAGTCCGATGATCTCCGACAGCTTTGCCTTGATGCAGACATTGATATCATCGAGACAAAAGCAGATTGATTGATGGCCTGCCGAAACGCGACAGGCCATCAAGATTTTCATCTAAACGATATTAGCCAAACAGCTCTTTAAACAAACCGATGGATTGGCGGAACCCATGTTCAAAATTACCATCACCGGGGTGATAAACGCTTTCAAATGAGATAACGCCATCATAACCATCAGAGCGCAATGCGTTTGCCATGGGCGCGAATAAATTACCCAATTGCCCCTCACCCATTTTTCGAACTTCAAGTGTGGCGCGCGGCGTATCTACCTGAACATCCTTGATATGAATGTGACCAAGATAACCATCCTTGACCTCTTCATAGCCATTGGGATAAGCAAGTTCATGGCACCAGCAATTATTCGCCGGATCCCACAACACTTGCAGCGTGTCTTTGGCATTAAGGTCATCAATCATTTTGCGTGCGGTATAATTGGAATTGACCATCGTGCCATTTCCGGTTTCCACAACCAGCTTAATGCCTTCTGACTTCGCCAATTCAACAGCGGGCGCAATAATTGGCAGCATGGCGTCCCATGCCCCGTGAGCCACATTCCACTTTTCAGCACCATTGGCACCCCAAAGGATTTGCTCCTTTTTAGGGGTCATAATCCGGACCAAAGGCGACGCCACAATATGCGCCATATCTATCACCCGTTTGAGCGCATCCATATGCTTCGTATGCAGCTCATCTCCGGGTTTGTTCGCAGATGTCATGCCAGCAAATATGTGGCGCGAAAGACAAGAAACTGGCTTCCCCCGATCTCGCAGCAATTGATCAATTGCCATGATCTCTTCAGTGCTATGATCCCCAACTTCCTTCTCACCTACAAACTGCAATTCAGCATATTCAAGGTCAAATTCATCCATAACGTCAACCGCATGTTCAAGGTCGCGGCTAATACCATCACAAATTACACCAAGTTTCATTTTTGCTGAGCTCCTTTGCGATGAAGTTCCGCCCCGACAATATCTTCAATCACCTTGGTACAGGCCCAGTTGTCACCATTTGGAAATTTCGATTTTCCTGCATGAAACACCTGCATAGCTGCCGCAGCCGTGTGCAATGGAACGCCCAATTCTTCTCCTAAATTCATCGAAATCGTGAGATCTTTATGCATGGTATTAATGTGGCTACCGGTGCCCTCAAATTGCCGATCAATGATCTTTTCAAGCGCATTATTTACAACACCGCACCCGGCGGAAGATGTAGAAAACACATCTAAAATCACCTGCCCAGGCACACCAGCTTTGGCTGCCAATGCGGCCGCTTCAAAAGTTGCTGAGAACTGCGCGCCAATGAGCGATTGCAAACAAGCTTTGACGGTTTGCCCGTCCCCGCATGTTTCACCCACTCTGTGAATATTTGCAGATACGGCTTCCATAACATCTTTGCATTCAGTCAGCGCTGCATCAGAACCCGCGGCCATCATGGTCAAGGTACCGCCTTGCGCACCAGGGAAACCACCAGACACCGGACTATCGATAATTTCAAATGCGGTAGATTGTAGTTGAGCACCGATCTCACGCGCTTCTTTTGGTTTGATGGTCGCAGTCAAAATAAGCGTTGATCCATCCTTTAGTTTGGACGTAAGACCACCCTCACCAAAAATAACCTGTTTGGCTTGATCTCCTGTCATGACCATAATGAAGACGACATCTGCATTCGCTCCAACTTCGGCAATGCTGTCACCAGCCCTTCCGCCCAGTTCTTTAAATGCGGCCATTCGGTCAGGGCTTAAATCAAATCCCCAGGTTTCAAATCCGTTTTTAATCAGGTTTTTGGCAATCCCTGACCCCATATCTCCGATGCCAATTATTCCGACAGTTTTCATAATATTTTCCTATCTTCCGTTTGCGTTATCTGAGAATTCATCTCAGCGTTTTGCGGGATTTCAGGCACCTTTTAGGTGTCGGGCGGGTCCGGAAGACACCCGCTGCCCGAATAAAACGTCGAAGTTATTTATTCTCCAACGTATCCTTCACAACTTCCCAAGCAACTGCCAAATGCTCATCCATGGCATTTTCCGCTTGCACGGGGTCTCGCTCCAAAATCGCATCATAAATCTTTTTATGTGCATGATAATTAATCAAATTATGATCTGGTGCCCTTTTCATCTTCCCCCAACTGGGCGACAGCCAAGATAAATATCCTTCATGGATTGCAGGAAAAATCGGATTACGGACAATCTTATAAAGAATACCATGGAACTCCATGTCCGTTTGAAAAAAACGCGGCGTGTCATCGATGGCTTCGTAATTGGCCGCGAGCGCGGCTTTCAAATCAGCGATATCATCTTTATTGGCATGTAACGCTGCATGGCGCGCCAGGCTCCGCTCGATAAATTCCCGACTTCGATATAAGTCAGTCACACCGCCTGGTTCACTTAAAAGATGTTCGATAATATTGCTGGTCGCTGTTAAAACCGTGCCATAATCCGGTTTTTTCACAACGGGTCGAAACCTTGGTTTCGTCTCAACAAGGCCACGATTGGCCAAGGTTGAGATGGCCTCCCGCACGACAGTACGACTGGCGCCAAACATATCCATTAAGTCTCGCTCGGCAGGTAGCGGCTTGTTATTTTCAAATTGACCAGACGCGATCCGAACTTCAATTTCAGCCACTAAGTCATCTGATGCTCTTCGCATTCACTCCACCCAAAACAATACAGTAATTTGATTTTGGCATGACCAAATCATAATCACCGACAAGCCATTTTTTCTCATAAGTATGAGCTAGAAATTAAATTGCCGTCAAGATAATTTTATTTTGCTGAATACTATCAACAGTTTATGAAGTTAGTACCGTAATTTCCGGTGTTAAACCAATAAAAAATTACTTGACTCAATAGTGATTAATAGATTTCATTTCAGCACAGTTTGGTCTGACCAAAGTTAGATCGATAAGTAATTTTGGGAGGAATTACTTGGCAAAAATTGCCGCAGTTAGTGTTCGGTTATTTCACATTCCGTTGGCAGAGGTGCTGACGGATGCAAAACACGGTGACCATACCCATTTCGAATTAATCACAGCGACCATCCAGTTAGACAGCGGTTTGATTGGAACTGGGTACACGTATACTGGTGGCAAAGGTGGTCACGCAATCGCATCCATGATTGAGCGTGATCTAGCCCCAATGCTTGTTGGCAAAGATGCAAGTTCAGTTGAGTTACTTAATGATGCGATGCAATGGCATATTCATTATGTTGGGCGTGGAGGCATCGCGTCATTTGCAATTTCTGCACTTGATATCGCGTTATGGGATTTGCGAGGGAAAGAGCGCGGATTACCTTTAAATGAGCTGATCGGCGGGGCGGGTTCGAGATGCAAGGCATATCGCGGGGGCATTGACCTTGCATTCTCGCTCCCCAAACTTTTATCAAGTATCGAAGGCTATCTTGAAGCCGGATTTAACGGTGTCAAAATCAAGCTCGGTCAGCCAGACGTTCAAACAGATATTGAACGGGTTAAAGCCGTTCGCGAGCTCATCGGTTCAGACATATTCTTCATGGTGGATGCAAATTACGCCATGAGTTTGGATGAAGCCATTTATGCGTCCAACGCGATGACAGAATTTGATATTCTTTGGTTTGAAGAACCCACCATTCCTGATGATTACTTGGGCTATGGCAAAATTGCAGATGCAACGAGCATCCCATTGGCGATGGGTGAAAACCTTCATACAATTCATGAATTCGGTTACGCATTTGAACAGGCAAAGCTTGGTTATATCCAGCCTGACGCATCAAATTGCGGCGGCATTACTGGATTTTTGCAAGTGGCAGCGCTAGCTGAAAAATACAATATTCCAGTTTGCAGCCATGGCATGCAGGAACTGCATGTAAGCTTGTTATCAGGCCTTAAAAATGGTGGCTGGCTGGAAGCCCATTCATTCCCGATTGATCAATATACCAAACAGCCTCTCCGATTGGAGAACAGCCTTGCGGTCGCGCCAGATACACCGGGTATTGGCGTTGAATTCAATTGGGACAAACTTGAGAAAGAAGACATGTTATCTGAAGGCGTTCGAAACGTCGCATAAACGAAATTTCCGAGCTTAAGGGATGAAGCTCAGAAGCAAATGATCTCAACTGAGATTAAGAACAAAGAAGCAAAATTGGGAGGAACCTTATGCTTAAAACTCTAACTCACACAATGCTAGCAGGTGCAGCTGCGCTTGCATTTATGGCTGGCAGCGCAGCAGCTGATGGCCATGCATCAAAAACAAAACTACGTATCCAGACTCACTTCTCAACTGAGACCTTGTCTGGTCAGCTTGCCGGTAAATTCGTTGATGACATTACCTCAATGTCAAATGGCGAAATCGAAGTTGAAATGTTCTATTCAGGTGCAGTTGTGAAAGCCGCTGAAACATTTGATGCGGCTGCAACAGGTATCTTGGATTGCGACATGACAGGTGGTGCTTACCAAACTGGTAAAAACCCAGCATTCCAGTTCACTGGTGACTTGATGGGTGGTTATTCAAACCCTTACCAGCAAATGGCTTGGTTGCTACATGGTGACGGTCGTACAGCGATCAACAAATTGTACAACGATCACAACATGGAATTTGTTGGCTGGTGGATCCCTGGTCCAGAATCACTATCTTCAACACGTCCAATCCGTGGTGTAGAAGACTTTAAAGATTGGAAATTCCGCTCACCTCCTGGCCTTGCAACAAAAGTGTTTGCAAACTTGGGTGCGTCTCCAATCGTGATGGACTTCAACGAGATCTTCACAGCTCTTGAAACGGGCATCATCGATGGTGCGGATGCTGCGAACTTGACCAACAATATCGGTCTTGGCCTTTATGACATCGCTCAGCACACAAACTATCCTGGCTTCCACTCAATGCCAGCTGACCACCTTGCTTGCCGTAAGGATGTTTGGGATGCAATGCCAGACCACCACAAGAAAATCATGGAAGTTGCCATGGATTCATTGGCTCTGCACAATGCGACAATCAACGAAGTGAAAAACGCTCAAAATGCGGTGACACTTCGTGAAAAAGGTGTGAACCTATACGAGTGGTCGCCAGAAGAGTTGGCGAAATTCCGCGCAGCTGTACAAAAAGGCTGGACTGAGTTTGCCACAACTCCAGAAGCGAAAGCTCTGCTAGAAAGCCATGTGAGCTTCCTTAAAGGCATTGGAGCAATGCAATAATAGCTTAAATCTTTATTGCTGGCAGGCGAGCAATCGCCTGCCAATTTCTATGTTCGGCTAGCCTTTATGAAAATTACCAAGATCACCAGTCATGTATTGCAATATGATATGCCCGAACTACTCGGCTATTCACAGCAATATTATGCCAAAAGAAGTGCTCATCTGGTGGAAATTGAAACCGATGAAGGCATCACAGGATGGGGCGAATGTTTTGGTCCCGGTAATATCGCAATAGCCAATAAATCAATTGTCGAAAACGTAATTCAGCCAATGATATTGGGCGATGATCCAATGGACCGCGATGTCATTTGGCACAAAGTTTATAATCTCATGCGCGACCATGGCCAAAAAGGCATGCCTTTGCAGGCGCTATCTGGTGTTGATATCGCGCTTTGGGATATTGCAGGCAAAGTCGCCAAACTGCCACTTCATAAACTTTTGGGTGGTGCGCACCGAAAAGATATTCCAGTTTATGGCTACGGGATGATGTTAAGGCCCGAGCCCGTTGAAGATCTGATTTCCCGTTTTGAAGATGAAGCGCAAGAAATTAAGTCTAAAGGCTTCCGCGCCACTAAGATGAAAGTCGGCATGGGACCGAAAGACGATATCCGCCTCGCTGAAGCTGTCCGCAAAGGTGTGGGCGATGATTTTAGATTCATGGCAGATGCCAATCACTGCTATACAACAAGCGATGCATTTTACGTCGGTCATGCATTGGATGAATTAGATGCATATTGGTTTGAAGAGCCAGTCGCACCTGAAGATTTAGATGGCTATCGCGAGTTACGCGCAGGGCTTAAAGTCAATATATCAGGCGGTGAAGCTGAGTTTAATCGCTGGGGTTGGCGGTCCCTGCTTGAAGCCCGTGGATTGGACATCGCACAGCCTGAAGTTTGCGCGCTCGGTGGTGTTTCAGAATATATCCGCGTGCTTGCGCTGTGCCATGCACATCATACGCCGGTGATCAATCATGTTTGGGGTTCTGCCATTGCGGTTGCAACAAATTTACACCTGTTGACGGCCATGCCAGCCATGCCCGGTGGGCTGCATCCATGGGAACCGATGCTGGAATTTGATACAACAGATAATAAATTTCGAGATGAATTGTTACAGGAGCCACTTAACATTTCATCTCAGGTTAGGAATAATGACGGCGTTGTCGTCGCGCCACAAGGTCATGGCCTTGGCGTCACGCCGGATAGAGACTTCATAAGTCACTATCGAATTCACTGAGGGGAGAAGTAACGTGGAAAGAAAATCCGGAGGATTGCACGAATGGGCATACGCTTTTGCGTTTGTGTTTTGTGCAGGATGGGTAATTTGGCATGGACCAGCATATATTCTGGATTTCATCCCGCATGAGAATGAGAGCCTATTGGGACAAATGACGGCGTTGCATCAATCAAAAGATGTAACCCCCAACCTTTCAGGCCTGTTTGGCGGACAGACCGATATTATCGACTGGATTGCGCTTTTATTAGCCCCGGTATTCTTCATCCTCGGCATGCGAAGCGTTGTTCTTGCGCAAATGGAATTCCCTCACGCATCCAAGATCGATTATTTCGCTATGTTCGTTGGCCGCGTGACTATGATTTTGATCATCTCCATGACGTTGATCATGCTTTGGGAGGTCTTCTTGCGTTATGCGATTGAAGCGCCAACTCTTTGGGCAAACGAGCTCACGCTCTGGATTGCTGGTTTTGTGTTCCTGCTGTCTGGATTGTATGCCATGCAACAGCGCAGTCATATTCGTATCTTTATTATCTACGACCTTCTGCCACGTTGGGCTCAGCATATCTGTGATGTGATCTCAGTCGTCATGTTATGGTTCTTCACTTTCTTCTTAATTTTCGGAAGCTATTCGCAAGTCTTTGCGATCAAGTTTTACCGTTGGGAAGTGTTCGGAACAGCATTTGATCCGCCAATTCCGGCAACCATTCAGCCTATGATCCTGATCATGGCAACACTCATTTCAATCCAAGCTCTTTTGAATTTGATCGCTGACTGGAAACGCGATCCTAACGAACTAACCGAAGCAGAGGTTATCGACAAAGAAGAGCTGGAAGCCATTAAGAAAAGCGTGGGGGCAAACTAATGGATATCGCAACAATATCAATTGTACTTGTCATCGGGCTTGTATTCTTACTCGGCATTGGTATGCCACTTGGTTTGGCGTCAGCTGTGCTTGCTGCGCTTGTCATGATCATGAAATTCGAACCGAACCTTCTGTTTGATCCATTCAGCTTTGGTGAGGGTATGTTAACCGGTCGACCCGGAACCGGCGCGCTCTATATTCTCACGCAGAAAATCTTTGACCTGCTGACGGAATATGTCCTCATATCGGTGCCCTTATTTATCTTTATGGCCGCATTGCTTGAGCGATCAGGCATTGCCAAACAAATGTATGACAGTCTTGATTTCTGGCTTTCCAGAACACGCGGCGGCATCGCCATCGTCACATCATTAATGGCTGTTCTAATGGCTGCGATGTCCGGCATTATCGGTGGCGAAGTTGTGCTGCTTGGTTTGATCGCACTGCCACAAATGCTGCGTTTGGGTTATGACCAAAACCTGGCTATTGGTACGATTTGTGCCAGTGGTTCTTTGGGAACCATGATCCCGCCATCAATCGTATTGATCATCTATGGTCTGATCACCGAAACTTCTATTAAAGCTCTGTTCACGGGTGCCTTTGTGCCAGGCTTCATGCTGGCAAGTTTCATCATTTTATACATTGTGATCAGAACAAATCTGAACCCTTCTTTGGCACCATTGCCTGAGCCGAAACTAGGTGATCCGGTGGGCCGCGAAAAAACCTTCATGTTCGGTGGTTTTGTCTCATTGATCTTTGCTGGAATGTCTGCATTGCTGCTCTTGCGTATTGCGTTCTATTCAGCAACGGGCCGAAATGTCGATACTGGTGAAGATTTCGAAGCGCCATCTTGGGGCATGGTCTCTGACATACCAATTTTGCTCGGCATCTTGGTCGTTTCACTCTTGTTGATCCAATTCGTATTTGGACGCGATAGAACCAAGTTTGGTTGGGAAAAAGGTAAAGGCCTTGTCCCACCGCTTATGGTGATTGGTATCGTGCTGGGCTCCATCTATGGCGGCATCACAGGTATCACCGAAGCCGCGGGCATGGGTGCGCTTGCCGTGTTCTTAATTGCTGCGATTAGAGGCGAAGCGTCCGTTGATCTCGTTTGGGTTAGCCTCATGCGGACACTTCGTTCGACAGGTACGATTATCTGGGTGACTGTGGGTGCAGCGGCGCTTGCTGGTGCTTATACGCTTGCGGGCGGTCCTGCCTATATCGCGCAATTAATCGTGGGCGCTGAAATGCCGACCATGGTGGTGATCCTCACCATGATGCTCATTCTCCTGTTCATGGGTGCCTTCATGGATTGGGTTGGCATTGTGCTATTGATCATCCCGGTCTTCTTGCCAATTGTGAAGAAATTGCCGATCGAAGAGATCGGCTTTATCGGACAGCTTGAGCCCACTCAAGTTGCCATTTGGTTCGGTGTCTTATTCTGTATGAATATGCAGGTGAGCTTCCTATCACCACCATTTGGACCAGCTGCATTCTATTTGAAATCAGTGGCACCGTCCCACATTTCACTCACCGATATCTTCCGCGGTTTCCTACCGTTTATCGGTGTTCAACTCTTGGCTCTAACCGTACTCCTTATTTGGCCATCAATCGTAACAATATTGCTCTAAATGGAGGAATGAATGATTACACAGAAAGAAGTTGATGAGTTTAATGAAAAAGGTTTTCTAGTCGTTGAAAATCTGTTGGATGAACAAACACTCGCAAATGTGAGGTCGGAATATTCCGACCTCATGGACAAGCTCTATGAAGAATGGTGGCGCGACAATAAAGTTGAAAAGTCACCTGAAAATATGAGCTTTTGGGAGAAGCTTGAGGTCGCCATCCAAAGCGGCCTTGAATGGTATCAACCCTTTGATATCAGCCTTCCCCATTCTGACATCAACACCGATACGCCCATGCATTTTGGACCAGCGGTGTTTTCTATGGCCACGCACAAAAACATTTTGGACATGGTTGAACAGCTTATCGGGCCAGAAATCACATCTAATCCAATCCAACATGTGCGGATCAAACCACCGCAACATGCGGTGCCAAATTCTGAAAATCGAGCTCATATTATCGCTACGGACTGGCATCAGGATATGGGCGTAACGATGCCAGAAGCGGATCAGACAACCTTTGTCACGGTTTGGCTTGCCATTACCGATGCGACCGTTGAAAATGGCTGCTTGCAAGTCGCGTCCAAACACTATGATGAAATGCTGCCCCATTGCACCAAAACCCAAGTTGGGATTGCTGATCAATTCATACCTGAAGAGCATGCCATTCCTGTTCCGGTTAAGGCAGGTGGTGCCGTGATCTTCCATCCATTTACACCGCATTCATCGCTATCCAATAATACCGACGGATTCCGTTGGTCATTTGATTTGCGCTATAATGTGACGGGCCAACCAACCGGGCGTAGTCAATTCCCTGAATTTGTTGCTAGATCGAAAAGCGATCCAAGTTCGGAGCTTAAAGATTGGCGTGTTTGGCGTGACATGTGGAATGACACACGTGAGCAATTATCTCAATCCGACCACATTCCGCAACATCGCTGGGATTCGAACAGTCCGTATTGTGCATGATGACAAACAACAATAATCCGGCAAGAATAGTCGTTGTGGGTGCCGGACTCATTGGTGAACGACACGCTAAACTCGTTGCGCGTCATAATATGACCGAACTTGCAGCAATCGTTGATCCTGCGCCGCAATCCGATGCCTTAGCAGAAGAGCTACATTGCAAGAAATATGACGATATCAGTGAAATCCAACTGGATGAAATCGATGGTGCGATTGTTGCAACACCAAACGCAAATCATCTCAAATCTGGGTTGTTTTTCGCCAAGGAAAACATACCCTGCCTAATAGAAAAGCCAATTGCCGATACTTTGGAAAATGCTGAGCTGATTGCTGATGCTTTTGACAAACGCAATATCCCATTACTCATCGGCCATCATCGCCGTTATCACCCATTTGTGGCGCGCACAAAAGAGATCATCGAGCAGCAGGAACTTGGTGTACCAGTTATGGCATCCATCATTTGGGCCGTGCGCAAACCTGATGATTATTTTGAAAAAGGCATGTGGCGAACCAAATCAGATGGCGGCCCCCTGTTGATCAATTTTATCCATGAGGCCGATTTACTGCTTCATATTTTTGGTCAGGTTGTCGAAATCCAAGCCATGACATCTAATCATCAACGCGGGCAAGCGGTTGAAGACACTGCTGGCGTTTTACTAAGATTTGAAAGCGGCATGATGGCGAGTGTTATCTTAAGTGATGCAGCACTCACCCCTTGGAGCTTTGAAGGCGCGTGCGATGAAAATCCAAATATTGCCGGCACGGGAATATCATCTTGGCGCATTGGATGTGCTCAGGGTGCACTCGAATTTCCCGGCATGAACATTTGGACGGATAAGAAAGGTCGGCTTGGTGACTGGTCAAGACCGCTGAAATCTCAAACTGAAGACTCACCAAGCGTCGAACCGCTATATGAACAATTATCGCATTTCACCAATCTGATCAGAAAAAACGAAACACACGCGAAATGTAATGGTTGGGACGGCATTAATGCCATGCGTCTCATCGATCTTATCAAGCAATCTGTCGAGCCAAATCAATCAGCGACACAACATATTAAAGCTGTGTAATAATGGGTGCGCGCATTCTCGGCCTCCCCGCTGCCGGACCACTGCTTGGCATCGTGATGATATTGATCGCCAACTTTTTCTTTTCATTTGTGGATACCGGCACCAAATGGCTTGGCGTTATCGGATTATCGGCATTGCAATTGGCCTTTATGCGATACTTTGTTCACTTCGTGATTTCGGTTGGCATATTCGGTAAAAATGGTTTTGATTGGAGCGTGTTCCGCTGTGAAAAACTCATGCTCGTCATCATTCGAGGTGCCTGTTTGATGCTGGCAACGGTCGCAAACTTTATCGCCATTCAATATCTCTCACTCTCACTCACAGCAACTATTTTGTTTTCCGCACCAATCATAGTGTGCGCCCTGTCATGGCCTATTTTAAAAGAACCAGTCGGTCGATTTAGATGGATGGCCATTGGGTTGGGGTTTATCGGTATCCTGGTCGCCATCCGTCCCTTTAACGATGATTTTCATTGGGCAGCCTTTGTCTCGCTTGCAGGTGCGTTTTCCTTTGCGCTCTATTCAATTTTTACACGCAAGCTTACTGGTGCTGTTTCAGCTGATACGATGCAGTTTTGGGCTGGGCTTGTTGGCACGGTGGCGCTCATTCCTTTCGCTCTATTGGAATGGCAATCCCCAACGACAGAATTCCAATGGATCGTGCTACTAAGTCTTGGTTTCTTCGCCTGGCTCGGCCATCAATTTATGACCAATGCCATGTCTTACGCGCCGCCAAATTTGATCATGCCGTTCGGCTATTCCTTTGTCATTTATCTGACAATTTGGAGTTTCTTCATCTTTGATGAAATCCCTGATCGCTGGACGATTTTAGGTGCCGTTATCATCGTTGCGGCGGGATTGATCATTTGGTTCAGAGAAAAGAAACAAGCCAGTTGATGGCAAAAAAATTGGCGGTCAAAACCGCCAATTAAATTCTTATCGATTACAACCGTTTTATCTGACGACATGCACAGAGCATTTTGAATGTCGCACAATCCGCGCAGCATTGGGTCCTAGTAGATAATCAGCAAAATCCGGTTTGTGAGCACCCACAACAATGAGATCAGATCCAGCTTTACTTGCTGCATTTAAAACTTGCTCATAGGTTTTACCGAAAGCAATGATGTGGCGCACTTTCTCGTTTAACTCAGCACCCAATGCGCTTGTTACCTGCGCATTGAGTTGCTTGGACGCCTCCTCCATCATCTGGTCATGATGCTCTTCGCTGAAGAACCCGCCGACAAGGCTTGTACCATAATCTGGAACCACAGTGATCACATCAAGCTGCGCGTCATCCATTGCAGCTAGTTTAGCCGCTCTTTGAAGCACATTTGTATCTTCGCCTGGATGGCTGACATCAACTGCACATAGAACTGATTTAATCATGCGACTTCTCCCGCGTTTTCATTCGATGTTTCAGGCTCTTGTTTCTTCCGGCGCATGCTCTGCAACCATCCAATTAAGAATAGCAACAAGAATGCTGGGATATAGACGAGCTCCTTAGGTGATTGTGCCGAAGGCGCCTGGATGCTTTTGATCACCACTGGTTCATCCAAGTAGAAATCAAAGCTGCCAAGCGTTTGCGCATATGGCGAGCTAAAGGATGGCTCGTCCATTTTCACAACATCACCTTCGGGAATAAGCAACAGACCTGTTGCCTCGAGGCGCTCTTCCCCAGAGCCCTCACCATCGATCGCGACCACGAGCGTTGTATCTTTATTGTTTCCAGTATCGAAATCTGGACCTGAAACCACCACGCGCAACTCATCACCCACATTGGCATTTCCAAGTGCTGTGGTAAATTGAGCTGGCTCAATAGTTGTAAATGGAGGCTGCAATCTGTTCATCACAAAGTCTGGTCTAAACAGAACAAATGCGATCAAGATCAGCGCGACACTTTCATAAATCCGGCTTCTGGTAACGAACCAGCCCATTGTGCCTGCGGTGAACACCAATATGGCGATCGAAGCGACAATGAAGACGATAATCCCTTGCGTCAGCGTCACATCAATTAACAGCAGATCCGTGTTGAAGATGAAGACAAATGGCAGCGCAACAGTTCTCAAAGAATAGAAGAAGGCTGCAAAGCCAGTCTTAATCGCATCACCGCCGGACACCGCAGCAGCTGCAAAACTTGCTAAGCCCACAGGCGGCGTCACGTCGGCCATGATACCGAAATAGAACACAAATAGGTGAACCGCAATGAGTGGCACAATAAGGCCTGATTGCGCGCCAAGTTCCACAACCACACCAGCCATCAAGGACGACACCACAATATAGTTCGCCGTTGTTGGCAGACCCATGCCCAAAATAAGGCTTAAGAGGCCCACAAGCACCAGCATGAGGATCAAGTTACCACCTGAAAGAAATTCCACCAGATCAGCCATCACTTGACCAACACCTGTCAGAGTAACCGTACCCACGATCACACCAGCTGTAGCTGTCGCAAGACCGATACCGATCATATTGCGTGCACCATCAATCAAACCTTGGATCAAATCACCAACACCCGCTTTAAACGCATTGACGGTTTCATTTTCACCACGGAAAATTGATTTAAGCGGACGTTGTGTCAGCAAGATCACAAAGAGCAATGCTGTTGCCCAGAAAGCTGACAGACCTGGAGATTTTTGCTCAATCATCAAGAAGTAAACAAGAACGATGATTGGCAAGAGATAGTAAAGACCAGCTTTATAGATCTCACCGATAACCGGAAGTTCAACGTCTTTCGCATTTGGATCATCTGGCTCAAGATCTGGCACTTGTGCTGCAAATTTCAGCAGGATGACATAAGCGACAAAGACCAGAATTGCCAAGATGCCACCAGACCCTTCAGGGAAGAGTGAGGTTATCCATCTCACCGGATATTGAACGCCGTAACAAAGACCGGCAAACCCTGCGAAGAACAGCGCCATACCACCAATGGTACGACCGATAGAAACAACACGATTGCCAAGTGTTGGCATGTTGGATTTCACAGCTTCCAAATGCACGATGTAAACAAGTGCGATGTAAGAGATCGTTGCTGGCAAGAATGCGTGAGTGATCACCTCGACATAGGAGATACCGACATATTCTACCATAAGGAAGGCCGCAGCACCCATTACAGGTGGCATGATCTGACCGTTCACCGAACTTGCCACTTCCACAGCGCCCGCTTTTTCGGATGAGAAACCAACACGCTTCATCAAAGGAATGGTAAAAGTACCTGTTGTCACAACATTAGCAATGGAAGAACCTGAAATAAGACCAGTTGCTGCGGAACCCACCACGGCCGCTTTCGCCGGACCACCTTTAAGGTGACCAAGGGCACCAAAGGCCATTTTGATAAAATAGTTACCTGCGCCCGCTTTATCGAGCAGCGCACCAAAGAGCACGAACAGGAACACAAATTTTGTTGATACACCAAGCGCAATACCAAACACGCCTTCAGATGTAATCCACATATGGCTCATGGCTTTCTTCAACGAAGCGCCCTTCCAACGGATAACGTCGGGGACAATTTCGGAAGAACCAAAGAACACATAGGCTAAGAAAATCGTTGCGATAATCGCCATTGCGGGACCAAGCGCGCGACGTGCAGCTTCAAACAACAGCAATAGACCGGCAAGCGCAAACCACTTATCGACATCATCGGCTAATCCGCCTGCATCAACGATTTTTTGATAAAATATAAATCCATAAAGCGCGATAAAAGCCGCAAGGATCGCCAAAATCCAATCTTGGATCGGAATATAATCGCGTGGGCTGGATTTCAGCGCGGGATATGCCATGAAGGCAAGAAAAATAGCGAATGCCAAATGCAACTGGCGTGAATTATTGATAATATCTCCAGGCAAAACATAGTTTGCCAAAGGTGATGCGAGAATAACTTGGAACACCGACCATATAACAGCAACGATCGCCAAGAACGTTCCCACTGACCCTTGGGGAGATCTGGCACCTGCGTCTGTTGCTGCAACAAGTTCCTGTAGCTCTTCCTCACTTAATGCACGATTTTCTTTGCTATTATCTGCCATTGCGACGTCCCCTCGACTATCCATGGAAAGCTAAAACGAAATGCAAAAAGGGAGGGCATTTCTGCCCTCCCGCCCTGTAAAAGAAGCTTACTCGATCAAGCCGGCTTCTTTGTAGTATTTTGCAGCGCCAGGATGTAGCGGCGCAGAAAGACCGGCTGTTGCCATGTCTTTAGGCTGGAGATTTGCAAAAGCAGGGTGTAGCTTTCTGAAGTCTTCGATGTTTTCCATCACAGATTTCACAACAGTGTAAACAGCTTCTTCAGATACGGCTGTTGACGTTACGAATGTAGCACCCACACCAAATGTTGTTGTGTCGCCATCGTTACCACGATACATGCCGCCAGGAATTGTAGCTGAACGGTAGAAAGGATTGTCGTTGATCAATCCGTCAACTGCACTGCCGTCAACAGTCACAAGAACACTGTCACAAGCTGTTGTTGCTTCTTGGATAGAACCTGATGGGTGACCAACAGTGTAAACCATAGCATCGATTTGGTTGTCACAAAGCGCAGCTGACTGCTCAGCAGCTTTTAGCTCAGTTGCCAATGCGAAATCGCCAGTTGTCCAACCTTTAGCGTCCAAAAGAACTTCCATTGTGCCGCGCTGACCAGAACCTGGGTTACCGATGTTAACGCGTTTGCCTTTTAGATCGTCAAATGATGAAATGCCAGCATCTGCACGTGCAACAACTGTGAATGGCTCAGGGTGTACTGAGAACACAGCGCGTAGTTCTTCAAATTTACCAGCGTCAGCAAATTTTGATGTACCGTTATAAGCGTGATACTGCCAATCAGATTGAGCAACACCGAACTCTAGCTCGCCTTCGCGAATTGTGTTGATGTTGTAAACTGAACCACCTGTTGATTCCACAGAACAACGAATACCGTGGTCTTTACGGCCTTTGTTGACCAAACGGCAGATCGCACCACCAGTTGGATAGTAAACACCAGTTACACCACCTGTACCAATGGTGATGAAGTCTTCAGCCACGGCTGCTGTTCCCATCATTGAGCCAAGTGCGAGTGTCGCTGTTAGTAGTTTTAATGATTTGATCATTCTAATCTCCCGGATTATTTAATTCTGTTCTCGCAGGTTAGTGAAGGATTTCTTTGATCTAGTTTTCTAAAAACGCTGAACCCAGATTCTATTATTTTAGACGCAATTCTCCCCTCCCTGCTTACCCAAGAGGATCACATTCAAGCAAAAAACTGTCTATACGCGTGTTTACCTATACAGCTTTACGCGCCTCTAAAATTGTTTACACATGCTGGAAAGAGAATTATTCCTAGGATAGAAAATCGCAAAAAACACTGGACACGATCTTCTAAAACGTTGAATTTTATACTGAAAAATCAGTAATTCAATAAAGGGCGTTAAAGCAAAAGGCTGATTAGAATGAAACTTTCTCTAGGCGCAATCCTTGCAATTTGGTTGTCGGGCCTGCAATTTGTTGCCGTTCTTTTCGTCGTTTCTTTCTATTTTGTATCATCTGAACGCGTTCTTCTTGATCATGCAACTACGCTGATTGGCGAAGTTGGGCGCAGCTCCACAGAGCATTCAAAAGGCTTTTTAGAGCCCGCGATTCGCGCCACCGAATTGGCAAAACGCTTGATTGAAAGCGACATTGTCAAAAGCGAAGATACAGAAGAGCTAGAGAAACTACTCTTCCAGCAAATGCAAGTCGTCCCGCAGCTGTCTGGCATTTATTACGGTGATGACGCTGGCAATTTTGTCTATGTGATGCGCAGCGAAGAGCATGCTGAGTTTAGAACCAAACTCGTGCATCGCTCAGGTGGTGATGTGTCAACAGAGCTGATCTGGCGAGACAAGAATTATGACATTGCAGAGATTGCTGTCGATCCAGACGATAAGTTCGATCCGCGAGTTCGGCCTTGGTATATGGATGCCAAGAAAGAACAAAACTTTGTCTGGACCGCGCCTTATATTTTCTTCTCATCACAACGGCCTGGCATCACCGCTGCAACACCAATTCTATCATCAGCGGGTCAGTTTAAAGGCGTGATCGGCGTTGATATCGAGATCGATGAAATTTCGCGCTTTTTGTCCAGTTTAGATATCGGCGACACAGGCGTTGCCATGGCGCTGTCTGGCGATAGAGATGTGATCGCCCACCCCACGACAAATTTTATCCGTCAAACCAACAAAGAAAACGCACTGCAATTTATCAAGATAGATCAATTGGAAGATCTCGTTGCGCGCGAAGCCTTTGGCAATCTGCCAAGTCTGGACCAAGTGACCTCCGAGCAGGAAATTGAATCTGAATTCCAATATAATGACGGCAAATATGCCTCTATCTTGATCCCAGGTTCAAACCATGACCTGCCCTGGTCTATCGCGATCTACGCGCCCTTAAGTGACTTCATTGGCGGGATTGAGGAAAACAGAACCCGTAATATCTGGATTGCTATGATCATCGCTATGGTAACCGGTCTTATCGGTTTGAAAATCGCCAATCGGATCAACAAACCCATTCGCGATTTCGCCATCCGAGCCGGTCTTGTTGCCAGCGGCGATGTCTCAAAGTCAAATGCCAGCGCACAAACCTATCCCGAACTTGAAGAAGTGAGCGAAACGCTTGCGAGCGAGATCGCGCAGAGAAAAACCTTTGAACGCATTTATGGCCGCACTTTTAGTTTAGCGTCTCGCGGCATGGCGCAAATATCTCCAAGCGATGGTCATTTCATTCGAGTGAACCAGCAGCTCGCGGATATATTGGGATATACGACAGATGAGATGGTCGAAATGTCGATCAACGACATTCTTCATCCCGAAGATGCTGACAGCTATATTTCCTTCCAAAAAACCATGCATGACGATTACGAATATAATCAGGAAAAACGCTACTTGCGTAAAAATGGTGACATCGTTTGGCTGCAGGTCAACGCATTTTTGATCCGCGATCAAAAAGGTGAGCCGCTTTATGCGGTTGCGACGATCGACAACAGAACCGCGCAGAAAAAAGCTGAGTCCAAAATCAATGAGCTCAGCCGCGACTTATCTCACTTCGCACGCGTGAACATGATGGGACAAATGGCTGAAGGACTTGCGCACGAATTGAACCAGCCGCTGACGTCTATCACGCAAAATGTTGATGCTGCTCTTTTGACGGTGAATGAGCAACCAAACGCTGATCCAGAGCTGGTTGAAATATTGAAAGATATGGACAGACAGGCACATCATGGTGCTGAGATTATCCGCGCGTTGCGGGGCCTTGTGCGAAAGGATGAAGGTGAGCAAACAAAATTCGATCTAACAGAATTATTGTACCAAACCTTGCAATTGCTCAAACCCGAAGCGAATGAATTTGATATTTCTATTTCGTTCGCACCTCAAAGACTTCCCGACGTCTTCGGCAATCGCGTTCAGGTAGCTCAAGTTGTCATGAACCTTACGCGCAATGCAATCGAAGCTGTTGAAACGTCCAAAGCTAAAAAACGAAAAATTGTCATTGAAACCAATCCGCAACCAGATTGTATCGAAGTTCACGTCATCGATACAGGACCAGGCATTGATCCAAATGTTGATCTTTTTGCACAATTTGAAAGCAGTAAACGAGATGGTATGGGACTAGGCCTTTCACTCAGCCGCACTCTGATTGAAGCCAATGGTGGCAAAATTTGGAATGAACCGAAAAACAAGGGAAGGTCTCGGTTCTGCTTCACAATTCCCACCGCTGTGATAAATTAGAAATCAGAGGTAATTTATCACATGTTGCGCATAAAAGACTTTACTGTTTACGTCATCGATGACGAAGAAGATATTCGCATATCTTTGACCCGTTCTCTGACCAAACGCGGTTATCAAGTTGCAAGCTTTTCATCTGCCCACCAATTCTTGGAAACCCATGACCAGGACAAGCCGGGCTGCCTGTTGTTGGATTATGGCATGCCTGAGATGAATGGTTTGGAGCTCCAAGAAAAACTGAATGAAATGGAACTTTCCATCCCGATTATTTTCATGACTGGGCATGGCGGCATTCCAGAATCGGTCAAAGCCATTAAAGCCGGTGCGATTGATTTTTTAGAAAAACCGTTTCAGCAAAAGGTGCTGATTGCTGCGATCAAATCAGCCTTTGAACGGGTATCCGTTATCAATCAAGATGTGGAAGATGCCAAAGCGCTCAAGGCCAAATTTGAAACTCTGACCACGCGTGAAAAAGAGATCGCAGAATTCATTGTGCAAAACCCTGCAGATACGTCGAGTAAAAATATCGGGCGACAACTGGATGTCAGCCCACGCACGATTGATCATCATAGAGCTCGCGTGTTGGAAAAAATGGATGTCACCTCTGTGGCCGAACTGATCGAAAAAGCACTCAAATCAAAGCTCTTTTCGTAAGCCTATTTGTTAAGTTCAGCTGCCAGACAAACCTCAAAATTATATTAGAAAGCACATTATGTCTCGTCACCAAACACTCCCAAACATCATGGTTGCACCCAATGGAGCCAGACGGACAAAAAAGGATCACCCTGCCCTGCCAATTAGCATTTCAGAGACGGCTGCAACTGCTATTGCATGCCAGAAGGCAGGCGCAGATGGGCTCCACATGCATATTCGCGCCGAAGATGACACGCACACATTAGACGCTGGTTTATATCTTGAAGCATTGCAGGAACTTGAACATGTGCTCCCCGGTTTCTATACGCAAATTACAACGGAAGCCGTCGGACAATATTCACCACAACAACAGCGCGACGTTGTGAAAAAAGTCATGCCGAAAGCCGTATCCATATCCATTGCGGAAATGTTGTCAGAAGGTGAAGAAAAGCAAGCAAAACAGTTCTATAATTGGTGCCTTGAGAGCGAAATTTCCGTTCAGCATATTATTTATGACGTTGATGATTTAGCCCGCATTGAAAGCATGAACCTGCTCAGTGATGACACGCCCACTCAATTGCTATTTGTGCTCGGGCGCTACACTAAAAATCAGCAAAGTTCACCGCAGGATCTAGATCCGTTTCAAAATTGGGTTCAAAAGCAGAATGCAAAGCTCGATTGGGCCATCTGTGCCTTTGGACAAGGCGAAACAGATTGTCTTGTCCACGCGCATCAACAAGGTGGCAAAGTTCGTATTGGCTTTGAAAATTCGCTCTGGCACAAAGATGGTTCTGTCGCAAAGGATAATGCTGAACGTGTCATGGAATTTATCGAATATCGCGATGCTTTAGGCTGATCGTTCAATGAGATCTGGCGCGTTTTGCGCGAGCAAAGCACCACCAAAAACTTGCCCCACACCGATTAGAACCGGTTCATCATAACCAATTTTAGCGATACCCACTTCAATCTCATCAAGGCGTCCAAACCAAGTCTGCTGATTGTCTCGTGAAATGGAAGACGAAATTACAACTGGCATCTGACCGCACATGCCCTCTTCCAGCAAACAAGCTTTGATTTGCGTCGCAGTGCGCCCACCCATATAAAATATTGATGTTGCACTTTGATCGGCAACCGCCTGCCAGTTTACGCTTTCCGGCAATTTACCATGCTTGCTATGGCCCGTGATAAACCGGACTGATTGCGCATGATCGCGATGCGTCAGTGAAACGCCCAACTGCGCCGCCATGGCAGATGCCGCCGTAATTCCTGGAATAATGGAGACAGGAATATTATGCTGTTCCAGAGCACAAATTTCTTCGCCAGCACGACCAAAGACTGATGGGTCGCCTGATTTTAAGCGCACGACATTTTTGCCAGATTTGGCAAAGTTCAGCATCATGGCATTAATATCATCCTGCTTGCAGCTCTCGCGACCACCACGCTTGCCAACCAACATGCGTTTTGCTTCGCGGCGCGCAAGTTCAAGCACATCAGGCGAAACCAAATCATCAAACAAAATCACATCAGCTGATTGAAGCGCGCGCATGGCTTTGATTGTTAAAAGTTCCGCATCTCCCGGGCCAGCGCCAACAAGCGTAACCTTACCCGTGTCATGGCCCGCCTTCATGCTTTTTGCATTGGCAAGAAGATTAGTTTCAGTAGATGTGTCTACGCTCTTTGAAAAAGCCTGATCAACAAAATGCTCCCAAAATGCCCGACGTTCCTTGCCAGGTTCCAAAAGCTCATTCACACGTGCGCGAACAGTCATCGCAGTTTTTGCCCAGCCTTGCAGCATTGCGGGCAACAGCATCTCAATCCGCCGACGAATGGCTTGGCCTAAAATAGGTGCCGCACCGTCTGTTGAAATACTCACAATGGCCGGGCTACGATTGACAATAGAACCGAATTGGAACTCGCAGTAATCCGGCATATCAATGACATTGACTGGAACGCCTGATGCCTTTGCCGCGCAATAAAAAGCTTTGGCCGCGCCATCGCTTTCCATATCACCAATTGCGATCTGCGCATTTTCAAATATATCGATCGCCCATGGGCGTTTGTGCCAAATAATTTGGTTTTTATGTTCTGACATTAAGGCATCAAACTCTGCATCAAGCTCAGTGGCATAAAGATGAACCTTTGCACCAGACGCAACAAGCAACTCGCACTTCCAAGCGGCCGCATCAGAGCCACCCGCCAGCACAACCTTCTTATCCTGAAGCTTATAAAAGATTGGGAGGACAGCGAGTTCGCCAATCCGATCAGGACGCGCTCTTTTACGCTTATTATTCTGCGGCAAGGATTTGATTCTCATGAATAATCTCGCTTATTTCGGCTCGACATGAACCGCAATTTGTTCCGGCAGTTGTTGCTTCACCAATGGCGTCTAAGCTCAAACAACCCTTATGGATCGCACCGATGATTTCGTTAGAACCAACAGACATGCAACTACAAATAATCTGCCCTTTATCAGGCTGATCAACGCTCGGGCGCCCGGCAATAATCTTGTAACGATCAGAGGTGGTTTCAAACGTCTCGGACAATTGTTCCGCGGCCCAATTGCGGGATACTTCCACCGGACTTTCGCTTAGGAACAACGCGCTTTCGAGCTGCTCACCTTCAAACCAAGCATAACGGCTACGACCAGTATCTTGATCCAGATAGGAGATATCATTCGCCTTTTTAGGCATGCCCCAAACACTTTGCTCGGAGAAATCAATCTCTTGATCCGCGCCAAGCGCAAATTCCAGCTTCCAACCAGACACGCATTTCGACAACGCCCAATAATCGAGTGCCGGCGGTGTTGGCTTATGCTTTGACACCAGCAATCCATAGGTTGCCATTTTTGCCGGCTCAACATCGACCGGCACTTTTTTCAAGGCCGGTTGACCTGACACAGGATCGGTAATCGAAGGCACAAGGACGTCAACGCGGCCAGCGGCTGCATATTGATCCGTCCAATGCATGGGTACAAATACGCTGCCCAATTGTTGGCGCTTGGTTATGAGTGCGCGCACAATAATCGTGCCATGCTCAGATGTAATCTTAACCAAAGCAGCTGGTTCGATGGATAACTTTTCGGCATCCCAGGGATGAATTTCACAATAAGGCTCACCCAGATGCGATGATAGGCGCGCACTTCTGGCCGTCCGGGTCATAGTGTGCCAATGGTCACGAATACGACCAGTATTGAGCGTGAGCTGTGATGTTTCAGCTTCAACCTTGCTCTGCACTTCAACAGGAATGAAGTTTGCGCGACGGCTTGGTGTATAAAACTCGCCCTTTGCAAAGAATCGCGTTTTAACAGCGCGTTCTTGCCCGACTATTGGCCATTGAACTGGTTTAAGATCATCATATTCACAGCTTGAAATGTCCGCCAAACCAGAAACGTCAAAATCACGTTTGCCGTCATTTTCGTAACCAGACAGTTTAGCGTGTTCGATAAAGACGTCCCGTGCATCTGCAAAAGTAAACGCATCCTCAAATCCCATGCGTTTTCCAACTTCCGCCATTTGCCACCAATCAGCTTTGGCATTGCCAGGATGAGGCAAAAAGCCTTTTTGACGAGATATTCGGCGCTCTGAATTGGTTACCGTACCATCTTTTTCAGCCCAAGCCAGAGACGGCAGTTTCACATCAGCCAGCTGAACCGTATCTGTTGAATGTATAACATCTGAGACGACCACAAATGGACAATCTGCGATCGCAGCTTTCACCTCATCAGCTTGCGGCATGGATACTGCAGGATTGGTCGCCATGATCCATATGGCTTTAATCCGGCTATCTTTCACCGCTTTGAACATATCAACGGCTTTCAAGCCCATTTCGCTGGCAATTGTTGGTGCATTCCAGAAAGTTTGCACAAGTTCGCGGTGGTCGGGATTTTCGATCGCCATATGGGCAGCCAACATATTGGCAAGACCACCCACTTCACGACCACCCATCGCATTGGGTTGACCGGTGACGGAAAATGGCCCCATGCCAGGTCGACCAATTCGGCCCGTTGTCAAATGACAATTGATAATTGAGTTGACTTTATCAGTGCCGGTTTTCGATTGATTGACACCCTGACTATAAATCGTCACCACTTTTTCGTTAGCCGCAAACAGCTCATAGAAGTGTTGAATGTCAGAAGCATTCAGAGACGTGATCTCAGCGACCTGTTCCAAAGACAAATCTTGCAAGGCATCAAGCGCATTTTCCAACCCGGATGTATGTTCACCGACAAAATCTGAATTCTCATATCCGTTTTCATGCAGATATTTAAACAGACCAGAAAATAATGCGACATCTCCATCTGCTGCAATTGGCAGATGTAAATCCGCAATATCGGCCGTCATGGTCCGGCGCGGATCAATCAATACGACCTTCATTTCAGGACGAGATTGTTTGGCTGCCATCACACGTTGGTAAAGTACCGGATGGCACCATGCCAAATTGGAGCCGGTCAAAATGAGCAGATCGGCAAGTTCCAGATCCTCATAACAACCAGGCACCGTATCGGAACCAAAAGCGCGCTTATGCCCAGCCACAGAAGAAGCCATGCACAAACGAGAATTTGTGTCGATATTGGCTGACCCGATATAGCCCTTCATCAATTTATTGGCGATATAATAGTCTTCGGTCAGAATTTGACCCGAGACATAAAAGGCAACGGAATTGGGCCCGTGCTCTTTGATGGTTTCAGAAAATTTCTTAGCAACCAGATCGAGGCTCTCATCCCAAGTTGAAACTTTGCCGTTGATCTCCGGTTCCAAAATCCGGTCCTCTAGTGAGACAGTCTCACCCAGGGCGGAACCCTTTGAGCACAATCTACCAAAGTTTGCTGGATGATCAGGATCACCCTTAATATCGAGTGATCCATCTTTTTGCGGAGTTGCCAATACACCGCATCCCACCCCACAATAGGGGCAAGTTGTTTTAATGGTCTTCGGCAATTCCTGGGTCATTATTCTTTATGTCCATCCAGCGACAACAAGATGTCCCCATCTTCAACTTTGACAGGGAATGTCATGGTTGAACCTTCATCTGCGCCTTGAGCAGTTCCGGAGGACAATGAGATGACCCAGTTATGCAAAGGGCAAGTTACACAACCGTCATGGACAATTCCTTGACTAAGCGGGCCATTTTTGTGGGGACATTTATCCTCCAGAGCAAAGACTTGATCATCAGCTGTTCGAAACAGTGCAATGGTCATGTCGCCATTTTTTACACAGCGTGAACCGCGCAATGGGATATCTTCCAACTTACCAATGGCGATCCAGTTTTCTGTCATAGCATTCATTCCGCTGGCTCCAATGTTAGGTCAGCCATCGGCTTGAACTCATGTTTGTCCTTACCAGACACACGCTCATTCCAAGGGTCCACTTGTGCAAATTTCTGACTGAAGACAAAGCGATCGTAGTAACCCTTACGCTTTTCAGCATCGTCCATGATTTGGCTACGGACTTCATCAAAGCCAATGCGTTTGGCCCATTTGTAAATGCGTTCAAGATAGCGCCCTTGCTCGCGATACATTTGAGCCAATGCAACGACATGCTCCATGACTTCATCTTCGGTCGATACATTGCCGAGGATTTCAGTCCCTTTAATGTCTAGACCAGCGGCGCCTGCGAAATGGATTTCATAACCTGAATCCACGCAGATAATGCCGATATCTTTACATGTTGCTTCCGCACAATTTCGCGGACAACCAGACACAGCCATCTTCAGTTTGGCAGGTGTCCAAGAGCCCCACATAAACTTCTCAAGTTTAATACCAAGTCCTGTCGAATCTTGCGTACCAAAACGACACCAGTCTGTTCCAACGCAGGTTTTAACGGTTCGCAGACCTTTGGCATAAGCTTGGCCGGAGACAAATCCTGCCTTACCAAGATCAGCCCAAACTGCTGGAAGATCTTCTTTCTTAATGCCCAACATATCGATGCGTTGACCGCCTGTGCATTTTACTGCAGGGATATCAAACTTATCGACAACATCAGCAATTGCTCTGAGTTCAGTCGAAGAAGTCATGCCACCCCACATGCGCGGAACAACCGAATATGTGCCATCTTTTTGGATGTTGGCATGCACACGTTCATTGATAAAGCGTGACTGATAATCATCTGCATATTCATCAGGCCATTCGCTTACCATATAATAGTTCAGCGCTGGGCGACATTTTGCGCAACCGCAAGACGTCTTCCACTCCAAAGCCTGCATAAGATCTGGAATTGTTTTCAGCTCTTTAGCCCTGATCAAACGGCGAACTTCATCATGACCGAGATCGGTACATCCACACATTGGCGTAATGGCTGCTGGGTTATAACTATCACCCAAAGTGACAGACATAAGCTGCTCAACAAGGCCGGTACAGGTACCGCAAGAGGCTGACGCCTTTGTATGAGCTCTCACATCATCGAGCGTTGTAAGACCTTTTTCCTTGATGGTATCAACAATCGTTGATTTGCAAACGCCGTTACAGCCACAGATTTCTGCATCATCCGGCAAGGCTGCAACGGCCGCCGTGGGGTCCAAGGGGGTACCCCCTTGATAGGCTTGGCCGAAAATCAGCGTTTCCCGCATCTCAGAAATATCTTCGCCGGTTTTCAATAGATTATTGAACCAGGCACCATCAGATGTGTCACCATAGAGCACAACACCGATGATCTTATTGTCTTGAATAACCAAGCGCTTGTAGATTCCCGCTTGCGCGTCACGCAGCACGATCTCTTCACGATCATCACCCTGACCAAAATCACCAAGTGAATACAGATCAATACCTGTAACTTTGAGCTTAGTGGCGGTTTCCGAATGTTTGAACGCTTCGCACGGTACACCCGCCAAATGATCCGCAGCAATTCTGGCTGTTTCATAAAGTGGCGCCACGATACCGTAAACCTGTCCACCCACCTCGGCACATTCGCCAAGGGAATAGATGTCCGGATCGCTGGTAACCATGCGGCCATCAACCTGAATGCCACGGCCGACATCGAGTTCCGCTTCTTGAGCAATTTGTGCGTTCGGTCGAATTCCAACCGCCATCACAACAAGTGAAGCCGGAATAATGGTACCATCCTCAAGCTCAAGACCTTCTACCTTTCCATCACCAACAATCTGCTTGGTGTTGGAAGATGTGTAGATCTTGATCCCTCTGCCTTCTAACTCGCGCTGGAGCAAATGGCCGGCTGCTTCATCAAGCTGACGCTCCATCAATGTCGGCATCAAATGTACAACAGAAACGTCCATGCCGCGCTCTTTAAGACCAGCAGCTGCTTCCAAACCGAGCAAACCACCACCAATCACAACGGCTTTGTCGCGTGATTGCGCAGCCAACAACATGGCTTCCACATCATCGAGATCACGATAGGTTAAAACACCCGGCAAATCATGTCCTGGAACCGGAATAATGAACGGGTTGGAACCCGTTGCGATGACCAGTTTGTCATAGGTAACGGTTTCGCCAGTATTTGTGGAAACTGTTTTTGCCTGACGGTCAATTTCTGTGACCTTATGGCCTTTATACAATGTGATGTTACGATCGATATACCAGCCATCACCATGGATGATGATTTCTTCATATGTCTTTTCACCAGATAATACCGGCGAAAGCATGATCCGGTCATAATTGACCCGAGGCTCAGCATTAAAAATGGTCACGTCATAAAGGTCAGGCGCTTGATCATATAAACGCTCCAGCATGCGACCTGGAACCATGCCGTTGCCAATGATTACGAGTTTCTTTTTCATAGTCTACTCCGCAGCCGCAACTGCTTTGTTTTGGGATTGACGCGCAATACGCGCTGCACGTTTTTCCTGAATAGATTTCAATTGCTCTTCTGATGGATCTGCGCCGCCTTCATAGGCTTCAAGGAAGTCGAGCAACTCCTCACGATAAGCGTAGTAATCAGGATGGTTGAGCAATGCTTTTCTCGAGCGCGGACGTGGAAGATCAACTTCCATAATGTTACCAATCTTCGCATTTGGACCATTAGACATCATCACAACGCGGTCAGCGAGCAAGATCGCTTCATCCACATCGTGCGTCACACAAATGGTTGTCACTTCCGTGCGTTTCCAAACCTCCATCAACACGTCCTGCAATTCCCAACGTGTGAGAGAATCCAGCATGCCAAATGGCTCATCAAGAAGAAGCAGTTTTGGGGACAATGCAAAGGCGCGCGCAATACCCACACGCTGCTTCATACCATTGGAAAGATCCATCGCAGGCTTATCCATGGAGTCCGCCAAACCAACGCGAGAAAGGTAATACTCAATCACTTCCTTACGCTCATTTGCAGTTGCATGTGGGTATACTTTCTCCACACCTAGGGCCACGTTTTGATAAGCCGTCAGCCATGGCAGAAGCGAAGGTGCCTGGAACACAACCGCCTTATCAGGACCTGCGCTTTGAATATGTGTGCCATCCAAAATGATACCACCAGCCGTGATTTCGTTAAGGCCTGACACCATTGAAAGCACTGTTGATTTACCGCAACCTGAGTGACCAATCAGAGTGACAAACTCGCCCTTTTTCATCTTCAAGTCGAAGCCATCAACGACGGTCAAAGGACCCTTTGGTGTCGGATAAACTTTTTTCGTTTGTGAAAACTCAAGATAAGTCCGGTCGTGTTTTGGACCGCTTTCAGCTTCATAAGCTTTTGGTAGTTTCTCATCTTTGAGCTGCGTGATTGGAACAACATTTGGCAGGTTGAACTCCTGCGCAGTTTCAGCATCACGCTCAGCGCCGACCGTCATCAGATATTCGGTCACTTCGGCACGCAATTTGATGAATTCGTCACTTGAATTCATTTCACCACGGTTACGAGGACGCGGAAGATTGACCTCAAAATCTGGACCCAGTGTCGCATTTGGGCCAGGCTTTAATGGAATAATGCGGTCCGCAAGTAGGATAGCTTCATCCACATCATTTGTGATCAAAATAATGGTTTTCTTCTCTTTTTCACAAATATCAGCGAACTCATCCTGCAATTTCGCGCGGGTAAGCGCATCAAGCGCGGACAATGGTTCGTCAAGAAGCAATAATTCTGATTGCATCGCCAATGCGCGCGCCACAGCAACGCGCTGACGCATACCACCTGACAATTCTGCCGGCTTACGATCCGCCGCGTGAGACAATCCAACCATATCGACATATTTTTGGACAATCTCATTGCGTTCTGCTTTGCTCTTATCTTTAAAGACGCTGTTCACAGCAAGCGCGACATTTCCGAAAACGGAAAGCCAAGGCATCAAAGAGTAAGATTGGAACACAACACTACGCTCTGGGCTCGGTCCATCAATTTCCTTGCCCTTGAAGATCACGCCACCAGTATCGGGTTCAATCAATCCAGCAATAGCTGAGATCAAAGTTGTCTTACCAGAACCTGAGAAGCCGACGATTGCGATAAACTCGCTCTCTTCCACTTTCAGATTGATGTTGGAGAGAACCTCGGTTCGGTTCGCTCCTTCACCATAATGTTTTGAAAGACCTGTAATTTCTACAAAAGACATTTATCTGATCCTAGCGGTTGCTTGAGAAAGTAAAGGCTTGCTGGAGTGTGTACATCACACGGTCGAGCATGAAGCCCACGATACCAATGGTCAGAACAGCAACCATGATTTTAGCCAAAGACTGTGAAGAACCATTTTGGAACTCATCCCATACGAATTTGCCAAGACCCGGATTTTGGGCAAGCATTTCCGCAGCGATCAACACCATCCAGCCAACACCGAGTGAAAGGCGAAGACCTGTAAAGATCAGCGGCAGTGATGATGGAAGCACCAAATTGGTGATTGTTTTATATGTCGGCAGCTTAAGAGCGCGGCTCACATTCATGAGGTCTTTATCGATAGATGCCACACCAAGTGCAGTATTGATCAATGTTGGCCATAGCGAACACAAAGTCACAGTCACCGCAGAAATCAGCAATGATTTGGGCATGAATTCCCATGGTGTCACATAAGTCGCTGATACAATCATGGTCACAATTGGCAACCAAGCGAGCGGTGATACTGGCTTAAAGATTTGAATTAGTGGATTGATCGCGCCGTTGACGGTTTTTGACAAACCGGAAGCGATACCAAGCGGCACAGCAATCACGGTTGCGATCACAAAACCAAGACCAACAGTGAACAAAGATGTCACGATCTGATCAAGATATGTTGGCTTACCCGTATAGTTACGGAATTTAACACGGTCTTCTTTGCCCGCTTCGATTAGCTTGGCATTACGCGCTTCTTGACGCTCATAAAATGCAGCAGCTTTTTCACGTTCACGAACATGATCATCCCAAAGGTTACCTGCTTGTTCCCAAACCTCAACTGGTCCAGGGACAGCACCCAAGGATGTTTGAACTTTAGGCGCTAGGATTCCCCAAGCAGCCAAGAAAATCAAAATACCCATTAAAGGAACAACGAGGGAATGCTTAAGCGCATTCATTTGCGATTTTACATCATCGCCACTTGCGATCTTTAGTAAAGGCACGAACCAGGAAAGTCCCAATGCCTCTAACCAAGAGCTGGATTTATTCACGAAAGAAAGGAATTTACTTTTCCTCGATACCTCGGGGACGGAAGTCATTGCCTGTGCCATTTTAGGTCCTATAAATTATATCAGAATTGGGTCGGCCGATCCTCGGCCAACCCTTTATTGTGTTTAAGATTAGCCTTTAACGTCGCTGCCTTCGATCATTTGGTTTGTTTTCAAACCGATCGTTAGGCTATCGATGTAAGCGTTAGGCGCTTTTGCATCGAATGCGATACCGTCAATGATGTCTTCAGCTGGTGTTGGCGCTTTGTAGCCATCTGTACCGAATGGGAAGTCAGCTTTGTCAACATAACCTTCTTCGATCAACATCTCAGCAGCTGTCATGTAGATGTCTGGTAAGTAAACAGACTTAGCTACTTCATCATACCATGCATCATCTTTATGATCTGCAATCTGACCCCAACGACGCATTTGTGTAAGATACCAAACAGCGTCTGAGTAGAATGGGTATGTTGCGTAATAACGGTAGAACACGTTGAAGTCAGGCACATCGCGCTTGTCGCCTTTTTCGTATTCAAATGTACCAGTCATTGAGTTCGCAATCACTTCAGCATCCGCACCCACGTATTCAGAGCGAGCAAGGATTTCCACAGCTTCCATACGGTTGGCGTTGTTGTCTTCATCCAACCATTTCGCTGCGCGGATCAAAGCTTTTGTCAAAGCAAGTGTTGTATTTGGATTTTGCTCTGTGAATTCTTTGGTGAGACCGAAGACTTTCTCAGGGTTGTTTTTCCAAATTTCATAGTCTGTGATGACCGGAACACCGATGCCTTTAAACACAGCAGCCTGGTTCCAAGGCTCACCCACACAGTAACCGTAAATTGTACCAGCTTCGAGTGTTGCCGGCATTTGCGGTGGAGGTGTTACTGAAAGAAGTGCTTCACCCTGGATCTGACCAGAAACGTCAGTGGGAGAATAAAAACCAGGGTGAATGCCACCAGAAGCCAACCAATATCTTAGCTCATAATTGTGCGTTGACACTGGGAACACCATACCCATGTTAAACGGCTTACCTTCGGAGATAAACTGATCAACAACAGGCTTAAGCGCATCCGCTTTAATTGGGTGAATTGGTTTACCTTCCGCATCCATTGGAATGTGTGGTTTCATCATTTCCCAGATCTCATTGGAAACTGTGATACCGTTACCGTTCAAATCCATTGAGAATGGTGTCACGATATGTGCTTTTGTACCAAAACCAATTGTCGCGGCCAAAGGCTGACCAGCAAGCATATGTGCACCATCAAGCTCACCTGTGATCACACGGTCAAGCAACACTTTCCAGTTCGCTTGTGGCTCCAAAGTCACAAACAGACCTTCATCTTCGAAGTAACCTTTTTCATATGCAACCGCGAGCGGTGCCATATCAGTTAGCTTAATAAAGCCAAACTTCAGCTCATCTTTTTCAACATCCAGCATTTCAGCTTGTGCAGCTGAAAAAGCACCAAATGCCAGTGTGGTCGACAAACCAAATGCCACTGCATTCTTACGTATCACGTCAAACATTTTCTCTCCTTCAAAATGGGCACTCACGTCCCGCAAAATAAAAGCCGCCAAAACCTCGTTCTGCTGGGAGGGGGGAGTGCAGACACGAGGTTTTGGCGGCATTGCCTATTATTTTGGACCCTTCATTGGATCCGATTATTAGCCTTGGGAAGCTGATCACATATATGCACGAAGCGTGCCAGTTTGAAAAAAAATTATTTTTTTGTTAATTTTCAGGTATTTACATTTGAATTTTTATTTTTACCACATGGTCAACTTACATAAGTGATCGAAATTTCAGCACAATTGAACAATTTTTGTGCAATGCAATAAAATTCTACAAATTTAATTGCCCATGAATATAACTATCGATCTGGTCAGGATCGAAAACATTATCGTCAAAGAAGCCATCGGGTCCCAAATATAGCGTGTTCGATGCGGCACCAACCGCAGTTCTGGTCTTCAACGCACCTTCAACTTTGGAGTTTCCAGACGGTATGACAGCATCTGTTGATTTGAGTGCTGAGCGATAAATATCAGGACGAAAACTCGAACGCGCAATCTCAGCGCTCTCTGCAGAATGTTCCAAATGACCCCATCGCACCATTTGGCTGTAAAGCCACAATGCATGACTCTGCCAAGGGAAGGTCGCCGCATTATCATAAAATTCCAAAAACGGTAAGGTATGATCGGCATTAATAGATGCAGATGATGATAGCGAACCATTCAAAGCACCCAAAACCAAAGTTTCTGGAATATTGAGATAGATCTCAGCGGACATGATTTTGGCGAGCTTTTCAAAATTCTGTTTCGCAGAGCACCATTTTGCTGCTTTGACGAGCGCAACAAGCAAGGACTGAAGCGCGTCCTGATTTTTCTCCGCCCATTCAGATTGAACGGCCAGTACTTTTTCCGGGCTTGATGCCCATATCGCGGTTTTAGTCGTAATAACTTTACCGAAGCCTTTCGACACGGCCAGACTATTCCACGGTTCGCCAACACAAAAGCCATCAATCTGACCCGCATTCAACGCATCTGCCATGAGCATAGGCGGAATAATCTTTATCTCAACATCTGTATCTGGTGAGATCCCCATGGATGACAACCAATATCTCAACTCAAAATTATGCGCTGAGAACGGATGTACGACGCCCAATTTCAAACGTTGCTTATCCTGTTGTCGCAAATTTTCGACAATTTTCTGAAGATATTGTCCAGCAATAGCAGCATCGAATTGGCCGTTATAACCAACTCCGCACATTTGCTCGTAAATATCATTGCTAACAGTAACCGCATTTCCTCCCATCCCCAGCGCCATCGGGGCAATCAGTGGCGTCGCAAAGGGTGTTAAACCCAAATTTGACGCAATGGGCATAGGCGCTAAGCAATGTGCAACTTCAAATTGACCGACAGCCAACCGATCGCGAATATTTGCCCAGGACGTTTCTCTCAACAAATTAAGTGCGATCCCCTGCTCTTCAGCAAAGCCCATTTCCTTGGCGACAATCAGTATTGCGGCATCTGTGAGCGGTATGAATCCAGAGTTTATTTCGATCATAATTGTCCCCCGTCGAGCAAGTTTGCGGACAGAACAAGACTTTCAGCAACCTCAACTATCTTGCGGTTTTGGTTCATTGCGGTTTTCCGCAGTAATTTATAGGCCTCATCTTCGCTTACGGAGCGTGACGCCATAATCAACCGTTTCGCCTGATCAATAACGTTGCGATTTTCAAGAGCCGTCTTGGCTTCTTCCAATTCTCTTTCGAGTTTCGAAAAGGCATTGAAACGGCTCACCGCCATATCTAAAATGGCTTTGACGCGGTCTTGTCTCAAGCCATCGATCACATAGGCGGAAACGCCAGCGTCAATGGCAGACTGCATCATTTCATTGTCAGACTTATCAACAAACATTGCGACAGGACGTTTAACGGCCCGTGAAAGCTGCAATGCATCTTCCAACATATCACGATTTGGGTTTTGTAAATCGATGACAACAACATCAGGTGCGATCTCAGTAATCTTCGCGACAATGCCAGTCATATCGTTGATAATGGTCACATGTTCGTGGCCAGCAGCAATTAATCCGGCCTCAATAATCGAAGCACGGGCAGCATTTTCATCAACAATAACAACAGAAGGCATACGCGAAGACATGACGCCAATCATGTCTCATTTTATTTTATATTGCAACGCACAATAATTTTATTTGCCCAAAATGGTAAATCTCGCCGTCTGCCAAACAATATGAAAAGCGAGATTATTGCTAGTCTAAATCCAACCCGCTTGGCACGGATTTAGGAATACCAAACGGCAAATCATCGACAGTTTTGCCCGTCAAAGCCTGCATAAATGCCACCAGATTAGTAATCTCGTCATCGCTCAAATTAATCGGTTTTGTATCGCGCACAGATGCTTGTCGAACCATTTCGCGGCTGTCTTCCTGGATGGCAAAATCTACAGCCGAGATCCATGGTGCATCCGGCAGTTTAACGAGCTCTCTGGTCCAGTTTGGTTTTTCCTCAACATGCGCACGGATAATACCCTCAAGTGTCGGATAAGCGCCATTATGACCATAAGGTGCTGTCAGTGCGACATTGCGCAACATGGGCGTCCTGAAACGATAGGCATCTTCTAAAAGATCTGATTTACCCATTCGGCCCACATCACGGGGGATTGGATCAAATCGTCTGGTGCGACCCGGACCGAAAGCTGGCAATTGAAGTGCATGGAATTTCTGATCGCTCAACAAGGGACCAGAATGACAAGATGAACAATTGGCTTTACCAAAAAACAAGTCCATGCCTTTGGCTTGATCATCGGTCAATGCCGCTTGGTTGCCATTTAAATATTCATCATAGGGACTGTCAAAACTCTGCCATTCAAGTCCCATAAAAGCGGCAAGTGCGTTGGCGATATGGACGATTGTCACCTCTTCGGAGCTTTCAACATCATCAAAGGCCTCCACGAAGGCATCTCCATATTCAGGGATGACGCGCACTCGTTTGGCAAGGATTGGCCAAGCTGCATCAATCCGGTCATGCACGGCGCCGGCTATCTCGTTTTCTTTTGGATTGCCCGCCATTTCAAACTGCGCAACCAACGGGAAAACAGCTTGTGCTGCTAAAAGTGAATTAAAGCCCGTCGGCAACCATTCTTCTGCAGGGCTATCAAACTCATTTTCATATCGGTCACTAATGCTCAAACGACCGTCATGAAACATCGTATGAAGAGACTTCGCACCAAGGTTCCAAAGCGCAGGTGCATTGCGTGGGATCCGCTTTTTAATGCGATCATCCCCCTCGCCTGCCACGCGTTCTGGCCCCAGCCCAATACCGCCTTCGCCAACACCCAATGCCAGACCGTCACCGGTTCCGAAATCCGGATGATGACACGTTGAGCAGGCAATATTTCTATTCCCTGATAATATCCGATCATAAAATAAAAGTTGACCAATCTCGGCTTGCTGACGATCAAATTTTATGAAATCTTGGGAGCCAAGTTGTGCAGGATTTTCTGCCATAGTAGGGCTGGAAAAGCCCAAGAATACACCGCTAAGGAGTGCAAATTGAAAAATAGAAAAATTGCTAGCCTTTTGCTTGCTTCCACCCTTTTGATGGCCAAACCCGTTTATGCGGGTCTTGAAGAAGGACGCGACTTTATGGAGGCCAATAATTTCGAAGCTGCCATGCAAGAGTTTTTGCCATTGGCCCGGTCTGGAAATGCCGACGCGGAAGAATTGATTGGTGTGATGTATGCGCTCGGTCTTGGGGTTGAGCGCGATGACCAACGGGCATTTGAATGGTATTTGCGCTCGTCGCTCAAGGGTCACCCCGGCGCGCAAAGCGGCATTGGTTGGTATTACGAAGTTGGTCGCGGCATGCCCGCGCCCGATCTGGTCCGCGCTTATATGTGGTATGTCTTGTCCGCCATTGGCGGCGACCCCGACGCTGCGATCTCGCAGGAAGAGGTTGTGAAGAAAATGACCAAGGAACAAATTGATAAAGCGCATATTTTAATCGACGATTACAAAAGTTGGTTATATCCGTTCAGATAGGCCAATCATAACATATGGGTCTCAAATTTCCATTTTACATATTGGCGTAACTGATTTGTTTTTATTGACAAATTACAAAAAAAGCCCCGCGAAAATCGCGAGGCTTTAATTTTAGGAAATGATCTCTAGTTAAGATCTTTCATGTTCGCAGCTTTAATATCAGCTTCTGCTTCAGCAACAGCTGTTGTTAGAGCATCGAAGACTTCTGTGCCGCCTTTGATGTTTGTTTTGAACCAGTCATAAACTGGTGCAGCAGCCTCTTTAAATGCAGCTTTTTCTTCAGGTGTTGGAACATAAAGATCACCACCACCTGCGACAAATGCTTCGTATGCAGCAATTGATTTACGCTTAGGAGATGCAAACGTTGCTTGTTGTAGAGCTGAGAAGCCATCAACAACAACCTGGCGAAGATCTTCTGGCATTGACATAAACTTGTCATTGCCCATCCACCAAAGAGCGCCCATGTAAGCATGGCCGTCAAGTGTTACATATTGTAGACCAGCATCAGGGAATTTCATGCCCATAATGTCTGTGATGCCGTTTTTAGAACCTTCAACAACACCAGTTTGGAATGATGTAAATAGCTCAGGCCACGGGATCGGTGTAGGTGCAGCACCCAGTGCTTTCACCAACTCTTGTGGAAGGTCAGCAACAACTGTACGGATTTTCAAACCTTCCATGTCGGATGGGTTTTGAACACGACGTTTTGTGTTGGCAAAGTTACGCCAGCCACCTGTGTTACCAACTGTCATCAAACGAATTTTATTGCCTGAATCTGCCAAAGCCATTTCACGAACTTTACGTGTGAAGTCGCCTTTAAGCACTTCTTCCGCAATGCGGTCACTTGACATGAGATATGGTAGATCTAGAACCTGCACATATGGGAAGGCACCAGCCGCACCACCTGATGTTGAGATGTAAACATCGATTGTGCCATCCGCAACACCTTGCAGACACTCAGCACCTTTTGAGCAAAGCTGAGTACCAATGAATAGCTCAACGGCAACCTTACCATTTGAAGCAGCTTCTACGTAGTTTTTGAAGACAACAAGACCATCATAGTCTTCATCGTTTTCGTTTGAGTTGGCTGTTGCACGGATTGTGAAATCAGCAGCATAAGCTGTGATCGCACTACTCGCCAACAAACCAAAACCAAGCGCTGCTGCGCCCAATGTATTGATGAGTTTATTCATATTTTTCCTCCATTTAAGAACCACCATGGCTCATTATTATTCAACTATTATAGCCCCATAGCGACAGGGATATAGATTTTATGAGACTTAAAAGATTGCTCCTAAGAGCGGACCCATTAAGTCTGCATCCTTTACAAATCCCAACCATTTAGGAATACCCAAAGAGATGATTGGGAAATATGTGATCAGGAAGATCACAAAGACTTCAACTGCCAAGAATGGCAATATTGCACGGGAGATGGCTTCCACCTTCACACCCGACACTGATGACGCGACAAACAACACCAGCCCCATGGGTGGTGTAGCTAGGCCAACCGTTAAGTTGACCGACATAATCATCGCAAAGTGAACGGGGTGAATTCCCATATTGATAAAGATTGGTGCGAGAATTGGGCCCAAGATAATAATCGCAGGTCCAGCATCTAAGAACATGCCAACAATAAACAATAAGATATTGATCAACAGCAACAAGAATAGCGGATCACTTGTGATCGACACAATGAACACCGCCAAATCTTCCGCAGCATGCGACAAGCTCACCACTGTTTTAAATGCCATCGCAGCACCAACCAGCAAGAGCACAACCCCTGATGTAGTTGCTGAGCGAATAAGAACGCCAGGCACTTCTTTAAGATTAAGGGTTCTTAGAACAATCAATCCCAAAAATGCGGCATAGGCCACTGCGAGAGCCGAGGCTTCTGTTGGTGTCGCAACGCCACCCAAAATACCGCCGAGGATAATCACTGGCGTAAGCAGTGGAAGAACCGCACGCTTTGTCACAATGCGAAAGTTTTCAGACATCAGACGGCGTTGGATCTGAACGATCACTTCGCCAACAACAAGCGCGATAGCAAAGGCAATTGCTCGTTGGCCACCTGTCATTTCTTCACCAAAACCACCAAGGCTCGTCACAAGCGGATAAAGCACACCAGCAAGCATAATGCGCATGATAATACGAGCTGCTAAATTCTCGCCTGGTGAAATTGTCACATTGTTTAATACAACGCGTTTTGCCGGTGGATACTCATATTTATTGGCCATGAGACGTGTGACAATCATCAACCCCAAGCCAACCAAAATGCCGGGAATAATACCCCCCGCAAACAAGGCGGCGACAGAGACTTCCATCACATAAGCATAGATGATCATAATGCCTGATGGCGGAATGATCGGACCGATCACAGAAGATGCAGCGGTGATAGCTGCTGAGAATTTACGGGTATAACCTTCTTTCTCCATCGCCGGGATCAACATAGAACCCAAGGCAGATGTATCAGCCACAGCAGAACCTGACATGCCGGCAAAGAGCATGGATGACAAGATATTCACTTGCGCAAGACCACCACGAACTGAACCGATAATGGCTTGACAGAAGCTCACCAAACGCTCGGTGATCCCACCGCGGTTCATCAATTCACCGGCAAGCATGAAGAACGGTATGGCAAGCAAAACGCCGTTATCAATGCCGTTGAAGATATTGCGATACATCAACGCAACGTCTTTCTCTTGGCCGTTTAAATACAGCAGAATTCCAGGTGCCGCCAACATGGCAAAAAACACCGGCACACCAAACATTAAGAAGACTAAGAATAAAGGTAGAAAGAGTGCTAACATGATCAGTCTCCCACCATTACCGCTGGCGTCTGAAGAGAAGGAAACTCTTCTTCAGACCAAATAAACTGCGCAATTTGACGTAGCATTAATTCAGCTGAAACGATCAGCATGATCACCAATAAAACGGACATTGCGAGATAAATATAAGCGGTTTTAAACTCTAAGCTGGTGCCCAGTAGCTGGTTGATGCCACTATCTTGCAACAAACGGTTCAAACCTGATGAATCAAACAATAGTGGTGCTGAAAAATGCGCCCACGCATGGGATAGCATGATCGCAATCACGAGCGTTGCGAGGAGCAAAATCGAGAACATGAGCACCGCACGCACCTTTTTCGGCATCATGTCCGGCACCATCTCAATAGCAACAAATCCAGCATATCGATAAGCCGATGGCGCAACAAATGCCATCATCCAAATCATCAACGCGCGCGCGGCTTCCTCCGGCCAAGGCAGCGCATTGTTAAGCGCATAGCGATAAAAAATCTGCAGAAGGATACAAAAGACCATCAGGACCATTGCAACACAGGCTAGGCTTCGACCAAAGCTCAGCAGCCTATTATTGAACCCGCCAATAATTGCAAGTAATGTTGAAAATGTATTCAAAATATCCTCCCCAGTTTATTTTGAAATTCAAATTTTGTTTGATGAGCTAGCTAGATCTCATCATCAGAAAAAGTCCCGAATTTACCCGCGTTGAAAATCAACGGTTGGCCGGCTCTTTGAGAGAAGCGCTTCACGCGACCAATCAAAATTGAGTGGTCTCCTCCATCGTGCACTGCTTCGCTTTCACATTCAAATCTAGCCAATGCTCGCTTTGCAAGTGGGACCTTGCCAGAATTCATATCCCATTCCTGATCATTAAAACTATTACCATTCTTGGCAAATGACATTGCAAGGTCAAGCTGATTCTTCGCCAAAATATGGATCGCATAGTCGGTTGCATTGCGGAAAGCGTCATAGCGGCCAGATTTCTTCGCAATGGACCAGAGCACCAATGCTGGGTCTAAGGAAACAGAGGCAAATGAATTCACCGTCATGCCAATTGGACCCTGGTCGGTCCGTGCTGTAATGAGCGTTACACCTGTGCCAAAACAGCCCAAAGCATCGCGGAAAGCACGTTCTGTTTCCGCGCTCGGCTTCACATTTTCAGTTTGCAAAACATGCACATTATTCAATATTGAAGGATCAATATTATGTTGTTGGTCATGCATGTTTTCAGCACCTTGAGTTTCGATTTTCTGCACAAGCATTACTTGCCCTTTCAACTAAGCCACTTCGCGCCCCAAAGCCAGCGTGTAAATTTGATACCAAGTTACGCGGTCCATATTGACCTTCATTGCATCAGAAAGATTAGCGATGCGCGAGAGGTTATTGGTTCCCATAACCGGCAGAATTTTTGATGGATGCGCCAAAATCCACGCAACTGCGACCGCAGAACGATCAGTTCCGCTGTCTGCTGCGATTTTATCAAGCAACTGAGTAAGTTCATTATCCGCAGTCATCAACGAACCGCCACCTAAAGGTGACCAAGCCATCAAATGCTCACCGTTTTTCTGATGGAAAGCAATATCGCCATTGGTCAAAGCTTCATGTGCTGTGACCGAAAACTCAATCTGATTGGTAACAAGTTTGTTCTTCATCGCTGATTGCAGCAATTCCCAATCATAAGGTTTAAAATTCGATACACCGATATTGCCAACCTTGCCTGATGCGATGAGCGCATCCAGTGCTGCACCGGTTTCATGGTGATCCATAAATGGGTCTGGACGGTGAATAAGCAGCAAATCTATATGGTCAATTGCCATGTAAGATAACGACGCGTCGACCGAGCTGTTTATATGCGCAGCCGATGTGTCATAATATTTAACGGGCTTATCGGCATATTTGCCCATAGGTGCAACAATATCGCATTTGGTGACAATTTCCATTTTACCACGCAATGATGGGTTTGCTTTAAGCGCTTCACCCAACACAGCTTCTGCCGCATAACCACCATAGATGTCAGCTTGGTCGAATGTTGTAATACCTTGATCAAGACAGGCATTGATCTTCGCATCCACATGCGCAACAGACGTATCGGCATCATCAGCAATGCGCCACATACCATATACAATTCGGCTCATTTCCAATGAGTTTGAAAGACTTACGCGTTCCATTAACGGCGAACTCCAGCAGCAAGAGGTGTATCAGGTGCGCTCGCAGGCACACGATCATAGGCGTGTGGCAGCGAACATGTATCAAGATGAGGCATAACGAGCTTGCCAAAATATTCAGCTTCATCAATGTGCGGATAGCCTGAGAAAATAAAGGCGCGCATACCCATCTTTTTATATTCTTCAATTTTGGATAAAACCTGATCAGCAGAACCTACAAGTGCAGCGCCACAGCCTGAACGCGCGCGTCCCACACCGGTCCACAAATTGTCTTCGATATAGCCATATTCATCAGCGATATCACGGTTCTTCGCCTGATGAGACACACCAAGTGACGTTGCATCCAGTGCGCGCTCGCGAATCATGCGACCATATTCATCATCAAGTTTTGAGGTAATATATTCTGCATATTCATTGGCTTCTTGCTCAGTGTCACGCACGATCATATGCACGCGCAAACCATAGTCCAATGTGCGGTTATATTTTTCCGCTACAGCATTAACAGCCTTCATACGCCCGGCCAGCTCTTCCTGCTTTTCCGGCCACATAAGATAAACGTCACAATGCTCACCACATAGATCAAGCGCTGCTGGCGAATAACCACCAAAATACAAAAGCGGGCCACCATTTTGCTGATAAGGCTTAACCGGATCCGTTGTCAGACCTTGAGAGAAATCATAAACCTCGCCTTTATAAGTAATCTCATCTTGCGTCCAAGCCTGCTTTAAAATTTCAACGACTTCGCGCGAACGCTGATAGCGATAATTGCTATCCTCTTTTTGTCCCGGGAAATCAGATGAAATGATATTAATTGTCAAACGACCTTCAAGCATATGATCAAGCGTTGCGATTGTGCGCGCCAACATAATTGGCTGCATCTCACCACAACGAACCGCAGCTAGAAGATTGATCTTTTCAGTAATTGGCGCGCAGCCTGCAACAAACGATAATGTGTCCTGGCCAACCTGATAAGATGACGGACATAAAATGTTACGGAACCCCTGTTTTTCAGCGGTTTTAACAATATCACTACAATGCGCCCAGCTTGAACGTAAGCTGCCATCCGGAACGCCTAAAAACTGATAATCGTCAGAACAAAGTGCGGAAAACCAAGAGACTTCAACTTGCTTCAAATCTTGCGATGAAATAGGTACGACAGACATCGCCAACTCCCAAAAAAATAATTTACTTAAGGTCAGATTATCACCTTGTCTGACTAGTATCAATAGTGTATCAATTTTTTTTAGCGGAGCCAGAAGAAGGGGAGAAAATCTTGTGATTGATTTAAATTCAAGTCCAAATAAACTCCCCATGTATGTACAAATAAGTGAGCTTCTTATTCGAGATATCAGCGCAGGACGCTTGCTCGATGGCGAGCGGCTTCCACCCGAACGTGAGATGGCGCAATCGCTCAATACGACCGTGCGCACATTGCGCAAAGCGCTTGCTATACTCGTTGAAAAGAAGCTTTTAGAGCGTGTTCAGGGTTCAGGGAACTACATTCGCAACAGCGGCGAGATCAATTCTATTTATTCCATGTTCCGCCTCGAGTTACCTGAAGGTGGCGGCTTGCCAAAAGCAGATGTGCTATCTGTCGACGCGATGCAAAAGCCGTCTGACTTGCCAGAATTTGGCACAGCTGATCACGGCACACGAATAAGACGTTTACGCTATTTAGATAAAACAATTATCGCAATCGAAGAAATTTGGCTTGATGGAGACGCTGGCAAAGTCTCCAAAAGCAAGCTCTCTGATTCTCTGTATGATTTTTACAAAAAGCAATTGGGGTTTTGGATCAATCGCGCAGAAGATCGCGTTGGGGTGGGCCAAGCGCCAGATTGGACCCCATCGATGTTTACCAAACAAGTTGGCGACACCACAGGATATATCGAACGGTTAAGCTGGGCGAATAAGCCCGAACCCGTGGAATTTTCCAAAACCTGGTTTGATACAGATCAGGCGGTTTATGTCACACGTTTAAAATAGGACAGTTAAGAAGAATGACAAAAACAATAAAGTACGGCGTAGTGGGTGGTGGCATGATGGGCCAAGAGCACATCAAAAATATTGCCCTTTTGGAGGACACCCAAGTCATTGGCATTTTTGAACCAGACAAAGATATGGCAAAGATTGTCTCAAAATTGGCGCCCGAAGCGCGTTTGTGTGAGAGCTTGGAGGATATGCTCTCTATCGAAGAATTGGACTGCTTGGTTATTGTAAGCCCCAATTATGTTCACCTAGAACAGTTGGAAGTCATCGCAGCGACCCGCCCTCTCCCGCTCCTTGTTGAAAAACCATTATTCACTGACCCGTCCGCATTTGATCGTGTGATGGAGTTTCAGAAAAACTACCCAGCGCCCGTTTGGGTCGCCATGGAATATCGTTATATGCCGCCAATTGCGGCCATGTGCGAACAAGTCGTCGAAGCTGTGGGCGAAGTTAAAATGCTTAGCATTAAAGAGCACCGCTTCCCATTCCTTGCCAAGGTCAATGACTGGAACCGCTTTAATGCGACCTCAGGCGGCACATTTGTTGAAAAATGCTGTCATTTTTTCGATTTGATGCGCTTCATCACCAAATCTGAACCGACCCGCGTGATGGCAAGCGGTGGTCAGGATGTGAATCATTTAAATGAAAACTACTCAAACGGTACGCCTGACATTCTAGACAATGGTTTTGTGATCGTAGAATTCGAGAACGGCGTCAGAGCCATGCTCGAACTTTGCATGTTTGCCGAAGGGTCACGCTTCCAAGAAGAGATTTCTGTCATCGGCCCGATCGGTAAAATCGAAGCGCATGTGCCTGGACCATCTCGTTTCTGGCCGGAACATTTGGGCGCGCCACCTGTGCCTGAAGTTGTTGTGAGTAAGCGCGATCCTAAAGGCCCTGAAACACAACTCATTCCTGTTGACCCTACTTTGCTTGATGCAGGCGATCATAACGGCTCAACTTTCTATCAGCATGTTGGCTTTTTGGAACTTGTGCGTGGCGAGCGTGAGCAGGCTGAGGTAACATTGGAAGACGGCTGGAAAGCAGTGGCATTGGGCATGGCAGCGCAATCAAGCGTCGCATCGGGCCAGAGCATTGAATGGAAATCATTCCTTCACGAGTTGAACGCAGCTTAGAGCTGAAAAATTGCATTTCTAAATAACGAATAGCGCGCTCTTTTAGAGCGCGTTTTTTGTTGCGAGACACAAGAGCAAACGGGCAATCTCGATAAAATGAAATAGATACCAGCTACATCCATAGATTTTAAAATAAATATATAAATATTATACAGTATATTTTAAATTTATACGTAAAAACACCTTACTTTGCTTTGCATTTTTACTTTTAATATGATAATTGCAACTTGATTTACTTATAACTGACAGTGTTCAGTTTCGCGTGAATTAAACTAACCAAACTATCTGGTCGCACAGCTAGAGGAGTTAGCCGTGTGGCCAGTTTAAATGAAGAAAAGACAATTGGGCTAGGCAAAAAAATTTCATCTTTCAAGATGATAGAGATAAACCACCCACTCATCGCACTTGGTATTTCAACCGCCGCATGTCTCGTAATGGGCGGCATCGGATATTGGTTAGTCATTCCTCTATTATTTCAATGAAGAACAAAAAGCTTCCTGAAGACTTCTGGAAAACCGCTTATCTCATCATAGCTTTGGCTGGGATCTTTTTCCTTACCGCGCTTCTTGTCTCCGGAGGTTATTCCTCTTCTTAAGTTCAAATAGGCAATGCCATGTGTGCGACCAATGGCGCTGCCTTAGAAGGTGGTCGAACTTTTAGGGTCATTTAAGTTCCCACCTTCACCCGAATAAAAAGATAGGCAACGCTTTGAATTCATGCCCTAGCGTTGCCTGAGAAGGTGGGGAGGCTTTTCTTGGTTGAGGCCTCCCGCCTTCACCCAGCAAATATGGAAACCAAATATTGTAGTGTATGGGAGAGAACTATGAAAATCTACAAGCTGGAACCATTAGAAGGGAAGGAGAATTCCCAATACTGGCGGACATCAAACATAAAAGCTCAACCTGTTTGGGTAAAAGCTTCAAGTGTTGGGGAAGCGCGGAATAAAGTTGCGCTGTGCGCTCTTCAGGGCCTGGTCAGAAAAGCTGGTCGAAACACGCTCTATAACCCGTTTCATTTTGGGGATATGACATCTTGCATAGAAGATCAGCCAGAATTTGATGTGCCAGAGGGCATCATTATTTTAAATAATGGTGACAGGCTTACAGTTTAAACGATTAAGAGATGAGAATGAATGGTGCCCGGGGGCGGATTTGAACCACCGACACGCGGATTTTCAATCCGCTGCTCTACCCCTGAGCTACCCGGGCAATCAATTGGAACTGTTGCCAAATTTAAAACGTCTGACATAGAGGAATATCGTCAGAAGCGAGCGCGTTATACCACGTTGTTCGCCTAAGTCTAGTAGAGATTTGCATGAAATCGCAATCTTTTTCAACTGGTAAACAAGATGATCTGGTAGGGCCGGATTTTAACCGCGATCATCTTCGTCAGGATCAAGGTTTTCCTCAATTTCTGAGACTGGGATCGCGTAGGAACCGTTCAACCAACGGCCTAAATCCATGTTTTTACAGCGTTCTGAGCAAAAGGGATGGGAATGTCGATCAGACGGCTTGCCGCATTCAGGGCAAGGCATTGTTTTGCGCATGGGTGAAACATTATCAACCGTCATCAGATTGCAGTCCGACCTTTCCAGTTTTTACTGATATTATAACCTTCGCCAATCAATAAATTCGAAGTTTCATACAATGGCAAGCCCACAACATTGGAATAAGAGCCAACAAGTTTGACCACAAAACTGCCTGCGATTCCCTGTATCGCATAAGCTCCGGCTTTGCCGCGCCATTCACCGCTGTCGAGATAATGCTCTATTTCAGCCCGAGGAATACGCTTAAACCGTAGGCGGGTTTCAACAACCTTTTGACGGATGGAACCATCTGGTGTGACAATGCACACGCCCGAATAAACACGGTGATTACGACCGGATAATAAATGGAGCGCATTGTTGGCTTCTTCGATCAATTCAGCTTTGGGTAAGATGCGCCGGCCAACAGAGACAACTGTGTCCGCAGCTAGAATGAATGAACCACCCCATTGAGGATCCTTTTTAATCGCTTTGCGCGCAGCTTTTGCTTTATCCCCTGCCAGGCGACGGGCGAGCGATTTTGGATGCTCTGATTTTCCAGGACTTTCGTCCAAGTCCATAGGCATAAGACGATCTGGCTTAACGCCGATCTGATCCAACAGCTCAACGCGTCTTGGCGAACCTGAGGCCAAAATAAGCTTTACATCGTCTTCCATGAAAATACCGCCTTTAAGAACCGAGCGATTTATTTATAGCGATATGTGATACGACCTTTGGTCAGATCATATGGTGTCATTTCCACAAGAACCTTATCACCTGCAAGCACGCGAATACGGTTTTTGCGCATGCGACCAGCTGTGTGCGCAATGATCTCATGTTCGTTTTCGAGTTTAACTCGAAATGTTGCATTTGGGAGGAGTTCAGTGACGACCCCGGGAAACTCAAGAACTTCTTCTTTTGCCATTATATTTTGATCTTCCTTTATAAAGCTTGATGCCGATTAACTTGCATCTCATCGCCGATTTTGTGAATTGGTGCGGAAACTACACAATTGATAGGGGTTTGTGAACTGATTTGATCAATCAATTTTACCAACCCTTAAAATACCCGCATTTTTTACGGTAAAAACTCGTCTCGAATACGCTTTGTCAGTGATTCTCGCACTTCACGATATGCACCCAACATCTGCTCGCGCGTACCTTTGACAAGTGTTGGGTCTTCTGTTGGCCAATAAATCACATCAACAGCCGAGGTTTTTGTAATATCCAAAGCACGTTGATGCGCTTCAGGTGTGAGCGCAACCAAAACATCAAAAAAACCATCTGCCATTTCATTATAAATACGTGGTTGATGATGGCGCAGATCAAGATCGATCTCAGCAAGCACCGCATCCACAAAATGATCGTGTTCACCCTCCTGCAAACCTGCGCTTTGCACAAACACTTCTTTTTTCAAAACGGACTTTGCAATCGCCTCAGCCATGGGTGAGCGGATCGCATTCATGCCGCAGATAAACAATATGGAGGATGGTTTCGTCATATACGCGCTGTGCCCACTAACCTTGCCAATGCAAAACGCAAATGAGCGTAAACAAACGCCGAGATGTATCGACATCGATATTGATTTTGCCATCCAGACGATCAGTTAAAATTTGAGCGCCTTCATTATGGATGCCTCGGCGCCCCATATCGACCGCTTCAATCCGGCTGGGTGTCGCTGACTTAATCGCTTCATAATAGCTCTCACAAATCATGAAATAGTCTTTGACGATCTGACGAAACGGCGTGAGCGATAAAATGTGGGTAATCAAATGCTCGCCTGCATCATTTGAAATATCAAATGCCAGACGCGTTTCGACCACTGAAAGCTTCAATTTGTAAGGCCCTTGATCTAATCCAACCAGTTCAAAACTGTTTTCTTCTATCAAGTCAAAGATCGCAATTGCGCGCTCATGCTCGATATCTGGTGTTGCGCGTCCGATAGATTCGTCCAGCGCAACATCACTTAGCCTGTGGTTACTTTTCTCGCCCATATTTCTACCCTCTTGCATTCATCCGGATTGAAATCGAACGCGCATGTGCGCCCAATCCTTCCGTATCAGCAAGTGTCATTGCAGCAGGCCCCAAAGCTGCCAGTTGATCTGCCCCTAGTTTTAGCACAGAAGTTCGTTTGATGAAGTCATATACTGAAAGACCAGACGAAAAACGTGCCGACCGGGCCGTTGGCAATACGTGATTTGATCCCGCAACATAATCACCAATGGCTTCAGGTGTGTAATGCCCCACAAAAATTGCGCCGGCATTTCTCACGTGCTTAATGTAATCATCCGCATCATCAAGTGCGAGCTCTAGATGCTCGGCAGCAATTCGATTGGCCAATGGAAACGCATCCATAATCTGATCGACCATGATGATCGCACCAAAATCCGTCCAGGACTGTTTGGCAATCTCACCGCGCGGCAATGCTTTGATCTGCGCAGCAACAGCCAATTCAACTTGCTCTGCAAGATCTTCACTATCGGTGATCAAAATCGCTTGCGCGCCAACATCATGCTCAGCTTGAGCCAATAGGTCAGCAGCAATCCAATCGGCATTATTGTTTTCATCGGCGATGATTAATACTTCAGATGGACCCGCGATCATATCAATGCCGACCGTACCGAACACTTGGCGTTTTGCCGCCGCAACCCAAGCATTGCCTGGACCAACGATCTTTGCGACCGGCGCGATGGTCTCAGTACCATAGGCAAGCGCTGCGACCGCTTGTGCACCGCCAATACGGTAAATTTCATCTACGCCTGCAATTTTAGCAGCTGCCAATACGGCTGGATTTAGCACACCTTTTTGACATGGCGCGACCATGACCACACGTTCAACGCCTGCGACTTTTGCTGGCACCGCGTTCATCAACACTGAGCTTGGATAGCTGGCCGTTCCGCCTGGCACATAAAGGCCGACAGCATCAATTGCCGTCCAGCGTGAACCAAGTTCGACACCCAAGGGATCAGTATAAAAATCATCACCCGGCATTTGGCGCTTGTGGTGGCTGGCAATTCGATCATGGGCAAATTGCAATGCGTCGCGCACATCCTGCGGGGTTGCTTGACAAGCGGCTTCAATTTCTTCAGCGCTCACCGCAAGCCCATTGGCTTTGGTATCCGTGCCATCAAATTTCAGCGTCAATTCATGAAGCGCCTCATCCCCTTCAGATAAAACTTTTGCAATGATCGCATCAACATCTGACATGACATCAGGCGACACTTCACGTTTTGTTGTCAAAAACGCAGCAAAGTCTTTTTCAAATTCTGAATTTTGGGCGGATAACTTAAGTACCAATGTGGTCTCTCCGAATTTCGGGGCTTAGTGTGAGGCTTTGAGCGAAATATCAAATATTATGATGCGGCTTTGACTTTGCTTCCCAAGCAGCACCTGTATCGGTCAATTGCACTTCAATACACTCAACGTCAAGCAAAATGCCTGCTTCAGCTGACATTACTAACTCAATTTCACCCTCGGGACCTTCATCCTTTTCGCGGAACTGGATGGCAAGCAGTGAGAGCACAATATTATTGTCTTTGAGGTTTATGCCACGTGTCTTAACGCCGCGCACACGTTTAAACGCCACATTCACGCGTCGACGCTCATGATCATGGGAGCGTTCATCCCCCTTGCCTTCCCAAACAAACCTGTTGGCAGCAAGGAGAAACTGACCGCTTTTATGATCAAATTCGAGCCCTTCGACCTTAAAAATCGCATCCTGCATGGTGGCAGAAATAACGGTTAGATCTTCGTCATCAAGCGCGATGAGTTTGAGCTGTGTCATGGGTCTAACTCTATGTCCTAATCACTGACGCGCTGCACATTCGCGCCGCATCGATTGAGCTTTTCTTCCAATTGTTCAAATCCGCGATCAAGGTGGTACACACGGTTCACCTCTGTCACGCCATCTGCCACAAGACCGGCAATGACGAGCGCTGATGATGCGCGCAGATCTGTTGCCATCACGGGTGCGCCTGTGAGCTTTTCAACACCTGTAATGGTCGCTGTTTGGCCATCAAGCGAAATATTTGCACCCAAACGCGCAAGTTCCTGAACATGCATGAAGCGGTTTTCAAAAATCGTTTCTGTGATCTTCGACACACCATTGGCGCGGGTCATCAAACCCATAAATTGAGCTTGCAAATCTGTTGGAAAGCCTGGGAATGGATCTGTTGTGACATCCACCGGCTGCAACGCACCACCATTGCGGCGCACACGAATGCCGTTTTCAACAGAGGTGACTTCCGTACCTGTTGCCCGCAGCGAATCCAATGCAGAATTTAAAAGATCAGAGCTTGTGTCTTCCAGCACCACATCACCGCCTGTCATGGCAACTGCCATGGCATAAGTGCCTGTTTCAATGCGATCAGGCAGAACGCGATGGCGCGCACCAGAGAGCGATGTTACACCCTCAATGGTGATCGTTGAAGTGCCAGCGCCTGAAATCTTCGCGCCCATGGCGTTCAAACATTTCGCCAAATCTGAAACTTCAGGCTCGCGCGCTGCGTTTGAAATTCTCGTTGTGCCTTTGGCCAAAGTCGCGGCCATCATCATCACATGGGTTGCGCCGACTGAGACTTTGGCAAATTCAAAATCGCTGCCCACAAGCCCTTGCTTGGCATTGGCAATCACATAGCCATTATCGATTTCAATCTCAGCGCCAAGTGCACGCAAACCATCAATGAACAAATCAACCGGACGCGTGCCGATCGCGCAACCACCCGGAAGCGAGACTTTTGCCGTGCCCATACGCGCCAATAATGGCCCGATCACCCAAAAGCTCGCGCGCATTTTAGAGACCAGCTCATAGGGTGCGGTCGTATCGACAATATGACGTGCTGTGAAACTTACCGTACGGGCATAGCCTTCGCTCTGGCGCTCACGACGGCCGCTCACCGCAATATCCACACCATGATTGCCCAAAATGCGCGACAATTGCTCAACATCCGCCAAGCGCGGCAGATTATCCAGCGTCAGCGTGTCATCAGTTAGCAATGAAGCAATCATAAGCGGGAGGGCAGCGTTTTTCGCGCCTGAAATTGGGATCACCCCGTTCAATTCATTTCCGCCGACAATTTTAATACGATCCATGGGCAAATAAAGGGGCGCACCCCATCCTTTATTGATGTTTCCGCACGGTTTATAACAAGTTTGAACCGGCTTCAACGTACGAATTTGTTTGAAGTTAATCGGATTGGTTACCGCCAGAATGTTTGGACTGATCCTCGTTGTGAGCTGCAGGCAATCCACTCGTCTGATCGGCTTTGCCACTGCGCGTCGCACGGCTTTGTCCCTTGCGACGTTTTAAGTTTTGCCGCAATTGCTCTGCCAAACGCTTTTTCTTCAGCTCTTGTTGTGTAGATTGACCGCTCATAGGCTCCATTTAAACCACTTTCATGGCTAGGAAAAGACCAGAATTTGACAACAATATGTTTTTGACCACCGATGTGGGTTGCACAGAAGCAAATCCTATGGCAATAGGCACCCAAGAACAGACGATAACCTATATTCGTTGTATAAATGTTCTGACGTGCTGCGATAGCTCAGGGGTAGAGCACTCCCTTGGTAAGGGAGAGGTCGGGAGTTCAAATCTCCTTCGCAGCACCATTTGACATTTCATTGAACTAAAATCCCCTAACACATTGAAGGGTAACGATTTTTTCGAGTTCAAAAAGCCCTTACCCTTGGTATAGGGTAGATGCTCTAAAAACACCAATTTCAGCACTAATCGCTGTAGGTCGAAACGACCACTTTCCCATATTTTACAAGGGTTTGCGAGGAATTGAAACGAGAGTTCAAACAAATTGCTTTGGGTGTCATTGTTTGACGTCCGTTGCTTGGATTTTTCCAACGCGACAAGGCGTTTTTTCTCCAAAGAAGCGATTTTATTCTCATAAGCCGCAATCACGGTCTGATTTGAAGCGTCCATAACGCGCTCTACAAGTCCAGCAATTTGCTTCTCTAAATCAATTGATTCCTGTTTGAACGCTTTAAGGCGATCTTGAGCCTGTGCCATATGCATCTCATAGGCATCATTGAACATGGTTTTGAACAAATTGAGCAGCGATGGTGTAGGCTGTATGCCTTTGAGCAAAGTCTTGAATTCAGTTTCCATCTTATCGCGATTGATCACTTTGCCATATTGATCGCAGCCTTTTGTGCGACACCAGAAATATGGATAGCTCTTGGTCTTGCCTTTACTCCATCCAGCAGTCATTGGGGTTGAACAGCTTGAACAACAAACCGCTCCCCTAAGTGGAAAGTCATGATGCAGGTCTTTGCGCTGCGGCGCGTATACGCCTTCATCCAGTATGTTTTGTATTTTGGTGTAGGTTTCATAAGAGATGAGCGGTTCATGATTGCCAAGACGCGGCTTTACATTCCAATTTGGAGCTTGAACAAAACCTGCATAGACAATTTTGCGCAATAACCGCACAATAGTCTGAGGACGCATTTGTCCATTAGGTCGGTCTTTTGGAAAGTGAGGACATTCTTCTAAAAATTTGCGCACAGCAAATTGCGTATTCAACCGACCAGATGCGAACCCTTCCAAGGCCTGCCTTACCGTGGTGGCAACAGGCTCATCAATGATCAGCTCCTTACCGCCACGCTTGGAATTGATATATTTGTAGCCGACAGGCGCACGGAATATCCAAAAGCCCTGTTCAACACGGGCTTTCATCTTTTGGATGACTTGGCGGCGATTTTGTTTTCGTTCCAGTTCGCCTTGAGCGGCAATAATCGTTTCAATAAACTTGCCTTCAGGCGTATCTTCAAAATTGAAGTTCAGACATTCACGCTTGGCATTCCTTTGCGCCATTTCGCGTGTGAGCTTTAAATGGAATTCCGTATCACGGGCATAGCGTTTCAAATCATCAAAGATGACAACGTAGTTTTCTTGCGGCTTGGCGTCCAGATAGGCGAGCAATGCTACCATTCCGGGGCGGTTCATAAAATCGCCGCCACCTGATGTATCATCAGGAAATACAGCTTCGACATGATAGCCTTTACTTTCCGCATATTCACGGCAGCGATGTTCTTGGCTCTCAAGACCAGCCCCATCGGTTGATTGTTTCTTGGATGAAACTCGGCAGTAAATAATTGCTTTTTGTACCGTTGGGATTTTCTCTGTCATATTTTGAGGCATTTCTCCTTCTCCTTTTGAATCAATAGTACACCTGCCAATTTTTATGGGGCATGTTCCGAGCGCAAAACCGCGCACCACTTTTGCTGAACATGCCCTATGATGCAGGGCTTTTGCTGGGTGTTTTGTTGGATTGATCTGCGTGCAAGTCTACCATGTTTGGCTGCATGCGTTCGAGCATATTTTCAAATCTATCCTCATATGAGAAGTTTAGATTTTCCTCATACGGTAGAACTTCAAATCCAAGATAAATCATCTCGGTAATGAGGTTCCAAAGGCAATCGATAAACTCTTTTTTCTGCTGATCGCTAAGATCGGGGTGATCAAGCATTTTGGCATAGCGAGCATAGTCAACAAGCATTTGCGGCTTTTGGGGTTTGATATTGTGGGTTGGATCATGTCCATAATTATTGGTTGGTTCATCTTTCATTGTTCGGCTTTCGGTTTTGGTGTTGTGAATAAAGGGCTGATAAGGCCTGCCTGATACAATTCGATTTTGGGTGCGTTATCAGGCAGGCCAGTTTTCGCATTCATGAGCGGCGGCTAAATGAGCGGGTTGGCGCTTGCATATCTTGCTTCGCAGCAGCGCGTTCCTGCTTTTCCTGTTCAATTTGGGGACGGTAATATTGTTCATCCAGTTGTTTGCCCCAGTCAGGAAGCTCCATAGGTTCTTCAACACCTGTGGCACGTTGTTCAGCAATGAAGCTATCAGCCATCTGTTTTTTCGCATGATTGTCACGAACGCCATATTCATCGGCCACCATTTGCGCTTTTTCTGAAAGGGCGCGATTGAAGGTCACTTTGTCGCCATTTGCCATCATGGGTTCAATTTCATGAACAGCGTTGAGTGCAACCTCTTGTATTTTTGATTGAACAGCGGCCTCACGGTCTTTGAGGCTTTCACAAAGCTGGAACATGGTTTGCCCTGAGCGTTCGCGATACAAGTCGCGAATGGTTGTTTCCAACCGCTTGGGGTCCATATTCTCAGAACGTCCCATGGCATAAGCGTAGTCACCAAGTTTATCTTTGAAACTGCCTGACTTATAAATCTCGCGTTCAAGAATTTCTGTGATGTGAATGGCTTCGCTAAATTGCGCATCCGTAAGCAAACGGCCGGCAAAGCTTTCTCTGGCTTTGCTCAACCCATTTTGATGGGCGGTTTGGGCATTGACCTTGGCTTTGCTGGCAGTTTGCCCCATCACAGCGCCGTTAAATTGCTGTTCTGGGTGTGGTTTTTCTTGTGATGGTGTCATGGTGTTTCCTTTCTGTTTGGGGTTTGCGTCTCCTTGGGTTGCGAAAAACAAGCGGTGATTATAGGTATTTATTCCTATTTTCCTCAACCCAAAAACGTGTAATTTGATTGCGTTTTTGTGGCGTAAGCTATTACTTTATTTATATTTTTCTTCCTTTCTTTCCATAATGTCGCAATGCTTCATCTTGATCGGCTGCGAGCGCGCAAACGCGATTGCATCTGGTTCCTGCGTTCAGGTTTGGACCGACGATCATTTTGGGTGTCGTGCAGCTTATCAATGCTCGCTTCGCTCCGCTTGGCTGCACGTGCGGCGCGGTCGAAATTTTTGGAGAGAAGTTCAGGATCGATATCCCCACGACCCGCTTGCCGCGCGATGCTTTCAAGTTCGCGTGTTTCCTGCCGATCAAGAAGGGACAGGGTGACGTCATGCGCTTGGCGCACTTGCTTGCGCGCCGTTAAAATCATCTGGCCTTTTTCAAAACGATCCAGAAAGGCAAAAGGATGATTAAACTCACGCGCTTTTTGTCCTGCTTTGGCTTGCAGCCCTTTGACAGCTTTGCTGACCCGCGCTTCATAGTTATCCTTAAACTCGGTTTTTTCCTCTTGCCGCGCATGCTCGTAGTCATTGATGACCTTGAGCGCGTCTAACTTGTGATGGCCTTTAAGCCCTAATTCCGCCAGCCGACGCAGCCCCTTAAGGTGAAAGCTGTCACGCATTTCTTTTGAGATATCGCGCCCAGAAGAATGTAAATTGTTTTTTGTTCCATCACGCGGCATGGTCTAACCCTCCGCATGTTCAGACTGGGCAGTGAAGAAACGAAACAGTGCACACTCCCCATGTGCAGGAAAATGGAGTGTGAATTCCCCGTTCGGCCCCCAATAGGTGCAGCGGGTATAATAACGATCAGAGAAGGGGTCGAAGGGGTTCCCAGCCGTTTGGAAATCATACTCAAACCGCAGATGGGGCAGACCCAGAATTTGCGATGCACCATAAGCCCCGCCAAGCATAAGCAGCCATATAAAATATGTTGGCTTTAAAAATCGGACGCGCATCTTATCCGTCCCCCGCATCACCCGTGGGCAAAATCACTTTGGGCACAGGCGGTAACCGTCCCCCCTCAAGCGGATTGTCCAAAAGCTGCTCGGCGTATGGATAGACCTCGTTTTGACGTAGCTTTTTGGCATGGATAAAGCCCACATCTTTGACGTGGATGATCTACTCATCCTTGGGCAGCATCATCAGTTCAGCAGGCGTATAAAGCCGCTCACGCACAGTATTGTAATTGCCGCTGACATCGGTTTTGTCGCTCGACGTGCCAATGCCTTGATTGTAATAAAGCGCTTCACCCATGGCCTTTGAAACGCGCTCGGCCTCATCAAAACTCGAAAAGCCGAACCATTGTTTGACCACCGCGTTTTCTTCGATGGTCAGCGTTTCTTTCTCGCCATATTTGCGTTCGATCTCTGATCGCGACTGGCAGATCATATGGACAGACCCGCCATATGCGCGGATGGTTGTCAGTTTTGAGACAATTTCGCGCGCGGGAGTATTGGTGAATTCATCCAGTAGAAAATCAACCCTGCGTCCTTGGGCAGAGAGGTTTGAGGACAACAACGCATGCATAAAACTCTGCAAGTGCAGCGCAAAATAGGGTCCGAAGCGCTCGACATGCTGCTGCGGCCCTGTGAGAAAGACAATATAGCCGTCTTCCAGCAGCTCTTTATGGGTGATATCCACGTCAGAGCCCGCATAATGGAGCGGACTACCCGCCGAAAATATTCTCAGCGCTTTTTTAACGGCACCCAAATGTTGTCCGTAATGTTCAGGGTGTGATCGAACCGCCTGCATATGCGCGGCGAGCGATTTTAAAACCGCGTCGCCCTCTTCAAGATCGATTTTGAGGGCGCGCTCAAGGTCTTGCGCGTCAGAGAGTAACGCCCAAACCGCGCCAGGCGTGCAGCCGCCACGCGTATTGGCGAGCAACGACATTTGCGCATATTCAATCATCGCGCGGGGCTCATAACGCCAAAACGCATTGCGCTCATCATTATTGGGCTCTTCGATCAGCGCATGATTTGCACTATCGGTCACAAAGACCAACTCGCCTTGCTCTGCCTGCAAGGCATGGGCCGCAAGGATGCTGCCAAAAGGATTAAGATCAACGCGCAGCGGGTGATCCACGCCAAACATGAAAGTATCATCCAAAAGCGCGACCTTGCGGCCAGCCTTGAGGCACATCTCGACTGTTTGGGCGAATATTTCCCCCTGTTTAAAATCGGCAATAATGACAGTGCGGCTTTTATCCGCCAACATGGATTGCAGCCAAAGGACAGCGCCAGATGTTGTCTTGCCACCCCCCGCGGCGCTGGTCAAAATCGAATGCGTGGGCTTTGGTTCAAAGATGGGTTTGCCATCAAGCGTCATCCCCAACAACCGACATCCTACCCTGCCTGTGACATAGATCGGCTTGGCACCGCCTTTACGTTTTTGGCGATGCTTGGCGATATAGGATTTAAGCCCCTTAACCATCAATCATGCCTGCATTTTTCAAAGAGTGATCAGAGGCCATTTCCGCATCTTTTTGCGGCTTCACCTTTGATTGGTATTCAGCAACAATCTTGTCTTGACGAAAAAGCGCCTTCATGCCGCCAAAGGCGCGGATGACAAAGCCAAGACTGCCCAGAAAAGACAGGGTGGCAATAATGTAAAACCCATACCATCTGGGATCGTCAGGCCAGAGGAACCAGCCATAGGCAAAACAGCCGACCGCGCCCAGAAAATTGCCATTCACTCCCAGAATTTTGCCAAAACGATGCTGGTGAATATTCATCACAGCCCCTCCACGATTGGTGCAGGACAGATCGCTTGGTGTGTTTTGGATTTGCGCACGCCTTCAACAATCGCATGGCGATGCTGGTGTAGATCGTGATACTGCCCCCACACCGCAGAGGAAAGCTCGGTGTTTTTAAGATCACGGCTCACCAATTGAAGCTGACCACATTGAACACCAAGCAAGATCGCAGCAGCAGAAACGATGCCTGTTGCAATCATTTCAGATAGGAAAAGTAGATCGGAAAAGGCCAGCCCCCATGCGGCACCTGATGCGCCAATGATCAAAGAGGGAATGAGTATCGGGCGTCTGACGGACACAACCGTCAGTGAACCCAGAAGATAACTATTGCGATGCGTGCTCACCACATCATCTGTGACCGTAATGGTGCCAAAGATCATTTTATCCTCCAATCTTTGCCCCAAGGTTTGCAATGGATGCGCAGCTTGGGGAATTCAGCGACGCGGTGAATTCCGATGTGAGATTTTGGATGGGCAGCGGCGTGACCAGTCGCGCTGAGGCCGCATGGAGCGCAACCGCGCCACGGTGTTCAGAAATCATCCGTGAGACCGCGCATTCACAGCGTGATGGGGCGCTTTCCAGCTTTGCGGCAAGGCGCTCTTGCGCGTTAAATTCTTTCAATTCGATTTGATATTCGAGGCTCTGACAGGCCTGCTCAATGCCAAACGCTCTGGCAAGCTCGGCCAAATCTCGCCCCGCCATACGCATGGCGCTGTTACAGGACATGCGCGGCATGGCGGGTGCTTGGGGCGTTGTAATTCTGATCTCTCGTTCGACGTTCTCAATACACTCTTCGCGCCAATTCGTCTTTTGTGACAGACGCTCGATGATCAGCGGCCCCGAGACATAGGCCGAGAATGCCGCAACACCTAAGACAGTCAATATTGCGCTGCTGCCCAGCAGGTTGGTGCCATATCCTTCCATGGGTTAGCCCTCCATCTTTGGTGTTTGTGAATAATCGTGGGTTTGGCGGAACAGTTTGAGAACGATGGCGGCGTAAGTCAGAAGCCAAAGCGTCCAAGGGATGATCAGCTCAATCGCAGCCGTAAAAATCCCCAGCGGCCAAAAATGCGCGAACCGCGAAAATGCCTCGCCAACGCCAGCCTTGCTGGGAAATGTCGGTGCAACAGATTGATCAAGCTCAATGTCGTCCAAGGCCGTACGCAAGGTTTCGGCATGGCGTTTCAAAATACCATTGACCTTGGCCGTGCCTTCTGGCTCGTCTTCAATAATCAACCCCGCAGAGAGTTCAGATTGATATCCACGCAGCAAAAGCAAAGGAGAGCTTTCGCGCAAGTCAGCAGCGCGTTGTTTGATCTGACCCGATTTGGCCGTGAGTTGGCGGTTTTTTTCAACACTGCCTGCCGTGGTCTCACCCAAAATGGCATGGTATTCATCCAGCGCGTTGTTAATCTCGGCCAGTTGATTGCGCCGTTCATCATCGCTGGCGATAAGCTGAACCGATATCTTTTGCGCGCGCTGTGTCGGAGGCAAAATACCGCGATAAATCGCCCCTTCGCCGCCGCCATTGCCACTCAGGCAGCCGTTCTTGATCTCGCATTCGATTTTCGCCTGCAAGTCCGCTGCCGTTGTCGCAAGCACCGCGCGCAATTGGTAAAGCTGGGCAGAATTTTGATTGATGTCATCAACATAAGCCGCCAGTTCCTGAGCATGATCGGCTTGATTGAGCGCATCAACGCGGGGTAAAACCAATCCTGCATAGCTAAAGGAAAAAGCCGCCGCACCTGTGATTGTGACGGCAAAAAGGCTTGCAAAGCCCGCGCTCTTTAAACCACTCGCCGCAAGCTCGGTGCCATGTTTGATCGCATGATGATTGACTACCCATGAAATAAAACTGGCCGCACTTCCCAGAAGCGCCATCTTTAACGTGCCCAGAATGCCCGATGTATCAATCAATTGCGGCGCAGCAAGCGCAACCAAAGCACCCGTCATCACAGCAGAGGTCGGCACAATCCAAGACGCCCAATTGATCTTGGTGTCCGATTTGTATTTTACAGGCGGCAAGTCCTTTGGCTCAAAATCTTCAAACGCTTCAAACTGTGTGTCCTCGACACCATTCGATGGGCCTTGGTTGGTAAACGCTTGATTTTTCTTTCTGCGTCTTGGATGGATTTTGGACAGATCATCCAAGTTCGGTTTCCTACCCTGTTCAGACATGATGCTTCTCCTTTATTCAAGCTGGGTTGGGGGGAAAGTTCGGCGACAAAGGGATTGCGCAAATGGTGCAGCTCAACTGTGCATCGGCTTTTGCCCATGCATTCAGATCGCAAATCTCGCAGGTGTATTTCACGCGGGATTTGGGGTGTCTTCATCCGCTTTGAAGTCAAAAAAATTCTGACATTTTAATCTTCCAACTCAGCGCGAAAATTTTTCGCAATTTCTGGAAAATTTGATACGTCGGGTTGAAACGAAAAACTGTAACAGCATTGTAACTGGGTAATGACGCAAGCAAACCAAAAGCGATTTACTGCTTATGCGCATCAGCGATTGTTTCGATTATTGACCGATCTTGTTCACGACACCCGCTCACTCAGTTGGAGCAGGCTGGCAGACCGCATAACCGAATGGCGGAATGTGAAATTCCAGCGCATGTCATTTTATCGTCTGCGTGATGGCAATCTCGATGGCAACAATGTGGAGATCATCGTTGCCTATATGGAGGCACATCACGATGCCGATATTCGGGCACGTTTGGAACCATCGTCAATCATCAATGAAATGGCTTTGGCCGCTCGGGATTATTTCTTCCATATTCCCGAACCCAACGACATAGAGGATTGGAACGAGCAAATTCTTGAAGAATTTTCAGGCGTTTATTTTTGCGTTCACGCTAATATGGTGGAGAGCTATCTTCCATCATCCTATCTGCGCAAACGTATGGAAAAAGAAAGCCTAACCAGCAATGCTGGTATCGCCCGTTCAGGCACTGCGGGCACGCTGTTTATCACGCGCTCGGTTCTGGTCTTACAGCCAACCCATCTGGGATATTTTTATGCCGCCGAGCTGCCGCTTTCAGCCTTCTTGCCGAGCCGAATGAAAACTACCTGTCACCGTGAATATTATGAAGGAGTGGCTGTTGTTTCCGGCAACACCATTCAGGTCAAACTGCGCGATTGTCTCACCCGCATCCCACGCACTCATGCAATCGCCATAGTTGAAAAATACGACAATGCCAAAACCAATCCGCATGGCCTGTCTTTTCAATTGATGGATAAACGCAAAGAGGTGACGCAAGCGTGGAGCAAACTATCGAAGGAAGACATTGCAGCCCTCAAAACCGAGCATGAACGCGCGATTAAATCAGAGTATTTTTTGCATGGGCCACTGAGCTACACACCGACACCGCTTTCAAGCCTCAGCACCAAAGTAGGAAAAATCATCGCCAGTGATATGGCCTATTTTCCAAAGCCATCCGAGTTTCTAGAAAATCTTAATGATCACTTCGCGTTAGGTGAATTTTTGAATGAGGATAGTTTGCGAAAAATCGTTGAGAATCCATTGGTGATTGGTACGCTTTCATGACAGGTAAACTAAAACCGATAATGAAACGAAAGCTCGCGTATTTTGAAGATCGCGGGTCGGATTTAAAGAATTTTGCGTTGCTGCGCTCCGTGTATTTTGACGATATTGAAAAAGCAAAAGCAGTTTTAAAAGCCGATCCCGCCCAACTGAACCGAAAAGACCCCTATGCAGGTCTCACAGCACTTCACATTGCAATATTTAGGCAAAGCCCTGATATGGTAAAACTGCTGCTGGGTCAGCCCAACATAGACCTCACCATCCAAGATGGCTTTGGGCGTGCGCCTATCGACATGCTCGACTACACTACCAATCAGCAAATATTCTCCATGATGATGGAGGCAGTCTATCCAGATGAAATGCGCGCATTAGAAGACGAGGCATTTGATGAGGCGCGGGCTGATCAGACGGTTGCTTCATTTAAGCCGAAAGGCCCATAATATTCAGGCCGTCTACGGGCTTTCGTGAATGAAGCCCGATAAATCGGTCTTCACCAAAAGGCTTCAATCCCTGACGGTTGAGTTGTGGCATGTCATGCCGCTTTTATTTCGCGCTTCGGCGTCTCGCCTCGCTTGAACCCAATTCCAAGCTTAACACAGGTGAAAAATCCCTGTCCAATAGACCAAGTCCGACGGGCCCGCTCCATTCGCCTTGCTTGCACAGCAAGCCAGGCTCCCGTGTGGTCGGACCGATGACGTAAGCCCGTCATCGCCGCAAGCGGTTGGTCTTTGGGGTATTTTGTCACCCGTGTTTACGACCGTCCTTGTTTTTGGTCGCCCCCGATTGACATCGCGGGCGGCTTTTTTCGTTGGGTTTTTAAAGGACGCTCGCCGCTGGGCAAGGGTTCATGCGCGGTGTTGTTTTCAAAGACAGAAAAGAGCCTCGCGGAATTTGAACTTTAACACATGAGCGAGGAAGTCATGAACATTTATGATGCTGCAAAAATCTTATCCCTAAGCGGAAGCGTAACCCCAGAGCTTGTCAAAACAGCCTACAAACAAGCTTGCAAAAAATATCACCCCGACATCAATCCCGCAGGCGAAGAGATGATGAAAGTCGTCAATGCGGCCTTTGCGGTATTGAAAGAGCATTCAGGCGAAATCAAAGAAGAGCAATCCGATTATGGCGAGGAATTCAACACCGCGCTCAATAGCATCATGGCACTTGATGGGCTCATCATTGAGATTTGCGGCGTGTGGATTTGGGTGACGGGCGATACCAGAACACACAAAGACCACTTGAAACAAGCAGGCTTTAAATGGGCATCAAAGAAGAAAGCTTGGCATTTTCGTCCCAGCAATCACCGCTCATTTTCCCGTGGTCAAACATCGCTAGACGAAATCCGCGCCAAATACGGCAGCAAAAAACCAAGCGGGGATGGGTTTAAGCGCGTTAGTGCGCCCCCAAAAGTGCAAGGCGGTTTTCGCAGTAAGGCCAACGGCAACAAAAATGGGAGGTATTCCCATGCGTGAACATACCGCCTTAATCGAACAGATCGCCCTATATTTAGGGCGACCTTGGAAATTCAACGCGCTTGAACAAGAGTCTTGCTGGCAACGCCAGATCATCGATGGACAAGGGCGCGGCCTGATTATTTCAAAAGAATATAACCAGCTCAAATTCAAAATATCAGGACGGTTTGACAAACGCATCACAGACCCGCAGCAGAGCGAATTTTGCTCTATCGGTGTCAGCATAAACCGCCCCCCAAAAGCAATCGCCGCTGATATAGCGCGGCGGCTATTGCCCGCTTATCTGCCCGCGTTTGACAAGGCGCGCGCGCGTTATCTTGAGAATGAAAAACAGGCCGAATTGCTCACAAACGTGGCGCATTTGTTTCTCAAAGCCTCCAAAGGTCGCAAAATTGCGCATCAATGGTCAGACGCGCAAAAGGCTGTCTATTTTGAATATGGCACAGCGACCATTTACGGACATAGCCAAGAGGTCAGCATGGATTTGCGCCGCTTGAGCATCGATCAAGCCATTCAAATTGCGACATTTTTGACTCGAACTACTCCATTTCAAACCAAATAAAAGAAAGAAAATATCATGACCTTTATATGTCACGCACACCCATCCAACCCTATAAGAGAAGGATTTTATTTCACATCAGAAGAAGAATTTGAAAGCCATTTTATCCCCCTTAGTCACGCCTTTGGCTATCGCTCTTGTGACTTTGACATCGCCTGTATCGCGGGCAGCCCGCTTGATCAGGCTTTTGCTGAGGCATGGCAACTTACCCCCGACACCATCAAGCCGTTTTTCAAAGCCCTAAGAGCATGGGACGCCTATGCAAAGATAAGCTTTATCATAGCTGTGAAGCACCATCACCAAAGCTTTGACCCCAAAGCGGTTGGTTCAGCGAGCTTTGATATCAGTCTCTACTTTGTCAAATCCCATTACGAACTTGCCAGCTATTTTGTAGAACACGATGTTCTGGGCGACATGCCTATGGTGATGAAGGCCTATATCGATCTTGAGGCCTTCGCCCGTGATTTGATGCGCGAATATACAAAAACCGACATCGCTGGGGAAACCGTGATCTATCGCCTCAATGAGGAGGTGCTATCATGACTGCACCGCTTAAAAAATATCGCGGATATCACGCGGGACACCCTTGGTATTATCTTCTCGGCGGGGATATTGCAAAACCAAGACAGATTCTGAATTTGGTCAGATTGGGCGATTATCGCGGCTATGCCGAGGCCGATATAAAAGCTGCCGACCATAAACATGAACCGAAACGATCATCCGAATTGCGCAAGTTTCAGCGAAAATTCGAAGCCGATTTAAAGCAAGACCTCTCACGCTATCGGGCGCTCGTCAGGCAATTGCACGCAGAGCGAACCCAAGAGCCGCCCCGCGAGCCGCTTCAAAGCTGCAATGATACGCATACCGCGATGAGCCTCAAATTTTCCCATCTCATCAATGATTTTGCGCATCTGGTCTATCTCGATGATCTTCTTTCACGGCAAGGCGATTTATTTGATGTCTAATCCGCACAGCGCGGGTTTCTCAAATTGAGAACCGCGCGACTGCAAGCGCAGGTCACAATACCTAAATGTTTGATAATCGATAGGATTTAGAAAATGCGTTTTGAAACAAGCTTAATGTTCGCGAGCACCCCCTTAGCCCTATCGGGGAGCGCTCGCTTTTATTTCCTCTAACATATCTTGAATGACCTCTTTTTCGCTTTGGATATGGGTGGAGATTTCCTGTTCCAGCATCCCAAGCGAATGTTTCACATTCATGCTCAAGCGGGTTAGTTTTTCTTCGTAATGATCGTGAATTTCTGACATGGCAGACTCCTTTTTTGACGGGTGGACGGACATTAGAAACGTTTGAATCAAACGCGCCCCTTATTCGTGCAACGCCTTAGATCGGGGCTATCCGCCCCTATTGGAGTCGGTGATTCAAACGGTTTCTAAGCCGTATGCGGGAACGCCCCGCACGGAGTAAGTCTCCCAATTATTGAGATTTTTTCAAAGGAAAAGCGTAAACTTATCCACGTGTTATTCAGAGTGTGACATGGGTTTTTTTGACGTCATAAGGCGTCGACAACAAATCGCAGCATGAGGCAAGCAAAAGCCATCAATTTGTCAGCATCGTTTCCCAGTCGCGACCACCATAAAAAACGCGCAAGATAACAACGCGATCCTCTTCAACCATAAATGCAATTGTGGCGCTTTTTTCAAAACCAACAATGCGCAACCCTTGTCTGATATCATCACGTGCCGTGCCGCGTGCGCTCGCTAAGTCAAAACCTTTGCAATAGGTTTCTATGCGCTCGATATATGAAAGAGCATTTTGCGGGCTGCCCGCATTGGCAATCCAATCGTAAATACCCAGTAAATCCAACCGCGCGTCATCAGCAATTTCGACAATTCGTTTCTTCATAAAGACCTATTGTCGGCTGGCATGACGGGTTCGAATGGCCTCAAAAACATCTTGGGCGGCATGTGTTTCCATCTCGCCAGATTTTACAGCATCATAGGTTGGGGCAACTTCCTGTTCCAACCACCTCTCAACGGCGGCATCGCGCTCTTGCAATGCGCGAAGACCTGCGCGGATAACCTCACTTGCGCTGGCATAGCCACCCGATTTGACCTTAGCATCAATGAAAGCCGCATTTTCAGGGGCAAGGCTCACGGTGCGTTTTTCAGTTCCCGACATCACAAAATCTCCTTTATAATCAGTATATCACAGGAAAACGGATATCGGTATGATTATTTCATACTATCCTCAAGCCGCTTGATTGAGCGGGAAATGGTTGTGGGATCAACGCCGTAGAATGCAGCGACTTCTTTCAAACTCATTTCTTTGGTTGCCAGCTTTTGTTGCGCCGAAAGGGTTTGGCATTTGCTCAGCTTTGGCTTGCGCCCTAAAACAGTGCCGCGTTTGACAGTGGCACGAAGGCCTTCTTTGGTACGTTCGGAAATCGTGCGCCGTTCAAGCTGAGCAAAAGCCGCCACAATGGTGAAAAAGAATTCACCCATTGGCTTGGATGTATCGATATTCATAGTCACGACTTGAAACTGAATGCCGCGCTCTTGCAATTGTTTTGTATGGGTGAGCGCATCAAGGGTGGAACGAAACGCCCGATCTAAATCCCACACAACAAGCGTATCACCAGATTTAAGCTCAGCCATTACCTGTTCAAATATGGGGCGTTTTTTGGCAGCAGCGGAAACACGCTCAATATAGAGTTTATCGCAAAGGGGGCTAAGCCCATCGATTTGTCGATCTGGTTTTTGCTCTTCGGTGCTAACCCGCAGATATCCTATGCGTTTCATTCATTCCCAAAACCTTGTCGCATCCCTGAAACCTGCCAGTAAAACGGGCAGAATCGTTCCTTTCAGCGTCAAGGTGGGATCAAACTAAGGCCAGCCGCCGATTTTCGACTAACCCGTTGATTTCCCATACTTACAATTTAATTATAGCAAAATGAAGATGTGTAAGTAAAATAACTGCAAAATCGAACGATTATGCGAATTAAGAGTTCGTTAATATTAAGTAAATCTTCACCACTTTTTGCTATTTTAATAGCAATGTTTATGACGAATGCATCGATAAATGAAGCCAACGCATTCACCGCTGATGAAGTGCTGAATAAAATGAATGCCGATCAACGCATTAGCTATGTGAATGGCGTAGTGGGTGGATTGGCCTATGCGCGTTGGCTAAAGGACAAACCTGATCAATCAGGCATGCAATGTATCAATACGTGGCGATACAGCAATGGTACGCAGACTTGGAAGCGTATCACTGCATTTATGGAACTCCATTTGGATAAACCAGTACCAGCTCTAATTCACGTTTTGGCAAAGAAGGAGTGTGGCAGTTAATGCATTTGGCAGTGAACCATTTTCGCGGGTCTAGTCGCAAACCAACCTCTGCTGAATTGGCGGAGGTGCAACGCCTTAAATGGTTCATTGCTGCAAAAGATGAGCAAGAACGCAAGGAAAAGCAGGAAGAGCGAGCAGAAAAGACAGACCTCGACTTGGCGACAGCGGTGGAAATGACCATTGCAACTGAAATTCAAATCGAAGCGTTCCATGAAAAGCTGGACAAATATGATGAAGCCACAGTCCGAGCATTGATAGAAAATCAGGAAGCTCTGGAACTTGTACGCGAGCAAATGGGTAGGTTATTGGATCGTGCTCACGTTCTTGAAGATGGTCGTCGAGTTTTCAAAACAGAAGATGGATTACGCGTATTCGACGAATTCGGAACAGAACTTGATCGCGAAACAATCGATCCTGATATCATTGATGATAATGCTCCACGTTGGGAAGCCTATCAGCCACTTATGCTAGAAGAGGCAGGCTTAGAAGCTCAGCGAGAAAGCTTGATAGAATATCAAGATAAACTGGATGATGCGCGGGAGCGATCTTCACGAGAGGGCTTCACGGTTGAAGAGCTTGAATCTCTCGAAGCTGAACTGGAAGCAGATATGCCGCCATCGGCAGCTCAATTCTTGCCAGCTGATATGCAACCTGCTGCGACACCAACGATAAAGTCAGACTATGAAGCTGTTGCCCCGAATGCATCTGACATTGCTCCTCAAGCTGGCATATCACAAGCGGCTACCTATACGCCGATGAACTAAAATCAGACTAATTTCATGAAAGTAGATCGTACGATCAAAAGCTATCCAGTTGAATTTTTCATATTTAAGCTGACCGTCAAATTGTCATAACCTGAAAAAGCTATAGGAATTCCAGAACAAGTTCACTTGAACCAAGCTGAACCGCAAAGCTCTTGTCACAGCACGGAGTGCCGCAAGATGTGCCTTGTATTACACATTCGTGTAACAAGGCCTCTTGACAAGGGGCAAAGCCCCGTTGCATCCCCGATATAAAAAACTCAGTATAAAATTTGAATTCTGCTATTGTGAGAAACAATAATTTCTTAGAATCACAAATAAAATTTAGTATTTTCAGAACTTCCAATATGATCCCAGACTTTCAAACCTTAATGCTTCCAGTCCTCAAACAAGCCGAAAACGGTGAAATCACCACGCGGGAGACAATTGAAAACTTGAGCATAGAATTTAATCTTTCCGATGAAGATCGCAAAGAATTGCTTCCGAGCGGAAAGCAGAGAAAATTCGATAACCGCGTCAATTGGTCAAAGAGCTATCTCAAGCAAGCAGGTTTGGTTCGATACACAAAACGAGGCTCATACATTGCTACTGACTTGGGAAAGAAAATTCTTCAAGATGCCCCCGAACACATAAATATAAACTTTCTGAAACAATTTGAACAATTCCAAGAATTTCAAACTCGGAAAAATTCTGACAAATCACCTGAACTGGATGCGGCTGACGGACAAGAAGTTGGTGAGATTACACCTGATGAAGCGTTACGTGTAGCTCATCGAAAGATTATGTCGGCAATTGCCTCTGATCTGTTGGATAATGTTCGAGAGGCAAGCCCTCAGTTTTTCGAAAACTTAATTATCGAGCTTTTATTAGCAATGGGATATGGCGGCACGTCAGAGGATGCAGGGCGCGCCTTGGGTAAGTCTGGAGATAACGGAATTGATGGTGTTATCGATCAAGACCCCTTGGGTGTTGATCAGATTTATGTGCAGGCCAAGCGTTATGCGGAAGGCAATACGGTTGGCTCGCCTGACATAAGAAATTTTTCTGGCGCGTTGGATGAGCGAAACACAACAAAAGGCTTGTTCTTCACGACATCAAAATTTACACCCGAAGCGATTAAGGCTGCCGAAAAATCATCTCGCAACATTGTTCTCATTGACGGTTTGAAACTGGCAAAGTTGATGCTCCAGTATAATATTGGATGTCGTGATGAAGAAGTTTTGCATCTGAAAAAGATAGATGATGACTATTTTTCGAACTAAGTGCCAAGAAGAGTAACCGACTATGAATGCAGTTGAAATTGAAGAAGCCTTATCGAACTTAAGCCAAGCACCGTTTGAGCCCGAAGAGTTTGCTTTTCAATTTCTAGAAAGTTTTGGCCGCAAAGAAACTGAGATCAAGCGGCTTAAAAAAGGTAACACCAACAAGTCCGATATTGGTGGCGTACTGCAACGCAATAACATCCACATCAAGGTTTGCGAAAAAGGCGCGGTTAGCCAAACGCTTGATGCGTTGCGCCAAAGCCCCGCAACAAGCAAAGCAAAGGCCAAATATATTTTGGCAACCGATGGCGAAACGCTTGAAGCTGAAAACCTGATTGAAGGCGATACAATTGCCTGTGACTTCAAAGATGTGCATGACCATTTGGGCTTCCTGCTTGGGCTGGCGGGCATTTCCACGGTCAAACAAATCAAGGAAAGTGCGTTTGATATTAAGGCAACAGGACGCCTTAACCGCCTTTATTTACAGCTTTTGAAAGACAATCCCGACTGGGCAACAGCGGAACGCCGCCATGACATGAACCATTTCATGGCGCGGTTGATCTTTTGTTTCTTTGCAGAAGACACAGACATACTCAATGGCGAGGATTTGTTCACTTCAACAATTGAACAAATGGCAGATGCGACCAATACCCATGAGGTGATGGCTGAGATTTTTCGCGCCATGAACACAAAACTGGAAAATCGCAAAGCAGAAAATATCCGACCCTATGCTAATGGTTTTCCTTATGTGAATGGTGAATTATTTGCAGGTTCTGTTGAAGTGCCAAAATTCACCAAGATGGCGCGAAGTTATTTTCTACACATCGGACGGCTGGATTGGCGGCAGATTAACCCTGATATTTTTGGTTCCATGATCCAAGCCGTTGCAGATGAAGAAGAACGCGGCAATTTGGGCATGCATTACACATCCGTGCCAAATATCTTGAAAGTGCTGAACCCGCTTTTTCTCGATGATTTGCGAAACAAGCTTGAGGAAGCTAAAACCAATTCGCGCAAACTCTTAAATCTGAAAAACCGCATAGCGAAAATTCGGGTTTTTGACCCCGCTTGTGGCTCAGGCAATTTTTTGGTGATTGCCTATAAGCAGATGCGCGAAATTGAGGCTGAGATAAATACTCGGCGAGGTGAAATCCACTCGAAATCCGTCATTCCACTCACCAATTTCCGAGGCATCGAAATAAATGATTTTCCAGCTGAGATCGCTCGTCTTGCGCTGATTATTGCAGAATATCAGTGTGACGTAATTTATCGTGGTCAAAAGGAAGCGTTACTCGACTTTTTGCCTCTCGATAAACAAAACTGGATTACCTGCGGTAACGCTTTGCAGATTGACTGGCTTACCGTCTGTCCTCCAACAGGCAAAAGTGTAAAGCTGCAAGGAGATGATCTGTTTTCTACGCCGCTTGAACAGGCGGAAATCGATTTTGAGAATGAAGGCGGTGAAACGTATATTTGCGGCAACCCGCCATATAAAGGTAGCAAAAAACGAGAGAAAAAGCTGACTGAGGAGCTGGGAACCGTTCTATCTCCATTGCAAAAAAAGTGGAAGGACAACGATTATGTTACTGGATGGTTTGTTAAAGCAGCCCAATATATTTTTGTTGTTAATGCAAAAGCTGGACTTGTGACAACAAATAGCATCTGCCAAGGGCAACAGGTAGACCTTATTTGGCCGTTAATATTTCAGTATGGTGTTGAAATAAGTTGGGCGCATACGTCATTTCGTTGGTCAAATTTAGCGAGCAACAAAGCTACAGTTACCGTTGTGATAGTAGGTTTACAGCCTAAAAATAATGAAAAAAAATTCCTTTTCAGTGATAATAATAAAAAAGAATGTAAAAATATTTCTCCTTATTTAATAGAATCTGAAATCATTAGTATAAAACCAGCTAGAAAACCGCTGTTTGATAAACCAATCATGAATTTGGGAAATATGCCCTACGGGAAAGGTCTTTTGCTTGATAAGGATCAGAGGAATAAGATTATAGATTTTTCATCCCAATCAGAAAAATTGATTCGAAATTTTGCTGGTGGTGAAGAGTTTCTGCATTCAAAAGCGCGATATTGCTTATGGATTGATGATGATGAACTACAAGAAGCTATTCAAAACCCGCTAATATCTGAAAGGGTTGAGGCAGTTAGGGAGCAAAGAAGTAAAAGTACCGATGCCAGCGGAAAGAAATTGGCTGAGAAAGCACATCAATTTAGAGAACGGCATAGTTCAAAATCACACACTATAGTTTTGGCTAGAACTTCATCTGAAACACGTGAATATTTGCCTACGGGCTTAGCAAACCCACACTGGATATTTTCCAGTGAAACCTTTGCATTGTATGATGCTCCAATTTACACACTGGCTCTCATTTCCTCAACTGTCCACCTAGCATGGATTAAAGTTGTATGTGGTCAGTTAGAAACACGAATTCGCTACTCCAACACCCTTGGATGGAATACGTTCCCAGTTCCCAAACTCACACAGAAAAACAAGGATGATTTAGCGCAGTGCGCGGAGAATATCTTGTTGGCACGAGAGGCGCATTTTCCGGCAACAATTGCCGAACTTTATGACCCTGAAAATATGCCTGAAAACCTACGCGCTGCCCATGACGCCAATGATGAGGTTTTGGAACGCATCTATATTGGCCGCCGTTTCAAAAATGATACCGAACGCCTCGAACATCTCTTTGCACTCTACACCGATATGACGACCAAGGTGGCGGCAGGATGAGCATAGAAGACAATGACAGAGAAGCGCCAGATTTCGAAAGTTTCGAAGCGCTTTTTGTAAACAATGAACCGATTGATAAGATAGGCGCATATATTAATCGCTTTAATCCAATTAACGTCATGAAAATGCAACGAATGGAAATACGCCATTCAGCTATCTTGGCTTGGCTTTTAACTCCAAACGAAACACATGGCCTTGGGGATCAATTTTTAATTGCATTCTTAGCAAAAGCATTGAGCGGAACAGGGCGGCTTCCGCAGCCTAACGCCCTTGACATTGCTCATGCAGATTTAAGCGATGCCGAGATAAAGACTGAATGGAAAAACATAGACATTTTTATCCATTCTTATTCCCAGAACTGGGCATTTATTATTGAAAATAAATTTGGCAGCACTCAGCGAAAAAACCAATTGTCTGATTACAGACAGGCGGTCGAAGAAGCTTTTAGAGATGAAACGTCAATCGCAATTCGAGGAATTTATCTTACCTTAAGCGGAGAGGAGCCGAATGACCCGTCATATGCAGTCATCGATTATGAATCTGTTTGCGAAATCATAAAACTACTTTTGAGTAAAAATGAAAATCAACTATCATCTGAAGTAGTTAAGTTTATTGAACATTATTTAGAAGTAATTGAGGATGAAACAGGGATGAGCGAAGAGCAAGTCAAAATGGAGGAATTGGCAAAGCAATTATATCGCGAACATAAAAAGGTGCTGGATTTTGTTATGGAGCATGGTGCCAGCAATGACTTCTCAATTGCAGTCGATGAACTATTTGGTGAAAAGCGACATGAGAATTGGGACGTCACTATTGGAAATCATAGGCTTATGTATAGCAACTCTGATTCACGCGGAGTGAGCTTCCTTCCTTACTCATGGTATGAGGCCTTTGGTGATGATTTAGAATGGGCAGGTTGCGAAAAATGGTGGGCAGGTTATCCGCTTATAGTTTGGTTTCAGATACGCGAAAACAATGACGGAAAATCTGGCAAGCTTTGGCTGTTTGCAGAAGTCGGTCCATTAACTGATAAGGCTTTTCGAAAAAACCTCCTAGAAGCAATTTTGTCTAAGGGCAATCAGGCTGGACTGAAACGCATTGCTACTCGCGGAAAAAATATCAATTCCGACGGAAAATATACGAAGGTCTTTAAAGAAAATTCAAAAGACATCAAAGACGTTTTCAGCTCTGATGAAATAGCCAATAAAATGAAAGATATGCTCAAAGATTTTTCAAAAGAATTTGATGCAATTGCGGAAATTCTCCCTCAATTTTTAGAACATGGATATAAGAGCAAATGAAAAAAATCCCCGCAGTTTCCGTTTCCTATTCGCAAAATGGTGCTTCAACGACTTCCAATGAACTTGGTATGCGTGCGATGCAGGAACGTGCCTATGAAAAGCGGGGCGAGCAATTTCTTCTGATCAAGTCACCACCAGCATCCGGCAAAAGTCGTGCGCTGATGTTTATCGCGCTGGATAAGCTGCACCGCCAAGAACTGAAGCAGGCTATTATTGTTGTGCCAGAAAAGTCTATTGGTTCCAGTTTTGGGAATGAACCCTTATCCAAATTTGGTTTCTGGGCTGATTGGAGCGTGGAGCCTAAATGGAATTTGTGTAATGCACCCGGTGGCGATGATGGCAAAGTTGGGAGCGTTGGCAAATTCTTAAACAGCGATGATAAGGTGCTCGTTTGCACACATGCAACGTTTCGTTTTGCAGTGGACGAATTTGGCATTGATGCGTTTGATGGAAGATTGATTGCAGTGGATGAATTTCACCACGTATCGGCTAATCCAAACAATAAATTAGGCGCACATTTGAATGCCTTTATTGCGGCAGAAAACGTACATATCGTTGCCATGACGGGTTCTTATTTCCGAGGCGATGCGGAACCCGTTTTATCTCCTGATGATGAAGCAAAATTTGAAACCGTCACATATACCTATTACGAGCAATTAAACGGCTACAGCCACCTCAAATCGCTTGATATCGGATATTTCTTTTATTCAGGCCCCTATACCAATGATCTATTGGAAGTGTTGAATCCCGATGAAAAGACAATCATTCACATTCCCGCTGTTACAGCGCGTGAAAGCCTTAAAGATAAATATGGTGAAGTGAACCAAATATTGGACAGTTTGGGTGAATGGCAAGGCAATGATCCAGATACAGGATTTCAGCTCATTCAGCGTCCCGATGGACGGGTTTTAAAAGTTGCTGATCTTGTGGATGACGAACCTAACAAGCGCGGTAAAGTTCTCAATGCTTTGAAAGACCCCAGCCAAAAAGATAATCGTGATCATGTCGATATCATTATCGCACTTGGCATGGCAAAAGAAGGCTTTGACTGGATTTGGTGTGAACACGCTCTGACGGTTGGATATCGCGGCTCGTTGACCGAAATTGTCCAAATCATCGGACGGGCAACGCGCGATGCGAAAGATAAAGCGCGAGCGCGGTTTACCAATTTAATTGCCGAACCAGATGCATCCGAAGAGCTGGTGACCGAAGCTGTCAACGATACGTTAAAGGCGATTGCAGCCAGTTTGTTGATGGAGCAGGTCTTGCAACCAAAATATGAGTTCGTACCAAAATATATCGATAGCGGTCCGCAGGTGGATTTTGACTATGGTGACGGCGGCTATGATAAGGAAAAATGCAATATTGGCTTCGATGAAGAACAGGGTAAATTCCAAATCGAGATAAAAGGCCTTGTTGAGCCTAAAAGCGAGGAAGCGTCGCGCATTTGCCGCGAAGATTTGAATGAGGTTGTTGCGTCCTTTGTTCAGGATAAGGTTGCTCTTGAACGTGGCCTCTTTGACGAGGAGCTAGTACCAGAAGAACTTACTCAAATGCGGATGGGCAAAATTATCAAAGACCGCTATCCTGAATTAGATGAAGAAGATCGTGAAGCTGTCCGACAACATGCAATTGCAGCGTTAAACTTCACACAAAAATCAAAAGAAGCAGCATTAAATTCGGATCAGGAAGCAACGGGTGGTAATACAGCCTTGATCGATGGCATTCGAAAATTTGCCATGGATGTTCGCGAGCTTAATATTGATCTTATCGACAGCATCAATCCATTCAAGGAAGCTTATTCTATTCTGGCGAAGACCATGAATGAGGAAAGTTTAAAACAGGTTGCTGGGATTATTTCTGCTAAGAAGATTAAACTATCGCCAGAAGAAGCAAGGGATTATGCAGTAAGAGCGTTTCAGTTCAAAAAGGAACGTGGAAGACCACCTTCTGCGACATCCCAAGACCCATTTGAACAGAAGCTTGCACAAGGCGCAACAAGCTTCATGCAATACAAAAATGAGGGTCGATATGACTGATATCGATCTTGATGAACTTGCAGAGGGGCTGGCTGAATTTGATCAGAAAAAGGTAAAGCCAATCCGTTCTGCCAGAGAAGAACGCGTTATTGCGGGATTTGAAGACATTCAGCGTTTCGTTGAAGAACATGGGCAGAATCCAGAACAGGCACAAAACAAAGACATATTCGAACGCCTCTACGCTGTTAGACTCGATCAATTGCGCAAAGACACAGATATAGTCGAATTGCTTGAGCCATATGATACTCAAGGACTGCTGAAATCTTCTAGCACAACAGCGATTGTGGAATCATCATTAAGTGACGATGAATTACTTGCCGAACTAGGCTTAGACAGTGAAACACAATCTCTTTCACAGCTAAAACATGTCAGAACTTTTGACGAGAAGAAAGCTGCCGAGGCCATTGCTTCACGAGATAAATGTGAAGACTTTGAAACATTCAAGCCGCTCTTTGAACAAGTGCAACAAGAATTAGATTCAGGGTTGCGTGAGACGCGCCAATTCGAAATGAAAGCTGAAATTGAGCAGGGTCGTTTCTTTATTGTAGGTGGTCAAAAAGCTTACGTGGCTGAAAAAGGCGAAATCACCACGACAGAACATGGACGTACAGACGCTCGACTACGTGTAATTTTTGATAACGGCACACAAAGTACAATGCTGATGCGATCCCTTCAACGTGCGTTGAACAAAGACGAAGTAGGAAGACGCATCACCGAACCAACCGCTGGCCCACTTTTTTCTGATGACTCAATTGATGGAGAAGAGGCTAGTGGAACCATTTATGTCTTGCGGAGTTTTTCCGAACATCCAGTTGTCGCAGAAAATAGACAATTGGTTCACAAAATTGGCGTTACAAATATGCCAGTTGATAAACGAATTGCAGGAGCGCACCTTCAACCTACATTCTTAATGGCAAATGTAGAAATCGTTGCCACGTTTGAGCTTTATAATATCAACAGAACGAAACTTGAAAAACTGATCCATCGCATTTTTGAAAACGCCCAGCTGGATATTGAGATTGAAGATCGATTTGGCAACCCTGTTAAACCTCGTGAATGGTTTTTAGTGCCATTCTTTATCATTGATGAGGTTGTTGAACGAATAAAAGATGGATCAATCTCAAGTTACGTATACGATGCGATTAATGCTTGTATGAAACATGAAGGTCCCAAAAAATAGTTAGGTTTGACTACCTACTATGTATAATTTTCGATTTGGCGGGCCTGCGCAAATCTGCCACGTAATTTTCTTTCCAAAGAGCCCAGTTCATTCGATGTATGTGCAAACTGTCGCTGTTTTGTAAGCTCCGCAATTTTGTGGTGCTGACGATTAGGAAGAAGAAGGGTGTCTCCAGCGACTATAACGCCTGTTATGTCAGCTGGTTTTTCTATGAGGTTTCGCTCTTTCTTTTTGCTATAGGCATGCCCATGGCGGTGAAGTGCTTTTTTGATTTCCCAAACGGCTTTAGTTGGAACTACATCTCCTGACAATGTGATGTCATCAGCGTATATGGAAAGCTTGCAATTTGAAGAAACTGTAATTCTGTTTACTTCATCCCACATGTCACTATAAGCAAGATAGGCCATAATAGGACTAGCTGGACTTCCTTGGGGTAAATGTCCCTGAAACGTAACTAAGTTTTTGAGAAGTGACGCAACATGTGGAGCGCAGCGCATTCTTTTATTGAAAAACCAATAAACCCACATTTCCCAAGTAACGGCGTGATTTAGCTTTGTAGAGGTACTTTTTCGTGTTATATTTCAGCGTGTTAAACTCCTTGGGAGGCTGCAATGTTGGATCACCCTACGGGTGCGGGTTCTAATGGCGATATTCGGGTCGATTTTGACCCTCGGGTGCGGCTGGAATTCCACGGCTCCAAGATCAGCTCCGATGGCGGTTTGCTCTTGTTTCGGGAGCTGGACGGGACCTTGGGACTGCATGATTTGGCGGGGCGCTCGTTGCAGGACACACGCACTGGCAAGAACGGGGTCCACAACTTCGTCGGCCTTCTTCGTCAGTCCACCTTTGGTCGGCTGGCCGGATACCCTGATGTCAACGATGCGGATCGGCTTTCCCGTGATCCAGTGATGCGCCAAATTGTCGGCGGGCGGGCTGTTGATAGCCAGGCGGCCTCAACCAGTCATATGGCCCGGTTTGAGACAGACATTCTCGCTTCCGCTCACAATCGGGCTGCCTTGGCCGATCTACCGGGCCAGTGGATCGACGCGATGCACGCGGCACAGCCGCCCAAGTGGATCACGCTGGACATGGACAGCTCCGTCAGCCCCACCCATGGCGATCAGGAAGGCACGGCATGGAATGGTCACTTTGGCTGCAAGTGCTATCACCCTCTGTTCGTGTTCAACCAGTTCGGCGATCTTGAGCGCTGCGCCCTGCGCAAGGGCAATGTCCACAGCGCTGATGATTGGAAGAACGTTCTGGCTCCCGTCATTGCCCGCTATAAGACCCGCGACTTGATGCGCTTCTTTCGTGCTGATGCCGCCTTTGCCATCCCCGAACTTTATAAGACGTTGGAGGCCGAGAGCTATTTCTACACCATCCGCCTCAAGGGCAACGCAGTGTTGCAGGAAGCAATCTCGCATCTCTTGAAGCGCCCCGTAGGCCGCCCACCCAACTACGTTCGCCGCGTCTACCATGACTTTGAGTACAGGGCGGCATCATGGGAGAAGGCACGCCGGGTTATTGCAAAGGTGGAATGGCACCCCGGCGACTTGTTTCCCCGCGTGGGTTTTATCGTCACCAATTTGCCGATGGAGCCGGACTGGATCATTCGCTTCTACAATCAGCGTGGCACCGCAGAACAGCACATCAAGGAGGGCAAATATGCGATCAACTGGACGCGGCTGTCCTGCAAGCGGTTCCGTGACAATGAGGTCAGGCTTCAGCTTCACGCACTGGCCTACAATCTCGGCAGTTTCCTTCGGCGTGCCGACTTGCCCGAAGACGTCGCGGACTGGTCGCTGACAAGTATCCAAAGCCGCCTCATCAAGATCGGTGCACGCATCGTGCGCCACGCTCGCAAGATCACGTTCCAACTGGCAGAGGTGGCTGTAACAGGCCGCATCTTCGCGCAAATCCTCGCCGCCATCCGCGCCCTCAAGCCACGGCCGAGGCCTGCATGACGGCCATCATATCGAAACCAGCACAAAACCGGCTCGATAGCAGTGCCTCGGCGCGGCCCAAATGGGCCAAAATCCGAAAACCGCGCCGAAAACACACGCGTGGAACCCTCAGAATCGATGTTCTTGTAGCCGACGCCGCAGTAAGAGTTGAAAACGCCCAACAAAACGGGAAGATTCGCGGAAACACCAAGCTACTTGGGAAATATCGGTTGACACTTGTCCGGCTGGCTTTGGCTTTGATGGGCATAGCCCTAGCAATGGCATCGTGGTCAGAGTTTGTTTTCTTCAACGAAGAACCATCGGAGAAGCTGATTGCCGCCTTGGCCCAAGGCCCGCTGACGGCGGCGGGCTTTGTGCTTGATATTGGCCTGTTCTACGTGATCCCAAGCACGCTGCTTGTCGGGTTGGTCGGGCTTTACGGAAGCCTAAGCCTTGGGCGCATCTTGCTGATCGGCGCGCTGACCGGCTACGCGATTGAGGGCGCCGTCGTGCCCGCGGTTTACGCAGATTTTCCCATTTCATTGGTGTTCACATCGCTCTCTTGGCACGCGCCGATCACTGTGGGCCTTGGCGTCTTCATCCTTCCGCGGCTGCTGGCTGACCCCTCGGCTCTGAAGGTCACTCTGGTCTCGGCGATCCTAGGCGTGGCTTGGGCGGTTTGGACAACATGGGTCTGGGACATTGAAGAGGTGGCGCCAGTCACATTCGATGTGTTCCTGACCTTCGCCATCGCCTCAATGGCAACAATTGTTGTGGGCTATCTGCTGCTTTGGGCGGCGCGGTGGCCAGATCTCAACCTGCCCCGTTGGGCCTGCATCGCGCTGATGCTGCCGTGCATCGGATTCTTCCTGTTGCAGGCGTTGAACGGGCCCATTGTGGGCGCCATCCTCTTCGTCATCCTGGTCGGTTTGTTCGTCATTCTGCGGTGGGAAGGGCGCGCGACAGAGGACAGCTATCAGATACGCGGCATCAACCTAGCCGCCTTCCTGCTGATGTTGGTGGTGGCGCTTGCGGTTTATGCCCTCCTTCTGCAAACGGGCGCCCCTATTGGCCACCAAGACCTAGTGGTGTCTGTCGTCTTTCTTGGGTTCCTCGCTTGGGTGATCGGGGTCGCGCGAGGGATGTTGCACTGCCATCGAGATCGGCAGCAGCCTTGAAGTGGTGGGTCACAGCACGCGCGACCACCTTAGCCAAGCCAGGATCTCGCATTGAGCCGCCGCCACGGCAAGTTGGACGCGGACAATCTGGCGGTGGGCGCTGACATGCATTTACCGATCCATTTTCATAATCGAAATAGGCAATAAACTTTTTTATCCGTACAGGACGGAAAGAAATCTTCGATATCCAAAAGACAGAAAGCCTTTGCCCCCCTGTGCAACGCAGCGTTATCTACATAAGATCGTTTTTTCACCGGAGCCATAAGAAATGTAGGCGGTGGAATTCTAAGGAGTAAATTGGAGATTCGTTTTTGAACCAGCTTTAAATTATCGTACGGAGCTTCTATTCGACGAAATCCTCCATTCTTTTTTGGCTCATCCCAACTACGATATCTTTCTTCTGATTGACCTAACGCATTTAAACCCTCGACACTTGAAAATAGAATTTCTGCGAGTTTGTTTACACTCTTCAACCCGTACAGGCTGCACTTTGCCAAATTTTCGTTGTGTTTATTTGGAGGCAATTTCGCGCTCCGTTTTACTTTCGACTAACTGCAAAAAACCAATAACTTTGTTGGCGATAGCGCGTTTAGCATTATTCGCAGACCAAGCTCCATTATTTGCCTGATCCAGATTTTCAGAAAAGAACATAATAGATGACGTAGGGATATTAAATTCTTTAGAGTATTTCTCAATTACATCAAGCGAAGGAGTTCGATTGCCATTTTCTAGCTCCGAAATATACGATTTTGATACATTAAGTCGCAATGCGAGCTCATTTTGCTTTAAATCATGAAACACACGCAATAATCTTAGCGCCTCTGATAACATTGCTTTTCCTTTCTTCCTCAATACACTCAGGTTAGCGACCTATCCGTCATCACCGCCAAAGATGGAAATTACCATCTTCAATATTCGATATACGAACGGCCCTCCCAAAAAGAGCCAGCGAACTAATTGCTTTGAACGTAGCCAGCGTGGCCATGCTCTCCGCTTTCGCTTTAGTCGCCGCTTACGTGGTTCAGTGCCAAGCATCATCTTCATGATCTTTTCCTTTCAAGTTGCTCTCAACAGGATTATTGAGAGGTCTTTGCCAACTCGAAAACGGACACGTTAGCTTCACCATCATGCATAGACACCGCCAGTCTTTGGCGGTGTCTGCTTCGCTTCGCTCGGGAGCATCTCATCTCCGAGATCGCCGTCTGCGCAGCAAGCGGTAGAGGAAAATTCCTCCGTGGGCCCTAAGGCTACAGGTATAAAGACTTATGTTTCCGACACGTGAGTGCCTGAACACATTCAATATAGGTTCCGATTCTCAATTTGTCAACTAAATTCACTTTAAGTGAACTTTTTTATTGTCCGAGTATATCGTAACTGATTAGTGGAATGTATGTTGGAGTCACAAACTTCATAGGAAACTGTATTTTGTTTCGAATTACCCTTTAAAAATGTCAGATCAAACTTCTGAGGCTTTCCACCTCCGAGCTTTGACTCGCCATAGATACACAAGGCATGTTTGTGCCGCGTTCCAGCAACATAAATTAAATGCTGATCTATTGTTTTGGTTGCGAAGAGCCATGTTTTATCGACTGTTGCGCCTTGAGATTTGTGGATGGTGACGGCGTAACCGTGGTCGAGTGAATTATAGGTTTCAAGATCGACAACGATTGGCTCGGCTTTTTCATCGTCTGGCTGGACAGTGATGGACTGTTCATTTGTTTTCAGAACGGTACCAAGGGTTCCGTTTTTAACGCCGAGATCGTTGTCGTTTTTAGTGAAAAGAATACGATCACCAGAAGCAATTTTCTTTATGCCATTAGCCGTTTCAATTTGCTGCTCATCCTTGAGCTTACCATTGGCAATAAGTGACTTGCGAACCAAAGAATTTAGCTTTGCAACGTCTTTGCGGCGATGGGCTAGAATTAGGCGCGATGACTGATGGTTGCTAATATCCTTTGCCAGATCGGCAACATAATCTTTGACGAGTGCGTCCATGGCTAAGGCATTGCTATCGGCAGTTTTTATGCAGCCTTGGTCGTCATAGGCTTTCAGTGCAGTTTCAATATTGCCTGTCGCAAAATCAAGTGAAGCTTTGCGTTGCCATTCATGGGATTGGCGGCGAATTTCGGTGATCTTTGCAGGATTGCTGATTTCAGAAATGGCGGCGAATGCACCACCAGCGGCAATGGGTTGAAGTTGACCGCTATCGCCAACAAGCACAATTTTCGCGCCTGCTTTTTGAATTTCCTGAATAAAGAAATTCATTTGCTTTGATCCGACCATACCGGATTCATCAATGACAAAAACATCATTGGCATTCAGCTTCTCCATATTGTGCTGCCAGCGATACTGATAGGAGTGTAGCGTTCGACTTTGAATACCTGAACTTTTCTCTAAACCTTCCGCCGCTTTACCTGCCAAGGCTGCGCCATGAACTTGATAACCTTGTTCTTCCCAAGCTTCTCGCGCTGCTTTTAAAGCGGTGGATTTGCCTGCGCCAGCATAGCCGATCAACGTTGAAAGACGTTCGCTGCCCGTAATGTGCTTTATGGCGGTCACTTGTTCTGCGCTCAGCTGGCCTCCAAATTTTGTTTTTAATTCGCTATTTTGATCAGCAATTGCCTTACTGATAAAATCTGGATGAACGCCATGGGATTTATTTTGATAAAGTGCGGTTGCGCCATCCATCATCTCACGTTCAGTTCTGATCATTGAGGCGGTAGAAAAATATTCTTGTGAATTGGCGCTGCCTTCTTCTTGTAAGCGCACCAGTTCCTTATCTGACAGAACCCCATGCAACACGGTCTGAAAATCATGAGCATCATCAATATATCTGGTCAATTCACGGGCGATGTCGCGCTTGCGGAAAACGCTTTGATGATCTGTTAGTCGCTCTGGGATAAAAGCAGAATTGTGAACGAGAATTTCAGCATTACGCTCAGAAAGCTCTTTTATAAGGTCAGGGTTATCGCCTGCCGATTTGAGCGACAGCAGTTCAGCTGTATGATATTTGAAATAACTGCCAAGCTCTTTGCGAAGTAACCGATCAGCGAGGCTCTTGCGCCCAATGATATGATGCTTTTCTTTATAGAGCTGCCTTGTGCTGGTTAGGTGGCGATCCCAAAGATTGTGCTGCTCTTCTGTATGGCGTGTTTTGAGATTGCGAATTTCAACCTGAATACGTTCACGGTGCTGCTTTGCAAAGCCTGATACAGATTGCCACTTCGCCTGAAAGCGGGACTTCGAGCGCAAAGGTAATTGACCGTATAAATCGCGCAACTCCGCTTGATGGCGAAGCTCCATTTCTGAATTTTGGTCAGCAAAATTGTGTTTCAGTTTTTCACGTTTGGCTTCAAACGCTGTTAAATCATCATTGAATGGCGAGATGGCTTCGGCAATTTTTGACTGATAGTCATCACTTTGCTTGGCTTTTAACTTCGCTAAAATCACTGCAACGGCTGGCAAATCATTTTGATCGCCAAGACAGGCTTTTATATCTTTGGATTTGATACCCAACCAACGGGATAGGGAGTAGACTTCGCCACTGTGGTCGACTGCTACAAAGCCGCGTCTGTCACCACGCGCTAAAAACAGGCTGTGTTCTTCAAGCGCATTTACAAAGGCTGATTTTGAATCCGACTTTTGCCAGCAGTCCAATAGCAGCGCTTTAAGCTGCTTGGGGTCAATGTTCTGCTTTTTGGCTTGATGATATTCGGTGTAGCCATAATTGAGCGGATCGCGGTTATTCTCATGAAGATATCCGTCAGGCAGCTTCCAGCCATGTTCCAGATACAATTCACGGCTCATATCACGCAGCTTGGATTTAAAATGGGACATGCGCTGCGCTTTCATGGTTGCGGGATTTATCCGCGACCAAACAACATGCGCATGGCGACGGCCTTCTTTTTCATGAAAAACAATTGCACGGGGGTGACTTTGCAGTTTCAGTTTATGTTCAATATTGCTGATAGCTGCTTCAAATTCCGCAATGCTCACACGGGCTTTTTCAGGCGGATTAAGGCTTAAGGAAAACAGATATTGTGTGCAGCGCGTTCCCTTGGCTACCGCATAAGCTTCTTTAAAGGCTCCAAGCAAATTATCCGCCATAAAACCACGGACATCATGAACGGCCACCCAATCATTGTCGTGCGTATTCATCAAATGATGTGCCAATTGCACACCGCCTGAGCGTTGCGAGCCTTTCAAAATCATTGGTCAGATGGATGCTTATCGTCGGAATCAGTTTTAAGCCCCAAAGCTTCCATAAGCATGGATCGAATAGCTAAGTGAAAGGCATAGGCCTCCTCAATCTGGGCAATAACCTCATCATCTGCCATTAGCGCTCCTGAATTTGCCGCTTTAGCAAGTTGGTTCAGATTATTGCCAATTCGCGATGCACCAAGCATGGCAAGAATTTGAGAAATTGCCACATCATCGGTTTTAGGTGTTTTAGGACGATATTTGCGTTTGTCTGTGTTCTCACCAAAAATTTGCTTTCGGATGTAGGCACTACGCGATGCACCCGAAACCATTCCATCTAGGCGATCAATCTCATTTTGAGAAAGCCGCAATGTGATGGGTGAAGGGTATTTTGAAAATCGGCTCTTTTCCGCGTTTATAGAAGTCATGGGCTTGGCATTCCCATGCTTGCTTTTTGGGCGTCATTTTCATGCGAAGGAAGGCTGTCAAAATCGATATCTTCCGCTTCAATTAGCTCATTCCACTCAGAAAACACCTTGACCAAAGAGTTCAAACTTTGGCACTCAGGGCGCACCATTTTTTATGGATTCGATCAGCACCGTTCGATTGCAGACGAATAATCAACAGCCATTTTATTCTTTCAAATTAGCCAATTGCCAAAACGATCAAATAATGAAATTAAATAAAACAATAGGTTGCAGGGAAAATGTAATAAAATCCTTGTCTTATTACATATCAAATCGTAAATTTCTTATCAAGTTATAGTAGGTGTACATAATCCCCTGCTACCATAGCTATATTGAATCTAAATTAGCTAAAGAGTGATGATTCTGAATAAAAAGGGCTCGAGATTGAACATCGCAAGATTATCAAAAAAAATTTTGTTTTTCATATCGCCCATTGCCATATTTATAAGCCTAACTTTTGGGAATGGTGGAGATATTCAGGCCTTTATTTTGAATGCTCTTCTATCTGAGACTCCGACTATTTATGCCAGCCACTATAATAATCGGATTTCCGTTCTTCCAACTGTTGGTGAGTGGATATTCAGCAGCTTGAACACGACGTTCATAATATTGGGCACTGTAATTGCTTTTATTGTGTCTGAAAAAATAAGTGCAAGAAAATTTGCAGCATATACAATTATATCGGTGTTCGTTGGCCTAATGTCTATAGATATGTTTTTTATGCTTAAGCAAGATATTGCCTTCGTTAGTACAGCTTTTGCTGAGAATTTAGCCTCTAATTTTTTCGGTTCAATCATAGGTGGTTTGATTCTAACTTTAGTGGTTCATTATTCCGGTATACTCGTATTATTTCTGCCCTTTTCCAAAGTCACTAATAAATTGTTTGCTGCGCTCTTTACTGTGACGATTGGACTACTAGTTTCAATGGTAACTTTTAGTGCATCAGTATTTTTTTATGGTACTTTACCTGTAAAAATGCGAGCAATTATATCCAGCCCATTCTCCACAGTGATTGCATCTGATAAAATCAATTCAGACGATAACGTGGGTAGCTTCCTGTTATTTCACAATGAGGGCATCAAAGGAAACATCTCTTTTCGAAACCCGTCCAGTCAACTAACGACAAAATGGAAAAAAACAAAGAAAGCAGAAAATTACATGGCTGAAATCCGCCTATTTAAAAACTGCCAATTTAAGCAGAGAGATTGGAAACAGCTTATTTCTTCTCCAGCACTAAAGTTAGTTGAAGCTTCTGAATTCGAAGCTTTTTATGATGAAGGAACTGTGGACCTTGAAAGCTTCAATGATAAGGATAACAAGTTAGGATTAAAATCATCAACTCATGCGACAATCAATCAACTCTCTATTGACCGGAACCCTCAACGGGATAGCGATGATTACTCAATCACTCTATTCGTAGATGATGAATTTGAATTTAAGACGTCAATATCCGACAGTTTAAACATTTTCTTTTCTGCCGGACTTGCTGAAGTTTTAGATGGCGGGCTAGTTAAAAGATCGGATCGATTGTTGACGTTGAAGATTGATGGAAGTAAATATCTCCTCCATGCTAAAACCAAAGATAGGCCATTTGAAGATCAGACATCAGAATGTACTGCAATCACTGAACTAAGTGAACTTGATCAATTTAACACTTTAGCATTAGATGACGACATCAGTTTGGACCTAGTAGTTTCATTTATAAAGCAAGCTTCCAAATCAGTTATTTATGGTGATGAAAGTTCCGAACTTGAAATCAAAAATGGCAACGGGTGGCTAACTTTCAAAAACCTGGATTGGAATGACTTGCAAGGCTCCCAACTTGGTGAAACAAAGTTCGTTGTGTTTTCTGAAAATGTTCAGCTACTAGAAATTGCTGATCAAGAAATTGAAGTAACAGACTTCGATACCATTAGCGCATTTGGAGAATTTCAAGTGTCTTTTATCGATGATGGGACTTTGCAGTATATGGGTAGTGCAAGACCCATCTGGAAAAATGATACTCGGTTAAATCCAACAAGGTGGGAAAATTCTAATCTGACAATTTTCCTTTTTGTCATTAGTCTAATTGGTTCGTTGTTACTTTATTTTTTAAGTCAATTATTCTCAATATTGAGGGACGATACACAAATAATATACTGGAAGTAGCATTAGCTGCGTATCTATTTTTCTATAGAGTCAGATTGATCAACATTTATGCAAAATATGAAAGCATTTCTAACACGAATATTTTATTATTTAATGGAAGTTGTGAGCTGCCCACACCCCACCCACCCCCAGCTTCGTTGCAATTTAAACACGCCAATGTATAACTGATGTCAGGCGCGGGTAAACATTCGTGCTCGGGGTGTCGTAACTCCTCCGCTAGCGGTCGGTATCGACCGTGATGATACCTCCTCAACCAATTCTTTGGTCGGGGAGGCACTGGCGTATGTCCAAGGCTTCGGCCTAAAGGCCAGCGCAGTCGTCTAGCGGCGACTTACGAACTCCCCGGCTGCTTGGGTCACGCCAAGTAGCCGTTTTCTTTAACGGGAGTTTAAAAATGGGCTATTGGGAACAAATTGGCGAAGAGAACCGCAAACACCAAGAAAAACGCAATGCGATGCACCCACTCCTTCGCAAAGTGAAAGATTTATCGACGAATGTTTTGCTAGTTGCGATTAGTATATTGCTTTGGGCCATCACCCTTGCACCCATATGGCTATTGTTCGTCAGATGATACGATGTGTGATGGGGTTATCGTGTTGCCCCTCACCCTAACTCGTCGCAGGCCAATTTCACCAATCGAACCAGCGTTTCAACGTCCTCATCATGTGTGAGTTCATATCCGATCCAGCGGGAATTTTGTGATCGATTGGGATGAATTTTGTTTGAGACAGATCGGGTGAGTTGCTCCTGGCGGATGATCTTTTGCGACAGGCGAATGTCTAAAATATTCTTGCCATGAAAATGCGCGAATTCTTTTCCGTGATAAAATAAGCAGACCAGTTCTGTGTCTTTCCACACATCAATGGTCACGCCTTCAAGTTCTTTTAAACGCGCTTCAAACTTTGCTCTTAATTCGCTCATTCATTTCACCCATATTGGTTCCTCAATCACGCCAAATGCTTGTATGATTGGACGAATAAACCAAGAAAAAAGCAACAATAGCAATGTTTTTTACAGGTTAAATCGCCCAATCCCCAGTCTCCCCCAAGCATTTAAACCGATTAATTCGAAGATTAAGCAATCTATGTGCCAAGTTTGCGGTGTCAGGGGCTTGCAACAGCGCAATGTTTGAAATATCCATGCCTCGAACTTACATCGGTTAATGACGCAGGTTGATAAAATCTGCCGAACTATCTGCCATACATACAAAAATTAGTGGAATGATAATGAGCCTGTATAAAGAATATCTGGACGAGATTGAAACTCGGAAAATTCAAAACCTAAATCCAAAGCCAATTGATGATGGTGCTCTGCTTGCAGAGATTATTGCCCAAATCAAAGACACTGGGAATGAACACCGAGCCGACTCGCTTCAATATTTCATTTATAACACGCTTCCAGGCACAACCAGCGCAGCTGGCGTGAAAGCTGAATTCCTTAAAGAGATCATTTTAGGTCAAGCTACCGTTGAAGAGATTTCAACTGAATTTGCCTTTGAGCTTTTGTCTCACATGAAGGGTGGCCCTTCTGTGAAAGTGTTGCTTGATTTGGCACTTGGTGATGACATTGAGATCGCAAAACAAGCTGCTGAAGTTCTAAAAACGCAGGTCTTCTTGTACGACGCGGATACAAGCCGCCTCAAAGAAGCACTCGATAATGGCAACGACATCGCCAAAGACATTTTGGTGAGCTATTCAAATGCTGAGTTCTTCACAAAGCTTCCTGATATCGAAGACGAAGTGAAAGTCGTCACATATATTGCCGCTGAAGGTGATATCTCGACTGACTTGCTGTCTCCGGGTAATCAGGCGCACTCACGTTCTGACCGTGAATTGCACGGCAAATGCATGATCACTGAAGCCGCGCAAAAAGAAATTCAGGCGCTGAAACTTCAGCATCCTGACAAGCGCGTTATGCTGATCGCTGAAAAAGGCACAATGGGCGTGGGTTCATCACGTATGTCTGGCGTGAACAATGTAGCGCTTTGGACCGGCAAACAAGCCAGCCCATATGTTCCATTTGTCAATATCGCACCAGTTGTTGCTGGCACAAATGGTATTTCACCCATCTTCCTTACAACAGTTGGCGTGACTGGTGGTATCGGTGTTGACCTTAAAAACTGGGTTAAGAAAACTGATGGCGACGGCAAACCAATCGTTAACAATGACGGCAACGCTGTTCTTGAGCAGAAATACTCTGTTGAAACCGGTACTGTATTGACCATCAACACCAAAGAGAAAAAGCTTTATAACGAAGCTGGTGATGAAGAGCTTGTCGATATGTCATCTTCATTCACACCGCAAAAAGTTGAGTTCATGAAAGCCGGTGGTTCATACGCCATCGTCTTTGGTAAAAAGCTTCAAACATTTGCCTGTGAAGCACTTGGCATTGAACTTAAATCTGCCTTTGCGCCAGCCAAAGAAATCTCACATGAAGGCCAAGGCCTCACAGCTGTTGAGAAAATCTTCAATGCCAATGCTTTGGGATCAACACCAGGCAAAACATTGCATTCTGGTTCTGATGTGCGGGTGAAGGTCAACATTGTTGGTTCACAAGATACAACTGGCTTGATGACGTCGCAGGAATTGGAAGCTATGGCGGCGACAACATTGTCACCGACAGTTGATGGCGCTTACCAGTCTGGTTGTCACACAGCTTCTGTTTGGGATTTAAAAGCGCAGGCCAATACGCCACGCTTGATGAAATTCATGAATGATTTCGGTCTCGTCACAGCACGCGATCCAAAGGGTGAATATCACTCAATGACTGACGTGATCCACAAAGTGCTCAACGATATTACTGTTGACGATTGGGCGATCATTATCGGTGGTGACAGTCACACACGCATGTCCAAAGGCGTCGCGTTCGGTGCTGATTCTGGCACGGTGGCGCTGGCATTGGCGACAGGTGAAGCATCTATGCCAATCCCTGAATCAGTGAAAGTGACATTTAAAGGCCAAATGGCCGATCACATGGACTTCCGCGATGTTGTGCATGCAACACAGGCACAAATGCTTGAGCAGCATGGCGACAACGTATTCCAAGGCCGTATCATCGAAGTGCATATCGGCACATTGCTCGCCGACCAAGCCTTCACCTTCACCGATTGGACTGCGGAAATGAAGGCGAAAGCATCGATCTGTATTTCCAATGATGAAACATTGATCGGTTCACTTGAGCTTGCAAAACATCGTATCCAAATCATGATCGACAAAGGCATGGAACATGACAATGGCATGTTGCAACGCTTGATCGATTTGGCAGATACTCGTATCGCACAAATCAAATCAGGCGAAAAACCAGCCTTGCGTCCTGACGACAATGCAGAATATTTCGCTGAAGTTGTTGTGGATCTTGATGCGATTAATGAGCCAATGATTGCTGATCCGGATGTCCACAATATCGACATCTCAAAACGCTATACACACGATACAATCCGCCCAATTTCTTATTACAAAGCTGAAAAAGAAATCGATCTTGGTTTTGTTGGTTCTTGTATGGTGCACAAAGGCGATGTGAAGATCGTTGCGCAAATGCTGCGTAATTTGGAAGCCAAATACGGCAAGGTGGAGTTTAACGCACCGCTTGTTGTGGCTGCGCCAACTTACAACATCATTGATGAGCTCAAAGAAGAAGGCGACTGGGAAGTCTTGCAGAAATATTCTGGCTTCGAATTTGACGATAGCGCACCAAAAAGCGTTGCTCGTACTGAATATGAGAACATTTTGTACCTTGAGCGCCCTGGCTGTAACCTTTGCATGGGTAACCAGGAAAAAGCAGCGAAAGGTGACACTGTTCTTGCAACATCAACACGCCTGTTTAAGGGTCGTGTTGTGGAAGATTCAGACGAGAAAACAGGTGAATCACTACTTGCTTCAACACCAGTTGTTGTTCTGTCAGCCATTTTGGGTCGCACTCCAACATTGGAAGAATATACGACCGCTGTTGAAGGGATTGACCTTACAAAATTTGCGCCGCCAAGAACTGCGCCGATTGATACTCAATCTGCTCACTACTAAGTTGGCACATTTCCAGGTTAGGTAATTTCCAAACCTGGCAAACAAACACGCCTCCCATTTCAATTTGAGGATCTATTCTCAATGCGAAATGGGGGGCTTTTTTATGTCCGCACTTCAATACTCGGCTGCAACATTCTGAATTCCAAACAATAAGAAAACCCAATCTTAAAAATTTGATTGAATAAGAAATATTAATTACACTTATCCCAAGACATTTTGGGAAAGTGCAATGAATATCAATTTCAAACAATTGGAGGCTTTCATCTGGGTTTCAGATCTGGAGAGCTTTTGCCGCGCAGCCGAGCGCTTAAACACCACGCAGCCCAATATCTCAGCGCGAATTTCATCTTTAGAGCAAGCGCTCAACACCAAGCTCATGGAACGTGATGCCGGATCTGTGCGCCTAAATGCCAAAGGCGAACAACTTCTCCCCGAAGCGCGCAAAATTCTGCGCAATGTTGAACAACTTATCGAAACAGCAGGCCAGTCCAAACGTGTTGAAGGTGTGATCAAGCTTGGCGTGACTGAGATGATCGTCAACACCTGGCTGCGGCAGTTTTTAAAACAAGTCAAAGACGAATATCCAAATCTGCATATCGAATTAAGCGTGGATCTATCTGATAATTTGCGTCCGGCATTGTTTTCAAGGTCCCTCGACATGACCTTTCAAAATGGGCCCTTTCGCAGGCGCACCAGCGGCTCAATTGATTTAGGCGCCTATCCATTTGTCTGGGTCGCCTCCCCCGAGTTAGAAATCGCCAATATCAAATATCCCACCTGCGATGAAATGAAGATGCACCCTATCCTAACGCATACCCGCGGCACTCGGCTTTATGAGGAAATTGCCGATCACTTCATCAACTCCAAAGGCAAACAGCCAACGATCATTCCATCCTCCAGCCTGGCCCCCTGCCAACATATGGCGCTGGATGGTTTGGGCTTCGCTTGCTTGCCAGCCGCGATGGTGCATGAAGACATTAAGGATGGAAACTTGGTTCACCTCAATTATGCGTGGCTGCCGACATCGCTTGAATTTTTGGCAAGATATGATGCCGACACCGCGCCAGCAGCCGTCGGGAAAGTTGCCGAGCTCGCCGGCGCAATCGCGCAAAACTACCCCAAAACACTTAGTACAAAATAAAAAATATTGATCATAAAAATAGAATAAATCGATTTTTCTTTATTCAAGCTCTTTGTTAGAATTCCCATTATTACTCAATCTAAAAGTCCGTTGACTGGGAATTCAAATTAGATGGATAAATCTCAAATCCGTTTGGGTGTCGATATTGGTGGCACATTTACCGATGTTGTTTTGGAAATCGATGATGCTTTGCATTCAACCAAAGTGCTGACGACTTATATCGCGCCTGAAAATGCGATTATCGAAGGCATGACAAAAGTCTGCGAAAAAGCACAGGTTTCACCTTCTGACATTCAACAGATTATTCACGGCACAACACTTGCGACCAACGCCTTGATCGAACGCCGCGGCGCAAAAACGGCGCTCATCACCACACAAGGGTTTCGTGATGTGATTGAAATGCGCACAGAATCGCGCTTTGAACAATATGATTTAAATCTCAAACTGCCAGAGCCATTACTTCCACGTCAGATGCGTTTCACGCTTGAAGAACGCGTTGATGCGAAGGGTCATATTCTAATCCCGTTGCAGCGCGCAGACATTGAAGCTTTGGTCGATGAGATTGCGCTTGGCGGCTATGACAGCATCGCCGTTGGCCTCATCCATTCTTATCTCAACGATAGGCATGAAAAAATGATCCGCGATGTTTTGCAAGAAAAACTGCCACATGTGATGGTGTCGCTTTCATCTGAAGTCTCACCTCAAATGCGTGAATATGAACGCTTCAATACCGTTGTCGCCAATGCTTATATCAAACCCTTGATGAAATCTTACCTCGGGCGTCTTGAAGATCGCTTGAGGGGTGAAGGTGTCAATTGCAATATCTTCCTCATGCATTCTGGCGGCGGAATTATCTCACTCGAAAGCGCCGCTGAATTCCCTGTTCGCCTTGTTGAATCTGGCCCTGCAGGCGGTGCAGTTTTTGCCGCCAATATCGCCGCGCGTTATGGGCTCGATAAAGTGCTTTCTTTTGATATGGGTGGCACCACCGCAAAGATTTGCCTGATTAAAAACCAAGCACCTAAAACATCACGCGTCTTTGAAGTTGCGCGAACATATCGCTTTAAAAAAGGGTCCGGCATGCCAATCTCAATCCCGGTGATCGATATGGTGGAGATCGGAGCTGGTGGCGGATCACTCGCGCATGTCGACACCATGCGGCAGATCAGAGTGGGACCAGAATCTGCGGGCTCTGAACCAGGACCAGCATGCTATGACAGAGGTGGGGATAAACCCGCTGTCACTGATGCTGATCTTGTGCTTGGTAAATTAGATCCTGATAATTTCGCGGGTGGTTCCATAGCGCTTAATTCAGAAAACGCGGTTTCAGCACTGAACGGAACCATTGGTCAGACACTTGATATGGATGCGCAAACCGCAGCCTTTGGTTTGGTCGAAGTTGTCGATGAAAACATGTCCAATGCCGCACGTGTTCATGCTGTTGAAAATGGTGAAGATCTATCTGAATACACAATGATTGCCTTTGGTGGTGCTGCACCATTACATGCGGGTCGCTTATGCGAAAAACTTGGGGTCAATCGCCTGTTGGTTCCGCCCGGCGCTGGTGTTGGGTCTGCAATAGGTTTTCTGCGCGCGCCCTTTAGCTTTGAAGCCAATCGCTCCGTCTATATGAAATTATCCGATTTTGACGGCGAGATCATTAAATCGCTGCTCGCGGATCTAAAAACTGAAGCCGTTGGATTCGTACGTAATTGCGATCAGAGTGCTGAGATTATCTCCGAATATAAAGTCTATATGCGATATACCGGTCAGGGTTGGGAAATCCCGATTTCACTTACTGAAGCGCAAGCAACAAATCCGGAGGCAGACACATTCCAGAAGCGATTTGAAGACGATTATACAAATCTCTTTGGCCGTCCGGTGCATGGCATGGATATCGAGATCACAGTTTGGTCCGTCAATGCCACAACGTGCCCTGAACCAGTTGCGCGGATTAAGGAACAATCGGCCAAAGAAGCAGCACCCGTTTCAGGCATGCGTCAAATTTTTGATCCCATCCGTGGTGATAAAACAGATGCTTCCATCGTGCAGCGCAAAGATATGACCCTAGGATCCACCGCGGATGGCCCCTGCGCCATCACAGAAGATGAAACCACCATCATCATACCATCCCACCGCCGCGCCATCCGACAAGCTGATGGGTGCATTGATGTGGTTTTAAAGAGTTAGGATAAGAACATGGCAAAACAACATTCAAATGTCTCTTATCAGGTGATGTGGAACCGGCTGATTTCAGTCGTAGAAGAGCAAGCCCAAGCCCTAGTCCGCACAGCCTTTTCAACCTCTGTGCGCGAGGCAGGAGATCTCTCTGCCGGGGTTTATAACATTGAAGGTCAGATGCTCGCGCAGGCGGTAACTGGAACACCGGGCCATGTTAACGCCATGGCAGATGCGGTTGGACATTTTATCCGCCGCATTGGTCGCGATAACATTTTTGAAGGTGATGTTTATATCACCAATGACCCATGGGAAGGCACCGGTCACCTGCACGACATTACGGTGGTCACACCTTCATTTTACAAGAGTTCGCTGGTTGGATTTTTTGCCTGCACCGCCCATGTCGTTGACATAGGTGGGCGTGGTTTCGGAGCCGATGCAGCCAGCGTTTATGAAGAAGGTATCTACATTCCCATCATGAAATTTGCCGAGCGTGGTGAGGTGGATATGACCCTCATTAACATTGTGCGCGGCAATGTGCGGGAACCAGACCAGCTCATCGGTGACATGTACGCTTTGGCGACCTGCAATGAGATCGGCCATCGTCGTCTTACCGATATGATGGATGAATTTGAACTCGATAATCTTGCCGGGATCGGTGGATTTATTTTCGAAAATTCAAAGCGCGCCACCATTGAACGGATCGCAGCGCTTCCACGTAAAACAGCAACCGGTGAACTTACCGTTGATGGCTTTGATAAACCGATCACTTTGAAAGTGAAGCTGACCATCAATGAAGATCATATTATTTCCGATTTTGCAGGGACATCCGGCATAGATAAAAAGGGCATTAACTGCCCCAAAGTCTATGCAAAGGCCTATGCCTGCTACGCATTAAAATGCGCAATCGCACCCGAAATTCCAAATAATGCAGCCTCACTTGCGCCATTTATTATGGAGGCGCCAGAAAATACGATTGTGAATGCGCCCCACCCCGCCCCAGTAGCTCTGCGCCATATCGTCGGGCATTTTGTGCCGGATGCGGTTTATAACGCGCTTGATCAAATCCTTCCCAATCTGGTGCCAGCAGAAGGTGCAGGATGTTTGTGCAATTTCCAAGTGTCCTTGCGACCAAGAACCGATGCGCCGGCGCCAAAAGATGCAATCAGATCAGAAGTTCTAACCTTCAATTCAGGTGGTTCGGGTGCACGTCCAACACTTGATGGATTAAACGCGACTGCATTTCCATCGGGCGTTATGACCATGCCGATTGAAGCCACCGAACATGCAGGACCAATCATCATTTGGCGAAAGGAACTCAGACCCGATAGTGGCGGTGCTGGCAAACAGCGCGGTGGCTTAGGGCAATATATGGAAGTTGGTGCACGCGAGGGTCATGAATTTGAATTTCAGGCCATGTTTGATCGCGTTGACCACCCAGCAAAAGGTCGCCAAGGCGGCAAAGAAGGCGGCGCCACAACCATTTCGCAAGATGATGGCGCGCCCATGCGTGGCAAAGGAAAACAATTTGTCGCCCATGGTCGCCGCGTCATGCTCGCATTTCCTGGTGGGGCTGGTTATGGTGATCCAAAGAAACGGGATCAGGAACTTATCAAACGTGATTTAGCACGCGGATATATCTCGAAAGAAACCGCGAAAAATGAATATGGTTTGAGTGATGCAGACATCAATCATGTTCTCTATGCGGTTAAAAAAGGAGAGGCAAAATAATGGCATTAAAAACCGAAGCACCAAAGCAATCAGCTTATGATGTCGTCATTATTGGTGGCGCGATATTTGGTTCCTCCACTGCATGGTTTCTCAGCGACAATAAGGATTTTGATGGATCCGTCTTAGTCATCGAGCGAGATCCAACCTACGAATTTGCATCAACCAGTCGTACCAATAGCTGCATGCGTCAACAATTCTCCGCTGAGATCAATGTGAAATGCTCACAATTCGCAGCTGATTTCGTCAAAAACCTACGCCAATATATGGGCGGTGATGACCGCGTTCCCAAGCTTGAGATCCAGAATTTTGGATATATGTATCTTGCCGACAATCAAGCCTTTGCAGATACGCTCATCGAAAACCAGGACATGCAGCTCAAAGCAGGCGCAGGCACCCAAATTATGACGCCTGAACAAATCAAAGAAGCTTATCCATTTTACAATGTTGATGACATTATTTTGGGCAGTATCAACACGGTTGACGAAGGCTATTGGGACGGTATTACCGTTTTCGATTGGTTTCGAAAATCCGCTCGTGAGCGCGGCATTGAATATTGTCAAAACGAAGTTGTCGCCATGACCAAAAGTGCAAATGGCGAACGCATTGAAAGCGTTACATTAAAATCTGGCGAAGTCATTGCTTGCGGACAAGTTGTGAATGCGTCGGGACCGCGCGCTGTGTTAACTTCGCGTATGGTTGGCATTGAGATCCCTGTCGAACCGCGCAAGCGTTTCACCTGGATTTTCCAAGCTGAAAATCCGCTTGATCGCCCACTGCCCCTCACCATTGATCCATCCGGCGTGCACTTCAGGCAGGAAGGCACAGAATACTATCTCGCTGGTGGTCATGCAGATTATGACCCCGCCCCCGATTATGATGATTTCGAAATGGATCACGATATTTGGCAGGATCATATCTGGCCAACCATGGCGACCCGCATACCTCAATTTGAAGCTGTGAAAGTCACCAATGAATGGGCTGGTCACTACGATTATAACACCTTTGATCACAATGCGATTTTGGGTCCGCACCACGTTGTTAAAAACTTCATTTTCCTCAATGGTTTTTCCGGTCATGGATTACAGCAATCACCAGCGATGGGTAGAGGCACTGCGGAGATGATCACCTATGGCGAATACAGAACGCTTGATCTGAGTGATTTTGGTTTTGATCGTATTGTTAAAAACAGCGCATTTGTTGAAAAGGCGGTGATCTAATGAAATTAGTACTCACAGGTGCTGCCGGACGCTTAGGCTCTTACCTTCGCGAACCACTGGCTCAGCTCGCCGATGAATTTGTCTCAACCGACATCGTTGATGACATTGGAAATTTATATGACGGCGAGCAGTATGTGAAAGCTGATCTTGCCGAGCTTGATGATATGATGGCGGTGTTAAAGGGCGCTGATATGGTTGTGCATATGGGCGCCTATGCCGATGAAGGCCCATTTGAAAAACTTCTAGGTCCAAATTTCATCGGTGCCTATAATGTTTGGGAAGCCGCTTATCAAAACGGTGTGAAACGCGTTATTTATGGCAGCTCCATTCACGCCGTTGGCATGCATCCCAAAAACGAATTTATTGGAACTGATGCCCCGCATCGACCGGATACTTTTTATGGCTTGGCCAAGTGCTTTGCTGAAGATTTGGGGCGCATGTATTGGGACAAACGCGGCGTGGAAAGCGTGCATATGCGCATCTTATCTTGTGCGCAAGTCACTGGTGCCCGCGCTCTAGGTTCTTGGTTGTCTTATGATGATCTTATTCATTTAGTGCAGCGCTGCATTGAAACACCCGTCACAGGTTTTTCGGTTATTTATGGCGTCTCCAATAATGACCGCGTACCGGTTGATAATTCAAAAGCGAGTTTCATCGGCTATCGTCCCAAAGATAATGCAGAGCAATTCGCTAAAAACATCTTAGCAAACGATCCGCCGATGGATCCACAAAATCCTGAACATATGTGTCACGGCGGACCATTTGCATCTGTACCTCTGGGCAATAGCGGTATCGCGCAGATGGACATTATCGATGACACGAAACAGAACTAAGTCTCTATTTTAAGAAGGAAACATCATGACAGATAAACCCGTAGCGATGATTATCGGTGGTGGCAGCGGTATCGGCGCAGATAGCGCAAAAAAACTAAGTGAAGATGGATTTGATGTTGCAGTGATGTCATCATCCGGCAAAGGCGAAGCTTTAGGTAATGAACTCGGCGGCGTGGGCTTCACAGGCTCCAATCTTGTCGTTGAGGATTTGGAGAAATTTGTTGCCCTCACCATGGAACGCTTTGGGCGCGTTGACAGTGTCATCAATTGCGCTGGCCATGGCCTAAAGGTGATATCATGGATATCGGCGATGACGATTGGCATAAGGGACTTGATTACTACATGCTCAATGTCGTGCGCTCTACACGCCTTGTTCTTCCCATCATGCAAAAACAAGGCAATGGGTCCATCGTCAATATTTCAACATTTGCAGTTTTTGAACCTGACCCGGATTTCCCGACTTCTGCAATTTTCCGCGCCGGCCTTGCCGGATACACAAAGCTCTTTAGCAGTAAATATGCAAAAGAGAATATTCGCATGAATAATGTGCTGCCTGGCTTTATCGATAGCCTGCCAGAAAAAGAAGATCGCGTGGCGCGCATTCCTGCAGGACGTTATGCCAAAGTCCGCGAACTCTCTGAAACAGTCGCCTTTTTAGCATCTGATAAATCAAGCTATATCACCGGACAAAGTATCCGTGTGGATGGCGGTTTAACTGCATCTGTATAACGCACAAAAAAGCCGCGTTCATGAGTTTGAACGCGGCTTAAATTCATGAATTAACGATAGTAAAGTGACTTGCCTTCGTGGAAGATTTGCACTTTTTCAGGCGCGGCAGACACTCGCACGGTTTTACCCCTTAGATCCCCATGGATCCCTGGCAATTTACCAATCACAGGGTCGGCATCTCCGACTTTTTCAAAGTAGAGCAGTGTAACCTCACCCAAGGCTTCAGTGATGTTGACCTTGCCTTCAAAGATATGATCATCATTGGTTTCGAGCATGTCTTCTGGGCGCACACCAATATTGACTTTAAGGCCCTTGTCTTCAGCATTTGTTGGCACGGCCGAAACCGCAACACCGCCACCATCGAGCTTAACCGTTGTTTGCTTGCCAGTTTTGATGATCTCGCCGGGCAGCAAGTTCATAGCAGGTGAACCGATAAATTGCGCAACAAATTCATTTTCCGGACGCTCATAAAGCTCTAATGGCGTTCCAACTTGCGCAATGCCTTTATTGGCCAAGACCACAATACGAGAGGCCAATGTCATCGCTTCCACTTGATCGTGTGTCACATAGATCATTGTGCTTTCCGGCATGCTTTCTTTCAGTTGCGCAATCTCAATGCGGGTTGCAACACGCAAAGCAGCATCAAGGTTTGAAAGCGGCTCATCAAAGAGATACACTTTCGGATCTCGCACAATGGAACGACCAATGGCAACACGTTGACGCTGACCACCGGACAAAGCTTTTGGCAGGCGATCGAGGTATTCTTCCAACTGCAATGTTTTCGCTGTGCGCGCAATTGCTCCATCAATCTCAGCTTGAGGCTTTTTGGCAAGTTTGAGCGCAAAAGACATATTCTCGCGCACGGTCATATGCGGATAAAGCGCATAGGACTGGAACACCATGGCGATACCGCGTTGGGCAGGCGGAATGTCATTGACCACATCACCACCAATTTCCAGGGTTCCACCTGTAATCTGTTCAAGACCAGCGATCATGCGCAGCAATGTTGATTTACCGCAGCCGGAAGGACCGACAAATACAATCAATTCCCCCTGTTTGATATCAAGATTGATATCATTGAGAACATTGACAGTGCCGCCGTAGGTTTTCTCCACACCCGTTAATTTTACGTCGGTCATAACTCCACCCTTTCAGATTCTAATGATCTTATTTCTGCCCTATAAAGACCTGCCAAGGTCCCATATTCACTGCGCTGCCATTGATATTTTGGATACAGCCCAACTCCTCACCAATCGGCGACCAATTTCCTTCCGGCAATTGGTGTTGGCACGTCTCATCACTCACATTAAATGCACATAACAGCTCTTGGCCTTCAAACTGTCTTTTAAACGTCACAACGGATCCAACCCGTTTCAGCTCGCTATGTTCACCCATTGATAAAGCAGCATGCGTCTGACGGAATTGAATGGCTTTGCGATAATGATGGATCAGCGCAGAAGGATCTTTCTCTTGCTCTTCCACTGATTTTGCCAAATGCTCAGGTGCCACTGGCAACCAAGGTTTTCCTTCAGAAAAGCCTGCATTTTGATTGTTGTTTTGCCACACCATTGGCGTCCGACATCCATCACGGCCACGATATTCTGGCCAGAACTCGATGCCATAAGGATCTTGCAAATCTTCAAAATTGACTTCCGCTTCGGGTAGGCCAAGCTCTTCTCCCTGATAGAGACATACAGAACCGCGCAAACACATGATCAAGGTTGCATACAAGCGTTGAGCGGCATCATTTAAGTTCCAGCGCGAAGCATGACGGGCGACATCATGGTTTGAAAATGCCCAACAGGCCCAGCCGTCACTGGCAACTTCATCCACCTTCTGTAAAACGTCTACAATGCGATCAGCATCGGGTTGCTCTTGCGCCAAAAATTCAAAGGCGTAACACATCTGCATGAGCTCATCGCCAGCGGTATATTGCCCAAGAATCTCAAGACCAAATTGTGCATCACCCACTTCACCGACAGCCGCCGCGCCAAAGGGTTCCATCTTTGCTCTGAACCTCCGTAAAAACGCCAAATTCTCCGGACGGTTTTTGTCGTATAGATGATTTTGGTGGTTATATGGATTAACCGAAGGAGCAATATTCGCGTTGCGCTCTTCTGGTGGCAAAGGCGGATTGTCCCGCAATTGCTGATCATGGAAATAGAAATTGATCGTATCCAACCGGAAACCATCGACACCGCGATCGAGCCAAAATTGCGCCGCATCCAATAAAGCATCCTGCACTTGGACATTATGCATATTTAGATCAGGCTGCGAGGTCAGGAAGTTGTGCAAATAATATTGCTCACGACGTCCATCCCATTGCCACGCACTGCCACCAAAAATCGATAGCCAATTATTTGGCGGCGTGCCATCGGGCTTTGGTTCAGCCCAGACATACCAATCTGATTTTGCATTGGTGCGGTCAGCACGGCTTTCCTTAAACCAAGGATGCTGATCACTTGTGTGGCTCAACACCAAATCGATCATCACACGAATACCGTGACGATGGGCCGAGGCAACAATCGCATCAAAATCCGCAAGCGTGCCGAACATTGGATCGACATCGCAATAATTGCTGACATCATATCCAAAGTCTTTCATCGGCGAGGTGAAAAACGGTGATATCCAAATCGCATCCACACCCAATGTCGCAATATATGGGATGCGCTGAACGATACCGGCAAGATCACCGATGCCATCGCCATTGCTATCTTGATAGCTGCGGGGATAGATTTGATAGATGATGGCACCGCGCCACCAGTCTTTATTTGTAGCGTTATCCAACAAAGGAGCTGCTGCAAGATTCATAACAATTTTTCCTACTTAACTGAACCTGCTAAAAGTCCACGAACGAGGTACTTTTGCATGGCAAAGAACACAATCAACGGCACAGCAATCGAAACAAATGCTGCTGTTGCCAAGATCTCCCAATTTCCTCCCCGGGTCCCAAGCAATTCAACAATCTGGTTGGTCATCACCGTCGTCTCACCCGTCGCATCAATCAAGAACACTTTGGCGACCAACAGATCATTCCAAGTCCACAGGAACTGGAAGATCGCAAAGGACGCAAGTGCTGGGAATGAGAGCGGAAGGATGATTTTGGTAAAGATCTGAAAATCAGTCGCACCATCCACGCGGGCGTTTTCAATAATATCTTTCGGCAATCCAACCATGTAATTTCGAAGTAGATAAATCGCAAGCGGTAGACCAAATCCGGTATGCGCAAGCCACACACCTAGATAGCCTTTTCCAATGCCAATGCCCAAATGCAAACGCAAGAGCGGAATAAGCGCCAATTGAAGTGGCACAACCAATAACCCAACAACCAGCGCAATTAGAATTGCACGGCCAGGGAAATCCATCCATGCCAATGCATAGGCGGCAAAGGCAGCAATCACAATTGGAATAATAGTGGCTGGAATGGTCACCGTCAGCGTGTTGAAGAAGGCTTTGGCCATGCTATCGGTGCTATTGCCGCTAAAGAGAACATTCTCATAATTGGCCAGCGTAAATTCAGGAGGTGTGGTGGCCGTTACAAACACGCGTTGCCCGCGCCCGGTCAGTTCGACAGGGCTCGTCCAACGATAAGCGCCATCTGATTGAACAGTCATGGTCTCACCGTCTTTCAGCTCAGCGGTATCACCGGCAGTATTGGCGCTGATCGCACGTGACGATGTCCCCCAAACACTAATTTCTGCTTCACCCGCTTCACCAAATAGATTGCCTTCGACAATATAAAGGCCATCTTTGAGGACTTGATTTCCCTCATCATCAGGATCTGCAGCACGTAAGGTCAAATTCTGTTGCGTCGGGAAAAGTGACTCCCACCAACCCGAACTTGAAATCTGATCTGCAGTTCTGAATGAAGACACCAAGAGACCAAATGTCGGGAACAACCATAAAGCAACAAGCAATACGACTGAAATTTGCACAGCCCAATTGAGGCTGGATTTTTTTCCGGCGATATTATCCATTACTTCATCTCCTTACGGGCGTTGTAAACATTCCAGACTAGGATTGGGCTCACCAACAGCATAATGATCATCGCGGATGCAGACCCCACTCCCCAATCATTTGCGCGGAACAATTTATCGAACATGTAATTAGCGAGAACCTGCGTTTCCCATTGTCCGTTTGTCATGGCAAACACGATGTCAAACACCTTCAAGACAACCAGAGTAATCGTGGTCCATACAACAACGATGGTGCCTGAAATTTGCGGCATTTTGATTTTGAAAAACACTTGGAATGGATTAGCCCCATCCACAATGGATGCTTCGATGGTTTCTTCCGGAATACCGCGCAGAGCTGCAGATAAAATCACCATGGCAAAACCTGTCTGGATCCAGATCAAAACCACCATGAGCAAGAACGAATTCCAGCCCGGAATGGTTAGCCAAGTCTGCGGCTCGCCATAGGCGTGATTAGACGTAAACGCACCGAGCGCCAAAGATAAAAATGAAAAGGTGATGAAGGCGAGAATAGCAATACCAATTCCGCGCAAGACCGCACCACCTTTTTCGCGAATGGCGAGGAACATGCCATAAGCAACATAAGCTGAAATAGCAGCAGCACATAGCATGAGCAGACCTGGTAAGAGACGTAAAATCAACCAGGATCCGAGCCCACCATCAAACTGAAGCCACACAGCGTTTAACACACCAATTTGTGCCTGATCGACAGGGCGTGTGTCATAAATTAATTTAAAGATCACAGCTGCGCCCACGAAAGATATCGCCATAGGCATGAAGATGAGGGATTTCGCAATCGAACCCCATTTAATGCGATCGGTTAGCTGTGCGGCAAGCAAACCAAATGCAGTAGATGCTGCCGGCACAATCACTAGCCATAACATATTGTTGCGCATCGCTTCCCAAAATTTCGGCTCTGCTATCATTTGCTGATAGTTTGCCAAACCGACAAATGCGTCACCTTGGCTGCGGTCTGTTAAAGAATACCAGAAGGTCGCAACAACCGGATAGGCAAGATAAATGCCCAATGCCGCCATTGCAGGAAAAACAAATAACCATGGTCTGATCATATTGGCGCGATTGATATTACGGCCGGCCATGGCGCCTTTAGCGGGAAATAAAACCTTATCGAGAATTTGGTTTGACAGATAAAAATATAAAAGACATCCGCCAACGCCCAAGAATATAGTGAGTAACCCTTTATAAGCAGCTTCCATCAGACACTCCCAATCCCCTGTCTAAAGTTTTATACATCGCTGAAAACGAAGTGGTGAAATAGCCCCAAACGAAATTGGGGCTATTTTGATTTTATGAGATTACTTCAAAGCATCCCAGCTTTTTTGGATATCGGCTGCAACTGCGCCAGCGTCTTTACCGCCAACATAGTCAACCATGCCTGTCCAGAATGAACCTGCACCAACACCACCAGGCATGAGGTCAGAACCATCGAAGCGGAATGTTGTCGCACCAAGAAGGATCTCATTCATCTTCGCAGTAGACTTGTCTGAGAACTTAGAGACATCAACACTTTTATGTGGTGTTAGGAAACCGCCCAACTCCATATAAATTTCATGCGCAGCAGGATCTTGAAGATAAGCAATCAAATCATGCGCAGCTTGGTTTTCGTTTGTGATCGCCCACAAAGTACCAGCGCCAAGCACTGGTGAACCAAGATCTTTTCCAGCATAGGCAGGGAAGTAGAAGAAGTCTGCATCTTCTCCCACTTCAGTGCCTTCTGGGAAGAATGCTGGAATGAAGGATGCTTGACGATGCATATAACATTGTGGAGGAGCTGAGAACATGCCTTTCGGGCTGTCACGGAAGTCAGTTGATGCAACTGCACCAGAACCACCAACAACATATTTATCGTTCAATGCAAATGCGCCAAACTCGTCGATTGCTGCAATAACCGCAGGATCATCGAATTTAAGTTCGTTAGAAACCCACTTGTCATACATTGCTGGAGACTGTGTGCGAAGCATCATATCTTCAACCCAGTCTGTTGCAGGCCAACCAGTTGCACCACCTGAACCTAGACCAATACACCAAGGTGTTCCGCCATCAGCAACGATTTGATCTGTCAGCGCTTTAAGTTCTTCCATTGTTGTTGGAATTTCATAGCCAGCATCTTCAAAGTTCTCTGGGCTATACCAAACAAGTGATTTCACATCGACTTTATAGAAGAAACCATAAAGGTTATCTGCGCCGTTTTGGTCAGCATATGTACCTAGATCAACCCATGAAGAACCAGCAGCATAATTTTCGTTGATCCAATCAGCTGTGCCATCTTTTAAAGGTGTCAAGAAACCGCGCTTTGCCATATCAGCTGCAAGGCCAGGCTGAGGGAATACCGCGATATTTGGTGCTGAACCTGCTTCAGCATCAATCAAGATTTGCTGCTCAAAACTGTCTGAACCCACATAGCGTACGTCATGTCCTGATTTGGACGCAAAATCGCCCAGTACTTTTTCAATCTTCTCTTGGTCAGGTCCAAGCCAAGGACCAAATACAGTTAGCTGCTCTGCATGTGCAGATGCGCCTAATGCCATTGAGGCCGCGCCAGCCAATAAAAATTGTTTCATCAAATGTCTCATAAGATCTTCTCCCGGTTTATGCATCCAAGTTCAAAAACGGTGCATATTTAAATTTTTTCCAAAGCGCTTTGGAAAACTCATTATAGCAGTCAATTTAGAGGAATTGTCAAGCAAGATATTTTATTCAATAAATTCAGCTAGATAGAAAATCATTTCTATTCTGATACGATTCTCTCATTTGAATAATTATGTGAATTTGACAAAATTTTTGATTGATTTTGATAGCGCTTTAAGTAAAGTCCTCGCATGAATTTAAAGGAACTTTCAGAATTATTGAATCTCAGTCAGACCACAGTAAGCAGGGCCTTGAACGGCTTTCCTGAAGTATCCGAACGCACGCGTGAACGTGTTCAAAAAGCCGCCAAACAAAATAATTATGCTCCCAATAAAGCAGCGCGCGGTTTGGCAACCGGACAAGCCTTATCAATTGGGCATGTCATATCAACCACCAATCAAAACGAAATGGTGAACCCGGTCTTTGGCGACTTTGTTGCTGGCGTGGGAGAGGTTTATTCCAAGCACGGCTATAAGATGCTGCTTTCAATCGTGCCACCTGGTGAAGATGAATATCAGGTATATCGCGAATTTAAGGCGCAAAGCACAGTAGATGCGGTGGTGGTTCAAAGCCCTTCTGTTGATGATGGCCGCATAGAGTTTTTAAACAAACTGGGTATTCCCTTTATTGTTCACGGCCGCGCCAGCGAATGCAAAGTTCCCTATGCTTGGCTGGATGTGAACAACAGATCCGCCTTTGTTCGGGCGACAGATTTCTTGCACGATTTAGGGCACCGGCGAATTGCCTTGCTCAATGGTCGCGAACACATGGATTTTGCCCATCGCCGCCAACAGGGTTATGAAAGCTCACTTTCATCCCATGGTATTGAGATCGATCCAAGTATTATGTTTTCGTCAGACATGACAGAAAGCTATGGCTATCAGCGAACCGCAGAATTGCTGAAATCAGATAACCCGCCGACCGCGATATTAACAGCATCCATCATCGTTGCGCTTGGCGCTCGACGGGCTGTGCAGCAAGCCGGATTGACGGTTGGGCAAGACATATCCATCGTCACACATGATGACCGCTTGTCCTATTTCCACAACACTGCTGATGTGCCGATGTTCACCGCGACAAAATCTTCGGTAAGAGAAGCAGGTCAACGCTTGGCAGAATTACTCATTCAGATGATTGCCAATCCCAATATGGAACCGCCGACGGAGTTGCTCGAGGTGGAGCTCACTATCGGGAATTCCACAGGCCCTGCCCCAACCAATTAATTCATAAGTTATAATTCAACGATCACTTTAATCAGATCGCCGCGATCTGATGCGAGATCAGTAAATCGCGCATCAAGTTCTTCTCTGCTGATCACAGCTGAACATAATGCATCCGTATTAATCTGCTTATTTTTGATCGCTGACATCACCCAATCAAAATCGGAGGCCAATGCATTTCGGCTGCCAATAAGACGCATTTCGCGTTTGTGAAACTCAGGATCGCTGAAAGTGATGTCCTCTTTCACCACGCTCACTAAAACATAAGATCCGCCATGGGCAACCGCTGGAAACCCGGCTTCGATTGCACCCTTATGGCCACTCGCATCAAAGACAACATCGAAGCCATCGCCACACGTGCTCGCAACAGCTTGATCTATATTGGTAAAACCAGCTTCAAACCCAAATGCTTTCATCGCCATGTTTAAACGCGAAGCATCCAAATCAAGCAGCGTAACTTTGGCACCTTTGAGCTGCGCAAACAAAGACACCCCTATTCCAATTGGTCCAACGCCTGTGACCAAGACATTATCATCCTCTGATAAATCTGAGCGTCGAACAGCATGGGCGCCAATCGCCAGAAATTCCACCATAGCCGCTTGAATGTGGCTTAAACCATCTGCTGAGATAAGATTTTGCGATGGCACCGCCAATTGCGGAGTTAATCCGCCGTCGCGATGCACGCCCAAAACTTCGATATTGATGCAACAATTGGGTTTGTTGCGTTTACATGCACTGCATTCTCCACATGCCAAATAGGGGTTGATCACCACCAATTCACCGGCGGTCCAACCTTGTGCATCCTTTGCAACGCGGCCGCTCAGCTCATGTCCAATCACGCGAGGATATTGTAAATATGGGTGTTTGCCTTCAAGGATATGATAATCAGTGCCGCATAATCCAACAGCGCTGATATCGATCAAAACCCAACCTTCTGGCACATCTGTAACGTTAGGGCGTTGTTCAAATGCAAATTTACCAGGTTCAATGACAACGCCCGTTAATCCATTGTAACCACTCATTGATTATCCCCCCGGGGCCTCCATCCATCAGGCAGAGTGCCTTTGATGATCAAACTCAATATGTCATCTTTATTAACATCATTGATATCGAAAGCTCCAACATTTTTTCCCTTATTCATAACCATCACCCGGTCGCAAAGTTCAAAAACATCATGCATGTCGTGGCTGATTAAGAAGATACCGATGCCTTCGCTCTTCAATTTCATGATCAGATCAGACACCATCGCCGTTTCAGATGGGCCAAGCGCTGCGGTTGGTTCATCCATAATCAGGACCTTGGCTTGAAAATAGATCGCGCGGGCAATTGCGATCACCTGCCTTTGTCCACCGGACAATCGCACAACAGGATCGCGTAGATTTTTAAAATTGGGATTAAGCTGGCGCAACGCTTTTGTAGCTTCATCCAACATGCGTGGCTCGTCCAAATTTCCAAAGCGCGTCTTAAGCTCCCGCCCCATAAACAAATTTGCTGGCGCGTCTAAATGGTTCGCCAATGCGAGCGTTTGATAAATGGTTTCTATGCCAAAGTTTCGCGCATCTTGCGGCGAATTAAACTGCGCCGGATCACCATTGACGTGAATATCGCCACTGCTCGGCGTCATTGCGCCGGATAAAATTCTCATTAAACAGGATTTACCAGCACCATTATGCCCCAACACCCCCACAACTTCGCCCGGATAAAGATCAATAGAAACATCTTCTACTGCGTGCACGCCGCCGAATTGTTTATGAATGTCCACCATCTTTATAAGAGGCGCATCGGATGTTGATGTATTCAACATGACAAATTCCTGAATTGTTTTACATATGTGTTAGCCAGCGGCTGGGCGCCGCTGACCAAGTCTATTAAATGTTCTAGTAAAGAACGTTTTGCGCAACGGGTGTGTCGATATTGTCTTTATTGACCATCACCACACCTGTATCGATAAAGTCAGTGACGTCTTTACCGGCAAGAATATCAGCCACAGCATTCACACCAAGTTCACCCATTTGGAATGAACCTTGAACCGCTGTTGCTAATAGCGTGCCGCCTTTGACCATGTCTTGCAGATCTGAATTCCCATCAAAGCCAATCGCTGTGATTTGACCAGCTTTACCAGCTTGTTCAATCGCACGACCCATGCCAATTGCTGTTGGCTCATTGGCACCAAAAATGCCAACCAATTCATTCGCAGCCAAAATATCAGTTGTTTGGTTCAAAGCTGTTGCCATTTGCGACTGTGAATAAAATGGCCCCACGATCTCAACACCTGAATTCGCTTTCATATGATCCACAAAACAGCCAACACGGCCGATTTCTGATCCCACGCCGGCCACATAAGACATCACAGCGACCTTGCCAGATGAACCAGCATTGTCGATCATAAGCTGCGCTGCAAGTTTACCAGCTGCACAATTGTCTGTTGACAAAAACGCTTGGTAATATTTCTCATTCCCTTCAGCCAAAGCACTATCGATAATCGCTACAGGAATGCCAGATTCAAATGCGCGCTTCACAACCGGTGCCAAGGCTTCAGGGTCTGATGGTGCAAGCACAATGCCGGCCACGCTGCGGTTGATCGCATTTTCAACCAATGCGACTTGGTCAGCAATTGCTGATTCAGCTGCAGGACCATTAAACGTCATTGTGTGCTCTGAATGATTAGCAATAGCAGCGGTCGCACCTTTGTTCACATTCTGCCAAAAGCTGGAATTGGTTGTTTTTACAATCACAGCAATTTCACCTGCCATCGACGCTGAAGCTGTCATGGCTAACACGCTTGTTGCCATTAGTGCGGTCATTAATTTCTTCATGGTTTCCTCCCTTTTGAAGATGTTAGATGATCAATTTCGATTTCTGATTTGATCAATGTAGACGGCGCCGATAACCACGACCCCGATGATAATCATTTGGATAAAAGCGGACGTGCCAGCCATGTTCAGACCATTGCGCAGAACACCAATAATGAAGGCGCCAATCATGCTGCCTGAGATGCTACCCACGCCGCCCATTAAAGACGCGCCCCCGATGACCGATGCAGCAATTGCATCTAGCTCATACATCACGCCTTCATTGGGTTGCACGGTGACAAGCCGCGACATGAGAACCATGCCTGCAAGTCCTGCCAATGCACCGGATGCGGTATAGGCCCAAATTTTGGTGCGATCGACATTCACACCCGATAGCCGCGCAGCCTCCTCATTCGATCCTACAGAAAAAATATGCCGGCCTATTTGTCTCTTTTTCAGCAAAAATGCGCCGAGAACTGCCATCACGAGCAGCAAAACAGCCGGATATGGAATGCCGGGAAAGACAACTTTGGGAAATCCATTGGCCTGCATTTCAACGATGCGGAAGAAGGACCCATTGCCGAGTGTGCCAAACGCTTCGCCAAGGCGGCTAATGGGTGCAGCACCCGTTAATTGCAGTGCAATTCCCCGCGCCACGAGCATCATGCCAAGTGTTGTGACAAAGGGCGTGATGCGCATTTTCGTCACCACCAAGCCATTGACAAAACCACATAACGCGCCGGCAAATGTGCCCAAAACCATGGCAGGAAACACCGGCAAACCAGCCTTGATCAACAGCCCGGCCACAACTCCAGCAAGCGCCAGAACCGAACCTACGCTGAGATCAATGCCGCCGGTTATAATCACCATCGTCATGCCGATGGCCAATAAACCAATCACAGAAGTTTGCAGTAGAATTGTCAGACCATTATTGACAGAAAAGAATGCTGGACTTGTGAAGGAAAACACAAAGACCAACAGACCCAGAGTGAGCAGCGCAGAGAGCTTATGCAAGCTCGAGCCAGTCGGCAAAAACTGTATTCGCGATTTCTTTGCGACCTCTGACATAACGTTGTTCACCCTCCCAAAGTAAACTGTCTTTAATTATTTTGAACAATATAGGGTGATCTTTTTCAGTCAAGTGTTTTTAATTTTTTTGGACAATTCCAAAAAAAACAGTTAGTTTGAAGGCAAGTGATTTGGGAGTAAGAAAGAGTTATGGCACGCACCAATACAAGGCTGGTTGAAGCACACAACACACTTCTAAAAAGGCTGGACACGATGGATATCGGCGATGCTCTTTCATCAGATAGCGCTTTAGCCCGAGAGCTCAATGTCAGCCGCACTGTGGTGCGCAGCGCGCTTAAGGAAATGACCGAAAAATCTATCATTTCCAAAGAGGGTCGCAACCATGTCATCAAGCGCAAATCAAATGCCGATGACCTCATGCAAGGCCCACCGGCTTTGCTCGGAATTGATGAACTTGAAAAAAGTTTCCTTGAATGGGTCTTGCGGATGGATGTGCCCGCAGGTACCGCGCTCAATGTGACGCAACTGGCCAAAGACTTTCAGGTTGCAACACATACTTTGCAAGAGTTTTTAACCTCATTAAGCCGCTATGGCATTGTCACAAGACGCCCAAAAGGTGGATGGCAGCTTGAAGGCTTCACCAGTAATTTCGCGCTCGAATTATCCGACTTTAGAGCGGTGTTGGAAATGAACGCCATTTCACATTTGGTTAAGCTTCCGCCATCACATGATGTATGGCCACGGCTTGATCAATTAGAGGCAGATCACAAATCGCTCCTGGAACGCATTGACGAAGATTATCATGATTTCTCAAGCTTAGATGAAGCGTTCCACACATGCATCAATTCAGTTGTTACCAATCGATTTGTCACTGAGTTTCAAAAGATTATCTCATTGATTTTCCACTATCATTTTCAATGGAATAAATCTGATGAGCGTGCACGAAATGAAGCAGCTATCCACGAGCATCTCATCTATATCGATGCTTTAAGGAGCCGAGATGAACAAAAAGCCATGGACGCTGCCCGTCAACATTTAGCAACATCCAAGCAGACACTTATCAACTCAATCGATGCCCATGTGAGAGCATCTTAAATCGCCGACTTAGCGTGTTATAAAGTCTAACGCCTCTTCAGAAAGTTTAAGTTCGCCTGCCTTGAGGTTTCGCTCTAGCGAAGACACTTTTCCGGTCCCCAACAAAACTGAGCATGCAGACGGATGATGCAATCCAAATTGAACCGCAGCTTCTGCAAGGGTGAGTCCAACTTTCTGAGCTTCTGTTTCCAGCTTCTGGGCTTGCTCCATGATATCGTCCGGTGCCGGCGCATAGTCAAACCAAGCTCCCGGCTTTGGCCCGGTTGCTAAAATGCCTGAATTGAATATTCCACCAAGCACGAGATTGGTCTCATGTTCAGCGCATAAATCAAGAAGCCCTCGCTCTGCATCGCGATCAAGCAAAGTCAAACGTCCAGCCAACAAAATCGTATCCAAACGTTCGTGCCGCATGACATCCATGCAGATTTTAGTCTCATTCACCCCAAGCCCAATCGCACCAATTTTTCCTGCCTGCTTCAAATCTTGTAGAGCTTTAAATCCAGCCCCTAGAAGCTGATCCAGATATTGCGCACCTTTGACAGCGCCATGCGTATAATCGCCAATATCATGAACAAAAATGATATCGATATGGGACGTGCCGAGCAGCCCGCAGCTATGCTCAAAGCTCTCCATTATTCCCTCGGCGGTATAATCATAACGAACCGCGTTTGGCAGCGGCTGAACAAATCCATCAGCTTCTAACAATTGCGCACCGGGTGACAAAACACGACCAACTTTTGTTGAGATCACAAAGTCATCTCGGTTTTTGCTGGCTAAATAATTCCCCAAACGTTGCTCAGATAAACCTCTGCCATAATGTGGTGCCGTGTCGAAATATCGAATACCAGCATCCCAGGCATGGTCTAAAACATCATAGACACTTTCATCGTCCACCACGCGCCCGAGATTGCCAATGCTAGAGCAACCAAAAGATAACTCGGTCACATAGATGTCGGTCTGACCAACGCGGTTCTTCTGCATTTTCGTCATTGATCTTCCCCATATTTTGCAACAATTGCCGAGAGTATTGGTTTGGGTGATACATCACCTTGCTCCTTTGCAAAGGTCAACATAGCTCCAATACGGCGCGCGACTTTCTCAGGGTGATTTTGCGCAATATCTGCAATGCGATGATCTAGATAAGGATTGGCAAAACGCTCAAGTGTCGTTTTCACATAAGTATCGAACTCATCTGTTAATCCTGCAGCTGTAAACGCTGGACGCACTTCATTGTTTAGAACATCTTTGAGTGCTGAAAGCTCAGCCTGATCATTCATCAGATCACGCACGAATATATCTTCTGCACCGTTGGAGATCATCCATTGCTCAGCGAAAAAGCTATGCCCCAAATTAAGAACAAAGAGTTTCAATGCTTCGATTTCTCTTAGCCAAGGGACGACTTGTACCGATACATGGTCGCAGGGCACAACAAGCCCTTGTTGATCCTCAATCGCCCAAAGTGCATAGGGTTTCGCAACCGCACCAGCAGGTTCAAGGGGTTGCGAGACAATCCGGTCCACCAGTGAATTGACCCAGATGACCTGTTCATTCAAATAGCTTTGAAACTCAGTTGCATCATCCCCAGCAAGTTCCAAAACACGTTGTTTAAGCACTGTACCATTGTCAACGATCAACTCCATTGGCATGATTTGGATCGGTGCGGCATTGAATTCAAACCGAGCTCGCAACAGCAGACAAAGCTTTGCTGGATAAGACATGGTTTGATCAAAATCTGGGGCATTGTCACTTGCTTGCGACGCGTAACCTTTATCGCCCGTATTTGACAAAATGATCTCAGCTTCCTCACAAAATACCCGCACCACCTCATCCCATTGCGTTGCAGTTGAGAGACAACGACTAACGCTTTTGACCATAATGGTCTCTTGAACAGCCTCACCTTTTGTTAGCCCTTCGACCCGCACAGGGTAAGGTTTTGCAAGTGCATCTAACCGCGCAGAGCGGCTCGCATCACCTGAGCTTTGCACGATGGTAATTGGCCCAACAACCTGCCCCTGATCACGCGCTTCAGAAATGAAAAGATCCGCATGCGCCTGTAAAAAACGACTGGTGCCAAATTGCATGATGGGGGTTGATACCACGATTTTCTTCCTTTCAGGAATCACAAAAACAAAGTCTTTACTGAAAGTGTTTTTAATAATATAAAACAGAAATCGCAAGCGTTAGTTAAGGGGAGTAACTATGGCTCGTGCTATTCATATCGATGCACACCAACATTTTTGGCAAATTTCGCGCGGCGATTATCTTTGGATGGACGACAGTGTTTCCGCCATCCGGCATGATACTATGCCCCACGATTTGGCTCCTCTGATCAAAAGACATGACATTGAAGGCACTGTGGTTGTTCAAGCAGCCGCAACCGTCGCAGAAACGCGATTCATTCTTGAGCTCGCCAAGCATACCGAGTTCATTAAAGGGGTTGTGGGATGGGTTGATTTGGAAAGTCCCGAAGCACCAAGTACCCTTGATCGATTGATGACCAATCCGTTTTTCAAGGGTGTCCGCCCGATGCTACAAGACATTGCAGATACCAATTGGATTTTGCGACCAGCGGTACTGGCAAATTTGAATGAAGTTTCAGAAAGGGGCTTGCGTTTGGATGCGTTGGTAACCCCTCGTCATCTTAACGCGATTGCCGAGCTTGCTGACCATGTACCCGAACTGAACATCGTGGTTGATCATTGTGCCAAACCGGAGATTGCGGATTGTTCTGAACCCGGTCAAGAATGGCGCGACGGTATGACAAAACTCGCAAACAAGCCAAACATTATGTGCAAAATATCTGGTTTAGCGAATGAGGCAGGACCAGACTGGAGCGCAGAAAAACTACGCCCGACGACCGATCATATTATTATGGTTTTCGACGCAGGTCGGATCATGTGGGGAAGCGATTGGCCAGTTCTTAATCTTGTTAGTGATTATTCGCGATGGCGCAATGTTACTGCGGAATTATTAGCTCAACTATCCGATGAAGAGCGCACCGCAATTTACGGCGGCAACGCCGTCAAATTTTATGGTTTAGACGTTAAAACTAACCGATAACACTTAAAACGCGTCAAAATTGGCGAAGAACGAAGCACAATCTCACATCAAATTAGATATTCCACGTAAATATAAAATTATAGGTTTTATCGTATAATTTTAGGCCACTTTAGGGGAAAAGATGGCCAACGATAAAATACAACTGGCATTGGAAGAAAACGATCGTCGCGGTGAATATGCTATCACAGGCATTCAAATATTGCTGGCGATCGCCATTTTATGTCTGCACACTTTCTCCGCATTTCGAAACGATTGGCACTCATTTTCCCAATTTACGCTCGTTATAACGATGCTTCTGCTCATATCATCATTGGCGCGCGCAAAATTTGCCTCCCGGGTTCCGTTGCGCAATCAACTTGCCTATTCGTTGACCGTTGTCGACGGAATACTGCTTTTTCTGATGATCATTTCATATAGCTTTGCCTATGATCTGCCATTTGAAACGGTTTTTAAAACGCCGTCTGTAATTTTCCTATTGGTTTATACCTGTGTGCGCGCCGTTAGGATCGATGTTTGGTCTATCCTAACAGCGGCGATAACGGTTGTGTCGGGATGGGCATTTCTTCTTATTTTTTCCATCACTTCCGGGGCAGAAATCACGACCTCTTATGTCGAATATGTTACGAGTACCAAGTTACTTATCGGCGCAAAAATAGAATTCATGATCGGTTATATCGCCATTGTTGGCGTGTTGTGTTTGGTAGCGATCTATGCGCGTCAATTGCTCACGAGTGCTGCCCATGTTGATGATTTGGAAGAAGTTGCAATTGCAGCTGAAAACAGCCTTGCCAGAATGCGCTCCATCATTCGTTCAACAAGTGATGGGGTTGTGATCGTCAGCGCGGACGGCATTATTGAACAGACAAACCCAGCATTGGAACGGTTGTTTGGCTATTCACGCGACGAGCTAATTGGGCAAAGCGTAGCGATGTTAATGTCTGAGGAGAATGCAGATTTACTCCGCGCTGATATCGGAAGATACATCGAGGAAGGGCAAAGCCAGCTTGTCGGCCAACCTTACGAATCCATTGGCATCGGAAAAGACAAGCAACCCATCCCAATTGAGGTTGCGATCAACAAATTTGATAGTCTTGAACGCCTGAGCTTTGCTGGATTTATTCGCGACATAAGCGATCGTAAAAAAGCACTGGAACAAGAAAAGAAGGCGCTGGCACAGTTTGAAGAAGCTGTACAATCGGCGCTTGATGCAATTATTGTGATCGATTCAAAAGATCGCATCATCAGCTTTAACCCGGCAGCGGAAGAGATATTTGGTTTCACAGCCGATGAAGCGATTGGTAGAAAAATGGCCAACCTCATTGTTCCGGAAAAATACCGTGACGCGCATCTTGCAGGCATGCAGCATTATCTAGATACAGGGGAAGGACCCGTTCTGGGCAATCGGATCGAAATCGAAGGCTTGCGCAAATCCGGCGAAGAGTTTGAACTTGAGCTGGCTGTTCGCAATATTGATAGCCCCTTCGGCTCGATCTTCATTGGTTATGCACGGGATATCACAGCGCGAAAAGCTGCAGAAAAAGAGCTTGTCACGGCCAAAGAAAATGCCGAAGTTGCCAACAAAACCAAAGCAAGTTTTCTTGCGATGATGAGCCACGAAATCCGAACCCCGCTCAGTGGTGTATTGGGTATTCTGGATCTCTTAAAGGACACCAATCTTTCAGCCGAACAAAAAAACCATCTCGATGTTGCCAATCAATCTGGCATATCACTGATGACCATCATTAATGATATCCTAGACTTTTCAAAACTCGATGCCGGCCGGCTGGAAATTGAGCATGGCTCATTCCATGTTGAAACCGCAATTTCCAATATTACCGGTTTGGTCAAAGCCAGCGCATATAATAAAAATGTTGAATTGATCTCCTCTGTGAAAAGCGATGTGCCTGAATATCTTGCCGGTGATCGCCATCGCATCAGCCAGGTTCTGATAAATCTTGTTAGCAACGCTATTAAATTCACCAATGCTGGAACAGTGGAAATCTTGGTTGAAAATATAGGAACTGAGAAGAAACCAAACATTCGCTTTAGTGTGAAAGATTCAGGTCTAGGCATTCCAGAGGACAAACAGGATCAGCTATTTACTGAATTTGCAACGCTTGATCAGGAATATTCAACCAAATTTGGTGGAACTGGATTAGGTCTGGCCATCAGTAAAGCATTGGTGCAAGCCATGGATGGAACCATTGCTTTTAAAAGCACCTATGGCCTTGGTTCAGAATTTTGGTTTGATCTACCGCTGATAGAAGTCACCGATGCCAAAGACAAAGAGCTCGAAGAAGCAAACCTTGCCAACATCACCGAAAGCAAAGAGCCACTAAAAGTGTTGGTTGCTGATGATAACGACACAAACCAGATGATTATTTCCGTCATCCTAAAACGCTTGGGATGTTACACCGATATCGTCTCAGATGGAGTTCAAGCCGTTCAAGCCGCAAAAGATAATATATACGATATTATTTTCATGGATGTATCGATGCCAAACATGGATGGATTGGAAGCCACAATACAGATCAGAGAGCTCTCATCTGACATGTCATCGGTTAAAATTGTCGCTTTGACCGCCTACACGCAAGAGGAAGATAAGCTCCGAGTTTTTGATGCAGGTATGGATGCGTTTTTATCAAAGCCTGTGTTCCGAAAGGACATTGTGTCAGTCATCAATGATTTGCTGACAACACAAACGATAGCGGACGAAGAAGACAACAACCAAACTGCGCTGCAAGAGAATATTCTTGATCAACAGACACTGTCACAAGTTACCGATGGCATGGATGAGAATGACATTTCAGATCTATTTGTCATGTTCTCACGAGATCTCAGCCGGCACTTAAACAATGCGAACAAGGCTATAAAATCTGAAGACATCGCTCTGTTGGAGCGTTCTAGTCACGGTCTTAAGGGCCTGTCTGGCACATTTGGAGCTTCTAAGCTTTTTGAACTTGCCAGCAGTACAAATGAACAATGCATCAATGGTCAAGCCAACCTAACGCAGGCCTATAAAATGATCGAAGAATGCGAAGGAATATTAGCATGGGTGAGATCAACTCATGTCAAACAAACCGTTGAATTTGGTGACGAAAGTCGAGGCGATTAAAATGACCACTCAAGCATCAGATGTTTTAATTGTGGAAGACACAGGCTCAGTCGCAAAAGTCATGCAGAACTGGCTGATAAAGGCAGGGATCACAGCTGAGATTGCAGAGAGTGGTGCGGATGCGCTCAAAATTATCGAACGCGGATCCATTAAAGCCATTCTACTTGATTTGCAGCTACCGGATATGAATGGGCTCGAAATTTTGGATTTTGTCCAACAAAACGAACTTGAAATCAGTGTGGTTGTCGTCACATCCAGCGGATCGATCACAACTGCCGTGGATGCAATGCGCCGCGGCGCATATGACTTCATTGTCAAACCAGCATCCCAAGAACGCCTGCTCACCACAACCAAAAACGCGCTCGAACGGGAAGTCTTACAAAAAGCTGTACGCCAAATTCGCACTTCGTTCAAAAAAGGCGATCACCACGGCTTCATCGGGTCAAGCTTACCCATGATCGCGGTTTATAAAGCCATCGAAGCCGTTGCGCGATCCAAAGCCAGCGTTTTCGTCACCGGCGAAAGCGGAACTGGTAAAGAAGTATGTGCGCAGGCCATTCATCAAGCCAGCCCAAGAAACAATGCGCCGTTTATCGCGCTTAATTGTGCGGCCATACCGAAAGAACTGATTGAATCTGAAATTTTCGGTCACGTGAAAGGCTCCTTTACCGGGGCAACATCTGATCGCGTTGGTGCTGCGGTGTCCGCAAATGGCGGAACATTGTTTTTGGACGAAATTTGCGAAATGGATCTTGATCTGCAATCCAAACTGCTGAGATTCTTACAAACCGGCACTGTTCAAAAAGTTGGTAGCGATAAGCTTGAAAAAATCGATGTTCGAATTGTCTGCGCGACCAACCGAAATCCGCTCATTGAAGTTGAAGAAGGTCGTTTCAGAGAAGACCTCTATTACCGATTACACGTGGTTCCGGTCGAACTTCCGCCGCTGAGAGCTCGTGAAAGCGACGTGATTGAAATTGGTCTGGACTTGGTGACGAATTATTCAAAAGAAGAAGAAAAAGAATTCAAGGGCTTCACATCTGATGCTGAGGACGCGCTCTTAAATCACAACTGGCCGGGCAATGTGCGCGAATTACAAAATGTCATTCGAAATGCGATTATATTGAATGATGGCGAGGAGATTGATGCATCTATGTTGAACTTTGCGACACGTTTGCCAAAATCCAATGGTGAAGGAAGTACATCATCAATAAGTGCCGGGGTGGTTGAAAAATCTGCTAATAGCAATGGACTAACAATGTCCATCGATCTTGAAAATGCCTTTGCCGATATCGAACGCGAAATCATCGAAGCGGCAATTAATGCCTGTGATGGCAGTATCCCAAAAGCCTCCGAAATGCTCCAGCTTAGTCCCTCGACAATTTATCGGAAGAAAGAAAGCTGGAGCGATTAGTTCAGAGTTCATTTGCATCTTACGCACCAGCCAAAAGCAAACGTTCCATGTGATGCTTGGTATGTTGCGGGCTTGGCACAGAGATCACACGATTGTAAATGCTCACCTCGCGTAATCGCTCAGCCAAGGGCATATCATGACTGAACTTTGAGATGCGATCACCGAAAAATGTGATCTGGCTTGCGCCATGACGTTCCATCAAATCGTCAACAATCGTCGACTTGTTTTGATCGCTAGGCATAATCTCAATGTTCAAATTTCCACTTAGGAAAGCGTCATAACCAAGATCGCTTTCATTCAATTGGCGGATAAATTCAGTTCGCTCATTCACAGATCTATCCCATACCATATAGCGTAACCGCTCAGGACGTTCGGATTTCATACCAACAACGGATACGGTGAGCGACCCGGATTTACGTTGAAAATGACCGCTCTTTTTGTATCTGAAGTTACTTTCCTTCACAAAGGTTTCGCAAACCACTTTCAAAAACTTCGAAAACTTGTGCTCTTTTCTATAAATATTGGCACCTTTCTCGTAATATTCCGAACCCGAGCTGCAATAGACGCCTTTACAATTTAACAGGATCTTAGCAGGCAATATCTGACGCAAATCCTGATAGGTCTTGCTGGTAGACAAAAAGCTTGGAAAGCTCTTGTTGAATTTCATAAACTCTGTTGCGATTTCATTTGAGATCGCGGCACCTTTCGGCGTCAAAGTTCCATCAACATCAAATAAATATACATTTGTCATATTAGCCTCCTATGCCGAGCTCGTTGCGCCATTTGAATACTGTGTCGGACAATAACTTGGGTGATATTGAAACCCAGACTTGTCAGTTACTTCGCTCTGTTGAACCTCGATAATTTCAACGGGCTCATCGCTGTGATTTTGCAAACTGAATCTGGTATTCGCGTCAATCTCAATGCGTTGATTGGCAGAGATTTTTTCGAATTTATTTTCACTGGCAAAGAACACGCAGCCGGATCTGACAAATAGACTCTTCTGGTCAAGACTATGGTTCTGATCCGACAATTCTCGTTGTGGCAAAATCGTTAGCGTTGCGACCTGATGCGTACCAGCATTATGCAAAACAGTTCTCTGACCCCAATGGCTCGAGAGTTTGGCATTATTTTCGACCAAATTGACATTCTTCACTTTCATTTGGCCAACCAGGTTTTTAACCAGTTGGGTGTCATTCTTGCTCGTCACCAAAATTGCATCATTTTGGGCAACAACAACCACATCACTTAAACCGGAAACAGCAACGGCAGGGCCATCAGAGATCACAAGAGATCCACTCGTGTTTTCACAGTAAGTTTCACCAATTGTTGAGTTTTCGTCCTGATCTTTTTCATTGCGTTCCCAGACAGCTTCCCAACTGCCCATGTCGGACCATAAAAGATCGGCAGGAACCACAGCCGCATGTGATGTCTTTTCCATGACTGCATAATCGAATGAGATTGGCACAATGCCTTCAAACAACCAGCTGTCCGGATAAAATACATGACCTTCATGCTTACCATGCGAAATAGCCTTTTTAACTTGCAAGTAAAGCGGAGGCACATTGATCTTAATTTCTTCTTCCACCAATCTCGGATGGAACATAAAGATGCCAGCATTCCAAAAAATATTCTCATCTTTGATAAGTTCTTCAGCAAGATCCTTATCTGGCTTTTCTAAGAAGATATCCAGATCGTGGATATTTAAATTACCGCGCTTCTCACCTGCCCTGATATATCCATAACCCGTTTCAGGACGTGTTGGTTTAATACCAAAGGTGACAATGGACTTGCCATCCATAGCCGCGTAATTTGCCTGCCTGACAACACTTTCAAACTCACCTTGATTATCGATATGATGATCGGATGGCAGTACCAATGCCACATCTTCCTCGGCATCATTCAGCAAACTCACAGCCAAACCAATAGCAGCCGCTGTATCACGACCCATTGGCTCACAGATGAGCAACCGTGGTGTGATACCCACTTCTTTCATCTGCTCATTAACAATGTCCTTATGCTCTTCATTAAGAACAACGACAGGCGCATTGAACAAATCAGCATTTGAAATGCGTTTGACAGTTTGTTGAAACAGGCTCGCAGCATTTGAAATCTTACAAAACTGCTTTGGCATAGTGCCGCGTGAAACAGGCCATAGGCGTGTTCCAGAACCGCCTGCTAGGATAATTGGGGTAACTTTAAAAGTATTACGCATTTCGCACTCCTTGAAATTTATTTTCTGCTCAAACAGCTGCAATTCGCAGGCCAAAATTTCATTAACGAAGATTTTCCTGTAATTTTTCCAATAAAAACAAATAGATAAAAGATCACACCAAATTGGCACGGTTTAATTTTGTTAAATTGATTTCGAGGTAATCTTTGCGATTTGCAATTCGCGATTCGCAATTCGCGCTTAAAATCACCCCCAAAACCGCTTTTGGCCCCATATTCCGGCTTTTTCACTTGGCACGATATTTGCTGACTATAGGGTGAAGGAGCAAAAACCGATGAAAATAGTCAGAGAAAGACCTTGTCAGCGAAGACACCATCGCGTCACAGCACCGCTAAAGGTAACCTTACCAAGCGGCGAAGTGCTAACAGCGACGAATTGGAGCTTGGGCGGATTACGTTTAGATGGCGTAACCGGCAAACTTCCCCGTGTTGATGACAAAGTTGCTCTGATCCTTGAATTGCCCTTCCAAGGTTTTGACATTTCTTTTGAAGTCAAAGGCATTATCACCCGTGCGAAGAAGAAAAAGAAAATGCTCGGTGTTGAGTTTGAAAAATTATCAGAACGCGCGCATGATTTGATGGAGCATTTCATTAATGATCTCGTGCGCGGTCAAATGGCAACCATCGAAGACACGATTTGTCGGATCGATATTCCGGTTACACCGATTTCTACAAAGCCAGATGTGAACCCAACATCAGACGTTCCGGTTAAACGTTGGCCGATGAAAACCATAGCTATGTCCGCGTTTTATATTTGCCTAGGTATTTCGGTGTTCGCTTATTTGGCGATCCTAATTTATTCGCACACAATGCAGCTTGAGATCGAGACTGCTGTTGTGACCTCTCAGCTTAAAACAATCAACATGCCTGTTGATGGCAAAGTCATGCCAATTCGGATGAATGTTGGTGATGTCATCAACAAGGGCGATGAGATTGCTAAGATTAAAAGTACAGAGCTTGAAGCACAGCTTGAAGCCAAGAAAGTCGAATATAAAGAAAAAGAACGCCAATATGATTTGGCGGTTAAACGCTATGAGATCGAGGCACAGCGTTTGGGTTTCTACCAAGTTGCCAATCAAACCGACCACAAAATTGCTGAAGTAAGACTGCAAGCTGCGCAAATCGCGCTCAAAGCTGCAGATCAAGATCTTGATCGCTTGAACAAACTTGGTGCTGAACATCCAACGAAAGAACTAAAACTTGTAGATGCGCGCGCGCACCAGTCTGAAATGGAATTGCGCCTGAAAGAAGCTGAACTTGCATTTGAAAAATCCGCTGTTGTGACCACCATGTCAGATCGTCGTCAGCTGACAGATATGGGATTTGTCGCTGATTTGGACTTACTCACATTGGAAATTGATGCGGCAAATTCAGCTATGGCGATTGTGCATAATCAAATCCGCAATCTTGAAAGCAAACAAAACGATCTGATCATTAGAGCACCGTTTAAAAGCCGGATCATGAAAGTGGCTGACTTAAATCTGCCGTCATTATCCCAAGATCAAATGCTGATTTCCCTTGAGAAAAAAGAGCAGCCTTTGGTGAAGGCATTTTTATCTCAATCTGAAGTTATGTCCGTGGGCTTACATGATGAAGCAAGCGTATTCTTGCCATCAACAGGAGAAAGCATCGCGGCTAAAGTTGTAAAGATCGACCGTAAAGTCGGCCATATCAACGCCGAATTTTCAAACTTTGTCTGGCGTGAAACAGATGCAAAATCAGCATTGGTATTTTTGGAATTGATGCCAACGGAAACACAGAAATTCTCAGCTGGACTGCCAGCTGTTGTGATTTTTTCCAAGCGCTCGACCAACCAAATTTACAGCACCATTGGTGATGTCGTGTCTGAAATGACTGAGGTATTTAAAGATGACGATCAAGTATGATATCGCCAGTCAATTAGACGAACCAACAAAATGGCCGAAAGGTTGGAAAAAGTGGACACCTATGGTGCTGCTCAAAATTTCCATCTATCTCGCCATTTGTATAATACTGGTTTTGACATTTCCGAACTCATTATTTGATGAGAAAACCAAAACGATCACATTCACCCTTGGCGCTTTGGGCATCTGGCGCTATGGCTGGTGGTTCACACATGCTATTAGAGCTGTCATTTACGGCAAAATCGTCTATCCAAAACTGCGTAAAAGAGGTCAGAAAATATGGGATAGCGGTTGGCGTCCCCGCCACATGCATTTCATGATGACGACCTATAAGGAACATCGTGAGATCACTGAAATGGTGGTGCGCTCTATTATCAAAGAAATCGAAGATTCAGGTGTCCCTGGTACAATTTGGCTGGGTTCATCAGATCGCTTTGATGAAGATATTATTCAGGACTTCCTGAAGCGAGAAGCATCAAAGATTGATGTCACATTGCGCATTATTCGCCAGAACGTGTCTGGCAAACGGGCTGCTATCGGCCTTGTATTACGGGCCATGTGCCGCCTCCCCGTTCGTGATGATGATTTGGTTGTCTTTATGGACGGTGACTTTGTTTTGTCCAAGGGCGCCATTAGCCGTTGCATGCCACTATTTAAAATGTATCCGGACTTGCAAGCCTGCACCACCGATGAAGAAGTGATTTGTATCGGTCCAAAATGGATTGAAACTTGGTTGAAGATGCGTTTTTCACAGCGCCGATTGGCCATGCAATCTCATGCATTATCCAACCGAGTGTTGACGCTAACCGGTCGCATGTCAGTTTTCCGCGCCAAAAACCTAAAACAGCTTGAATTCATTAGATTGCTGGAAGCGGACCATTTGCATCATTGGCTATGGGGTAATTTCAGATTTCTGTCCGGCGACGATAAAAGCACCTGGTATTACATGCTCAAAAGTGGCGCGCATATGCTTTATGTGCCTGACGCTATGGGTTATACGATTGAAGTCATCGAGGGGTCCGGCATGGACCGCATGGTGCAAAACTTCAGACGATGGTCCGGCAATATGTTGCGCAATGGTTCACGCGCGATCGCACTTGGGCCTAGAGCTATGCCGTTCTTCATTTGGTGGTGCTTGGTCGATCAAAGACTATCCATGTGGACCATGCTCGTCAGTCCCGCATTGGCGATTTCAGCTGCTGTATTGGTAGGTTTGAACTACCTTTTGTCCTATATGATTTTCATTGCGTTAAGCCGGCTGTTCCTTTCACTGATTTTATGCACCTATTCCCGAAAAGTTGAATTGAACTACTCGTGGATCTTGTATCTCAACCAGCTCATCAATGCGTCGGTGAAGGTCTATTGTATTTTCCGCCTCTCCAAACAGCGCTGGTCCAATCGAGGCAACCAATCTGCCGGTTTGGATGGTTCAAGCTTTGTCGAAATCGCCCGCAACTGGATGGCTGCATGGTGTACAACGGTGGCCGTCGCATTGTTATTCCTGGCGACAATTCACTATTCAAATCTGGTTGATTTCCCCTCAAAGAATCAAATCCTGAGTATGTTGTTTTAGCAAAACAGGAATCGCAAATTGCAAAACATCACTAGCATTTCGCAAATCGTAATAACGGTAAAATAGTTTAAATATCTGATTTTAAACAATAATTTTCATGGCACACAACTTGCAACACTTAAAACAACAAACAGGAGTGTTATTATGCGAGTGTCTAAACCGCTTAAAATCAATGCAGTATCATACACATTAGCTTTGTGTGCTGCTTTTACCGCGGGCGCGATCCCAGCAGGTTTGGTTTTTGGAGTTGATCCCTATGAGGTCTTCCGTGCCACTGACCGCACAACCAAAATTCAAGATATTGCAGAAAAAGCGCATTACCCGCTTTGGAAATTGGCGAAATACGAAAAAGGCAAATTCGATACCATCATTCTAGGAGATAGCCGCGCGCGTTCTCTGCGGGATAAATATTGGCATGAACTGGGTGCTGATAAAGCGCTCAATCTTGCCTATGGCGGCGGTACGGTTCCAGAGATTTATTCCACATTCAAAGTCATTAAAGACGATCCAGCTGTTGAGAATTTAGTTGTTGGCATCCAGCTACGTAGCTTTGACGAAGATCATAAAGACGATATGAACCGTGTGCCTGAGGCAGAATATATCGTCAACAATCGTCTTGAATATCTTAAAAACTGGAGCATCTTTAAAACTGCCTGGAACATGATGACGGTTGAAGAGAAGGAAACCTTTGAAAGTTTCGATGCCTTTGCCAAAACATTTTCTATTGCAGCAAAAGCGGATGAATTTCAGACAAGCATGGAATTCGATCCACGAGATCCAAATGTTGATGAAGACTGTTTTGATTGCGACTTGAAATCAGAACTTAACAGGCTCACCGTTTCAGAGCGCTATCAGATCATAAAGAAGCACGTTTCCTTTGGCGACGGATCATATTTGTCGAAAAAAGCGTCCTACACAATTGGAAACTGGTCTGATGTATCGCACCTTTATGCAACAAGCGATAAGCTTGAGCCATTGCCAAAAAAGATGGCTTCGCAAGTCACCAAAAACGCTAAATCCGATTGGGCAGAATTTGAGTTTTCTCAAAGATATTGGTCCTATCTTATCGAGATGTCCAATTGGGCTGAGGCGAATGACAAGAATCTAATTTTTGTCATTCCGCCAACCATTGAAGATATGCAGCGCACGATTTCGATCTATGGATTGGAAAAATCAAGACATGAGTTTCGCGTTGAATTGGCAAAACTTGGCACTGTTGTCGACTTCGATTTCTCAAATGAACTGACCAAACAGATCGACAATTTTTCCGACGCCTATCATTTCAATTCGAAGATCGCGAAGAAAATTGTCGGTGAAATCACCGCCTTTATTTCGGTTAATCCAGAGGTTCGGAAACTTGCAGAAAAACGCGCCGATTTGATCAAATGTACGCGTGGCGAACCATCTTCCGGCACAACCAAAATCATTGACGACATCTCTTTAACAGACATGCAGAACTGCAGAATATGGAGGGTATTATGACACTTAAAATGCGAATAGAACTGATCTTCCTGGGCGTTGTAGCAACTGCGGTACTTGTCGCAATTATTTCCCTTATGATCGCAACAAAGCAATTGCTAAACGAAGACGGATTGGCAGAAGATATAAGTCCTATTCCCGGGATTGAAACAACACAGAGACCAACGGCAAATCTGCATACAATCAGAAGTGTTGAACCGCGTGTTCATTTGACGAACACAAGCGCAAATATCTTGGAATATGACAAAGCGCGTGTTTTGCTTCAAAATCTTAGCACAGAAGACGACATCTTGCATGCGCATGATCTCTTGATTGCTTCCACTAAAAACGCAGGCTCGACCCGCGCAGAAGCAGCTTTCGAATTGGGCACAATTTACCGCATGTTTCCTACTGAAGAATGTCAGAAAGTGGCCTTTGTTTGGTTTCGCAAATCCGCAGAATGGGGCTTTCGCAAAGGTCATCTAGAATTGGCGAAGGCTTATATTCGCGGCTTGGGCGTTGAAGTCGACTTTGACAGTTCCATTCGCCACTATCGTATTGCAGCAGAGCTTGGGTCGGCCGCCGGTGCGCTTGAACTTGTCAATCTCATTCATAAAGGCGCAGGAGAGCAGCGGGGGGATACCAAAACTGCGAAAGCCACTCTTGTCGAATTTTTACCCATGCTGGAAAGCTCAGCGAGCAATGGCAATGCCAGAGCAGCGCGTACAATTGGACGTTTGTATTTAGCTGGAAATTTATTGAAGAAGAACTTGAAAACCGCTGAAGGTTGGCTCACACGCGCATCGGAATTTGGTGATGCAGCAGCCATGCATGATCTTGCTCTTTTTAAACTTGATCAAACAGAAGCCACCACACGAAAAGAAGCCGTTTCGCTTCTCCGCAAAAGTGCTGCGCTTGGTTATTCGGGGTCGATGACCGCGCTCGGCAGGCTTCACTTAGACAACGAATTCGGACTTCCAGTTGAGAAAGCCCTGGCGTGGTTTAACCAAGGTGCAGCAGCAGGTCACGCAGGCTCCATGGAAGAACTCGCACGAATTTACTTGGATGGATCACTTGTTGATAAAAACATTCTTAGAGCGCGCGACTTTGCAACGCGCGGAGTCAAATTAAAGCATGAAGGCTCAGCCACAATCCTCGCTGAGATTGACGAAATTGCAGAATTAAAAGTAGCGGTAAAGGAGTAATCTGATGGTTTTCAGTTCTTTAGAATTTATATATTTGTTCTTGCCGCCAGTGCTTCTCGTCTATCTTGCATTGCGAGCACTCAAGCTTGAGACCGGAATTATCCTTTGGTTGATCACGGCCTCCCTTGCATTTTATGCTTGGTGGAACCCTTATTACTTGCTTTTATTGCTCGGATCCGTCGGATTTAACTATCTCGTGCATAAGGCACTTTTAAAAAATCCTTCCAAAGCGATCTTTGCATTTGGTACGGCCATGAATTTGGCAACGCTTGGATTGTTTAAATATGCGGATTTCTTGATCGAGAATGTGAACGCGGCTGCAAATCTATCCATTCCTCACTTGGATTTGATCTTACCACTCGCGATCTCATTCTACACATTTCAGCAGATCTCGTTTTTGCATGACACCTTGAAAGGAAACTTGGTCAATTGTGATTTCAAGCGATATGTCCTTTTCGTGACCTTCTTCCCGCAGCTTATTGCTGGTCCAATCGTCATGCAGAAAGACACAATCCCGCAATTTCATTTGAAAAACTTCTCAAATCGAGTCGTGACAAATCTTCTATTGGGTGCAACATTGTTCTCAATTGGTTTGTTTAAGAAAATTGTCTTGGCTGACAGTGTCGCGCCATTGGCAAATATGGTGTTTGTCGCAGCAGACACAGGTCAAGATCTCACGATGGCATCAGCCTGGACAGGTTCGATCGCTTATACATTCCAGATCTACTTCGATTTCTCTGGCTATTGCGATATGGCGCTTGGTTTGGCGTTGATGTTCGGCATTCGTCTGCCCATGAATTTTAACTCGCCTTATAAAGCGCTTAGCATTGTCGATTTCTGGCGCAGATGGCATATGACATTGTCTCGCTTTTTGCGCGATTATCTTTATATCCCTCTGGGTGGCAACCGTTCGGGCTTGCTTGGTAGTAAAGGCAACCTAATGATCACCATGCTTTTGGGTGGCTTATGGCATGGTGCAGGTTGGAACTTCGTGATTTGGGGTGGCCTTCATGGCGGCTATCTGATCGCAAACCATTTCTGGTCCAGTTCAGTACTGAGCACCGTATCCAAGAATGTTATGGGCAAGCATGTCTACACTGTCTTCGCTTGGTCAATCACGATGCTTGCAGTGATCATCGCATGGGTATTCTTCAGAGCAGAAACCCTACCCGGTGCGCTGACTGTATTAACCGCAATGGCTGGAATGGGTTCAGAATTCTCTATAACATCAGGTGCATTATTTGCTGATGGCGTTTATCAAACAATGATGATGTTTGCGCTCATGTTTATGATTGTCACCTTTATGCCAAACAGCATTCAGATGACGCGCAGCCATCGCCCGATCATATCAGCGGCTGGCGACGTGAAAAAAATTGGTGGCAAGTTGAAGTCATTTAGATGGTCAATGTCACCACAATGGGCCACATTTACCTCCGTCATTTTCTTCGTCACGGTGATACAGATTTACCGTCTGAACGGGCTAACGGAGTTCATATATTTCAACTTCTAAACTGGGATCAACCCAGCACCTGGCGGGCCAATCGGCCCGCCATTTTTTTGCGCGGTTAGATGCAAATTGCAAAATGCAAATTCAAGCTTTTCAAAGTGCAAATATATCGAGAGATCCCTCGACCTAAATTTCCACTAAATTATTGATTTTATTGAATTTAGCTTTTTGGCACGAAACTTGAATAGCTATCTACAAGTCTAATTTAACAAAGGTAGATAGCATGAACTTTCACATTAACAACCTAGTTGCAGAACAACAAAATGTCTTGGAGTTGTTCAATGTCCAAAAACCAAAGCCAGCCATTTCAATTATCGGTCTTGGCTATGTCGGTGCTGTCTCCACAGCATGTCTTGCAAATTTGGGTCACGAAGTCATTGGCGCAGATCTTGATGCGCTAAAAGTTGATCAAATTGCAAATGGCATTTCACCAATTCACGAAGAAAACCTTCAGAACCTTCTTCAAGACGGTGTCGAAGATGAACTCATCAAAGCAACAACAGATGTCACAGCCGCTGTACGCGACACGGATATAACTTTTGTTTCCGTAGGCACCCCGACAAAAAGCGACGGCGGCTGTGATGCATCCTATATTATCTCTGCAGCACAAATGATCGGTAAAGGCCTCAAGCAAAAGGGCGCCTATCACCTTGTCGTGATGCGCTGCTCAATTCCACCTGGAACAACACTTAATGTCATGGTTCCGGAAATTGAGAAAGCTTCCGGCCTTAAAATGGGCGAAGACTTCGGCATCTGTTTTAATCCTGAATTTCTGCGCGAAGGCACAGCAATTGCAGATTTCGAAGCGCCACCAAAAACGGTGATTGGCGCGAATGATGAGCGCGCAGCGATCGCATTGACGGAAGTTTATAGTCCGGTTGATGAAAATGTGATTATCACAACAATTGAAGCTGCTGAGATGGTCAAATATGTCGATAATATTTGGCATGCGACAAAGGTATGTTTTGCCAATGAAGTGGGCCGAATTTGTAAACCACTCGACATCGACAGCCATGAAGTCATGAACATATTTGTTCAGGATACAAAGCTCAACCTTTCTCCATATTACCTCAAACCTGGGTTTGCTTATGGTGGCTCATGTCTTCCAAAAGAAGTACGCGCAGTGGCCCATCTCGGTGAGGAATTGGATGTGGAATTACCACTCGTTAATTCGTTGGCGGAAACCAATGAGGAACAAATTCAATCCGCCGTTAATCTGGTTAAGAAAACCGGCAAGCAAAAAATCGGCTTCCTTGGCTTAGCTTTTAAAGCAGGCACTGATGATTTGCGCGAAAGCCCAATTCTGGAAGTGATCGCATCACTTCTAAACGAAGGCTACGACGTTAAAGCCCATGATCCAGCGATCGGAAAAGACACCGCGATCAAAGGCCAGTTCAACTATGTGCGCAATGTCTGCCCACATCTGGAACAACTGATCGATGAACTGCCTGACATGATGACAGACGATTGTGGTTCGCTTGTTGATGATTGCGATGTTGTGGTCGTCACGCAGAAGAACGCCAATTTCCAAATGCAGGTCGGAGCACGATTGCACAACAAGAAAGTGATCGACCTCGTTCGCCTGTTCGACGAACTACCCAAGACCCAGTCATATGAAGGAATTGGCTGGTAAACCCCTGAAAACAAAAATAAAATTTAAGGAAATGTGCTATGACTCTATATGATGGAATGAATATTTCCCCGGTCCTTGGTACCAACCAAGCTGATAATATGCGGGGAACAGGGCGCTCGGAGGTTCTCTCCGGCGCCGGGGGTGACGATACGATTCAAGCCCTCAGCGGTAATGACGAAGTCTTCGGCGGTACCGGTAATGATACGCTCTATGGTCAGGGTGGCAATGATACGATGTATGGTAATGGTAAGCCCAAATATATCGACATGTCCCAATTTCAAGTCACGCAAACCACGCAAGCGACCGTGACCTTCTTGGATGAAGGCGCGGGATTTCGCAATGCATTGGGTGTGTATGAAATAGATGGCGATGGGTCGTTCTCGAATGTCCAAATACTTTTTCCAAACGCCTCAAAAGTTGGCAGCGGCGGCGATTTGATCCCCGGACAATCTAGTGTCCAATTTGACGTATCCGAAGGCGCTGAGCTTGGATTCTTTGTCGTTTCCAATGGTTACGGCAAAGGTTATCTAAATCGCGAAGCGTTATCAGCCCAAACCGGACATTTTGAACTCCGCAATTCCGAAGGCGCTATTGGATCAACATCCGATCGAAGTGTCGAACTCTTCCATGTTGAAGATGACGGTTCTGAAACCGCCGTGCGCAGTCAATATGGATATTCTCTCTTCCATTCCATTGGCACATCCGCCAATGATTACAAACCTAATCCAGATGAATTTGGTCACGTTGTGGGGCGTGCGAACACTGTAAGCGGTGAAGTTCTCATTGGATTTGAGGACCTTTATGGCGGCGGCGACAAAGATTTTGACGACACCGTGATTTCTGTTCATATCGGACAACAAAACGTAGTGGGTATGTTGCCTCAATCCAATGGGAACGGCGGTGTTCTGCCCGATGATGACATGATCTATGGCGGTGACGGCAACGATACGCTCTACGGCATCAGCGGTGATGATATGCTTTCTGGTGGCGATGGAAACGATCATCTTCACGGCAATTCCGGCGAAGACATGCTCTATGGCAATGACGGAAATGACGTCCTAAACGGTAATTCCGGCAATGATTATCTTTCTGGTGGCAATGGCAATGACGAATTATCCGGGAATTCCGGTGATGATGAACTGCATGGTAACGATGGTGTCGATGAGCTGAAGGGTAATTCCGGCAATGACACGCTAAACGGTGGCAACGGAAACGATCGTCTTGAAGGTGGATCAGGTGATGATGTGCTGAACGGCGGAAATGATTCTGATGTTCTCATTGGTGGATCAGGCGCTGATACCATGGACGGCGGCTCTGGCAATGATACCTTATCCGCTGGTTCTGGTGATGATATTCTTGAAGGCGGGTCAGGCAATGATACGCTCAATGGAAATAGCGGCGACGATCAAATGTCAGGTGGTTCTGGTGCCGACACGCTCAATGGTCACTCTGGTGACGATGTCTTGTCTGGCGGCTCCGGCCAGGATCGCCTTGTTGGTGGTGGAGGTGCCGATACATTAGATGGCGGCGAACATAACGACCGTCTTTATGGTGGATCCGGCAATGACACAATCAGTGGTGGCTTGGGCAATGATTACGTCAATGCAGGTTCCGGTGATGATGAAATTGACGGCGGTGCTGGTAATGACAAGATGATCGGCGGCGGCGGCTCTGACACCTTCATTTTCACCCAAAGCAGTGATGGTATCGGAAAAGACTGGATCCTCGATTTCTCACTTGATGATGACATTACATTTGCAGGTTTCAATTTTGCAGGTTTTGATGATCTTATGAACTTGGCCTCACAAGACGGTAATAATGTTTCCATCGATCTAAATGACGATGAATGCATCAACATCAGAGACTGTCAGTTAGATACGCTACAAACTGACATGTTCTTGTTCATCTAAAACAAAATGGTTCGGCTACTTGGTGGCCGAACCATTATCCATTTAAGACATATTCAAATGAAGTCTTGCCATTGACCACGCAGCAGCATGATGCGTGATGGCAATATCGCCATTGAAAAGAGCTCTATCGATCTCATCGACGCTCATTTCTAATTGCTCCATCTCCTCAAGATCACCTGAATTGGGTTCCTGAACGAGCCGACATCCTGTCTGGATAAAGTATGAGCCAATACAGCCGCGTTGATTTCCATTATCAGTGAATGTTCCTAGAAGATGCGTATGTGCTGCTTTCACACCCATTTCTTCTAACAACTCGCGTTCACATGCTGTTTCAGGTGCTTCACCAGGATCCACGAAACCACCTGGAAATGTCAGCGAAGTTCGACCAACCCCATGCTTATATTGGCGCATGATCAAGACATTGCCATTCTCTAAGAAGGGGACAGTAATGACAAAAGGACGAAGATGAACTTGATAGAAATCATCGATGACACGCTCGTCATCGATTTGAACTTTCTGGCGCACAACTTTCAAAAAAGGTTCAACTTCAAAGACAGTATCTTCGGTGAGAGTTTTCCATTTATCTGCCAAGTTCAAACCACCTTTCAAGCTGGATGAATCTTACGCATTAAACAAAGATTGTGACAAGGAGAAAAATCTAAATCGATTTTATTTTTGTTAACGAAATCACGATCTCAAGCTCATTTCGGATTTTATGATTTGAGTATTGGATCAGAAAATGGATTGCTTACAATTTCATCAGTTCTTTGCGGACTGGTGCACCATGGATCTTATATTTTTCGAGCGCTTCTGCGCTGTGAAATTGCATCACAGCAGCATCAAATGAGGGTCGTTCTTGAAGCTTTGCCACCCAACGATCCAGCGAAGGATATTGATCATCCGACCAATCAGGTGTCAGTTGCAAAAATCTAATTCTCATAACAAATGGCAAAATGGCAAAGTCTGCGAGGGATAAAGTCTCACCGCATAAAAACTGACTTTGCGCAAGCCTATGATCGAGCTTGTGATAGATATTCTTCAGATAAAGAATTGCTGACGAAGCTGCAAAACCAGACAGGCCATTTTGCACAACATCATTTATACGCTGTGCCCTCGCCTTATCAGGGATGCGATCGAGCTTTAAGATGAGCTCTTCTCGCGGCAAATTTAAGAGCTTCACGCGATTTAATGCAAGTGTGGTTAGCACATGCACTGCCGAATGAAATCGAACAGATTCGACCATCCAATCTTTAACCGCGTCATTTACATCGGTGTTGAGGGAAGAATTACTCCGCTCCTCCGCCGTAGTTGCAAGATGCATCATGATGTCATTTGATTCCGTTAAACAAATATCATGATCGATATATGTTGGCACAGATGCCTTGGGATTGAGAGCTCTGTAATCTGGGGTAAACTGCTGACCCTTTTTCAGATCAAGCACTTGTCCATGCCAATCGACGTCGAGTTCGGCCAGAACCAGCCGAACCTTTTGCGAGCAAACAGAGGTTTTGGAATGATAAAGCACCGGAATGTCCACATTGTTGTTCATATGAACATTCCAATATCAAATGGTGCTAGGCAGCAGAGCTTGAACGCACGCTGTCTACGATCGCCTTGAATTCTTGGTCATCAAGAATATCGCGTTTTTGAATACCAGCTTTCTTCACCTCAGCCAGCATTTCAGCAATCTGCTCATCGTCAGCAGCACCCAAATTGAGCTCTTCAAGCTTATAAAGGATGGAAGCCTTACCGCTTTTCTTGCCCAGAACAACTTCGCCCACGCGACCCGTCAGTGCCGGATGTGTCCCAAACATGACCAGCGGGTCATGCATAACGAAATTAATGCCAATACCGGATTCGCGCGTGAAGTTGCCAGACCCCAAGATCGGTTTGTTGCGTTGGATCGGGATGTTAGAAAGCTTGGAAAGCAAATCACCCAATTCAGGCAATTTGTCCATCCGATAGCCAGTATCGTAACCGTATAGTAGATCAAGACCGAGCATCAACTCTTCAAGAGCTGCATTGCCGGTGCGTTCACCCAAGCCATTACCGCATGAATGAACGCATTCCGCCCCAGCAGTCACCGCCGCCAATTCCGTGGCAACCCCCATACCAAAATCGTTATGTGTGTGAATCTCAATCGGAAGCGACGTCATCTCTTTGACCCAACGCACCATATATTTAATCGCTTCCGGTGTTGCGCATCCCATCGTGTCCACGATGCCGATGGAATCCGGTGGCGCTTCCGCCATTACACCTTTGCAAAGATTTTCTAAATCATCAGCGCGCGCGCGTGTTGTATCATAAGGAAAGAACACCGCATGAAGACCGTTCTCTTTCGCATAACGAATGATCGGCGCACTCTTTGCCAACACATCTTTCCATGTCCAACCAAATTGCGTGACGAGCTTCGGATAACCAATCGGAACCTCGATAATCACGCCATCTGCACCGCATTCAAGTGCTTTATCAATGTCAGATTTCATTGCACGGGCAAAGGTATAAATACGTGACTTCAAACCGAGCTTGGTGATCTGCTTGATCGCCTCTTCATCTTGCGGGGACACAGCCGGCATACCCGCTTCAATACGCTCAACACCAACTTCGTCAAGCTTTTGCGCGATCGCAACTTTATCGTCAATGGAAAACACCACACCAGGTGTCTGCTCACCATCACGCAGTGTTGCATCATGAATGTCCACTTTTTCTGGAAGGTCTAGGGACTTTCTAACCTCTGGCACGAAGTTATACGGACTTACCCAGTATTTGCCGTCTTCAAAATGATCTTCGCGCACTTTTTTCTCCAATATATTGTTCGTGTGACCTGCTATGCGAATTTTCTGATACTATTTTTCACATATATTTTACTATTTCAACCAAAAATATCAATATTTTTAAATAATCTACATTATAATATTTTCGTAAAAAACACAGAAAAACTACTGTAATTCGAAGACAGCAACCTTCATATAATGTTGAAAATAAGAGATTAATTTAGTTACCATCAAAATCGGTGAGTGCTTTTACGCCTTCAAAATATCAACTTGTAAAGTCTCAAAATATCGATATTATTGTTTTATGATGCCAAACTCTTTTGCAATATCTAATTTTTTATCCGCTGTGGCCCATCGCGGGCGCACAATTATCGGCATGCCACATGAGGATCGAAAGAAAGTCACAAGCGATAAAGTCATCGAATTGTGCCACAAGCTTTTGTCCAGCAAAGGTGAGGCATCGGGCATAGCATTGTCGTTCGAAATCTTGGATTGCTACCAATATTTGCCGCGACAAGAGAAGCTGCTCTTCTTCAAAGCATTGCTGAGCGAGTTTTCAGCACCACAAGAACAAGCGCTCAATGCGGCGCGTGCATTTCTTGAAAGTCCGTCGGATAGCAATCTGGCGCTTTTGTCAGAAATGAGCGAACCCATGCGTCGGCGTTTGATCTTACGTCTCAATCAAGCTGACAATGCCACGCTTTTACTCATTAAAATGCGCGAAGACCTTCTCGAATTCATGAGGGAAGTTCCTGAACTTTCTGATGTAGATAAGGATTTCAAAAAGCTCTTCACATCCTGGTTCAATGGCGGCTTTCTCAATCTAAAACGCCTTGATTGGTCAAGCTCCGCTTCTATTTTAGAAAAAATCATCCGTTATGAAGCCGTTCACAACATGTCTGGTTGGGATGATTTACGCAAACGTCTTGATCCACCCGATCGCCATATCTACGGTTTCTTCCATCCACGTCTTGAAGAGGAACCCCTTATTTTTGTGGAAGTGGCTCTCACTGCTGACAAGCCTCAAGAGATTGGGTTTATTCTTGAAGATGGTCGAGAATTCTTAAATCCAGAAAGCGCAAAAACCGCGACTTTCTATTCCATCTCAAACTGCCAAAAAGGATTAAGAGGCATTCCTTTGGGCAGCTTCTTAATCAAACAGGTCGTTGAGGATTTACGCGAAACATTCCCAGCGTTGGAAGAATTCGTCACACTTTCTCCCATTCCTGGATTTGCCAGATGGTTGAATAATTTCTTGGATGACGAAACCAAATTACTGCCAGCTGAAATTCGGAGCGCATTACTAGAGCTTAAAAACACCGAATGGCTCGAAGATGAAAATGCCATTTCGAAAATTTCAGGTGCCGTACAATTAGCCGTCGCCTATTACATTACCTATGAAAAAGATCGCAATGAGTTACCGCTTGATTCGGTCGCGAAGTTTCACTTAGGCAATGGCGCTAGGCTGGAGCGCACCAATTGGCCTGCAGATTTATCCAAAACTGGGTTGAAAAACTCATTCGGCGCCATGGTCAATTACAGCTATCGACTCCATGAGATTGAAAAGAATCACGAGCGATTTGTTGAAAAAGGTGAAATTACCACATCTTCTGCGATATCTCGCTCAGCAAAAGGTTTCATGAACAACCTGACCTTGTTGGAAAGCACCATCGATGATATTGCGTAGACGATCAAAATGGTGCTTTACCCAAAAAGTGGAGCAGAACCTGTAGATTTGACATAGATAAGAGCCGAAACGTGAAAAACTTAGACACAATGAGCGAAGAATTCGACAAACCAGCATCTGTTAACAACAACAGTGATGTCACCTCTTCTGAGTCTATGACAAGCCGTGCTTACTCCCGTCTTCGCGATGACATTATCTCCGGAGTTTTAAAACCCGGCCAAAAGCTAAAAGTCGAAAAACTTCGTCAAGAATATGAAGTTGGTTCAAGTCCAGTACGCGAAGCACTCAGTCTTCTCACATCGGATCATTTTGTTGAACGCATGGATCAGCGCGGGTTTCGTGTTGCATCTGTTAGCGCCACAGAATTTGAGGAATTGTTAAAAACGCGCTGCTGGCTTGAAGAACGGGCTTTGCGCGAATCTATCAAAAACGGCAAAAGCGGCTGGGAAGAACAAGTCGTACTTGCAACCTATCGCCTATCGCGCGTGCCGCGCACTGAAGATGGTGATCACTTTATTGCAAATGTGGAATGGGAAAAACGTCATAAGCATTTCCACATGACACTGATTTCTGCTTGCGAATCCAGTTTTCTTTTGAAGTTCTGTGACCAGCTTTACGATCAAAATGTCAGATATCGCCAATTATCAGGCAAAGCGGCTTATCCAAAACGCGATGTAACAGCAGAACATGGTGCAATTTGCGATGCTGTTTTGGCGCGAGATGAAGATCTCGCAGCCAAATTATTGATCAGCCATTACGATAATACTGGCAACTTCCTAAAGGAAAATATGGAAAGCTAACCAACGCTTTGTCAGCGTTTAGCCAGCTTCCTTTCCAAGCACAAAATCAAAGTCCACAGTGAAGAACGGCATGGTGACATTCTCGCCAATTTCCAAGCCTGCTGGGATTTTAGATTTATCTGTCTGCTCAACATATTCCATGATGAGCTTTTCACGCACACCAAATACCGCATCATTATCCAAGTAAGGATCATCACTCGGGAACACTTCGGTCACCAATGAACGATAGCCTGGTGCTGTGATAATAAAATGCAAATGCGACGGGCGCCAAGGGTGGCGACCAGTGGCTTTTAACATCTCACCGACAGAACCATCGATTGGTACTGTGTAAGGCGCTGGGCGCACTGTGGTGAGCTTATAGACACCATCATCGCCGACCACCATATGGCCGCGCAGATTATATTCAGGCTGCTCATTATCCTGATTGGAATAAAGACCATTATCTGCGGTTTGCCAAATCTCAATCTCAGCACCAGCGATCGGGTTACCATCAGGATCTGTCACCTTACCTTCTACAATCACGGTCGCACCATCATTGTCGCGCTTTAAATCACCACCCACCGGCAGATCAGGGGCGCCCAGAATATGGAAAGGCCCCAACACGCTGGATGGCGTCACACCGTCTGGCGAATGCACCATATCAACAAGCGAGGACAGCCCCAAAACATCAGACAAAAGCACAAATTCATTGCGCTCATCATCGGTCATTTCACCAGTGAAACGCAGAAATTCAAGCCCACGGCGCCATTCTTCGTGGCTGAGATTAGTTTCACGCACAAAATCATGCAGATGATGAACCAAACGATCCAGAATGAACTTTAAACGCTCATCTGTTTCCGGTTCGCAATAATCCAAAAATGCTTGGGTAATAGTCTCTGTTGTTACGTTGCGCATTTAAGGCCTCCAATAAGTTAGTTCAAAATCCCGATGGATAGAACTGGGTATTTAATAATAAGAACAAGAACGAGCAGCATGATCACCGCAAATGGGAAGGCACCCATAAAGACGTCTTTGAGCGAAATTTTGGGATCGTTCAGTGTCGCTTTGATCACAAAACATGAGATCCCTAACGGCGGTGTAAGTAGCCCGATTTCCGCGCCGATCACAGTGACGATGCCGAACCAAACCAAGCTCAGCCCCATGGATTCAATCAAGGTCAAAAACAGCGGCACAACAATGAGAATGATCGAAGCCGTATCCAAAATAGTGCCCAAGAAAAGCATCAAAAGGACATAGATGATCATCACGGTCACAAAGCCGAAATTATATTCTTGCAAGAACGCATTAAGCTCGTTTGGCAAGCCTGCATAACCAAGCATGCGGCTATAAAGCGATGCCATCAAAATCAGGAACAGAATAGACGCGGTGATGTGGCCGGTTTCAATGGCTGTTTGCCACAAACCTTTCCAAGTAATCTTCTTACGCATAAAGGCAATGATCAGCGCAACAAAAGCACCTGCAGCACCTGATTCAACAGGCGTCAGCCAACCAGTATAAATCCCGCCTAGAACAACCGTGATTAAGAATAGAATTGGCACAGTTTTATCAAACACCTCAAACCACGTGAGTTCTTCAACCTCTGTGCTTTTCACGTTTTTGCCGATAAAGGATGGCCAAAAACGCCCCGCCAATAAAATACCAATGATATAAGCGGCTGTTAAAACCAAACCAGGGACAATACCGGCTAAGAACATTTCACCGACGGATTGTTCCGCGACAAACGAATAGATAATCAGCATCGCGCTCGGCGGAATAATCATACCCAGAACCGATGATCCTGCGACCACACCAACGGCGAAGCGTGGATTGTAATTGAGCCGCTTCATCTCTGGCACGGAGATTTTGGTAAACACAGAAGCGGACGCAATGGATGAACCGGTCACGGCCGCAAACACTGCATTTGCGCCCACAGTTGCCATGCCAATGCCGCCTGTGATCTTGCGGAATCCACGACTCATAACCGTATAAATATCGGTCCCTAATCCGGCCCTGGACACCAACAGTCCCATGACGGTGAACAAGGGTATGGTGGCGAATGCATATTCCTCCACACCATCGCCCACCGCCACTTTTAAAAAGTTAAACGCTAAGATGGACTTGCCTGAGATCAACCAAATGGAGACAAACGACACCAAACCCAAAGCGATCGGGATATACATGCCGATATAGACAAGGAATATGATTGCGACGACTGAAAATGCGCCTATTTCTACAGGTGTCATAACAAGCTTCTTTTTTGGTATTTATTCTTCATTACGTGTCGACCGATTTTGCATTCTCAGCCATGGCCTTTTGGTGATTACCAAACAAAAGTGCTTGTTCTGTATCAAGCAAAGCTTTGAGCAAAAATATGATGGCGCAGAGCGTTACGCTAAATGCGATGGCTAGTTTAACTGGCCATGTGGGCGCTGTGAAAATTCCCGGTGTTCCTGCATATTCACAACGTCCAAATGCGTCGGATAAATCACGGAAAAAATCACCGGTTAATGGCGGCCCAAATTCTGGTGCCGCAAAGAATGAGCAGGTCTCATAGGATTCGACAAATTCTGGCCAAACAGTCCAGGCGATCAACACCATGAAAACCCCGGCTATAAAATCGATAATCCGTGAGATATTGCACGCGACTTTGGGTTTGAACCCATGAATGAGATGTAAAAATCCATCTGATCTCGTCAGGCGATTTGATCTGACCACATCAGGTAATTGCAAGAAAACGATGAGCGCCAAAGAAAAGATCACAAGCTCAACCACACCGTTAATTGGGTCGTGCAAAATGCCTCTGGCAACCACGTCAGCGTTGAGGATCGCAACGAGTGCGAAGATCAACATGGTTCCGATGGTATTGGCGACAATGGCCACACTCACGGAACCTTTGAAAAACCGGCGAAAGAACGCGTTAATCATCAAATTTTTCCTCCGCCGGATAACGTCTTAAAGTTCTGCTGCCCAATCACGAAGTGGCGTAAAACCAGCATCTTTGAGCTTACCAATGTAAGCTTTGAGCATATCTGAACCTGGTGCACCTTCTGAATCAAGCTTCTTAGCCCAATCAACAGCAATGTTCGGCATTGAATCTGCCCATGCTTGGCGTGCTTCAGCACTCATTTCAACAACGGTACCACCACCAGCTTTATAAGCTTCAAGTGATTCAGCTGCACGATCCATGGCAATACCTGCAACATGGTCACGATATTCTAGCGCAACCTTTTGAAGCACTGATTTCACATCATCAGGCAACTTGTTCCAAACATCTTTGTTAACTGTCACTGTTTTGGAATTCACAGCACCAAGATCAACTTTGAGCATGTAAGGCGCGACTTCTGCGATCTTAAATGTTTTCGCAGCTTCCGGCCAAAGCATCGCAGCTTCGGTCACACCTGTTTGGATCATATTGTAAAATGTTGGTAGACCGCCACGTACGCCAGCTGCACCTTCAATACCTTCAAGATATCTGAGGTTATATCCGGCACCTGCAACTTTTTTACCTTCCAAATCAGCCAGCGAGTTGATCGGTGTCTTAGAAAATAGCTGATAGGTATCCAGTACTACGCCTGTTGCAAGATAAACCTGGTTTTCTGCATCCAGCTCTTTCGCCATTTGCGGGAATTCGCGGGCAATTTCATCAACTGCCTGAGCGACAACGCGTGCATCAGCCGCAATAAACGGTGTCACCGCCGAAATACCTTGGCTAGGTAGCTTTGAGTTATGGAAAATTGTTGTCACAATACCGATATCGCCAAGACCAAGCTGAATGCCTTCGAGCACACCGCGAGGCTTAACAATCGTGCCGCCATAACCCTCTTGCCATTTGATTTCATATTTGCCGCCTGCAGCAAGCTCTTCATTCACGCGCGGAATAAAGAAACCTGAGAATTCTTTCACCCACATGGAACGCTCTGGATATCCATCGATCGCAATCATATTGATTGTTTCAGCGGCGGACGCCTCATTTGTGTGTAAAGCAGTATTCGCACCAAGCGCCAATGCTGCGAGTACCACACTCGTAGTACTGATTTGTTTGACTAATTTTAACATTTTCTTCCTCCCAAATTGTGTTTGAAACCGGGATAGATCTCAAACCTAATAGTTAAATTGATGAAACAGAGCCTCCTCAGACCAATCCAGCAACCTGTTGTTTCATCTAATCGTTTTTGCGCACCCAACTCTCTTCAATTTCAGTTCCCGCTTGCTTGAAAAGCTTCGAAAGCGGGCAATATTTTGATACTTCTTCAGCCAATCTTGCCAATTCAGCTTCTGTCGCTGTGCCGTCAGCTTCAACGGTCAGCTTAATTTTAACAAACGGGACGTCAATCTCCTCCTGAAGTGTCACGCCTCGTCGATCAAAATCGCAAACAGCCGAAATATCCAGATGACCAATATCAATGAGCAATGATTCAGCGCATTTATGTGCAATCACATTCGTGCATCCGATCAGCGCGGAAATTGCTGTGTCCGTCGGTGTTGGCCCTAAATTTGTGCCGCCACGCGCTTCAGGCTCATCAATTGCAAAATTTAGATCACGAATTGAAACATTGGACAATGAATGAGACGGACTTTGTGCCTTAGCCCTTAATTTCACAGTCATTTGAGGTTTTAGATCAACCATTAAACGACCTCACACACATCATCAAAATCAAAACGCGGCAAACGCTGGAACAAAGCTGTTTCATCAGCATAACCAATATTGCAAAGGAAATTCGATTTAACCGTTGTCCCTTTGAAAAACTCTTCATCAATCACTGCGTTGGAAAATCCAGACATCGCACCAATATCAAGACCAAGCGCGCGGGCAGCGATCATCAAGTATCCGCCCTGCAGGGTGGAATTGCGAAACGCTGTCTCTTCAGAATATTCAGGTTTGTCTTTAAAGAGATGCCGTCTGTCTTCATGTGGGAAGAGTTTGGGCAATTCTTTCCAAAACTCAGTGTCATAAGCCACAATCACCGTCAGTGGCGCACCCATCATCTTTGGCACATTTGCAGGCTTTAATGATTTTGCGACGCGCTCTTTTCCTTCGGGTGTTTTCACAAAGACAAAACGTGCCGGGCAGCCATTCATGCTGGTCGAACCCATTTTCACAATATCGTAAAGCCGATGAATGAGCCCATCGTCGATTGGTTTATCAGTCCAAGCATAGTGAGAACGCGCACCAGACAGAATTAAATCAATCGATGCGTCATCCAATTGGTGAATTCTTGATTTTAAGTCACGCGCATCTTGTTGAGCCGCTTCTCGCAACTTCAATAACTCTTCACCAGTGGGTGCACTATTTGGCACATTCATATTCATTCGACGTTTCCCGCACTTTAGGAATCTTACTTCCAAACCTCTATAATTCAAAAATACCCATATTTATACCCATTTGTCAATAAATATCGATATTTTTTATTTGACCCGAATTTATAATAAAGTATGGTTTTGTAGAGAATGTGGAGGAATTGATAAAATGCCAAGCTGGAAAGACTACCGTCAGACATCAAAAGAGCGCGGATCTCTTGCTTTCGAATTATATATTGTCGAATCAACACCAGCCATGCCACCAGAACAAATGCTGGCCATCTTGCCCGAACATCTCGCTTACCAAGGTGAGATGGAAGCACAGGGCAAACTCTTTCTCGCTGGGCCCTTATCAGATGCTACAGGCGAAGAAATGAGTGGTGGTGGCATGATTATCTATAATGCCAGCTCTTTAGAAGAAGCGCGTGAAATCACTGAAAATGACCCGATGCACAAAAAGGGTGGTAGAACTTTCACCATCCGCCGTTGGCTCGTTAATGAAGGGTCATTCTCGCTCAATATCGGATTATCTGGGCAGCGAGTGGAGCTGGCAAAGAATTAGTTTCCCGGCAGAGCTCATCGTTTAGAAGAGACTTTTGCGATCACTTTTCCATCATCTCGATGAATAAAAACATCTGTTCCTGATGATGCGAGATTAATGGAAGTGCCAATATCTAAATTACCAAGGTAAACGACGTCTCTCCGCTTTAATGGCTGAGTTGTCTTTTGCATTTGACATTCAAAATTCTCAGCGAATTTTGAGAAGCTAGGAAAATATAAAAGACCAACTGCATTAAAATCGAGTGATCGGCAGGGCATGATAGCTTGGTTTTGATCGCACTTCATCACCGGATTTGCATTTACGCGGGCGGTAGTTCTGGCGTGTTCGGCCAAAGCCAATATTTTTTGCGGTGCCATGTCTAAAGACAAACTCGGCATATATTTATTGCGAACAATGGACGTATTCGCCTTATCCCCACCATGGCTCACAAAAGTTGAAATCATCGATAAAGATGCGATCTCTTCCTTCGCCAACAATATTTTATGAACCGAACCGATCTGGTGATGGCTGACTTGATAAAGGCTGGAGGTGATCTCCACATCTTTCGCAAGCAATTTGGCTTGTGGCGAAAGCTCGATCGACGTCGCACAAAACGCCGCATAAACCTCTCTTCCATAGATATCTTCAAACGCAGCATGTTTTTGACCCATGGCTTGGGCAATTAAAGACCAATGAATATCCCCACCGAGTTTCAAAAACCACTGCTCTGATATGCCATCTGGTTGCAACTCGGCCATGCCAAGCGTTATTGAACGGGTGCAATCGATCTTTTGAATATGATGTGTCTCAAATGCTGCGTGACTATTCATTCAGCTGCCACCACCGCATCTTGGTTTAAGCTCTTCTCAATATGGTCTGCGAGATATCGTCCATCTTCATTGATGGAAAGAAAACGCCCTGATCCCCATTTGTTGAGCCAACCCAAACCAATGAAGTAAAATCCCGGCACATCACAAACACCACGATTATAGACAGGTCGGCCTTTTTCATCGAACACATCGGCATCAATCCAATCATAATTCGGTCTAAAACCAATTGACCAAATAACCGATGTTATACCGTGCTCTTTAAGATCAATTTCAGTGATCTCTTCTTCCGGTTCCCAAAGCTTTTCGAAAGGCGCTTCCATTGGGGCAGAGATGTCATTCTTTGAAATATATTCATCAATAACGTTGCGAATACCGAGATAGCTATTATCCGCGTCATCCAGATTTTTGCGTAAATCTGGAAGAAAACACAGCTTTTCAACATCCATATCTGATAGCGAGCCATAAAGGTTAACATTGCTCTCAACGACAAAGCGTCGAAGATCGATTTCCTTACCGCCATCACGCCCTGACATATAATGATTGGTTTGCGTGAGCGCTTTATGTGGATCAGGATGCTCAGCAATTGTAATGTCATAATGCCCCATGTCATAAAGCCAATCCGTTGCATCACGCCCACGATATTTCCGCGGGCTACGCGGGGCAGGTCCAACAGCGAGATGAACTTTTCGGCCGTCACGCACCAGATCTTCCATAATCTGCACGCCGGATTGCCCCGTCCCCACAATAAGGGAAGCACCTTGAGGAATTTGCGCTGGCCGGCGATAATCTTTCGAATGCATCTGCATCACAGATGGGTCGAGCTTTTCTGCATAGGGGGGAACAATGGGCGCATCATACCCACCTGTGGCGATCACCACTTGCGAACAATGCCAATGACCATCAGACGTGATAACATCATAACCATCAGCATCTTTGCTCACTTTTTTGACTTCAACATTCTCCAATATCGGTGGATCAAAACTATCCGCGAACCCATCAAGATATTCGACAATTTCATCCTTAAGCATAAAGCCATCAGGATCATCTCCTGAATAAGGAAAATTCGGCAAACGGCATTGCCAGTTTGGTGTGACAAGGCAGAAGCTGTCCCAGCGATTTTCACGCCAGGAATGAAACTTTTGACATTTCTCCAATACCACATGTTCAATGCCCTTTTTCTGTAAGTACCAACTTACAGTAAGGCCCGCTTGTCCGCCGCCAACTATGACGACAGGAATTTGGATTTTGTTTTCATTGGTATTTGTCAAATTCATAAAAAGCTCCCCTATGAAGACATGCTTAAACAGGTGACCATTGGGTCATGGCCTTGCTCAAATTTTGAAATCTGTTGTTTGATACGCTCCAATTGCCCCATCGCGCGACTGCACGGATGACCGTATATCTGTTCAACGCGATCTGACGCAGATTGCAATGCTGTCGTTGCACGCAAACTAAAATCGGAAAGTGGGTAGGTCGTATTGGCCGATAGATGTTTGGTGACAATGGTCGACGGCGAATAACACCGCTCCCGACTGCCATCGGGCCATTTAAGCGTGAACCAAACTTCAGGCATAACAGGCCTCCCGTTTTCCCAATCCCAGATAAGCTGTTTCTTGATAGTTCCAAAATGGCGTCGAGCGACCATCGAAGCTCAGATCAATAGATGTATTTTGATTGATCGAACCGATCGCCTGCGCAGTAATTCCCCGCTCCGCAAATCGCTGCTGAACCTCGACTACGTATTGCGGCGAAACAGACAACAAATATCCAAAACTTGGAAATGATCGCATCCAACGCTGGACGCCGATATGTTCTGGTGGTTTGATGTGGGCGATATCAATGTCTATCCCAACACCCGAACACTCAGCCAGCATCAGGGCCGTTCCGATCATTCCACCTTGGCTAATATCTTTTCCAGCGCGGACCAATCCGTCTTCCGCCAATTGCGGCAGTAATTCCAAATCAGAACGCAACTCTTCAGGTGAGCGATTGCCAGCAGCAAAAAAGTTGTCGAAATTTCGGTAGCTTCCTCGATGATCCATCGCTGCAATCAACACATCACCGGGCTCTGCATCAAAACTTGTAATCAATTTATTCGCGCGCCCAAAGATCGACACCGCCAAGTTCAACTCAGACGCTGAAAAATTTGTGTGCCCACCCAATATTGAAACTCCATAGGCAGCAGCTGCATCGCGTAGTCCGGTTAAAAGCGGCTTGGCGATCTCTGCGTTCGGCGCCCAAATTTGATCAACCACACCAATTGCACGACCACCCATGGCTGCAATATCGGACACATTAACCATGATGCCACACCAGCCGGCAAACCATGGATCATCATTCACAAAGGAAGGAATAAAACCCTCCCCCGCCAACAAATCAAATCCCCCATCTGGGCGTTTCAGGAATGCCGCATCATCACCCGGGCTCCCCGCGCTTTCAGGCCCAATCCGCAGCCCACATACAGCATCCGATATCGAAAGCTTTGAGGTAATTGACGGGTGCAATCTCAACTCTGATGCCAATTGCGAAATATCCATCTGATTACGCCGCAATTTTATAAGGTCGATGGTACCAACCATCTTCTGGACTATAATTCGGCGGGTAATGCGCAAGATCAGCCGACATCAACATATGCGCCACACCATGACAATCTACCTCTTGGATCGGTTTCCAACGCATGCGCCTAAAAAGAACAACATTTTGCATCTGAACATGTGCGTTGAACAAACGGCACCCCCGCGCATTGGCACTCCGCACGGCAAGGGAAATCAGCTCGGCACCCAAACGACCAACATTGCGATATGCAGGATCAACAGCAAGACGAGAGCCCCACCAGACCCCAGGTTCTGCTGAATGAATGCGTACTGTACCAACGACCGAATGCGCTTCATGGGCAATAGTCGAAATCGCTACGAGATGGGTCGCGATCTCATCAACATCATCACGATCATGCTCTTTGAATATGCCTTGCTCACCCACGAAGACTTTATTGCGTAAATCAAACGCACCCTGCCGCTCCCAAGGCGTGGAGGCTGCGCGAATAAAATAACCTGGTGAATGAAAAGGGATGACGTTTTTCGGCATGTTCAGACCTTTAACTTCTCATATGTCGAAAGCGCAGAACATGCACCGCAACGGCCGCAACCGGCTTTGATATCCTCAGATTTCATTCCAGAATTTCGGATCATTTCGCTCAATGGCTTTAAGATTGCTGCCATGAATTCTGATTTTGGCGCTGGTAGACTTTCAAGCGGTGTTCCTGAAATGGGAACAAAGGGAACGACAAAAGGATAAACACCCATTTTGCAAAGCTTGTCCGACATTTCCAAAATGGCGTCGGCCGTATCGCCTAAACCTGCCAGAATATAAGTCGACACTTGACCATGTCCAAACACTTTGACCGCCGCCTCAAACGACGAGAAATATTTCTCAAGCGGAACCGAGGCTTTTCCCGGCATCACATCAGCGCGAACTTCCGGTGTGACAGCTTCCAAATGCATGCCCAAACTATCAATGCCTGCATCAAACATGCGCTGATGCCAAATATCATCCGCAGGTGGTTCGCACTGGCCTTGGATGGGAATATCAACGGCAGCCTTAATCGCTAATGCACTTTCGACCAATACAGACGCACCGCGATCATCACTCGCAGGTGTGCCCGTTGTCATGACCATGTGCTCAATCCCATCCAATTCAACAGCCGCCCTGGCGACCTCCGCTAATTGCTCCGGGGTTTTATGGGCGATTGTTCGACCTGCAGCCAAGCTTTGGCCAATGGAACAAAACTTGCAGGTCTTCTTGCGGCTTTCATAGCGAATACAGGTTTGCAAAACCGTTGTCGCCAAAACGTTCCGTGAATGCAAAGTAGCGATCTGATTATATGGAATACCTTCCGCCGTTTTCAGATCATAAAATTTTGGTCGTCCAGGAAATTTGATCCGCGCCACGTCGTGACCGTTTTTAGTGACCTGAGACGTGCCATCTTGGTCCGGCGCTTTTACCAAATAGGGGCTCTTAAATGCGGGTTCTGTATGCACGGGCACCATCACCGTAGTGCCATCAATCGTCAACGCTTTATGGTCTGAGGGTCCCGCACCACCACGTCGACTTTCATGACCGGCATTCGGGTCATCAAGGCGCATGCCTTTGGTTTGTAAATCATTGATGAGCTCAGAAATCGACATGTTCAAATTCCTTTTGTGCGATGTCTGCTAAATCGGGCATATTGGGTTCTAAAGTGTCGAGATTTGAAACCTGACGCACCTGAGTTGGGCGCTGATCATGCACCAAATGTAAAAGCTCGGGCCGCGCATAATGCCCGACACTATCCATCATCCGTTTGCGCTTTGTGATGAGCTTCATATCCAGATCGGCAATCAAGATGCCCTCACCTTCGGTGATGGGTTCAACAACATGGCGTCCTTCAGGTGAAATAATGCATGTCATACAGCCATCTCTTAAACCCTTTTGCAGGGAAGGATCTGGATGAATGGATTGAATTTGTTCTTCCGTCAGCCACCCCGTTGCATTGACCACAAAACAAGCCGCTTCAAGTGCATGGTGCCGCATGGACACTTCTATTTGTTCGCCAAATATCGGACCGACGAGACTACCTGGGAAATGGGCTGCATGGATTTCCTCATGCTGGGCCATCAAAGCATAACGGGCCAATGGATTATAATGTTCCCAACAGGCCAGTGCACCTACACGACCCACTTTTGTCTCAACAACTTGCAACCCAGAGCCATCGCCTTGCCCCCAGACCATTCGTTCATGATAGGTCGGCGTGATCTTCCGGCGCTTGAGAACAATCTCTTCACTCGCATCAAACACCAATTGGGTATTATAAAGCGAGCCGTGGTCACGCTCATTTATGCCCATAACGATCACCGCGTTGGCTTTGCGCGCAGCATTTGCAAGCGCCTTGGTTTCCGCAGATGGCACAACAACCGCTTCCTGATACAATTCTAGATGCGGCTTTCCCTGTTGGACGGGCGGCAGAACAAATGAAAAATAGGGGTAATAGGGAATAAATGTCTCGGGAAAGACGATAAATTCAGCACCTTTTGATGCTGCTTCATCAATCGCGTTTAACACCCGTTCCATCGTTTTTTCGCGTCCTGAAAGATCAGGTGCGATTTGAACGGCTGCGGCTCTGACAATATCGGTTCGCATGAATATCACATTCCCCACTTTAAGGATAAAGAATAAGATTTGTCAGGCCGATCGATGCGGCCTGACAAGGATTGGATTACACAGTCCAGGTATCCAAAATGACGGCATCTGCCTTTTTGTGGATGAGAATACAATCGAGCACATCTTGCGGTGCGATCGGTGTAATTCCCGGCAAAAGTGATGGCTCACCATGGCCATAAAGTGCTTGCAATGCGAAACGACATGCATACACTTTGCCACCTTCTCCCATGAACTTTTGCAAGTTCACTGCAAAGTTTTGGTGACCTGGAAATGCTTCATCGCCCAATGTTGGGAAACCGCGTTGAATTCCCAATGTCACACCTGGACCATACAGCAATATCGATGTTTCATAACCCTTACGATTTAGGCGTATCGCATTGAGAATGTTAACTAATCCGATTGAACCTTCAAACGCAACGGTATGAAATGTGACCAATGCTTTCTCGCCTTCATCGGCTTTAACATCCTCAAAAACTTTTTCTTCGTAATCGACGAAGTAATCTCCGTCTTTGTGAGCTTCCTTAGCTACAGCTGGTATTTTAAACTCCTTCTAAATGACAACATAAGGCTAAGTCACACAAATTGTATGTGTCAATAATAAGTGTAATCTACATACAATAAAAAATCATTATAAGTACAAAATGCATATTTAGTATGCAAAAACCCATTAAATGCGCAGTGAATGACCGATAAATAGTCAAAAAACCGCAACAAAACATCTTGATAAGGTGAAGAAAATGATCCATACATTGTGCAACAATTGTATGTAACAATTTTGCGGGGGCACTCTATTCATGATCGATTGGAAACCAATTCTAAGCAATGACGGAACGCCGAGATATCTCGCTATTGCAGATGCACTATCCGAGGATGTCAGAAGCGGCGTTCTTAAGGTTGGTACGCGCTTACCTCCGCAACGAAAATTAGCGTCTCGTCTCGGCATTGATTTTACAACGGTTACCCGTGCCTATGCAGAAGCGCAAGCACGTGGGTTAGTAAGAAGCGAAGTTGGGCGCGGAACATTTATCGCCCGTAGCTCAAGACATGGTGCGCAGCCAGATGCCGAAAGATCCGCGGCTGAAGATCTTTCGATGAATATGCCGCCAGAAACCAAAGATCCAAAGCTAATAGAAGCGATGCAGCAGGGATTGGATTACATCTCCACCAATATGCTTGGGCTGTTGCGATACCAAACAGCGCTAGGTGGTGAGAAAGATAAAATTGCAGCCTCGAGCTGGCTCTCGCTCCGTGGCATGGTGCCCAAACTTGAACGCGTTGCGGTGACACCAGGCGCCCATGCAACAATGACTGCTATTTTATCCATGATCGCCGACAAAGGCGATTGTATCCTATGTGAAAAAATTACCTATCCTGGGATCCGCAACATCGCCAACCTTATGGGTGTATCACTCATTGGATTAGAAATGGATAAAGATGGAATTTTGCCAGATGCGCTCGAAAAAGCCATCAAACAACACAAACCAAAAGCGCTTTATCTCAACCCAACACTTCACAATCCAACAACGATTACGATCCCAACCGAACGACGTTTAGCGATTTCTCAGATCATCAATAAACATGGACTACAGCTGATTGAGGACGATGCCTATGGTTTTATCCCTGAAAAAGCGCCGGCGCCTTTGGCTGTGTCTTCGCCGGATTTAACTTGGCACATCGGTGGCTTGGCGAAATGCATTGGTGCTGGATTGCGCATTGCCTACACGGTGACCCCGTCTGCCAAACACACACTCGCACTTGCGCAAACTTTAAGAGCATTGACTGTGATGCCATCTCCCATGTCGATGGCACTGGCAACCTGTTGGATTGAGGATGGCACGGCTGACCAAATTAGACGGTTCATCCGCTCTGAAACCGCGATCAGACAAAATATGGCGACGAAAGCTCTTGATGGTCTAGATTTTAATTCCGCGGAGAACGCGTTCAATATTTGGCTACGTCTTCCTGAGGGTGCAGCACGCGCGGAAATCATTGCCAATATGGCTGGGCGGCATATCGGCATCATTCCATCAGATGCATTTACCGTTGGTGGCAATGCGGATGAACATGTCAGATTATGCTTGGGTGGTACAATCGACCGCGATAGGCTGCAGTCGAGCTTGCATTATCTATCGCATCTATTGATGCCGGGAAGTTTTATGACGGGATAAACTGATCCACGCATTTTGCTGCTAAGTCACTTTCACTAGAAATTTCTGCACATCGTCACCTTCAAAATAGTTGCTAATCTCGTTGACAAAAGCGCTGACCAAACGCCGTGGATTATCGGGCAGATATCCAAGAGCTATCTGCAAAGGTTCCAATGGTGGATCGAAAGGTACGGCAACAACGCGTTGCCCCGCATAACTAATGTCTGTTGCCGGTCGCATATGCAGCACAGAGCATCCAATACCCTGTCCAACCATGCTACGCACCATCTCAACTGAGCTTGATGTTGCGATCACGTCTGGAGATACGCCGGCCGCTTCAAATAATTGCCCATAATATTCACTTACCACCGGCAAATCTAAGAGGACGAGTTTTTCATTTGCCAAATTTTTGGCATCAACGCTTGTCTGCGATGCAAACGGATGTGTTTCAGATGTGAGCAAATATGCGGACACTTCAGTCAGCGGCTCAAATGTGATCTGAGGGTGCATTGCGTTCGCAACACATATGATCACATCGTAAGTGCCATCAATTAAACCAAGTTGCGCGCTATGATTATCACATTCTGTAAATTTGACATCAATACCTGAATTACCCTCTAAAAGCGTGCTTGTGATTGCCGGAACAAATGCGGGTGCGATTGGCGCATAATATCCAACGCGCAGGCTGCCTGTCAGTTTGGATCTTAGATCTGCGCCCTCCCCCATTACAGTGTCATATTCATCCAGCAAGTGCTGAAGCTTTTTCATAACAATTAATCCAGTGGCAGTGGGTGTAATACCTTTGGACCGGTGACGAAGAGTTAGCTGAAGCCCAAAAGCCTCTTCAACTTGATTAACTGCTGTGAAGATGGCCGAAGGAACGACATTCATTTTCTTTGACGCGCCAGCAATGCTCCCAGATTCAACAGCAGTCAGAAAATAGCGCATCGCCTTTAAAGTCACATCCATGAAAGATTCTCACTTTTGATAATTCTATTTTTTAGAATTTTATATTCTATATCTTCTGTTTTTCAAAGTTAAAGGTTTCTGGCATGCTCATCGAAAGACATTTAAAAGGGCAGTTTAAATATGCAATCACATGCGAGAGTAGTTGTTATTGGTGGCGGAATTGGTGGCTTATCTACCCTTTACCATCTGACGCAAGAAGGTTGGACGGATGTCGTACTCCTTGAGCGCAATGAATTGACCTCAGGCACAACGTGGCATTCAGCGGCGCAATGCCCCAGCCTTGCTTTTAACCAGCTCTTGCTGCTGCTTCGCGATTACACAATCAAACTGTATAAAGAGCTCTCCGAAGACCCCAGCTATCCGATAAATTATCATTATGGCACTGGCGGCATGCGGCTTCTCACCAACCCCGCTCATTTAGAAGAAGTGCATCACATTATCTCGGTCGCCAATGGTATTGGCATCAATTTCGATCTGATCGAGGCTGCCGAAGCAAAAGCGCGCAATCCATTGTTGGATACTGACGGTGTGATTGCTGCTCTCTGGGATGAGAAGGATGGGGATATTGATCCGGCCCAATTATGCCAGGCACTTGCCGCGCGTTCACGAAAAGCAGGCGCAGCCATTCATCGCAACACCCCCGTGACAGGCCTCAAACAACTTAAAAATAACGAGTGGGAGGTCACCACTGAAAGCGGTACCATTATCGCCGAACATATTGTTATTGCCGCAGGTTACAGGGTCAATGAAATCGGCGACATGATGGGCATAAAATATCCCGTCATCGCGATGGAACATATGTATTTCATCACCGAAGATATCCCGGATCTTATCCAGCGAAACGATCGCGTTCCGATGGTGCGTTGTCCGCGCGACACTTTTTATATGCGTCAGGAAAAGAAGGGCTTACTGGTCGGCATTTATGAGCATGATTGTAAAACCTTTGGCATGGATGGAATTGATCCCGACTTTGTCAACGCGTTATGCCCAGATGATCTCGATAGATTACTGCCAAAGATGGAACCGATTTTTGATCGCCTTCCATGCTTGCAAGAAGTTGGCATTAAATCCGTCGTCAATGGTCCAATTTCTTACGCCGCTGATGCCGGTCCGTTGGTGGGTAAACAACCAGGTTTTCGCAATTGTTGGTCAATGAACGGTTTGCGCGTCGGCATTGGCGAAGGTGGCGGCTATGGCAAAATGATCGCACAAATGATGGTGCACGGGGAAACGGAATGGGATACCTGGCAATTGGACCCGAGGCGGATCACAAGCTATGCAAACACAGAATATACCGCACTCAAATCCATCGAGGATTATCAACACGAATTTGTTTGGCATCTTCCTCATGAGCATCGACCAGCCGGACGTCCAGCAAAGGCGTCACCACTCTATCCAATCCTTAAAGACAAAGGTGCAGAATTTGGTGTCGTAAATGGTTGGGAACGCACCGAGTATTACAAGCCAAATAGAAATTTCGAGACAAGCCACGGCTATAGCTTTCAAAATTGGCATGGAGTCGTCGCGGCCGAGATCGACGCTGTGGTCAAAAATGTTGGCATCGCCGAATTATCCGGATTTAATCATTTTCGCATTCGCGGCACGGGTGCTTTGGATTGGCTAAGTAGTCTGACTTGCTCACGTGTTTCAGAAAAAATCGGAAAAGCCAATCTGTGTTACTTCCTGACGCCAAGCGGAAATATAGAATGTGAAGGCACGATCGTCCCTCTCAATGATCATGAAGTTTTTTATGGATCAGCAGCAACTGCCGAATTTCACGATATGGATTGGCTCCAAAAAAGACTGCCAGAAAATAGCGATATTCAAATCGAAAGCTACACAAATACGCACACGATGGTCGTTATCGCTGGTAGCAATGCACGCAAGCTGTTGTCCGCGGTTTCACCTCGCACAGATTGGGGTCAAAAGGCGTTCCCTTGGTTAACCGCCCGACAGGTATTCATCGGGCATGTGGAAGCTTTGGCAATTGCCATTTCCTATTCTGGTGAACAAGCATTTGAACTTCACATACCCAACACGCAATTATATGCAGCTTATGAAGCATTGACCCAAGCTGGTCGTCAATACAACCTGACCCACTTTGGCATGTTTGCAATTGATTCCATGCGCTTGGAAAAAGGATATGGCCACTGGAAGGGCGATTTCATTACCGAATATAATCCAATCGAAGCTGGATTAGATCGATTTGTGGATCTAACGAAAGACTTCCCAGGAAAAGCAGGGTTGCAAGCGCAAATAAAGATCGGAAATCGCAGGCAACGGGTCGTGCTTGAGTTGGACAACAAAACCGCGCCGGCGCAACCCAATGACGGCGTATTCTCAAATGGACGTCCCGTAGGTGCCATTACGTCAGCTGCATGGGGCTATCGGACGAATAAAAACCTGGCAATGGCCTATATATCACCGCATCACGCGCAAATAGGAACGGCGTTGGAAGTGTCTCTTCTGGGAGAAGTGGTCATGGCTAAAGTGACCGATCTATGTCTTTACGACCCTGCTAACAAGATCCCAAGAGGTGTTGATTAGGTACGAAATTTTATCTGTTGCTCCGCGTCCCAGACATCATGAGATCAACACCATCAAGGATGGAATAAACAGGTAAATCGGTGATAGATTTGATTGCTGAAATATATGGTGGCAAATTTCCGCATTCGATTAAGATTGCGCCGATATCTCGGTCTCTTTGCAGGAGATCGGCGATCTCATTTTTCACAAACTGTTCGATATTATCCGCGTTCAAGATTGTTGATTGCTTTTGCTTTTCTTGCAAAATAGCTTCTGAAAACGCTTTACAATTCTCCATGCCAATGATCTCAATTTCATCAGATGCTATTCGATCCGAAAATTTGATAAGTGCACTCAAATCGGGTTTGGAAGCTGTGAGAATTGCGATCTTTTTAGCACCCAATTCAGTCTTGATTTTCCCATAGAGTGAAAGCGACGAGACCATCACCGGCACATCAACAGCTTGTTCGATTTTTTCCTGTTCCTTGAACAAAAACCCACATGTTGAGATGATGGCAGTCGCGCCTTGGCTTTCCAGCGCTTGCGCCGCATTTATGAACTTCTGGCAAATCTCGTCGGACAATGACTTATCATTGACGACATCAAGACTGCTTACGCCTTCGACCATCTCGATCAAAACATCCATTGGATAGGTATCAGGATTTCCAGCATCCCCTAATATTCTGGGAAACTGAGTATCCAGCATCAATATGCCAAGCTTTTGATTGGTCACATCAAAGCCCCTCACCTTGTGATTTAGATCCACGCTTGGCGAATATCGCCGGCGTTATATAGATGGGTATTTGCGCGACAGCGATAAAGACACTGAGCAATGGATTAAACGGCAAGACCGCCAGATAAATCGAAACATTGCGATTACCAAACATAAAGCCCAGCGCATCAGCCTGATCAGATGGCATCTTTTGTCGCAAAGCCCAGCGCATAAATACATGACCACCTAAATTTAACGCAAGTGCGAGCAATAACAGATAAAACGCCTGCCACGGTGCATCGATAATTTGCTCAACCACCCCATCAAAAAGTGGAAACAAGAATAATATCATGGTCAAAACGGCAACACCTGAAAACACATCCTTATTGGATGCAATGCGTTCCCGACCCACCAAACGCTGAATGAGCATTGCCATGACAAATCCACCGATAATCATCAATGCAATGTCAAATCCCATCATCCAAAGCGCAACTGATATATCTATTCCAACAATGGCAAAGCAAAGCGGGCCCAATAACGGCACCAATAGCATGCCCAATAGCGCGACTTGCAAAGTTAATCGCGCATTGAACCCAATTAACATGCTCAGACTGATAGACGAGCTCAAGGGTGGCGCAGCGATAAAAACAGTGATCAGTAAAAGATACTCGCCGGGTATTTCAAAAAGTAATAAAAAAACTCGAATATAAAACGCAACCAACAAAGTCCCCGCGACCACAATCAGTAATGTTTTCGAAAAATGCTTCGGCTTGAGCAATTCAAGACTGGCTTTTTGGAAATCAAACTGCGCAAAGCCCACAGCAAGGATCAACGCAACGAGGAATGGCAAAGCTGGCCGCATGACCGAAGATACTTCCGGCAAGAGTGCAGCAACAAACACCCCAGCCATCAGAAAAATGCCGGATCGCTGTCCGATATAGGATAGAAGTCGCATCCTTGTCCTTAAATTGTGTTGGTCAGCTATCCAGGTGTTGCGCGCATATTATCTGGCAACCAAGTTGCCAATTCAGGCCAGGTCACCAAAATAATCACCATCAATACCATGAGTAAAACCATTGGAATTGCAGTTTTGGCAATATAGGAAATTTCATGTGAGGTCATGCCCTGAAGCACAAATAGATTAAACCCAATTGGTGGTGTCACCTGCGCCATTTCAACAACGATCACAATGAAAATACCGAACCAGATCACATCAATGCCAGCTTGACGGATCATCGGTTCAACAATGGCCATGGTCAAAACAACTGATGAAATTCCGTCCAAGAACATGCCAAGGATAATGTAGAACACCGTCAACATCGCAATGAGCGCAATTGGTGAAAGTCCAAGTCCATCAATGAATGACGCCAACGCGCGGGGAATGCCGGTGAAACCCATCGCAAGCGATAAGAATGCAGCGCCCATAAGAATGAGCGCGATCATGGCAGATGTCCGTGTTGCACCCATCAAGCTTTCGTAAAAAGTGCTCAAGTTCAGCGATCTTTGCGAGGCTGCTAAAACCAACGCACCGATTACACCAACGGCCGCCGCTTCTGTCGCGGTCGCCCAACCAAAATACATCGAACCGATCACTGCAAAGACCAAAACCAATACCGGAATGAGGAACCTGCTTTCACGGAACATATCTCCAAGTCCCATGGCTTTATCAGCTTCTGGGCGTTCGCTTTTGCGGACAAAATGCCAAGCAACGATATAGCTCATAAAAAGGCTCGCCAGCACGAGACCGGGGATCACACCGGCAAGGAATAATTTGGAGATCGATTCATTAATCGTCACGCCATATACAATCAGCGTCAGCGAAGGCGGGATCATCAAGCCCAAAGTCGCAGCACCAGCTAGTGTGCCGATAATCATATATTCAGGATAACCACGACGTCGTAGTTCCGGAATAGACATTTTGCCAACGGTTGTCAGCGTGGCAGCAGATGATCCAGACACGGCCGCAAAAATCGTACAGCCCGCAATATTGGTGTGCAGCAATCCGCCAGGCAGCAATCTCATCCAAGGTGCCAGCCCTCGGAACATATCTTGTGATAATCGCGTGCGATACAAAATTTCACCCATCCAAATGAAAAGTGGCAAAGCGGTGAGTGTCCAACTCGATGCACCTGTCCAAATGGTAGTGATCATCGCATCCCCTGCCGGACGAGATGTAAATAATTCAAGCCCAACCCAAGCAACGCCCATCAGCGCGAGCCCGACCCAAACCGAGCTACCTAAAAGGCCAAAGAGGACGATCAAAAAGATAATAGTTGCATATATTTCTGTCATCAGACCATCTCGCCTTTGATATTGCTTTTATCGAGAACAACGAACCGAATGAGATTGTCCCATAATGCGATCGCCAGAAGCGTGGTGCCAATCGACATTGGAATTTGCGGCAGCCATAATGGTGTATAAACCATCTCAGAACTTGTTTGCGACCAAAGGGTAGCCCATTGCGTGGGGCTCGTCACAATGGTTTCAAACAGGGTCAACAACCATTCAGGAACGGTGTCCTGCCCTTGGGTTCTGTCATTGAGCATTTCTGAAAAGATATTGGCCTTGATGGCGTATCTGGCAAAATATGTTGCGATGAGAGCCGCAACAAAGAGCGCAAAGATATCGACCCATCTCTTGGTGAAATTGTTGAGGTTCAAAAGGATTGAAACCCGAATATGAGCGCCGCGGTTGAGCGCATGTGCAAGCGCAAAAAATGACGTGGCTGCCATGGCATAGCCGGCAAATTCAGTTGATCCATGGAAGGTAACGCCAGTCCATCTCGCAATCATTTGCGCCACGATGAGCAGTAATATTATGACCATAAAAACCGCGGCGATGATGCCGCTTGTTGTATAGAGCACATTCAGAACCCGCCAAATCGGCGCCAAGATTTTTTGCGCCTTATCTTTTAAATACCAACATGCAATGGTCAAAATCGTTGGCAATACAAATAGCCAAAACCAAAGCGGCAAACCAATAAATGGTTTCCAATCCATCATATACCCCTCAATAAAATTCAGGCCCTTCGCGAGGAAGGGCCTGGATATTGTTACTTCATAGCTTTGTAAGCGTCGAGAATTTCTTGACCGTCGCTGCCAGCTGTTTCAAGCCATGCAGCTGTCATTTTCTCGCCGATTGCCTGAAGCTCAGCCAAGAATTCAGGGCCAGCATCTTCAACTTTCATACCATTGGCTTCAAGCTGCTCGAAGTACCAGTTAGCAAGTTCAGCTGATTTTGCAGCACAGGCTGCACCTGTTTCGTCAGCAGCTTTTTGAATGCCAGCTTTGACATCATCTGCCAAACCATCCCAAACACCTTTATTGACGATGACAGAATTGCGCGGCAACCAAGCATTCACTTTATAATAATGTGTCAAATGCTCCCAAACCTTACGGTCATAACCCGTTGAGCCAGACGAAATAAAGGCTTCAGCCACACCCGTTGCCAATGCTTGGCTTAGCTCAGCGGCTTCCACTTGCACCGGCACCATGCCAAGTTCTTCAGCGAAAGTCGCAGTTGCTGTGTTGTATGAGCGGAATTTAATGCCTTGCGTATCTTTTGATGATCCCACTTCTTTTTTGAAGTAAAAACCCTGACCTGGCCATGGGCATGTGTAAAGTGACACAAGATTAAGTGCTTCAAGCTGAGCATTCACTTTAGGCGCTGCAGCTTTCCAAAGCATGTCATTTTCTTCGTATGTTGTCGCTAGGAACGGCACATTGTCCCATGCAAGCAATGGTGCTTCATTGGCATGCGCAGACATAAAGCGCTCACCAATTGGTGCTTGTCCCGTTTGAACAGCACGCTTGATCTCACCACCTTTAAAGAGCGAGCCACCTGGATGCACAGTAATTTCAATTGCACCATTGGTGTATTCTTTAACTTTGTCAGCAAATACAACACCCATTTCAGAGTGGTAGTTTGTTGCTGCATAGGCCATTGGCATATCCCATTTTTCTGCCGATGCCGCACTGCTGAGCGCAAGTGCCGCAGCACCAGTTGCCAATGCTAGTTTCATATTTTTCATCTTCTTACTCCCGTTCTTTGTTGTCGATCTGCTGCAAAAGCAGAAAGATCAGTGTTGATTGGTTGATTTGATGCAAGCCTTGCCAGCCACTGACCTGTTTTGGGCCCTGCCGACAAGCCTATATGCTGATGCCCATATCCCAAAATGATATTTTTCACTTTGGGGCTAACGCCGATCACCGGAAGGGAATCGACAGTTGATGGACGGTGTCCCATCCATTCTTCAATCCGGTCATATTTTAGATCCGGAAACAATTTGGCCATTTGTTTTTTCAAAAGCTCGAGCGGTGCTTTTGATGCTTTGTTTTTAAGGCCACCAAATTCGACAACGCCCGCGCATCGCATACGGCCATCCATCGAATTCACAACAAATTTTCCACTTGCCACCATGATGGGCGACTTCAAGGTTATCGAAGGATTGTAATATTCCACATGATAGCCGCGCTCTGATTCCATCGGCACAGAAATTCCAAGAATCTCATTCCATTGAGACGTCCAAACGCCTGTGGTCATGATGTATTTATCGGCTTTAAGCGGACCATCACTTGTTATGATATGCTCGCAATGATCGCCGTTAATTTCAAATCCGGTAATGGTTGCCTTGGAAATGGTTCCACCATTTTTCTCAAATTCAGCGGCAAGCGCTTTGACATATGCACCCGGATCCGAGATGCGGCCATGGTTTGCACATTGCACGCCATAACCAAATCGACCGGCTAGATTTTCATCATATTCAGCGATCTGTTCAGCGCTTCTGACTTTATAAGAATAGCCTCTGTTTTTGCGGATTTTCCATACGTATTTTTCAGCTTGAAATGCATCTTCATCGTCATAGCCGAACCAATAATCTTGTGTGCCAATATATTTTTTCGCGTCACTGTCACCCGCAACAGCTAAATGTTGTTCCGGGCAATCATGCAAAAGTTCCTGCAATGCCTGCGAGATATGTTCAACGGAGCTGTCATTGGCATTTTTGAGATAACGCCCAAGAAATGGCAGCAGTTTTGGCAAATATGACCACTTCACGAATAATGGCTGATTGGGATCGAACAGCATCCCAGGTGCTTTTTTCAAAATACCTGGCGTTGGCACTGGCACAACAGCAATCGATGCCAAAATTCCCGCATTGCCGTGAGATGTGCCTGCGCCCGGCCCCTCACGATCCACAAGTGTGACCTTATTTCCCAGGCGCTGCAGCCATATTGCGGTTGAAACACCGACGATCCCCGCGCCAACAACAATGACACTTTGTTGATTTTCTGTACTCACTCAAATTCTCCTAAAGGGAGTTTGACTTGACTGAGGTATAATTACAAATACTATTATTTTATAGAAGCATCATAAAAAGTGATATAATGATATTCAGACAGTTACAGGCATTTCATGCAGTTGTAGAAAAAGGCACAGTCACAGCAGCCGCGCAGAGCCTAGGAATTTCCCAGCCTGCGATCAGTAATTTACTGGCGCAACTTCAAACCAAAACCAACCTTGAACTCTTCAAAAAAGATCGCGGTCGATTGGTTGCAACGCCAGAAGCCAGCATCTTGTTCAGCGAAATTGACACCGTTGTACGGGGATTAAGCCGTGTCGATCATCTCATCACCAATCTGCAAAATGAACGCGTGGGTTCTCTCCAAATTGCATGCACGCATGCTGTGTCCTTCGGGTTTATGACCAGTTTGGTCTCAGAGTTTGTACGTGATTATCCCAATATCGATGTGCTGTATCAAACCAGATATTCGCACAATATTCAGGAATGGGTGGAATCGGGCCTTGTCGAAATTGGCGTATCTGAAATGCCAGTTTTGAATGAAAATCTTGTCGCTCATCCATTGCGTTTTGTGTGCCAGCTCGCGATCCCGGAAAACTCACCGCTAGCAGAATATGAAGAGATTACACCCAAAGATCTCGATAATGTTCCGTTAATCGAAATGGGCGCTGACCATATTATCAGCCTTCGCGTCCGACAATTATTCTTAGATTCCAATGCGCGCTTAAGAATCAAATGTCAGTCTCACCTTTTCAGATCTTTGTTGGAATTTGTCAAAACCGGCTTAGGCGTCGCGCTGATTGACCCTTTCACACTCGCCAATGACGATGGCAAGGGCTATGTGGTCCGCCCATTTAAACCATCCATTTATCTCGACATGGCTATTATCCATCACAAATCGCGACCAGTGTCCGCGCTTGGGCTCAGATTTATCGAACAAGTTAAAGCCAATATGTCAGTTTATGGAGTGCCCATTACTTAAATCGCATTTCAATTAACCAAGGAGCCAGCAATGGATAAGCGGATTATTCACAAACTGTTTGGTTGACGAATGAATTTGATCTCGCGATAGATGGGTCATGACGCAAACAAAACAGCCCAATATCGTAATGATCCTTGCCGATCATGTCGCCTATGCCGGACATTATGGATCGGAACGATATGACTATTCTTGGCCGAATTTGGAACGGATTGCTGAGGGCGGAGCGAAGTTCAACAAAGCCTATGCCATCACACCGGTATGTACGCCATCTCGTGCAAGTTTTTTGACCGGCAAACGGCCCGATAAACACGGCATGCGTTGGAATAGTGAATATCCAATTCCTTACAATCGAACTGAATTCAGAGACGATGAGCAATTGTACAATGCGCATCTCACTAAGGCGGGATATGACAATTACTACTACGGAAAATGGCATTGTGGCATTGATAAAACGGCTGAAGATTATGGTCTCACCGGCTGGAGCCTGCCTGAATATGGAAATCTTTATGCATCAGAACGCTACAAAGAATATTTAGCCAAAATCCATCAACCGCAACCTGTTTGTCGGATTGATCATCACTTGTTGCGTCCCGAACTGGATGGCACTGAAGTTTTAATGAATCCCGATGAGCCATGGGATTTTATGGATGGCGCGGGCGTTCTGTTAGGATCCGCTGAGGTACAAGAACAATTCTTTATCGCCAATCTCGCCATTGAACGGCTCGAAGAACTGGCGCAACGAAAAGATGACAAACCATTTTCCATGGTCATTAGCATGTGGGGGCCGCATCATCCTTATTATCCAAGCGAAGAGTTTGCCAATCTCATCAACCCTGATGACATTCCTAAATATCCAAGTTTCGACGAAAACCTTGACGATAAAGCCTGGCGTTATCGTATCCAACGAGATCTGCGCTGCCAGCATCGAGCCTTTGAACGCTGGCCAGACTGGAAAATCTGGCAAACCGTGATGGCTCGTTGTTATGCAGCTGGCCTACAAACTGATGCAGCGATTGGCAGAATTAGCGATGCGCTTGAAGCAGCTGGTTTCGCCGATGACACGCTTCTCATTGTTACGGCAGATCACGGCGATGGCATCGCAGCCCATGGTGCTGGCTGGGATAAATATTCGTCCTTTACGGAGGAAGTTGGCCGTATTCCGCTCGTCATGCGCTGGCCGGAGGGTGTTTCGAAAAATATTGAGATCGCATCACCCGTTAATTTGTTGGATGTGACAGCAACCATGCTGGATGCTGCAGACGCAGTATCTCAATTCGATCACGCGCTCAAACCTGATGGTGAGAGCCTATTACCCATGATTAATGACGGCAAACTTCGCGACCACATGATCTGCGATCATTTTGGTCATTCAGGCGATATTCTATTCCAGAAAATTCTTTATCTGGATGACTGGAAATACACATCCGTCTGGGGTGATGATGATGAACTTTATAATCTAAAAGACGATCCTCACGAACTTAACAATCTAATTGATGATGAGGCCCAATCAGATCAAGCAATGAAAATGCGTCAGATCATCTTAGATCACCTCACACAACGACGCGATGAACGCAGCAAATGGCATAAGGCGGAGTTTTGGGAAGATGGAATTGTGTTTTCCTCACCAGAATGGCCGCGTGAAGAAACACTACAAGTTTATAAGCTAAAGGTTCAATTGGGTTTGCCGACCTGAGGCATCTAATTTAATGATACGCGACTTTCCTTCCAGGCATCAATAAAGAAAACAAAAGCCCGATCGGTCCAGTTTTTGACGTCGATAACTGCCCTGCCCAAATAATCCGAAATAAAGAATTTTAAAAGATTGATGTTTTTTGAGGCAGTTTAGAAACCTATTTGGACAAACATTCCGCATTTTTACTACGGTAAAAGCAATACAATCTGGGATAGAATATCGATAAAAGCACTAAAATGCGAATTAAATGCAAAAATTAATGTCTTTTTTTTATACACAACTTTTGATTGAAGAAAGCAAAAATATATCAAATACCGATATTTTTACGTATAATGAATGGTATAAATTCGTAAATTCCCCTAAAATTCAGTAGTAAATTCAATTTTAACAAAAAATATTTTTCTTTATTAGCGATTTTATATAAAAAAAATTTCCGTGTTAAAATTTTGTGCAACCGATTTAAAGTTGTGCAAACGCCATAAAAATTAATAATTTCTTAAAAAAACTATTGCATCGCCGCATATTTTAGCACCATCATTCAACCACTAATTGATATCCACAGATTAAGTTTATTTTGTAATTTAGTGATTTCGGGGATCTACTATGCGTAATTTAGTTGGAATTCTTTGGTTGATATTAGCGATCGCAGCCGCGGTCATGATCGCACAACCAGTCGGCATTGCCGCACAAAGTTTTATTTCATTAGCAATCATCTCATTGCTCGCCATCATCATGTTCATTCGCACCCAAGGCGTTTGGCGGCATATATTCTTGGCATTGGCATCTGTATGTGTACTTCGGTACGCATTCTGGCGAGCGTTCAATACGTTACCACCAACGGATGATCTTTATTCGTTCATACCGGCGATCTTATTATTTGCCGCTGAACTCTACTGTATCTTGATGTTGGGGATGAGCCTGTTTGTATCATCCGATCCCATTAGACGCCCAAAGGCTGAGATGGTCGAAGATGAATTGCTACCATCCGTTGATGTCTTCATTCCAACCTACAATGAAGACGCAAAAATATTGACGCTCACATTAGCTGCAGCAAAGAAATTGGATTATCCGGAAGACAAGCTAAATGTTTATCTTCTTGACGATGGCGGGACAGATGAGAAATGCTTCTCGTCTGATAGGACCGTTGCGATTGCTGCAAAAGCGCGTCGAAAAGAACTGCAGGAGCTATGCACAAGATTAGGTGTAAACTACCATGCGCGAGAAGAGAACTCCCATGCAAAGGCGGGCAATCTTAACGATGGCTTGAGCGTATCAACCGGCGATCTCGTCGCTGTTTTCGATGCCGATCACATCCCAAGTCGAGAGTTCTTGTCAGAAACCGTCGGACATTTCGTAAAGAATGAACGACTGTTCTTGGCTCAGACACCTCACTTCTTTTCTAATCCTGATCCTATCGAGAAAAATCTCGGAACATTTGGCAAAATGCCATCTGAGAACGATATGTTCTATCAGCGCATCCAACTCGGCCTAGACCGTTGGAACGCGTCTTTCTTCTGCGGATCGGCAGCCGTGTTACGCCGTGACGCGTTAGAACGAGTTGGCGGATTTTCAGGCATCACAATCACTGAGGATTGTGAAACGGCCCTGTCGTTGCACGCTCGTGGATGGGAAAGCATTTATATCGACAAGCCAATGATTTCGGGACTACAGCCTGAAACATTGTCCAGCTTTATCGGCCAACGCTCGCGCTGGTGTCAGGGCATGATCCAGATCATGCTGTTGAGAAATCCACTATTTCAGGCTGGCTTAACAGGTGCACAACGCATTTGTTATCTGACCAGCAATTTGTTCTGGATGTTCCCTTTTGCACGATTGGCATTCTTGATCGCACCACTTTTATTCATCGTCTTCGACATGAAAATCTATGTCTCGTCATCCGATGAATTTGTCGCCTATGCACTCACATATCTTATCGTGGGTGAGATGATCCGAACCTATCTTTACGGTAAGGTGCGTTGGCCCTGGATTTCAGAGATCTACGAATATATTCAATCAATCTACCTTATTCGCTCGATCTTTGCGGTATTAATGTCACCACGATCGCCAAAGTTTAACGTCACAGATAAGTCATCTGCCAACACAGAACGTGCTTATTTATCAAACTTGGCGCCAGTATATATCATCTTATTCCTTGTACTTTGTGCGGCTCAAATCTACGCGATCTACCGTTATCAAACCGAACCCGAGATCGGTGGTTTGCTGCTCATTGTTGGCGCATGGAACCTGCTAAACCTCACCGTGTCAGGTGCTGCATTGGCGGTGATCATTGAAAAACCTTGGTCAAAAGATCCGCAAACCCTGCCAATTTCGCGCGAATGTGAAATGCACCTTGGGGATCGAACACTGCCTGTTCTTCTCACATCGATATCCGGCACATCGGCAACCATTCAGCCACTCAATGGAGAGGTTATCGGTGCAGAGGAAAGAACCAGCACCAAGAAGAAACTCTGGGCTCAAAACGAAGCGACGTCCAACTTGATATCTTCCATTGATTTCAACTTTAAATCCGGGATCAATCGCAAGGGCGACGACATCGAACTCGAGCTAAACCCGTCGACTGAAGAGTTTGAACTAATTTCAAATCTGATGATGGCCGATATGGGTATTGCAAGACAAGAACGTTTAGCACTTCAAAAACGGAAAAGCTTCTTGGTCATGACGCTCAGACTTATCGGTTGGGCAATCACGTCACCACTCAAGGCCATTTCAATGTGGATCTTTGATCGGGGCAATGACGAACTAGAGGTTGATAAGTCTCATGCAGATTTAACCTTAAAAGACAAAAAGGGCTCTACGGCTCAAAGACAAGTAGAGGCGGTATAAGTTATGAAAAATTCAAGTAATTACCTTCTATGTTTAGCCACATCCTGTGCAATCTCGCTCACTGCATTGACGGCAGTTCACGGAGCCGCTCCTTTCAAATTAGCAACCAGCGAAAATGTTGGAACTCTACAAAATAGCACTTCGCCCAGCGCACAAAATTTGGTGCCATTTGCGGCAAATTCAAAAGAGCTATTTTTCTCCGGGGAGCGCAATGTACGTGAGTTTCCATTCTTTGCAAAACCTGAGGACATATCGGGTGACATTGAATTGGTGATTACGCTGAAAAGCGCAATCTCTAACGTACCTGAATATTCAAAAGTTTTGGTTTCGGTAAATGATACAAATATCGGAACTTTACCGATCATATCCGGGGATCCAAATACGATTGAACTCAACATCCCGTCAGGGATTGTGCAACCGGGATATAACGCGATTTCATTTGAAGTTGATCAAGCGCACCGCGTAGATTGCTCAATAAATGCGACCTATGAGCTTTGGACACAGATAGATCCGCTGCAAAGTGGCTTTGAATTTTCCTCAGCATCCGGTGGAATTTCGTCGATCTCAGATCTTACGGCAATTGCACGCACCAACAATGGAAAAACGTCCATCAATGGCGTCACAGATGCTTTGGATGGCAGATTGATGGACGGTCGTTTCCTATCCGTCATACAAGCCGTCGCAATTGCAGCTGGGTTGGATTATCCTGATGTTAAAATTTCCAATAGCGTCGGTGAGGGTCCAGGTATCGATATCGCTGTGGGAGACCGGACAAGGCTCTTATCGCTTTTTCCTGAATATTCAGACGTTCTAACCCAACAATCTGGTCTCATTATAGGAAGCGATCCATCAGGTGAAAGAGGTCAGGTATTTGTGATCGCACAAAATGATCGCGATTTAGATAGAATAAAAGCCGATTTGCTTGCCATGGCAAAAGACATTCATAGCACCGGAACTGGCGCTGGACTTCGAGCTTTGAGCAAGTTTCAAGGCATCACGCTGGAAGCAAATCAGCAAATTCCTTTGTCAGCACTTGGTCTAGACAATAAGCTGTTTAAAGGCAGACATTTCGAACAAGCAATGCAATTCCAACTACCGGATGACTTTTATCCGGGCGACTATGGTCGCGCCGAAATTGTGTTGAACGCGCTTTATGCACCTGGATTGTCAAAAGATGCGAGAATGGTCATTACTGTCAACGATCTTGTTGTATCTGACATCAGCCTTGGCGACTCCAAAGATGGCATGATCAACGATCAACAATTGCCAATTCCTTTTAGCGCTTTTCGACCAGGCGAAAACTCGATAAAAATTGCAGCTCGGCTGCCAGCACCAATCGACGAAAGCTGTGATGTTTTACCGGGCAATCAGACCGCAGGTCGTTTTCAAATTCTACGGAATTCATATCTAAGCATACCAGGATTCGCAAAATCTGGCAGATACCCAGATCTCGCAACAACGGGACGAACTTTATCGGAATTTCAGTCTAAATCTGATGAGAGCCGTTTTAATATTCTTGCCAAGCCTTTGAACGAAGATACGATCAATGCGGCTGCAACATTCGTAACCAAACTCGCTTATTCAAACAAAGTTGTTTACGACACCCAGTTCGTAGATGCACTGCCAACAGCATCCGATGATCCCTTGCTTGTTCTCGGATCATTTTCAGAAATCCCGTATGATTTCACCCAAAAAATGAACATCGATTTATCATTTGGAGCAGGCAGTTTTGCAAATCTAGATGCAGAGAATGCGGACCTCAATCAAGGTCTTCGCCGATTATCTCCCAATGGCAATAATGCAGAAAATGATGTCAGTCATGCATTCGAAGAGATCGATCTTTCATTTGTTGTAGAACGAACGGAAACTCTATTCAATTCTGGAATAGACACCATTAAACACACAACAACTGAACTCAAAGATGGCTTTAGCTCTCTTTCGTCTTTGATAAATGGTGGCGCTACTCCAACTGGTGACCTTGAGTTTGAGGAAAGAGCATATTTCCCACCAGTACGTGCTGACTTTGTTTTAGCTCAGCGTTTAGAGCCATCGAGAATGGTCGCGCCCTGGTTCATGATCGCTGCCAGCCATCCAGAAAAACTAGATGCATCCGTCTCAACGCTCACACACCCAATTGTGTGGCGAAAACTGGGTGGCTCCATTCAGGCCTTTGATTTGAAAGGCAATGTCTTGGAGGAAACAGCAGCCAAGAAACAGATATTTTTCAACACGGTAGATTCAGCGGACTTTACAAATTCAAGACTGCTTGCTGCCGGCTGGTTATCCAACAATTCAAACATGTACACAATCATCACAATATTGGTGTTTGTTCTGCTCGGTCTATTCACACATCTCAGTTTGAAGAACGGACGCAGTAAATCATGAATCGTCGAAAATTTTTGTCGATGACAATGGGAGTTTTTATGTCCACGGTCGCACATTCTGCATTGGCAAATAACCCCACCAATTTCGTGGCGCAAGACATCGTTATTGGTGGGTGGCATCTGTACAAGGCGCGTTTCTTGGATGAAAGCGGTCGCATTGTCGATAACGTCAATGGAGATATTTCTCATAGCGAAGGTCAAGGGTATGCAATGCTGCTCGCCGTTGCAGCAAATGATAAAGCTGGCTTTGATAAAATCTGGCGATGGACGCAAAAGGAATTGTTCATCAGAGATGATCACTTGGCGGCATGGAAATGGGAACCAAATCAAAGTCCGAATGTGACGGATACAAATAACGCCACAGATGGAGATTTGCTGATCGCATGGGCTCTTCTAAGAGCACGATTAATCTGGCGGGAGGACAGTTACATTCAAACCGCCAGAAACATTCTAAAAGATGTCCGAGAAAAACTCATCATCGAAACAGAATTTGGTCGTGCATTATTGCCCGGTGAACAAGGATTTGGTGCCGATGATCAAAGTGATGGCCCCTTAATAAATCTCTCATATTGGGTGTTTCCTGCGATCAGTGAACTGGGTTTGATTGATCCATTATTCCCCGATCAAGAGCTTATTGAAACAGGTCTAACCCTGATTGAAAAAGCATCCTTTGGCCCGAGTGGTCTTCCAGCGAATTGGTTATCTCTCGCCGATAACAGTGTCAAACTAGCAGAGAATTTTGATCCATTCTTTGGATATGACTCGGTTCGAATTCCTCTCTATCTTGCCTGGTATTCAAACGAACACCCCGAACTCTTAAACCCTTATGCCAATGCTTGGGTTAGAGATGGCGGATATTCTCTCAAAGTTGTTGATCTACCGACCGGAAAAGCGGTTGGTGCCATGACAGATGCGGGCTATCGCGCGCTCGCTGATATTGTTGTTTGCGCAAAGAACGGAGTTGTCTCTGACAATCTGCTCAACAACTTTTCGCCATCAGATTATTACCCATCCACACTTCATATCCTCAGTCTACTTGCAATAAGTGAAAGGTATCCGACATGTCTCATAAATCAATTTTGAAATATCTGACTGTAGCGGCGGTTTGCGCAACTTCAATTGCAACTGCACAGACAGTCTATTCAACAAATTCAGGTCAATTTGTTCCGTCAAACCCACTTGCTGACCTCAGCCAGCCACAAAGCAGCCAATCAAACTCCAACTATCTTGGTGTGAATCAAGTTGTTATGCCGGGTAAACCTGTTGGGAACTTTCATGCTCAGCAGCCGATTTCAAATGTACCAGCCAATCAATACGCTCAGAACTTGCTGGCGCGTACACCAGCTGAGCAATTATTCCCTCAGCAACAACCAACAAATATTGCGCCAATTATGCCTCAAAAGGTGAGCGTTAATGCAGCGACATCCGCAGCGTTTAACGCCAACAAAATTAATCCAGACAGTGCAGTGAGTAACGCCACAAAAGGGTTTAAATTTGGAAACGAAAATGCAGATGTTGCAGTCAAACCAGCACCTAATGCGAGTAAAAAAGTTGATACGTCAGCACTGCGATTTTATGCGTCACAACGTGATCTCCAACGTGTTGGTATCGAAATGCGGCGCCTACAAGCTGCGCATCCGGGATGGACACCTCCTGCAGATTTATTTTCACCACAACAAAGAATAGATGAGCAGCCGCTTTGGGATCTTTTCGCTGTTGGAAGTTATGATCGTATTCGCGCTGAGATCACCGAAATAAAGTCACTGCATCCTGAATGGCAACCATCTGAAGATTTAATGGAAAAATTAAAGGTTGCGGAAGCCCGCGTAAGCCTTGAACGTGCCTTTGGTTACGGGGATTGGGCAACGGTTGTTTCCATCGCAGCGCGCGAACCGAACCTTTTGGTATGTGAGGAAGTTCAGAGCTTATGGCATTTGGGTGAAACACTTGCCCGCATGCAGGATTATCAACGGTCATTTGATCTTTACAAATATGTTCTTACAGAGTGCGACAATCCAAATGAGCGATTTGCGACAGTTCAAAAAGCAAGCCTTTTATTGCCACCTAACGGTATTCAGGCTCTGGTTCAATTTGGTAAAACACTGCCAAATGGTCTCTCAGAGTTTGAGGAAATCAGTTACGATTTACTCCGCCGACAAATCGGTGAAATCACACAAAATGGTCGAGATCTATTTACGCAGATCGATCAATCGCAGCTGCAAAAATATGCCAATTATGCGATCAAATCCGGCAATATAGACGACCTCGGCTTGATCGGTTGGTATTATTATTCACAGGAACAATATGCAGCGTCAAAAGAATGGTTTTTAACCGGCGCCCGCGTGAACAGAGACCCAAAGTTAATCGAAGGTTTAATTCTAAGCCTGAGAGGTATGGGTGATTACAAATCAGCTTTTGACCTTGCGAAAACACAACGAAAATCTTCCGATGAGATCAATGATCAATATATCCAAATTGTATCATCTGCACTGACGGATGAGGACATTGAACTCAAACTCACAGACAAGATGATCGATCAATTTGAAGATATTGTAATTGATGCTGAATCAGCTTTAGGCGCACAATCAATTGGTTGGCACATGCTTGAAGAAGGTGATTTAACCGACGCACGCGACTGGTTCACCCAATCCATTGAATGGGATGTGAATGAGGAAGCGGTGATCGGACTTGCTGTGAGAGCTGCCCGCGCAAAACACCACCGAACTCTGCGTTCAATTATCCGTAAATATGGCGATGAATATGCTGCATTGAGAAAATTCAAGTAAACCTGAGGTATCAGTTATGTTTAAAATGATTTTGAAGAAAATATCGAAACAAACATTGGTCTTAGCGGCGCTTGCTGCAATTGTTTTACCATTTAGCGTCACACAGTCCGCAGCGGTAACACCGGTATCAGCGTCGGATTTGCAAAAGCTATTATCTGGTCGATCATGGCTATGGAAAGCTGAAGGTCTTGGCGCTGGTATCTACTTTGGACCTGGCGGGCAAGGCACCGTTTCCTTGCGCGGCAAAGTGAGAAAGATCACCTGGTACACACAAAATGGTAAGGTGTGTTACCGTGGAAGTGGCAGTTCCTGTTGGTTGGTTTACAAAGTTGGCAAAGACTTCTTTTCCAGATCAACAAGAGGTGGATCACCATATCCATGGCATCCAAGACGAGCAACGCGTAAGGGCAATCACATCTTTTAATTTCAAGTTGGAAAACGTGCCCGCAATCGGGAGATGACGTGAATTGAGTGTAATCAAACTCATGCATTCTCCCGTTTTGCTGCAAGAAAAGTTTTATAACCTTTCAGCGGTTTCGCGAAGATGATACCACAAGCTCCCTGCAAAGCTGCGCATGCCAAAAATCGAAACATTGTTGGCATCTGGCCGCACAACACTAACGTTCATATGGTGCAAACCAGTACGTACGCATTGACCAGCCTTTACCAATTGCAGATCGATATTGATGAGCCGCTCCAATAAATTCTCTATCGGCTTCTCATCCATTGAAGACACAACATCAAAACAGACCCACCCGTTGCTTTGTTCTGTCACATAGGCGTCTGTAACTTGAGACTTTACCTCCTCGGCAAAGTTTAATTCCGCTTTGCCATCTCCGCAGACCATCCATTGATCAGGTCCAATCCAAAAAACAGAATGCGCGTCTTTTGTGGAATATCTACCAATATCAGGCAGTGACATACCAAACACCTGAGACGCTTTTGATGTTTTCGGCTTCGTCAATGAAGCTAGCGCGAGATTATTATTTTCAGAAATTGATAGAACACCAATTGTTGCCGAAAGCGGTACATCAGCACCAAGCGCAGTTTGTGTTTTAAGTTTAACCACGAAGCCGCTCCCCTTCCGGATCGATGAAATGCGCTGAAACAACTTCAACGGCAACCACCTCACCTTCAAGTGGGTTGGATGCCATGATCACCTCACCCATTCGGCTATCACCGTCGTCTAAAAAGCCAAGCGCTATATAACTGTCGAGATGAGGTGAATAACAAGACGACGTTACCCATCCTAAATCGGTTTTCAAACTTTGAACCTCACCTTGGCTGAAGAGATGAGACCCTGCTTTTGCCTGTTGCTGACTGCGAACTGATTTTAGACCCACAAGGCGCTTGGTTTCTTCAGCCAATCCCTCGCGTCGGCTCATGACGGAACCGATACTATCTTTCTTTTTTGAAACCATACGACCCATACCAAGCATGGTGGCAGTGGTTTGGCCGGTAAGTTCTGCAGCTGTAACGTGGCCTTTTTCAATCCGAAGTACGCCGAGCGCTTCCGTGCCATAAGGTGTGGCATCTAGATCTGAGCCCACAGTGATCAAATGTTCCATCAATGAATTTCCGTAGCGGGCTGGCACTGCAATTTCATAGGCTAATTCACCCGAGAATGAAATTCGGAAAAGACGGGCCGGCACGCCCTCGCATATTGTGAGCGCGTCACAACTCATAAATGGGAATGCCTCATTTGAGAGGTCAAAATTATCGACAATGCGTTTAAGCAGCTTTGCAGAATTTGGGCCAGCCACAGCAAACTGTGCCCATTCATCTGTTGTAGAAATGAGATGCACATCCAGTTCTGGCCATAAACATTGACGGGCAAACTCCAGGCGATTGTAGACCAACCCGGCATTTGCGGTTGTCGTGGTTACTACAAAATGATGTTCATCAAGACGCGCGCAGGTCCCATCATCATAAAGGATGCCATCTTCTCGCAACATCAAACCATATCGCACTTTGCCAATCTTCAAACTTCCCATCATATTAGCGTAGATTCGGTTCAAAAATTCCGCAGCATCTCGACCTTGGACATCGATCTTACCAAGCGTTGTGACATCACATATGCCAACGCTATTGCGGACGGCCTTTGCTTCTCGATCTACACTTTGTCGCCAGTGAGTTTCTCCCTTTTGGGGGAAATATTGCGCGCGCATCCACTGTCCCACCTCGACAAACTCTGCCCCTTGAGCCTTTGCCCATTCATGACTTGGTGTTAGGCGCCGTGGCTTAAAATGTGGCCCCGTATCGCCACCACCTAATACGCCAAGACTAACGGGAGTATAAGGCGGACGGAAAATTGTCGTGCCTGTCTGGGGTATCGATTGACCGGTTAATTCCGCCATGATCGCCAAGGCTGTTACATTGGATGTTTTGCCTTGATCAGGCGCCATGCCCAACGTTGTCCAGCGTTTAAGATGCTCAACAGAACGCATGTTTTCTTGATGCGCGAGTTTGATGTCCTTGACCGTAACATCATTTTGAAAATCAACCCAGGCTCTTCCTGGTCCATCAACATGCCAAAAAGCTGTTCTTTCCGACACCTCATTTTTCGTATGCGGCTGTGCTGCATTCTTTGCTTTCAGACCTAAATGCTTAAGGACGTTGCCCGCAGCTTCTATCCCATCCTTAAAAGCAAGCGACGTGGAACCATTTCCTTTTGCAGCGCCAGCGACAATCATGTGTTTCGGCATGCCGCTACCAGGAACAAAAGTTGATAATTTTTCATCCCAAATTGGTTTACCTCGATGATGGGACGTTAAATGCAGGTTCGGATTCCATCCGCCGGACACACCAAGAGCTGAGCAATTTATCCATCTACTTTTGCCACCGCTTGATATTTCGATCTGTTTTAGCCCAAGGCGCCCACGACTATTTCTAACGCACGCGCCAGACAAAGTTTCATAGTCACCCAAGCTTTCAGCTGTATCGCGAACGTCAATCACACAGCTAAGTTTCAAACCCTTTCGTTTCAAATTCAGTGCTGTTCGATGGCCATCATCATTATTGGTAAAAATCGCAATCGGATCATCGCTCTGAGCCGCTGGTGCAACGGCCCATCGGTTGGCAAATGCCCGTAATGCGCCTGATAACATTATACCCGGTCGGTCATTGTTCTGAAATGGAATATGTCCCTCTGTCGCGCCTGATGCCAAGATGCAATGCTTTGCAGAAATCCGCCATAAAGTTTGTTCTACACTATTTCCTCGTTTGGCTGGGGCTAAAGCACTGCGTTCGACGGCACCATAAACACCGTGATCATAAGTTCCAAAAACGGTTGTCCGCGACATAATACGAACATTTGAAAGTGCTTCCAATTCTTCACAGACCGCACGAACCCAATCACGTGCAGGCGCATCATCCAAAATGATATCGTCAGAAATTAATCGCCCACCCAAATGATAATCTTCATCGCACAAAACAACATGTGCGCCTGAACGGCCCGCAACCAATGCCGCCATCAAACCCGCTGCACCTCCTCCGATAATCAGCAGATCAGGATGTAAATACCCGCGATCATATTTGCTGGGATCTGGGAGCATGGAAAGTTCACCCAAGCCGGCAGCCCGGCGTATAGCAGGCTCATAAAGCTTCTCCCAAAAAGCCTTCGGCCACATAAAGGTTTTGTAATAAAACCCTGCCGCTAAAAAAGGGGACATGAGGTCATTAATGGCCATGAAATCGAAATTCAAAGGACCAATATGATTTTGGCTAAAAGCCTCAAGTCCATCATATAATTCGACTGTTGTGGCTCGGCAATTGGGTTCTTGTTCAGCACCTGAGCCAATTGTAATCAGTGCGTTGGGCTCTTCTGATCCTGACGAAAATATACCGCGCGGACGGTGATATTTAAAACTGCGCGCCACAACTTTAATGTCATTTGCCAAGAGAGCAGAGGCAAGTGTGTCGCCTTCATTACCTTTGTAAGTTTTGCCATTAAAACGAAATGACACGATCTTGTCGCGATTGATTTCTCCCCCAGAAAGCCTGCTCATTTGTCTGCCTCTTTAAATCCAAGGGCGACACGGCTTGCAAGCTCTGCTCCCAGAATTTCGTGAGTGACAGTATCGCGCGTAACCAGCAACCAAGAACGATCTCCTTGTTCATGAAACCAAAGTTCTTCATGAATGCCTGCGGGGTTCTCACGCAAAAACACATAGTCCTCTATTGCTTGTAGGGTGTCGTCACTATGCGCTTCGGGGTCGTCAGGATTGGTCACATCCATATTTGGTCGATGCAAAAGGCTTGCATCACCTAGATACGTAAATTCTTGAGCGTCTCTTAGACCTAGAAGCGGATGGGGAATTAGCATTTTGTTTTCGATCTCAAATTAATGTAAATTTGGCTGGGCACCGACACCCTTTTCATCAACGACATAACCTTTGGCAAAACGATCCAGACGAAACGCTGTTGCGGTTTCATGAGGCATGTCCGTGGCAAGCAGGTGCGCAAATGTCATTCCCGAGGCTGGTGTTGCTTTAAATCCGCCATAGCACCAACCAGCATTGAGATACAGACCCTCGATATGCGTCTTATCGATGATTGGCGAACCATCCATGGACATATCCATAATACCGCCCCAAGAGCGCAACAAACGGGCCTTACCGATCATCGGCATGAGCGCCATTCCACCTTCAATTACGTCTTCGACAACGGGTAGATTTCCCCGCTGCGCATAGCTGTTATATCCATCGATATCACCGCCAAATACCAGACCGCCTTTGTCGGATTGACTGACGTAAAAATGACCTGCACCAAATGTGATAACACCATCAATTGTAGGTTTTAAACCCTCAGACACAAAAGCCTGCAAAACATGGCTTTCGATTGGTAAACGCATGTCTGCTTTCGCCATCACCCGGCTTGAAGAACCGGCAACTGCAACGCCAACTTTACCAGCGCCGATGTAACCGCGATTAGTTTGCACACCTTTAATACGTCCCGCCTCAATCTTAAATCCGATGACTTCACAATGTTGGATAATATCGACACCTAGTCGGTCTGCTGCGCGCGCATAGCCCCATGCCACACCGTCATGGCGCGCTGTTCCTGCGCGCTCCTGCATCAAACCGCCCTTAATGGGAAAACGCGCATTATCAAAATTCAGATAAGGTACGATCTGACGAAGGTCTTCCTGGGTCAATAATTTGCCACCTGCACCCGTTAAATGCATTGCATTCCCGCGGCGCCGATAGGCATCACGTTGACCATCCGTATGGAACAAGTTGATAATTGAGCGCTGAGAAACCATCGCGTTGAAATTTAATTCTTGCTCCAAGTTTTCCCATAGTTTCATCGAATATTCGTAGAAAGGTTGATTGCCCGGCAACAAATAATTGGATCGAATAATCGTCGTATTTCGACCAATGTTACCTGATCCCAGCCAGCCTTTTTCCAAAACTGCAATTTTGGCTTTCTTATAGGTTGATGCCAGATAAAACGCGGTGGCCAGCCCATGTCCACCACCGCCGACAATCACATAATCATATTCAGATTTTGGTGTTGGATTTCGCCAAAGTTCTGGCCAACCTTTATGACCGTTTAAAGCCTCTTTGATCACTTTAAATGCTGAAAATTTCACAACATCGCTCCAACTGTTTCACTTGTTTTAGCAAAGTATCCATGTCATATCTTTTTACTGACGGACAATTATTTTAGATAAAAGGACATTTTGGTGAAGCGACTAGGTTTTTTGTTGTTGGATGGGTTCGCATTAATGAGTGCCGCAGCAGCGATGGAACCCTTTCGAATAGCCAACCTATTTGCTGATCAGCAACTTTATGAAATCATACCAATTTCGCCTTCTCGAGATGCAGCGGCTTCATCTTTGCCGGCAAGCTTTCATACCATTTCGATACGAGACAATAATGAGCCATTAGATGCAATCTTTGTCATTGCCGGTGGCAATCCGTTATCCGTCAACAATCCAGAACTTTTTTCGTGGCTAAGGGATCTGGATCGGTCGGGTACTGCGTTAGGCGCGGTTTCGGGCGGCGCAGCTATTTTGGCAAACGCCGGACTTATGAAAAACTACAGGTTTACAATTCATTGGCACCATCTAGATGAATTGAAAGAACAGCATCCAGACCTTTTGCTCGAGCGCCGTATCTTTGTCATCGACCGGAAGAGATATACCTGTGCCGGCGGCACTGCACCGCTTGATATGATGTATGCAATTATCGCGTCAGAACACGGCAAAAGCTTTGCGCAACGTATTAGCGATTGGCTCATACAAACCGAAATTCGCGTTGCATCTGCGCCTCAACAAGGCAGCCTTGCATCGCGCTATGGCGCATTACCTAAAGTTATCCTGGAAGCCTATGAGCTTATGGAAAATCATATTGCAGATCCGCTAAAGCTCAGTCAGATCGCCCAATTGGTTGGATGCTCAGAACGTCATTTACAGCGTTTGATGAATGAGGCCAAAGGCTGTTCGGTGATGCATGCCTATCGGCAGCTGAGACTTGAAGTGGCGCATAGCCTTTTAACAACGTCTTCACTGCCAATTGGAGAAATCAGCGAGATGACTGGTTTTACATCTCAAGCCCTATTTGCAGATACCTACCGAAAACATTTCAACGAAACACCAAGACATACCAAACAAGCTGCAAAACTATTCGGTGATCAACCGTAGAATAATCCAAAACTATGATGCTAATACTTCGTCATCATAATCGCCATTGGCAAGCTCTTCCGCTTCAATGCTCTCAAACAAAGCTTTGAAATTACCTTCGCCAAACCCATCATCACCTTTGCGTTGGATAAACTCAAAGAAGATTGGCCCGATGACTGTTTTTGAAAAGATCTGCAGGAGTATCTTTGTTTCGCCACCATCTACGACACCTTCGCCGTCGATCAATATGCCATGTTTTTTCATCTGATCGATCGGCTCATCATGATTGGCAACCCGTTCATGGGACATGGTATAATAGGCCTCAGGCGGCCCAGGCATAAAGGCAACACCGCGATCAGCAATCGCATCTACAGATTGGTAGATATCATTACTGCCCACAGCAATATGCTGAATGCCCTCACCTTTATATTTCTTCAGATAATTCACGATCTGTCCCGTTTCACCGCGGTCCTCATTAATTGGGATACGGATGCGACCGCAAGGGGATGTCAAAGCACGGGAAAACAAACCTGTATATTTGCCCTGAATATCAAAAAAACGGATTTCTTTAAAATTAAACAAGTCACCATAAAAGCGGAACCAACGATCCATATTGCCTTTAAAGACATTATGCGTCAGGTGATCGAGATAATAAAATCCAACCCCACTTGGATGCGCATTGGTAATCCAATCGAACTCATCATTATAGGCGCTCTGATCGTAATATTGATCGATGAAATAAATTAAGGAACCACCAATTCCAACAATGGCTGGTACATCCATAACTTTACCTTCCCCGGTATACGGTTCAGCGCCATTTTTTACTGCATGCTTAAACGCATGTTCCGCATCAACAACGCGCCATCCCATCGATGGTGCACAAGGTCCATGTTCCTCAATAAATCCAGATGCATGTGTACCAGGCTGGGCATTTATAAGATAGGAGACATCACCTTGTTGCCAAAGCTCAACAGCCTTTGTTTTGTGATTTGCCACATGCGTGTAGCCCACCTTTGAAAAACTATCACGCAAACATTGCGGATCAGGATGAGCAAATTCAACAAATTCAAACCCATCAGTTCCAGCTGGATTTTCTGGCGTAATTGTTGCGCGAGGCGCATCATGAGGAAAAGGTCCCATCTATTATCTCCAAGTTTCATTCATACATATTGTAAAACGAAGCCGATGCGTTGGGGTTGCATTCTCCTCTAATTTCTGCAAAGTTTTGCGTAGATTTCGCACATAATGGTAGAATATGACTTCAATTCATCTCGACAGCTACGATCATGCTATTTTGAACGCACTGATTGCCGATGGCACGCAAACCAGCGCGCAACTATCCCAAATCGTCAATCTTTCAGCGTCTCAATGCGCGCGAAGAAAGTCGCGTTTGGAGGAAATCGGCATCATTTCAGGTTATGGTGCGCGAACCAGCAATGAAGCACTTGGCTTTACCTTACGTGCGATTACCCGTGTGAATTTAACAAAACACAACGAAGATGTTGCCAACAAATTTGCGCGCTTTTTGGAAACCACGCCCGAAATCGAAGCAGCATGGTCCGTCTCAGGCGACGCGGATTATGTGCTCAATGTTTTGACGCGTGATTTAAATGCCTTTGCAGAATTTATTCACACCAGATTATTGCCGCAACCAAATGTGACTCAGGTTAAATCTGAAATCGTCCTGACAACGCTGAAATAAAGCGATTAATCCAAACATAGCAGTGGGTTGTGAATTGTTATGTTTTAAATCGCGCTAATATCAGTAAGATAGCGATTGATTCAGGGGGCATGAAAAACTTTTACTATTTAAACAAAAGGACTGATCATGAACCATATTCTCCTTGCCGCAATTTGTTCAGCTGTCATCTCGCTCTTTCCGATAACTGCAAGTGCGAGCCCAAATATCCTGCTGATTATCGCAGATGATATGGGTTTGGATGCGTCCAATTGCTATGCGATTGGCAATCAACAAGCACCAATGCCGAATCTTGAAAACATGTGCGAAAACGGCATGGTGTTTGAAAATGCCTATGCAGCGCCAACTTGCTCGCCGACACGTGCGACCATTCTCAGTGGACAATACGGCTTTAGAACCGGTGTGGGCGCACCCGTCGCACCAAATGGCAGTGATGAACTATCGGTTGATACACCCACATTGTTTGACGCGTTAAATAGAACAGAATACGCCTCAAATGTGATTGGCAAATGGCATGTCACCGGGCGCAGATCAGGCTATGATGCTCCTGCGCAAATGGGCGTATCAGACTATTTTGGTCTCTATAGCGGTGGCATTCGCGACTATTTCAATTGGCCAGCAATTGAGAACGGACGCGAGATCCAAGTTGAAGGATATTCAACCACCGTCCTGACGGATCGTGCAATTAATTGGATTGGCGGCCAAGACAAACCATGGTTCTTGTGGCTTGCATATAACGCCCCGCATGCCCCGTTTCATTTACCACCGAAAAACCTTCACAGCTTTGATCATCTTGATGATAGCGAACGGGCTGTGAGACGAAATCCATTGCCGTATTACAACGCGATGCTGGAAGCGCTCGATAGTGAAATTGGAAGATTATTATCGTCCTTAGACAAAGACGCGCGGGAAAATACGATCGTGATCTTCATTGGCGATAATGGCACGCCAAATCAAGTGATCGGCAATTTATACGGAAACCATCGCGCTAAAGGCACGATTTATGACAGCGGCACGCGCGTGCCGATGGTCGTGACCGGCCCCGATATTGGTCCAGGCCGCACCCAGGCATTTATAAATACAACAGACCTCAACGCCACAATAGCAAAGCTTGCAGGCACATCAACAAACGCGCCAGATTCAATTGATTTCAGTCCAGTTCTATACGGTGGCAAAGGCAAGCGCGATTATGTTTATATTGAACATTTTACCAACCGAAGAACCCGCGGCGGTGGCGTTTACGGATGGTCTATGCGTGAAGGCAATTACAAAATCATCAGCCCGAAAGACCAACCAGCAGAGCTTTATGATTTATCGCAAGACCCGCTTGAACAAACCAATTTGCTCGCAAGTGGTGGGTCTAAAAACCATAGCGCAATCGCCGATGCCTTTATTGCAAAACGGCAAGCCTTGCTGGCAACAGCGCAATAAATCCACCACATATCAGCGCGCTGAAATTCTGTTTTACCCAGCACATTGCTTGCTCTGATTTAAGTCTCCGATCAAACAAAGACTTGCGATCCTTTCGATAACATTAGAGGATAGTATGAATATCAATCTTGGGAGGGACGGAATGAAGCGCATTTATGATTGGAGCGCCAAGTTTCAGGAGCGTAATTTAACTGCGGCTGATATGCGCGCGCTGAAAGGCAAGCAACAACTTATCCAAACCACGGCCAATACGACGGAAGAAGCCGCCGCTGCTGCCGATGCTGGCCTTGATCTGATCATGGGCAATGCCCACAACACCAAGGCTGTGCGCGAAGGCGCGCCGCATTTGTTTTTCACAGCGGCTTTGGGCCTGCCCAATTTCGCCACCGAAGACGAGGTGTTACGCGCGGCATTTGACGCCATGAATGATGGTGCTGATAGTATTTATACCGCCAGAGGCCCACATATTGTGGAATTGCTCGCGCGCGAAGAGATCCCCGTGATGTGTCATCTGGGTCTGGTCCCGCGCAAATCCACTTGGCGCGGTGGATTAAGAGCGATTGGCAAAACGGCCGAGGAAGCCATGGAGCTGTGGCAGGATTTTCGCCGCATGGAAGATGCCGGCGCATTTTCCGTCGAGGCCGAAGTGATCTGCGCTCCTGTGATGGCGGAAATTACCAAACGCACCAAGCTCATCACGTCTTCATTGGGGTCTGGTTCGGGCGCTGATGTGATCTATCTGTTTCAAAATGATATCTGCGGCGAGCAGGAAAAAAGCCCGCGCCATGCCCGCCCCTTTGGCAATTTGCATGCGCTTTATGAACAAATCCGCAGTGAACGCCGCAAGGCGCTGACAGCATTTAAAGAGGCTGCGAATAACGGCAATTATCCCGCGCCCGCCGAACAAGCCACCCTGCCAGAGGATGAATTGGATAAATTCAATGAGATGATCTCGTCGGAATAAAATGCAAATCACGATCGATCGACGCGCGTGCGGGACTTGAGCGCTTTGCGCACCCGCCGCCACACGCCGGCTTGGTAAGTGTCCGTATATCGCAGCGCGCGATCCTCTTCGATAAAAGCATAATAATCCGCATCCACCCCATGCGCGCGCGATAAATCATCCGCCAGTTTTGTGATCTCAGCCTTGGGCACAAATAACGGCCGCAGATGAAGGTTGAACCATTCCCACATAAATATCGCGAGCACAAATAACCCGCAGAGAAGATAAGGTGTGTAAGGGGTGTTCAGCATGGGGGACTGCCTTAGATTGGTATCGGTCAACTTCATTATATCCCAAAATGGGATAATTCCAAAATAGGATTATTCAGAAGCATCAAATCAAGGTGCCGTTCCATGACAAATTCGACCCATACAGACGAATATCAAGCCTTCGCAGCCATCCTTAAGCAGGCACGCTTGGACGCAAAGCTCACCCAACAAGAGGTGGCGGATCGCTTGGGCAAACCTCAGTCATATGTCGCAAAGTTAGAAAACTCAGAACGCCGCATCGACGTGGTCGAATTCATCCAACTCGCCAAAGCAATGGGAATTGATCCGAAAGTTTTGTTTGAGAAGGTTTTGGGTGGGCTATTTTTAAAGTAAGCGCCAACATCTGGAAAATCGTACCTACCTTTTCAACCTCACTCGCAACCGACGCGCCCGTTCTTTGAACGCGACTTCACCACCTTCTAGAATGCCGCAAACCGCCTTCCGGATTTCAGCGTTTTCCAACCCACCAGACAAGTAAGTTATTTCGGGTAACTCCCCCCTCGTATGGTTCTCGGCGCTGGCAATGATGATTTGGTCGGCGTCCGTGTTGATCACCAGATTTGCGTTGTGGGTAACCATTATCACTTGTCGCTTCGCTTTTGCCGTGATGAACAAGTCGACTAATTCATCGTTGACCGACTTTGGATCCAAGTTTTCTTCTGGCTGATCGATAATCAGAGGGCGTGTGTCAGCATCATCCAGCGCCAAGTAGAGCAAAAGAAGTACAATTCCGCGCGTACCAGGCGACAACTTGCGAATATCGACACCATCAAAATCGATGCCGTATTGAAGGCTGATATGATCTGTAGAATACAACCATTTAGCAAAACGCTTGAGCCAGTGGCGATATTCGTGCTCATCCGATTTTGTAACATAAGCATGCTTAAGCAGAGCAGACATGTACTCGGCTCGAAAATTTGCCATGGCATTACCTACGGCTTCTGCATCTCCAGTTTCCCAAACGGCCTTAAGGTCATTATTGACTATCGACAGGAACGTGCCGGCTCCTTTGAACGGTGTATCTCTGCGCAGATCAATGAGATACTTTTCAGCGAACTCGGCCCATTTGTCGACATCGACTGAACGAGATACCGTGAACGACATCTTTTTGAGGCTCCCTGCTGAGTCAGACAATCTATCCAGCAAAGGCTCATAGAGCTCTGTCAGAACAGCTTGTTCCGAGGTAACCGCACCAAACACTCGAGCATAGGCTTCATCTCTTTCGGCCTGCAACTCTGTAATACGTGCACGGGCTCCATTTGCGGCCTCGAGTTTTTCGTTCAAGACATTGAGAGATGTAGTTTCTATTGAAATCTTCGAAGTGAGGGCAGAGAACTGCTGCTTGGTCACTTCATCGGCAGCAACAAGCTTTTCAAGTCGCGAGATTTCAGCTTGGAGCAGCGACAAAGGTTGCTTGTCGAGCTCAGCATCTTCGGGGATTAGAGAACTCTCCGAAGTCGCGGGCGCCGCGGGGGTGTCTCCCTTCCAGGAGCTTATGGATTTTTCGCACTTTGCAAGAAGTTGGACGAGTTGGGCGTCGACATCGCCTGTATAATCAATCCGAAAAGCATCCCAATCACAATCTTTTATTTGACTGGCCTTTCGACGCTCCTGGGTTGCTCGCAAAAGTTCAGGCGCCTTCGTAGTTCGTAGGTCTTTCACATCATCAGAAAGCCCCACTAGTGCCGACTTCTGTTTATTCAAGTTCCGGAGGTAACCGCGAACTGTTTCAGCTGCAGTTAAGAGCGCGTTTACACGCGCCATTCGGGTTTCGGAACCCGTAACCACTAGTTTGCCACGATCTTCATTCAGCTGTTTGATCAGCTTGTTCTTAGTCTCAATATCTGCGGATAATTTTGACACCATCCGAACTTGTTCGTACTCGGCACTAATCCGATCCGACAACGATATGATTGTTTCTTCTTCGCGCGCTCTGGCATGACGAAACCTAGCCGACTTCAGCTCAAGCAGTTCTCGAAAATCAAGTGCGCCTTCCCTATCTGTCAGGGTGTGGGCCTCATAAATTACGCGTTCAATTTCGCGCAAGAGGCCGTCAGTCATCGTATCTGCTGAGCACAAGTCCTCTACAAACTGCTGCGAAAGATATCTCGCTCGCTGATTAACTACTTCTGGATGATCACGGCCATCGAGGTATCGTGTTGTCGGTTCCCCTGCGCGCCAAATCGCCTTTACCTGTGCGCGCCCTAATAGGCCTTCTGCACGACTCAAAAATGACGGACTTGGCTTGGAACTGTGTTCGCCCCCAGTGGGTTGGGGCGTGGCATCGCAAACGGAGGCGACGATATCAGCCAGCGCTGTTTTCCCAGAACCTCGAGCACCAATCACGGCAACAAGCCCGTGATTAAATGCTATTCGAGGAGTCTTCGCCCAAGATGCGTTTACAATTTCAATTTCATCGATAAGTTGAGAGGGTATTCCAGAGGATGGGGGTACCTCACCAACAAATGCGCGCCCACCTGGATCAATACAGGCCTGACGAAGGGCGTCAAATTCAAGCCCGCCTTTGATCCAAGAAAAACGATCTCCAAATGGAGATGCAACGTTAGGTAAATCGTGTGCATCGCTCCCATGAAGACAAGGTTTGAGGCCCCCGTATGTACTGCGAATTTCATCGGGTGAACTTCTTTCACCCAACCAATACTGTCTCTGTGCTTGACTACTCGCAAATATGACGTGAGCAAAACTTTCGATCTCTTGTCGTGTAACTCGATCAGCGGCTTCCCGCACTCCGGACGTGCCATCGCTAGCACCACCAGCTACCGCGAAGAGAATATTCTTCTTGGCCCAGTCACTTTCGTTATAAACCTCTCGAAGCTCTGGAAAGTTCACCTTAAATTGGCTTGCACCATAGGAAAGGGCTGCACGATCATCCCGAATACTTGGGTCGGCTTTTTTCCCCAATCGAATTAGGTCTGCGCGAGTACAATCGAAGCGATCCCCCATAGCATTGAAACGCAGCCTAGATAGCAATCGTTGTAGCTCTTCAACGTGATTGGGATCTTCAGGACTGACAAATAAATGTAGGTTCACGAACCCGCCTTTAGCGGTGGCGGCCTCAAGTCTGACTTCGACATTGGGGAAGACCAGTTTGACATTCGGTAACCGACCCTCTTCTTCTTGGTACCGTTTGATCGTCTCATAAGTCTCGGTCATATAATAGTCGGTAACAGCGATGGCTTGAATTGTTGGCGTAGCGCTCTCGAGTGCGTTGAGATAATCCTCCCACGCATTCGGCCCTTTAAACTGATCGTTCATGACTGTACCGGGGGCATGAATATGTGGCTCCCACCGGCGCCACTCTGAACCTTTATTCAAATATTCAGCAGATTTTCTACTCTTCAAAGCTAGTGTGCCCGCAGCATTGTTAGAATTACAATTCCACTTTATCGAAAGTAAAATTACAAATCACCCCAAATTACTACTTAAAGGTGAGATACCTGTGGACTTAGATATAAACCTCGAACGACAATGCACAAAATAGTTCGTAGAATTCCCCCCCCTCACTCATACCGTTTCCGTTCTTCGTCCATGGCTTTGCGCCAATCGGCTTTGAGGAGGTCCATGCGGCGGGGGATTTTTTCGTTTAACACCTCGCCTTTGATGATCCGGTCGGTGCGGAAATAGCGATAGCCCCCGCGCAATTCGCACCAGGCGGCGATGATGCGCCCTGCATCACGATAGCCCAGCAATATTGGCCAGATGGTGCGCGTCGTGCGCTTTTGGTCATTACCCTCATAAGTGATGTGAAGCTTTAGGCGCTGACGGATTGCATGGCGGATTTCGGCCGAGCGCAACGCCTCCTCCACTTGTTCCACGGGCGCGACGCTGACCACTGGTTCCACAAAGGATGTGTCAAACCCTTGCGGCGCGACGGTTTTGATCTTGATGAGCAGTTTTTCCGCTGCCAGCGCCAGTTCAGACTCGCCTCTGGTCTGCACCCATTGCGCACCCAAAATCGCCGCTTCGATCTCATCCAATGTCAGCATGAGCGGCGGCATGTGAAAGCCGGGCTCTAATATATAGCCCATGCCCGCCTCGCCCTGAATGGGCACGCCCTGCGCCATGAGCGCTGCCATATCTCGATAGATCGTGCGCTTGGTCACACCCAATTGCGCACCGATCTCCTCACTCGAAATCGGGAATTCTGATCGCCTTAAGATTTCGATGATCTCAAATAATCTCTCGCCTTTTCGCAAATCGCGCGCTCCGCTTTCATCCTCTCAATGAAATCTATCCTACTGACATCATGCTGACAACACGGTGTCAGCATGGGGGTGGTAAAACGCATTTATCCAATAGTTTCAAAAAGGATCTTTAAAAATGACCATTCACGGAAGCTGCGCCTGTGGTGCTGTGCGTTTTGCGATCAAAGGCACCCCATCGAGCCTTGGCACCTGCCATTGTTCGCGCTGCCGCAAACTTGGCGCCTCGTCTATTTTGTTTATCAATCGCGATCAGTTTCAATTGCTCGAGGGTGCAGATCATATTGAAACCATTCAGCCCCAAGCGCCCTACACCTATACGCGCTCTTTTTGCCGCTCCTGTGGCACAGCACTTGGCGAGCCGCTGTCACCGGATGAGAGCTTTCCCATCAATGCGCATTGTTTGGATGATGATCCGGGGATTGCGCATTCCTTTCACGAATTTACGGACGATCGGCCAGCTTGGGAGCGGTCATCTTGGGATCACTCGGCTTGAGCCGTTTACTGATCGGCCCGTTTCATCATGCCAAATAGATCGCGCGGATCATCTGGGTCAGCCAGCATATCAAGTTCGATAAAATATCCGGTTCGATCCAATTGATCACGAATATATCTCAGTGCAGAGAAATCTTCCGTCGCAAATCCAACGCTATCAAACAATGTGATTTGATTGTTAGATGTGCGCCCCTCGGCTTTGCCCGTCATCACTTTCCAAATTTCTGTGACCTTATGATCTTCGCTCAGCTGTTGGATCTCGCCCTCAATGCGCGTTTGCGGTGGATATTCAACAAAGATATCTGATCGCAAAAGGATGTCTTTATGCAGCTCTGTTTTGCCCGGGCAGTCGCCGCCAATAGCATTAATATGAACGCCTGACCCCACCATATTGTCGGTGAGGATGGTCGCATATTGTTTATCTGCCGTGCAGGTCGTGATGATCTGTGCACCATCGACCGCCTCTTGCGAACTTTGACAAGCAATGACCTTTAATCCGGTCCCGGATAGGTTTTCGACTGCTTTGGCCGTTGCGTTCGGGTCGATATCATAAAGGCGCACGGTATCAATCCCGACAACTTGTTTAAACGCCAAAGCCTGAAATTCGCATTGCGCGCCATTGCCAATCATCGCCATTGTTTTAGAGCCTTTTGGCGCCAAATATTTAGCGACCAGCGCTGACGTTGCTGCTGTTCGAAGCGCGGTCAAAATCGTCATTTCCGACAATAAAACAGGGTAGCCATTATCCACACGCGCCAGCACGCCAAAGGCTGTGACTGTTTGAAAGCCGCGGGCCATATTGGCTGGATGCCCGTTGACATATTTAAACCCGTAAGTTTCGCCATCGCTTGTCGGCATGAGTTCAATCACGCCCTCACGCGAATGCGACGCAACGCGCGGGGTCTTATCAAAAGCCTCCCATCTTAAAAAATCAGCTTCAACATAAGATGCCATCTCAGACAGCACATTTGCAGGGCCGATGGCGTTGATGAGCTTCATCATATGATCAACACTGACAAAGGGCACCATGGCAAGTTTGGATGGTTCAAGAGATGGAATTCGTTCTGCGAATGCGGCTGTCATGTTCTACCCTCTCTGATCAGATTGATCGTGGTTTTGTATAATCTTTTTGTGCTAGTGCGATCTGTTCGGTCGATCAAAGACCTTGCGGCCCATAAGGCTGGCGATGAGATCGACCATGAGATGCGCCGTACGACCCCGCTCATCGAGAAATGGATTAAGCTCTGCAATATCGACCGATGTCACAAGATCGGCTTCATGAAGAATTTCCATGACCAGATGCGCTTCTCGAAAGGTTGCGCCACCTGGCACCGTGGTTCCAACTGCGGGCGCGATTGAAGGATCCAAAAAATCCACATCCAAGCTGACATGAAGACGACCATTTTCAGATTTAACGCGCTCAAGAAATGCTCTGAGTGGTTTTATGATCCCCGTTTCATCAATGAGCTTCATGTCGTGAATATCAATCTCGACATTGCGCAAAGCTGCGTGCTCATCTTCATCCACCGATCTGATACCCAGCATGCAGATATTTTCAGGATGAACAGGCGCTGTAAGATCCGGAAATTTTGCTTCAAAACCACTTCGACCTGTGAAGTAAGCAACAGGCGTTCCGTGCAAATTTCCTGATTTTGTGGTCTGCAATGTGTGATAATCAGGATGTGCATCAAGCCAAAGAACAAACTGCTTTCGCCCGTCTTCAGATGCTCGTTTCGCAACACCAGACACTGTCCCTGCTGACATAAGATGATCGCCACCAAGAAAGATGGGAATTTGATCATCTTTTGAATGCTCATAAGCGGCCGTTGCGAGCGCTTTCACCCATGTCGCGCAGTTTGAGATTTTCTGCTCCCATGTGTCTCCATGATTAGCAGGCGATTTGAAGTCTGATCGAATATCACCAAGATCGATGACCTTGTGCCCCAAATCTACAAGCGACTTTTCAATTTGTGCAACGCGCAGCGCATCCGGCCCCATAAGGCAACCTAATTGTGATTTTCCACAATCCAATGGGCTTCCAATAATTGCGATATTCTTCATTCAGCACCTTTTATCTCAATAGACATAGAAGAGCTGATGGCGGCGGCACATTCAAGATGCCAATTTTATCAATTTAGTTGCATTTATGATCATTTTTGATGTAAAATATGATCATTATGGACAATATTGATACGCAAATCATTCACATACTGAGAAGAGACGGGCGGATGTCTATCTCCGATCTTGCCTTACATTTGGGTTTGTCGCGGGCAACAATCCGCTCGCGATTTGAAGCGCTACAGGCCAAAGGCGAGATCATTGGTTTCACTGCTGTTGTTAAAAGCGACACGCATAGGCAAGCGGTTCGCGGGATCGTGCTCATCGAGGTGGAAGGCAAAGGAACTGAACGTGTGATTGCAACTTTGGACAAAATGCCTGCAGTGCAAGCTATTCACACAACACATGGCCGTTGGGATCTCATCGTGGAATTGGGAACCGATAGCTTGGAAAGCCTGGATGAAATCCTGCGCAACATACGGCTCATTGATGGCATCTCCAACAGTGAAACCAATCTCTATTTGGCAACAAAACGAACCAGCCAATTGCAGGATGCTCAAACGAGATTTGAACAAAGTTAAGTCTTGGATTTTTCGACTTTGATACTGGCCAGGCAAATACAGAGATACATTTACCTGCGAAAACGCTTCACATGATGCTACAAAACTTAATGAGAAATCTTGGTAGCGGGAGAGGGACTTGAACCACCGACACGCGGATTATGATTCCGTTACGCTTTCTCATAACTTATTGTTTTAGATATATTTAATTTTCCAAAATCACATTTTGGGTAAGTAGTTGGGTAACACTTTTAGTTAGTTTTGGCACTGTTTTTCTGGTTATTGAGTTGGTTTTCCACCGAATAAGGTGGAATTGGGATTTGTCACGTCATGTTCGCAGAAGCTGAGAGTAATATCTTATCCTCACAGACGATTTTCGACCGGTCATATGCCACGTCTTTTCTAGAGTTGACTAGGCAATGAAATGGTACATCTGCGCTAACACTCTCAATGTACAGATGTTTTAGCCCTTGTGTTTCGTCTTCGCTCCGCTCGACCCCCCACGCTCGCCCTTTGTTTCATACATCAACGTTACACTTTTGGTATTCAATGGCGGGCTGCACTTGGTCGTTTGGGTCTCCGGCGAACAGACGGCCTGCTAGGACGCGACGGCATACTGAGCCTCCAACCCGAACGTGGGGGGTCGAGCGCACGACGCGCACGGCACCTTTCTCCTAGCGTCGGCTGGGTGCCGTTTGCCCTGTCGGCTTGCGACGAAACACAAGGGCTTTTTTTGCTGGCTGCGGCCAGTCGTGCAGAGCACGAGCGGTGCATGGCACCGGTGGTACGGGCTGCGGCCCGTGCGGATTGTGTCGATAGTGATCGACTCTTTGTGGTCGCCTCCTCGGTAAGGAGGCGATGCTGGGCGAGCCAGCGTTGGTGAGCCGGAGCGGTTGCCATTTTGGAGTGGGGTTCGTCTCCTCGTGTCTTCGCATTGTACTGACCGGTCTCACGTGTAAAGCCGCTCAAGAATCTAATAGTCGCTAAAGCGACGGTAGATTTCGGGCGTTGACACGCGAGCTGCGCTCAGTTCGCACTCAGACGATACGGAGACGTAACATACGGCTTGGTATCACATTAAAAACGCCCGCACGGCTCAACACCAAACGGGCATAATCAAAATACAATATGAGTATAACACAATACAATTTCAAACGCGATCTAGCGCAAGTCTTTGCCTCAGTCCAATCGACAACGGCTGATCTAAAAGAGAACGTTGGCGAGTTGAAGAGCTACGCCAATGAGCTGCGCGATTATCAGGAAATGGCAGCCGAGAAAATCGGGCCAGAGTTTGCCCAAGAACCGATGTGGCAGAAAGTGGCACAAGGGATTGAGATAATTGACTCGATAGTACGCTGCCCAAGTTTGAGCGAAGTGATGGATTTACCAGACCTGGAGGATAAGCGGCAGATATGATCTCGCTGAGCGTATTAGGCTTAGGGATTGTTATAGGTCTCTACATCGCTAAACATTAAGGTAACAGGAAGCCCCGCCAGAGCGCGGGGTTTTCTTTTACTCGGCTTGCTAACGGGTGGCCTCTCTTTTTTAGTTGGCTGGCAGCCTTACAACAAATCAAAAGAAGTCTGCAAGATGCCAGCCAACTGCTTCGCGGCGGCTCAAAGAGCCGCGAGGAGGCCAGTGCAAAGCCCCGTGACAAATTATATGCAAAAACTTGCAATTCCTAACTGTACAACCTAACCTCCAACTACAGGGAGGTGGCAATGAGTGATGAACCATTTGATCCGCGCAATATAAAACCGCGCGTCAAGCAGGACGACAAACCGGATTTAGAACCATTGAAAAAGCGAGCGGCGCAACCCGATAGCCGTATGCCATTTCTTACCTCGATCAAAGAAGCGCGAAAGAACACAGAGCGTGGCAAAACCAAAGCTGCCAAAGCGACTACTAAACGGCTGCGCGCCGAAGCTGACCGCGAGCTAGCAGAAAAGCAGGTCAGCATTGATAAGAAAACCGCTGAAGCAAAATTGAAAGCAGCTGAGCTAGCGCTCGATAGTCAAGATATACAAGCGACCGCACTCTCCGAAGATAAAGAAGCTGAGATTAAATTTCTTAAAGATAAGCGAGCGCTTGTGTAAGCCATCAGCGCCTTATGGACTGAATGGATTGATTTTGTAAGAGAGAGATTTAGGCTCATCATAGCCCTCATGGAGCGAATGATGAGACGAAAGCCCTCTCGGCGGTGAAACCGCCTGTCAGGTAATAAACGAACGACTAAAAGATGGTGCAGAGCGCGTTGTCAAAGACATAAGACGGCAGACGCGCAAACGCTATTCAGCAGAAGAGAAAATACGGATTGTGTTGGCTGGCCTTCGTGGTGAGGACAGTGTTGCTGAACTGTGCCGACAGGAAGGCATTGCCCAAAGCCAGTACTATTCCTGGTCAAAGGAATTCATGGAGGCTGGTAAGAAGCGGTTAGCTGGAGACACAGCCCGAGAAGCCAGCACGGATGAAGTGAAGGGCCTTCGCAGAGAAGCGCGTGATCTGAAGGAGGTTGTTGCAGAACAGGCACTGGAATTAAGGCTTCTCAAAAAAAGCATGATCGCGGATGGGGACGACGACGTATGAGATATCCCGCATCTGAAAAACTTGAGATCATCAAGCTGGTTGAACAGTCGCATTTGTCGGCAAGACAAACGCTAGATAAGCTGGGTATTCCACGGTCTACATTCTATCGATGGTACGACTTATACCAAACCGGCGGTGTTGATGCACTGGAGGATAAGGCTCCAATGCCATCAAGGGTGTGGAATCGTATTCCCGACGATATCCGGCAACAAATCATTGATATGGCTCTGGATGCAGGTGATCTCTCACCACGAGAACTGGCAGTGAAGTTCACTGATACCAGGGAATATTTTGTCTCAGAAGCCAGTGTTTACAGGCTACTGAAGTCTCATGATCTTATCACCAGCCCTGCATATATTGTTATGAAGGCAGCAGATGAATTCAGAGATAAAACAATTGCACCTAACCAGCTTTGGCAAACAGACTTCACATACCTGAAGATTATTGGCTGGGGCTGGTATCACCTCTCCACAGTTCTGGATGATTATTCCCGTTACATCATTGCCGGGAAGCTCACACCAACCATGGCAACAGCAGATGTAACCGACACGCTAGACTTGGCCTTACAAGCTTCTGGCTGTGATCAGGCCAATGTCATTCATAAGCCCAGATTACTCTCAGATAATGGCCCCAGCTATGTATCTGAAGAGCTTGCTGTATATCTCGATAACAAAGGCATGAAGCACACCAGAGGTGCGCCATATCATCCGCAGACCCAAGGTAAGATCGAGAGATGGCATCAGACCTTGAAAAACCGGATATTGCTAGAAAACTACTTCCTGCCCGGTGATTTAGAAAAACAAATTGCGACTTTCATCGATCATTACAATCACAATCGATATCATGAGAGCCTCAAAAACCTCACGCCAGCTGATGTCTACTTCGGGCGAGGACAACAAATATTAGAACAAAGAGAAAGGATAAAACAAAAGACCATCAAAAAGCGGCGCTTGCAAAACCAAAAACAAGCCGCATAATTAAACAAAACAGATGAGCCAAGCACTCCTCTAATTAATCAGATAACTTGTCCCAAATCATGTGATGACGGACAGTGGTGTGTTTTTGATTATCGCAGATATTATCGCACGTACGCTTATTCCCGGACAGTCACTTCCAATTGGTGTAGTCACAGCGTTGGTTGGTGCTCCAGCTTTTGCAATCATTTTGGTTCGGAGTTCACGTGCACGTACTAGTTAAAAATATCTCCCTATCCATTCAGCAAAAACCAATCTTAAAGGACGTGTCTTTGGAAATCCAGTCTGGCCAGTCCTTAGCGCTCGTCGGACCAAACGGCTCAGGTAAGTCAACATTATTAAGGGTAATTGCCGGTCTCTTGAAACCGGATTTTGGGCAAGTACTCATTGATGGTAACGAAGTGCTTAATCTATCACCTCGCAGACTCGCACAACGGTTGGGTTTTGTTTTTCAAGATGCAAGTACTACGGACGCAATTGCTGTTTATGATGCTGTGAAACTTGGGCGTACACCATGGTTGTCGCTAATGACACCATTTGGAAGTGAAGATAAGAAAATCGTGGATAATGCCATGCGTGAAATGGCAATAAGCGGATATGCGTCGCAGCAATTTAACACACTATCTGGTGGCGAACGGCAGCGGGTACATATCGCACGTGTTCTCGCACAAACACCGCAAATCTTTTTATTAGATGAACCAACCAATCACTTGGATATTCACCATCAAATAGCAATCATTGACTGGGTTGAACGTCAGAGTTCCACCGTGGCTCTCGCATTGCATGATCTTAATCATGCTTATGTTTGTGACAAGGTGGCGGTTTTGAATAAGGGTGAATTAGTTGCTTTTGGTGAACCAAAAGATGTCTTGGTATCTGATGTTATAGACCCTGTTTTTCATGTCGCAACGCATCAAACCACTACCACACATTTTGATCATCCTATTTTGACCTTTGCTAAATCCGGCAATGATTAGTGAGTAAGAGTTTTATGTTTCGTTATCAAAGTGAAGAATTTGGAATTGCCCTGCGCATTTTATCCGGCCTTTTATTTGCCGCGATGGTCGTTGTGGTCAAGATGGTTAGTGAAGAAGTCCCACTTGGCGAGATCGTGTTCTTTCGTTCTGCCTTCGCATTAATCCCACTTGTCATATTTTTATATATCCGTGGTGAGTTTCCTCATGGCTTACGCAGTACCCGCCCATGGGGGCATGTAATAAGGTCGATCTTTGGGGTTGCAGCAATGTTTACGTCATTTGCAACAATTGCCCGCCTTCCTGTCGCGGAGGCGACACTGATCAGCTACCTTTCTCCTATGCTCACTGCTATCGCAGGTGTGATACTATTGGGAGAGCGCATTACATCATTCCGCGTTGGTGGTATTGCCTTTGGTCTAGCAGGAGTTGCCGTTCTGGTTCTGCCAGAGCTTGGTTCTCAAGAGTTAGATATGCGACGCCTCACCGGTTTGGCATTGGGTGTCATCACCGCAATACTGACCGCACTTGCTCTTTCTATGACACGAAAGCTTGCAAAGTTCGGTGAAAGCCCGGGAACGATTGCATTCTATTTTGCGCTAACATCAACTCTGGGCGGCCTTGTCACGATGTGGGGGGGGCAATTGGATCATGCCTGAGACACAGACCTTAGTCCTTCTCATACTTGCAGGGCTTTTTGGTGGTTTCGCGCATATAGCTATGACTTTGGCATTTAAATACGCAGAGGCATCACGCATGGCACCTTTTGAATATGTCGCCCTCATTTGGGTGGTGTTAGCGGATATTCTTATTTTCAGTCTATCACTTTCACCGTCATTTCTTTTGGCGTTACCAATCATTTTAACTGGTGTCGCTATAGCCGCTCTAGAAGGTAAAACTAGAAGAACAAACGCGATAGAGAGTTAGCTGTCATTTAAATAGAGCCAGCTTCGGGCCAATCTTAGGAGATCGCGTAACTAATCACCCGCAATTAGCGTAAGTTAAACATATGTTTTCAGTAAATTATCATCCGCCTTTATTCTTCGTCGATGATGGTTTTTCATTTATCATTAAAAATGGCGTTTATTGACCAATAGAAATTTTTAATGTTTGAAAATGGTACAAAGCCGACAGAACTCTCATTGCTCTGGACAGCGGCTTGTGGCCCAAAGTGGAAATATATCCAATTTCATCAGTTAATGATATTGCGCTTTAACAATATGCGTCCACTTTTCAGCATAGGTTTTAAGATATTGAGAAGCTTCACACAGTTCCACACTCACATTCGTAGACGGTGCAATATCATCCATAGTTAACAACGCTGCACCAACGCTCGTTCCTGTGCCTCGCGAGGGTTGAACGGTAGATGAGGTGGCAGTTGCCAGCATATCGCAGTAGAGCACATTTTTGGAAAAAGGCCCCTCAACGATCTTCTTGCCTTTTGCGCCAATTAAAGACAAACAAGACGCTGTCATTAGAGCCAGATAAAATGAAACTGCAGCAAAATATTGGCCATCACTTAAGGATGCAGGCTCAAATGTCCAGTGGTGATGTTGCCCCTGAAAAGGCCCCGAGCTTTGCATAATGGAAGGCAGTAACATCACTTCATTTTGTAAGATGAAATCGACATCGCTAAGATCGAGCTTGTCGCCGCGGTTTGCCATTAAAATTTCAAACTCGCGACCACCCATAAAGCGGGCCGATGGCACTGGGTCTCCCAAGCCATTGACGTTGATCAATGTATCTCGTTTGGGATCAAGCTTAATTTTTGCACCGCCAATTGCCATAGCAATAACCCAAGTTCCGGTGGACACTACTGAGAACGGAGCATTCTCCATAATTAAGTGCGGCAACAACGACGCGTTGGAATCATGAATTCCACAATAAACCGGCAGGTCAGATTTTAGGCCAGTTTGCAAAGAAACCTCAGGTAAAATCACTCCCAATTGTTCATTTGCCTTAGCAACTGGCGCCATCTTATCTAACCAGCCAAGTTCGTGAACCATTGATGAATACTTGGCATTATACGGATCCCACAAATCTGTATGGCAACCAAGTGATGTGAACTCGTTTTTTAGAATTCCAGTTAGCCTAAAGCTCCAATATTGGGCGTAAGTCACGATCTGTTTGGTTTGTGTTTTGATTTCCGGAAAATTATCAAAAATCCAAAATATTTGTACACCCAAATTTAGGCCGACGGGGAGTTTGGGTGATCCTGTTTCTCTAAACTCGGGACGCACTTTATCGTAAGAAGCGCTCGTACTTTCCAAACCCTCAAACTCATAATCCATAACAGGTGCGACAAGTTCACCATCATAACCAATGAGCACACAACACGCCCCATGCGTTGTGATCGAGATAGCTTTTATATCAAATTCCGTCGCGTATTTTGAGAGAGATGAAATAATAAACTGATAGATATTATCGATATCAAAATGAGGATAAGGCGGCGAAGGCAGCACTTGGTTTGGTTGTGTGACGACAGCTACTTCCGCCAGAAGTTTTTCATCAACCAACGCAACTTTTGCATTGGTCTTTCCAATATCGATAACTGCGATGACAGAGGTCTGCGACATCTCATTTAATCCATGTGAAATACAAGTTTTAAATCTTCTGCGATCGGTTCATTCAGTTCATTGGTTGCCATGATGTCTGCCATATGAGCCCACCATTTTTTCATGATATCTGTATTTGGCAGGTCTGACATTTTGTGGTTCTTAGTCCGCCATAAAACACCGAAAAGTACATGCGTCTCTTCATCTAAAAATATAGAATAGTCTGAGATACCTGAAGCTTTTAAAAGCGTAACAAGTTCGGGAAATATCTCGTCATGACGCTTTTTGTATTCCTCAGCCATTCCCTCGTTAAGATACATCTTAAAACCGATTTTTTCATTTCTCCCGGTCATGCTTTTAACCTATTTTTGATTTTGCCAGCGATAATGGGAAGCGCAATAACAATGATCAAAAGTGCTCCAATGAATATGGACATGACAATTCCTGGAACGTTGAGCAAGCCTAAGCCGAAACTAATAAGCCCCATGATAAAGGCGGCGATAAAAACACCCTGAATTGTGCCAGATCCACCCAGTATCGAAATGCCACCCAAGACCACCATTGTAATGACTTCGAGCTCCCAGCCTTGCGCAATAGATGGTCGAGTCGAACCAAGTCTCGATGTCAACAACACGGCAGCAATTCCGGACATCAAGCCCACCAAGCAAAACAGTATGAACTTGACGCGTTTAACCCTTACGCCAGAGAACTGCGCAGCTGTTGCATTGTTACCAATTACAAAAATTTGGCGACCAAAATTGGTTTTATGCAAAAGCACGAAATAAGCGAAGGCCACGATCAGGAAAAGTACAAATTCGAATGAAATCACCCACCACACATATCCCTGTCCAAAGAATGCAAATTCAGCGGGATATCCGTTAAAGGCTTGATCACCTAAAATAATAAATGAGATCCCTCGAAAAAATGACATTGTGCCAATGGTTACGACAATTGAAGGCAGGCCCAGTCCAACAACTAGCGATCCGTTGAACGCTCCACAAAGTACGCCGACGAATAATCCCACCAATACCAATTCGCTGGTGCCAAACCCAAGCTGCAAGCACAGCCCCATAATTGTGGATGAGAGTGCAATAATGGCAGCAACAGAGAGATCAATCTCACCAGAGATAATTAGCAGTGCCATAGCAAAAGCTATTATTGCCTTTTCAGTGAAATTAAATGTCGCATCGGACAGGGACCAGGCCGATAAAAAGTAAGGCGACATGAAGGAGTTTAAAATAAACAACGCTATCGCGACAACAAGCAATAGGCTTGGCCATGAAAAGACAGCCAGTTTTAACGGGCTTTCAAGCCGATCAGCAATATGACGAGTTTGAGTTTTCACATCACTCATGATTGCGCCTCACGATTTTTCAAAATTATTCGTTTGCCTTGTGTTTGACTACTCGCATTGATGATCACGGCAAGAATGATCGCGCCACCGGAGATAGCCATTTGCCAAAATGGAGATACGCCAATAACCGGCAATGCGTTGCTGATAAATCCAAGAAACAAAGCTCCCAATACCGTACCAATAACGGTGCCAACCCCGCCTGCAATTGAAATGCCCCCGATAACGCAGGCAGCGACAACAATAAGCTCATAGCCTTTGGCTACTTCAACTGATCCAATTACGTAACGCGATACCCATAAGTACCCGCAAAATCCGGACAGTGCGCCGGAGATGCAGAACGTCATGAACTGCGTTTTGCCAATGTTGATACCGGTATATAATGCAGCGCTTGGATTAATACCGATGGCGTAGATAGACCTGCCGGCCGACGTGCGGGTCATAAAAATGAAAAATGCCAGAACAATAATAATGGCATACCATGACAATGCGGGTATGCCCAAAAACTCAACGCGCGTGTATTGAATAAAATTTTCGGTAAAGGCATCAGCATTGACCCATTTACCGCCAGCAAGAACGAAAATAATTCCGCGATAAATGGTAAGAGTTCCAAGCGTAACAACAATTGAGGGAATACCAAGCCACCAAACCAGGCTGCCATTGAAAACACCCATCAACAATCCACAACTTGTAGCGATTAACATTAAAACGGGGATAGGAATTTCTGGGTATGCTGCATTAATCAGCGCGACAATCATCCCTGACAAAGCGAGGTTTGAAGCCATGGAAAGATCAATAGATCTTGTCAAAATGACAGCCATTTGTCCAAGCGCTAATATGATGAGCATTGAGCTATCATTAAAAATCTCAATCATTTTTTGACCGGATATAAAACCTGGTGACCGCAAAGTTGTGCCGACTACCATCAAAGCGATGATCAATGTTAGCCAAAACTCATGATACCTATGGATTGATCTCATGCGACTTGCTCCTCAATACCGGCAGCAGAGCGGATCAAAGTTTCTGCAGTTAAATCTTCATTGTTTTGGAAAATGTCGGCAATTAACCCATCACGCATCACTATGATACGATCACTCATTCCCATGACTTCCGGTATTTCAGATGAAACCATGATGACGCTTAATCCTTCCGCAACAAGCTCAGCCATAAATGAATGAACGGCCGCTTTGGAACCAATATCGATGCCCTTAGTCGGTTCATCCAGAATGAGAATGTTGGGTTCAACAGCGAGCCATTTTGCGATCACGACTTTCTGTTGGTTGCCGCCGGATAAAGTGCCGGCATGCTGGCTTAATGATGCGGCGCGCAGGTCGAGCCGTTCTGCGTATTTCCTAGCCAAAGCAAACTCATTGACCATTTTCAGGAAGCCATTCTTTGAGGTTGTATGCAAAGAAGGAAGCGAGATGTTTTCGACAATAGGCAGATCAAGAATTACACCCTGCTTACCACGTTCTTCTGGCAGATATACAATGCCCGCTTTGACCGCATCTGCAGGTCCCTTAAGGGTGATTTCTTGACCTGAAATTGTCAATGTTCCTGATGACGGTTTAGTAATTCCAAATAGAGCCTGCATAAGCTCACTCCGTCCGGCACCTACTAACCCGTAAAATCCGAGTATCTCACCCTTGTTGAGTTCAAAGTTGATATCGGCGAATTCGGTTGGATGATTATAATTTTCAACATGAAGCACAGGAGCGCCAATGGATGCATTACGTTTGGGGAAGATCTGATCCACAGATCGACCAACCATCATTTGCACAATTTCATCTTGCGAGGTGTCTGAGAGCATCCCGCGACCAACCATCTGGCCGTCTCTAAAAACAGTATATCGCTCCGCGATTTTATATATCTCATCAAACTTATGAGAGATAAAAAGGATCGCCTTGCCATCATTTTTCAGTTTATCGACAAGTTGAAATAAATCTTCAATTTCCTTATGAGATAGCGCGGCAGTTGGCTCATCCATAATAACAATATCTGCTTCAACTGAGAGCGCGCGCGCAACGGAAACCAGATGTTTATTTGCGATTGAAATTTCTTTGAGTTTGGTATGAGCATCGATATGCGAAGCGCCAATATCATTAAGTATGATTGCCGCATCCGAATAGAGCTTCTTCCAATCGATGGTTCTAAACTTTGTTTTGGGTGTGTGGCCAAGGTATATGTTTTCCGCAACACTCATCTCATCAAATAAAACTGTTTCTTGGTGGATAGCTGTTATGCCATGTGAAAAAACATCATGCGCAGATCCTAAAACCACTACTTTTCCATTGACTGAAATTTCACCCTCATCAGGTTGATAAATACCTGTCATGGTCTTGACCAAGGTAGATTTGCCAGCTCCATTTTCGCCAATTAGCGCGGTAACTTGCCCACGGTACAATTCAAGCTCTACATTCCGTAGCGCCTTTACTCCAGGAAAAGACTTGCTAATTCCAGATAATTTTATCACTGAATTTTGCATAGTAAGTTCGATGAATTCGTCAAAAACAGGATTAATAATTTAACAAATAGAGGCGGCCGAAAGCCGCCCCTAAAAATTTGAAATCTCTTAGTAAATTTTTGAGAACTCTTCGATGTTGGACGCATCAAACTGGAACGGTGCCGCCATTGCAGCCGAACCTGTATCATCAAGTGTGATTTCGCCAACTGAACCAAGTGAGAAAGTAGCGCCAGCCTCCGCCTTCGCACCCTTAATCAACTGGTGAGAGATTTGTACCGCTGAATAGCCAAGATCGATAGGATTCCAAAGCGCTACAGCTTGTGATGAGCCATTATCAATGAACTTTTTAAACTCAGATGGGAGCGCTAAACCTGTGACATTCACTTTGCCGATCAAGTCCATATCTGTCACAACTTGAGCCGCAGCAACAACGCCGACTGTCGTAGGCGCTATAATTGCCTTTAGATCAGGGTGATTAGCAATGAGCCCTTTTGCTTCATTGGTACTCTTAACTGAATCATCATCACCATATACAACAGATACCAAGTTGATATTTGGGAATTTAGTTGGAAGGATTTCCTTCGCAGCATCAATCCAAGCGTTTTGGTTTGTTGCAGTTGATGAAGCTGAAAGAATTGCAACATCACCACCTTCTGGCAGATAATCGGCTGCAAGTTTGATAATTGTTTCACCAATCAATCCAGTGTCTGATGGATTAAGATGAACCATGCGACCGTCTTGAGCGACGCCTGAATCCCAAGAGATGACTTTAATACCTCGATCCATCGCTTTCTTAAGTGCAGGGACCAATGCATCAGGGTCATTGGATGAAATTGCAATTGCATCAACGTTCTGAGCAATCAATGAGTTTACAATCTCAATTTGCCCTTCTGCAGTTGCTGCAGTTGGCCCGGTATAGATAACTTCGACATCTCCAAGTTCGGCGGCTGCTTTTTCAGCACCTTTAGCAGCGGCATCAAAGAATCCATTGCCAAGTGATTTAACAACAAGCGCAATTCGCTCAGTTGCTAAAGATGGGCTCGCAGCCAACGAGACCGCAATTGCTGTCGTAACAGCCAGTTTTTTAAAGATATTCATTTAAGTTTCCTCCGGTTAAAGTCTATTGCGGGCTACTAACCCGCAACTTGCTGCATTTGCGCAGTTTCCTTCGCGACAATAAGATCTACACCTGCATCCTCCAGCATTGTGCGGTCTTCATCTCGAATACTATCGTCTGTGATAATTGTGGTTATCCGCTCCAAAGCACATAGAATGAGGCTCGAGCGAGTTTTGAATTTTGATGAATCAGCAAGAACAATTAGCTCTTCCGACTGATTGATAAGCTTCTCCTCAGCTTGAATGATAAGCGGATCTGCTTCCATCAAACCTTGCGAACAAATGCCTTGCGCACCCATGAACATACGTTTTGCGTAAAAATTCCGGGTCACATCATTTTCAAATGGGCTTAAAATAATGTTTTGCTCGCGATAGATAATTCCACCTGAAAGCATGATTGTATTTTTTGAATGATTTAACAGATGCTCCGCGATCGGAAACGAATTGGTGAAAATCTGCATGCGTTTTGCCGCAAGCGGATGAACCATCTGCGATGTTGTTGTGCCACCATTAATAATAATGGCATCACCATCGTCACATAATTGAACCGCCGCATTTGCGATTGCGCGCTTTTTGCTGACGTTTATACCCTCATTGACAGAATATGTTCGTCCGGCAAGCCCCACAAATTGTGGTGGATTAATAGATTCAGCGCCGCCGCGCACACGCCGTAACTTCTTTTGCATATGTAGTGTCGCGATATCTCGACGAATTGTTGCCTCTGAAGATTCAGTTAAGGCAACCAATTCAGAAACAGTAGCGACTGGCTTCTCTTCTACAAAAGAAAGAATAATTCTATGGCGCTCATTTTCGTGCATGCTTGTTCTCCCAGCATTAAGGTTTCATCAAAATTAAATAATGTCAATCACAAACAATCAAAAAAAATCAAAAAATATGTAATTATGATCATTTATGATTGTTTGTGATTGACAAATCAAAGCTATCAGCTATTGATAAATGAAAATAAGCGAACTGAATATCTGTTCGCATCGAGGAGGATAAGATGTCACGACCAGCGGCGAATGCCGAAAATCAAGCAAAATTAGAAAAATTATGGGATTCGAAAATTGCTGCTGGTAAATCTGAGCCAGAATTACTGCTTTATCGCTCCAATCTTCTTGGGTCTGACAAAAGAATTACGAATTACGGTGGCGGAAATACATCTGCAAAAGTCTTAGAAAAAGACCCGCTAACGGGTGAGAATATTGAAGTTTTGTGGGTTAAAGGCTCTGGTGGTGACGTAGGCTCCATCAAAATGGATGGCTTTGCGACGCTTTACATGGATAAACTCAATGCACTTAAAGATCTTTATCGTGGTGTTGAGTTTGAAGATGAAATGGTTGGTTATCTATCTCACTGCAACTTCAATTTAAATACTCGAGCTCCTTCAATTGATACGCCTTTGCACGCCTATGTTCCTAAAAAACATGTCGATCATATGCACCCAGATGCGATTATCGCAATTGCAGCATCTGAAAACTCAGAAGAGCTAACACAAGAAATTTTTGGAAACGACATTGGCTGGCTCCCATGGAAACGCCCCGGGTTCGAGTTAGGTTTATGGCTTGAGAAGTTCTGTAATGAAAACCCAGATGCTAAGGGTGTTGTTTTGGAAAGCCACGGGCTCTTTACTTGGGACGATGACGCCAAAACTTGCTATGAATTGACGGTCGACATCATCCAAAAGGCGACAGACTGGTTCGCGCATAAGTTAGATGGTAAAGCCGCATTTGGTGGAGAGAAATATCAAAGCTTAGATCAAAATGCACGCAGCGAAATTGCGCAGCAACTTATGCCAGCAATCAGAGGTATGATCTCTCTTCAAAATCATATGGTCGGTCATTTTGATGACAGCGATACAGTGCTCGAATTCGTCAACTCTAATGATCTGACAGATCTTGCAAAACTTGGAACATCATGTCCCGATCATTTTTTACGTACGAAGATTAGGCCACTTATTATCGAGTTAGATCCAAGCAAACCAAATTTAGAAGCAACGCTTGATGGCTTATCAGCTTCAATTGCTAATTATCGCGAAGACTATAGAGCCTATTATGAGCGTTGTCGCCATGATGATTCCCCGGACATTCGCGATCCAAATGCTGTTGTCTACCTCATTCCCGGTGTTGGTATGATTACATTTGCCAAGAACAAATCAACCGCACGCATATCTGCAGAATTTTACATCAATGCCATCAATGTCATGCGCGGTTCAAATGGTGTGAGCACCTATTGCGGATTACCCGAACAGGAAGCATTTGATATCGAATATTGGCTTTTAGAAGAAGCTAAGCTTCAACGCATGCCAAAACCGAAATCTATGGAAGGGCGTATCGCGCTTGTAACGGGCGGCGCTGGCGGCATAGGGTCCGCAACGGCTACAAAATATTTAGAAGAAGGCGCGTGCGTCGTGCTCGCTGACATTGATGCAGACAATCTGAAAGATATGCATGAAAATCTCTCTGACCGTTTTTCAAAAGACGTAGTTCGGTCGGTGAGCATGGATGTCACAGATGAGGCTTCGGTCATAAATGCATTTGCAAGTTGTGCATTAGAATTTGGTGGTGTCGACATTTTAGTTTCAAATGCTGGCATTGCGAGTTCAGCACCAGTTGAAGAGACCTCTCTTGATCTTTGGAACAAAAATATGTCGATCCTCTCAACGGGATATTTCCTAACGGGACGAGAAGCGTTTAAAATTCTGAAAAAACAAAACCTTGGTGGAGCGGTAGTTTTCATCGCTTCCAAAAATGGATTAGCAGCCTCTCCAAATGCGTCAGCATATTGTACGGCAAAGGCTTCCGAAATCCATCTGGCGCGCTGTCTTGCTTTAGAAGGTGCTGATCAGGGTATTCGGGTTAATGTTGTTAATCCAGATGCTGTTCTCAAAGGCTCTAAAATTTGGTCAGGTGATTGGCTAAAAGAGCGCGCCGCAACCTATGGCAAAGACAAAGCTGGACTTGAAGAGCACTACCGCCAAAGGTCGATGCTTAAACGCTCCGTTCTTCCTGAAGATATCGCTGAAGCTGCATATTTCTTAGCGTCTGATTTGTCTGCAAAGTCGACAGGTAATATCATCAATGTTGATGCAGGTAATGTTCAAGCATTTACGCGATAGTGGGGAGCAGAGAAATGATCAGCAAAGATATTATTGCGCAGTCCAATGAACATAAGATCAAACACCTCAACGCTGATTATAGCAGCTTAGGTGAACAACTCGCTCGACGTAACATCAACATTGAAAACATCACATCAAAAGTAGCGCAATATGGCGTTGCTATTCCAAGCTGGGGTGTTGGCACAGGTGGAACCAGATTTGCCCGCTTTCCGGGCGTAGGTGAACCACGGCATATTTTCGACAAACTGGATGATTGCGGTGTAATTCAACAATTGGCGAAAGCAACACCTGCCGTATCACTTCACATTCCTTGGGATGATGTTCCAGCCGCGGACCTCATCAGCAAATCTGAAGAAGTTGGTCTTAAATTTGATGCGATGAATTCCAATACGTTTCAGGACCAGGATGGGCAAAATCATTCTTATAAATTTGGCTCACTCTCACACACCGATAAAGCATGTCGCCAGCAGGCTATAGAGCATAACCTCGCGTGTATTGAACTTGGCAGAGCTATTGGCTCCAAGGCGTTAACTGTTTGGGTGGGAGATGGCTCAAATTTTCCCGGACAGGTGAATTTTACCAAGCAGTTTGAGCGATATTTGGATAGTGCAAAGTCAATTTATAAAGCCCTACCAGATGATTGGCGGCTTTTAACTGAACACAAAATGTATGAACCCGCATTTTACTCAACCGTAGTGCAAGACTGGGGTACGAACTATCTCATCTCAAAAGAATTGGGTGAGAAAGCTTTCTGCCTTGTTGATCTTGGTCATCATGCGCCGAATGTAAACATCGAAATGATTGTCGCGCGGCTCATTCAGTTTGGAAAACTTGGTGGCTTCCATTTTAACGATAGCAAGTATGGTGATGATGATCTGGACACAGGTTCCATCGATCCATACCGTTTGTTTTTAGTGTTCAACGAATTGGTTGATGCAGAAAACAAACCTGATTTCAACCCAATGCATATGCTTGACCAAAGCCACAATGTCACTGATCCAATCGAAAGCCTAATGGCAAGCGCAATGGAGGTTCAGCGGGCTTACGCACAAGCTTTATTGGTTGATCGTAAAGCGCTTGAGGAGGCACAAGCCAATAACGATGCTTTGATGGCTTCAAGTATTCTTAAGAGCGCATTCAGAACCGATGTTGAACCCATCTTGGCAACGGCGCGGGTAAATAACGCTGGCGCCATTGATCCTATTGCAGCCTACCGAGCATCAGGATATCGCAACAAAATTGCGAACGAGCGACCGGCTGTTTCTGGTGTTGGCGGCGGCATCGTGTAGGCTATCCAGGTTACTTCTGCATCTGGCACAAAGCTGAAAACTCTTGCACCATTCTGGATTTCAGCTTTTGGCCCAAATCCGAACAGCGTGCTTTGTTTACATGATGCACTACGCCCTGCACTCGAATAATTGCAAAAGTGCACTGGCACACGATCGCATTAAAGATTGATTTTTCTATCTAGCGAAGTTTCAATCCCAGCTCTCTAGTCATTTGCCTTGTTAAATGTCCAATTGACAAGACAATGATAGCTACAGCAAGGAGGGAGATATAAAAGCCTAAGAATGTTGAGACTGTGAACATGAAATTAAACTCTTTGACAACACCCAGAACGACAGAAAAGAACCAGCAAGTAGCGGAGATGGCGCCCGGGAATAAAAATATCATTGCTTTGTTTAGATTAAGCTCTTCTAGAAGTGGTTTACCCTTGCTTTGATTAATGAAATTAAACACGTATTTGTGCAAGATAATTCCATTTATCGTCAGCAGCACAACGATGCTTACCTTGGCCCAAATTTTCGGGTTTGCCAACGAATCTGGTGCAAATGTGAGATAGTGCAGCAGAAAACCCAGACCAGAAATCCACAACATAACTAAACCGAGACTTACAAGATTGCTACCAAATTTTAATAACTCAATTGAGGGGCTGTCTATCGCTCGGTGATAGAGCCTTCTTACGAAATAAATGTCGAGAAAAATAGTAGCACCTAAGCCGATAGCTGTTCCTAATATGTGTATCAATAGCAGGATTCTTTTGAAAATAATTTGGTCCAAATTTGAGATATCGTAGGATTTCGCGATCGCGGCAGTCGAACCTTCAGATAAAATTTCACCCCGTAAGTTCCATTGCAGGTATTGTAGATTTGTCAGAGAAGAAGCAACATCGATGGCTTGAGTTTCGCTAGTGCTAGAGATGCTCATCATTTGTGCGAAAACGAGTATCGAAAATAAGGAAAGGTAGTATTTGCATCTATTTTTCATATTAAGTTTTTCTAATTCAAATCCGAAAAGGAACACGGAAAACAGCTGGAACTTTAGGATTTCCTTAGTTTTTACTTCGCCAGATTTGTGACCAACGTGACCACTGTGTTTCACGCTGAGTACTGTTACATAATGCCTGTTGGGAACTTATAGCTATTCCGATATGCCGATTTCAACGCTAACGTTCAGTTAAGCTTAATAATCAAAATTTTAACTAATTTGAGAATATCAGATACTTGAACGGCATTGAAAATCTGAAAGCCTGATCTGGCAATTACCAAGGATTTTTAATGGTTGTTTGACTGATATGAAGTGCAAGATCGATACATCAAAGACCAAGTTCATCCAAATCAAACTTATTGGCTGCAATGAGCAATTGATATGCTGTCCAATAGGCATCTGTCTTAACACTGATTGCATCAATCTTTGACTGAGCCAATGCCCGCTTTTGCTCAAGCAATTGATCAAGAGATCCAACACCTTGATTATAACGCTCGCGTTCGGCAATTTCGATCTGCTTCATATATTTGACGCGCGCTTGTGAAAGATCAATTTGCTTCTGACGGGTCGCATATTGACGGTAAAGCGTGCGAATAGACAATGTGACATTCCGCGTGGTGTCAGATGCCTGATAGGATGCAAGCTGAGCGCGTTGACGACTTTCTGCAATGCTCGACACCGTGCTGAGATCGACCAACGGCATTGTCAATTTCACACCAACTTTCCAATCGTTCGTCTGTTGTGATTTTGTATATCCATTAAGGGCGTGATCATATTGTGCATAGGCGTTAACCTGCGGCAAATATTGACCATATGCAGCGCGACTTGTATGGCGCTGTGAGACCGCACGGTGTTGCGCTGCCTTGATTTCTGGATTTGAAATCATTGCCTGTTGGACGAAATGCTCCTCGTCATCTGAGACCAATTTAGTCGCTCGCATCAGTTTTGGAATATTCTTGAACGGGCGCCCTGTCAGGTTGGCGATTTGCGCCTGCAGTTGTGATCTGGATCCTCTTGAGGCTTCATATTGCTGACGCATGCTGGCTAAGTTAGCTTGCACATAAGCAACATCTGCCTGACTTGCGATGCCATGTTTTTTACGATCTCTGACAGCAGCCAAAAGTTTCTTCAAGCTTGATACATTTTGACCAAGCAATTTTACCGTTTCATCCGTTTGGTGATATTGCAAATAGGCAGACAAGACATCCTGCAGCACTCTGTTTTGAGCGGAGATCGCATCATTTTTTGCAGCCAGCCTGTTGCGACGGGCCGCACGAAGCGAATAGATCCTCGACCCACCTGTGTAAATCGGCATATTGAGCGCAAAACTAAGTTCTGAACTGCTGTTGTTAGAAGATAAATTTCCAAACCCGTCACTTGAACGAGAGGCATCCAATGTCATGCTGAGGGTCGGTGTAAATTTTGCAATTTCCGCCCATATTTTGGTGTCCGAAATATGAACTTGTTTCACCGCGATTTTAACTCCATCGCTGTTGGAAACCGCTTCCTTAAGCACACCGCGCAATTCACTGGAACTTGCTTGTGCGACCAATTCTGGCTCAGGTTTTAGGGTAGTTCGCTTTTGGACCACAACATTTTCAGAGCCACGCAGATCGACTTTTTCTAACAAAGTATTCTCAGCTTGAGAGTTTGCCGTAACTAGCAGTGAAACGACAAAAACAAACTTCGCGTCTGCTATTTGAACCGTTAACAGTTTGATAAAGTTCAATAATGAACAGAACACATTTACCGATAATAACATCTAATCAGTTTTAATCGATTACGGTTAATACAAAATTACGCTGAATTATAGAGATGACCTCAAAATCAAAAACCCAATTTAGAAAAGCAATTAATGAATAAAAGTCATGAACTTCATAAAACCAAAGTTGCAGTTCGGGAGCGTCGGATTAATTGTGATGGTTTACACAAAATTCTTTAGCCTCACACTATAAGCAAGCTCTTATTTGAAACTTTCGACCATTGGTAACGGATTAAGTTTAAATCCATTTAACTGGTTCCCTTAAATAACAAAGAGTGATTTCAAGCCCTTCTTATAGCCTGCGAAATCTGAACTAAAGCCGCTACGAAGATACAGCTAAATTTCCTTTTGTCATTCTTGTTCAATTCATTGTTTTATATGCGATTTTCATAAAATTTTATCTGTTAAAGTTAACAAAAGCTTTCAAAGCACGGTCTGAAAATTTCCTGTAAAACAAGGTTAGTTAATCACCAAAGGGAATTTAAATGGTCGCGCAAACTCAAGGTAATTGGGGTGATGTTCTAGACACCACCATTATTGGAATTCACCAAGTCGTATTAGAAGACGGAAAAGTCTTGTTTTGGGGTGGAGATGGCAAAGGAAATGCCTTTTCCAACACACAAAAATACGGCATCTTCGATCCGGTTACCGGTACGCATGAAATTTTAGAAGCGGATCATGTCGTCAAAATGTTCTGTGGCGCAGGCGTTGTTCTGCCCGGTACAGACAAAGTGTTGATTGCAGGCGGCAATGGCACTGGCGCACCGGGCGGCCAAATTTTTGACCTGTCAGAACAATCTTTAACCCGAGACTCCGCGGACGACATGGCTACAGGCCGTTTTTACCCAACAATGGTTTCTCTCTCGAGTGGCCAAGCCGTTGTGTTAGGTGGCAAGGGTACTGCAGGTCTTATGGGCACTCCGGAAATCTTCACACTTGGCGAAGGCTGGCGCAGCCTTGATGGTGCGAAAGATTCAGATGTGGAAGAGAATTGGTGGTACCCAAAAGCGTGGGTAAATGCGCTTGGTGAAGTGGTTTATGTCGCTATCAATAAAACAATGGACAATTCTGTTGCTGGTCCTGCTGGATCGTTTGAAGTTATGGCCCTTGATCCATCGGGAGATGGCTCAATCCGTAAAATTGGGGAATTACCGTTCCGTATGGATTCATCATCTCCTTCGGCGATGTATGATGTTGGTAAAATCGTAGTCATGAGCCACACAGGTGATCTTTGGTATATGGATATCAACGGCGACGCACCAACATTTTCACTTGCTGCGGATCTTCCAAGTGATAGAAATCACTCTGACATGACCGTAATGGCTGACGGGCGCATTTTGATAAATGGTGGTATCGCAGATGCCCATGCAGGAAATGAAGACAATCCAGTTTTGGAATCTTTGATATTCGATCCCTATACTGGCGAGACAACGATAGCTGATGCAGAATCTGTCATACGTAATTATCATTCCTCTTCTGTGTTGTTGAACGACGGCAGAATTTTATCCATGGGAGGCGGTGGTGTTGGAAAATTGGTTGACCAGATGGATTCCCAAATTTACACACCTGACTATTTGTATAACGCCGATGGCACGCTCGCGGATCGACTGGAAATAACAGGGGCCCCAGACTCCCTAAGACCAGGCGATACATTTATAATTGAAGTGGATGATGCAGCATCCGTTGCGCGCCTTTCATTTACAAAAACGGGCGCTGTCACGCATTCACTTAACATGGAATCTGGCCGCATGGATTTGGATTTCAAAGTCCTTGATGGCCAGCGGGTTGAAGTAACATTGCCGGAAAATCCAAATACGGTTGGTGCTGGCAATTGGATGTTGTTTGCAATCGATCAACAAGGTGTTCCATCAATCGCGCCAATTATCAGTGTTGAACCAACTCTTCCTGATTATGTCGAACCGGGCGTAACTCCTACTCCGAAACCTGATCCAGAGCCTACACCGGAACCAGACCCGGAGCCTACACCGGAACCAGACCCCACTCCGGAACCTGGTGGTGTGATCAATGGCACAAATGGAGAAGATTATCTTGATGGCACGTCTGGCAATGACACAATCAACTTTTTGAAGGGCAAAGATGTGGTTAATGGATCAGGCGGATCAGATAAAATCGTTGGTGATGCCAGCAGCTATGATCAGGTTGATTATGATGGTGCTTCATCAGATTACACATTCACCCAAAACGCTGATGGGACAGTTACTGTCAACAAACCGGGTGGCGGTGTTGATACCCTAACAAGTATCGATGGTTTCTGGTTCAAAGGCGAAGAAGTGTGGAAGCCAATTGAAGAAGTTCTTGGCACTATTGGTGATCCAGAGCCCAATCCGGACCCAGACCCAACACCAGATCCAGAGCCTAATCCCACACCTGTTCCGGGAGATAATTTGCTTATAAACGGATCTTTCGAAAGTTTGAAAGTTGATGATAACAGCTGGACCACTCGTGCCGCAAATCAAGTAGATGGATGGTCAACACTCAACGGAACCCGCATTGAATTATGGGATAGCGGACATAATGGTGTTAATTCTTCTGATGGGGACACTTACATCGAACTAGATGTAGAGGCTATAGGCAGCCTTGACGCGATATATCAGGATGTGCAAACCCAGGCCGGCGAAACATATCAGATTAGTTTTGATATGCGCGCGCGCAGCACAAATGGGGCAAGTGAAAGCGAAACTGCATTTGTTGAGTGGAATGGTCAGCTGATAAAGGCGGATGGATTTAATCCAACCTCGAATAGTGCATGGACTACGAACACCGCAGAAGTCAAGGGAACTGGCGGCAGCGACCGGTTACTGTTCCGTGAGGCACGTTCTGATGGATATGGGCCACTGTTGGACAATATTTCACTGGTTGAGATAAAAAATCCTGACCCAAATCCTACACCCGACCCAGATCCAGAGCCCAATCCAGATCCAACACCTGAACCTGGTGGCGTGATCAATGGCACAAATGGTGAAGATTATCTTGATGGCTCATCCGGTGATGACACGATCAACCTTTTGAAGGGCAAAGATGTGGTCAATGGATCAGGTGGTTCTGACATCATTATTGGTGATGAGAGTAGCTATGATCAAGTTGATTATGATGGTAAATCATCAGATTACACATTTACCCAAAACGATGATGGAACGGTAACCGTCAACAAACCGGGTGGTGGCGTTGATACATTAACAAGTATCGATGGGTTCTGGTTCAAAGGCGAAGAAGTATGGATGCCACTTGAACAAGCGCTCAATAGCGGCGTCGATCCAGACCCCGATCCAACACCGGAACCTGGTGGCGTGATTAACGGCACAAATGGCGAAGATTATCTCGATGGTTCGTCCGGTGATGACACGATCAATCTTTTAAAGGGCAAAGATGTCGTCAATGGATCAGGCGGTTCTGACCTCATTATCGGTGATGACAGCAGTTATGATCAGGTTGATTATGATGGCGCATCATCAGACTATCTGTTCACTCAAAATGCTGACGGAACCGTGACGGTCAACAAAACTGATGGCGAAGTTGATACCTTAACCAGCATTGATGGTTTCTGGTTCAAAGGCGAAGAAGAATGGAAACCAATGGAAGAAGTCTTGAAAGAAGATGAAGCCAATGCGCTCGCAGTCACAGATGATGCGTTTGTGTAAGCAACAATTAAAAAGGAGCGGGACACTCGTCGCGCTCCTATCGAACTTACATATTTTTCAAGATCGCTATTCAGCAAAAAATGTCAGCAACTAAGTTTCGTTGAAGGCTTTTTTGAAACTGTCTGACAAAGGCTGTAGCAAATAAGACATAAAAGTGCGGTCGACAGTTTTGATATAGGTCTCTGCATACATTCCCGTTTTAATATTTACCAAATCAGGGTTATCAGACAGCAATTTGATCCGAGCCGTGAAGAATGCCTGGCCGGTCGTTTCATCTATTTTCGAATCCGCGGACACATAGTCCACAATTCCCGAAATAGGGTCAATCAAACGTGCATTAAACGCGGTTATGATGGCATCCGAACGAGAGCCGACTTTAACCGCCTCAACATCCTCAGGCGCGATAGGCACTTCCACGAGATAGGGACCAATTTGCGGGACTACCTCAGCAATTGTTTGCCCAGCTGTCACCACACTTCCGATCGTGTTGATTTCAAAATTTGTTAAAATTCCAGCTTCTGGAGCTGTTAATTCTGCGTAAGACAGCGCTTTTTGCGCGGCAATCAATTTTTCTTCAATACTTTCGAGCTGAACCAAAATATCGGAAAGTTCGCTGGCGTTTTTCTGTTCATAGCTCGCATTCAATGCAGCTATCTTGTTTTGCACTTCGTCTATTTGACCGCCGAGACTGTTGTAATTGCCGCGCATTGATAAAAGCCGCGCAGATAGTTCCAACTGTCGGGACTGAATTTCCCATACTGCGGATTGCGCAATATGTCCTGCTTTGAGCAATTTGGACATGCCATTAAACTGCTCGGCCAGAATCTCGTACATCTTTGTATTTTGTTCAATTTGACCAGCTAGGGCGACTTTTTCACTCTCAAGCACATATAGCTGGTTATTAAGCGCCGACAACTCTCCCGAGCGTTTTTGTCGAGTAGCTTCCAGCAATGCATTTTGCTCATTGGCAATTTGGTTGTTGCTTTTGACTGAAACCGAATTTGAAACTGTTAATCCTCGCAATGAACCGATGTTACTGAGGAAAACTGAACCGCGATCTTCTGAGACAGAATGACTGCTGGAACGTAGACGATCTCTTGACGCAATTAGAAGTTCTTTCTGCGCGCGCAAATCGGCCAATGCAGCTGCGGCATTCTCGGGCTGGACAATCGCAATCAAGTCACCCTTTTCAAGGACATCTCCATCTTTGGCCAATATTTGTTTCACTACACCGCCTGAAGGGTGTTGAATGGGCATGCTGTTGGATTTTGAAATGACTTTTCCACTGGCGACGACCGCGCCAGATAATGGTACAAATAATGCCCATAGCAAAAACAGGCCAAAGGTGGAGGCAAGCGCGATAGTTCCCATTCGAACCATTGGTTTGGTATCAGTTAATACCTGATCCTTCCAATCCGAAGCGCTTTTGTTTGATTTAACTGTCAAACCACCATCTCCTTTGATGATGGGCGCTTTTCTAAAGAACCTGTTCTTGCGTTCGGGGCTGGCTGCACTTTTATCCCATTGGGATTGATCATAAGCTTAAGCTGTTCATTGCCAACCTGCGATAATTTTCCATTATGCATTGAAAAAACATTTTCAGCGATTTTCAATATCTGCTGACGTTGTGTGACTATGATGATTGCAACACCATGATCTTTAAGTTGCTCAAGGGTTTGCATTAACGAACGTTGACCCTGCGCATCAAGATTAGAATTAGGCTCATCCAAGACCAACAATTTCGGCGATGTATAAAGGGCTCTCGCTAAGGCAATTCGCTGTTTTTGACCACCGGATAATCGAATATTATCGTCACCAACAATTGTTTCGTAACCATTGGGCAAAGCATTTATCAAATCATGGCATCCTGCCATCTTTGCAGCATTGATGATGCGCGTCTCATCAGCTTGGTTTGACATGCGTGAGATGTTTTCAGCGATCGAGCTTGGAAACAACATGACCTCTTGCCCCACATAGCCAACATATTGCCCCCATTGATCAATTGGCCAATTTTCTTGGGCGCAACTATCAAGGTAAACCTTACCTTCGCTGGCTTTTTGAGCACCTGCTATGATGCGCACAAGTGTTGATTTTCCTGAGCCGGATGGACCAATAATGGCAGTTACTTGGCCGGGATAAACAGTCAGATTAGTCGGTTTTAGCAGATCGAGTTTATTGTTTTGGCCATGCTCGACGTGATAGCTGACATTTTCGACAACTAGTTTTCCGTTTGGCGCTGGCTGCCGTATTTTCTCTTCGTCAAATTCACCCGTTTCCAACACTTTTTGTATTGCAGCGTCTGCAGAACGCGCTTTATTGATCATGTCCCAACCACCTATAAATTGCTCAATAGGTTGAAGAACACGGCTGGAGATCATAGTTGCCGCAAATATCATCCCACCAGACATGTCACCTGATAAAACCAACCATGCACCCCATGCCATGATGGATACCTGAATGATTTGCCGGACAGATTTGCTAGCACCATAAAATTTTGCATTTTGTGCAGCTGCATCATCCGAAGACTGGAGGCTCTGTGCGGTAATAAATCCCCATTTAGCGGTTAATGCAGGTAAAAGCCCCATCGCGCGAATATCTTCGGCGCGATTAACAATCATGTGTGAAAAGCTGGCGGCTTGAGAGTTGGACTTTGAAGCCTCTTCCAAGAGTTTACTCGTGCTCGATTTGTTAAGCCAAGCAATTGCGACCAAAAGACCTGCGCCCAAAGTCGTGAGCAGACCCAATTGGAAATGAAGCAGAAATAGCAAAATCAGAAAAATGGGCGCAAAAGGAATATCAAATAAGCTCACCATCGTTCTGCTTGCTAAGAAAGCCCGCACAGTTTCAAAATCAAGCATCGTTTTTTTAGATTGCTCAATTGGTATTGCACCATTGGTAATTCGATCAAAAACCATGTCTGCATTTGTGACGGCATATTTTGCAGCAAGGCGTGAGGCAATCTGCGATTTAAGCATTTCAGTAAGGCCATAAAGCAGCAAACAGCAAATTGCTATGAGCGATATGTAAAAGAGAGTTTCTTCGCTTCTGGATGATAAAACGCGGTCATATACTTGCAACATATGTATTGGTGCGACCAATAATAACAAATTGGAAACAACTGAAAAAACAAACAACGATTTATAGTTTTTAAGCGACCGCATTACTCTATACTTTCCACCCTGGACCAATGAACAGAGTGTTGTTCGGTTGAATATAGCGAAATTTGTTTAATCAATAGTAATTTTATCAGAGAGGGGTATGAGCGCTTACTCCTTCCGCTTTTGGCACGAAGTAGGAATTCTCCGACTTTCAAGCAATATCCGGTTCGCAGTATTAAGCGGTAACTAATTTTATTGCTAGGTCAGGCTACATTTGGTCCGAAGGAGATGTACAATCGGGCTTTTCCTTTTCGTTGAACCAGCCACTAATCGCTAAGGTCAAATGCTTCTAACGCTTTTTTAGCTACCAATTCCCCATGCTCTTGGACGAAATGGCCGGCCTCTTTGATTTCCAAAGGTTCCGGGCAACCATTTATAAGCTTTTGCATATGTGCCATGACTGATGGTCCAAGCATCTCATCTTTCATGCCAACAGCCATGAACACGTCTCCATTCCATTGTTTCGACCAGAAGTCTGCGGCTTTCCTAGATATCTCAATCCCGAATTGATCTGTTCCGACAAGTTTTGGGAACTTATAGACACCAGCTTTGTAAGACCGTTCTGGGAATGGCGCGGCGTAAGCATCACCTTCAGCTTTGCTTATGATTGGTTCATATTTGCGCATAAAGGTCGATAAATCGAGATCGTCCGCTGCCGTAATGTTTTTTTTCCATTTATCAAATGCTGGACTGTCAGCAGGGCCCATCATGAGTGCAGTATTCATGATGAGAAGACGTTTGAACCTTTCAGGATATTCCATAGGTAGGGTCAACCCGAGTAAGCCGCCCCAATCCTGGCAGACCAGAGTGACGTTTTTTAGGTCTAGCTTTTCGATAAAAGCCAAAAGGTAATCGCGATGAAATTTAAATGTATAGATATTTTCATCAGTGGGCTTGTCTGATCGACCAAAGCCAATGAGGTCTGGAGCAATTACTCGAATGCCATGTTTTGAGAACACTGGAATCATTCTTCGGTACAGGTAACTCCAGGTGGGCTCTCCATGAAGGCAAAGAAACACCTCCTTAGCATCCTTGGGCCCTTCATCCAGATAATGCGCGCGAATATCTTCATACCCCGGAACATCGGTGAGATAACGGGGAGCAAAGTCGAATTCCGGCAGTCCTTCAAAGCGTTCATCGGGTGTTCTGAGTATATCCATATCAATCTCCATAAGGGTATAGGTCACACGACCTAATGTTATTCTGGCTATTTAGGTCAATTGACCTATAATGTCAACTGGAGATCGAAAAATGTCATACGAAAATGCCGTTGCAGCAAATTGGAAATCAGGCGACAAAAGCCACTTTGTGATGGCGCACGCCTTGGATTTGCTTATTGAAGTCGGATATCAGGGTCTTAGCATGCGCGGCATTGCAGATAGATGCGGGATGTCTTTGAGCAATGTCCAATATTATTTCTCATCAAAAGAAGAACTGATTGAGCAAATCGCAGAACGCTATTTTGGCGAGTGTGGGTCAATCCTTGTGGATCATTTCAAGGTACATGGACCCGTAAAGACAAATGAAGCACTAAAGGAATTAGTCGCGTTATTTCTAGATCACGGGCAAGAGATGAATGATATGTGTCGGGTTTTTCGGGAACTTTGGGCTATCGCTTCAAGAAATGAAACAGTATCTGAATTGCTCAATGGCCATTATGCGAGATTGGGTGTAATCCTTGCACAAAATATTCAGTATCCCAACGCAACATCTGAACAGATAGATCAGATGGTCTATATGCTACTGGTAATGAGTGAGGGATATTCAGTCGTTGGACATTCTCAAATGGTGAAGCATGAGAAAACGCTTGCACTCTATACAGACAGTCTGGAAGGTCTGTTAAACAGTCGCGATTGATTTGATCCGGTTCAACCGTCAATTCCAATTACGCTGCCCCAAACCATACTTCCGCATTTGGCACATTTTTGACGCTTCAACGATACATTGCAATTTCTGCTCCCAGCTCAGAAGCTGAACTTAGTTCTATCAGCCAGTCGCAGCAGTTCCTTTGCCTCTTCGGAGTTAGCTAACTCAATTAAGCGCTTCATGTGCTGATCTCGCACACTCTTACTGGTTCGATTTCTCCCACTCTGGGGCACACAATTAAAGACAGAGGCTATTTCTTCGGTCTTTGAAAGCAAAGAAGATGGCTCTAATAAAGGCTTTTTCGATTGGGCCAGGCGGTTCGAGGTTGCTATTTCCAGTAATTGGCGTTTTTCACTTGGCTCAAGTATTTCGTGAAGCTGTGCAAGGTTTTTCATCGGTTCGAGAAATGAGTTGATTTTCTCGCTCTCATTGCCAGCTCCTTGTGATAATTCAATTTTTTCCTCCAATTTTGTGATGCTTGTAATCAGAGCGTGGCGGCGTTTTTCATAGGTTTTTTTGTCAATAATACGCTCAATAGCAGCATCTTCTAACTGTGAGAGTTTTTGGTTTAAGTTAGCAAGTTGCATTGCCAGCGTACTGCTTTCGTCTAGATTGCGACGTTCTTGTGAAAACTTTTTGTGCCAGATATCAATCTGCTTGATAATACTCTGATCGATTTTGTGGGTGTCATAAAATGCGCTGACACTTTCGCTGATCTGGTCTTCCCTTAGACATTTAGCAGCACATCCCTTTGTATGACATCGATAGTACACGTGTCCTTTTTGCTTTTCCGCAATCATGCCGTTCCCGCACAACGCACATTTGAAAAGTCTTCTAAAAAGATAATCGTGCTTGCTCTTACCAGTTACACATCTTCCTTCACGTATTGCCTGATTTCTTTCGAACATGGCGACAGAAATAATAGGTTTATGTTTCCCTTGATAGGTTTCACCAGTTTTCTTGATTTTGATGATTCCGCAGTAAAATGGGTCCTTAATGATATTTTCAATTCCAGAAACGCTAAATGGTTTGCCCGCACGATTGGTGAGACCACGGCGTTTCATCTCTTTTTGTAACTTCCTCATCGGATATTGACCGCTGTGATACAGCTCTAAGCACTGACGAACTAGAACTGATTTCATGGGGCAAAGACGATGAGGTTTACCTTTATTCTCTGTTCCATTGTTGAGATAACCTGCTCTTGCGGCAAAAGGATATAAGCCGTCTGCGAGCCGCTCGTCCTGGCCCTTTTTAACTTCACCTTTAAGATTGGTTATGTAGTCGATTGCAAATGCGACAATGATTTTTGCCATTAGTCGGCCTGCTCGGGTTGTTACGTCAATCCCGTCCGCAGCAAAGTGAATAGCTTTATCGGCATCAATTAAGTCTTCTACAGCAACCCAATCTCGCAAGTTACGGGCAGCTCGATCAATTTTGTGAAATACGATGCCGTCTACGACACCCTTATTTACATCTTTTACAGCCTTGTTGAATTTAGGTCGCCCTACCTTTGCAGCGGTCTGCGTCTCAATAATCCAATCGACAATTTCGATTGCTTTTGGTTTACAATAACGTTCAATTTCCGCCTTTTGCGCGTTGATCGACGCTCCCTCTTTTTGTTTGAGATCGGATATTCTCAAATATCCAAAACATTTCACCATAGTTATCAGTGTTAGCTATTATCTCTTGAATCTATCATTTCCTCAGATTTTGGCGAGTCATCGTTCAAAGGCCAAGGCCACTCATTTTGTGCCGCAAGGCGCTCATAAACACGCTGACAAAATGCAAGATAATCCTCTAAGATTTGTTGTTTTTCTTCATCCATGCGCGGCAGTGTATGCGGTGTTGAATATTGAACGTAGACAATGAATGGTGCAGCTCTGGCGCAAACATGCGTCTGGTTTAGTGTGCGCATTCCGGTACATTTTCCTCATCAAGAACACACTGGTTATAGAAATACCAACGGTGACTGTTTGGATGAAAGGCGGGGTTCTACCCCGCCTAAAATCTATCTAAACAGTCGCCGGTGGTTTTTACCAATAAATGATACGAAATATGCGAAATTCGCACATAGTGGAGTGTATTGGTAAAAGACCAATCGCTCTACGCTGTAGTTCCTTAACAATTTAAGTAATACCTTTATGTCTACAAACTATGTGGTCGACTTGAAAGTCGCCCGTCGTAAGTTGGGCTTGTCACAAGATGACTGTGCCACTTTATTAGGTACCAGCCGTAGCCGTTACTCTCGGATTGAAAGCGGCAAAGCGCGTATGGGTTTGAGTGAAATCTGCGCCTTGTTGCTCACCTTTGGTACTCCGTTTGAAACCATTTTTAGTATGAGCCTCGCAGAAGAACGCGCAGAGCTTCAAGACCGTTTGCATAAGTTACCCGTGCAGGCAGAGAACCGGCAGAGTAGTTTCAATCGGGCCGGCACGCTCCATACGTTAGCCGCTCGATTAGAAACGTTAGAAAACTACGAGTATGGCACAGCGTAAGGTCTTGTCAGTGGCCGTAGCAAGCCAGCGGGTCGGACACGTATATCTCCATAATGAGCAGTTAAAAGGCTGGGCCAAATCAACCTCAGCCTATAAATCAACCGCCAATGCACGTAGCAAAATCCAAAACTGGATCGCATTTTACCAACCTGATCTCGTCATTCTCGAACTGACTGACCATCATAGTCGTAAAGGTGATACTTCACGCACCTTGATAGACGCATTGTCCGATGAAGTGCACGAACAAGGTGTGCAACTCAGGCAGATTCCACGTTTACGGCAACATCCTAATAAGTACGACGAAGCGGCGGCGCTAGCACAACAATTTCCAGAGCTGACGCACTACGTGCCAGACAAGCCTCCTATTTGGGAAAGCGAACCACCACAAACCATCATTTTTGAAGCGCTACACTTGGCGCTCATCGCTCTCAATCCAGACACGGCTGTGTAGTCTAAGTCATACACCACTTCCTAAGCCCCTAAATCAAGCATAACCACTATAGTCCAGAGTTTATCGCTGCAGCGACCGCAGGCTCTTGACGATGGTGGTGCTTGTTTTTTGTATTACTAATTCTTTGCAGACTTCCGCACGTTGATAGCTGCTGCATCCAAACTGTTCTTGAGATGTGCTGCATAGTGCTTCTCGATCATCTCAACACTCGTGCGGCAGTTCTTTGCAATCTGATAGATGTCTGCGCCCTCTAAGAGCCTGAATGAGATATAGCTATGTCTCAGGCTATAGAGGGTACGACGATTACCTTGTCGATCATACTTGAGGTTTTGCTCTTCCAATATCCGATTAAATTGTCTTTTGTGATCCACCGGAAAAAGACGGTCGGTCGGTTCTGGTTGATTACGCTCTTGCATCCGCTCAAAAGGGCGAACGGCACCGGGCATGCTTTTGCAGTACCCAACTCCGCGCTTGCCGCGCACTTCTATAAGTAAGATTGTCTCGCCGGTGGCGTCGTCATCGACAACCTGAACGTCACGGTATTCAAGCCAGTTGGCTTCGTCTGGACGAATACCTGTGTTAGCCATAAACAAAACCTTGTCATGCAACTGCTCTGCCATTCGCACATGGTATGCACTGGCTGCCTGTTTAATATTCTCACGCGTTGCTACATACAGCTTTTTGTATTCATCCGGCGAAAACCATGCCCGATGCACGACTTTTCCCGACGCCCGATAAGGCGGAGACAGATCAGGTAGACTTTCCACCCAGCCGTGACGCAAGGCAGTTTTTAGCACTTGCCGCAGCGTTACCAACTCATGCTGCATCGTACTGCGAGCTGGTGGTTTAAAGCCGTCCTCGCCGTTCATCCTCATCATCCGATAATCTTGCATTTTACCCGCTGTTATTTCAGACAGTCCAAGCGCTCCGAAATATGGTATCAGGTGATTGCGTAAGCGGGCTTGATGATCTGACGTATATTTAGCGTTCCGCTCGCCCTCGGTCATAACTTCGTATTCAATTACAAAGCGCTCAGCCGCTTGTTTAAAGGTCTTCTCGTTTTTTATCTCACCGCGTCCGGCTTTGCCTCTCAACTCTAAATACCAATCTTCGGCCACTTCTTTAGCCTTAGCTAAACTCGTTTCCTTGGTGCTTTTGCGACGGTTTTTGCCTTCGAGGTATACTGAACAGTACCAAGCATCACCGGTTTCCCGATGATATAAATGCACTTTTCCGCCCAGAATCGAATGTTTTTCGCTCATTACATTAGCCCTTTCCCAGCTTGGGTATTTTGGGTAAGTATTGGGTAAGCGTAATTTAGGGATTATATAAAATCAAATTTTCCTACAAGTATCTGTATTTATTGATTTTATTAGTAGCGGGAGAGGGACTTGAACCCCCGACACGCGGATTATGATTCCTACTGCTTGAATTATAAAATTATTGACAAATCTAGACAGGCCCTCAATAATACTTTTATAAAGCATTGAAATATATAAATAAATTTAAGTTTTTAATTATATCGACTATGTTATCACCGAGAAAATGTACGCTATATCAGCACTTGTAAACAAATTTTAAAATGGTAGATAAATGGTAGATAGATTCCATACCATTTTGTGTGCAGGAGTGTTTTATGCCATCAGAAGCCCTATTCATTAATGATATTTTCCTAAGCAAGATTAAGAACAAGTGCAAAAATGGAGAATTCATTGGTGCAGGCACGCACATATATAATGAAAAAAGCGTTGCCGGTTTACGACTGCAAGTTCAAGGCAAAACAGCTTCCTGGGTAGTTCGAACGTCTTCAAGCTCTCAAACAATTGCCTACGTGTATTCAGAAAAATCAAACAGAATTTTGACTGCGATGAAAAAAGTAAAAGACCTGGCGCACGCGGTAAAGGCTTTCATCGAAAATGACCAGAAAGAAAAAATTAAACCATTCTTGGCGGACTACTTTGCGAATAAAGATTACAGCATAACGAAATCCAGCGCCGCGGCTGACCGACACATAGAAAAGATTAGGCTGGAGGAAGAGGAAGCCAACCGGGAAAGAAAATGGACATTGAGAATGTGTTTTGAAAACACAATTTTCGAGAAACGAAAACCCAGCAGCGTACAACACATTGGCGAAGAAATGGCAAAAGACCTACGCTCGACAATGAACCGACCAGAATTTCAAGCGATCCTCGACAAGGAAGCGTGTTTTGTAACCAAAGCAGAAATTGAAGACATACGCGATAATGTTAAAACAAGTGCGGAGGCAAAAGGGCAGTCGGGAATCTCACCGTCTAACAAAGTTATCATTCACACAAAATCAGTCTTAAATTATTGCGCTAGTCACAAATCAGGAAAATCTGGCTTGGATATAGAGCGACCTTGGTGGAACACACTAACACAGCTATACAAAACACCAGCAAAAACACGTTATCCTTCGATTGAGGACCTCGTCAAAACACTGATTATTGCAGAGAGCTATTTAGACACCCCCCTCCCCGGTCGCGCTCTTTCGACTGCGGGTGTAAAGCCCGGAACATTATCTGCACTCTGGTGGCTGGTCTTAACTGCCCAGAGAGCCGACGCTGGCCTAAGTCTGTTAAGTCACAATATTGGTCCTGATAACAAAAGACCAGAATCTGGATGGCTCTTAGCGGCATGGGATGAAAAGAAAATGAAAGCTGGACATTCATTTGTATTACCAATTCCAAAGAGAGCATGGGATCATATTGAAAATTTTCGCAATCAAAATGGTAACGCTCGCTCCATTAAAGACACAAATTTTAGCCAGCCAACCTGGGTTTTCCCGTCAGAAAAAAATAAAAAAGTTCATGCTTCGCCGTCTGGTGTTTACCGAATTATTTATAGGCTCGCAGCAAAAGATAAATTGGTACAAGAGTACAAGGATAAAAAAATTGTACGGGATGGCAAACGTAGAAACAGATCACCCTATAGAACCGAACGAATAGACCTATTGGCGCAAAACAATATCCCATGGTTCTCGCCGCATGACATTAGAAGATCGGTGTCAAAATTCTTGACATATGAGGGGATGGCTGGAGGAGGAAGTGCCATTTTAGCGCATGAAGTAAAATCTGAAGACGTTTTGTCCATAAATTCTAGTGCAATGGAAAGAGATGATTTTCAACGCGAACATTCGGCGAGAATAACCCAATTAGCTTACGGTGCTGAAAGCCAATACATAAAGTTGAAAAGCCAAGCCATGTCTTTATGGACCGATGCCGTTCTGGACGAATACGACAGGCAAAAAGGAAATGCCTATACTAGTTCACTATCGACCTGCGTTTTTGAATAGATTCGACCTACCAATTTAAAGACGGAAATGTAGTCAGAAACAATGATAACATTCCGCATTTCCAAGCCATTTTTCTATCATTATCTTAGCTAGCATCTGTTCCAAACAATCATGAAACACCGCATTTTCGCTCACAAAAAAAGAGGTTATTTACCACGAACACGTTTTATTCTTGACTGTTACTGCCAACAGAGTTATCCGACAGAATAACAAAACCTGTCTGACAGGATAAAGCTACTGATCCGTGGGATAACATGTTTCGAAAAATCAAAATATTGGAGCTAACGAACAGATATAAAGGGCTAGCACTCATGCTGCTGGCAGTCTCTCTGCTCGGCGGTCAAATCGCCACAATGAAGGTTTTGGTCGAAAAAGATGAGCAAGATTTAGATGAAGTAGTCCGTTTTGATATCATCGGTTCTATGGACCCAGAATTCCCTGAATTTGACCTCGATGCCCTTGACGCTCGAAAGGAGGACGAGGACCGTCCGGTCAAGGTCCACGCAGCAAAGCAAGAACTAGGCAGGATTGATATTACCAAAGATAAAAGGACTGAGGAAAATCAGAAAAAGATAGAGCAAGTTCATCCTCTAAAAGATAAGATAGCAGATTTAAGTTCGTCTAATCCTCTCAGTGTCAAATGCTTTGGTACTTCTGCATACGTTTCACACAGCAATGGCGCGAAAACTTCTTTTGATATCCAGGGAACTATCGTGGAAGAACTTATCGATCAACGCGACTTTTCTGACGAATTAAAGTCTCCCGAGAGCATTGCGGCACGCGTTTGGTTAGCTCGTGAACATGCCTTAATTGCAAAAGGTGGACAAACTCATTTATCTGCATTGGGCAATTACTTGTTTTCAGCGCAACGTGCGCTCAAAGATGCGCACCAATTTTATGGTGATGACGGTCTTGAATGGGCGAAAACACTATTACAAACAAAAGCCGACAGGCATATCCAGCAACAAATAAAAATGATCATTCCAACTAAACGTTACACCCGCAAAATTAATCAAAAGATGCAGCTTTTATTGGAGCATCCCAATGATTTCATTCCTTGTACAGCAAGAGCGGAGAGAGATTTTGGTAGCTCAATTTCGGCGCAACTCCCCAAACAGGACTTTTAGGAGATATCGCAGGTTTGCGAGAGTACTCTTTATGGGGGAATTTCAAACAAAAATTTGAACGCAAAAATATTTCTTAAAACTTTCAGCGCTCAAAGTACTCCTAGTAACAATCTTTGCACTTTTTGTTGGTTCTTATCAGATTGGCAACGCAAAGCGACCTGAGTCGTTGCCATAGAAGGTGGGCGATCCTCGACCCCAAATCCAGACGTTCACCTTCGCCTCCAACGAATGATAGCACCTATAACAAATTAGCAAACAGTAGCTATGATTATTCTGTTTTTTTGCTTTTGTGTTATGATTTGTGCAATGAGGGAAATGATGAGCCTAAATAACTCTTTTTCAAAATCAACCCAATTAGTCCATAGGGCGCTGATGGTTTACAGTAGATAAATCATTTAGTTCCAAACAGTCTTCGTTGCTGGATGGGTCATTAATCCGCGAACTACAAGGTAGGGTTTCTCAGGAAACGCATTGGGAAACGTGCCAGTTATCCAAACAAAAATGAATTTTCAATATTCTCGAAGTTCACACTTTCCAAAAACAATTCATTTTCGTTAGCGTCAGATAATACCCACAGCTCCGGTACCTCGTCCACCATTTCCAATAACCATAAAGCGTCCACAGCTACAGAGACCGCTAAGTCTTCTGAACCAGGATCAAATTCGGCGTTCTGTTCATAACCTCTATCACTATCGAATGATATTAATTCATCGTCTCGACTGTCGAAAAGTATGTTATTTTTAAGCTTACTTCCGAGCATACTGTCTACGGTGAAATCAAGAGTGTGATACGTCCAAAAATGAGCACTGAATTCAAAATTTTCCTTTGAATTAAGTGTGGTGCCGATATCTATGATCATCCGTTCAAATAGTTCACATGTTTTCGGATAAGCATCTTCGAATACATGCCAATCGAAATATCCCGTTTTTCGGATCGCGTTTGTATTGATTTCTGAACCAATATCTAACACCTGTGATTTGGTTCTTTTGATCATTGCTGTTTCTTTTTTCACAGTGTTTCGTATGAATTCGACGAAGATACGACCCTAAGATAGCTATGCCGCTTCGAAGCAGGACATTCTTGGAGGAAGCCCGTTGTTTGTTCTAATTCGTGAGTGAACCTTGCTTTTAGAATGGAAATGTTATGCTCATTTGCTAAGGATCGATGGCAGTTAATCTCTGCATCGAAATCCCTCGCCAATTTTCTGAGTTCAACTAAGGATACTCTCGCAGCATCTGATAAACACAAGACTCTTTCTACCTGATGGAAAAGCACGTCTACCGAGTTTTCAAACCTCGCAACTGAAACACCATCAGTATTCATTATGTCATGTCTAATGATTTCGATGAATACGTTCACAAGTTTAATCATTTACATTCCGATACTTATCTTTAAATCACTTGGTTGAGTTGAATTGCTGCTAGTTAATGATCGTCGATAATTTCGCGGTCAGAAAACATGAATTCAAATTAAGATTGAGCAGAGCCATGAATATTTTGCTTTTCAAATTGAGGGTGACCATGAGCAAAGTTATTGTAATCTGAGTGGCGAATAGAATGAATTTAATAAGGCGCTAAAAGCTTGTTCGATCTCTTCCAGAGTCTTCGCTAAAAATATATGCCTACTATCTCCAGCGCATTCTTTGAAACGCTGAGTAACTTCTTCAAATAAAGTGTCCTCAATAAAACCAAATCGCTTCTGATCGTGACCTCTAAATCCACCATATGGGTAATCATATTCTGTGTAGATAAACCGGATTTCCACACCATTTGCCCTCAATTTTTCACACACTTTCGCATTTAACGCATAGTTTGTTTCATGCTTTGCATGGTTCATCGATGGGTAATTTACATTCGCATATTGATGTGGAATCCAACGGCCATTGTAAGCCTGCGTACTTTCAATGCCATCCGTTAACACTATCACATATTGCGTGCGATCATCGGGCGTACGACCAGAACCGTTGGCTGGAATCTCGTCTATCAAAGACTCTAAAGCGTACTCGATATTTGTTCCACCCAGCCAGGATGTCAGCTCAATGTCGTTTTGAATTTTCGATTTAATGTGGTTAAAGTTAACTGCATTGTTGTCCCCAACCGGCACAACATCGTACAAAATATTGTCAAACTTATAAACACTTATTGTTGCTAAGCTATCTTGAGAAAGCTTACTCTCAATAGATTTAATAGCTTCAATGGCAGCAAGTTTTGCCGCATCTACACGCATCTGAGCACCTGCGTTTTGCGCCCTTCGATATCGCGAATTACTGGACCCACCAATATGGCATGCAAATGCGCATCCGATCTTTTTAACCATGATCTTTTGATCGTTTTCAGTGGCACCGATCCCCATCGAATGCGACACATCAAATAAGAGGTTTACATTGATATAGGATGCTGCGCTTTCGGTGGCCGTAACAACACCACCGACCGTAATTGTATCAAGACCGATAATTCCAAGAATGGCTGTTTCGTAGTCACCTGAATATGCAACATCGACAGAAAATCGATTATTCTGTATTGCCGCTGTCGCATTCAAAGATGCATTTTCGATCACGTTTAACTGACTAATTTCGCTCTCGAATACACCAAACGCTGTTTTTTGGATCAGATCATTTAGATCGATACTTTGGTCGTGCTTATCGACATAGGTTATATAGGCTTCTTTAACGGCAGCTAGTGCCGCATTGTCAGCGGCAGTTCTAAGTTCCTGAGACTTCTGAACAGCCAAGCTATAATCAATTGCACCTCCAGCCGCCACCAGGATCACCGGCGCAACCACCGCTGTAGCAATGGCTATATTTCCATTCGTTGAATTCAGAAATTTACTAAATAAGTTTCGCATAATTTCTCCGTCAATTCCTAAATTTATTTGAGATTGCTGCAAGATTAATACTGAGGAGGATGTCAGAAATGGCCATCAGCAGACCGTCACTTTGGCTCTATCTCTCCACTCGTCAGGTGGAAACTTGAGAGCAAGCCCGCTTCTTGTTTTTCTGATATTGATTTTGTTTTTGGTGCTGAGAGAGAAGTACCCGTTGGAGAACAGCGGTTGGTAGGAATAAGCGATATTTGTTTTTACGACAGCACCTTTGCCAGCAATTCCTACCGGAACGTTCTTACCATTCCTTGCCACCGTATTTGCAACCATTTCTAGGTCACAGGCGAATTCATGACCGCCGATCGTCGGACTTCCATTTTCAGCTATCCAGTTTGCTTTGGCATCAAACGCACAACCGCTGATAGTACAGTCTGGATCAACCGGATTAAATTCGACGATCGCAAAACTGAATTTTGCACTCTGCTCCGAAGCTGCAGGTGTGTTATGAGAAACCATAACATCAGACGCTGAAGGGTTTGATATTGCCCAAATTAATTGGATGTGATCCAATTCTTCTGTTGTTAAAACACCGTTATCATCTTGACTTAAGAAGTCCGACATAAAGTTAGAGGCGTACTGTGCACGTCTTTCTAAAAGTGTAAAATAGGAAAGCTCAACAAAACCGCCAATCATAATCAATAAAACTAGCATTATGAGTGCAAATTCGACCGCGGCAACACCGCCTTGTGACTTCTTGTAGTCTTTAAAAGTCTTCAGCATTTTGCACCTCCATTTAAGGTGCCAGAACCAATGATAAGCGGTTCTCTTTTTATAAGTGCACGCGATCGAAAATGCTCCTCGCCGCGATATAGAACGGTATCAGCAACTGCAAATCGTATGATCACATGCTGTATTGGATAGAGCATCTCGAAAATTACGGTTGTGCCTGCACATCCAGTATTCCAATGATCTACATTCGAATTATTTATCTCTGAGGTGAGATTATAAGTCGCATTGAAGGAGTTGGCTCCAAATACCAGATCATCACAGCTTAATAGAGCTGAAAAATCAGGACAGATTATTGTTTCTTGATATTTCAGCTTAGTAAGGCCCGCATCCTCGTTAGCGGCTAAGAAGTTCGCATATTTAAACGTATTATGATCGAGCTCTGCTTGGACGAGTGATTTAATGCCAATCTCCACAAAGCCGATAAGAAGAATTGAAAATGGGAGCGCCAGTAAGGCAAATTCAGTTGCTGTGGCCCCTGACTGATCATCTTTAAAACCAAATTTCATCAATAAGTTCTCTTATTTGCACAGTGCATACCCTCAGGTTTAGAAAGCAAAAAACTGAATTCCGCAATCCTAACTTAGGCAAACCTGTCAGACAGGTATTATTATTTTGTCAATTAGGTTTGTTTAAACTGATAGTCAAGAATGAAAGACTTGGATGGTAAACAACTGATTTTCACGTTACTTAAAATTCGGAGCCTTAGACGCAAAAAAATCAATGAAGGTCTGAGGCAAGTAAAAGTAAACTCAATTCACCAACAGCTTGGTCGCTGTTTAAGAAAACACACGAATACTATTAGGAGTTATTAAGGATAAACGACCGACCGGAGATAAAGCATTATCCCAACACTTTGCTCTTTTTTGTTTTCAAAATAAGCGCTCCAGCATCCGAGCTCGAATCCCAGCCAAGATATATAAAATCAGCGGTTCGCAAACAAACACAAAACGGTGTCGTAAATCCCAAAATTCGAGATATAGGAGAAGTTAAAATTGATTATTAAATTAACATCACAGAACTCAATTGCGCTCTCACTTTTGCGCCAGATGGATGAATCGCCTAGCTCACATAAACTGAAGAATTTAGATAGACAATCCGATACGCCTCTATATTCTCAAAATGTGCATACCACGGCTTCAAATTCTCAAAAATTGACCGCTGAGAAGCTATTTAGTGTTCTTCACCAAAGCCCAAATGAAATCAAAATTAAGATAATGGAAAAAATAGGGGAGAAGTTGGGGGTCGATAAAACTGATTTTTCAAACGATGGAGACTACATGCGTGAACTAAAGCGCGCATACAAGAAACTTGAAAATCGCTCAGATGGAGCTCAAATTATCGCGTCGATAACCGAAGAACTTGGTCTAGACAAACTAAAAATATCGCTGTCCGACGCGACAAACTCCCCAAGGAAGTTACAGGAAGCAATAGAAGCATCTCTAGGAAAAACGACAAATAAAGAAAAGGAAAATAAGGCGGTTGCAATATTACCTGTCAATTTAGACGAGACAGATGTCTATAAAACATCTTAGGGTAAGGGTGATACGTTGCTACTAAAACTCGCTTCACAACACCCTTCATAATTTAGGACATATTTCAGCTGATTTTTTCGATTCAAAGACTAATAAATCTCGCAGAAGCTGAGATATTGCGGGTTATTCTGGATTGTATCCAGCCTGTCAATTTTCGTTCGCCTTATCAACTAAATTGGTCTTAATCAGGCTTTCGGAAATCTCATTGTAGTGATCTGCCATACAGAGGCTAGCTTCAATCGAGTCTCCTGCTTCAATTGCATCTGCGATGCGAATATGGATTTCGATCATCTTTCGTTTGCAATCTATTTCAGATCGACCGTGCCAATCGATTGGCCAGCTTTGATTCGAAGAAGACTGAAGCGCACCAACAATAATTGCGAAAATCGAATTTCGTGATGCCTTTGCGATCGCTAGATGAAATGCAATATCATGTTCAATAATGACTATTGGATCATCTATGTTTTCCAACATCCTTTGTGCGTGATATTTTATTTTTAGAGCTTCTTCTGTGGTCCTTCGCAAACTGGCAAGAACCACCGCACGCACTTCAATCGTTTTTCTTATGTCATAAATTTGCTGGAAGCTAACTAGTCGCATCAAACCATTATGCATCATTGAAAGCTGTTTCTCTTTCCCATCGAAACAAGAAACACTAACGCTATTGTCTGCGCTTAAATCAATAATCTCAAGGCCGGCCAATAAGTCAAAAGACTCCTGAACAATACATGGTGAAGTGTTAAGTTCTTTCACCCAATATTCCTCACTCGGCAGCTCACTTCCAGGGGGCAGATCATGCTCACGAATGTATTCAGTGATAACGCAAATGGTATCGCTAACCAAGTATCTTCTATGATCGAGTTCATTAGAATTCATCATGTCTATATTCTTTTCTAATCGATAAACTTGTCAGACAGGTTTAGTACTTTGATCACTAGGTTTAGTTCAACTATGAGTCAATTAAAAAAATCGCAAAGGGTAAACAACTTCTTGCTTAACCATCAAGTTGGCGTGCAATAGGATTTAGAGAAACTAAGTGCATCGAGTAGAAAATGAATAAAACTCACCTAAATCAGCTAAAATTTGGTGCTATTGAGACCAAATTGAATCATTTTTGCTCTAGTTTGGTGATTAATTTTGAGGTGTGAATAAAGCTCCGAAACCACCTGAAGTCCGTCGTATAATTCAAGTTTGCTGACTGCGGTGGCCCGCCCAATTTAATTCCAGGCCTTTGCTCACTCACAATTATTCAAAGTTATCAATGAGAGGGTAAGTATTCTCAGTTTTCCTTTAACAACAATTCAAACAGATGTTGCAGTCAGATTCACGAACAGAGGAATCGAAAATTTGGGGTGTGATAAAATACGGATTACTTTAGCTTTCAAACTAGAAGCAGACGGGCCTCTACATTGATTACTCAGCAAGGATCATGATAACCCAGCATCGAGTAATATCTTCATACTTTCATCAAAATGGTATGCCATTCTAATGCTTGCTTCATGTGGATCACCTGCCACAATTGCATCGGCAATGCGCATATGCATCTCAACCATCTCAAGCCTTTGCTTATCATCAGTTCGGCTACGCCAACCTGTTGGCCAACTTTGCTCAGATATACCCTGAACAGCGCCTACAAGTATTTCAATAATGGGATTACGAGAGGCCCGAGCAATCGTCATGTGCAACGCCATGTCATGCTCCATGACAATTTCCGGATTTGCCATGTTGTTTAGCATGCCCTGAGCATGACTGTGAATTTCGAGTGCTTCTTTCTCATTTCTACGTAAGCTTGCCAATGTAGCAGAGCGGACTTCGATTGTTTTTCGAACATCATAAATCTGCTGGATGCTAATCTGATCTGTTAAAACACCGTGTTCCATCATCAACGACATTGGTTCATAATCTAGTTCAGCAACTGTCGCTCTTTTCCCCGCACTTAACTTAACCAGATGCATTGCTGAAAGAGAGCGATATGCTTCTCTAACAACGCTGCGCGAAACAGTAAGTTGCTTTGCCAATTTCAGTTCACTGGGTAGTTGGCTGCCAGGGCCTAACTCATTATCTCGAATATGCTGAGTTATCACACTAATTGTGTCGCTAACCAAATCCTTGCCCGCCTTTTTTGTTGCTGAATCACGCATCCCAACTCCATTTCATTCAATCACCTATCAGACAAGTTTTGCTATTTTCTGCAATAAGTTTGTTTTAACTGAGTGTCAACAGTAAGGAAAGTACAAGATTTGATACTATTCTGATAATTTTTACCAAAAAATCAGCTAAATTCGGCTCTTTTCAAAAAAATCATTCATACTGACTTATTCTTAAAACTTCGCCAGCTCAGCTCTTTACAATTAAGTATTGCCATTTGTGAGACTCAACCAACTATCACCAGCGCATCCAAACGGTTTTCCTAACAACAATTGAAAATCGGTGTTAATAACTCCATGAGTTCAAAACAAAACCGATCTTTTCAAAAAATACAAATGACCCAAAGGGGAATAGTAATTTTTTATGGTTTTGTTACCCACCAAGCAGCAATATAAGGACGATATAAATAGTTTAAGAACAGCTGATCTAGCAAATCAATGCTTGAGTTAACTTCCAACTTTCAGAATTGTTGTGTTTTTATCTCGGAAAATAAATCGCAATAACATCCAATTTTCAATAAGTCTCGTAAACACCCCGACTACTACTTGTTATCCATTGGTGGCTTACATTCATCCTGAATTGTGCCAGCAGACATTAAAAAAGGGGCAGAAGCTGAAAAATGGCGCATTAAGACTTTGTTTTTCGCCGCATAGATAAGAACCAAAGCAATAATATTATGAGGAGCTGTATGGGAGACAAAAAAAATTCGCAGATCAGACCATGTCCCAACATTGATATGCATCATGATGAGTTTGATAAATGGTATTGGCCAATTACGCATCTGAAAGAGTTTTGCCGTCTATTAAAAATTTCAGATACGGGAACCAAGCTTGTATTGCGAGAGAGAGTAAAATTTGTCCTAGAATACCCAAACTTACCAATTCCTAAAGTTAAACGCAAACATACCCAAGAGAAGTTTAATTGGGCAAAGGAATCGCTGTCCCGTACCAATATAATCTTGGAAAACATATCGTTTGGACCAAATGTTAGAGGCTTTTTCAGAAAAGAAATTGGCCCCCAGTTTGTTTGCAACTCTGACTTCATGAGTTGGATGAAATCTAATATTGGCGCTACCTTGGATGATGCAATCGAGGCTTGGTACATACTCGAACAAAGAAAGGATGATCCTGAATTCAGAAGAGAAATTGCACTTTGTAATAACTATTTACAATATCTGCGAGACGCTCGTGACTTGAACGAGGATTTAACACTTACGCAAGCAAGGAAATGTTGGGATTATAAGAAAATCAGACCTGCACAAAACGGAATAGTTATCTTTGAGAAAAATGACCTCAAGGCAATAAATTAAATTAGTGATCTCCGTGTAATATCAAATTCGTCGATTTAACAGAGCTTATTATTCATAAATTTGTTCGATGAAACGCCCAGAGTTTCTAAATTAGATGTGGGTTTTTGAGATTATGATTATTTGTCCACCCGAACGATATGTTCAGGGTTCGAGACCGTTAAGACCAAGCCAAGATTATTTCAATAGCCAGCACGCATCTGATTTAGCTTATTAAGTTAGGAAAGCTCGCGGTACAAAACGAAATTAGTGTAATCAAATCCAAAGAAAATGAACGCGTCCTAATCCGACAACAAAAAATCTCCGTAACAGTAATCAAGAGCAACGTTGCATCAAAATGGTGGTCACTATTCATTTTTCATGCAATCCAAATTGTTTAGTGAGGAATGGAAGATGGAAAAAGGCGCATTACTTTTTGGTTCAATTGGTACGATTGTTGAGACTTCGGAACTTCAGCGAAAAGCGTATAATCAGTCTTTTAAAGAAATGGGTTTAAACTGGCACTGGTCAGAAGAGTTTTACAAATCCGAACTTGTCATTTCTGGTGGGCAATCACGAGTGTTGCGTTATGCATTAATGACAGGCACCAAGGTGGATGCGCAAAGAATTCATCTTCGTAAAACTGACATCTTCAATGAATTACTGGATGAAAATACATTGGAGCCGCGAACAGGAGTTGTTGGTACCATTCAGCAAGCCAAACACTTCGGGATTAAACTTGGCTTCGTCACAACAACATCATGGGAAAACATATCTTCTGTGCTTAAGAGTACTGGTGGTCTCATCTCTAAAGACGATTTTGACTTCATCGGAACCAAAAACATGGTTCAGCACCCCAAACCAAATCCCGAGATATATCATAAGGCGCTGGAGGCATTGGAATGCAGCGCTCAAGCATCTCTTGCTATTGAGGACTCCGAGCCGAGCTTGAACGCGGCTTCTGCCGCAGGTATTCATTGCATCGCCTTTCCCGGTGAAAACACACAAACACAAAATTACGCCAATTCAGTTTTTGAGTCATCAACACTCGATCCTCAAATTATTACACACTTGTTATTGAGCAGCGCTACAGTCAACGCGTAAACCGACAAAAGCGTCAATTAACTGGATGTTAAATAAGAACTTCCTCCTGATCCTATTAGGTAATGTGATCTTGGGATCATCGATGCCTATTTTGATCATACTTGGCGTTCTTGCTGGTAGTTGGCTCGCTCCGCAAGAATGGCTTTCCACTGCCCCACCCACTGTCTCCATGCTTGCAGGGATTTTCATAGCCTCACCTATATCCAACTTTATGGGTAGATTCGGGCGAAGAGCTGGCTTTTTGCTGGGTGCAATCTCCATGTTTATAGGTGCAAGCTTGGCTGTGTTCTCGTTACATATTCAAAGCTTCGCACTGTTGTGTTTGGCTCACTTTTTGTTGGGATCGTCTCTAATATGTATAAATTATTTTCGATTTGCCGCCGCCGAAGTTGTTAATAGCGAGAAGCGATCACAAGCGATATCTTATACTCTTGCATCTGGTCTAGTAGCAGCGATCATTGGTCCCGAACTCTTCACTTGGTCAAAAGATGTTTTGATGCCGACACCATTTGCAGGCGCATATGCCGCAATAGCTGTGTTGGGTTTGTTAGGTTTATTTCCAGTGATAGCTCTTTCAGATATCGAAACAGCAAAGTCTGTTTGCACGCAGAGAAAGTTCCTAAAAGTTCAACAGATCGTCTCAACTATCACTGGCCGCCCAAAGGTGGCCATAGCAATTGGTGTCGGTGCCCTAAGCCAAGGAGTTATGGTTTTACTCATGACACCGACTCCATTAGCTATGATTGGCTGCGGTTTTGCGGAGAACCAAGCATCTGATGTGATCCGATGGCACGTAGTCGCCATGTTTGCACCGGGCTTTATAACTGGCTCACTTATCAAGCGTTTCGGTGCCGAACGTATAGCAATAACTGGTGTCGGACTTATCTTGATCTCTGCAGCAATAGCCCTGTCAGGATTGCAGCTTTTGAATTTTTATACAGCTTTGATCATTCTCGGGGTCGGTTGGAATTTTGGGTTCATAAGTGGAACATACTTAGTGCAATCTGCTGTGGGTGAAGAAGAAGCACCCATGGTGCAAGGTGCAAATGAAACCGTCCTTGCTATCGCCTCTGCATTTGCTTCACTGCTATCTGGTGCCATTTATGCTGGAATGGGATGGATCGGTTTGTTGTTATTTTCAATACCTGTAACTGCCGGTTTTTGCACAATCATCTTTCACATAAATAAAAAGTCTCAAATGCCTAAAGATAATAACCTAACAGAAGAACATAAGAGTGAAATTATTCAGATGGCTCTTTCTGATCACGTGAGTTTCACCGACATCTTTAATGAATATAGGCTGCGTGAAAAAGATGTCAAAGCACTTATGCGATCATCGCTTAAAACAGGTAGTTACAAAGCTTGGCGCAAACGAGTGAAGGAATTTGGCACCCGAAGAGCCAAGTACAAATAGCAGAGTGTTTGAGATATTCTTTCTAGTTTTTGCAAAATCTCACTGATCAAAGATCAAGCTGCATTGTGCCAAATTGCATATTTGTTACAAATTTTGAAAGAAATCTAAAAAGTCAAACTTAGCGTAAAACATTCGTGGATATTGATAATTATGATTGTTGTGCATGCATGATAGACTGGACACCAACACGAAGTGCTGGCTTGAAAAGATTAAATAGTTTCTTGCCAAATGCTGGTGCGCAATACAGAAATTTGCGGAATTATGACTTCGGCCCTGAGGATCGATCTAATATCTCATGCCTGTCCCCTTGGATTAAATATGGCTTAGTAACTGAAACAGAAATTATTCAATCCGCCTTGGGTCAGCATTCCCTAAAATCGGCAAATAAATTCATTGAGGAAGTCTTCTGGCGGAGCTATTTCAAAGGATGGTTAGAACATTATCCCAAAGTCTGGAATGACTATTGCCAAAGCGTAGCGCATCTCAACATTGAACTTGAGAACAGCAGTCGAGACAGACAAAACTATTCTGATGCGATCAGTGGTCGGACGGGTATTGATTGTTTTGATGCTTGGATTGAAGAACTGATTAGTACTGGATACTTACACAATCATGCGCGAATGTGGTTCGCTAGCATCTGGATATTTACGCTTAGGCTTCCTTGGCAACTTGGAGCCGATTTCTTTTACCAACATTTGATGGATGCAGATGCAGCTTCAAACACTTGTTCTTGGCGTTGGGTTGCCGGGCTTCACACTAAGGGCAAACACTACGTAGCTCGGGCAGATAATATTGCAAAGTTTACTGATGGGCGCTACTCGCCAGACGGTCTTGCGTTTGATCCAGAACCATTGATAGAAACTCAATTCTACGAGCCGCGGACCGTTGAAATACCAAATATCCAACGTGTTGATAGTTCTTTTGCTATTCTGATCACTGATGAAGACTGTTCGGCAAGTCTCGTTAATCAATACGATAAGCATTCTGCTGTCTTGGTTTTGACTGATAAATCACAAAATTCTGAACCGCAATCACGGAATAAAAAACGAGCATTTAAGCAAGGTGCGATGAACGAGGCTCTAGAGAATGCAAAGAAACGAAGTCATTGTGATGTCAAGTTTATAACTTCAGACGATTGGGTCACGTCACTTCACAAATTTGCAGAAGGCGCAGCAGTCAAAACTATTGTTACGACCCAGTGTCCTGTGGGTGAAACGCGTGATCGTTTATTAGTCGCAAAAATGGAACTAATGAAATCTGGAATAGAACTACTGGAAATCCCAAGAGCCTATGATACGGCATGCCTGCCTTATACAAAAGCTGGGTACTTCAAACTCAAATCGAAAATACCTGTCATATTGAATGAACTGGGTTGAGTTAAGTTTTGAATTGTAACTTACAAGCAAAAGTAACTGCACTTAGCAATACACCGGAATCTTATGGGATGAGAATGATATCTGCGTTAGAAGTTCTGCCAGACACCAGTATAATAAATAACATATCGACCAAGCCACTTCATTAACCATAACCTGGAATTTTGTTCCCGGCCTGTTCTTTTTGTATTGTCGAAGCAAGTGTTCCAGGTTAACTTCTTTTCATCGGCGAGCAAACAGTGCTTTCCGACATAAATCGGCCTCCGAAAGTGCTGTAACACTTGTCGAAGGCCTCACCGAAACACCTACGGTAATAGGAGTACGGCTATGCGAATCTCTACACTAAATTCCTCTTAGGGAATATCCCGTTTGTTGTTTTGACGTTGTTTTTCGATAGATGCTGTATACGCACGCAGGGCATTTCGCTTAGTGCACTTGCACAACTGTCTTTCGCTGAACGTCTCAACGCAAAATTATCTCAATAATTAAATTTGAAACAAGCAACCTACGTGGTGAGCTAAGATCGATCTGTGCAGTATTATTCGGACAGCACGTTTTTTTGCTCCCCAGTCGGATTGATCAACGAAGCCATGTTCAGGTTGCTTAATATTAATGGATTTCCCTATGAACTATAACACACAACCAACATGCGATCTTCTTTCAGATAGCGTTCCTGAACTTGATCTTGATCTGATCCGCGCTGATTTGGAAAAACTTGCCAAAGAAACAGTTGATAAAACGCTCGAGCAGGCGAAGGCTGCCCGTACAGACCCTGTGTTAGGCAACTCAAGCACACTTGCTAAATACTACATGATGTTTCCTCGCAATGATGGACTAGCACAAGAGAAAATCATGGGACTTATCGCACAACATGTTGAAGAATTAACAGTCATCAATAGCGACTTGAAGTTTGGAATTGATCCTAAATATCTCAGCCTTCTCCAATCAAATAATGCAGCACGGTTGGCTGATTTACAGACGGATTATGATCCAGAACCGAAAGGCCCGACTTACCGTCCTGATGCGTTGATTGTTAATCGAAAGAACGGCACAGCATGTTTAGTTGATTTTAAACGACAAGTTTCCACAATTGAAACTACTAAGCTCAATAGGATTGCCGATAATCTCATGATTGCGCGTGCTCAAATTCGTGATTTCCTCTATCAAAAGCATAGACGTAAAACCATTGATGAGGGTTCAGTGTCATGGGCTATAATTGATTGTTCGGATCAGAAAGATTTACCGCCTCGTTTTAAAGAGGCAGGTGTTTTTGATCTTGAAAGCCTAGATGTTATTTGCGGTGTTAAGAATATTGCTGCAGGCTATCGTCTGGCACGCGAATATATGGCGACAGAATTTATCCGGGGCGAAGCAGAGTTAGTCGCGCAGTCAGATAGATTTATCGCATCTCAAAACGTCGTCGAGATGATTGAAGATGCAGTGAACGAAGCGAAGCTGGCATTTGCAGATAATTCAGCTCCCGAGGATAAAAATGAAGCTTTGCTGGCTGATCCGATTCATGAGCAAGCTCAGTTAGAGCAAAAACATGTGCATCAAGCCGCAAACGTCCAGACATTAACACGCAAGGCGAATATGTCTCTGCGCCGCCAAGGGATGTTTGGCAGCTAGCAACCAATACTCTCACGATGCCCGCTCTAAATACGCGGGCATCTCATATCCCATCAATTAATCCATCTATAACGCCGATCTTATGATCTGGCGTAAGGAGAAACTATGTCAAACTTCAAACAAATACACGGCGATAACATTCTTCAGTTCAGGCTGCGGGGGCAATCTCGTCCACTGTCACTTCAAAAACCTTGTAGTGAGCCAGTGCAGGCACCATCCACGCAAACCACGAGATCAATAGCACAGCCATTATTCACACCCGAGCAAAATGACGAATACGTTCGGTTACTTACGTCAAAGGGCAATCCAACTAAAGAACTCGTTGATGAATGTGCGCCTGCCATTGTCCGTCGTATTGTCAAGCATATTCGCATGCACGACAGATCAAACAAAGCTTATCCAAAAAACCTGCCAAAAGTTTTGAGACGTCAATTGCAACTGCTTTGTGACTTTGGTCACCCCGCTGGCATTACTTTGAGTGATTGGTTTGATGGCAAGTTGTATACTCTACCTGATGGTTTTGAAGAAACATATGCACGCGCCTCCAATATGAAGGAGGTTCACCATGACTAAAGCTAAAAACCGTATTCTCAATTATCTTCTGGCTCGTCAGTATCGAGCAGCTCGGCATGAAGCGTTCGAACAGGCAGCTGAAACAGGCATCTTAAACAGGGAACACATCGGCAAGAATGAACGCGGCGGGTTGAAGTGGCGTATTGCTGATGATTGTGTCCTGGACTTCACAGGTGATGAGGATCATGATTTTGAATTAATCACCAAATGCATGAAGAGATCAGCCTATTGGCTCCAACCATCTGAGGTCGTGATTGAGGCTGATATTTCTTCAGATTTTGGGGAGGATATCAATTCTGAAGAAGCTGATCATACGGGCGCTGTGATCAATCCGCCATCAACTGGCTTCCCAAAAAACGATGTCATATTGCCAGCACACAAAAGCAAAGGCTTGGTTGATCAGCAGGATCATCTTCTATCTCTTGTAAAACGGCTCACGCCTCCACTCAAACCAGCTGAAGTGACAACAGCTTTGCTGCTGGCAAGGGCCCTTGATCGTGAAGAAGGGGTTTTTGAACAGCTTAAGTCTGCGATGGAAAAAATCAACCCAATCATCTCGGTTCAAGTACCTGTGTTTGGTTTTGTCAGACAGTTTGGTTCCATGCTGGAAGATGGCTTGATCTTGCCCTTCTTTGTGTCATTGAGCCCGATTGAATCTGAACCATCATTGTCAGGACATTACAACGAAGTGGTTGATGCCCAGAGACGCAAATCGATAGCGTGCTTAAGCGGTAGGCTCGCAAGGTGTAATGACAACAGTGATGATCTTCGCAAATCGATCTCCAAAAACGTTCTGACACAAATTAAACCTGTCATTATTGCTGACGAGGAAAAATCTCCCCTACCCGATCGCGTTAAAGCCGTTTCCGATATCACATTGGATGGAGATGGAATCGATGTAGAACTGATCGCCGATGTGCTGTCTATCTGTCGCAACATCCCGAAAGCAAAATCTTTGTCTATGATGGCAGAAAAGCAGTTTAATCCTGTGCATCTTGGCATTGACGATATGGCCGCTGCAATCCGCGTCGGACGATCTTTGGTACATATCGTGGATACCTTAATCATGCTTGAGTCTGACAGTGCATCAAGACTTGACGATGCAGGCGACGATACCGAAAGGTTTAATGGAAGAGGACATCTAGGCGGACGCGGCAACCCAACCAAATCATCCAAACTCGATAAATATGTTGGCTTTTACGACGTCTTTGAACCATGCAACTTGGTTAGCGAGAACGCAGGATCAGGATCACATAAAGCTCATTTATTCGTGGAAAACCTCTCAGGCTATGGCGACGCTCAACAATGGGCAATTGATCTAAAGCAAGATTTGGATGCTTGGCAAAATGGCGAAGTTGATTGGTCTGAACTAAGCACGAGACTGCTTCTCAGTGGCCCACCAGGCACTGGTAAAACGACCTATGCCCGAGCGCTGTGCAATACGCTCCGGATTCCATTGGTCTCCACATCAGTCGCCAGGTGGCTTGAAGCGTCAAATCTCGGTGACGTTCTGGCAGCTATATCTGCGACGTTTAAATATGCGAATGCGAACAGCCCATGTATTTTATTCATTGATGAGATTGATAATATCGGAAGTCGTAATGGTGGTGCCAGCCAAAGTAATAATTACAAAAATAACGATTACTGGTCGAGCCTCATCAACCGGCTCCTTGAATTGCTGGATGGTGTTGCCAAAACCGACGGCGTAATTATCCTTGGAGCAACCAATCGGCCTGAGAAGATTGACCTGGCTCTCTTACGCTCTGGCCGTTTGGAAAAACATATCATTATTCCTCCACCCGATACTGAAGCCTTGATTGGCATTATAGCTCATCAACTGGGGCTTGAACTCGATAACATCCTCGAACTGGGCGCTGAAGTTTCACAGAACATTTCTCAAACCAGCGGGACTGATATACCGGATGGGACAACAATAAAATCAGTTACTAACGTTCCTAGCCCCATTATCGACAAGATTGTTGCCAGCGATCAAAAGCACACACCGAGTGGAGCCGTTCATGACTAAATCTGTCACGCCAATAGATGGTCAGTTAGATGATGTTTTGTCATCAGACCAACAGACGCATAAAGCACTAGCTACAGATCAACTACTCACGAGACAGACCGCCTTCAAGCAAGAGGTATTTACACGGCAGGCACTCAAGCAGCTGGCAATATCTGCAGTAGGGCGAACTGGCGCTGACATCGAGCGCTTAATCCGCGAGGCCCGCCAGAAAGCACGGCGAGAGAAACGGAAGTTGACCTACGCAGATGTCAGCGAAGCATTTAGTGCAGGTCGAAACGCGATGCCAGAAGAATTACTCTGGCGGATTGCCATTCATGAAGCTGGACATGCGCTGGCAATGATTGGGCTAAATCTGGGAAGAATTCAAACAATATCCGTTGGCACTGGTGCTGGTGGATTTGTTGATAGCAATATCAGGCAACATTCAATGCAGGGCGAAGACTGGATCAATCGCATGCTGGCATTTACTCTCGCAGGTCGGGCAGCTGAGATATTAGTATTAGGCGGCGCAGGCATGGGATCGGGAGGCACAAATCAATCTGATTTAGCACAAGCTACTCAGCTTGCACTAAACGCAGAAACTAGCCTTGGTTTTGGTAAAAAACATCCTTTGCTTTATCGCCGCTTTCAGGATCAATCATCAATTCTCACAAGTAATCTCCAACTCGCTGATCAGGTCCACCAAAGGCTTGAAGCAGCTGAAGCTATGGCAATTAAACTGCTAATTCAGAATAAGGATGTTTTGCTGCAACTGGCAAAACGTCTGGCAACTGCAAAGGTCCTAGATGGTGATGAGGTTCAAAACCTAATAGGCAAGAAAATACGGGTGGAAATTCCATAGTTCCAACTGCCGGAGATAATAGTTTAGCGATTCAAAATTATAAAATTTCGATTCATGATTAGAGCAAAACGATTCAGAAATTTTTTCTTCCGATTCACAATAATACCATTACGATTCTTTACTAGAACAAAGCGTTTCTGAATTAGAACATCGCGATTCATGAGTATATTAAGCCGATTCATAATTAGAATAAAATGTTTCCAAAATTCTTGCTTGCGATTCATTGGGTCACGATACTAGCGAAATCGGAACGGGTTTTGTTCGGGGGATATTCGAAACAATAAGGCGCTGGGTCACCTCCAACTCATGAGTGATAGTCTTCTGGGTGAGCGATAAGATTACCCAGAAGAATGTTGCCTGACACTCAAAGCCAGCTTCCAATGCGTTTTTATTGCTCTTCAATCTGCCTTGCCGACAAGCTTTTTCAGATTGCTCGGACATTGAATCAACGTGTTTAAAAGTGCGGGCAAATCAGAAAAACTTGAAACAAATCAATTCAATTTATCTTGTTGCGATTCTTTATTAGAGCAAACCGATTCTCAATTAGAATTCCACGATTCATTGCCATCGGCATTTCCTGGCAATCCCCAAAATAAGGTATAATGGATATGCAGGCCCACACAGAGGAGGTATCAATGATGGCAAAGAAAACAATAAAAGAACGCACAGAGAAACAGCGATTGAGGCAGTCGCAAATAAGAAAAACGGCTAAGGAGCTTAAGCGGCCAAGCAGGGATGATCTTGCCCGCATGCTTTTATGGCAAATGATCAATGGCATTCAGCAGAATAAGAAGGTTACAAACCGACAACAGGATTTAGATAACCTATGCAACATGATTGTGAGCGGGCTTGCGAAGCAAGGCTTTGATGAGCGTCAAAGTGAAGAGGTTTTCGATGACCTTGCGAAACGATATACCAGTAATCTGCCTCCGTTTAGGATCAAAAGGCATCTTCAAAATGACACCCATACCTTTGAGTAAAGCTGGCCCAAGTTAAATTGTGCTTTCCCGCAGATTTATTTTGGTGACAACAATAGGAATATCTGGCTTTCCAAATTGATCCATTATGCTGTCAACTATCCGATCCTTCTGCAAACTGTGTTTATCATTTTGTTCCGCTTTCCCCCCATTACTTCATGAAACGACGTTCGCAGAAGAATCGCAGCTAATGCAAAAAATGTATCCTTTTTTTGGGAGTGTTTTACACCATCATGTTAGCCAAATCAGTAGCACAAGCTACAAAACAAGCATCAAAATTGTTTACAAATGCAGGCCTAGCAACTGAAATTGTAAATGGTAGATAAATGGTAGATACAAAATATTCGCAAAATCCGCACCAAGACAGAAGTGTAAAATTTTGGTAAGAATTTGTTTTTATTGATAATTTTGGTAGCGGGAGAGGGACTCGAACCCCCGACACGCGGATTATGATTCCGCTGCTCTAACCACCTGAGCTACCCCGCCACAAAAGCGTAATTATGTAAACGCCACTGTTCTTAACAGATCGGCGGCATATAAGGTGGACTATGCTAAAGTGTCAAGCACTTTGCGAGATTTTTCGAACAAAAGATACGCTTTTCATTTTCAACTCCTTAAGTGATCGAATTTGAATACATTTTCGCTGATTTCCACACCGCTAAAAGCCCATCAACATCAATTATCTCACGATTGTTGCGATTGCGAACTTGCGAAAATGCGCTGACCACTTTAGTGCTACAAACCGCAGATTAAAGTTGGACGAATAAATGAATAATAAGACAAAGATTGCGGTTGTTGGATGTGGCTATTGGGGGACAAATCATGCCCGCACTTTGTCTGAACTCGGCGCACTCTCAGCTGTCAGCGATTTAAATTCTGACAGCGCAAACCAAGCAGCTGAGAAGTTCAACGTCCCTGCGAAAACTCTCGATGAAATTTTAGCCGATGAGCAGATCCACGGCATTGTCTTTGCCCTCCCCCCGCATCTGCATGCACAAAATGCCATTTTAGCGCTTAAAGCCGGCAAACATGTTTTGATCGAAAAACCAATTGCGCTGAACACGAAAGACGCGCAAGGCGTTGTCGACGCGGCAAATGCATCCGGCAAAGTCGCAATGACAGGGCATATTCTGCGCTATCACTCAGCCTTTGAAAAAATGCTTACAATGTTTAATGCTGGCGATCTGGGCGAGCTTCAATATATTCATTCTCACCGCGTAGGCCTTGGAAAATTCCATCCAAAAAACGATGCCTTGTGGGATATCGCGCCGCATGATCTATCGCTTATTTTGGCCGTGACCGGTGAAGCGCCCACCCGCATTCATGGCGAAGGAGCTGCTGCGCTCAATCATCTAAGCGATTTTGCCCATCTGCATTTAGGTTTTCCATCTGGGGTCAAAGCGCATGTTTTAACCTCACGGCTTAATCCTTATCGGGAGCGTCGTCTAACTTTGGTTGGCTCCAATGCCATGATGTCTTTTGATGATGCCCTGCCCTGGGATCAAAAGCTTGCGTTTTATAAGCACAAAATCTGGCAGGACGATATGGGCTGGCAAAGCGAAATGGTGGAACCAGAATTTATCGCCGTTGAACAAAGCATGCCATTAACTGCTGAACTTGAAGATTTCATCAATGCGATCCAAACGGGTGCAACACCCAAAGTGACAGTTCAAGATGGGCTCGAAGTTGTTAAGATTTTAGAAGCAGGCACTGTCCTGCACAAAAGCTGATTACCAATTTAGGTAACTTTGACCTCTCTTATTTGTGAAAAGACGTCAATTGCGGAATTTTAAGAAGATGTTACACCTTTTCCCAACACTTATTGGAAGGGTCATATCATGAAGAACATTTCAATCGCACTTGCGTTTTCCGCATTGGCTGTTTTTGCAGCACCTCTAGCCTCAAATTCTGACAATCTTTTGGGTGCAAGCATTGCCCATGCTGATACAATGTCAGTGACAACCGGCGTGATTAAAGGTGTTGGCGGCAATTATATTGGCGAAGGCAATGTCAAAATCGTCAAAGATGCCAGCGGCAAACATACGCTTGAACTCTCAGAATTTACCTCAACAGCAGGTCCCGACTTAAAAGTCTTTTTGGTCGAAGGATCAGGCCTAAAAAACGGCAATGATGTAATCGCTGGTAAGCATGTTAATCTCGGCGTGTTACAATCAACATCTGGCGCACAAAGCTATGCATTGCCAGATGGTGTGAACCCTGCAGATTTCGGCTCTGTTGCCATCTTCTGCGAAAAATACACTGTCCTATTCTCATCAGCAGACTTGAATTAATATCTTTAGCTTCGAAGTTAGCGCTCACGCTCTGAGCGCTAACCACAATACAAATTCTATCCGGCAATCATCAAACTTGTTGACAAGCGCGCATCTTGAGGGATTACTAAGCCCCTTAAGGAGACGCTTATGCCTATTGAAAACTATCTCGCCTTCGTGATCGCCTCCATGGTGGTCCTGATTATTCCCGGCCCTTCGATTATTATGGCCGTTGGTCAAGCAATTGCCCATGGACAACGCGCCGTTGCGCCAACCGTTTGGGGCGTGGTCGCAGGAGATTTCATCGCAACGACTTTATCTATGCTTGGCGTCGGGACAATTTTGCTCGCATCATCAGAAGCCTTTCAGATCATCAAATGGGCCGGTGTGATTTACCTCATCTATATTGGCATATCGATGATCAAAAACGCTGGCAAATCTGCGGGTGAGCACACGAGCAAAGTGGAACGTTTAAAATCGCCTCAAAAAATGTTTCGCGAGGCTTTGATCGTTACGGCGCTCAATCCAAAAGGCATAATTTTCTTTATCGCCTTTGTGCCGCAATTTATCAGCCCGAGCATGAGCTTTATGCCGCAGGCGGCTATTTGCATTGCCACTTTCTTGGTGTTGGCCTTTATCAATATGTGGCTTTACACCGCTTTTGCAGCGCGGGCTCGAAAAGGCATGCAAAATCCGAATGTGATCAAATGGGCAGAGCGGACAGGCGGGTCATTGCTGATCAGTACCGGTGTTTTATCTGCCGCTAAAACCTAAAACGAAAAAGGCCAATGTGGTTTTAAGCACATTGGCCTTGATCTTAGTTCATCAATTGATGATTAAACTTCCGGGTTTGCACCGATTTTGTGGATCGCCAAGTCAGCACCAATTTGCTGCTCTTCGTCTGATAGACGAATGCCCATTGTGGCGCGCAACACACCATAGACAATGAAACCAGCGATTAACGCGTAACCTGCACCTACCACAGAGCCAACCAGCTGGCTCATAAAGGTTACGCCACCAAGGCCACCCAGTGCTTCAGTTCCGAAAATGCCGCAAGCAATACCGCCCCAAAGGCCACAAAGACCATGCAGCGGCCATACACCCAACACATCATCAATTTGCCATTTGCTTTGGCAAAGATTGAAGAAGATCACGAAGATCGCACCTGCAACACCACCAACAACAAGCGAACCAAGTGGGTTCATAATGTCAGAGCCCGCACACACAGCAACAAGGCCTGCCAATGCGCCATTATGGATAAAGCCAGGGTCATTTTTACCAACCACAAGAGCAACCAAAATACCGCCAACCATCGCCATCAATGAATTTAACGCCGTCAGACCAGACACGCCTTCAACAGAACCGTGGGTCATAACGTTGAAGCCGAACCAACCAATACAAAGCATCCAAGAGCCCATGGCCAACCACGGAATAGAAGATGGTGCAAAGTTTGGTGTGCGAAGACCATCTTTATAACGGCGATAGCGTGCACCCAGTAAAATCACGGCCGCAAGAGCGATCCATCCACCAACAGCGTGAACCACAATGGAGCCGGCAAAATCATGGAACTCAGCACCAAATGTGTCATTGAGCCAAGACTGGAAACCGTAATTGCCACCCCAGATCATGCCCTCATAAAGCGGATAGAAAAATCCAACGATGACAGCGGATGCGATCAATTGCGGGTAGAATTTTGCGCGTTCTGCAATACCACCTGAAATAATCGCTGGAATCGCAGCGGCAAATGTTACCAAGAAAAATAGCTTAACCAGATCAAGACCCTGCGGCGCAAAACCTGTCCCTTCACCGCCTGACAATGTTGTCGCATCGGCGAAGAAGTTTGTGCCATAGGCAACGGAATAGCCAACCACGAAATAAGCAACTGTTGAAATTGCAAAATCAGATATGATTTTGACCAATGCGTTGACCTGATTTTTGTGCCGAACCGTCCCAACTTCCAAAAACGCAAAGCCACCATGCATTGCGAAAACTAAAATCGCCCCCAAAAGGACGAAAAATACATCTGTTCCAACCACGAGAAACACCCCTTTTTGTCATTAAAGCAAGTAAGCACCCTTCCTCAGTGCTCAATTCTTACTCACTTCAAAGCAAAGCCCGTGCCAATCGTAAATAAATTTGGTGTTTTTTTAATCATTTGCTGATTTTACTACCTATTTAGTGATTACATCTTAATCATTTTGATATTAGACAATGCAGTAAAATCAAAAAGCCTACTTATTAGGCAGTAAATTGCATAATAGGTAGGCAAATGATGAATAATAGGCGCTTCATTGAGTGGCGCCTTCGTTAACTACGCCAAATGTTCCTTAAAGAACGCAATCGTCCGCTCTTCCGCGAGTTTGGCATTCGTTTCGTCATATCTAGGTGTCGTATCATTGTGAAAACCATGATTTGCTTGCGGGTAAATATGCGCTTCATAGGTTTTTCCAGCAGCTTTCAAAGCAGCTTCATAAGGCGGCCACCCTTCATTAATACGCGTATCCAGCTCTCCAAATTGGAACATTAGTGGCGCTTTGATGGATGGCACATCCTCCACTGCGGCTTGGCGACCATAAAAAGGAACCCCCGCGGCAAGCTCTGGATAGGCAACAGAAATGGCGTTCACCACACCACCGCCATAGCAAAATCCAACTGCACCCACTTTGCCGGTGCTATCGTCGCGCGCGAGCAAATGTTCAAAACCGGCAAAAAAGTCATTGAGCAATTTGCCGCGATCAACGGTGCGTTGCAGCTCCCTGCCCTTATCATCATTGCCAGGATATCCGCCGACCGATGTTAATCCATCCGGCGCCAACGCCATAAAGCCGGCTTTTGCCATGCGGCGTGCAACATCTTCAATATAAGGGTTCAAACCGCGGTTTTCATGGATCACCAAAACGGCTGGCAATTTGCCGGTCGCCCCTGCGGGTTTAACCAGATAGCCATTTACATCGCCATTGCCATTAGGAGACTGATACGTCATGCGTTCAGTTGTTATGTCGCTATCATCTGGGCAACCTGCTGGGCAAGCGCATAATTGGGCGCAAGCTGACCTAGCAAAACAGAAGCGGTGATACCGCCAACCGCAAATTTGCCAGCCTTATCTAAGAATTCTCGCTTGGTCATTTTGCCATGGGCGTAAAAATCATAAAGGTCTAACAGTTCTTGGGGGAAGTCTTTTGCTGTCTTACGTAAACCGGGAATATGCTCATTCATGATGAATATCCTTTTCAGTTTTCAAGCATCATGAACAGCGTGGCAAAGAGACGAACCAATCACAAGTTACAAATCTGTAATCTTGATCACGTCTTGGTCGAATAAAAGATTTTACTCACTTAAAGTCAAAATCTCATCAAGCGGCTTTTTGATCTTTGCGACACTTGGCACCGTCGCATCATCAGACGGATGACCAACGGCAATGATCATCACCGGCTTTTCTGATTGTGGGCGATCAAATTTATCATTCAAGAACTTCATCGGATTGGGTGTATGCGTCAGCGTTACTAATCCTGAATGATGCAGCGCAGTTAATAATACCCCAGTGGCAATCCCCACGCTTTCCGGGACGTAATAGTTTTTATAGCGTTGACCATCATCAAATTCACCCCATCTTTGGGCAAAGACAACAATCAGCCATGGTGCAATATCAAGATGTGGTTTATCGGCAGTCGTCCCGATGGGTTCGAGCGCTTTAATCCATTCATCACCCCCGCCGCCTGCATAGAACTGGCGTTCTTCTTCCTCTGCAGCCAAACGGATTTCATGTTTTACGTCTGGGTTGGAGATGGCAATAAAATGCCAAGGCTGGTGGTTTGCGCCTGAAGGTGCTGTGCCAGCGGCTTGAATACATTTTTCAATGACAGATTTCGATACTTTGCGATCTGAAAAATCCCGCACCGAATGCCGACGCTTCATTTTATCATAAAACGCGTCCGCAGCCTCTTGCATCTCATGATCTGATAAATCCATGCGATCTGGCAATGGCAACGCCTTATACTTCATTTCCCCGCGTAGAAACATTCCTCACCTCGTTAACTCTTTACATAAACCATCAAGCAAATCTCACCTTCATCGGTCTTATGACAAGAATGAATTTGAAAACCTGCGCCCTCATAGGCTTTTATCGCACGTTTGTTTTCATACAAAGGATCGATAACAATTTGCTCAGCACCTTCTTCGATCAATGCGGTAATATGCTGGTGCAAATATGCGCGCCCATGCCCTTTTTCCAGCATATCCTCACGCCCTATAAAAGTGTCAATCGCACGCGTTGAAATTGGAAACTCAGCAAAATAATCCTGCGGCCAATCAACCACGCGATAATCTTGAATATAGGCAAAAGGCTGTGATTGATATACCACCATCATCAGATTGATTTTTGGATCATTCAAATCATGCTTGATCAACCCCAATTCCTCATTGGGATCACCCCACCAGGCGCGCAGATGGGGTGCACGCAGCCATTTACCCAATAAAGGCAGATCAGCTTCTTCAACGACGCGAAAATGATAGCTCATTTATGCGCTCGCAGCAGTGTTCTCCAAAGCAGCGGGCTTGTTCAGCTCCTGCAACATCCGCTCCGTCTTTGGATCTCTAAGAGACTTCTTGATGAAGCCACCGCCATAAACGCGCGCATTGTCATCAGGGCTGGAATATAAAACGCAAGCTTGCCCGGCAGCAACGCCTTCTTCGCCTTCGATTAGCTCAACACTGGTAACACCATCGATATGTCTAACCCTTGCTGCTTTTGGCGGACGGGTGGAGCGCACTTTCGCAAAACAATCAAAACCGTCAGGACCAATGGCTTCCAAGGCTTCATCGCCCAACCAATTGACATCGCGAAGGGTCACAGATTTTGTTTCAAGCGCTTCCTTTGGACCGACAATCACACGTGCAGTGCGCGCATCAATATAAACCACATATAAAGGTTCGCCAGCGGACACACCAATGCCGCGGCGCTGTCCAATTGTATAACGCAAAATACCGTCATGTTGACCAAGCACACGGCCATCAAGATGGACAATATCACCTGATAAAACTGCATCGGGACGAAGCTTCTCGACAATGGACGAATATTTGCCTTGTGGCACAAAACAAATGTCCTGACTATCAGCCTTTTGTGCCACAACCAGACCCATTTCTTCAGCTAGTGCACGCGTATCAGACTTTGGAAGATCCCCAAGCGGGAAGCGCACATAATCCAATTGATCTTGCGTCGTTGCAAACAAGAAGTAGCTTTGATCGCGATTGCTATCCACGGGGCGATAAAGCGCACGACGTCCTGGATTGTCTTCAGTAGGATTAGCACGCGAGCGAATGTAATGACCCGTCGCCAAAGCATCGGCACCTAAATCTTTCGCCGTTGCTAACAGATCAGCAAATTTGACTGTTTGATTGCAAGCGATACAAGGTACCGGTGTTTCACCCGCAATATAACTTTCAGCAAACGGATTGATCACAGCTTCGGCAAAGCGTTTCTCGTAATCGAGAACATAATGCGGGATACCGATGGTTTCGCAAACGCGGCGCGCATCATCAATATCCTGACCGGCGCAGCATGACCCCGCACGGTGCACAGCCGCACCATGATCATAAAGCTGTAATGTAATTCCTAAAACATCATATCCCTGGCGTTTTAAGATGCCCGCAACCACAGAGCTATCAACACCGCCAGACATGGCAACCACCACCCGAGTGTCCTCAGGGGATTTATTAATATCTAAACTATTCACTTTTGACCTCAATTCAACAGCGTTAAAGGCGCTGATCAATTAACAATGGAGCGCTTATAATGCCTTTGGTTGGAAACAACAAGCTGCATTCAAATATGTTGATTATTCGTCACGCCAAACTTTTACTAAAATAGACACGGTGAAACCCATCTTCCAATCTTCGGTCGATCTCAACATATCCAAGCTTAGGATAAATCTCTAAATTCGCCTGCATTTTTTCATTGGTGTAAAGCTGCACTTGAGAAAGCCCCAACACCTTGGTTTGGTTCTCACAAAACAACATAAGCTCTTTTCCAATCCCCTTTCCATGCGCGTTGGGCATAACAGCGATATTTTCCAAATGCATCCAAGTGTCGATTGGGTAGAAAACGATAAATCCGGTAAGCTTCTGTTCACCATCTTTTTTGATATAAACTTTTTTTTCTGAAATTAATTTTGCAAAATCTGCAACCATTGGCGCAGGTTTTCGCCCAATTGCCGCAATATAAGGCTCATATGCCAGCTCCGCGCATTGCTTTATGGCGTCTAAATCATCAATTTGGGCCTGATTAATCAACTTTTGCACTCTTTTTTGGTCATTAATACAAAACTATACCGTAATTATACTAAATCGTCATAGAGGTCCCAATCTAGCACAATCCTTACCAATTTCTTACCGAGGCTTTAGGCAAAAATTAAAATTGTGGCGGTAAAGTGGAGGCAGTGTTGGTCTTGAAAAGTAAGAGAGTACAATGACCGAAATGATACGACCTAGAGTTAAGTTTGTAATTGGGCCTGACGGCAGCCCCTTAACGATCGCCGATCTTCCACCTGCGACGACGCGCAGATGGGTTATCCGTAGAAAAGCTGAAGTTGTTGCAGCTGTTCGTGGTGGTCTTCTAAGCTTAGAAGAAGCATGCGAAAAGTATACCCTAACCGTTGAAGAGTTCCTGTCTTGGCAGGCTTCGATCAATGATTACGGTCTCGCTGGATTGCGCACAACTCGCATTCAACAATACCGTCACTAGGTTTCCTGAAATTCAAATAACGCACCTGATCTGAACATCAGATCGGGTGCGTTGTTGCGTTTATAGTCTTTTGATCGCTTGATGCGCTAATATCGTCAGAAGTGCAGACGCTGCATAAAACCACAAACCAGGTTGCGAAAAGGCATTGGCCATCCCAGATGTTTTGGCCGCGACAATTACAATCGCCACAAGCAACACATCCATCATCGACCATTTCGACAAGACCGGAACAAGTTTTGACAAAAATTCTGGTTGTTCTTTGCCGTGGCTAAATGCTTCGAATGTCACCGCAAACTGCTTAACAATCGGAAAAATAATCGAAAAACACCCAACTAAGATCGCCAGCAATATGTCCCCACCCTCAATCAGGGTGTCGACTATGCCAATCAAAGACGGCGTTTCATCAAAGAAGTAGAAACTTTCAAACCGAACCAGTGGCAGCACGATGCCGAGTGCAAACGAAATCGGTGCCAAGGTTAAAAATAAAGACGCAAAAAAAACCATAAATACCGCCGCCAGTTCATCCCATTTTGGATATCTGGCACGGAATTATGGTTTATACAAGATCTCCGGACGTTCTGTATGACAACATCTGGAAAACTGAATTTCAGGTAATTGCCTTAACCGGCTTTGCCCATACGCTGTGATTGATCACGCTCTTCAAGCGCTGCGGCTTTGTTATATTCCGCTTCCGCTTCTTCTAGCGCTAATTCTGCAGCATCAAGTTGAACTTTCAATTCGCGAATTGAACCTTGCAAATTTTCAGCGCGCAAACGAGCCGCTTTTGCAAATGTTGGATAGGCATAGTTTGATGGATCGGAAATCCCCGATTTCTTTTCTTCAGACGCGACCTGGTATTCCAGCTCAGCGACCATCTTTTCCATCTCGGCCATCATAATCTGAATTCCATTCAGTTGTCGGGTTTTCTCCGCAACCTGGAATTGTTTGAGGCGTGTTTGGCTCTCACGTGACTTCATACGCATTACTCCATGGGCATTTTAAGCCCTGAACTCAACTTATTACTCAACGAATCACTTCGTCGAACGCAACCAAAACTCTCAATAACTGCTCCCCGCAGCACTTATTAATTAAGATCGCGTGTTTTTAACAATAATTGATAGGTTTTAAGCAGAGGTAAACAGAATGAACTTTTTTACCAGTCTCACGCAATGTTCAAACATTAATTTATCGAATCAACAGAATCCCTTAGCGGGTTTCCTTCATATTTTATGGTAAACAGAAATTAAAATTAGTTAAGAAAAACAATATGCTGATAAAAAAAATTAATATTTTAATCACACTTGCAATTCAGGATTAGAATTTGTTAACCATTTCATGGCAGCTTTCTAACACGAAACGAAGCGAACCAAACAAGCCGGAATTACAATGGTCTGGCGGCGGTAAAGGGGAAACACATGCGTGTTTTATTAATTGAGGATGATAGTGCGACAGCTCAGAGTATCGAGCTCATGCTTAAGTCTGAAAGTTTTAACGTTTACACTACAGATCTCGGGGAAGAAGGGGTCGATTTAGGCAAGTTATATGATTATGACATCATTCTTCTTGATCTGAATTTGCCAGATATGTCTGGTTATGAAGTCTTAAGAACACTTCGTCTTTCAAAAGTTCAAACACCAATCCTCATTCTTTCCGGCATGGCTGGCATTGAAGACAAGGTTCGCGGCCTAGGATTTGGCGCAGACGATTACATGACTAAGCCATTCCATAAAGATGAGCTTGTCGCTCGTATCCAAGCCATTGTTCGTCGTTCGAAGGGTCATGCGCAATCAGTTATCACAACCGGTGATCTCATCGTAAATCTGGATGCAAAAACAGTTGAAGTTGGTGGCCAGCGCGTTCACCTAACTGGTAAAGAATACCAAATGCTTGAACTTCTTTCGCTCCGTAAAGGTACAACTCTTACAAAAGAAATGTTCCTTAACCACCTTTACGGTGGCATGGATGAGCCAGAGCTTAAAATCATTGACGTATTTATCTGTAAACTACGCAAAAAGCTTGCAACAGCAGCAGGTGGAACAAACTACATCGAAACCGTTTGGGGTCGTGGGTATGTTCTGCGCGAGCCAGATGAAAACGAGCTACGCGACATCGCCTAAGCCACGTTACAAATATCCAAACAAACCCGTCAATTTGGCGGGTTTTTTTGTTTTTAAGCTGTTAATCGAACAATTAAGCAGCAGCTTTCATAGATCCAAACACATTGAACAATGATGTGCGATCAAATGGTTTAAGCAAGAAGTCGCTTGCGCCAGCGCGGCGGCCAGCCATCATGCGTTTTAGATCAGCTTCTACCAAACAATATACGACGCGGATATCTTTCCCGCCTTCCATCGCTCTGATGTCAGCAATCAAATCAAGAGCGCCATCCAAATCAGAATCAACCACAATAATATCTGGTAATTCTGCCTCGCAATAGTTGCGAGCTTGGCTTAGTGAATTTGATTCAACAACTGTAAATCCAAAACTAGTCAATATGCGCTTTGCGACTTTGCAAATCACTGGAGATTCATCGACAACGATAATTCTTTGCATTTCATTCCCCTAACTTATTTCTAATTGGGATACACGATAGCAAAGGCAAACAAATATTCAGTTAGCAATCAAACTTAATAATGTCTTACACGTCACCTTGCGAAACTTATAACTTGAGGCGTGAGAATCTAAAAATTTATCTATTACTTTCAATATCTTAATACATTTTCTAAAATTTCAGTCATTGCTCAAAATTTGTGCAACGCACAAAATAAATATTCTGCACGCATAAAAAACGCGGACTTTTGATCAAAACCCGCGCCAATAAATAATAATAGAAATACTAGGCAGATTTGGCCGTAAATACCACATCGTCCGCGTTCATCACGCAACCCAATTCAAGACCAGCTTCCTCAGCCAGTAAGATTGTATAATACGGCTGTACTGCATGCGCATCGATCGCATCATCCGTTTGACCGGCGTGCAATTCCAAAAATTTAGGTGGTACTCGGATCATCTTACCACGTGATACCAATCTAAAATGCGGCGCAGTCTCAAGATCTTCTAAGAAGATATCAATCTCGCCGCCCCGTGGGATCGCGCTAAAGGCAATCAAAAACAAATTCATCAGTAATTTGACTTTGTTTTTCGGCACAATTGCTCGGGAGCCATGCCAGTTGATGACTGTTTTACCATCTGTCTCAACAAAGTCTTTAATTGCTTGTTCCGCTTCACCCGTATCGATTGATGCACCAATTGAACCAGAGGCACCAAAGGCAAGCCTGGCAAATTTGAGCCGCACTGAAGCGTTCAATGCACTGGACCGGATAAGATCCATAGCATCCTCGTCTGCGCCACCTTCGTCCAAAAGTTCCAATCCGTTGTTGATTGCACCAACAGGCGAAATAATATCATGACAAACGCGAGAACATAAAAGAGCAGCCAGGTCATGACCAGCCAGCGTTAAAACGGGGTTTTTCGACATCAATTAGCTCCAATGGCAAAATGCGCTTCGATTTAAACGTTTATTTAAATCAATTTTGGTGATCACAATACAATGATTCACAACTTAGCCATAATGAAACCTTAATTGGTAAACTGCTTATTAACATGATTGCGCGAATATGGCTTTAAGCCAAAAAAATGTGCTTTTAAGCGTATTTAGTGACGATTTTCTACTGGAGAACAGAATGAAACAGTATTCAGCCCCTTTAAATGCAATTGGCAGATATCTGTGTGCAATCTTCTTGCTACTTTCCATCATGACGGGCGGCGCAAAAGCTCAAAGCGGTGGCGAAACCTATTATACGGCGCAGGAAATTATTGATGCGGGGCATAGCTTCTTTGGCTCAACCTCTGGCGCTCTAGCAAAACTCGTCGAAAAAGCTTTCTCAAGCTATGGTCAACCCAATGGTTACGTGCTGGGACAAGAAGCCTCCGGTGCCGTAGTCGGTGGTCTCACCTATGGTGAAGGTGTTCTTTACACGAAAAATGCTGGGCAACATTCAACATTTTGGCAAGGTCCATCCATCGGATTTGATTATGGTGGAGAAGGATCTCGCACAATGATGTTAGTTTACAATCTACCAAGCGTTGAAGGCATTTATGGTCGCTTTGGCGGTGTTAGCGGCTCTGCTTATGTCGTCGCTGGTCTTGGCATGACAGTTATGCGCAGACAAAATGTTCTACTTGTCCCGATCCGAACTGGTGTTGGCGCGCGCCTTGGGATCAATGTTGGCTATTTGAAAGTTACACGCAAACCAACTTGGAACCCGTTTTAAGCTATTCTTGGACACAAAAGTCTACGATAAAACATTTCCAACAGGAATCCCTGATCGTTCTTAACGATAATTTAAGTCTAAGCTTGCTCACACCCACAAGCTATGTTTAATGACCAATATATACGCGTAATTGCGTCATTTTGAGACTTAAGCTGGGAAACGAGCGCTTTGATCGAGCTCATATTATTTGTCGCACTGGGATTTTTGATGGCCGCTTTGCTCGGCCTGGTCGTTGCGCCTGCTATTTATCGACGTGTGGTCAAGCTAACTGAGCGCAGAATGCGCGCGACAGTTCCGCTAAATGCAGCTGAGATCAAAGCGGCCAAAGATATGGATCGCGCCGTTTTTGCTGCTGAAAATGCCCGTATGTCTGTGGAACTTAAGAAAGAACGAGAGTTGCTTACCGAAGAAAAGGCTGGCTCATCTCGTTTATCCGATACGATTGTGAAAATGCGCAATCAAAATCAGGAACTACAAGCCAATGTAGACAGTCTGAAAGAAGACGCAGGCAAATTGCGCTCAAATCTTCGCACTGAAGAAAGTAAGCTCGAAAAATCACGTCAGAGCCTGAAAGAAGCGCAACAGGCAAATAAAGAAAAAGAAGAACAGATCCTTGCGCTGATCGAAAAAGCAAATCGTCTATCAACTGATGTTGGATCGCTCAAAATTGATCTTGCCAGCAAAGACACCGAATCTGAAAATCTCCGTTCCACAATCGATGCATTGCGCAATGAACATACAAAGTTGCGCAACAACCAGTCCGAGTTGGAAAATCGCGCGCAAAAAATAGAGCGTGAGCTTGAGCAAGAAAAAGCTAGGGCAGATGGTTTAAACAAACGCTTGACGTCCGCGACCACAAAGCTTGCTAATCGTGATCAAACCATTGAAAACAAATCCAATGAAATCAAGCGCCTTAAAGAGCGCGTGAACAATGTCCGTGCTGAAACCTCAGAGTTGAAAAAGACACTTAAAACAAGCGAAACCGAACGACGCGCGCTTGAACGTCAATTGGTGAAAGTCGAAAAACAACTATCCAAATTTACTGGAAAACCGGCGCCGGAACGCAAACCAAGTGATGTCGCGTCAAAAGCAGCGAAGCTTATTAAAAAGACCACTAAAACTGAGGCACTCGAGACGATCGAGACAGAGGAAATTCCTGCCGAAACAATTGCCAATAAGGTCGAGCGTTTAAGGACACGCCATAACGACTTAGTTGACCAATTGAAGAAAGAGAGCGCGCCGACCGATGATCCTGAATTGCGCAGAGAGCTCGCAGAAATCGCTGCGATGATGATTGACCTCACCGCAGCGCGAGAAGGCCAGTCCTCGCCTATTCATGATATTTTGGCGGCCCATACCCCCATCAAACCAAAGCGTGGGCTCAAGGTAAAACCAAGCTTGGCTGACCGTGCGATCAGACGTGTCGATAAAACAACGAGCAGTTCAACTGCAAATTAATTTGTCGTCCTAGCTGCCGCGCTCAGACCATCCCGCAAAGATTTTTTCAAGCACCACAACAATATAGAAAAGCACAATACCCAAAAATGCGAGCGCGATCAGTACCGCAAACATTAATGGATAATCCGCACTGATCTTGCCGCTATCAAACAAGAAGCCCAAGCCCTTGCCATGGGGTTGGATGATCTCCACCAAATTGGTGCCGATAAAGGCGAGCGTGACAGAAACCTTCAGCGCACCAAAGAATTCTGGCAACGTTTTCGGCAAAGCAATCTTCCAGAATATTGTAAACCTGCTCGCACCAAGAGAACGCAAGATATCGCTATATTCGGGTTCCAGTGTAGATAACCCAATGGAAACCGAAACGGCTATTGGAAAGAATGAAATCATAAAGGCCATGAGCACAGTATTGAAATTATCCTGGCCGACAAAGATCAACGCAATGACAGGAACAACGGTCGCCTTTGGAATAGCGTTGAGCCCAACGAGAAGCGGATAAAGACCTTCGCGCATGATGCGTGAGAAACCCATGATCATCCCGATGAGAACACCAAAGACCACGGCCAACATGAGCCCGGCAATTGTGCGCCACAAAGTCTGCCAACCATATTCTAAAAAGAGGCCCTTAAACTTCCAAAAGGCTGGCCCCAGATCCGTTGGAGAGGCCATCTTATAGTTAGGCCATTCGTTAAACCAAACCAGCCATTCCCAAAGGAGGAGAAAGACCATAATCGCAGCAACAGGTATCCAAAACTGACGAGACAAAAGCGTATTCATTATGCCGCCTCCCCTTCGTCATTCCGACCTTGTGCGATTTGAATTTGCCGACGGAGTTCAGCCAAGAGCTTTGTCGCTTCTGGTGTGTAAAGATCTTCCAGTGTACGATCCATCGGCAAGGGACCATCAGCAACATATTGCGCGGTAGCAGGACGACCCGACAGGACCACAATCTGATCAGCAAGAAAAACGCATTCGCGCAGATCATGGGTGATCAGCAATGTGGTGATATTTTCTTTCACGCGGATCGAATGCATGATCTGCCACAAATCTTCCCGCGTAAATGCATCAAGCGCACCAAATGGTTCATCCAAAATCAAAACTTCAGGGCGATGTACGATTGAACGACATAGCGAGGCACGCTGGCGCATACCACCAGAGAGCTCAGATGGTTTCTTATTCTCAAAACCTTCCAATCCGACCATAGACAAAAGTTCGCGTCCGCGCGCTTCTTTTTCAGATTTTGTCAGTTTATTCGGCACAATCTCAAGCGGTAACAGCACATTTTCCAAAATGGTGCGCCACTCCAAGAGCACTGGATTTTGAAACGCCATCCCCACCGTTGAACGCGGAGATTTCACCTTCTCACCATGCAAATAAACCTCGCCCTCATCAGGGATTAATAGCCCAGCGATCAGGCGGGTCAAAGTGGATTTCCCGCAACCTGAGGGACCGACCACCGCAGTGAATGTACCTTTGTCCATCTGCAAAGAAAGGCCATCTAAAACAGGCAACGGACCATCCTTGGTCTTATAGGCATGGGTGACTTGAGATAATTCGATTTGAAATTCTGAAGAACTCATAATGTATGCTTCTTAAAAATAATGAGCCTCCCCCCGCATCAATCATGCGAAGGGAGGTTTTTAGTAACGAAAGAATGCTTATTTCAGCATTAAGCTGCCGTCATTTGGCAGATAAGATGCATCAAAATAAAGCGACGCATCGCCAACATTTGATAGACCCATTGTGGTTTTAAGCTGCTCAAGCGCATCTGCAAAACGGGCTGCATCAATGCTACCCATGCCATTTGTGGCCACATAGTCAGTCATCACATTGGCATCGATTGCCAATTGCAAACGACGTGTTTCAAGCGCAACGTCAGCAGCTGGGTTGCGTGTCACCATCATTTTCACAGCGCCTTCAGGATCAGCAATGGACGCCTTCCAGCCTTTTGCTACGGCACGTAGGAAGCCTGTAACTTTGTCTGGGTTAGCTTTTGCGAATTCAGTGTTGACGATGATCGCATTGCCATACAATTTCAGGCCATTGTCAGCCATCAAAATGGTTGAGATATCATCTTCAGGCACACCCAAACGCACAAGGTTTAGATAGCTCGAAAACGAGAAACCTGTCACAGCATCAACTTTGCCTTCAGCCAGCATTGGCTCACGTGTTGGGAAACCAACAGGCTCAACCTTAATTTTGTCGACATCCAATGAGTTTGCCGCAGCAAAGGCTGGGAATTGTGCCCAAGCACCATCTGGCGGTGGTGCACCAAGTGTTTTGCCTTCAAGATCTTTTGGGCTCGAAATGCCGAGTGACTTACGGCCAACAACAGCAAATGGCGGCTTGTCATACACCATCATCACCGCAGTGACAGGTGCGCCGGCATTTTCATCAAGGAATTTTGCAAGTGAGTTGATATCAGCAAATCCAATTGGGAAGGCACCAGTGGCAACCTTCGGGATCGCATCAAGTGAACCCTGACCGGCAGTCACAGTCACATCAAGCTCTTCCTCACCGAAATAGCCTTTATCAATCGCAACAAAATAAGGTGAACTTGGACCTTCAAATTTCCAATCCAGCGCAAATGGGATTTTTGTTTCTGCAAATGCAGGCGTGGATAGGGTTGTGCCAATAGCGGCAAGAGTTAGGGCGGCGCCTAACGCAAATTTTTTGAACATTGATCTCTCCATCGAGCTTTTATAATTTTATATCGCTGCGCTCATCAGCGAAACCATGGCATCATGAGATATGATTATTTCCTAGTCAAGGGAGCCAGTTGCTTATTAAATGATCAAGTGTTTCAAGAAAAAAGTTGTAATCGCCAAATTAAATTTGAAGATTGTCCTCAGATCACAACCATCAGCTTAAGGCATTCTTTCTTGATAAGATCTCAGGCACGATTTCTTCGCACAGTTTAATCGCTGCATCAATACGCGCAACACGTCGAGCTCCGGGGCGAAACGTGAGGAAAACGGGGACCGGACGCGCTCTATATCCAGGCAGACACCGCACAATTTTCCCCGCGGCTAATTTCTCATGCAACATAAATTCTGGAATAAGGCCAAAACCCAAGCCGGCCTCAACCAGATCCAGTAAAATATGAAAATTATGAACAGCCAGCGGTCCTGACACGGATACAGCAGCTTCATCCGCGGCAGATTCAAATCTCCAAATCGCGCCCGGTCGATCACCGCGAAATGTTAAACATGGCGCATCGGCAAGATCGGACGGATGTTTCAACTGATGGGTCTTGCATAATTCCGGTGAAGCCACAAGAACACGACGGAAGGTGCCCATTTCTTTTGCAACCAACCGTTCGTCATGCACCTGAACAATTCGCAGCGCGATATCGATGCCCGGGTCCTGCATATCCGCAAAGCCATATTCGGGCTGCATAACAACCGTCAAATCCGGATAGAGCTCACGCGCCATTGGAAAGAGCTTAGCTGCAACCAACGCGCCGAAATCAGGTGTAGCAGCAATATTCACTTGGCCCGAAACACCCACGCGCTCTTCTCGGGCGATATCTTCCATAAGATCAATTTCTGCCAATACGGATGCTATCTTTTGATCAAGCACTTCACCGATGGGTGTGAGCTTAACTGACCGCGCACCTCGCTCGAGCAATTTAACACCCAAATGGTCTTCCAGAAGCGCCACATGACGGCTTACACCTGATTTTGCCATGCCCAATTCTTCGGCAGCCGCACTAATGCCGCCGGTTTTGGCAACAGTGTGAAAGCCTATCAGTGTCGGCAATCCCAATGTTCTAATATTTTGAACCATAAGTTCAATATTATCCTACTGTTCTAAATTTTTGCAAGATTTATCTTAACTCTCGAAACAACCACAAACTCACTATGGAGATGTACACATGAAAATTCTTGTAACAGGTGCAAGCAGCGGCTTTGGCAAACTCATCGTTTCTGAACTGCTCAAAGCTGGCCACACAGTTGTCGGAACAGTTCGAGACCCAGAAGGCCGCAATAAAGAAGCAGCAGATTTGCTGCGCGATTGGGGTGCAGATATTGCCGATATCGACGTTACGGATGACGCCTCTGTTGAAAAAGGCGTTGCAGCAGTAAGCGAAAAGCTTGGCGGCATTGATGTCCTTGTCAATAATGCCGGTGTTGGTGTTCATGGCCTTCAAGAAAACTTCTCAGCCGATGACTTCCAACGCGTCTTTGACGTCAATGTTTTTGGTCCACAACGCTTAATGCGAGCAGTTTTGCCTGAAATGCGCGCGCGCGGTGAAGGCCTGATCCTCAATGTCACCAGCTTGCTCGGCCGTGTGACCTTGCCATTTTACGGCCCTTACAATGCAACCAAATGGGCATTGGAAGCGATTAGCGAAAATTATCGTGCAGAGCTTAGCCAGTTTGGTGTTGATGTTGCCGTTGTTGAACCTGGCGGGTTCCCGACTGAATTCCACGGCAATTTGATCCTGCCATCATCACCCGACAGAAATGAAAGCTATGGCGAAATGGCTGGTGTTCCAGAAGCTGCACGTGCACAATTTAATGAGTTTCTTGCATCAAACCCACAACAAGATCCTTCCCTTGTTGCTGATGCCATTGTCTCATTGGTCGCAGCCGCTCCAGGCACACGTCCATTCCGCACCGAAGTGGATAAAGTCGGCATGGGCGATGCAGTTGTTCCGATGAATGAGCTTGCGGAAACAACAACCCATGCACTCTTTACAAACTTTGGCATGGGCGACATGCTGACACTCAAGACAAAGTCAGATTTAGCTGCTTAAAAAATATTGGTCGGGATAGAGCTAGATTTATCCCGACCAAATACTCTCAAAAGACTGATTATTGATCAAAGGATTTGCCAATGTCACAAACCAATTTGACACACCCCGCTTTTCAATCTCAATCAGTTGCTCTCATCACCGGAAGTGCCTCTGGCATTGGACTAGCTGCCGCCACAAAATTTGCCAGCATGAGCATGCGCATCGTTGCCGTTGATCAAGACAAGGATAAACTTACATCGGTTGAAAACACATTGCGCGATGCAGGTGCCGAAGATGTCATAACATCTATCACCGATGTGTCTGATCGCGCGCAATTGGAAGCATTGGAAAAGATCGTCTCGCAACAATTTGGCGGCGTTGATATCTTAATGAACAATGCCGGTGTGGGTGGCCGCTCATCAACGATCAATCGCTCACCCGATTGGGAGAAAATCCTAAATGTCAATTTAGGGGGTGCCATCCATGGTACGCAAGTTTTTGCCCCTTCAATGATCGCAAGAGGACGCCCAGGCGCGATCATCAATACAGGCTCTAAGCAAGGCATTACCACACCGCCTGGAAATCCCGCCTATAATGTGTCAAAAGCCGCGCTTAAAGCTTTTACTGAAGCGCTCGAACACGAATTGCGAAATTCAGATAATACCAGCATATCAGCGCATTTGCTGGTGCCCGGATTTGTCCATACCGGCATGATCGGCACGCCAGAGAAACCACCATCGGCTTGGACCGCTGAACAGACCGTCGATTTCTTTATCGACAGTGTGAACAAGAGCGATTTTTACATTATTTGCCCGGACAATGATGTCTCCCGTGATCTCGATGAAAAACGGATGGCATGGTCCATTGGCGATATAATCGAAAACCGTCCACCGCTCAGCCGCTGGCATCCAGACTATAAAGATGCGTTTAACGCGTTTATGGAAAGCTAAGATAAAGATTGATGAGCGGTTAAACCAATTTCATCTGTCGGGCGATCTGCCATAAAGCAATGCCAGACGCGGTTGCGACATTTAAACTATCAAGCCCGTCGCTTTGAGATATTTTTGCCGTTTTAATCTGCGCCATGATCTCGTCGGGCAACCCCTCGCCTTCAGTTCCCAGAATTAAAAGCGTTTTCTGCGAAGGTTCTAATGCGTCAATCATCTGCGTGCCGCGAGGGGATAGGCCATAAATTGAATAACCCTGTTTAGTATAGTCCTCGATCATGGACATGACACCAACATCGAGCTCGAACGGAACAGTTAGCGCTGAACCAACGGATACGCGGATGGCTTTGCGATACAGGGGATGGCAAGATGTGGGATCTAACAGGATTTTCTCAACACCAAATGCCGCGGCATTTCTAAAAATCGATCCTAGATTATCGTGATTGGAAATCCCGCATGCCGCCAGCACTAAACTTGGTGCATCTGCGTGTATTTCCTTCACCACTTGGTCTGCATTATTCCCATCACGGTTATATTGCCCAAGCGCCAAAATCCCGCGATGCATTTCAAATCCAGCAATTTCGTTCATCACGCTTTTATCAGCTGTATAGATGGGGATGTTTAATGGAACCTCTTCCAGCACGTCCCGGATACCATCCAGACGATTTTTGAGAATGAGGATCTTAACGATCTCAAATCGACGACCCGATATTTGCGAATGTATAAGATGCTGAAGAACAACTTTGCCTTCTGCAATAAACTGATCGGATTGGCGGGTCAGATCCCGTTCTCTAATATTGCAAAATTCGGCAATGCGCGGATCATCAGCCCGCAAGATTTCAATAATGCGTTCGTCCGCCAATCGAAGGGCCTAATTGCGCAGGTTAACAGTTGAGATGATATCACCATTGCTGAGATCAATGATCAGGATTTGCAAAACACCATTTTGGTCAACACCGCGCACGGCACAACGCGTCCCGTCTAAATCAAAGCTCTGAACATCAAAACCTTCCGGCAAAATGACGTCTAAATTTGCAACAAAACTCGAATTGGAGATCGCCTGCACAGCAACAGTTTGCGCCTCTTCGTCTCCGCCGGTGCGTATTTTGTAGACAACGGCAGCTAATACCGCCATAACACCGATAAACATGACACCTAATGAAACGGCCAAAAGACGTACCATTTTACGTCTCACGCGCTCCATGGTTGGATCGAGTGGTTTATCCTCATTATTATCTATGTCAGGGTTTTGCATAAAAAAGCCTATTTGGAACGAATTGTGACAAACGAGATATCCTTTAACGAAGCTGAAGCAAATTTGAAAGCTTTCATTACTGATGAAGGCGATTCTGGCCGCTTGGACGCTTGGCTTGCACAGAAAATGGCTCCAGATTACTCGCGCAGCCGCATTAAAGCGCTAATTGAAGCCGGTGCCGTGTCGATTAATGGCGAAACGATCACAGAACCGAAAAAGAAAATTGCGCCTTCAATGAATATTTCTGTCTCGCTGCCAGAAATTACCGATGCAGAGCCGATCGCAGAAAACATTCCGCTTGATATCATCTATGAAGATGATGACTTGATTGTCATTAATAAGCCAATTGGATTGGTCGTTCATCCTGGCGCCGGCAATTCATCAGGCACGCTGGTCAATGCGCTTTTATATCATTGCGGGGATTCGCGCTCTGGCATTGGCGGGGTAAAGCGGCCAGGGATTGTGCACCGCCTTGATAAAGACACAAGCGGCGTGATGGTTGTCGCCAAACATGACATTGCGCATCGCAATCTATCAGACCAATTTGCTGATCATGGGCGAACAGGTGCGCTCGAACGTGCATATTGGGCTCTTGTTTGGGGCGCACCAAACCCGATAAAATCGACCATTAGCACATATCTTGGCCGCTCCAATGATCGATTAAAGCGCGCGGTATGCTCAGAACATGCGCCAGATGCCAAACATGCCATCACACATTATAAAACCAAACAAAGCTTTGGTGGTCAGGAAGGTGTTGACGCCTTTGCCTCAATCGTTGAATGCCGCTTAGAAACGGGTCGAACCCACCAGATCAGGGTTCATATGGCCCATATCGGCCATCCATTGATTGGGGATTTAACCTATGGTGCGGCTTTTAAGACAAAAGCCAACAAATTGCCCGATGCACAGCGTGATGCGATCATTTCCTTCACGCATCAGGCATTACATGCCTATTTACTGCAGTTCGAACACCCAAAATCGGGTGAAATTATGCGTTTTGAAGCCCCATTACCGAGTGATTTTTCCGATCTAACCAAGGTATTAGAACGTATAGAAGTATGAAGCTTAACATTGGCAATCACGCAAAGCTCACACTTTCGTGTTCAAACTCTTTTCGTCAAAAGCTTGAAACAAGCTTATGCCATAATTAAGTTGTATAAAATCGACGCGCAATAAGCGGTCGCAACTTGCCTTAATGGAAGTTGAAACAATTAGGAGGGTGCTTTATGGCCCAGAAAACTTTACCATCAATCACATCCGGTAAGGGTGGATTGGATCGTTACCTTGCTGAGATCAGGCGTTTCCCGATGCTTGAACCACAAGAAGAATACATGCTTGCTAAGCGTTACGAAGAGCACGATGACCGCGATGCGGCTCAGCGCCTTGTAACCTCTCACCTTAGACTAGTTGCTAAAATTGCAATGGGATATCGCGGCTACGGCTTGCCGATTGGCGAAGTTGTGTCTGAAGGCAATGTCGGTCTCATGCAGGCAGTGAAGAAATTTGACCCAGAACGCGGTTTCCGTCTCGCTACATATGCAATGTGGTGGATCAAAGCATCTATTCAGGAATATATCCTAAGATCATGGTCACTTGTGAAAATGGGTACAACTGCAAACCAAAAGCGTTTGTTCTTTAATCTTCGTAAAATCAAAGGCCGAATTCAGGCGATTGATGAAAATGATCTGACACCAGATCAGGTTGAAGAAATTGCAACGCAGCTTCAGGTTCCTGAAAAAGATGTAATCTCAATGAACCAGCGTCTAAGTGGCGATGCGTCTCTCAACGCCCCAATTAAAACGGGCGAAGGTGAAACTGGCCAATGGCAGGACTGGCTCGTGGATGAAAGTCGCAGCCAAGAAGAGATCTTGGTTGAACAAGATCAGCTTGAAACACGTCGTGACATGCTCACAGATGCAATCAGCGTTTTGAACGAGCGCGAGCAGCGTATCTTCAAAGCACGTCGTTTGAGCGAAGATCCGCTGACGCTTGAAGAGCTTTCAAGTGAGTTCTCAATCTCACGCGAGCGCGTGCGCCAAATCGAAGTGCGTGCGTTTGAAAAAGTCCAAGCTGCCGTTCGCAAAGCAGCCCTGGAAGCGCAACAAGCGCTTGTCACGGTCGAAGCCGAAGACGCTTAATATTACAAAAATATCATGCACTATTTTCGATAGTGCATGATACGCCCAATAGTATTCATCAAAATTTGAGCCGCCAAAACCGCCGTTGAACCTGTGTGGTCATAATCTGGCGCGACCTCAACAAGATCAAGCCCAACAATATCTCCGCGTTGCGCTAAGCCATCCAAAAATTCCAAGATCTCATAATATAAAAACCCGCCATGGCTTGGGGTACCGGTACCTGCAGCTATAGATGGGTCAAAACCATCGATGTCGATTGTGACATAATAGCGAACGCCTTTAGGAATACGGTCCAGCACACTCTCATATCCTAGTTTTCTAAAATGGCGCACCGAAATAATATCAGAGCCCATAGTCCGCGCATCCTCACAGCCTTCTTTGGCTGTTGAGGAGACATTTCGAATGCCGATCTGGCTCAAGCCTGTCACATAATCCTTCTCAGCGGCGCGGCGCATGGGATTGCCATGACCATATTTAACCCCATGACGTTCATCAACGAAATCAAGATGCGCATCAATTTGCACCAGATGAATAGGCTCTTGGTCGGAGAAAGCATTGATGCATGGAATATTGATCGAATGATCGCCGCCAAGCACGACGGGCAAAGCGCCCGCATCCAATATTTTACGGACACCAAATTCGATATTTTTATGACTATTGATCGTATCTGTATGCACGATATCAGCATCACCTAGATCAACGATCTTAACCTCGTCAGCAGGCAAGTAAGTCACATCATCTTCAAAGTCGTAAGCACCACCATGACCAAATGAAAATAATGTTGATGCTTCTCGGATGGCACGCGGACCAAAACGAGCACCTGATCGCCATTGCGTCCCAAAATCAAAAGGCGCACCTAGAACCGCGACATCAGCGTCTATCTTGTCCCAATCATCGACATAAGGGTTCTTCCCAAAAGTCGAAATCCCAACAAATGGTAGGTCAAGCCGACCTTTTTCATAACCGTGACCTGACATAGCTACCTCTTATAAATTGTTGATTGTTTATTGAACGGGGTTCCGTTCCCATGCTGCTAAGACTTTATCAAAGACTGCAACACCGCTGGCACCTTTTTCTAAAGTAATCAGCGCTTTACGACCATTGCTGTAGGAAATCGGAATATCGATCCAATTGCGGCGCGACAACAATTGTAGATTTGTCGCGACCACTTCCGGATCATCATTTTCCAATCCGACGACAAAGAATGTTGTATCAATTTTGGCGGAAATCGCGGCTAATCGATCACCCGGTTGCTCTTCGGTATTCTTCATCTTGACTTCAGTAACCTGATCAATCTCACCACCTTCAAAATCATCAGGCAATGAGAAATTGATATCCACCAAATGGCTGACCGGAAGTGTCTGATCACCGTTTAATTTGATCGACATATCAATCGATAAATTCCGCTCTGGCACTTGAATCTGTGCTTTAATAAACGGACGCGACGCTGTTCCATCAGATTCGATTTCTTCAGTCCAAGTGACCCCACCTTCATAACGCGCCTGTTGCTCCAAGCCTAAGCTTGTCTCATAAAACAACATCTTTTCAATTGCAGGCGTGCCGTCAGCTGCAGGTGTGGTCTCATCCTGCGCAGTTTCAACTGGCGCAGTGGTCTGTCCATCAGTTTGGGCGGCGACTGAGCGACCTTCTTCGCCGGGAAGACCATTGATAACTTCTGGTGCAGGCCCTAGATCGACTTCAGACCCATCCGCATTTAACCGTTGCGTGAATTTTTCTGATTCCCCAACCGTCTCAGTTTCATCTGTTGTCGGTGTTGTATCTTCAACTTTGGTGACGACTTCGCGCTCTTCGGTTGGTTCTTCAACAGTTGTGTTGGTTTCAGGTTCAGTTGTTGTGTCCACGACCTCAGCAATTTGCGTTTCATCAGTGCTAAACAGATCGGCACCATAGCGCCAAATCCCGTAGGCAGATCCTGCAAGCACCAACAAAGCGGCTGCCACAATCATCACAACGGGTGATTTTTTGCGCTTTGGCTCCGGTGCTTCAGGAAGCGCTTCCGCACCAAAGCCAAATGCCGAATCATGATCCGGAAAATCAGAATTTTGAGTATCTGGATCTGCTTGCAGGCTAGATTTTATCTCACCTACCGCCTGATCGATAATGCTGTCATCAGTCAAAAATGAGGAATCAACCTTCGGCATCTCTTTGCCGGACTTATCTGCATCTATGCGCGAGGTGACATCACTGACAATTTCATTGACTTTTTCATCGACAATACTTGCTGCCTCGGGCTCAGGATCAACTGTTGGAATGGCGAGTTCATCATCAATTTCATTTGCAGATGACGCTTTCTCCTCAACAACAGCGCCAACCTCTTCGATTACTGGCTCAGGCTCGATCGGCTCTTCTACTTTAGTCTCAGCCCCAGATTCACTTGCAGAATCACTCGCTGGCCCTTCCACTAAGGTTTCTGGCTCAGGCTCTGGTGTGGGCGATTGAGTTGTTTCAGGTTCGTCAACGCCGACTTCGGAAGTTTTTTCTTCAGATACAGTTTGATTTGGCGTCTCTTCAGCAGGAGCTTTAGTTGATTCGGCTTTGGCAAGGGCTTCATCAGGCGCTGCCTCAGCTGCCGGCTTCAATTGTGGCTGCGAAGGCTCAGCATCATCAACCGGCTCAGCTTTGGCGGGTTCTGCTTTTGGCTCTTCAGCTTTTTCTGATTGAGGTTCAGATGCTTTTGTAGGTGCCTCGGCAGCTGGTGCCGGGGTTGCCGGTTTAGGAGCAGCTGGCGCAGGAGCAACTGATTTTGGCGCAGCTGGTTCAGAAGGAGTTGGCACTGCCCCTCCTTCATATTGCGCTTCAATTTCTTTGATTGCGTCTTCTACACTTGATAGCTGACGTTCAAAGATTGCACTGCTGCTCGAATTCGGCATTGCATCAAGTTGACGTTGAATGGTCTGACGTGCGCGATCATAGACTTTCTGTCGCGCTTCTGGCGTATTATTCGCCAATCCTTCGACAGCCCGTCTGATTACTCCAGTAAAGTCAGCCATTTCTAACCTCGCAAAAACCTACAATCTGATACTTTTACGGCAAAAATATAACCGTAACGATCAGAAAAGACCTTAATCTTCAAATGGATCGGTCACAAGTATAGTATCATCCCTTTCAGGACTTGTGGATAACATTGAAACTGGCGCGCCAATTAACTCTTCAACCCGGCGGACATATTTGATCGCTTGCGCTGGAAGATCTGCCCAAGAGCGTGCGCCGACGGTGGTCTCATTCCAACCTTCCATTGTCTCGTAAACCGGAACAACCCTGGCCTGCGCACCTTGGCTTGCCGGCAGATAGTCGATACGTTTTCCATCCAATTCGTATCCAATACAAATCTTCAGCTCTTTAAAACCATCGAGAACATCTAGCTTCGTCAAAGCAATGCCGGTGATTCCGTTGACTGCAACAGATTGACGAACAAGCGCAGCATCAAACCAACCACAACGACGTTGACGTCCTGTCACGGTGCCAAATTCATGACCACGCTCGCCCAATCTCTGACCATCATCATCATCTAGCTCTGTCGGGAAAGGCCCCTCGCCCACGCGCGTTGTATAGGCTTTGGTAATGCCAAGAATATAACCAAGTGAACCAGGTCCCATGCCACTACCTGCGGCAGCTTGACCGGCCACCACATTTGATGAGGTCACAAATGGATAAGTTCCGTGGTCGATATCAAGCAATGTGCCTTGCGCACCTTCGAACAAAATACGTTCGCCAGCTTTACGCTTCTGATCAAGCAGTAGCCAAACAGATTCGATATATGGCAACATGCGATCACGGATGGCCATCAATTCATCAATCAGCGTATCAATCGCAATTTCATCCTGTCCCAAACCACGACGCAAAGCATTGTGATGTGTGAGCAAACGATCTACCTTGGCCGGAAGTGTTTCCGTATTCACAAGATCCATCATACGAATAGAACGGCGACCAACCTTATCTTCATAAGCTGGACCAATACCACGACGGGTCGTACCAATTTTCGTGCCTGAATTTGACGCTGCATCTTCACGCAGGCCATCAAGTTCTCTGTGCAGTGAGAGGATCAATGTTGCATTGTCAGCAATACGAAGTGTATCATGAGTAACAACAACACCTTGCTCGGCAAGACGGTCTATTTCAGCAACAAGCGCATGCGGATCGATCACAACACCGTTTCCGATCACCGCCAATTTGCCTTTGCGAACGACGCCTGATGGAAGCAGAGATAATTTATACTTCACACCATCGATGACTAATGTATGGCCAGCATTGTGCCCACCTTGGAAACGCACCACAACATCAGCACGTTCTGACAGCCAATCAACAATCTTGCCTTTACCTTCGTCACCCCATTGGGAGCCGACTACCACTACATTTGTCATATAAACCTCATGAATATTGGGATGACGCATCCCAAAGAAATTAACAAACCCGCACCTCTATAAAGAGATGCGGGTCGAAAATCGAGCCTTAGCTCAAACTTTATTCGTTAAATATGCGAAATATCCAGTGAAATACTGCGCTCTATTGAGCAAGTATGGATATCTGCGGGTATTTATACTAATCAACATTGAAGACAAGCGGCTTCGCTGAGACGATTTCCTTGTGCGAACGCACTTTATCAAGAACCTCTTCAGCCACTGGCTCATCGACATAAAGCAACGCAATCGCATCACCACCAGGCTGGTTACGGCCAAGCTGGAAGTTCGCAATATTCACATCAGCTTCACCAAACACCGTTCCCAAAAGACCGATGATACCCGGCGCGTCTGCATTTGTCGTATAGACCATGTTACGACCAACCTCGGCATCAAGATTAATGCCTTTGATCTGAATGAAGCGAGGCTTGCCATCAGCAAAACAAGTACCAGCAACTGAACGCGTATTATTGTCGGTTTTTACTGTCAGCTTGATATAGCCATCAAACACGCCTGATTTATCACGCTTGACTTCAGATAATACAATGCCGCGTTCTTTGGCCATGATTGGCGCAGACACCATATTCACGTCTGCAACTTGCTCGCGGATCAAACCAGCTAACACCGCACTTGTTAGGGCTTTGGTGTTCATCTCAGCCGTTGAACCTTCATAAAGGATCTCAACTTCTTTAATGGCACTCTCTGTGACCTGGCCAACAAAGGCACCAAGCACATCTGCAAGTGATACAAACGGCTTAAGACGCGGTGCTTCTTCTGCAGAAATTGACGGCATGTTGATCGCGTTTGAAACAGCGCCTTTCAATAGATAATCTGACATTTGTTCTGCGACCTGCAGGGCCACATTTTCCTGAGCTTCTGTGGTAGAAGCACCCAAATGCGGTGTACACACGACATTTGGCAAACCAAAGAGCGGGCTATCGGTAGCTGGCTCTGTTTCAAACACATCAAAACCAGCACCCGCGACATGACCAGACTTAAGCGCTTCAGCTAAATCTGCTTCCACAACAAGACCACCGCGTGCGCAGTTGACGATGCGAACGCCTTTTTTCATCTTGGCGATGGCTTCCGCATTGATGATACCGCGTGTTTTGTCTGTCATTGGAACATGCAATGTGATGAAGTCAGAACGAGAAAGCAATTCGTCAAGCTCGACTTTTTCAACACCAAGCTTCTCAGCACGTTCTGGAGATAAGAATGGATCAAATACAATGACACGCATGTTGAGGCCGATACCACGAGAAGCAGCAATAGAACCGATATTACCACAACCAATCACACCAAGCGTCTTGCCGGTGATTTCAACGCCCATGAATTTGGATTTTTCCCATTTACCTGCTTGAGTAGATAGATCAGCCGCTGGCAATTGACGTGCAACAGCGAAGATCATTGCAATCGCATGTTCAGCCGTGGTGATTGAGTTGCCGAAAGGCGTGTTCATCACGATGATACCGCGACGCGACGCAGCAGGAATGTCCACATTATCAACACCGATACCGGCACGACCAATGACTTTTAGGTTTTTGGCAGCAGCGATGAGTTTTTCTGTTGCTTTTGTAGCTGAGCGGATCGCCAAACCATCATATTGGTCGATGATCTCAAGAAGTTTTTCTTTGTCTTTGCCAACTTCAGGCATGAAATCTACGTCCAATCCACGGTCGCGGAAAATTTGGACAGCTGTTTCAGATAGTTTATCAGATACGAGTACACGAGGTGCCATTTCAGGCCTCCATTTATTTTAAAGAATAAGAAAATGTGTGGCGCATCTTTCACGCCACAAAATGATGCGATTAAGCGAGCGTTGCTTTTTGCTGGGCAAATGCCCAATCAAGCCACGGCATGAGTGCTTCTAAATCGGATGTTTCAACCGTTGCACCGGCCCAGATACGCAAACCAGATGGCGCATCGCGATAAGCTCCGATGTCAAATGCGACACCCTCACCATCAAGCAAAGACACCATACCTTTTGCAAAGGCGGCTTGTGCATCTTCATCAAGCGAAGCAATGTCGGCGTCACTAATCGTTAAACACACAGACGTATTTGAGCGGGTTGCTGGATCTTTCGCCAGATTATCAAGCCATGCAGTCTTCTCAACAAAGTCGTGAATGATTTGCGCATTGGCATTTGCGCGCGCAACCAATGCCTCTAATCCACCGAGAGATTTCGCCCAATTGAGCGCATCCAAATAATCTTCAACGCATAGCATGGATGGCGTATTAATCGTCGCACCAGTGAAGATACCTTCGATGAGTTTGCCGCCCTTTGTCATGCGGAAAATTTTCGGCAATGGCCATGACGGCGTATAGCTTTCAAGACGTTCAACAGCACGCGGTGATAAGATAATCACACCATGTCCGCCTTCTCCGCCAAGCACTTTCTGCCAAGAGAGAGTCACGACATCAAGCTTTAAAAATTCAAGCTCTTGCGCAAAGGCTGCTGAAGTCGCATCACAGATTGTCAAACCCGCACGATCTGCTGGGATGAAATCTGCATTTGGCACGCGAACACCGGATGTTGTTCCGTTCCATGTGAAGACTACATCATTGTCGAAATCAATCGAATTGAGATCCGGCAATTCACCGTAAGGTGCTGTAATCGTACGCGTATTATCGAGTTTCAGCTGCTTAACAACATCTGTTACCCAACCCGCTCCAAAGCTTTCCCATGCCACCATATCAACACCGCGGGCGCCGAGCATGGACCACATGGCCATTTCCACCGCACCCGTATCAGATGCAGGCACGATACCAATACGGTAATCGTCAGGAACGTTTAAAACCTCACGAGTGAGATCAATAGCTTGTTTGAGTTTCGATTTACCAATTTTCGCGCGGTGCGAACGACCCAATGGTGCATCGTTAAGTGATTGTGGGGTCCAACCCGGACGTTTGGCGCAAGGTCCAGACGAAAAACGGGCATTGTCCGGACGAAGGTCCGGTTTATTCAGTTCAGTCATATCTCTATCCTTCCAGATAGTAGCCCTTCGTTGGGGAAGGGTGTCCCACTGACCGAACTATGATGCAGGATGATAAAAGTCAAGTGCATCTTTGTCGCCACAGAACAAAATTTGGTTATTTTTTTGCACGACACAAAAAAGGCGAGCCATGCTCGCCTTCTCGCCAAATTCAATTTCGATCATTTTTACCAGGTTGATAGACGCATGCCCAAACGAACTTCATGACGTTCAAATCCACCGTCAGTCGCTTGCACACCTGATGCGCCAAGCGCTGTGGCATTGCTGTTATAACCATAAATGGAGCCAGCTTCGACATTGGAATATTTGTAGCCGAGATCAATCTTAATCTGATCGTTCAAATCATAGCTCATACCAGCCATCAAAGCCCAGGTTTTCCGCCAGTCGGATGTGCCGCTATGTGATGAAGAAACAGCTGCTGTCGCTCCACAGGTTCCGCCACCGTCAACACAAGTCCCTGTTGACGTAACTTCACCATATTTCACTTTTGTAAAACCTGCACCCGCCCCAACATAAGGTGTGAAGCCTGCGATAGTACCAAGATCCATATAGCCGTTGACCATCGCCATATAATTATCATATTGACCAGTTGTATTTATCGAACATGTTGTGCTTGCTGGAGACGTGCTCGCACATTGATCAAGTCCTGTTCCAGCTATTCCAAAATCACCTTTAATAAGGTCAAGGGTAACATCACCACGGAACATATCGGTAAATCGATAACCAATACCGCCACCTAGCGAGAAATCATCTTCAAAACTGTTGGATGTTACAGTGCCTGCGCGATAGCTATTTGCCACTGAAAATGTATTAAACGATGGCGCATCATTTTCTTGCTTAGCCGCATATCCAATATCTCCACGCAGATACCACCCATTGCCGACTTCAACAGGCTTAATGGTTGGGGCATTTAGCGGAGAGATAATCCGGTCAAGGTCCGCCGCTTGAGCTGCAGATGAGATACCAAGACAAAGGATACCAACAAGGGAAGAGTATTTAATAACATTGCGCATGGGCATTTCTTTCTGGTCATGACCAAAAGGTTCATTCTTTAAATTGCAACCAATATCACCCAGACAGGTTAAACCTCGGTTAACCATGATCCTTTTCTTTTTGTTATTTATGTTTGTTAACCAAACACCAAATACAAAAAACGCCGGAAATTCCGGCGCTTTTCTTTCTAAATTTCTGACAATTTATTTATAAACTGGTGGAAGTGTCGGTGGCTCATAAGGTGGAATATGCGTATCGCATCCACCGAAGCTGTATCTCAAACCTGCACGACCTTCATGCGAGTGGATCGTTTTATGAAAACCAGGTCCCGTTGACACTGAATCAACACGCTCGAACATTCTACCACCTGCAATGGCGCGATAACGATAGCCGACATCGGCTGCAAGTGCGCAATTGATTTTAACCGAAGCACCAGCCATCAAAGCAGCTGTTGCGCGCCAGCCAGAAGCACCAGCATGATCAATCGAAGTTGAGTTACATGTATTTGTTACTGATTCACACTCTGTATTATTGAGTGTTTTCCAATCGATATATGTCGCGCCCAAACCTGCACCGACATAACCTGTTACGCGACCATATGTGAACACATCCACATATGCGTTGGCCAATAGGCTCCAAGCTGAATATGAAGCAACATCAGTTGAATAACAGTTTGGCGCTGTATAACCGAAACTGTTAATTGTACACGGTCCACCCGGACCAGTTGAACCGTTGAAATTGGTTTTCGACAAATAATCTAATGTGAGGTCCGTTCTAAGACGGCTGGTGATTTGATAACCAACACCTGCACCAACTGAAAAACTCTCTTTCAATTTTGCCGAAGAAAAGTCCGCATATCCCGTGCTTGTAAGATAATTGACCTCTTTTAGTTTGTTATAGCTTGCACCGACATCACCGCGAAGATACCACCCCGTTGCTGACTTCACTTCATGGTGAATCACCTCTGGCGCATGATAGACTGGCGGTGTAGAAATATCTGCAGCATTTGCTGACATTGTTGTTGCAAGACCGAGCGTCGCAGCGGTGATAGCAATCTTTTTCATTTATCACTCCATTTATGGAACGGGCTAGACACCCAAATAACGGGCTACGCCTCTCAAAACTTGAGGTGATAATGAATTATAAAGGTTAATGGCTGACTAATTTTACAATTTACTGCTTAAAAAAAATGGTAAACACAATCTTAACTTGGTTTACTCTTTCGATTTACTTTAAACAAATAGCAATTGGAAATCTCTATGCAGCGATGACCTTGACAAGTCCGTCTACGACTTTTTCAACCTGCCCGGCATCGTCACCCTCAGCCATGACTCGAATGAGTGGTTCTGTGCCAGAGGCACGGATCACCAAACGTCCGGATTGTCCAAGCTCAGCTTCAGCATCTTTGATAGCTGATTGGATATGATTATCAGTCAGTGGGGAGGCACCGGAATACCGCACATTTTTAAGCAATTGCGGCACTGGTTCAAACCGTCGTGTCACTTCGCTCACCGGTTTACCCATCTTTTGAGTACAAGCCAAAATCTGTAGTGCCGCAACCAAACCATCGCCTGTCGTTGCAAAATCACTCATGACAATATGGCCAGATTGCTCTCCACCTAAGTTAAAGCCATGCTTACGCATGTGCTCGACCACATAACGATCGCCAACCTTTGTGCGCGCAAGCGATAGATCAAGATTAGCAAGATGTCGCTCCATACCAAGATTGGACATCACGGTAGCCACAACGCCATCGCCCTGAAGGCGTCCGTCTTTTGCCCAGGATTCGGCAATCAAAGTCATGAGTTGGTCACCATCAACGACCTGACCTTTTTCATCCACAATAAGCACACGATCCGCATCGCCATCCAGCGCAATGCCAACATCTGCACGAACTTCATGAACTTTCTTGATCAAAGCTTCAGGATGTGTCGAACCGCAATTTAAGTTGATATTAGTCCCGTTAGGTTCATCACCAAGGGTTACAACTTCAGCACCCATTTCCCAAAGCACGGAAGGTGCAACCTTATAAGCTGCGCCATTGGCGCAATCAACGACAATGCGCAATCCGGTGAAATCACGCGATCCGCGTGGCAAGGTCCGCTTTACAAATTCGATATAGCGATAAATATCGCCGTCAACGCGCTTGGCACGTCCAATGTCGTCAGAATTTACCAACAAAGATTGGAAATCTGCATCGATCAGATCTTCAATTTGCGCTTCAAGATCATCAGAAAGTTTATAACCGTCCGGTCCAAACAGTTTTATACCATTATCTTGATACGCATTGTGGGATGCGGAAATCATAACTCCAATATCAGCGCGCATAGAACGCGTGAGCATGGCAACACCCGGCGTTGGGATCGGGCCCAACAGCAATACGTCTAAGCCGGCAGACGTAAAACCTGCAACAAGCGCGTTTTCAATCATATAGCCAGAGAGACGCGTATCCTTACCGATCACAACACGATGGCGATGCTCACCTCTGCGGTAAAGCTTTCCAACTGCAGCACCTACGCGCATTGCAAGATCAGCCGTCATAGGCGGCGTGTTTGATTTACCTCGAATGCCATCTGTTCCAAAATAACGACGTGTCATAATGTCCCCACTTGTTAAGTCCGTATTGGCTTATAGACGATATTTGTCGAAATTGCGTTAAAACCAGCAGATAAACAATTCTTTGGTTAACACCAACAAAAAAAGGGCCATAACGGCCCTTTTTACGCAATTTATATCACCTATTCAGGTGTTGGCTCTGGATCTGAATCAGGTTCCTCACCGCCAGACTTTTTAGGCTTTTCAGCTTTAACACCTGCTGATGGAACCGCACTACCACGACTAGGTGGTGTATCATCACCCATATCACGAGCAGGTTTTTCACCCTTGATGATAGATGCAATTTCATCACCGCTTAGGGTCTCATATTCGAGCAAACCTTCGGCAATGGCCACAAATTCATCTTTTTTAGTCTTGATGATGTCATGTGCAGTCGCGGTCGCCTCATCGATCAAACGATGAACTTCAGCATCAATTTTCTTGGCTGTTTCTTCTGACATATTTTGAGACTGCGCCACAGAATGACCTAAGAAGACCTCCTGCTGGTTTTCACCATAGGCGACTTGTCCAAGTTCATCAGAGAAGCCCCATTGTGTGACCATCGCACGCGCAAGCTTTGTTGCTTGCTCAATGTCTGAAGACGCACCGGATGTGATATTCTCTTTGCCAAAGGTCACTTCTTCAGCAACACGGCCACCCATCATGATGGCAAGGCGCGAAATCATCCATTTATAACTCATCGAATAACGATCAGCTTCTGGCAATTGCATCACCATGCCAAGTGCACGACCACGCGGAATAATCGTTGCTTTATGTACGGGATCTGCCACTGGCACATGAAGTGCCAAAATCGCATGGCCAGCTTCATGATATGCAGTGAGTTTCTTCTCGTCCTCAGTCATGGCCGTTGAACGACGTTCTGCACCCATCATGACCTTATCTTTTGCATCTTCAAATTCTTGCATGGTTACAAGGCGTTTGTTGCGACGCGCAGCCATAAGTGCACTTTCGTTCACAAGGTTCATCAAATCCGCACCAGAAAATCCTGGTGTACCGCGAGCAATCACTTTCAGATCAACATTTGGTGCAAGTGGCACATTGCGCACATGCACTTTCAAGATCTGTTCACGACCACTCAAGTCCGGGTTCGGAACAACCACCTGACGGTCAAAACGACCTGGACGCAACAATGCTGGGTCAAGAACATCTGGGCGGTTTGTTGCAGCAATCAAGATGATGCTTTCATTGGCTTCAAAACCATCCATCTCAACAAGCAATTGGTTGAGTGTTTGCTCACGCTCATCATTACCACCACCAAGGCCTGCGCCACGATGGCGACCCACGGCATCGATCTCATCGATAAAGATGATACATGGGGAGTTTTTCTTAGCCTGTTCGAACATGTCGCGCACACGAGAGGCACCCACACCCACGAACATTTCAACGAAATCGGAACCCGAAATTGTATAGAACGGCACATTAGCTTCACCGGCGACAGAACGCGCTAAAAGCGTTTTACCAGTACCGGGAGGGCCCACAAGCAAAACACCGCGTGGAATACGGCCACCAAGACGTTGGAATTTTTGCGGATCGCGCAAAAATTCAACAATCTCTTCGAGATCTTCTTTAGCCTCATCAACACCAGCAACGTCTTCAAAGGTGATCTTACCTTGCGCTTCATTCAGCAATTTTGCTTTGGATTTACCAAAGCCCATCGCGCCTCGAGAACCGCCTTGCATCTGGCGCATGAAGAAAATCCAAACACCCAAGATCACAAGTATTGGTAACCAGGAAATGAAATAACCTAAGAAGCTATTAGAACCATCTGATTCTGGCTGTGCATTAATTGTCACATTATTCGCTTCCAAGCGCTGCACCAGATCGTTATCCCCCGGAGAATAAGTTTGGAATTTACCGCCGGAACCACTGTAAGAACCATAGATCTGATTTCCAGATATGGTGACCTCATTAATCTGACCAGCGTCAACATCCTGTAGGAATTGCGAATAGGCGATTTTTGTTCCGCTCGCCCCGTCTGTAGGGCTTTGGAACATATTAAATAGAGCAATCAATAAAAGAGCTATGATTGCCCATAATGCAAAATTACGAAAATTAGGGTTCATCGATATCCCCGACACCATTTTTGGCACACAATTGTGCTCTCTGGTAACATCATATAGGGAGCTTATTGGCAATTGCCAAGTCGGTGCGACACAAGATATCAGCCTGAAATGACATTAATTTGCATCATTGCTCTTGAAATGACACTTTGGCATGACAATACGGCGTGGAATATACGGATCTTCCTAATATCGTTGCTATCGCATTCGCAAGAGCCAGATCAAACTCAAGCAGTACCTGATCATATTTATTTATGATAGCCGTCACGCTTAACTGCTCGATTTCATGAACAGGTTTCCATTCATCATCGCCCGCTCTCTTCACCTCAGGAGGGCATCCCAATTTGTCGCCATTGGATCGAACGATAATGTCAGCTTTTTGGCTCTGATTTCTGATCAAAAAACGCCCATCCCAGCAAATCTCTCCGCCAGCGCTTACTGTTTGTTCGTCAAACCCTCGATTTTCACGATAGAGTTGGATCTTATCGCCTGACTTATCGAGAACAACACGCCCCATCGTCATACGTTTATTTTCTGGTGCAATGGCAAAATCATAGAGCCTTTCGATGTCCGTTCGGCCCAGTGATCGATCTCGTCCACCAATGACATGCACCATGACTTCGAGCACTTTTTCTAGGGTCCGTCTTTCGGCATCTATAACAGACATCTTAAACACAAGGCCATCATTCGTGCAGCAATATTGACGAATATAATGTGCTGCAAAATTGGAAAGAGATTCTCGCGCGTACCCATAATCTTCGATCTCGCCAAGCTTGATGGATTGATCTGCCTGATTGCGAATGCGAACACGTTCAAACGCTTCATTTTGATTTGATGGGTCTTCGATCCAATCTAACGAGGCATTCGACAAGTGATCCTTGAGCGCTTGTTTGCGAATACCTAAAAATGGTCTCAAGACCCACATGGAATTAAAAAACAACGCAGCAGCAGCCATGCCCGACAGGCCAACACCCTCACCGGTTTTATCCCGCAGCTTCCGCATTAGGATCGTTTCAATTTGGTCATCTAAATTGTGACCGGTTACCAAACCGATGGCACCTACTTTTTCAAAGGCCTTCGACAAAAGTTGATAGCGCGCCCATCGTGCGGCATTTTGAATACCGGTCGATGGCTTATCCTCGTCCCAAACCAGAGTTTGATGTTTTATTTGTTTGCTCGCACAAAAATCTGCAACAAATTGCGCTTCTAGCTTTGCGTCTTCACGCAACTGATGATCAACCGTAAAACAATGGATGTCGCGATTTTGAGAATTGGCTTTTGTAAGCAAATCCAGTGTAGCCATCGAATCGCAACCGCCAGACACGGCAACAGCGATAGGACCAGACTTTAACGTATGGAGAAAAGTTTCCGCTAACTTAACTAAGTCGCGATTAGCATTGTGCGCGGGATTGTTCACTGGCAACTTTATCTTTGATGGCTTTCGAAGCACCCGGATATCGAATGCCGACTTCGCTATAAGTCGCGCAAGCTGTTTCACGATTATCCAGTGCGACAAGCGACATGCCAAGTTTAAGTAGAGTATCCGGTGCTTTATTTGCGTCCGGATAGGCTTTGTGCGCATCTAAAAATGTACGCGCCGCGTCCTTGTAAGCACCTTGCGAATAGAAGGCTTCACCGAGCCAAAAATAAGCATCTGAGACCTGCGCTTCACTTGGGTATAAATCAATATATGTTTGAAATGTGGATGCAGCATCAGCATAATCACCCGCTAGGATTTGCGAATAACCTTGTTTGTATAATTCACCCGCGTCACCATCGCCAACTGAACCAACCGTCACACCTTCGATGAGATTACCATTTGCATCAAATTCTGGCGTTCCAATTGTGATTGTCGCTGTATCATCAGAATTTATGCGGGGCGTTTTGGGAGCCAAATTGGTTTGGTCAGAATTTCCAACGCGCTCTAAATCTTGAAAACGGAATTCATTGTCCTGCTGCATTTGACGCATTTGTTCTTGCATCTGCAACATTTGAAATCCAAGCTCTTCTAAACGACCCGTTAATTGTCTGATTTGCTCTTCAAGCTGACCAATGCGCAGCGATGGATCCTGAACTTGCACATCAATTATCGGCAATGGAGGCTCTGCTAATTTTATCGAGCCAATCAAATTTTGAGCATTGGCGGATCCAATGGCCAAAGTTAAACAAGTTAGCACGGCACAACGCAATAATTTTGCCATTAGTTTGCTCCCAAACGATAAATCAAAAGTTGATGTCGCAGACGATTTTCCTATCCGATATTCACGATGTAAACAAATGCGCTATTTATATCAATGGTATTTGTTTCTCATGAGTGCGCAAGACCTGATAATCAGCTCTTCGAGCACAGAAATATCTATATCGGAAAGTTTGTTGATATAAAGGCAGGAGGCGCCCATTTTATGTTTGCCCAATTTGCTAAACAGCTGATCCTGATTGTCAAATCCTTCATCGACATAGCAGCCCATCATGTAAATCACTTGATGGGCTTTACGCGGTGAAAAGCCGGTTAACATCCAATCACCCTCTCGACCGGATTTATATTTGTAATGATAGCTGCCAAAACCAATAATGCTTTCGCCCCACATAACGGGTTTGTCACCCGTTGTTTTCTTAAATAAATCCAGCAGAACGAACCCGTCTTCGCGTCGGCGGTTATTCTCAACGGCATTGATAAAATCAACGACTGATGCATCTGTTGGTTTGGTTTTTGCGTCTGACATTTATCCTCCCAATAAAAAAGGCAGCCACCGGCTGCCTTATTCTAATATATTTGGCTAGCTCTAGCTACCAGCGCCACCAAGCAATGTGACAGCGCGTCTGTTTTGTGACCAACATGAAATATCATCACACACGGCAACCGGGCGTTCTTTACCAAATGACAGCGTCTTCACACGAGATGTCGCAAGCCCACGCGAGATCAGATATTCGCGTGTTGCAGCAGCACGGCGTGCGCCCAAAGCCAAGTTATATTCGCGTGTGCCACGTTCATCGGCATGGCCTTCAATGGTAACAACACGGTTTGGATATTGATTAAGCCACTGAACCTGCTTGTTCAAAATCACCGCAGCATCCGGTCTGATGACGGCAGAATCCGTGTTGAAGAAAATCTTATCACCAACATTTTGAGTGAAGTCTTGTTGTGATCCTGGGACGGCACCATTAGCTGTCAAACCAAGATCAGCTGCGTTGTTTGGCAATGTCTTTTTCGACGCGCAGCCCGCAAGCGTTAAAACCAAAAACAATGCAACGATTGCTCTATTCCGAGATAAAAACCCGATACCGCTCATTGTCGGTCTCCTTCATGAATTTACAGTTGACAAATTCTAACCACTCTCAGTTAATTCGCCCTCAACGAACAGGGTTAATAAATCCTTATTTACCCGTAAAAAGCCTGCAATTGTGGTTGTTTGATGGCTCAATTGTGGCTATGTTTTGACTATTCAAGCAGCGGTGACCAAGCTGGGTCAGATGCAAAGTTTGGTGTTGCAATGCGCTGCTCATTATAACCCGTTAAATCAATGCTTGTGAGCTGCGGTCCACCTGCACCAGCGGGCTGACGGAAAAACATCAAAACCCGACCATTGGGCGCCCAAGTTGGGCCTTCATTATGAAACCCTGTTGTTAAAATCCGCTCGCGCGAACCATCAGTTTTCATAACGCCAATTGAGAATTTACCACCTGCGCGTTTTGTGAAAGCGATCAGATCGCCGCGCGGTGACCATACCGGCGTTGAATACGACCCGCTGCCAAACGAGATGCGGCGCTGATTACCACCATTTGCATCCATGACATAAAGTTGCTGACGACCACCGCGATCAGATTCAAACACAATCTGCGATCCATCTGGTGAATAAGAAGGAGATGTATCAATTGCCGCTGTATTGGTCAGACGCGTTGTACGTCGAGAACGCAAATCCATTGTATAAATGTTTGCATTGCCACCTTCTTGCAGGCTCATAATCACCTTCTGACCATCGGGCGAGAAGCGCGGAGAAAATGTCATTCCTGGGAAATTGCCCACAAGTTCGCGCTGACCTGTTTCCAATTGCAGAAGGTAAACGCGTGGCTGCCCGCCTTCAAACGACATATAGGTGATCTCTTGTTTACTAGGCGAAAAGCGCGGCGTTAGCACAAGGTCATTACCATTGGTCAGCGTTTTAAGATTAGCGCCATCTTGGTCCATAATCGCAAGTTGTTTAATACGGTCTGTTTTGGGACCGCTTTCAGACACAAACACGACACGCGTATCGAAATAACCTTTTTCACCGGTGAGACGCTCGTAAATTGCATCGGCCACAATATGCGCCAAGCGACGCCAATTCTCTGATTTGGCAAAGAGTCTCTGGCCAATCAATTGCTGTCCGGCAAACACATCCCAGAGCCTGAACTCAACTTTCAAACGCCCATCAGCTTCGCGTGATACCAAACCAGTCACAAGCGCTTGTGCGTTAATAACCTGCCAATCAGCAAAGCGCGGTGTCGCATTCGGATCAGTGATTTTTTGAATAAAGGCTGCTTTTTTCACAGGATTGAATAAGCCTGAGCGGGCCAAATCAGCTTCAACAACATCGCTGATTTGCTTACCAGCCGGATCGGAGGACACAAAATCAATCACAGCAATGGGCAATGGCTCGATATTGGCCTGATTAATATCAATTTCAACAACTGCAAAACTTGGTTTGATGCTGCTCAACACCATCACGAACATAAGCATCAACATCCATTTAGATGCGTCAAAGGTTCTATATATCAAGTGCATAAAACTATATCCTGTTGTTAAAATAATTGGCTTGGATCAAAATTCACAATGACCTGAGACCAGGTATCATATTTATCAGCTGGCAGTTCAAATGGTTGCGCGCGCAACACCGCGCGTCGTGCACTGCCTGCCAAGGTTAAACGTGTGGATTGCGAACCACCTGATGCACTGACATCAGGTTGCCCGACAATATTGCCAGAGCGATCGAGCTGCATGGAAACTGTAATCCGGATGTCTTCGCCATCCGCCATACCCGGGATGATATTCCAAAAACGCTGAATTTGCCCGCGCAATGCATCCATCTCGCTTTGCGATAACTTCGCAGCAGGTGATGATGTTTGCGCGCCAAGTCCAGCTTGCTTTTGTGATGTTTTCGCGCCACCACCTTGCGCATCTTGCTTATTAAGAAGCGAAGCGATTTCATCGGAATTGAAATCACTTTCACGCTGTGAATTAGACGCTGTTTGCGTGGCTTCTACTTTTTTGCGGTCGGGCGTTTTCGCAGTTTTTGCTGGCGCCACATCATCGCGGAACACAGGCACCGGGCCGGTTTTCGGCAAAGCAACTGGCTGCTCTGCAATAGGTTCAGCGGTATTAATTGCATCTTTAACAGGATCAGACAGCGCAGGTGCCGCAGGTTCTGGTAATGCAGCAATCTCAGTTGCCGGCGCACTTGGCTTTTCGGGCTCTGGTTTGATTTCTTGAATAGGCTCAGGTTTTGGTTCCGGCTCTGGTGCAGGTTTCGGCTTTTCTTCAGCTTTCGGAGGTGCTTTAGAGACAATTTCTGTCTGACTAGGCACGGGTACTTCTAAGCTTTTTAAATCAACTTCATTCTCGCCAGCATTTTGCGCGTCTTCGACCTTAACCTGACTTTCCGTTGGCGTCGGCGCGGGTTTGATCTTCGCATCCGCTTCTTTCTCACCCTCAACAACTTGGGTTAATTCTTCAATTGGAATAATTGATACAGGCACAGCTTCAACATCTGCCACTTCAAGTGTTTTTGGCGCACTAAAAGAAACGAGCGCCCATCCAAGGAGCCCGGCATGCACCACAGTTGAAATGGAAAGACTTAGCTGCATGACTTAACCGTCCTGCTCCTGCTGTGTCACCAAACCAAGATTTTTGTATCCTGCAGCTGAAATACGCGCCATGACTTTCATCACCGTGCCATAATCCGCATTGGCGTCACCACGCACGTAAATACGTTCGCTAAAGCCCGTTGTTGAAATCGCTTCAAGCTTAGGCACCACCTCATTCAGTGCGATCTCTGTTTCCTGCAGGAAAATCCCACCTTCAGCATTCACCGACACCGTGATCGGCTGCGTATCTGAATTAAGCGCCTTAGCTTCCGTTTCAGGTAAATCGATGGGAACCCCAACCGTTAAAAGTGGTGCGGCAACCATGAAAATGATTAAAAGCACCAACATCACATCCACAAATGGTGTGACATTGATCTCGCTCATCGGCTGCATTCTGCGGCCGCGTCTTCGCGATGATTGGCGCCCTGCTGCGCCTTGCATACTCATACCCATAATCTACATCCCCGATGATTGCGCATGTGGATGGATATTTTGGCGAGGTGCTTGTTGAACTGGCTGTTGAGCTTGTTGTTGTGCCTGCATTTGCTGACGTTCGTCTAACTGACGGGACAAAATGCCAGAAAACTCATCGGCGAAGCCTTCCATACGGCCACTTAGTTTTGCAGCATCTGCGGAGAATTTATTATAAGCGATCACAGCTGGAATAGCGGCAAGAAGACCAATAGCTGTTGCCAACAACGCTTCCGCAATACCAGGAGCCACAACAGCAAGGTTTGTTGATTTGGAACCCGCAATCGCCTGAAACGATGTCATAATACCAATCACCGTACCGAACAGGCCAATGAAGGGTGCGGCAGAACCGATGGTTGCCAACCAGCCAAGACGCGCTTCTAAAGACTCAGATTCACGGGACAATGACACGTCCATTGCTTTATCAATCCGCATTTGCAGACCCATGGGCGATTTGGCACCGCGTTCGAAAGACTTCTTCCATTCCTGCATCGCGGCGAGAAAAATTGCACTCATGCCAGTGTTCTTTTTACGGTCTGAAAGCGAGCGATACAGCTCTTCTAGAGATTGACCCGACCAGAACAGATCTTCAAAGCGATCAAGTTGTCTTTTGAATTTGTTATAGGCCATGACCTTATCGACGACGATTGCCCATGTCCAAATGGAGGCAATCACCAAGCCGATCATCACCAGCTTTACAATCAATCCGGCTTCCAGAAATAACGACAGCAGCGTAACTTCTGACGTTGCGGCCAACCCAACCTGTTCCATATCAAGTCCCTTTAAAACAGTCTCATGCGAGCTTTTGCACTGGGTCTTTCAACGACAAAATGGACCCCGAGTGATCAAACAAAGCTCAACTTCAGCTTCTTTTGTCGAAAAAATGCGTTTAAAGTTTGGCGCATTTCCCAACAACATAAAAATCCCAGTCACTAGGCCATAATTATGGTTAATGAAGCGTTAGGATTTAAGGTTTTGAGGGGAAAGTTCACGTGAATTTGAACGAAATCGGCCTAAAGAAGAGATTCTGGCAAGCGGCGCGGTCTGCCATTGCCATTAACGCAAGCCACGGTCACCTCTGCCTCAATTAATAATTCATCGCCGCGATGGATTTTTTGCGACAATATCATCCGCGCACCCTTGGCTCTGATTGGCTCTGTTGTAATTGTTAAAACATCATCCATTCGCGCCGGTCTGCGATAATCAATTTCAATTCGGCCCACCATAAAAGCAATAGCATCAGATGGATCATCGGCGGCATGGCTTTCACTTTGGATCAGCCCTTTGCAACGGATAAACTCTGTTCTTGCACGCTCCATAAAATGGAGATACCGCGCGTGATAAACGGCACCTGAAAAATCAGTATCCTCGTAATAAACACGTTGGACAAGTTGGTGACCGGTCTCGGTGAGTTCACCTGTAAAATGCTCTTGCATTATGGATCAGTCCTCATCCTGAAAGAGGCTCGTTTGCTGGGCTTCAAAGTCTTTGGGTGGATTTAGCCCAAGATGCTTCCAAGCATTCGCTGTTAATACGCGGCCCCGCGGTGTGCGCTGAATAAATCCCTGTTGAATAAGATAGGGCTCGATAATGTCTTCAATGGCATCGCGCGGTTCAGATAAACCAGCGGCTATCGTTTCAATCCCAACTGGACCACCACCAAAATTGCTGGCAATCATGGTCAAATAACGACGATCAAGCTGATCAAGGCCCGCAGCATCAACAGAAAGACGTGTCAGCGCGTTATCCGCAATTTCTCTTGTGACCGCTTCCGCTTTCGCAACTTCGGCAAAATCTCGCACACGGCGCAGCAATCGGCCGGCAATACGCGGTGTACCGCGCGCACGACGGGCAATTTCTTCTGCGCCCTCATCAGTCATGTTCAAGCCCATGATCCGTGCCCCACGACGCACAATGGCTTCAAGCTCTTGCACTGTATAAAACTGTAATCGCACCGGAATGCCAAAACGGTCACGCAGAGGATTAGTCAGCAATCCCAATCGCGTGGTCGCGGCAACAAGCGTAAACTTGGCCAGATCAATTTTGACCGAACGAGCTGCCGGCCCCTCACCGATGATCAAATCGAGCTGAAAATCTTCCATCGCAGGATATAAAATCTCTTCAACAGCTGGGTTTAACCGATGGATCTCATCGATAAATAAAACATCTCGCTCTTCCAGATTGGTCAAAAGCGCTGCCAGATCACCCGCTTTAGCAATTACAGGCCCAGACGTAGATCTGAAATTTACCCCAAGCTCTTTCGCCATGATTTGCGACAAAGTTGTTTTGCCCAATCCAGGAGGGCCAACAAAAAGCACATGATCGAGCGCTTCACCGCGGTTTTTCGCAGCTTCAATAAAGATCTTTAAATTCGCGCGCGCTTCCGCTTGCCCGGTAAAATCATCGAGGGATTGCGGACGCAAATTGGCTTCTAGGTCTTCACCGCGCTTTTCAGGATCAAGAATGGGATTTTGTTCGCTCATGACTACTTACTCGCACGGCACACATTATTTGGCTAGCTCTTTCAGACCTAAACGAATGAGTTTTGCACTATCTGCATCTTCGCCGGCATCGCGTACAGCTGCACCAACTGCGCTCGCGGCCTGCTCACGCGAATAGCCCAAATTGCAAAGCGCTGAAACTGCATCAGCCACAGGAGCGGAAGCAACGCCTTCGCCGATTTCTTGTTTAAGGCCCATATCTGGCACATCAATACCGCCAAGCGCTGGCGCTTTATTTTTAAGCTCGGTCACAATGCGTTGTGCCACTTTTGGCCCAATACCGGGCGCGCGCGCGACCATGGCTTTATCCTGCAGAGCAATCGCATTTGCCAGATCTGATGCTGACAAAGTTGATAAAATCGCCAAGGCCACCTTCGCGCCAACACCCTGAACGCTTTGTAGTAATCGAAACCACTCGCGTTCAATTTCGGTTTTAAACCCAAACAATTTGAGTTGATCTTCTCGCACATAGGTTTCGATATAAAGGATCACCGCTTCACCTTGCGATCCAACTGCACCAAGGGTGCGCGATGAACAAAAGACGACATAACAAACGCCATGGACATCCACCAAAATATAATCACCTGCAATCTCGTCTATGGTACCTTTAAGTTTGCCAATCATATCTAAATCGCCGCTAATTTATGTGTCTGAGCTGTCCGGTTATGCGCGTGGCAAATCGCAATCGCCAATGCATCAGCTGCATCATCTGTTTTAAACTCTGCCTTGGGCATGAGCACTTTGACCATCATGTGAATTTGCTTTTTGTCACCATGCCCCACGCCAATCACTGATTTTTTAACCGCATTTGGCGCATATTCTGATACGCGCAATCCAGCTCGCGCAGGAACCAGCATAGCAATCCCACGCGCTTGGCCAAGCTTGAGTGTCGAAGTAGGGTTTACGTTCACAAAGGTATTTTCCACTGCAGCTTCAAAGGGCTGGTGTGCATGGATGATCTCTTCCAGACCATCATGCAACTGACATAATCGCGACGCCAAATCCAACTTCGCATCCGAATGAACAACGCCCGAAGCCACGAAGCGCAAAGAATTGCCCAATGAATCAACAATACCCCAGCCAGTATTTCGCAGCCCGGGATCAATTCCAATAATTCGAATCGCTTTGCTCATAACCTCATCCTATTCATGTTTCGCCATAACATCCACGAAAAACGTGAACAAAACAAAAACAAACAACATCTTTTTAGAGAAAACAACAATAGATGCCGAGGAAAACGCATTTCGCTTATCGCGAAGATGCTTCATCAACAAAAACAAAAAACATCTTTTTAAGGGATATAGTCTTAGATGCCGGGAAAAACGCATTTCGCTTATCGCGAAGATGCTTCATCAACAAAAACAAAAAACATCTTTTTAAGGGATATAGTCTTAGATGCCGGGAAAAACGCATTTCGCTTATCGCGAAGATGCTTCATCAACAAAAACAAAAAACATCTTTTGGAGGAAAATTAGTCTTAAATGCCGCCTAATACGCATTTCGCTTATCGCGAAGATGCTTCATGAAAAAAGCCGAGCGATCGCCCGGCCTTAAAAAAAAATCAAATATTATGTAAGAACTTATGAAAGTTCAGCCATCACTTCGTCAGAAATATCGAAGTTGGAATAAACGTTCTGAACGTCATCATCGTCATCTAAAACATCCATGAAACGCAAAACCTGTTCGGCTTTTTCTTTATCAATTGGCGTCTCATTTTGCGGCTTCCAAATTGGCTTAACCGTTGTTGGCTCACCCAATGCAGCTTCAAGCGCAGACGATACGTCGCCAATATCTTCAAATGCGCAATAAATTGTGTGACCTTCTTCGTCGGTGACCACATCATCTGCACCCGCTTCGATACCAGCTTCCATCACAGCATCTTCATCACCCACTTCAAGCGGATAGATAATTTCGCCTACGCGATCAAACATAAAACCAACAGAACCCGTTTCGCCAAGCGCACCGCCTGATTTTGTAAATGCTGTACGCACATTTGATGCTGTGCGATTGCGGTTATCGGTCAGTGCCTCAACAATCACAGCAATACCGCCAGGGCCATAACCCTCGTAACGCACTTCATCATAATTCTCACCGTCTTTATCCGCAGCTTTGTTGATCGCACGGGTGATATTGTCTTTTGGCATAGACTGCGATTTAGCGTTTTGCACAGCCAAACGAAGACGTGGGTTCATTGCCGGATCAGGCGCACCCATTTTTGCAGCCACCGTGATCTCACGTGCAAGCTTTGAGAACATTTTTGAACGCACTGCGTCCTGACGCCCCTTACGATGTTGAATATTCTTAAACTTGGAATGGCCTGCCATGGTATCCTCTTATCGCAATAATCGATGTTCTTAATTATCGTGCCTTATAAAAACAATCAGCACGTCCGTCTAGTGTCTGCGCGGCCAAGAAAGCCAAGTTGAGCGCAAACAACTACCAAAAATACGGAATATTTTCTTCTAATCTTGCGCCCAAACGTAAAGGTGCAATTTTTTCGGTCAATCCAGTTCTGTCTGATACTTCAACTGAAACACCACAAATTGTAGCGGGACCGGTGGCTATTTCCATCCGCCCACGCGGAATTTTGGTCACAAACCGATTGATCAATTCTTCTTTTTCCATGCCGAGGGAGGAATTATAATCCCCACACATCCCAGCATCGGACATATAGCCTGTCCCAGCATCGAGGATCTGATAGTCAGCTGTTGGCATATGCGTGTGCGTTCCAACAACAAGGCTCGCACGACCATCAACAAAGTGACCAAAGCATTGTTTTTCGCTGGTCGCTTCTGCATGAAAATCAATTACCACAGCATCGGCCACCTCACCCATCGGGCAAGAACCGAGCACTTCTTCCGCACAGGCAAATGGATCGTCCAAATCAGGATGCATATAAACGCGACCCATAATATTAGAAACGAGAATACGCGCACCATTACGGGCTTCATATAAATAAGCGCCCTTGCCCGGCGTGCCTTTTGGATAATTTGCTGGACGAAGGAAATTGTCATGCCGCTCGCAAAAACTGAGCGCTTCCTTTTGTGCCCAAACGTGATTGCCGGTTGTCACAACATCCGCACCAGCGCCAATAGTTTTGGTAAAAATCTCTTCGGTTATGCCAAACCCGTGTGCAGCATTTTCACCATTTACAATAATGAAATCGAGATTGTAGTCGCTGCGCAAACCCGGCAAGCGATCCCACACGGCTTCACGCCCTGTTGAGCCGACCATATCACCTAAAAAAAGTATCTTCATGGCGCTTCTATATGAGGCTAATCCGCTATAATCAAGCCATTCTCGGTCAAAATCATATCAAGCGGAATATCATGATCCTCACATGGAACGCGATCCACTTGTTGACAGGAAAATGCAACACCGATTAAGAGCGGTGTTTTGTCTGCTTCGAGTAATTTTGCAATCGCCCGATCATAAAAGCCGGCCCCATAGCCAATTCGGCCACCGCTTTCATCGAACGCAGATAATGGAACCAGCATGACATCAGGATCAACAATTTCAGATACATCAGATGGCGCGACCGTGCCAAATCCATTATCGACCAGCTTTGTTTCAGCATTATAAATGCGAAACTCGATATGCGCTTTATCGAGCATATAGGGCAGACATATCTCTCGCTTTTGGTCCCACATCTCATTGATCAATCCATTCAGATCAACTTCTGTTTTGATGGGCAAAAACGCCGATGTCATGACACCAGGCGCAATATCCAGTTCAAAAAAAGCATCTTTGATCTGCTGAGAAAACGCTGTCCGCTCCTCTGTGGTCAATTCATCTCGACGCGAGAGAACCTGTTTGCGAATGTCTTTTTTGAGAGTTTGGATATCAGTCATGCGTGTTCATTTCACATGTCGTTTTAGGATAGGTAACGTGCGATCCGCTTACAATCGATGGACGTTGTGAAATCCTAGGAACCTACAATGTAGGTGGGTGCCGTTTGCCAAAGCCCACGAGCTAAGGCAGGGATAGCTCCCTTAGAATTCAGTAAGGCCCGAGGAATTGAAGTCCTGTCGTAAAGAGCAGATCGCTTTCATCATATAGTGCGATGATAAGGTGAATGCCAACCAAATTCTGAGAAAATCAGCAATATCCCAGCAAAATCACCACTGGACTAAAATCGAAGCAGAAGATTTTGAGAATTAAAACTACTTACTGTCGTTGAGTTTTTGCGCAATGCTGGCGATTTGCTGAGCCACGCCACCGAGCGCTTTGGCCATATCGCCATCGGTGCGCTCAACGTCTTGCAAAACTTTATCACGGGTGGTTTTGACCAAATCAAGCTCGGATTCTGCGCCTTTAAGCTTGCTCTGCACTTCGCTCAATTCGTCCATCACCATGATGCCGGCCATTACTGTCAAACGCAAATCACCGATTTCACCAAATTGGTCGCGCAAATGCGAAGCATAGTGGTCAAATCTGGAGGCAAGTTCATTTAAATGATCTTCCTGACCCTCTTCGCAGGCCATGCGATAGGATTTGCCATCAATATTAACGGTGACTTGAGCCATATATTATTATTTATCCTCGGTCTAAAACCGCTCGAATGGTTTCCATAGCTGTCACAAGACGGCGCGACACTTCTCGATTGGCTTCTTCCAATTTATTAGCTCTATGCTCTGCCTGATCCAATTCTTCGGCCAATCTTGTTCTGTCCATAAGCATGGATTTTAGCTCTTCGCTCGATTGGACAGCATCTTTTTGATTTTCAATTCGTTGACCGACTGCATTTTCCAAAGAATTCACAGCGCTCACTAATTGATCCAAAGCAGTTTTTACTGTCACATCATCAGGCTTCATTGAACAAAGGCTCCCGTCACTCAAACGAATCAAGCTTTAAGAAAATCACGCGAAAGAACATTTTCATAAGCGTTTAAAACCGTCAACAAGACCACATATAATCGAACTTGCCATACACATCAAATAGCAGAATCAGACTGTTTTTCTGACTACTTCATCAATTCTCCATGGTTTTTGTAGCTAATTCCGCGCAATTGATTGACTCCTACAAGCGAGCTGCTATGACTGCCCGCGCTGATTATAGGCAGTTTCTTAGCCCCTCCGTAGACGGTGAAAAACAGGCGTAAATATGACATCCACAGTAAAACATCATCAAATGGCGAACGCTATTCGTGCGCTTTCCATGGACGCAGTGCAAAAAGCAAATTCTGGCCATCCCGGCCTTCCAATGGGCGCAGCAGATATTGCGACCGTGCTTTTTAGCCAGCACCTAAAGTTTGACCCTAAAAACCCGGATTGGCCAGATCGCGACCGCTTTGTGCTGTCTGCTGGTCACGGTTCAATGCTTATTTATTCGCTGCTCTATCTGACTGGATACGACGACATCACAATGGATGATCTGAAAAATTTCCGTCAAACAGGTCATAAAACCGCGGGTCACCCAGAATACGGCCATATTTCAGGCATTGAAACAACAACAGGGCCTTTGGGTCAGGGCATTGCAAATGCTGTTGGAATGGCAATCGCAGAACGTAAACTTGCTGATGAGTTTGGCTCAGACCTTGTTGAGCACAACACCTATGCGCTTGTTGGCGATGGTTGTTTGATGGAAGGCATTAGCCAGGAAGCGATCACACTTGCTGGTCATTTAAAGCTCAACAAGCTGATCGTTCTTTGGGATGACAATAACATCTCAATTGATGGCGCTGTTTCTGTCAGTGATTCCACAAATCAAGCCATGCGTTTCCAATCGGCGAATTGGAATACATTGGCTGTTGATGGTCACGATGCAGATGCAATTTCAGCTGCAATCGAAGAAGCCAAGAAGTCTGACAAGCCAACAATGATCGCTTGTAAGACAACTATTGGCTATGGCGCACCAAATAAAGGCGGCACAGCAGGCGCGCACGGTTCACCTTTGGGTGATGAAGAGATCGCGTTAACACGTGAAGCTTTGGGCTGGACGTCTGAGCCATTTGAAATTCCATCCGATATTTTGGATGCATGGCGTCTTGCAGGTTTGCGTTCAGCAAAAATCCGCAAAGATTGGCAAAAGCGTCTTGATGAGGGTGATGCCGATATCAAATGTAAGTTTGATCGTCGCATGAGCGGTGAATTACCAGGTGCTTTGGCACCAGCGCTTGATGCTTACAAAAAGGCACTTGCTGAAGACAAACCAAAAGAAGCAACACGTAAAGCGTCTCAATTGGTTCTTGAAGTCATCAATGGCGCGACACCTGAAACAATTGGCGGTTCAGCTGACTTGACTGGTTCAAACAATACCAAAACAAGCCAGACAGCATCCATCACACCAGATGATTTCTCTGGCCGTTACATTCACTATGGTATTCGCGAGCACGGTATGGCTGCGATGATGAACGGTATCGCACTTCACGGCGGTTTGCTTCCTTATTCAGGCGGCTTCTTGATCTTCTCAGATTACTGCCGTCCATCCATCCGCCTTGCGGCCTTGATGGGAATTCGCGTTATTCACGTTCTAACGCACGATTCCATCGGTCTTGGTGAAGATGGTCCAACGCACCAACCTGTTGAGCATATGGCCGCACTTCGTGCGATCCCGAATTTCAACATGTTCCGTCCGGCTGATATCACTGAGACATTGGAATGTTGGGAATTGGCGCTTGGATCGACAAAACGTCCTTCTGGTATTGCGCTCACACGTCAGGGTCTACCTGCTGTTCGCACATCTTATGTTGAAGAAAATCTATGTGCCCATGGCGCCTATGAACTGGCATCTGAAAGCGACGCAAAAGTCACGATCTTCGCATCTGGCTCAGAAGTTGAAATCGCCATGGAAGCCAAAGCTGCGCTGGACGCGAAAGGCCATTCAACACGCGTTGTGTCTGTGCCTTGTATGGATCTGTTTGATGATCAAGACGCTGATTACAAAGCAGCGATTATTGGCGATAGTCCAATTAAAGTTGCGATCGAAGCTGGCATTCGCCAAGGCTGGGATCAGTTCATTGGAAATGATGGCATCTTTATCGGCATGAATTCATTTGGTGCATCAGGCCCATATAAAGAGCTTTACAAACATTTCGGCATCACAGCAGAAGACACAGTCGCTGCAGTTGAAGCAAAGCTATAACCATAAAAAGGTGGGGGACAAAACCACCCTTTTAATTCGAATAATCGGAGAACTAATATGACAGTTAAAGTCGCTATCAATGGTTTTGGTCGCATTGGACGTAATGTTTTACGTGGCATTATGGAATCAGGTCGTACTGATATCGAAGTTGTAGCCATCAATGATCTTGGTCCAGTGGAAACAAATGCGCATCTCATGCGTTATGACAGTGTGCACGGTAAATTTCCCGGCACAGTGACAGTTGATGGTGACACCATCGATGTGGGTCAAGGCCCAATTAAAGTAACAGCTATTCGCGATCCAAAAGAACTACCATGGGCAGATGTAGACGTTGCTCTTGAATGTACTGGTATTTTTGCAAATCGTGAAAAAGCATCTATGCATTTGGAAAACGGTTCAAGCCGCGTATTGATCTCTGCACCAGGTGGTAACGACGTTAAAACCATTGTTTATGGTGTGAACGAAGATAGCCTGACATCAGACGACAAAGTTGTGTCGAACGCATCTTGTACAACAAACTGTCTGACACCTGTTGCTTATGTCCTTAACAATGAATTCGGCATTGAAAAAGGCTATATGACAACAATTCACTCATATACAGGTGACCAGCCGACACTTGATACAATGCACAAAGATTTGTATCGCGCACGTGCAGCCGCGATGTCTATGATCCCAACATCAACTGGTGCTGCAAAAGCGATTGGCCTTGTTCTTCCTGAGCTTAAAGGCAAGCTTGACGGTTCTGCGATCCGTGTACCAACACCAAACGTATCTGTGGTTGACCTTAAATTCATCCCATCACGCAATGTGACAGAAGAAGAAGTCAACAACGCCATCCGCGAAGCTGCTGACGGTCCGCTTAAAGGCATCTTGAGCTATACAGATGAGTCTTTGGTTTCAATCGACATGAACCATAACCCACATTCATCGATCTTCCACATGGATCAAACCAAAGTGATGGAAGGCAACCTAGTTCGCATCCTAACTTGGTACGACAATGAGTGGGGCTTCTCAAACAGAATGGCAGATACTGCTGTTGCAATGGGCAAGCTTATCTAAGCTCAAATAGATAAAAGATAAAAAACCGGAATGACGAATTCCGGTTTTTTTGTTTAAAGTGTTCATAACGAACACTGAATGAAACAGATTAAAATACAAAAAGATATTCAGCCAATTCCCAAGCACGGCTTTAATATCGGCGCAGGTGAGACTTATGACATTTAAAACAATTGACGACATTCAAGATATTCATGGCAAACGCATTTTAGTGCGTGTGGATCTCAATGTTCCCGTTAAAGACGGCAAAGTCACAGATGTCACGCGCATCGAACGTGTGGCGCCAACCATTCAAGAGCTCACCAAAAAAGGTGCGAAAGTTATTCTAATGGCGCATTTTGGTCGTCCAAAAGGCGAAGTCGTTCCATCTATGTCGCTTTCCCCGATTGCCAATTCCGTTGAAGAAGTTTTGGACAAGCACGTCCATTTTGCTGATGATTGTATTGGTGATGCAGCAAAGGAAGCCGTTAAAGCTATGAATAGCGGCGATCTTTTACTGCTCGAAAATACCCGTTTCCATAAAGGCGAAGAGAAAAACGATCCTGACTTTGCCAAAGCACTCGCAGAAAATGGCGACATCTATATCAATGATGCCTTCTCTGCCGCGCACCGCGCACATGCATCGACAGAAGGTCTCACTCATCACCTTCCTTCTTATGCTGGTCGCACAATGCAAGCTGAACTTGAAGCACTTGAAAAAGGTTTGGGCCAACCGATCAGACCAGTCGTCGCGATTGTGGGTGGCGCAAAGGTCTCAACAAAGATCGATCTACTCAGCAACCTGATAGAAAAAGTCGATGCCTTGGTTATTGGCGGCGGCATGGCCAATACATTCCTTGCAGCACAAGGGATCGATGTTGGCAAATCATTGTGTGAGCATGACCTTGCCGATACCGCACGCGATATCATGGCTAAAGCCAGCTCCAACACATGCGATATTGTACTTCCAGTGGATGCAGTTGTTGCACGTGAATTTAAAGCAAATGCAGAAAACGAAGTTGTGTCCGTCAATGCAATTCCAAGCGATGCCATGATGTTGGATGTTGGCCCTGCTTCTATTTCAGCTGTCAATGATTGGATTACCAAAGCAGATACGCTTGTCTGGAATGGCCCATTGGGTGCCTTTGAAATTGAGCCATTTGATATCGCCACAGTTTCTTGCGCAAAACACGCAGCTGACCGATCAGCGGAAGGCTTGCTTGTGTCTGTCGCTGGTGGCGGTGACACAGTTGCTGCGCTCAACCACGCAGGTGCTGCATCTGACTTCACCTATATCTCAACAGCTGGTGGTGCATTCCTTGAATGGATGGAAGGCAAGCCCCTTCCAGGCGTCGACGCTCTGTCTAAGGCCTAATAACACCTCATCAATTGGGTTTGATTTTAAGTTCCGTAAGCGCATTGATCCCAATGCGTTTGCGGAATTTTATTTGATCGCTCGCCAAGGCAAGATCGGGATATTGGCTGAACAACGCCTTGATCGCATGTTTACCCTCAAGCCTTGCCAATTGATGTCCCAGACAAAAATGTATGCCAGACCCAAAAGCGATATGACGATTGGGTCGGCGATCTAAATTCAGCATCTGCGGATCATCAATTAAAGCTTCATCGTAATTGGCAGCGGTTAGTAGCGCCATCACCAACTCACCTTTTTTAACGTAAACACCACCCATCTACTGATCTGAAAACGCATATCGCGGTTTGGACATTTGAACGGGGGTAACATAGCGCAAAAGTTCTTCAATGGCGGTATTGGCGCGGTCCCAATCTTCCATAAGCCATTGTTTTTGATCTTCGTGTTGTAGCAATGCCAACACACCACCACTAATGAGATGCGTTGTGGTTTCATGCCCAGCAATCAAAAGCAAGAACACCATCGCAATCAATTCATCATCTGACATCTGATCACTTTGATCTTGCGCGATCACCAATTCGGCTATCAGCCCTTTCCCGCCCGATATGGGTGCTTCTTCGACCTTTCGCCTAATATATTTGGTCATAGCTTTCAAACGCGGGATCAGTTTTATGAAATCCAAAACACCGGTCACGCGGGTAAAACCTTCGGCCCAAATGGCAAATTGTTGCCGATCTTCTTTTGGCAGGCCAAGCAATTCACAGATCACCGCCAATGGGAAGCGCCGCGCGAAAGTTGCAAGAAGATCTACTTCCTGCCTTTCTTTAAACAGCTCAGAGACCATGTCATTGGCCATTATTTCAATTTCAGGCTCTAGCGCCATGATGGCTTCGCGACGAAATGCACGATCAACGATTTGTCGGAGGCGTTTATGTTCATCACCATCCATGGCCAGCATGTTGGACGCCAATAGCGAAATCGTCTTTGGCATCCACCATTGTAAACCCACCGCTTTGCCATTTGGTTTGCGCACCCCAAAGTTAGTGCTGTCCTTTAAAACAAGCGACGCCATCTCCTGATCCGTTGTGAACCAAACCTTACCAATGATCGGGATTTTTTGACGGACAAGACGTCCCTGCGATCTTAAATCCGTGATCGCTTCGAATGGATTGGACGACAAACGATCAGAAAAAACTATGCTCATTGATTATCATAACCCCATTTTTCTCCAAAGTTATCAACAGAATCGGGCTGAATTAAGCACCGCTGAAAGGACCTTGTTTACCATGTTGGAAATTTAAATTGGAATTAAATCGTTTTAAAAAAAATTTAAACGATTTAAGGGTTTTTAAAGCTATTTTAAAAAAATTTAATCCCTGATATGTGTGTCTTTAAAATTTATCGCACGACAGTACATGAGGGATTAACAATGAGCGAACGACTAGAAGATATTGCCAAGGCGATGGTCCTACCTGGCCAAGGAATTCTTGCAGCCGATGAGTCTACAGGCACAATCAAGAAACGTCTTGATTCCATCGGAGTTGAATCAACAGCCGATACCCGTCGTGATTACCGCGAAATGTTATTCCGAACAGAAGACGCCATGAAGAACAATATCTCTGGCGTTATTTTATATGATGAGACACTTCGCCAAAATGCCAAAGACGGCACACCATTGGTTGAACTTATCAAACAATCAGGCGCTGTCCCTGGCATTAAAGTCGACACTGGCGCTAAACCACTGGCTGGCTTTGATGGTGAAACTGTCACTGAAGGTCTCGATGGCCTACGCGACCGTTTAGCTGAATATTATGAACTTGGTGCACGCTTTGCCAAATGGCGCGGTGTGATCAATATTGCAGAAAACCGCCCTTCCCGCGCTTCTATTGTTGCAAATGCCCATGCATTGGCGCGTTATGCATCTCTTTGCCAAGAAGCAGGCATTGTACCAATCGTCGAGCCTGAAGTTCTTATGGATGGTCCTGATTCAACTCACGACATCAACCGCTGTTTCTCAGTAACACTTGAAACATTGCAAACAACTTTTGCTGCCCTTGATGATCTGGATGTTAATCTTGAAGGCATGATCCTCAAACCGAATATGATCGTACCTGGCATCAATTGCCCGCGTCAGGCAAGCGTTGAAGAAGTTGCTGAAAAAACTGTTCTTTGCCTTAAAACAGCCGTACCAAAAGCTGTTCCTGGCATCGCATTCCTCTCAGGTGGTCAAACAGAAGAGCAGGCAACTGCGCACTTGTCTGAAATGAATAAGTCTCCTGACCTACCTTGGGCACTGACATTCTCATATGGCAGAGCCTTGCAAGCCGCCGCGCTGAAAGCATGGGGTGGCAAAACTGAAAATGTGGCTGCTGGTCAGCGTGCATTTGCCCATCGTGCGAAAATGAACGGCCTTGCTGCCATTGGCACATGGACAGAAACTCAAGAAGCTGCTGCTTAAGCATCAGCACTTTATAGATTTTGAAAGGCCCGCAATCATCCCTGCGGGCTTTTTTCTATCCTAACGGATTAAAGAGTGAGAATTATCTTACCCATATGTTCGCTCGTCTCCATATAGGCATGAGCTGCAGCAGCCTCGGCCAATGGGAACGTTTCATCGATAATGGGTTTTACTTTTCTCGTCTCAAGCAGCGGCCAAACGTGCTCCTGCAATTCATTTGCGACATAAGCTTTAAAGCTAACCGGTCGGGCTCTAAGTGTCGATCCAGAATGCGTTAGGCGTTTTGCCATCAATTGCGCAAAATCCACTTGCGCTTTACGCCCGCGTTGAAATGCGATCTGGACAATACGGCCTTCAATCGCAGCCACGCTGTAATTGCGGTTGATATAATCACCACCGACCATATCCAATATCAAATTGACACCAACCTGCTCAGTGTTGCGCTTGATAAATTCAACAAAGTCGACTTGCTTATAATTAATCGCAAAATCAGCCCCAAGCTCTTTGACAAAATTGGCCTTCTCGGCATTACCAACTGTGGTGAATACAGTTGCGCCATAGGCTTTAGCCAATTGAATGGCAGTCGTTCCAATACCGGATGAGCCGCCATGAACCAAGAATCGCTCACCTTCTTTGAGGTGACCGCGCTGAAACACATTATGCCAGACGGTAAAATAAGTTTCTGGTAATGCCGCCGCTTCCACCATGGTAAGCCCCTGCGGGATTAATAGCATATTACTCTCATGACATTTGGCATATTCAGCATATCCGCCACCGGGCAATAGCGCACAGACCTGATCACCCACTGAAAACTTGGTCACCTTCTTTCCCACGCGCTCGATTATTCCCGCAACTTCGAGTCCAGGAATATCAGTCGCGCCCTTTGGTGGCGGATAATGTCCCTGGCGTTGAAGGCAATCCGGGCGATTAACACCTGCCGCGTACACGCGGATTAAAACTTCATCGGGCGCGTGTTTGGGATAAGAGCGCTGACCAAGCTCCAATACTTCAGGACCACCAAATTCTTTTATTTCAACGACCCGCATCAGCTAACCTTTTATCCTGCTCATTATTTACGCATCTAATCTAAAATATCAGCTGGTATCAATCCAGTTTAATCAGTTGTTAAGCCTTACAAGTTATTACTAAATTATCCGATATTTCGGATCTGGTAGAAAAAGTAACAGACTTTCTACTCGACGCCTCCCTGTTAAACTCTTGAGGGCCGCTTTGCGGCTCTTTTTTTTGTCAAAATCCCATTTCCTAACAAAATTTAAGGGTTCCTAACGTCCGTTAACCTTTCTTTAAGATATAACTTGCGTATTTTTCAAAAAATCGGCATCTTATTGGAGTTGCACAAAACACGATAAATTTTGGCAACATGTTGGCGTCAAGTTAGTAGAGAGTGTGAGACTTATATGTCCGAGACCAATCGTAATACAATTCGTTTTTCAGACCATGTGGCAAATTCAGAGAGCTTTAAAACTCTTTATGCTGAAGGCATGGGTCTTGTAGAAGAAACAGCAGACTATTTGGACAGCACCGGTCGTGCTGCATCAAAAACACTGCCACGTATTGCGTCCATCTTGTATTCTGCTGAATCCATGCGTCTAACAACTCGCTTGATGCAGCTTGCTTCGTGGCTATTGCTACAGCGCGCTGTAAATAATGGTGAGATGACACGCGAACAGGCAATGACAGAAAAATCAAAAGTTCGCCTTGATAGCTTTAACTGTGACCGCTCAGCACAGGGTTGGGATGAGCTCCCGGAGGCCTTTAAAGATTTGGTCGAGCGTTCACTTCGCTTACAAAACCGCGTTGCTCTGCTTGATCGCGAGATTTATCGTCCGGAAGAAGCAAGCGATCAGGCAACTGAAACAGAGAATTCCGTACAAGCACAATTGTCGCTTCTACAAACGGCTTTTGTTAAATAAAGCCAATAAAATCATTCAAATAAAAAACCCGCCGATCGGCGGGTTTTTTTGTAACTTATAAAATCTGTAAAAGTCTTTGATTAAAGACCAAGACCAGCAAAACGGTTTTTGAATTTTGTAATACGTCCGCCACGGTCCATAAGCTGCGCGCCGCCACCAGTCCATGCTGGGTGTGAAGTTGGATCGATTTCCAAATTCATTGTGTCGCCTTCAGAACCCCAAGTCGAGCGAGTCATATATTCTGTTCCGTCAGTCATGACCACTTTGATCATGTGGTATTCAGGATGAATATCCGCTTTCATAATAATATTCCTGTCAGTTTGGCACGAAGCCTTGATAACTCTAGTCGGTTTATTTACATCTCAATTGAGGTAAAGCTCACCGCTTCATAATCAAAGCCGCAGTCCTATCGGGCCACGGCTCCATAATTCGATAGCGAGGCTATACATCAACATAGCAATAAGCACAAGAGGTTTAGCGCGATTCTGTATCAAAGAGTTTGCGCTTGATCTGTGAAGGGAAAAATGCCGGTGGCTGAAACCAATCAAGACGAGAATTCAAAGCGAACATCACTCAAACCACTCAGAACATTGCTCCCCTATCTTTTAAGATATCCAAAACTGATCATCGGCGCCTGTATATTCTTATTGCTCGCTGCAGTGACCACCCTCACCCTTCCAATGGCAGTGCGTCGCGTGATTGATAACGGCTTTTCAGGACAAGATGCCGATTTTGTAAACAGCTATTTCACGGTGCTGATGGGCATAGCCATCGTGCTCGCGATCTCAAGTGGCATGCGTTATTATTTTGTGATCCTGATTGGCGAGCGCGTGATCACGGATCTGCGCCGAGATGTGTTTGATCATATCGCCAATCTGTCGCCTGGATTTTATGATGTTAATCGATCTGGTGAAATCATCTCCCGATTAACTGCTGATACGACTCAGATTAAATCCGCAGTTGGTGCAACGGCTTCCATGGCGCTTCGAAATTCTATTCTTTGTCTGGGTGGTGTGATTATGATGTTTGTCACATCATTTAAACTATCCCTCTTCGTCATTATCGGCATCCCGTTGATTGTCCTACCTTTGGTTGGATTTGGACGCGCAGTGCGCCGTCGGTCAAGACACGCGCAGGATACTCTTGCGGAAGCCATGGCCTATGCATCTGAAGCGATCAATGCAACGCGAACCTTGCAGGCGTTCAATGCTGAAAAGACAGCATCAGGACGTTTTAACAGCGCAGTTGATGATGCCTTTGCAGCAGCGCGTGATGCAGTAACCACCCGCGCAACGCTGACCGTATTCACAATCTCACTCGTCTTTTGTGGTGTGGTTGGCATCCTATGGTCAGGCGCGCATTCTGTGCTTGATGGCAATATGTCAGCAGGTACTTTGGGGCAATTCCTGCTCTATTCAGTCTTAGCCGCAGGTAGCTTGGGCGCATTGTCAGAAGTTTATAGCGAACTTTCGCAAGCCGCAGGTGCAGCTGAACGTTTGGGCGAGCTCTTACAGGAACAATCTGATATTCAAGACCCTGAAAATCCGATTGCCCTCCCGCAACCATCAAAAGGAACGATCGAGTTTTCAAAGGTGGATTTTGCTTATCCGTCACGACCCGATACCAACATTCTGGACAAGCTGTCCTTTAAAATCAATTCAGGCGAAACGGTTGCGATTGTTGGCCCATCCGGCGCTGGCAAAAGTACGTTATTCTCACTCATTCTAAGATTCTATGATCCAATATCTGGTGAAGTGAAAATTGATGGCGTTGATATTAAAAAAGGTACATTGGAAGACGTGCGCAGCCGCACGGCGATTGTGCCGCAAGATGTGACAATTTTCGCAAGCTCGGTCTCTGAAAATATCGCTTTCAGTCGTCAAGATGCCACCAAAAAAGACATCAAAACGGCATCCGTCAATGCGCTGGCTGATGAATTCGTTCAAGACATGGATGACGGCTATAACAGCATGATTGGTGAACGCGGTGTGACACTATCTGGCGGCCAACGCCAGCGCGTCGCAATTGCGCGCGGCATGTTAAAGGACGCGCCAATTTTACTGCTAGACGAAGCAACCTCATCGCTGGACGCGCAAAGTGAAAAACTCGTGCAACAAGCACTTGATCGGATGATGGAAAACAGAACCACCATCGTCATCGCGCACCGTTTGTCCACCATCTTAAAAGCTGATCGTATTCTGGTGATGGATAAGGGCAAGATCGTTGAAGAAGGTACTCATCAAACACTGTCATCTGCCGGTGGCATCTATGCGAACCTGGCGAAATTGCAGTTTGAGCAAGAGCTCGAGGGATAGATGAGCGCTACAATATCTAGCGCTCAGTGAGTTTCAACTCGATCCGACGGTTTGTATCGCGCGCTTCTTGGCTGTCACCTTCCGCAATCGGCTGGAATTCACCAAACCCGGCGGCCACAAGACGATTAGCTGGGACACCCTGATCGATCAAGAATTTAACCACCGATGTTGCGCGTGCACTGGATAGCTCCCAGTTATCGGCATAACGACCCGTACCTGACAGGGGCACATTATCGGTATGCCCATCAACGCGCAGCACCCAATTGATCTCAGATGGAATTTCGCGCGAAAGATCAAGCATGGCTTCTGCGAGTTTGGCCATTTCAATCTGACCATCTTCATTCAGCTCATTTCCACCAGATGGGAACAGAACTTCGGATTGGAAGACGAAACGGTCCCCCACAATGCGAATATTTTCACGATCTGACAAAATCGCACGCAATCGACCAAAGAAGTCGGAGCGATAACGATTCAGCTCTTGCACACGTTGTGCAAGCGCAACGTTGAGGCGACGACCAAGATCAGCAATCTTCACCTGTGCTTCATCATCTTTCTTCTCTGACACTTCTAGCGCATCTTCCAAAGCAGCCAATTGACGGCGCATGGCTGAAATTTGCTGATTTAAAAGGTTCACCTGGCTCAAAGCACGTTGTGAAACTTTCTTTTCTTCATCGAGGTCTTGGTTCAAACGACCAATCTCATCGCTGGCGGATTGAGACGCACCAGCGCCATCATTGAGCAATTGTTCAAGGCGAGAACGCTCGCTTTCTGCAGATGATAAAGAGGCTTGTAAATTTGCTAGTGTATCTTCGAGATCTTGGCGGCCAGCTTTTTCAAGCGCCAGCAATTGCGTGAGTTCATTGATCTGTGAATTCAAACGCGTCAACACTTCATCGCGGCCACTGATTTCGCGACTTAAGAAGAACTGTGCCAAAACGAAAACTGAAAGCAAAAACATAATGGCCAGAAGCAATGTTGATAAGGCATCAACAAATCCGGGCCAGTAGTCGACTGAACGGTCGCGGCGACGATTGCGAGAAAGAGCCATGTTCCCGCCCTACTTATCTTTGATCCGGTCGGCCAATTTATCCAACGTCAGACGCATTGATTTAGACTCTTCTTGTTGCGCATCAATCCAATCTCGCAGCATTTGTTGTTCATTGCGCATATTTTTGACAAGACCCTGTATGCCTTCCGCCAAATTTGCCATGGCAGCTGTTGTGCGTTGGTTGGTGCCACCGTCAACAGAAAGGTTTTTCAAATGCTCTGCAACGGCTTTCAGCTCTTCAGAGCTGTCAGCATTTGTCGTGATCGTTGGCACATTTGCGCTACCGACATCAGATGTGACATCGGTCACTGATGCCAACCAATTTTCAAGTTCCGAATAAAAACGCGACTGCGCCCATCCTGCTTGGAGGTCGATAAACCCTAAGATCAAAGAACCGGCCAAACCAAAGAGTGAGGACGAAAATGCTGTGCCCATGCCATCAAGCGGTGCGCCCAATCCCGTTTTAAGCGCGGCGAGCACATCTTCGGTATTGCCTGAGCCAGCATCGAGCGAACCGATCACATCTTTAATCGAACCGATAGTTCCAAGCAGACCCCAAAACGTACCTAAAAGACCCAAGAATACCAACAGGCCAATAAGATAGCGGGTTGTATCGCGCGATTCATCCAGACGATTGGCAATAGAATCCAAAATTGAACGAAGAGATGATGTGGTCAATGCCTTTTCACGCTGTCCGCTGAACAAGACCCGCATAGGTGCAAGCAGAATTGGATCGCGACTAACTTTGTCAGCGTCACCTGCCGCACGGAAAGAATTAACCCATTTTACTTCAGGTCTTAATTGCGTAATTTGGCGAATGGCGAGAAGCACGCCAGAGAACAAGACAAAGATGATGAGGCCGTTTAGGCCCGGATTAGCCAGGAATGCGGATTGGACCTGCCGAAACAACACGGCCACGGCAAAACCAACAAAAACCAATGATATCAACACACTAAACAAGAAAACAATAGGACTTGAGAGCTTGTTTGGCGCTTTGCCATTCTCAGAAACTTGGTCCCAACTCGAAGTAGCCATACCCTAATATCCGCCTAATTTTTTATATACTTATCCCCGTGAAAGGACTCTAAGCAAAAAAATGGCGAAAATAAAAGCGTTTCCGATAAACTTCGTTAAAAAAGTTAGTTAATTTTTAAAAGGACATTAAGCCTTTTTCGGCGCAGGGCGAGAAACAACTTCGCTCAATGACTTTTGAATATATTCATTGCCTGCAACAAGAGAACCTTTTTCTAGCATCTTTGTGCCGCCATCAGCGTCATAAATAAAGCCACCTGCCTCGCGAATAAGGACAATGCCAGCGGCGATATCCCAAGGTGCAAGCCCCTCTTCCCAATAACCATCTACATGACCAGCCGCCAAATAAGCGAGATCGATAGAAGCCGCACCTGTGCGGCGAACACCGGAGACTTCACCCATCACATTGGCGAGCTGTACAAGGAATTTACCGTGATTACCACGACCGAGATGCGGAACGCCACAAGTGACAATAGAATCAGTCAGCTTCTTACGTCCAGCGACACGCAGACGACGGTCATTCATATAAGCGCCGCCGCCCTTTTCTGCAGTGAACAATTCATCTGTCGCAGGATTAAAGATCACACCAGCCACAAGTTCACCACCACGCTCAAGCGCAATGGAAACGGAGAACATTGGAAATCCGTGCAAGAAGTTGGTCGTTCCATCCAAAGGATCAACAATCCAACGGTGTGTGCCGTCAGTACCTTTGATCTCTTCGCCCTCTTCACCCAAAAAGCCATAAGTCGGACGTGCTTTTAAAAGCTCTTCGCGGACAATTTTTTCAGATTTAATGTCTGCCTGACTAACATAATCAGATGGCCCCTTCACCGACACCTGAAGCTGCTGCACTTCTCCGAAATCACGAGATAAGGAGCGACCCGCTTTCATAGCGGCTTGAACCATGACGTTGAGTAATGCTGAACGTGCCATTTAAAAAATCTCTGTTTTATCTGTTATCGCAGGTTAGAATAAGCTTCCGACTATTCTGAACGACGAACGTAAGTTAGATCATTGGTGTCCACGATCACTTTTTCACCGGCCGAGATGAACGGTGGCACAAGAATGCGGACACCATTTTCCAAAACCGCAGGTTTATAAGATGAGGCCGCAGTTTGACCTTTAACCACAGGATCAGCTTCAGCGATCTCCAAAGTCACTTGGTCTGGCAAACGCACGCCAATGGCTTTTTCCTCAAAAAGCTCAACAGTCACCATCATACCATCTTGCAAAAACGCAGAACGATCACCCACGAAATCAGATTGTAGCTCAAGCTGCTCATAGCTTTCTGTATCCATGAAAACAAGCATGTCATCTTGGGCATAAAGATATTGAAAATCTTTTTGTTCCAAACGCACGCGTTCAACAGTTTCGCTGGCACGGAAACGCTCATTAAGCTTTGTGCCGTCGATGAGGTTTTTCAATTCTACCTGATTAAATGCACCGCCCTTACCTGGCTTAACTGCATTTGTTTTAACCGCAGCCCACAGGCCACCATTGTGCTGAATAACGTTGCCGGGGCGGATTTCATTACCGTTAATTTTCATGGATATATTCCAGTATATTGAGACAAGCCCTTTGCGAATTGGGCAATTGCCGCTTCAAGAACACAAAACGGTGTGTTTTTCAAGCCTTCGTCGAGATGAATGGTTAAAAACGCAGCTCATTTGCAGCTGCAAGGGATGCTTTTTGCTCTTCAACTGTCAAACCCTGATAAAAATCCTCAAGGCTCGCATCTTCAAGGCCTGCGCGGCGCGAAATAATATACCATTTTCCAGCTTCAATCGGATTGCCTCTTGTACCAATGGCTTGGATATAAAGATGAGCTAATCTGTTCTGTGCAATCACATTGCCTTTAAGCGCCGCAAGGCTCATCCATTCAAAACCAGCGTCAAAATCTCGATCCCCACCAACCCCGTCGATCAACCAAATGGCCAGATCCAATCGTGCGGTGTCATAACCTGCACGTGCTGCTGCAATAAGATGACGGCGGGCAATTGCGCGCTTGGCATCATCAACATCAAGTGCATTGATATAAATCTGAGATAACGCGTATTGTGCATCCGGAATGCCGCGAGCGGCGGACTTTTCAAAAAACGGCAAAGCCTCACGAATTCCAACTGGTCCCGGTTTTTCAGCCACAAGCAATTGCGCATAATTAAATTGTGCTTCGGGATTACCAGCTTCTGCCGATTGTTTCATGAGTTCACGCGCGCGATCATCATTGCGCTCGATATATCGGCCATCGGTCAACAAAAGTGCTAATTTATACTGCGCGGCAGGATCCCCATTTTTTGCCGCCTGATCATACCAAAACACAGCATCATCCATGCTACGGCCGACACCAAAACCTTCAGCAAATAACTCAGCTAACAAAGTTTGCGCGGCAGGATCACCAAGTTGCGCACGCGGTAGCGCGAGTTCCATTGCTCTTAAATATTGACCACGTTGGAACGCGCCAAAGGGCAACCATGCTGCAGCATCAATTTCTTTGGTGCGAACACGGTCGGTTTTGCCCGACGCGTTGTCTTGCGGCGTTTGAAAACTGCTCAAATCTTCAAAAGGCGCACTCGGAATAGTTTTTAACATTTTTAAATTGGGAGGCGTCGTTGCCGTATCCCCATTTTCATCACTGGGCACCGGCACAAATTGAGCATGTGCACTGGATAATCCGGCAAAAATAAACATGGCAAATATTACCAATCTATTTTTAGACATTCAATTCTCCAGCAATTGTATTAGTTAGACAGCACGCATTTAAGTTTGAACCGCATTTAATCTTCAAATCGTGGCGCTTTTTCGTCAAGAATAGCATTTATCTCAGAAACTTTTAATGCTGCTTCGTGTGGTTTTGCGAAAACCGCCTTACCAAGCGCAATAAAATCACACCCTGTCTCAGCTACTTTGTCTACGCAATCAATATGGCTACCACCTGCGACAATGCATGGAATTTCGACAAACTCAGCCCACCACTGACCCAGAGCTAGGTTTTTTGGATGGGCTTCAGGCTTGATATCGCCATCAATTTTACCAAAAAACAAATAGTCTGGCTGCGTATCACCGATGGATAAAGCCGCATGGCGATCTTTTGCATTGCCGCCACCGACGATCTTTTGCGGCGCAAAGTCTTCCACAGCATCATACACATCTTCTGCATTGCCAATGACATGCACACCATCAGCTTTTGAACGCCCCATTACGCGCGTATCACCAGCAATCAATGCAGCAGCATCCGCTTTTTGGACGATCGGCACCAATGCCTCTGCAACCTTTTGAAATGTATGATCATCCATTTGTCGTTGTGGGATGATCACCGAAGCGACATCACCGCCCCGCAAGGCGTTATCCACACAATCACTAAGTTGAGAAAGATCTTCCAAATCAGGAGTAATGAGGACAAGGCGGCAACGATTTGGTGTCAAAGTCATAAGTATTGCGATCTGTTTGGTTGTTTAAAGTTATGCCCGCCAGCGTTTTAGCCATTGATGCAGTCTTTATTTTCCATTACCCGATAAACCTTAGAGCCAAGGAGTTCAAGGATGTTCCTAACAAGTGACCCATTAGTTTTAGTCTGCGCCATTATTGCAGTCATTTTGACCGGTCTTTCAAAAGGTGGCCTGGGCGGCGCAATGGCAATGTTAGGTGTTCCTATCATGGCGATCGCTATGCCACCCATTCAGGCAGCTGCTATCTTGTTACCAATTCTCATTGTCATGGACATCTTTAGCCTTTGGTCCTGGCGCAAAGACTTTGACTTAAAGCTCCTAAAGATCATGTTGCCAGGCGCTGTTGTGGGCATTGCAATTGGTGGCTTAACCGCAGCATATGTGAGTGAAAATCTGGTACGATTGATTGTTGGGATCATTGCAGTCAGCTTTGTGATTTACTTCCTCACGATGAAATTTGCGAACAGAGCTAAAGTCCAATCCCCCAAAGAAGCAAATAGTTGGGCAGGTCGTTTCTGGGGGGCAGTTGCAGGCTATACAAGCTTCGTCTCACATGCGGGTGGCCCACCTTATCAAGTTTACACACTCCCTTTGGGTCAAACACCGCGTATCTATACGGGTACAAGTGTTCGCTTCTTTTTCATCGTTAATGTGATCAAATTGATCCCCTATTTTGCACTTGGTCAGTTTGATACGACAAATCTACAATCATCATTGGTGCTGATACCACTTGCTGCTATCGCAACATTGTGCGGTGCTTGGGTGGTCAAACGCATGTCTGCAAAGATCTTTTTCCCGTTCATGTATGCGCTCATGTTTTTGACCGGTATAAAGCTGATATATGATGGATTGATCGGATGATCTTAAAAATAGAATATTTTGCAACGCACAATCTTCTTGCATCGCACAATAAATTCCACTAGCCTGTTAGTATGCAAAAGATAGATCCATTTTCCGCAATTGCTGATGCGAATCGCAGATACCTTCTGGAAGAACTTCTCAGAGGCCCACAGACTGTGAATGAATTGGCAAAAGGTTTACCTATCAGCAGACCTGCTGTCTCCCAGCATTTAAAAGCTCTATTGGATAGTGGTCTGGTTGAGGTAAAAAATGAAGGTACCCGCAGATTTTATTCGATCAGTCATGACGGGTTTAACAAATTAAATATTTGGCTCGACCAATTCTGGGCCGAGCCAGCTTAACAATTTAAAAACAAAGAGTTAAGACGCTAATTAGCGGTTTTTAACATCTCCATTTTGTCTTTCAGTCGGAGTTTCTTTCGCTTCAAATCAATGACAAGTTCTTCCTGCGGTTGAGGGCGGCTCAGCAGTGCTGCAAGCTCATTTTCCAAAGCAGTATGTTTGGCCTCAAGTGATGCAAGATGTGTTTCAAATGACATATATTTTCTCCTTGATTAAAAGTCTGACTTTAGCCGAAATAAAGAGAAACTAGATTTGGCATAAGAAGTGTGCCATGTGTCAGCCCAATTGTCGAAGGGAATTTTTTATCGATAATAATTTATTATTAAATTATATTGTTGAAATACGTCTATTCGAAGTTCAGACATATGGATATTTAAATGGCCGACCAAGACCAAGTTGAGTTGAAAATGCAAATGGCTAAACTCAAACATGAGCATGCAGATTATGATCTTGCGATCAGAGCAATGATTGAAACTGGTGCTGATGCCCTGTCCATACAACGTATGAAAAAGAAAAAACTGGCGATCAAAGACAAGATCAGCAAACTCGAAGACCAAATTATCCCAGATATTATTGCTTAAATAGGACCAACACATTGACCACGACAACTTCCGCCCCCATTGCCATCATCATGGGGAGCCAATCTGATTGGCCAACTATGAAGCATGCTGCCGATATTTTGGACGCATTGGAACTGGAATATGACGCACGTATTGTTTCTGCGCATAGAACGCCAGACCGCATGTATGAATTTGCAAAGTCAGCGCGCGACGAAGGTTTTAAAGTTATTATCGCAGGTGCAGGCGGCGCAGCACATTTGCCGGGCATGGTCGCATCTCTAACATCGCTTCCGGTTTTTGGCGTGCCTGTGGAAAGCAAAGCCTTATCAGGTCAAGATAGCCTGTTATCCATTGTCCAAATGCCTGGCGGCATTCCAGTTGGTACGCTAGCAATCGGTAAAGCAGGCGCAAAAAATGCAGGCCTTATGGCGGCTGCAGTGATCGCGCTAAATGATGAAAAGATCGCAAAAAATCTAGACGCATGGCGCGCTGCAAATTCAGCGTCAATTGCTGAAAAACCTACGGACAATGTATAAGATGACGGCACTAGCTCCTAATTCCACAATTGGCATTATAGGCGGCGGACAGCTTGGCAGGATGCTCGCCATGGCCGCAGCACAATTGGGCTATCAAACTGTGATTTTAGAACCCGATCCCAATGCGCCCGCAGCTCAAGTTGCCAATGATCAAATCATCGCAGCTTATGATGATGAGATTGCACTGGAAAGCCTTGCCGACCAATGTGACGTCGTCACTTACGAGTTTGAAAATGTACCAAGCGCCGCAATTCAAGCCTTGGAAAAAGTCATTCCCGTTTATCCCGGTGCAGAAGCCTTGAAGATCTCACAAGACCGCCTGCTTGAAAAACAAATGGCCCATGGAATTGGCGCGAAAACAGCAGGTTTTCGCGCCGTTAATACGCTTAAAGACCTGGAAGATGGTGTTGCACAGACCTCCCTCCCCGCGATCTTAAAAACACGACGCCTGGGATATGACGGTAAAGGGCAGGTCAAAATCGACAATATGAATGAGCTGCCGTCCGCATTTGAGGCCATGGCAGGTCAAGATGCAATCTTAGAGGCATTCGTGAACTTTGATTGCGAAGTATCTGTCATCGCAGCACGTGCCATCGACGGATCATTTGAAGCTTTTGATGTGGCTGAAAATGTGCACAAAAACCACATCCTGCATACATCGACGATTCCTGCTAATGTCAATGAAAGCGTCAAAGCCACTGCGATCGAATATGCGCAGAAAATTGCGGAACACCTTAATTACGTTGGCGTGTTTGCGGTTGAGTTTTTTGTCGAAAATGCAAATAGCGATGATTTTAATATCTGTGTGAATGAGATTGCGCCGCGTGTCCATAATTCTGGCCATTGGACGGAAGCTGCATGTGTCGTGTCTCAATTTGAGCAACATATTCGCGCCATTAGCGGCCTTGCACTGTCAACAGCCAAACGACATAGCGATTGTGTGATGCTGAATTTGATCGGCGATGATGTGAACGATTTGGAGAAACACGCCAAAGATGAAAGTGCCAAAATTCACTTATATGGTAAGTTGGAAGCGCGGCCGGGCCGAAAAATGGGTCATGTCACATTCCTAAAGTGATAAATATTACAATCACCAAGTCATACATATTACAGGAATGTCACAAAATTTTTGATGGTTTATCGGCTTTGATGTTGACAAATACGTTCGAAAAAGTTACCTCCTGCCCAACAAATGGCGCGCCTCGTCTGGCGCGCTTTGATTATTTAGGAGCAACGCCAACAAGTGGCGTGGAAAAAAAGATGAAAATTAAAAATTCTCTTAAGTCACTTAAAAGCCGTCATCGCGAAAACCGTTTGGTTCGTCGTAAAGGCCGCGTTTACATTATCAACAAATCAAATCCACGTTTTAAAGCACGTCAAGGATAATAACGGATCATCGTTTAATAAACGAATCGTTAACGACACTGATTTGTCATTCACATTTTGTTAAATATTTCCTAAACATGGTTAACGAATAGTTGTCCGTGCTTATTAGGGTTTGACGTTTGGCGCAAACTAGGTAACCATATACCTATTATGCGCCATTTTAATTTGATTCATACTCTGATTTTTGTTGCGTCGCTGACGATAACCGGTACAGCACATTCCGAAGTAGTAATAACAGACCCGGTCACAACGTCTTCAATACCAAAAGCAACAACATCAGCCAAAAAGCCGGGTAAGGTCAGACTTTCTCGCGCTGAAAAATTGGATGAATTATTTGGTGAGCTTAAGCGAGAGCCAAATTTTGGCAAAGCAAAACGCCTCGCATCTCGGATCTCCATTAGTTGGGCAATATCAGGCAGTGCCACAGCCAACGCGTTGATGGTTTGGGCACAACAAGCCATGCGTGATGGTCGTAATTCCGATGCAATGGAACTTCTAGATCAGGTCATTGTGTTACTTCCCGACTATGCAGAAGGCTGGAACCGTCGTGCTACATTGCATTATGTGATGAAAAACTACGTCAAATCCATGGCCGATATCGAGCAAACTTTAGCGCTAGAACCAAGACATTTTGGTGCCCTTGTTGGAATGGCAACAATATTGTCAGCCATTGGCGAAGATGACAAAGCATTAGAAGTTTACGAACGCGTTTTATCAATCTATCCTGCGAACAGAAATGCTCAAGCCAGCATGATCAAAATCATGCAAAAGCTTGAAAAAAGCGAAATCTGATCTCGGAACTTAATAGTTGGACATTTTCATATTTGGTGGACTAGGACTTATCGTCCTCATCATCATCCTATTCATTTATACCCAAGTTAAGTCGCATCAAATTGGCAAAAAATACCCGCCAATTGGTGAGTATTATGACGTCGATGGCGTCAAAATTCATGCCAAATACGTTAAAAGCGACCGCCCGACGAATCATCCACCTGTGGTATTTATTCACGGAGCCAGCGGTAATCTGCGTGATCAATTGGCACCTTTTAAGGACAAATTGAACCTTGATGCAGACTTGCTCTTTCTTGATCGACCTGGTCACGGCTGGTCAGAAAGAGGATCTGATGCAAATAAATATCCCGATCAACAGGCAGAAATTATTGCGAAATTGATGGATCAATTGGGAATGGATCAAGCCATTATGGTGGGTCACTCATTTGGTGGTGCTGTGCTTGCAAGCTTTGCTGTCCATCATCCGGACAAAATTCATGGCCTTTTATTTCTCTCACCCGTTGCATATCCCTGGCCAGGTGGCGTGAGGTGGTATTACACATTATCCAGTTGGCCTGTTCTGGGATGGCTATTTGCCAATACACTGGCACTTATTGCCGGTTTGCGACGGATTGAAAGTGGTTCAAAATGCGTATTCTGGCCCAACAAAATGCCAGAAACTTATGTGGCTGATACGGCGCCAGAGCTTGTTTTAAGACCGAAAACTTTCCGCGATAACGCAAAAGACATTGTCAGTCTTTACGATTATCTGTGCCAAACCTGGCCGAAATATAAAACAATCTCCGCACCAACAATCATCATCTCGGGCAATCGGGATACAGTTGTTTTTCCGTACATCCATTCCGATGGATTGCATCAACACATTAAAGGCTCTGAATTATATGATTTGGAAAATCTTGGCCATAAGCCGGATCATATCGCCACTGATTTAACGATTGCGGCGATTAAAAAACTTCGCGGAGAAGGCGTCGGACCGCTAAAAGAAAAGGCGGAAGAGCTTGATCAAAAGCTTTCCCGCCAACTTGTCTCTCAAAAAACTGATATTAATATTTAGCGAACATCACCAATATGCGCGATGCGCAGCATATTCGTGGCACCGGATGTTCCAAGCGGAACACCTGCAGTGATGATGATGCGGTCGCCTATTTTGGCAAATTCTTCATCAGCTGCAATTTTACACGCACGATCAACCATGTCATCCAGATCAGTTGCATCACCGGTAATCACACTGTGCAAACCCCAAACGATTGACAATTTGCGTGCTGTATCAAGCACAGGCGAAAGCGCAATAATCGGAACATTTGGACGCTCACGCGATGCACGAATGCCTGTGGCACCAGAAGCTGTGTAACAAACAATTACCGGCAGATCCAAGGTCTCAGCCGTTTGACGTGCAGCCAATGAAATTGCATCAGCAATTGTTGGATCTGGCTCAGCGCGTTGCGCATGCGCAATACCTGTATATGTTGGATCAAGTTCCACACTACGGGCAATCGATGCCATGGTTGAGACCGCTTCAACAGGGAACTGACCAGCAGCTGATTCAGCTGACAACATCACAGCATCTGCACCTTCAAACACAGCCGTGGCCACGTCAGAGACTTCAGCGCGTGTTGGCACAGGTGCTGTAATCATGGATTCAAGCATCTGTGTTGCAACCACAACTGGCTTACCAGCGCGACGACAGGCACGTGTCAGCTGCTTTTGAATACCAGGTACGGATTCAATTGGCATTTCAACACCCAAATCACCGCGTGCAACCATGATTGCATCGGACAATTCGATAATTTCGTCAATTTTTTCAAGAGCCTGAGGCTTTTCAATCTTCGACATGAGCGCTGCACGATCGCCAACAATTTCACGTACTTCGACCAAATCTTCTGGGCGCTGAATAAATGAAAGCGCAATCCAGTCGACAGACCCATTTGCAATCACAGCATCAATGTCCGAACGATCCTTGGCTGTTAGTGCACTCACAGCAAGATCAGTATCCGGAAGGCTTACACCTTTTTTATTGGAAATCTTCGTACCATTAACCACTACTGTGACAATAGAATTCCCATCGCATTTCGTTGCTTTAAGCTGCAAACGACCATCATCAATGAGCAGACGATCACCAACTTTAACTGAAGCCAAAATTTCTGGATGTGGAAGATAAACACGGGTTTTATCACCCAGTGTTTCATCACCATCGAAAGTAAAAGTTTGACCAATTTCCAGAGCAGCTTCATTGCCTTCAAACATGCCAACACGAAGTTTTGGACCTTGGATATCTGCTAAAATCCCGATGGGACGATTGCACGCTTTTTCAACATTTCGAATTTTTTGTACGAGGTCATTCAGAACTTCATGGCTCGAATGGCTCATATTGATTCTGAATACATCAGCACCTGCTTCGTAAAGCTTCTTGATTGTTGCTTCATCGGATGAAGCCGGGCCAAGAGTTGCTAAAATTTTGACCTTACGTTTTCTTCTCATTGCGTTGGCGTTCCCTGTTGTTCCAAACCATCGGTGAGCTGAACCATCCAACTCCCCTGACGTCCGGTGTCATATTCCTTAAATCCCATGCGTTGGAAACCGCGCGCAAAACAGTCTTCAACGCCGACTATTTTGAACTCAGTATCCGACACACACATATTAATATCCCCGCCCCAGCGGCCACCACCGGCGGCATCTTCGGCGTAAACATAATAAAATCTGGATTCAATCTTCCCTTTAATCAGCGTTTCACATGATGTTGGTTGAACTTGCCACCAACCTTCAGAAACCCATCCGTCTGCTGTTCTATATCCAATGGCAACTCCGACCAGCGATTGTGTACCATTGCAGACTCTGAAATCGGCTCGCGCTTCATCGCCCCACATTGGGTTTGCGAATACAATGAAGGTCAGCAGTGAAAGTTTTATGACAGGTGATAACAGTCCGCCTGATGAAAACAAACCGTCAGCTAACGATGACATAATACGCACGAATGAACTCGATTTTAGTTGATTGAAAACCTTGGATGTCCTTTTGCGCTGCAAAGCCTGTAAAGTCAACGTTTCATAGTTAAAACGATTATATTTTATACGACGAGAGGTCAAAATAAGATAATCCTTTCACAAAAATGGCTCTGTTCCCTTTGTATAGCTTATTTTCATCCATCACGGATAAATTTTCTGTTAGCTATCGATTTCAACATCACGAATCATTATTTGTAAAGTATTACGGCAATAAGGCGATGAAGGAATTTAGCTCATGAATGATGAACAACGGATCCAACTCGAGGCGGCAGCGTTTCGCCGCTTGGTGTCTCATTTGCAGAACCGTACGGATGTTCAAAATATCGACTTGATGAATTTATCTGGCTTTTGCCGCAACTGCCTTTCCAAATGGTATAAGGAAGAAGCAGATCTGAAAGGCTTGGATATCGATAAAGAAGCCGCCAGAGAAATTGTCTATGGCATGCCCTATTCGGACTGGAAATCCAAATACCAAACCGAAGCCACGCCAGAACAACAACAGTCTTTTGAGGAAAACAAACCAAAAGACGCGTAAGCCCACCATATTTGCTTGACCAATCTAAGATTGCCAGTCAGGTATTGCACAAAACAGATTAGCTATTTGCGGTTTGAAGGCATTTGTTGAAAACCGCGATCAAATAAGGATGACCCATGTCAGATGATGTAGTCGGCGGTGTAGCCAGCAATCAATTACGAGCTTTCATCGAGCGCATTGAACGTCTCGAGGAAGAAAAGAAAACAATCGCCGATGATATTAAAGATGTCTATGGCGAAGCGAAAGCGATGGGCTATGACACAAAAGTCCTCCGCAAAGTCGTCTCCATTCGCAAGCTCGACCAAAATGAGCGCATGGAACAAGAAGCTGTGCTGGATACATATCTTGCAGCTTTGGGCATGTTGCCAGCAGACAACGCAACAGGCGAATAGTCTATCAAAATTAGAGAGTATTTTGGCTGGTCAGCCGTTATATCTCACAACCGGTAAGAAATTGACGGCATTGCCAGTAAATGTCGTCTGACCCTGCTGGTCGATATTTTCTTTCGAAAAACCATTTGCATAAACAACAACCGGTGCTTTTCTCATAAAGCGATTGACAAAGCGTGGTGCTTTGGCTGGCGGTTTCATGTTTACAATGCTGTCTTGCGAGAAGACACGTTTAGATATGGTGATCTGTTCAAATGTTGGCGCCGATGCTTTGGCTTTATATTTTGCGGCAATCGCATCGCGTAAATTTGGTCGTCCGCCCTTACGAGAATCTTCTAAAGCTTTGGACACGCTGGCACCAAGTTCTGTACGATCTAAACGATTATGTGCGCGAAGCTCGGGGGTTTCCAGCGAAGCAAAATTAATCCGCTTTTCTTGAGGTGCTCCAAAGCTTGTAAGTTTAGGCGTAGGAATTTCACCATTTTCCTTACGTTTGCGATCAGTTTCAACTGCAGCTGCGATAATCGCTGTTAGACTTGGCAGAGGCCGTTTCGTATCCGGCTGGTCATAGGCAAGTGGCCGCACCTCAGACAATGCCAGCCCTTCAGGCCGTTCTTGCGGCTGCGGGATAAGGGAAGCGATTTGCACGCCTTCCTGAGTTGTAATTTCCGGTTTAATGTCCGCAGCAATATTATCATCTACTGTCGCCAATAATGTCGGGACAGGGATATTTTCTCGCGGCAGGTCGGCCGTATTCTCAGCAAATGTCGGTTCAGGTGCACGCGCAACCGCCGCTACCTGCTGACGAGGTGCTGGTGTTGGTTGTGCATTGTTGTTATTTCGGCGTCCGAACAGATTGCTAAATAATCCACCAGAACTATCAGCATTCTGGTTATCATTATTATCTGCTTTCGCGATAACGGTACGAGCTGGTGCTGGTTCTTCTTTTTTGATCGGTTTGCTGCGGCCTGTATCTATACCGCCGCCACGTCGTTTATATTCACGCAGAGCGACATTATATCCCGGCAGTGGTTTTCCATCAGATGGCAGGTGAAGGGTTTTGCCATCAGGAAACAACCGGACCAATTCTTTTCGGCTCATACGCGGCCAAGCCCGAACGCTTGCAACATCCAAATGCACATATGGCGATGATGATCTTGGATAATATCCAACACCACCGCCTTGAAGTTTCATCGCAATTGCACGCAGCTTGCTCGATTTCACACCTGGGATATAAAAATCTATCGCCTTGCCATAAAGGTGTTGGCTGTTTTTCGCTTGCCCACCGCGCGTGCGTCTGAGCAATTCGTTGGATTCAGGAGAGCGATATGATGATACAACGTGGATATAGTTCTTGGCACCTGAACGACGATAAACTTCCCACACAAGATCAAAAAGTTTTGGATCAAAAGCGATAACTTTGTTGTTGCGCCAATCTCGTAAGAACCGATTAAGTTTTCTTAAGCCGGCTTTATCGTAACGACCGTTTTTCTTGAACACGATTTTTTCGCGCTCTCGTGTATGGGTGTAATACAATTTCAGAGATCGTGTCTCAGCAAAAGCGGGATCCGCATTGACAAAAGATGGTGCAATATTAAACGTCACAGATAAGGCAAACAGCGCGATTGCAAACGCAAATTTCCCCATAAGATGCGCACAAACTTGACGCAAATCTATATCTGTAAGCTGACCTAGCAAACTCGCCCTCGTCCTATGCAATGCTTTTGAGCTGATTTCTATTTAACAAATGCGGTAACACCATGGCAATTCTTAACGTATCTGCCACATGTTGTCATTATAGTAAACGAATTGCTAAAAAGTCCTTAAAGAACGCTTTCAAATAAGCAATTTGGACTTCAACTCAACCAAACCCTACCATGTAAGGACATATAGGGTTTTAGTCGGCATATTCCAAGGGACGATCCGGGTCAATCTCATACTCTTTTAATTTGCGATAAAGTGTCGATCGCCCTATTCCAAGTTGTCGTGCAACGAAACTCATTTTACCATCATAAAAAGCGATCGCTCGACGGATATGCTCCTCTTCAATGTCGACGATCGAACGAAGTTCACCATCATCGTCAAACATGTTGAGATATTGCGCTGGTGCAATGGACATTTCGTTGCGAGGTTCTACCGCTTCATTATGCTCAGAAATTGACATGTCGGCTAAATCCGGAGCAAGTTTAGGAGCAATGATTAGATCATCGCTGGTAATATCGGTAGGATGCAGAAAACTTGGCAGATTTTTTAAGCCAATTGAACCACTTTGGGCCTGAATGAAAGCCCAGGCCAAGACCTGCGTGAACTGAATGTGATGCCCAGGCCAATCAAATGCGGCAAGTGCATCTATCGCAGTAGGCTCAAATTCAACATCGTTCGATACGAGCTTGGGTTTTATGAGATGAATATAGGTCTCGATCCAACTCCGCATATCATCAGCAATGGAATTAAACTTCGTCATGACGATGGGTGAAACGCTCAAACGATAATATAGAGCTTCATCAATCGTTCCGGATTTAACCTCGCGGATTAAATCCAAATCGGTCGCAATGATAAGTTTTACATCAAGTTTTTTGCGCTTTCGTTCGTTCTTTGAAAAGACCATTCCATCGTTCAAAAAGCTGGAAATTTTACTTTGAAATTCATCACTAAAATGATTGAGATTATTAATAAATAACGTCCCGTGATCCGCCTCTTCCAACAAGCCGGTTGTGACTGGATTGCCGAAAATAGAGGTCATCAACTCCGTCGGTGAGTTTGTTCTTGCATCAATAATTTTCAGTGAGTTTCGATATCGATTGCTAAATTTATGGGTCGCAACCGCCATTTCCAATTTTGGAGTACCAATAGCACCTTCGATCAGAACCGGCAGATTGCCTTTGGATGCCTTAACAGCGGCTTGAAGTATAAATTCATCATTTCCATCTCGCACATTTGCCCAATCAGGCAATTGCTGTTTGGAACCGATGAATTCACAAAACATATCCAACAAAATGAAAGACTGTGTGAGCTCGTCAAGAGAATTGCCGTGCAGCGTCATAAACGACAATGATACGAGATGTTGCAAAGGCTGATAAATATTGCCGTGTTTACTTGTTCGAACAATAATTGGCATTTGACATGCAAACGGAAGCAGTAATTCTGACGCTATCTCAAGATCGATCTGGCCCGAGTTAACGTCGAAATGAATAGCAGAAATTTGTTCTTTTGAACCGTTGAGTTGCGATTTTATCTGCTCAATTGAATGGGAAAAAATGAGTTCAAAATGCGTAACCTTGGCCATTCGCAAAGCGATCTCATAACTTTCCACGTCTGAACTGATGATCAGAACCTTTTTTGACATAACGGCCTCTTATTTGATGGTCTCGATACGTCCCCGTCACCATCATTGCACCAAAAACTTGAAAAATGACTTTCCAAATTGCGCAGCAATTGATTAAAGTCGTAACTAACTTATGCGACATGCGGAATCGGAAGATTGAAATTGCCAATATCTCCCCAAAAATCTCAGGTGCTTTGGTCATACAATACTGCTGCACAACTACAGGAACTGGGAGATCTACCCAGCTGGAACTTGGATGACCTATACGAAAGCCAGCAATCTGATGCGTTTCAGAAAGATTTAGAGTGGACACAGTCGGCATCAGAGGCCTTCGAATCCCGCTGGAAGGGCAATTTGCAAAGCGCAACAAAATCTAGCGGAGATCATGGACTTGGCGCTGCGATCCGAGAGTATGAGCAAATTGAAGAAGTTATGGGTCGGATAGCCTCCTATGCCGGCTTGCTTTACTTCTCAAATACACTCGATACAGACAACGCAAAGTTTTATGGTGATATGCAAGCACATATCACTGATGCCAGTGCACATTTGATTTTTTTCACGCTTGAACTCAACCGTATAGATGAAACTGAGATCATGCATGGGATCGAAAATGACGCGCTAACAGCCCATTACAAGTCCTGGATCTTGGATCTGCGAAAAGATAAGCCGCATCAGTTGGAAGAAAATATAGAACAACTTTTCCACGAAAAATCGATGACTGGTCACGGAGCTTGGAACAGGTTGTTTGATGAAACAATGGCTGACTTGCGCTTTGACGTTGATGGACAAACGCTTCCGCTCGAACCGACCTTAAATCTTTTGCAAGAACCAGATGCAGCGATACGCGAAAGAGCAGCAAAAGCTCTCGTTGAGACTTTTTCCAACAATTTGCGCGTCTTTACATTGATCACCAATACGTTGGCAAAAGACAAAGAAATTTCTGATCGCTGGCGTGGTTTTGAAGATATAGCTGATAGTCGACATCTTGCCAATCGCGTTGAAAGAGACGTTGTCGATGCATTGATGACATCAGTGAAGAACGCTTATCCGCGCCTGTCGCATAGATATTATAAATTGAAGGCAAAATGGCTTGGTGTTGAGAAGCTCAATTATTGGGATCGAAATGCGCCGCTTCCAGAAACCCCAAAATCACTTGTGGGCTGGGAAGATGCAAAAGAAATTGTTTTATCCGCCTATTCAGAATTTGCACCAGAAATGGCTGAGACTGCGGGAGACTTTTTCGACAAAGGCTGGATTGATGCCGCCAATCGAGAAGGAAAAGCGCCAGGTGCTTTTGCACATCCAACCGTACCCTCTGTGCATCCATATGTATTGATAAATTACATGGGCAAGGCCCGAGATGTTATGACCCTTGCGCACGAATTGGGCCATGGTGTGCATCAAGTATTGGCGGGAGATCAAGGTGCACTTATGGCATCTACGCCATTAACGCTGGCAGAAACGGCATCGGTCTTTGGTGAGATGCTGACATTTCGCGCGATCCTCGACAAAACCGAGGATGCCCGCGAACGCAAAGCAATTTTGGCGCAAAAAGTCGAAGACATGATCAATACCGTTGTTCGGCAGATTGCGTTTTATGAGTTTGAAAGAAAACTACACACATCAAGACGACAAGGTGAATTAACCAGCGATCAAATTGGTGATTTATGGATGTCGGTCCAAGCGGAAAGTTTGGGTCCTGCGATTAATCTCGACGATGGCTACAAAACATTCTGGACCTATATTCCGCATTTTATCCATTCACCATTTTATGTTTACGCCTATGCTTTCGGTGACTGTCTTGTGAACTCACTTTACGCGGTCTACCAAAATGCAGACGATGATTTTCAAGCCCGTTATTTTGACATGTTAAAAGCAGGTGGGACGAAACATCATAGTGAATTACTTGCGCCATTTGGTCTTGATGCAACACAGCCAGACTTTTGGGATAAGGGTTTATCGATGATTGAAGGGTTAATAAATGAGCTTGAAGAGCTCGACAAACAACTTGGATAATTGGAACTTTGCCTTGTTTTCGCCATCTGTTCGGCGCACAAAGGCGTTACAAAAATAGGGGTGGAATATGTTTGAATTTAAAAAAATCTGGCTCACCGGACTACTCGCTCTAGGCTTGGCATCCTGCCAGTCAGTACCATATATTCCCGCGTCTACTCCAACGGCATCTTTCGAAGGCGAATGGCTTGATCAAAATGGTATTTTATCGACCTTTAACAATGGCCAGTTCCAGACCAAAACGACAGATGGAACAAACACACTTCTAGCTGTGGGCAGTTACCGCCAAGTCTCACCTACATTGGCTGAAATTGAGTTGCGTTCACTCGTCCGCCAAAGCGTATCACAAGTGAATTGCGCTTTGGCAACATCTACTCGAATGAATTGCACTTCCAGCGCAGGTACGCAGTTTTCGCTCGTAAGACGATCATAAATTCTATCCAATTTTATATCAATAAATCTTGGAATTTGTATAGATTTAGACTTGCACTTTGCTTGCTATAATGGAACCATTGTTATTAAGCGATTGTCATCTTCGGGTGGTATGTCGACTTCAAATTATCCGTGACCACAAACAGTACTGCGGGTTTTATTTCACTTACACTGGGAGTGCTTAAATGCAAAAAATGAAAACAACACTTTGGCTTAGTGCGGCGACGCTCGCGCTTTCAACAGTCGTCGCTCAAGCTGATTATTCTTTGAATATCCTACACATCAATGACTTACACAGCCGTGTCGAGCCTATTAACAAATATGATTCCACCTGTGGTTCGGAAGATAATGCTGAGGGAAAATGTTTTGGCGGATATGCGCGCGTTAAAACCATGCTCGATAAACTCCGCGCTGAACTTGCCGATGAGAACACCATCGTTCTCGATGCAGGTGATCAGTATCAAGGCTCTTTGATGTATACGACATACAAAGGCGATGTTGAAGCTGAACTGGCTGAAAAAGTTGGTTTTGATGTCATGGCCGTAGGTAATCACGAATTCGATGATGGCGATGAAGGTCTTGCAAAACTTGCCGATGCTGTTTCATTTCCAATCATCTCAGGCAATATCGATGTCAGCCAATCAAACATTTTGAAAGGCAAGGTGGAAAACCACGTTGTGTTGGAAGTTGGTGGCAAAAAGATCGGCATCATTTCAGCCCTTGCTGCTGATACTGTTGAAACATCATCACCATCGGGCGCTGTCATCTTCACGGATGAAATCGAAAGTCTGAAAGCTGATGTTGCCGCGCTTGAAGGTGAAGGCGTTGATATTATTATCGCGCTCAACCATGTGGGCCTAGCAAAAGATCTAGAAATTGCAGAAGCTGTTGACGGCATCGATGTTGTGGTCGGTGGCCACTCTCATACGCTCATGTCAAACACTGTTGAAGGCGCGATGGCCTATCCTACAATGGTTGGTGATGTGCCTGTCGTGCAAGCCTATGCCTATTCAAAATATGTTGGCCATCTGAAAGTCAATTTTGATGATGCAGGCAATGTTACATCCGCAACAGGTGACACAATCGTTTTGGATGCATCTGTTGAAGAAGATGCAGAAATCGTCGCCCGAGTTGCTGAACTTGCTGGCCCAATTGATGAAATGAAAAACCGCGTTGTGGCAAGTGCCGATGCAGCCATTGAAGGTGATCGCAGCTTCTGCCGTACGCAAGAATGCCAAATGGGTAACTTGGTCGCGGATGCAATGCTTGCGCGTGTGGCGGATCAAGGCGTTTCAATTGCCATTCAAAACGGTGGTGGTCTGCGCGCGTCCATTGATGCAGGCGAGATTACAATGGGTGAAGTGCTCACAGTACTTCCATTCCAAAACACGCTGTCCACGTTCCAGCTTAAAGGCGCAGACGTGGTTGCCGCATTGGAAAATGGTGTCAGCCAAATCGAAGAAGTTAAAGGTCGTTTCCCACAAGTTGCTGGTCTAAAATACACATTTGATGCAAGCAAGCCTGCTGGCGAGCGCATTAGCGATGTGATGGTTGTCGGCGCTGATGGCTCTGCATCACCAATCGATGCGGGTGCAACTTACGGCGTTGTATCAAACAACTATATGCGTGGTGGTGGCGATGGTTATAAAATCTTCGCTTCTGGCGGTATGAATGCCTATGACTACGGTCCAGATTTGGCTGATGTTGTTGCAGAATATCTTGCAAGCAACCAACCATATAAACCATTCCTTGACGGACGTATTACTGCTAAATAAATGTAATTGAACGCTTTTTTCAATTCACATTGAAATCACCAAGGCTCCGGACTTTGTCCGGGGCCTTTTGGTTTTGGCGCCTATATAATTTGCCGCATGTAAAACTTTAGATTTTTTTGGACCAAATTGCATTTTAGAGCGTATATAGGTCTAACTGCATTCAACATATGGTTCCGTTTTATGAAATTTACCCCAGTTCCCACAAATTTGCCGAAAGAACACCCACCTGTAAACGTTGGAAAGGTTGGTGTTTTGCTCGTCAACTTGGGAACACCTGATGGCACGGATTACACATCAATGCGTCGATATCTCAAAGAGTTTCTAACCGATGCTCGGGTGATCGAGTGGCCTAAAGTGCTGTGGTATCCCATCCTGTTCGGTATTGTTTTAAACAAACGCCCACAAAAAGTTGGTGAAGCTTATAAATCAATCTGGAACAATGAGTTGGACGAAAGCTATCTACGCACATATACGCGTGGTCAATCTGAAAAACTCGCTGAAATGATGGCTTCGCACGAACATATCATGGTCGATTGGGCGATGCGCTACGGGCAACCATCCATCCCCGATAAATTGCACGCGCTTAAAAATGCTGGCTGCGACAGAATTGTGATTTTCCCGCTCTATCCGCAATATGCTGCGGCTACAACGGCGACGGTAAACGATAAAACTTTCCAGACTTTGCTCGACATGCGTTGGCAACCGGCAATCCGGACAGTTCCTGCATATCATGACGATCCGGTTTATATCGAAGCACTTGCAACGTCGATCGAAAAGCATCTCGCCAATCTCGATTTCGAACCAGAAAAAGTCATCGCATCTTACCACGGTATCCCGCAATCATACTTCAAAAAAGGCGATCCTTATCACTGCCATTGTTACAAGACATCCCGTCTTTTAAACGATAGACTTGGCTGGGAAGAAGGACGTTTAATGACAACCTTCCAGTCACGATTTGGTCCCGAAGAATGGTTACAGCCATATACCGATGTGACGGTTGAAGAATTAGCAAAAACCGGCACTAAGAGCATTGCCATTTTAAACCCGGGCTTTGTGTCTGATTGTCTTGAAACCCTTGAAGAGATGGGTGAAGAAGCTCAAGAAATCTTCCATGAACATGGCGGTGAAAACTTCAGTCATATCCCTTGTCTAAATGACAGCGAAGAGGGAATGAAAGTGATTAAATCAGTGGTCATGCGCGAGCTTGGCGGCTGGCTTTAAAGCACACAATCAATCGTATATAAGCGTTGAAGATCTGATCCAAACGCTTGTAAAACTGTGACTAAACTCCTATCTTAAGCCTGAATTTATCAAATTTTGGGAGTTGTCATCGTGTTTATCGAAGGTTTGGATATCACCGTCATTGTGGTCGTGTTTGTGGCGATCATATTCTTGGCATCCAGTGTTAAAACTGTGCCGCAAGGTTTTTCATATACCGTCGAACGCTTTGGCAGATATACCACAACGCTCGCTCCGGGCCTCCGGCTTATCGTTCCATTTGTCGATCGCATTGGCGCTAAAATGAATATGATGGAACAAGTTCTTGATATTCCAACACAAGAAGTTATCACCCGTGACAATGCCTCTGTTGCTGCCGATGCTGTGGCCTTTTATCAGGTTCTCAATGCCGCGGAAGCTGCGTATCAAGTTAACAATCTAGAGAACGCACTTGTAAATTTGGCCATGACTAATATTCGTTCGGTCATGGGTTCCATGGATTTGGATGATCTTTTATCAAACCGAGATGCGATTAATGAACGCCTTCTCAAGGTCGTTGATGAAGCCGCAGCTCCGTGGGGTATTAAAATCACTCGCGTTGAAATTAAAGACATTGCACCCCCGCGTGATCTAATCGAATCCATGGGTCGTCAAATGAAGGCCGAACGTGAAAAGCGTGCGGAAATTCTGGAAGCCGAAGGCACCAGAAATTCGCAGATCTTACGTGCGGAAGGTGAAAAACAAGCCGCTGTCTTGCAAGCGGAAGGTCGACGCGATGCAGCATTCCGTGATGCGGAAGCACGCGAGCGTTTGGCAGAAGCTGAAGCGAAAGCGACAACCATGGTTTCAACTGCGATATCAGAAGGTAACATGCAGGCTATCAACTATTTCGTCGCGCAAAAATACACCGAAGCTTTGACCAATATTGGTGCTGCCAAAAACTCAAAAATCGTACTCATGCCGATGGAAGCTTCATCATTGATTGGCTCATTGGGCGGTATCGGCTCCATCGCTAAAGAAGTCTTTGGCGGCGATGATGATGAAGGCTCAAGCTCTTCAACGCGACCCGTTCGCACAACGCCGCGCACAGGTCCACGCGCATGATCAATACTATCGTATCAGAACTTGGCCCTTGGATTTGGTGGGTCGTTGGCCTGGTGCTTCTCGGCCTTGAAATCATTATACCAGGCATTTTCCTACTTTGGATTGGCATTGCCGCAATGGTTGTTGGTTTACTATCCTTCCTATTATGGGAAACAGGTATTTGGCCCTGGCAAGTTCAGCTGACAATTTTCGCTATTTTAGCAGTCGCATCCTCATATATCGGCAAAAAATATATCGCGGATCGCGGCAAAGAAAGCGACGAACCGCTTTTGAACCAACGTACGCAGCGGCTAATTGGCCGAAAGGCAACATTGGATGAGCCAATTGAAAATGGCCGTGGACGCATCAAATTGGATGACACGTTATGGGTTATTGAAGGCCCTGATCTAAACGCTGGTGACACCATTGAGATTGTTTCAGCGAATTCCAATCGCTTAGGCGTTAAGCAGGCTTAATCGCGAATTATTAAGCCTGTCGTTTCAGCATTTATAAACGAAACGTTAACCATAAAGATTTACTAATTGCTAATAACTCCGACGCGCGAAAGTTCGGCGAATATGCATATTGGTAAAGCCATTTTGAAATCGAAAATAAGCAATCGCTATCCTACTGCTATGGTGAATGGATCAGCAATGGCGCTGATTTGCGCACTTCTTGCGTCAACATCTTCATTTGCACAGAGCCTACCAACCGAACTAGATGCAGATGCGCTTGCAACGGATGCAAGCCAAACACTCACAAACATTAATCAACTATCTGAACTCGATCGCGCCCGACAAAACCTGTCTACCGGTGCGATAAATGAACCGAGGAATTTGGCCAATGCAGATGACGGCTCAGCGCCCGGCATCCGTTTGGGAACGCTGACCTTAAGACCCTCGATCCAAAATCAGATCATTTATGAGCGCCAGAAAACGGCGACAAGCACGCTCAACCAAACCTATAACCAAACGAATTTTGGTGCGACGCTTGAATCAGATTGGTCCCGCCATTCACTCAACATTACCGGTTCCGCGATCATACAAAAAAATATTCGTGGCAGTATTGAAGAAGATCCATCCGCTGATCTTACAAGCGATTTTGAGTTCAACATCAATGATCTCCTGACCGCAAACCTGATCAGCACATATAATTTTTCCAAAGAAGATCGCAATGATCCCAATGCTGTAACCAACGCGACCAGCCAAGCAAATATCCATACTTTTTCAACGTCACTTGGTCTGACGAAAGAACTGGGAATTTTACGCGGCTCTGTAACCGGTAATGTGACGCGAGTGATCAATGGTGATGCGACACTTCCTGGTAATGTTATAGTTTCTGGAGACGACCGAGATCGGTTAAATCTGGCGCTGGCGTTGCGACTGCAATATGCGGGCAATCCGGTTTTGATGCCCTTCATCGAGGGCGAAATTGGCAAAACCAACTATGATCAAGATGTCGACAATACAGGCACCAATCGTGAATTCTCAAGCTATGGTTTGCGCGCAGGTGTGGTTGCAGATTTAGGCGATAAACTCTCAGGTGAAGCGTCCATCGGATATATCGTCAACAGCTTTAAAGATGCTACGCTACCAGATATCGAAGCGGTGACCTTTGACAGTGAATTAAATTGGTCACCTCGGCGCGGCACAACAGCAATCTTGGGGCTTACAACAAGTGTTGAACCATCCACCACTTCAGGCCAATCTGGCTCAATTTTATATGCGAGCACACTTGATTTTAATCAGGAAATCAATCGTCGCTTAGACGCTACACTTGGGTTAAATTACTCAGTCAGAGATTTCCGCGGGTCATCCTCCGTTCCTAATGAAAGCGTTTATGGGGCAAGCATCGCATTTGACTGGGCAGTCAATCGCTATTTAAGTTTAAACAGCGATCTCAGCTTCACCAGAACCGATCGCTTTGGTAGCGCAGATGACGTTGATGATGCATCCATTGGTATCGGACTAACACTCACACGTTGATTATCCTTAAGCGACCTAGTCTTCTTCAGGCTTTGTGAAAAACGCGATCGCTGCCGCAAGTGTCGGTTCCCGATAGATATCAACTTCGCTTACAAGTTCATGCCGTGCGCCATCAAACGGGATTAACTGTCCAGCGCGAAATTTAGTACTAATATCTTCAACCGATTGTATCGGCACAATGCCATCATGACTGCCCGCAATGATGATTGTTGGAATGGTTATGCGCTCCAAATGCGATTGCTTATTCACTTGCTTCATTGCCTTGAACATTAGATGTAACCATCTGATCGAGGGAACGCCTGTTTCAAACTCAGGATAGACCTCAAATATCTTGTCATTTCGAACAAATCGTTTTTCGTCTGATGTCAAAACATTCAGCCGCGCTTCTGCGGATTGTCGACGCCTTAAAATCGGGAATGAACCAAATCCAAAGGCGTTAAGAAAACCAAGCAAAAACTTGGTTATGACGAGCTTTAACCCAGAAATATGCGTCCCAACAAACGGTGCGAGCAAGATAATACGATCAATCCGGTTGGCAATATTTGGGGATGCTGACAGTAAAATCAGACCTCCCATGGAATGCGCGATGGCATAAAATGGATATCGCGTATCAGGCAAGACCACTTGCTCAATAAAGATCTTTAGATCATCCTCAAAATGGCGAAAAAACCTTACAAAACCGCGCTTTGTATTGCGCAAAATTCGCTCCGAACCACCCTGCCCACGCCAGTCAAAAGTAGCGACCCAAAATCCGGCTTCGGTGAAATTCTTTATGGTTTCAAAATATTTTTCAATACATTCATTGCGCCCGTGCAAAAGTACGATCGTACCCTTGGCGTTCTGACCTGTGGATCTGAAAATGGCATAACGTATTTGACGCCCATCACAACCGGTAAAATATCCCGCTTTGTGATCTTCAGGGACCGGATTGCCGGGCGATGAAAATAGTATTGCACTCATGATGTTTTCCAACCTATAGCGGGTCATAATCACTGCATAGTGCAAGGTCAAAAGAAAAAGCACAATTTGTCTCGATATCAACGATTAGTATGCGAAATCGATAATTTCAAAAAATCAAATTCATCTCTTGAAATGCGAAAAATTGCTCCCCATCTATTGTTTACAGGCGCCGATAACGGGTCTGTCATAACCGCAAATTGATCGCCAAAATGGGGTCAATTTTGTTAACGCAAAACACTAGTTGCTCAATGGAGAACACACATGCGTCACGTAGATTTTTCACCTTTTTATCGTTCAACAGTTGGCTTTGACCGTCTATTTACGATGCTAGATAGCTTGGGTCAGCCCGAACAAACCAAATCATATCCGCCATATAATATCGAGCGCACTGCTGAAGATGCTTACACCATCACAATGGCTGTCGCAGGCTTTGCAGAAGACGAACTTGATGTTGAAGCGCGCGAGAACACATTGACAATTCGCGGCGAGAAAGCAACGTCAGACGAGCAAGATAAGGCTACTTATCTGCATCGCGGCATTGCAACCCGTGCATTTGAGCGCAGATTCCAGCTTGCAGAACATATGCATATCAATGGCGCGAACCTGAAAAACGGCTTGCTTTACATTGAGCTTGTTCGCGAAGTTCCAGAAGAAAAGAAACTGCGTAAAATCGCAATTTCTGCAGCCCCACAAGTAACGGCTGGAACTAAGCAGATTGAAGAAGAAAAAGCTTAAATTCTTCAACACTCATTTGAGCTTCGGCCGACCTCCTCCCCCTCCTCCCTCATGAGGTCGAAGTTCAAAACGGAAAATGGCGCCCATTCGGACGCCATTTTTTATTTGTCATGAGATATAATTGTTAAGCGGACATGCGCTTGGAAAGCAGATGATCGACGGATACTTTGCCAGCACCTTTCAATACGATCACCGCAAGTACAAAGATCCAAAGCAAACGCTGATCAAGGATCAGTGAATCTGGGAAGCGATCAAACAAAGCGCCTGTGCTTTCCGCGCCGATATTATGCACGAATACATCTGTAAGTGACTGCACGATAATAAATCCAATCATGCCAGCGGCTGCTACGCGTGAGAACAAGCCGATAACAATCAACGCAGGCAAGATAAATTCAGCATAAGTGCCTAAAAATACAATCAGGCCATGCGGGAAGAACGCGACAGCTGATGGATCAAATCCTGCAGCCTCAACAGCCGGCAAAACGATCTGAAAATAGGCGCCATCGGTGATCTGGAAGAATCCTAAGATACCACCTTCATCAACATTGACTTTTGTAAGCGCTGAATTGAAATAATACCCATATAAGACGGCAACGAATGTGAAGCGGGCAAATAGCCCGAGAAACCAACCCTCAGTAATGCGTGTGATAAAGTTAAAAACGCCATCATGCAGATTGCGTATAAGATTGATTAAACCATTCATTTTGTCGCCCTTTTTTCTTTAAGTATTATTGACCAGTTGAACCTGGCTCTTCGTTGATTAGTTTGCAGCTCGTAAATACGCCTGCTTCCAACATGGTTGAAATCGCCATTGAAATATCAAATTCTGGATCTTGGTTGCTGGCTGCATTCGCAGCCTCACCCAGTGTTTGACCATCAAATAATGTTTGAAAAAACACTGTCGCGGCTTGCGGAATATGGCGCACATCAACCTGCGCATCTGGTCGTGAAATCAAGCAATCTTCTGCGTCAGCCGGGTTGATACCGTCCATCGCGGTGCCTTGCCTGTTAGCCGAGAAAATGGAAACTGCAGCATATTGGCTGGAAAACAAACGCGCCGCAGGATGCGGTTCAAACACGAGATCACCCAGGCTTTCGGGTGGAAATGCAGACAATGCATCCGGCGCTATAGGTTCAGCATCTGCTGAATGAAAACAATCAAGCCACAGGCGCTCGATACGCGCAACATCGCCTAAATACGGATAGTCTTTAAGCGGTTCAAAGGCTTCCAAGAACTCTGCAAAACCTGAGCCATATTGAAACATCAATGGCGAAGTAGGAGGATTATCCGCCACGAATAAACGCGCCAATGACATAAAGGCTTCTTCGCCAAGCAAGCGTTGTATGGCAGGGAAAATATCTGCAATTGCACCAGTTAAACCAACGACAACATTGTTTCGATAGACTGAAAATCTTTTAACATCCACTTTTCCCGATGGACTGACCAAGCCTTTAGGGCATGGAAGCTTAGGATCTAGTAAGAGAGACGAAAACGTATCTTGAGTGACATTGTACTCGTCAGACAATTCACTCAGCCGCGCTGGCATGACGTTCTCCTAGTAAAGGATGCTCGGGGACAGCGTCCAAAATAGCTTCGGCGATTTTTGCTTCGCGGCGCAAGATATGCCATTCAGGCACATCATTATCCCACTCAATCAAAGTTGGGATCGGGCCCATTTGTGTAACAACATCCTGGTAAAGCTTCCAAACTTCATCAGCAACCGGGCGGTCATGTGCATCAATGAGCAATGTCTCGCCATCGTCATCTTTGTCTTCCGCATGACCAGCAAGGTGTATTTCACCGACATGGCCAAGCGGAAATTCAGAGAGATATTTCTCGGGGCTATATTTGTGGTTTGTGGCTGACACGAACACATTGTTGATATCGAGCAGAAGACCACATCCAGCGCGACGGGCGATTTCGGTGATGAAATCTGTCTCGCTCATAGTCGATTGCTCAAACGCAACATAGGTAGATGGATTTTCAAGCAATATCGGGCGTTTGAGCCTATCTTGAACCTGACCGATGTGACTGACGACACGATCCAAAGTTGCTTGATCATAAGGTACCGGCAATAAATCATTATAATAATGATTATCATGGGTGGACCAGGCTAAATGCTCAGACACAATGCCGGGCTGATAGCGATCAACAACCTTTGCCAAACGTTCGATGTGATCGCTATCAAGACCACGCTCTGATCCGATGGAAAGGCCAACGCCATGTACCGTTATGGGGAAATTATTTCGAATTTGTGTGAGCGCTTGGTGCGGTAGCCCGCCCTCGCCCATATAGTTTTCAGCATGGACCTCAAAAAAACCCATCTTGTAATCGTCTGACAAGATGTCGTCGACATGCTGACCTTTGAGTCCGGCTCCCGCTCTTGCAGGAACCGAACACTCTGCCAGATATTCATGATCAGCTGGGATAGGCCGGGGGGTGGCATTCAACATCTCATCACTCCTATCTGACAAACAATGAGCCTAATAATTAAGCTGGTAGGTCACGTGTTAGAGGCTCAAGTGAACCTTTACGATCGCCAGGTAGTGCCATTGTTACACATGTACCTGCTTCAACTGATTTCCAAGCATTGCCTTGGTAGTCAACTGTAGAAGTACCTGCACATGAAGTACCTGGGCCAGCAGCACAATCGTTTTTACCAGCTAGAGAAACGCCGTAGCATTTTTCTTTAGCTGCAGATGCGCCAGTTGTAGAAGCAACCAAAGTTGCACCTGAAAGAGCCATAGCTACTGCGCCAGCAAGTGCAGATGCACCAACAATTTTCTTAGACATTTAAATTCTCCTTAGGATAACCATTCATCGTTTTGGGTCGTTAGTGACCCGACAAAAACATTACTAACGAAATCACAGATCAATTGGAAATCAACGACGCGTTAGATTTGATCAACTGAATGTGAGCATTTCGCGAGAATTAGTTTATCGCCGGAGAACTCAATAAACTTCACCAAGCTTACCCATATCTTACCACAAGAACACATATGCACAAATAATGGACATGCTTTGGCTGACATTATATAATATGCAGCAAGAAAAATTCGACGGCAATAATCGCTCAGATGCTGTTAATTTCTGGGAATTTTGCCGCAGCACCCCAATAAAAATGTCAGCGTGACCTTGCCTAACGTCATATGTTCTGGCATAGAACCGTAAGAATAGGACAGACATACTGTCCTATTTCGACGTAAGCTTACAAATTTACGTAACACGTGATCAATGCCAGCGCAGATTACCGCAAGTCTTGAGAGAACGCGGAAGCTGAGAAATTGGTGCATCACAAAATCTTAAAGCAATGCCAGCGTATTTTCATACGTGTCATAAAACTTGGATTTTGAGATGAAACAAACGTGTACCCAGTAATCTTCGCGCTTTGAGGAAAGCCGAAGCAAGTTAAATGCCCGCAGGGCCAGAAGGAGACGAGACGATGACGAAACATTCGCCATCCGCGCCACAACAGCAAAACGTAACAGCAAATCATGCTGATACGCGAAAACCTGTTCACACTTTTGGTTTGCCTCATAAACAGGGCATGTATGATCCTCGCAACGAACACGACGCGTGTGGTGTTGGTTTTGTCGCGCATATGAAAGGTGAGAAATCACACCAGATCGTCAAAGACGGCTTGTTCATGCTTGAAAACCTGACACACCGTGGTGCTGTGGGTGCAGATCCGCTTATGGGTGATGGCGCGGGTATGCTTATGCAAATTCCGCATACATTCTTTAAAGAAGAATTGGCAAAAGACGGTGTTGAATTGCCAGAAGCTGGTAATTACGGCGTCGGCTATTTCTTTCTCACACAAGATGATGAAATTCGCCAAAACATCCTCAATGTGATTACAGACACAATCATCGAAGAAGGCTTTGAGCTTATCACAATCCGTGATGTGCCTGTTGATAATTCATCTTTATCTAAAGATCCTGAGATTGCCGCGACCGAGCCGATCCATCACCAGATCTTTGTCGGTCGTGATGAAAACATGACGGATGATGATGAATATGAGCGCGCGATCTATACACTTCGCAAAGTGATTTCTAACCGCTTGTTGGACACACATAAGTTTGACAGTGAAACTTTTTATCCGGTTTCATTCTCAGCCAGAACCATTGTGTATAAAGGCATGTTCTTGGCTTACCAAGTTGGCGCCTATTATAAAGACTTGGCTGATCCACGCTTTGAATCAGCTGTTGCACTTGTTCACCAGCGTTTTTCAACCAATACATTCCCATCCTGGCGTTTGTCTCACCCTTACCGCATGGTTGCGCATAATGGTGAGATCAACACATTGCGCGGCAATGTAAACTGGATGGCTGCACGTCAGGCATCTATCACATCTCCACTATTTGGAGATGACATTGAGAAAATGTGGCCAATTTCTTACGAAGGTCAATCTGATACAGCTTGTTTTGATAATGCTTTGGAATTTTTGATCCAAGGCGGATATTCAATGGCGCATGCTGTTATGATGCTGATCCCAGAAGCATGGGCTGGCAACAAGCTTATGTCGGAAGACCGCAAGGCGTTCTATAACTATCATGCAGCTTTGATGGAGCCATGGGATGGCCCGGCCGCGGTTGCCTTTACAGATGGTCGTCAGATCGGGGCTACACTTGATCGTAACGGCCTGCGCCCTGCGCGTTATATCGTCACCGATGATGATCGCATCATTATGGCATCTGAAGCGGGCGTATTGCCAGTTGAAGAGAAAAGCATCGTTCAGAAATGGCGTTTGCAGCCTGGTAAGATGCTTCTTATTGATATGGAAGAAGGCCGCATCATTTCTGATAATGAGATAAAGTCTCAATTGGCAGACAGCCACCCATATCGGGAATGGTTGGATAACACACAGCTTATCTTGGAAGACTTAGATCCTGTTGAACCTCGCGCCGTACGCCATGACGTATCTTTGCTCGATCGTCAGCAGGCCTTTGGTTATAGCCAGGAAGACACCAAGATCTTGATGTCGCCAATGGCGACAACAGGCCAAGAAGCCATCGGTTCCATGGGCACAGATACACCGATCTCAGCCATGTCCGCAAAATCCAAACTGCTTTATACCTATTTCAAGCAGAACTTTGCGCAGGTCACAAACCCGCCAATTGATCCAATCCGTGAAGAATTGGTGATGAGCTTGGTGTCCTTTATTGGCCCACGCCCGAACCTTCTTGATCACGAAGGCGCGTCTAAGCTGAAACGTCTTGAAGTGCGTCAGCCAATTTTGACAAATGGCGATTTGGAAAAAATTCGCTCGATCAGCCAGATGGATGATCGTTTCGACACCAAAACACTTGGCATGAGCTATGATAGTGCACAAGGTCCAGAAGGCATGGACGCGGCACTCACAAATCTGTGCGAGCGGGCTGAAGAAGCCGTACGTGGCAATTACAATATCATCATCTTGTCAGATCGCCGCATTGGCCCAGATCGTTTGGCAATCCCAGCACTTCTAGCCACAGCTGCGGTGCACCATCACCTTATCCGCAAGGGCTTGCGGACGTCTGTAGGTCTTGTGGTTGAATCAGGCGAACCACGCGAAGTGCATCACTTCTGCTGTTTGGCAGGTTTTGGCGCGGAAGCGATCAACCCATATCTGGCCTTTGATACGTTGATTGACATGCATGAGAACAATGCGTTCCCACCGGAAGTTGATCGTCATGAAGTCGTCACTCGCTATATTAAAGCGATCGGCAAAGGTATTTTAAAAGTTATGTCCAAAATGGGCATTTCAACATACCAGTCTTATTGCGGTGCGCAGATCTTTGACGCTGTTGGTCTTTCAACTGAGTTTGTTGACAAATATTTCACTGGCACAGCAACGAAGATCGAGGGTGTAGGCCTTAAAGAAGTTGCAGCTGAAACGGCTGAACGTCACACAGCTGCATTTAGCAAAGACCCTGTTTTGAGAAACTTCCTCGAAGTGGGCGGCGAATATGGCTACAGAACTCGTGGTGAAGATCATGCTTGGTCACCAGGTGCTGTTGTTGCGCTTCAACATGCCGTGCGCGGCAATGCGCAGGATCGCTACAATGAATTTGCCAAAATGGTCAACGAATCCTCGCTGCGTTTGAACACTATTCGTGGTCTGTTCAAGATTAAAAATGCAGAAGAAGATGGCCGCAAAGCCGTTTCAATTGACGATGTTGAATCTGCAAGCGAAATTGTAAAACGCTTCTCAACTGGCGCGATGTCATTTGGCTCTATCAGCCGTGAAGCGCATACTACGCTTGCGATTGCCATGAACGAAATTGGTGGCAAATCAAACACTGGTGAAGGTGGTGAAGAGCCTGATCGCTTTAACCCGCTTCCAGATGGGACTTCCAACCCAGAGCGTTCGGCGATCAAACAGGTTGCTTCAGGTCGTTTTGGTGTGACAACTGAATATCTTGTCAATTCTGACATGATCCAGATTAAAGTTGCGCAAGGTGCAAAACCTGGCGAAGGCGGACAATTGCCGGGCCACAAAGTGGATGCAACTATTGCAAAAACACGCCATTCAACACCAGGTGTTGGTCTTATTTCACCACCACCGCACCACGACATTTATTCAATCGAGGATTTGGCTCAGCTCATCTACGATTTGAAAAACGTGAACCCTGTTTCAGATATCTCCGTGAAACTTGTGTCTGAAGTGGGTGTTGGAACTGTTGCAGCAGGTGTTGCCAAAGCTCGTGCGGATCACATCACAATCTCCGGATTTGATGGTGGTACCGGTGCGTCTCCTTTGACATCGCTTAAACATGCAGGTTCTTCTTGGGAACTTGGTTTAGCAGAAACCCATCAAACACTTGTGCTCAACGGGTTGCGTTCGCGTATTGCCTTGCAAGTTGATGGTGGTCTTAAAACCGGTCGCGATGTGATTGTTGGCGCATTGCTTGGTGCTGATGAATTTGGTTTCTCAACCGCGCCATTGATCGCAGCTGGCTGTATCATGATGCGCAAGTGTCACCTAAACACTTGCCCAGTTGGTGTTGCTACACAAGATCCTGTCTTGCGCAAACGCTTTAAAGGTACACCTGAGCATGTGATCAATTACTTCTTCTTTGTTGCGGAAGAAATCCGTGCATTGATGGCAGAAATGGGCTTCACAAAATTCGATGATTTGATCGGTCAATCCCAACTTCTTGAAAAAGAAAAATTGGTTGAGCGTTGGAAAGCTGAAGGTTTGGATTTCACCAATGTGTTCTACAAGCCTGAAGCGGCAAAAGAAGACATCTATTGGACAATGCGTCAGGATCATCCAATTGCGGATATCCTGGATCGCAAGCTTATTGAACAAGCCAAACCAGCGCTTGAAAATGGTGAAGCCGTTAAGATCTCAACTGAGATTAAAAACGTTGACCGTTCAACAGGCGCCATGCTCTCTGGTGAAGTTGCCCGTCGCTATGGATATAAAGGCCTACCAACAGACACGATTTCCGTTAATCTTGAAGGTACAGCTGGCCAGTCCTTCGGCGCATTCTTGACCAAAGGTGTGAGCTTTACACTTACAGGCGACGGCAATGATTATGTCGGTAAAGGTCTGTCAGGTGGTCGTATTGTGATCAAGCCACCTCAAGACTCAAACATCGTGGCCGAAGAATCCATCATTGTGGGTAACACCGTTCTTTATGGTGCCATCGGCGGTGAATGTTATTTCCGCGGCGTAGCTGGCGAACGTTTTGCTGTGCGTAACTCTGGTGCCATTGCCGTTGTTGAAGGTGTTGGCGATCACGGTTGTGAATATATGACCGGTGGTCTGGTTGTTGTGATCGGTAAAACAGGCAGAAACTTTGCTGCTGGCATGTCTGGTGGCGTAGCGTATGTCTTGGATGAAACCAATGACTTTGCCGAGCGCTGCAACATGGCTATGGTCGAGCTTGAGCCGGTTCCAGAAGAAGATGATATTTTGGAAAAACTGCACCACCACGGTGGAGACCTTGCTCATAAAGGCCGTGTTGATGTCAAATCTGACATGACCAAAAATGATGAAGAGCGTCTGTATAAACTGATCGCAAATCACGTTCATCACACAGGTTCAACGCGTGGACAGGATATCTTGGACAATTGGTCTGATTATCGTCCGAAATTCCGTAAAGTCATGCCGGTGGAATATCGCCGTGCATTGCAAGAAATGGAAAATGCAAAGGTAGCTGCGGAGTAATTAAATGATCGTATCAACGACAAACAGTATCGAAGGTAAGACCATAACGCGTTACCACGGCATTGTGACAGGTGAAGCTATTTTGGGTACGAATATCTTCAAGGATTTCCTTGCTGGTATTCGTGACATTGTGGGTGGCCGCTCAGGCGCCTATGAAAAGTCACTTCGTGAAGCACGCGAAATTGCACTTGATGAGCTTCGCGCCGAGGCCGCTTCTCTTGGCGCAAACGCAATTATCGGTGTCGACATCGATTACGAAAATATTTCAGCTGGAGGCAACTCCTCAATGCTGATGGTATCTGCATCAGGTACCGCCGTCCAATTGGATTAAGGATTTGTATTATGGGTAAAGTTACAGGATTTTTGGAAATAGATCGCCGTACAGCGAAATATCAGCCAGCATCAGATCGAATTCGCCACTTTAAAGAATTCACCATTCCCATGAGTGATGAATCTCTTCGTGATCAAGCAGCACGCTGCATGGATTGCGGTGTTCCCTATTGCCATGATGAAACGGGTTGTCCGATCAACAATCAGATTCCGGACTGGAATGATCTCGTTTATAACAATGACTGGGATTCAGCGATTAAGAACCTGCATTCTACGAATAACTTCCCTGATTTCACGGGTCGTATTTGTCCAGCGCCTTGCGAGGAAGCATGTACGCTGAATCTGGAAGATATTCCCGTGACAATTAAAACAATCGAAAATGCGATTGCGGATAAAGCTTATGAAAAAGGCTATTACGCATCTCAACCAGCCAAAGATAAAACTGGCAAGAAAGTCGCAATCATCGGTTCAGGTCCTGCAGGTCTTGCTGCGGCTCAACAACTAGGTCGTGTTGGCCATGATGTCCACGTCTTCGAGCGTGAGTCAAAAGCTGGCGGGCTTCTTCGTTTCGGTATTCCAGATTTTAAAATGGAAAAGCACCATATCGATCGCCGTGTTGAGCAAATGGAAGGCGAAGGCGTTTCCTTCTTTTACAATGTGAATATCGGCGTTGACAAAACGGTTGAAGAATTAAAATCAGAATATGACGCTGTTCTTTATGCAGGCGGTTCTGAAACACCGCGCGAATCTGGCCTAGATGGCACAGAACTTGACGGTGTGCATGATGCGATGCCTTACCTTGTACAGCAAAACAAACGCGTCGGTGGCGAAGACATCCAAAGTGTTGGTTGGGAAGCAGACGAAATCACAGCTGGCGGCAAACATGTTGTTGTTGTCGGTGGTGGCGATACGGCTTCTGACTGTGTTGGCACAGCATTCCGCCAAGGCGCTGTGAAGGTTACCCAGCTAGATATTCGCCCACAGCCGCCAGAAGTTGAAGATAAACTCGCAGTCTGGCCTTTCTGGGCGACAAAGATGCGTGTCTCTTCTTCGCAAGCTGAAGGCGTTGAGCGTGAGTTCCAAATCGGCACGTTAGAATTTGTCGGTGAAGATGGCATTTTAACTGGCGTTAAATGCTGCAAGGTTGACGAACAACGCAAGCCAATCGCAGGCACGGAATTCATCATCAAAGCAGATCTTGCCTTTATCGCTATTGGTTTCCGCGGTCCATATGAAGATAGCGTTGTGGCTGAACTTAGTGATGCGCTTTCAATTACGACTGACCGCCGAGGTTCAAAAGCGGTTGTCGCAAATGATCAGGATTACAAGTCTAGTGTTGATAACGTTTGGGTCGCCGGCGATGTGCGCCGTGGTCAGTCTTTGGTTGTTTGGGCGATCCGTGAAGGTCGTCAGGCAGCGCGTGCCATCGATCTAGAATTGATGGGTGAAACGGTTCTTCCGCGCTAAAAGAAATTAGTTTGGCTGGGCGAAATTCCAGCCAATTACTCAGATCCGTTTAAGTGATAATTAGTTTGTCGCCGTTGCTGGGTTCGTCAGAGCAACCGGTTTGATTTCGGCTTTTTCCTCTGGTTTCACTGGTTCATTAACAACACTAGATGCCTTCCAGGTAAAATCATCAACACGGCCAGTTTGCGTCACCGGCAATTGTCCGCTTTCGATCAGCTTATCAAGCGGTGATTTTTCTTTAAAGACTCGCGCTTGGCTATTGCCTCCAAGCAGAAAATCTCCGCCATCCAATTCAGGATCAGTGAAGGAATAAACCCGTGTCTTGGTCAAAAGACGCGGATCTTGCACCGGACGATTTGCAAATGTTGACGTCTGCGCATCACGATAAAGATCGGCCAATATGCTGTTCCCGGTCGAGAGAAAACGGCTGGCAGGCTTTTCAACATAAAACGCCAATTTGCGTTTACCTGCTTTGGTTAAGTTGATGCCGTCAGAAGATCGAAGTCTGACCTGCTGACCATTAATATCAGAACCTGTGTAAACAAATTTGCCGTTCTCATCGACAAAGCCTTCCCAAATATCGACAAAGGTACCGCCGGCCTTCTCAATTGCATCGCGATAAATACCATTGAACGCAAGAATATCGCGCGTCATCTTCGTGTATTTGAAAGACGGAACACCCACCCACAAAACAGGTACATTTTGTGAGCGCAGGACAGTCGCTAAATTATCAACCCGTTTGCGATATTCAGCCCACCATTCTTCACTGTCAAAATCCAGCCATGTGCCATCGACCTTCATGTCCTGTCGATCGCTCGAACCAATATTAAACACGATCAACGATGGCTTTGCTTCTTCAACAACGACAGGTGTTTCAGCTATCCAGTCGTAATTATCAGGGCGCGCGATTGTCGATGATCCACGCGTCTTTTTAACAATCACGACATTGGGGTCCTTGGCATAGGCAACTTTCAAACCATCTGCGAGGCCTGATGCGATGAAATCACCCATGACCAATACGGTTTGCGCATTTTCAACCTTCTCGACACTTGCGACAGCCGTTTTCGGTTTTGTGCTACGCTTCCGTTTTACCGTTTTTGTCTTCGTCTTTTTGGTCGATTTTTTTCGATTGCCAAAAATGACTTGGAAAATATTTCTTTTCTTTTTCACTTTGACAATTTTTGTCTCAGCATAGGCATGAGAGATCAAGACATCTGATCCAACAGATGTCGCTCCGATTGAAACAGCGACAACAATTGCGAATATAAATGCAATAGATTTCATTCCATATTTCACGCGCAAAATTCCAATATTGTTCAGCCTAATTTATTCTCGCAGCTTTCTTAACAGCTTTTAGCAGGTTTTGCGATGGTTTTTCATCAACAGTTAAGCCGTACTTTTTCTGAAATTGAGCAATTGATGCCCGTGATCCAGAACCAATATTGCCATCAAACTCGCCTTTATAATAGCCAAGCTTTGCTAAACCTTTCTGCAATAGGACTTTTTCATCAACATTGAGCGCGCCAGGAGGCAGTGGCCAACGTTGCACCATACCTGGATATCCTGACAATCGATCTGCCAGTAGCCCAACTGACAAAGCATATGAATTGGCATTGTTATATTTTTTGATCACAAAAAAGTTCCGCATCATAAGAAATGCAGGGCCATTTGCGCCGGCTAAAAACTTTAATTCAGCACGTCGCCCCGTGCCTCTAAACTTTTTCCCATTTGGCCTTTTAAAACCAAGCTTTGCCCATTGCGCCAACGTTTTCGTCTGACCATTATATTTATAACCTGATCGAGGAGCTTTGGCTTCATAGCCCCAAGTTTCACCGCGACGCCAACCATTTTTGACCAACAGATTAGCAGCTGTCGCCAAAGCATCCGGGACCGAACGCCAGATATCTTTCTTACCGTCACCATCGGCATCTACAGCGTAGAGATGATAGCTTGTGGGAATAAATTGTGTTTGGCCAAGAGCACCCGCCCAAGATCCATACATGTCACTGGGTTGAATATCGCCTTGTTGAATAATCTTCAACGCAGATACCAATTGCGTCCGTGCATATTTAGATCGCTTGCGATCTGCATATGCAAGTGTCGCAAGCGCATGGGGTGCATTAAACAACTTGGAGCGATCGCCGAAAATGGCACCATAATTGCTCTCCACCGACCACAAGGCAAGCAATACATGCTGATCAACGCCAAAGTGGTCTTCTAACGCTTTTAAGACCGATGCATGTAATCGCTTTTTCTTTGCTCCTTCGTCCAGGCTGTAGGGATTAACTTTCGCATCGATGTAATCCCAAATTTTGGTTCGAAATTCAGGCTGATACCGCGCACGTTCCAAAACGCGAGGATCAGGCGATCGAACACCTTTAAATGCGCGATTATAAGTGGCTTTGGAGATTCCACTCTTCGCCGCTACTGAATAGAAGTCATTGATCCAATTACGAAATTTTGCATCAGCAGATACCGTGCCAATGGAAATACCCAAGGATACAACAATGAAAAATAACATGGTCCAAACTTGCTGAAATCGCATCATCAAAATCCCGCTTTAATGTATTCTATATCGTAAACTTCAACTTGTAATAGAATTAGAATCAAATTAAATTAATTTTTACCATAAATATGAGCAAAACAAAGGCATTGCCAAATCGTTAGGATTTGGGATGTATCAATCTGTGCGAAATTACTAGCCCATTCATGAAGATTAGGACAGGAAGATGACAAGTTCCAAAAAAGTAAGAAAAGCCGTTTTGCCGGTCGCAGGCCTCGGCACAAGATTTCTCCCAGGCACAAAAGCCGTTCCCAAGGAAATGCTAAACATCGTTGACAAACCAGTCGTGCAATATGTGGTCGAAGAAGCTATGGCCGCAGGTATCGAGCACGTTGTATTTGTGACGGGTCGCAATAAAGCAGTGATCGAAGACCATTTTGATATTCAATACGAATTGAATGCGACGCTTAAAAATCGCGGTAAGAATGCAGAACTTGAAATGCTCACCAGCATGCTACCAAAAGCTGGCGCGACAAGTTTTACCCGCCAACAAGAACCTTTGGGGCTTGGCCACGCCGTTTGGTGCGCGCGTGACATTATTGGTGATGAACCATTTGCGCTATTGCTCCCAGACATGGTGATGCAAGACAAACAAGGCTGTCTATCTGGCATGATGGACCTTTATGACAAGACTGGTGGCAATGTGATTTCTGTTGAAGAAGTTGCCATGGAAGATGCCCATAAATACGGGGTTGTAGGTGTTGGTGAAGAGCTTGATGGCGGATTTGAGATCACAGGAATGGTTGAAAAACCAGCACGCGGATCTGAACCTTCCAACTTGTTTATCAATGGACGTTATATTCTCCAGCCTGAAATTTTCGATATTTTGGAAACGCAAGAGCGTGGAGCAGGTAACGAAATTCAAATCACAGATGCCATGCTTAAGCTTGCAAATGAACAAAAATTCTCTGGTTACCGCTTTAAAGGCAACACTTATGATTGCGGCACCAAGCAAGGGTTTATTTTAGCAAATGTTTCCTATGCTATGGAACGCGATGACATCCGCGGTTTGGTGGAAGACGATATCAAAAAACTCGTCAACTAATGAGTAAAACAAACGCTGAGCCAGAGTTCGTTTCTGGCTTAGCGATTAAGCACTTCCAACGCTTTTGCATGCAGTTCAGGTGTCGCAGCCGCTAAGCAATCACCACCCATTTCTGGGCGGCCACCATCCCAAGTGGTGACAACACCACCTGCATTTTCAACCACTGCAATTAATCCGCCAATATCATATGGCTTGAGATCGGATTCGCAAACGAGATCCGCATGTCCCATAGCAAGCACACCATAAGCATAACAATCAACGCCATATCGCGGCAGGTTAATCTCATTTTCCAAAGCGAAATAACGCCGAGAATTATCACCCGTGTGCAATTCCGGTGTCGTGGTAAACATGCTGGCTTTTGATAAATCGGTGACACCGCTGGTCTTCAAGACTTGCGGCTCCCCGCCACGAAGCTTCATAAATGAAGATTGTCCATCTGAAATAAATCTCTCACCGGTAAATGGTTGATCCATCATGCCCATGACCGCTTGACCATTTTGGTAAAGACCAATCAAAGTCCCCCATACCGGTAAACCTGTGATAAAGGCCCGCGTGCCATCAATCGGATCAATCACCCAAACAAACTCACTGTCGAGGTTCTTATTGTCCTCTTCCTCACCCAAAATCCCATGATCTGGATAAGTTTCCTCGATCACTGCACGGATCGCACGTTCGGCGGCTTTATCCGCAGCAGTGACCGGATCAAAACCATCATCGAGTTTATTTTCGATCTCAATTTTTTGTCTAAACCGAGACATAGTTTCATTCGCAGCAGCTTTAGCCAGCTCATCAAAAAAGCTCAAATCAGGCAGCATAAGACATTCCCATAATTTTTTAAGAAAGCTACGTCGTAAAGATCTTTGTTATTCCGCAGCACTTTGAAGGTCAGATAATTCGTGCTCAACATATTGCATAAACTGGCCGACAAACAAACTTAAATCATCTGCCAGTTTGTCAAAACCTGGTTTCAGCTCGAGCGTTTTCTCGTTGATATAAAGACCGCGATTAATCTCAATCTGTAAGGCGTGGAGATTGCGATGTGGCCGCCCGTAATGCTCGGTGATAAACCCACCCGCATAAGGCTTATTATGCACGGCATGATAACCCATGCTTTGTAACAATAAGAGCGCGATCTGCGTCAAACGCGGATCAGAGCTGGTTCCATACCGATCCCCAATGATGAAATCTGGACGCCGGAAACCAGCGCTCGCACGCACGTTAGATGGCATGGAATGGCAATCAACCAAGACCGCATAACCAAACATCGAGTGTGTTTTTGAAATTAGTTTTCTGAGCTTCTCATGATACGGGCGATAAACATGCTCTATGCGATCAAGTCCTTCGCGCACGGAAATACGCGAATGATATATTTCACAATTTTCGGCAACAATTTTCGGCACAGTCCCTAAACCACCAGACACTCGGATAGAACTTATATTCGCATGCGGCGGAAGCGGGCCATTATACATTTTCGGATCAAGCTCATAAGGCTCTCGATTAACATCGAGCCAAGATCTTGGAAAATTCGCTTTTAATAACGGAACACCAAATTGAGGAACGCAGGCATATAATTGATCAACATAATGGTCTTCAGACGTGCGTATAGAACGTGCATTTAGACGAGATTGATCTAAAAATTGTTTCGGATAAACACGACCTGAATGAGGGGAATTAAACACAAATGCCCGGCTTTGACGCAGCGGCGTGGTCACTTCAAATGGCTCACAGCCAAAAATGTCCGCAAAGTCAAAGTCTTCCGCCAAACTTCATCCTCGTCATCGTTTACGATTTAAAAACCATGTTGCCAGTAACTTACAATGCTGTCTAGCATTTTACGTGCGATTATTGAACAAAACGCATCACATTCACCGCTTATTTACCGCCGGTAACTATTGTGGTTATATATTTTAATGCTAGATATCCAATAAAGTTGGAATTGGGACGAACATGAATCCGAAAATACTTCTCGCTGAAGATGACAATGATATGCGTCGTTTTCTGGTCAAAGCACTAGAAAAAGCTGGTTATGATGTTTTATCTTACGACAATGGTGCGAGTGCATATGATCGCCTCCGCGAAGAGCCGTTCTCATTGTTGCTAACAGACATCGTTATGCCAGAAATGGACGGAATTGAATTAGCGCGCCGTGCGACCGAACTCGACCCAGATTTGAAGGTCATGTTCATTACTGGATTTGCAGCAGTTGCATTAAACCCTGATTCAAAAGCGCCTAAAGACGCGAAAGTTCTGTCAAAACCGTTCCACCTGAGAGATTTGGTTGACGAAGTTGAAAAGATGTTGAACGCGGCGTAATTCAGCATTGATGCGATATTTTAGAAATTGGGAAGATTAGTATTGACGTGACACTAGATTTTGTGGTGTATGCGGCAAATCGGATGGGCGTATAGCTCAGCGGGAGAGCGCCTCGTTGACATCGAGGAGGTCACAAGTTCAATCCTTGTTACGCCCACCATCCTTTCTTCCCTCAAAAGTCGCATTTTGTATTGAACTGGTGATGTAACCAGTTAAACTCGATAAATATTGTCATGACGACTTTATGAGGCAAACATGTTCCAAACAATCTCCACCGCACCCTATTCCGATCAAAAGCCAGGCACATCGGGCCTACGCAAAAAAGTTCCCGTTTTTCAGCAAGAAAACTACGCAGAAAACTTCATTCAATCCATTTTCGACAGCTTAGAAGATTTTCAAGGCAAAAGCCTCGTTATTGGCGGCGATGGCCGTTTTTACAACCGCGAGGTCATTCAAACTGCCATCAAAATGGCAGCGGCCAATGGTTTTGGACGCATAATCGTGGGTCAAGGTGGGATATTATCGACCCCCGCCGCCTCCCATGTCATCCGCAATTACAAAGCGTTTGGCGGTATTATTTTATCCGCCAGTCACAACCCTGGTGGCCCGAAGGAAGATTTCGGCATCAAATATAATATTGGCAATGGTGGCCCTGCTCCTGAACGAATCACCGATGCAATCTTCGCGCGCAGTTTAGAAATTGAAAGCTACAAAATTGTTGAACACGCAGATATCAATCTAGATGTAATTGGCGAAACAAAACTAGGTGATTTAACAGTGCAGGTTATCGATCCTGTCACTGATTATGCCGATCTTATGGAAGAGCTGTTCGATTTTGCGGCCATTAAAGACATGTTCGCAGGCGGATTTAGATTTGCATTTGACGCGATGAGTGCCGTGACAGGTCCCTATGCGTTGGAAATTTTTGAAAATCGTTTGGGCGCCGGCGATGGCTGCGTGATGAATGGTGCACCGCTTCCGGATTTTGGTGGGCACCATCCAGATCCAAATCTCGTTCACGCCAAAAAACTACATGATATGATGATGGCTGATGATGCACCCGATTTTGGCGCTGCCTCTGACGGTGATGGCGACCGCAATCTCATCATCGGTAAGCATATTTATGTCACCCCCTCTGATTCTCTGGCGATTTTGGCGGCAAACGCCCATCATGCGCCAGCTTACAAAAACGGAATTGCAGGGATCGCGCGCTCTATGCCAACATCAATGGCATCAGATCGTGTGGCCGAAAAGCTCGGCATTCCGCTTTTTGAAACACCGACGGGCTGGAAATTCTTCGGCAATTTGCTCGATGAAGGCAAAGTCACCATCTGCGGTGAAGAAAGTGCCGGCACTGGGTCAGATCATGTACGCGAAAAGGATGGTCTCTGGGCGGTTCTGCTATGGCTTAATATTCTCGCCAGCCGCAAAACAAGCGCTAAGGATATTGTTGAAGATCACTGGCAGACCTTTGGCAGAACTTATTATTCACGCCATGATTATGAAGGTCTCGATACAGATATCGCCAATAAACTGATGTCTGACCTCCGTGGGTCACTTAACGACCTTACAGGCACATCAGCTGGCGTTCATAAAATTGAAAAAGCAGATGATTTTTCTTACCTTGATCCAGTTGATGGTTCGACAAGTTCAAATCAAGGCATTCGGATTTTCTTTGAAGGTGGTGCACGTCTTGTATTACGCTTATCCGGCACCGGCACAACAGGTGCAACATTACGCGTCTATATGGAATATTTCGAACCTGATGCAGATAAACACGGGCTTGATCCGCAAGATGCGCTAAAGGACGTGATTGAAGCTGCAAGCATCATTACGACACTTTACGAGCGGACGGGTAGAGACGCACCAACAGTGATTACCTAAAGGGCAATTATTTAAGAATGACGGCTGAGGGGCTTTAAAGCCCCTTTGCAGCTTGGCTCATAAATTTAAAGGCGTAATCTGAGAAAGAGCGCCAACATTCAACATGATAGCTCTCAGCGCCGGTGCGCCAGATAACGACTTCTGCCTTGCCCAATATTGTGCGCGAACAGGCGCCAACTGGAAAGACATCATCATTTAAGTTTTGCGGACAACCAGCCCACAAGACATCAACTGCATTTTGACCTTCAAGCAAAATCGCCGTGTTGCGATGTGAGATATCAACAACAGAAATCACAGCTTTGGATTTCGCCAATGCAGCTGAAATATCTGCCCCTTCGCCATCAAGAATAAGCCATTCGTCTGGACCGATCCACAGCGCTGAGCGACTTGCGTCTGCTTGGTCGCCAGACATATTTGATGTTTTTGGCTTGACTGGCAGCGCAACACCGAGCGCCTTACCAACGGCCTTAACGTCTTTGTCTTTGACCCGCAATGACACACGCGACATCGAAGCAGCTGGCGTGATCGACACACCAGCACCACCAGCTAAGCGACCATCAAGAGGTAATTTTCGTGTAGCTTGTGTTGGATTAGCCATTTAAACGCCCTCCGTCTTGATCCACAAAGACCGTATCAACCACTTCAACTTCAATCGTTCGATCAATCATTGGCACATAAAGCACATCACCCATCTTCGAACGTCCACCTTCAACAATTGCCAATGCAATTGAATGGCCACAATTTTCTGACCAATAAGATGATGTCACATGGCCAAGCATTTTCATCGGGATCGGCTGATTAGGATCAGCGACAATCTGCGCACCCTCTTCAAGCACAACTTTTGGATCTTTGGTTTTCAAGCCAACCAATTGCTTGCGGCCTTCCGCAATCAAATCATCGCGCATGAGCCCGCGGATACCAACGAAGTCTGTTTTCTTTTTAGATACAGCCCATGACAATCCAGCATCATGCGGCGTGATCGAACCATCGGTTTCTTGACCGACAATGATATAGCCCTTTTCAGCGCGAAGAACGTGCATGGCTTCCGTGCCATAAGCGCAAGCACCATATTTTTGCGCATTCTCCCAAACAGCTTCCAAAACACTTTCAGCATAATCGGCAGGAACATTGATCTCATATCCCATCTCGCCAGTAAACGACATGCGGAATAAACGTGTCGGAACGCCGCAAATAGTCCCTTCGCGAACCGACATATGCGGCATGCTTTCCGTGGATAAATCAATACCCTCGACCAATGGTGCGATGATATCTCTTGCCTTCGGTCCTTGAACAGCAATCACACCCCATTGTTCGGACACAGATGTGAGCCAAACATCAAGTTCGGGAAATTCTGTCTGCAGATAATCTTCCATATGATTAAGAACACCTGCAGCACCGCCAGTGGTCGTTGTCACATGGAAACGATCTTCTGCCAAACGGCCAACCACACCATCATCAAAGATAAAACCATCCTCATGGGTCATAATGCCATAGCGGCAACGCCCAACTTTTAGTGTGCTCCAAGCATTGGTGTAAATAATATCCAAAAACTTGGCAGCGTCAGGTCCCACAACTTCAATCTTGCCAAGCGTAGACGCATCAAAAACGCCAGCGCTTTCGCGCACAGTTTTACATTCACGATTAACTGAAGCATGCATATCTTCGCCTGCCTGAGGGAAATACCAGCCACGTTTCCATTGACCAACATCTTCAAACACCGCGCCTTGCGCAACGGCCCAATCATGCATGGGTGTGCGGCGAACCGGATCAAACAAGTCCCCAGCACCATGGTTGACGATTGTGCCAAAGCTTACCGGGGTAAATGGTGAGCGGAATGTCGTCAGGCCCACTTGCGGGATCTCTTTACCCAAGCCATCGGCGGCAATTGCCAATCCATGCAAATTCGAAGTCTTGCCCTGATCAGTTGCCATCCCCGTTGTCGTAAAGCGTTTCACATGCTCAATCGAGCGCATGCCCTCACGCACAGCCAAACGAATATCATTAGCAACAACATCGTGCTGATAATCAACAAAGGCTTTCACCGCATCATCAGCGCCAGCGCCATGAGACGAACCGATATGATCACCTGAATGGCCATAAAGTGAATTGATCTCTTTTGGCGCTGGGACTTTTTTCGGCTTCTTCACCCCAAGTGATTTTGTAGCTGCAAGCGCCGCAGATTGCGCATCTGAAATCACTTCAGAAAGATCATCTGTCCCCGCACATGCGCCAACTGAAACCTGATCTTGAACCGGATTTTCTGGCAAGAAGCGTTTTACATCACCATCCCAAACTGGCTTTGCACGAGATTGAGAATATAGATGCAGCGACGGCGTCCAACCACCAGAAATCAACAAAGCATCTACATCATATTTGGTATTGGCCATTTGACCATTTTTCGCGACCTTGATGCCAGAAATACGAAGTTTGCCCGTTGTATCAATGACGCTATGCCCAGTTTGCACAGTGAGACCAAGCTCGCGAGCACGCTCCAGCAACATTGGATCAACATCTGTGCGGCTATCCACAATTACTGGGATATCAACACCTGCTTCTTTGAGGTCAAAGGCTGCCGCATAAGCGCTATCGCATGCTGTATAAACACCAATTTTACTGCCAACTGCGACACCATATTTATTCAAATATGATCGTGCAGCAGATGCCATCATAATGCCTGGGCGATCGTTGTTCGCAAACACAAGATGACGCTCAATCGCACCTTGCGCAATAATCACTTTCTTAGCTCGGATCTGCCATAAACGCTCGCGCGGACTATCAGCGTCCGGTGCAGCCAGATGATCTGTGATACGCTCACAAAGACCAATCATATTATGTGCATAATAACCAAAAGCAGTTGTGCGAGGTAGGATAGTAACATTGTCCATCGCGGCTAACTGCGCTTCGATGTCTTTTGCCCAGTCATAGCCAGATTTACCGTCAATTTCGACGTCATTTTCATATAAAAGCGCACCGCCAAATTCAGCATTTTCGTCACAGACAATAACCGAAACACCTTGCTTAGCGGCTGCAAGCGCAGCGGACAAACCTGCCGGTCCACCGCCAACAACCACGAGATCCGCATAAGCGAACTTATTGGCGTAATGATCGGGATCCTGCTCAGTTGGAGATAATCCAAGACCCGCAGCAGCTCGAATTTTGGGCTCGTACAATTTTTCCCAAGCCACCCTAGGCCACATAAAAGTTTTATAATAAAACCCAGCCACAAATAGCGGTGACAATAGCGAATTAATCGAACCAATATCAAAGGACAGTGACGGCCATCTGTTTTGCGAAACAGCTTGGAACCCATCGTAAATTTCTTGCATAGTCGCGCGAACATTCGGCTGTTGACGGGCCGTGTCACGATGAACTCCAACCATAGAATTGGGCTCTTCGCTACCTTCTGTCATGGTTCCGCGTGGACGATGATATTTAAACGAACGCGCGGTCAACACCACACCATTTGCCAATAGTGCAGACGCCAATGTGTCGCCTTCAAGCCCGGTGTAGCTTTTGCCATCGAAAGAAAATGCAACGGTTTTTGCAGGGGTTAATCGACCCTTGCCGGCAATACGATATAGACCACTCATTACGCTTGCTCCTCTTTGAGAGCTAGAATCGCTTTTTCGATCTCTGCATCAGATGGTTTCGGCTCACCTGATTTATACGTCATGATGATCTGATCAGTCACAGCATCACGAACACAATTAAAGAAACGACCACAGCCATGAATATGGCGCCATCTTTCGAAAATAATGCCGCGTTTATTCTCACGAATAAACAAGAACTCTTCCATTTCATCTGCTGAAATTTCAGCCATATTTGTCGGACGCACAATATGCGCTTCCCCAGCGTGACGAAATTCAATCTCTGGACGATATTCTTCGCAATAAGGACATCTAATATATAGCATCTAACTCTCCCTAGTGCGCAACAGCGGCAGCTGCTGATTCATCCACCAAGCGACCGGTCTTAAACCGCTCTAGCGTGAAGAATTCATTGATCTTATGCGGCGCATCATTGGCAATCGTGTGCGCAAAGACATGCGCCGATCCCGGCGTCGCTTTAAATCCACCAGTTCCCCAACCGCAATTCACATAAAGCCCCTTTACAGGCGTTTTTGCCAAGATCGGTGAACGATCTGGCGTCACATCAACGGTACCCGCCCATGTCCGCATCATTTTAACGCGGCTAAATATCGGGAACAATTCGCAAATTGCTTCAAGATTATGATTGGTAATATGTAAGCTGCCATTAGGTGCGTAAGACGTATATTGATCCGTACCTGCGCCGATGACCAATTCACCTTTGTCAGATTGCGAAATATAAGTGTGCACACTATTTGACATGACCACACATGGGAAAATCGGTTTTAATGGCTCAGACACCAAAGCCTGTAGCGGGAAACTTTCAAGCGGCATGCGCACATCAGCCATTTGCATAATGTGAGACGTGTTACCCGCAGCAACCACACCAACTTTTTTCGCACCGATGAAACCTTTTCCGGTTTCAACTCCTGTAACTGAACCATCAGCTGCACGGCGAATACCTGTCACTTCACAATTTTGGATAATATCGACACCTAAATCAGAGGCCGCACGCGCATAACCCCAGGCAACGGCATCATGGCGTGCAGTACCACCTTTTCTTTGTAATGCGGCACCCATAATTGGATAACGACAAGATTTGGAAATGTTCAGCGGCGGACAAAATTCTTTCGCTTCTTGCGGTGACAACCATTCATTTTGCACGCCATTGAGACGATTGGCGTGAACATGGCGCTTAAGCACCTGAACATCATGCACATTATGCGCAACCATCATCACACCGCGCGCAGAATACATCACATTATAATTGATGTCCTGGCTTAAATTATCCCACATATTTAGTGCGTGATTATAGAGTCCAGCGCTTTCGTCATAAAGATAATTGGAGCGAATAACCGTGGTATTACGACCTGTATTACCACCACCGAGCCAGCTTTTTTCCAGAACGGCAATATTTCGAATGCCATGTTCTTTTGCCAAATAATAAGCTGTGCCTAATCCATGGCCACCTGCACCAATAATGATGACGTCGTAAGAGGATTTAGGCTCCGGGGAACCCCATTGTTCTTCCCACCCTTTGTGCTGTCTCATAGCTTCGCGGGCAAGTGCAAATATTGAATATTTACGCATGTGCAGGCACGTCCTTTAAATGCTTATAATCAGTCTTCGAAAAGAATTCATCAAACCATTGATTATTCATAACAAACAAATACCAAATCCAAATGTCTCGCAAGTGAAATTTCAGGACGTTTTTAGAACAGTATGAAATCGCCATATTTTTTGAAGGATTTTCGCAAAAATCATGGAGCTTTAGTCTGGACATAAATCGCTAAACCTGTTATCCAACCCTCAATCGTGACGCTATGCGCCGAACGAATGATATTTTATTAGCTGCTTATATTAAGTGGCCTTATTGAAAAACTTAAGGAATTAACGTGCAAGTACTTGTCCGCGACAACAATGTCGACCAGGCTCTAAGAGCGCTTAAGAAGAAAATGCAGCGCGAAGGTATTTTTCGTGAAATGAAAATGCGTGATTTTTACGAGAAACCATCTCAAAAACGCGCCCGTGAAAAAGCTGAAGCTGTGCGTCGTGTACGCAAATTGGCACGCAAACGTGCTCAGCGTGAAGGCTTGATCGGTGGTCGCAGCGGTCGCTAAGACCCTGCCGTTTTTTCGTCGATTTCACGACTTATGACTATTGGCGGAGACGAGTTGATCGTCCCCGCTTTTTTTGTTTATGATAAATGCTAAGTTGTTGTGCATTCAGCGAGATGTGAGACTTTTATATGTTTGTGAAATCTGATCCAATCGAACTTTCTTCGACGGCCTCAAAATTTCGCCACGTATTTTTAGGATTAGTGCTAGCGTCAACACTCGCACTTGTGGCCTGCGAAACCACGACAACTAGTTCAGATGTTATCCGCATTGATCGCGAACAAGGTTCTGAACAAAACATAGCATCATTGACATCGGTCATTGCGGCCAATCCAAATGACCCAGAGGGCTATAACGTTCGTGGCTCGGCCTATGGGAAAGCTGGGCAATTTGATTCAGCGCTTGAAGACTTTAATAAGGCAATTTCGATCAATCCACGTTTTCACCAAGCCTATGCCAACAGAGCGCTCATCTACCGAAACATCAATCAACCGGTCAAAGCTGCAAATGACTATAATCAGGCTATTCGAATCAATCCAGAATATGATGCGGCCTATATTGGGCGTGGCAACTTATACAGACAAGCTGGCAGAACCAATGAAGCATTTATAGACTTCAATAGAGCGATCGATCTTGGCACAGTAGACCCACGCGCTTTTCATAATAGAGGCTTGATTTACCAAATCCGTGGCCAACATCTTGAAGCCATTGGCGACTTCGCCCGTTCAATCGCGTTGGCACCTGATTCTCCTGAACCATTTAATGGTCGAGGAATATCCCAGCTGGTACTCGGCAAAGAAGATGAAGCGCTCGAAGATTTCAATCGTGCCATCAACTTAGATAAAACCGTTGCCGAATCCTGGTCAAATCAGGCGCTTGTGTATGAGCAACGCGGCGACAAAACACGTGCACGCAAATCTTATATCAGAGCGATTGCGCTTAACCCGAACTATCAGCCTGCAAAAGACGGTTTAGCACGCGTTCGCAACTAAACTCATTCAACTACGATAAGCTTTTCACAAAACAAAACGCGCAGACTTTGAAGCCTGCGCGCTAAATTAAATAGTGTGATTATCTTTAATCAGTGATCAAAGAACTTTGTTCATGATGTAGCGGCCAATGAAAAGCAGCACAAAAAACGAAACAAAGCCGGAAAGCAAACCACCTGAAGTATAGAAGCCAATTGCCATTGCGATCAGCAAAACGATACAAATCAAAGTGCCATACTTCGTGCCAACCATAAACACATCATATGTTTTATCGTGCTCAGAGTAATCCATCTCTGCGCCAAGCTCGACAGGGCCCGTCTCTTGTTTAGCCATTTACCATCTCCAGATTCAAAAATAATTGCCAGAGACTTACACAATTCATCGAATTGAGGCAATGCGAAACTGATTGATTTTTACCCATAAAACGATTGAACTTGGGGAATAATCGATAAAGGTGGCAGATTTATTTCCGACAATGGCGCGAACATACGTTTTTGTTCAAACGGTGTTGAGTTAAAAAACGGATATCTCTTCTTGATCGAAGGTAGTGTTTGTTTGATATGTCCACCATATATATCGAGATCGCAGCTCAAATAATCATTCCATTTAGGCTCCGCCAAGGGTGAGAAATTTAAAAACCTACGATAGAACGCGCGGTGGTTCGCCCGAATAATCGCAAGCAAATGATCCGCTTTATAATATTCTGAAGCCATGAGCGCAGTACGGATTGTCAAATATGCCAAACCCGGAAACTCTTTAATCAAAACAGGATCCGCGGCAAATTTAAGTGGGTCAATCACGCTCATTCCCGCATCCAACATCGGACCGACAACTTCGGGAAATTGCTTCATTGCTAGTCCGTCATGATGTCTTGAGGTTACATGATGGATACGAATGGTCACAACCAATTGCTCAAGATAATAAACACCAATGACATGGGCATTTTCTGCAAAATCTTCATCATCAATCATAATTGAGTGTTTGTCTGGAGCCAATCCCACGGGTTCGTAGGCCCGACGTCTTAATGCAGCCACCTCCTCAAGGTCTTCTATAGATTCAACGCGTCGATATTCGACATCCTCCATGAGATTCATAAGTTTCTGATTAAAACTGCCAACGGATTGTACGCTCGTCATCACAAGACCCCACTAACTCAACTCTCGTGGGGGAATATAATGTTAAACTTTTATTAATGATATGATTCAATTCGAATCTATCAATTAAGTTTTCATTAAGGTTAACAAAAGGTTAACGCGCAATCTTGAAACATTAAGATAGCCGTTATGAACGACTATAATGTTATCTATTGTTAAATTTTGAGACTATTTAGCCAGTTTGCTTTTGCTGGCAGCGGGTGTTGCTTTTGTCCGATCTAACTTTCTGGAAAGCTCACGGATTGCAGACTTTGGCATTGGCATGCCGAAAATAAAGCCCTGAATAATATCAGCACAGTCATTTTTGCGGATGACTTCAAGCTGTTCGTTTGTCTCAACACCTTCAGTGACAATTTCCAAACCCAGCTCGCGTGACATATGAATAATGCCACGCAACAATTTGAGTTTTTGCTCATCGTCCACAATGTCGCGTACGAACGAGCGATCAATCTTGACCTTATTTAATGGCAGCTTGTCTAGGTAGCTGAGACTAGAATAACCGGTACCAAAGTCATCGATGGCAATCGACATACCCATTTGGCGCATTTCACGTAACAACATGGCTGCTTTATCAGCTTCGTCAACAACCGCACTTTCTGTGACTTCCAAATGTAGACGTTCTGGCGCCAATCCCGACGACATGATTGATTCTGAAATAACTTGGATAATTTGGTTATCAACCAAATCATGCGCTGACAAATTCACCGAAACAAACATATGTTCAGGCCAAGTCATACAGTCTTTGGTCGCATTTCGGATCATGCTTTGGGTAAGCTCCCGAACAACCCCTATTTCTTCGGCAAGCGGGATATAAACACCTGGAGAGATCGGACCCAATTCTGGGTGGTTCCAACGGGACAAGGCTTCCGCGCCAACAACTTTTCTGCCATCTGGTGTAAACATTGGTTGGTAAGCAGCAGAAAGTGAGTTTGATTTTAATGCTTCCCGCAAATCCGTTTTCAATTTTTGGCGCTCTGCATATTTGTCATCCATCGCCAATTCGAATTGCGACCAACGATTACTTCCGTGCTTACGGGCATCACGTTTTGCGATATCGGCGCAAACCTGCATTTCTTCAAGCTTAAAATCATTATTGTCTTTAACAACAAGACCACCACAGAAACTGACATTAATTTCCAGGTCTTCAATCTCATAAACACGGCAAATATCGTTAAACATATCCTCCATATGTGATTTGATAACCTCTTCTCTGTGATGAGGGAATAATGCTACAAACTCGTCCCCACCGAAACGAGAGACGAGAATACCATGTTGTTGGGCAATTCTATTGATACGGACAGCAACCTGCTTTAACAGCGCGTCCCCGACCAGGTATCCCATGGTTTCGTTGACATGTTTGAAATCGATAATATCAAAGACTGCAAATCCGACCTTAGATTTCGATGCCGTATTGAGCAGTTTGTCGTGGATCAGCTGGCGGAACCATTCACGGTTAGGCGTGTTGGTCAAACCGTCATAACGCGCCATGTGCAAGATCTTTTGATCCGCCTTCACCTTGTTCGTAACATCTTGGAAGATGATCACCACGCCATCATCATTTTGATGGCGCGCGCTGAATTCAAACAATTGATTTGTGTTGATCTCCAGCGTCATTCGCGACTTACGACCACTGATTAATGCCAATATGTCGGACTGCAGCTCCTCGCGCTTGTCGTCTGCAAATGTACCACTTCGAAGAACATAGCGAAGCACAACATCAATCTTTTTGCCTTCAAGCTCAACAAGCTGAGGAATGCCAAGCATAGATTTTGCTTTATAATTGACTACGCGCAATTTCTTGTCGGAATCGATCATGATCAAGCCGTGCGACATGTTATTGATTGCGCCGTCCAAACGATCCGCAAGCACTGTGCTTTGTTTTTGCGCCATAACACTTGAATAAAGCACTTCCCGCACACCATTGGCCAATGAACGCGTCGACAAGAACACCGGCAATAAGAGCAATGCCAGAACACGAATAAACACATCATCAGATGCGATGAAACCAATCAAAACAGGGATACATACCGCCAACACCATCATGTCGACATTGATTTTTGAACCAAAATTTCGACCAACAACAGCAACAAGTGTCGCGAAAGTCACCGAAACGGTAGCAAGCTGAGCAAAACCAGATGTCGTTGCAATAAATGTGTAAGCGGTCATCACGCCGAGTAACAAAGTAATGGAAACGGCACCGATAACATACCGCCTCTCCCACCTTTGGGTTTCTGCGAGCGATACCTCACCTTGCGTCGCTTTATCAAAATTGTTCATATCCAGCATACGTGCGGCCCAGATGGCGACGATACCGGCTGCAAAAAAGACAAATTCTAACTGGGAAGTATTGTAATAAACTACGAGCGCGACAATGACATGCGAAAGCATTCCGATAAACAGAGTACTTCGTTTCGTATAAAGCGACCTGACGAATGATAACCGTACATCGGCCGAAACATCATTCTTATCATTATCTTGCATTAGCTAGTTTCCAACTTAACTAACTGCAAATTAGACTAGGTGAACTAAAAAAAGAGTTAAATTTCTAACGATTTAGCTAATATTTTGCACCCATAGATTCTGCTAGTCGTTTTTGACATGTGCAGTTTCTGGCACTGGTGAAATTGGTCTTTTGCCGTCAAACCAGTTTACAAGATTATCAACTTGCAGATCGCCCATACCATTGCGTGTATGAACTGATGCTGACGCAACATGCGGAAGCAGGGATACGTTATCTAACGTTAAAAAGTCTTTTCTAGGGTCGGGTTCATTCTCAAATACATCCAACCCCGCAGCAGCTAAACTGTTGTTTTCAAGAGCTTTTATCAAGGCATTTTCATCGACCACCGAACCTCGGCCGACATTGATAAACACACCATTTGAACCAAGCGCCTGCAATATTTCAGCATTAACTGATTTCGTTGTCGCGGGTGTTCCAGGCACGATGGATATTAACGTATCCACTGCTTCCGCCATGGCTAATAATGTGGGGTGATATTTATACGAAACCTCTGATTTCTCAGTCCGTGTATGGTAATGGATATCAACGCCGAAACCCTCCAATCGCGTCGCAATTTCTTGACCAATACGGCCAAGACCATAAATTCCGACCACGCGATTTCTCAAAGTTAAAGGTGTAAGACGGTAATTACCCTTCTCGGCCCAATCACCACGCCGAAGATGTAATTCAGCTTTTGGGAGATCACGCAGAGTATTGAGCAAAAGACCAATCGTTGTATCCGCAACTTCTTCACTCAACACATCGGGCGTATTGCAGACCATAATGTTGTGTTCGCCAGCAAAACTTGCATCGATCACATCATAGCCCACACCAAAATGGGCAATAATTTCAAGTGATGGCAACCCGGCGATGAATTCATTCGGCAGATGAATTGCAGACGCAATGCCTTTGATCTGCTTTTTCTGCTCATCTGTGAGCAAATTTAAATCAGCACCTTCAATACGCAGCATATTAAAATCAGCATCAACACGTTTGACGACATGCTCGTAAATTGCGCCTGGAATAAGGACAACAGGTTTTGTCATATTAAACCTCAATTGAAACTATCTATATGTATTAAACTATGCCCGCGGGATCATAGGCGCGGTCGACTGCCGGATACGCATTTCTGGCTTGATTAAATGCAAACCGTTGACCTCATTAGAGCCAGAAAGACGATCAAGCAAAGCACGCGCAGCGCGGCGCCCGACCATTGATTGCCCGTTCCAAACTGTGGTTAAGGCCGGCATTGAAATCGACGCTTCAATCAGATCATCATAACCTGTCACCGAGATATCTTTACCTGGTGTCAGTCCGGCACGATAAATCCCATTGATCAAACCAATCGCCACAAGATCATTCCAACACACCGCTGCGGTTGGCTTTTGCGACATAGATAAAAAGTTTACTGCCGCTTCAAACCCTTCTTGTTTGGTGCGTGGTCCAGACACGCGCAATTGCGGATCAACTTCCAAGCCTGCTTTTTTCAAAGCTTCCACATAACCCCGATAACGATCGCGGCCTGTTGAGGTATTATCCGCACCGCCGACAAATGCGATGGATTTATGCCCCAAACCGATCAAATGGTTTGTTGCCAATGCGATGCCATAAGCGTCATCACCCCGATAAGTTGGCACATCAATATCAGTAACAGAACGGGCGATCAGAACAGCTGGCATTCCATTATCTTCTGCCAATCTGATATCGCGAGGCGGTGTATCAATTGCAGGTGACATGATCACGCCATCTGCACCCAATTGCAGCAATGTTTCCAAAAACTCTCGCTGTTTTGGAACAGAATCATAATGATTGGAAAGAATGAACGTTTGGCGGCTACGATCCAATTCGCTTTCAATCGCCTTCAAGATCTCCGCATAAAACGGGTTCATGATGTCATGCACCACAACTCCGACAATACCTGATCGCGATGTTCTTAAACTGGCTGCACGGCGATTATAAATATAACCCATATCCAAAGCAGTATCTTTGATCTTTTGCCGCGTATCTTCTGCAACAAGCGGGCTGTCTCTTAAGGCCAATGACACGGTTGCAGTTGAAACACCTAACTGATCGGCAATCGTGGATAATTTTACTTTTTGCGCCAACTCAAACCCTTCCCCCAAGACACATTGATAACTTACAAAGAAGGTAACAAGACGCCCTATTTTAATAATTTAGAAAATTATTTAAATTATTTAAATTGTTTTTGCAAATATTCTCTAATCGATTTGATCGATATTGCTCAAAATTTGCCGCAATTGCTTGGAAAGGTCGTTTTTCTCGGCCTTAGAAAGTGATTTCAGCACCTTCTTTTGCCATTTTTTCTGCTCTTTCTCGATACGCTTCACCATGGAGTGGCCCACATTTGAGAGATAAACATTCGCCCGTCTGCGATCAGATCGGTCCACTCGCCGCACCAAAACACCACGAGCCGTTAGCCGTGCGATTGATTTTGCGATTGTGGGAGGTGACACGTTTAATTTTTCTGCAATCACAGAAGGCGTCAATCCATCTTGATCCTTGAGCAAGAGAATGATCCGCTCTTGTCCACCGTATAATCCAAGTTCTTGTAATTTTTCAGATAACGACGCGCGCGAAGACCGGTTAATATCACCCAAGAGATTAAGAATGGCAGCGCTCGAGCTTTTCTTCTTTATCTTGCCCTTTTGGCCACTTGCTTTGTTACTTTTTGATTTTTTAGCGTCAGATTTGACCAATTGAAACTCCACAAGACTAAAACGACAAAACAATCCGTGCTTGATCGTAACATCCCTTTTATGGCAGGACAAAGTATGAAAACTGAACCTGACCAATCTATTACCGTGTTGCCATTGGGCGCATGGGAACAACATGGGCCCCACTTACCCCTGCAAACTGATACGATCATAGCATCGGAATTTGCTGCAAGGCTAGAGAAGCATGCATTTGCGGTTAATATCAACATTTTGCCGACCGAACCAATCGGCTATTCCGTTGAACATATGAACTTTGAGGGATCAAAATCTCTAAGCTATGACGAAGCCATTTCAAAATGGCTCTCCATCATCGAAGAGCAAGTCAATCTTGGTCGCCGAAAAATTCTGCTGCTCAATGCACATGGTGGCAATTCCCCTCTTCTCACCATTGTCGCGACAGAAGCCAGAGTGAAATGGAATGTGTTGGTTGTTGTTACCCACTGGACCCGATTTGGCCTTCCTGAGCATCTGCAATCAACCATTGATAAATCTATCGATATTCATGCCGGCGATATTGAAACATCTATCATGTTAGCCATCGCCCCGGATCTGGTCGATAGAAAGAAAGCTCAAGATTACCCTTCGCAACAAAGCGAATATATCGGCAAATTCAAACACCTGCGCGCTTATGGGCAACATGCATTTGGGTGGAAGATGAGTGATCTCAACGAAAATGGTGTTGTTGGTTTTGCAACACGCGCAAAACCTGAAAAAGGTCATCAAATTCTCGACCATGCTTTAAAAGGTATTTGCGAACTTGTTGAAGATATGGTCGCCTTTGACATGAACGATTTAAAATAAACATTTAATTAAAATTCAGGCATGGAAATTTCAGACTAACTTCCCTATATCTTCTTGATACGTACTTGATCGAGGCCATCATGAATATTCAAACCCCTGCTCCTATCCCCGTAACCGTTCTAACTGGCTATCTGGGGGCCGGTAAAACAACGCTTCTGAATAGAATTCTAACCGGTGATCACGGCAAGAAATACGCTGTCATCGTCAACGAATTTGGTGAGATAGGCATTGATAACGACCTCATCGTAGAATCTGATGAAGAAATCTACGAAATGAATAATGGTTGTGTCTGCTGTACCGTGCGTGGCGATCTAATTCGTGTTGTACATGGTTTAACACGACGCGCTGGTCGATTAGATGCGATCATTGTTGAAACAACGGGATTGGCAGATCCAGTGCCTGTGGCACAAACATTTTTTATGGACGATGATGTGCGCACCAAAACACAGCTCGATGCTGTCATCGCGCTGGTTGATGCAAAACATTTGCCATTGCGTTTGAAAGATTCGCCCGAAGCCGAAGACCAAATTGCCTTTGCGGATGTGGTGCTTATCAATAAATCTGATCTGGTATCAGCGGAAGAGCTATCGGCGATCGAGACCACAGTAAGAAAGATTAACCCATCAGCACATATCCACCGGACAGAACTCTCGAGCGTTGATCTTGATAAAATTCTCGATCGCGGCGCTTTTGATCTTGCACGTGCCATTGAAACTGATCCGCATTTCTTGGATCAAGGTGAAGCGGAACACGGTCATCCCGATCATGAATGTGGACCGGGATGTGATCATCATCATCACGATCATGATCATGACCACGCACACCACCACCATGACCATGATCACCACCATCATCACCATCATCACCATGGGGATGACAAGTTATCGGCTGACAAGCATGATACCAGCGTGAAATCAATTTCACTGCGCGCCGGACAATTGGACCCGAATAAGTTCTTTCCATGGATCCAGAAAACAACTCAGATGGACGGGCCAAATATTCTAAGGCTCAAAGGCATCATCGCGTTAAACGACGATGATGACCGTTATGTTGTCCAAGGCATCCACATGATCATTGAAGGCGATCATAATCGTGCTTGGAAAGAGAACGAACCACGCGAAAGCCGTATTGTATTTATCGGCCGCGATTTAGACGCCGAGAGACTTGAAAGAACATTTAAGGCTTGTGAGGCGTAATTAATGCCAACGCTTGCGCCTTTGGATCTTGATGATCATTGCATAACTGCGCGCTTCATCCAGGATGTTCCTTATTTTGCTTTAGCATCCGGTGAAATTCACCGTCTGGATCACGGACATCATGTGAGCGAGCAGCATGATGGTCTATTATGCGCAACACCAGCTCAGGATGATAAAACGCTCATCTCAGCTGGCGAAGATGGTAAAGTCATGTCGCTGGATAAAGACGGCACATCAAGCGAACTTGCAAATATTGGCCATAAATGGATAAACGCCCTCGCTGCAGGTCCTCAACAATCTGTAGGGTTTGCATCAGGGCGAAAAGCGCATATCCGTCTTAAAGACGGGACTATGCGAGAGTTTGAAGAAGAACGTAGCATTGAGGGATTAGCCTTTGCCCCCAAAGGCATGCGCGTTGCGTTTGCGCGATATAATGGTGTGTCGCTCTATTGGGTGAACAATCAAACAGCACCGGTGAATTTGGTGTGGGACGGTGCTCATATCGATGTAACCTTTTCCCCAGACGGTCGCTTTGTCGTGACTTCAATGCAGGAAAATGCGTTACATGGATGGAAAATTGATGGCAAATCATCAGATGACACACGCCACATGCGCATGTCTGGCTATCCTGCCAAAGTAAAATCCATGTCTTGGTCAGCCAAGGGAAAATGGCTTGCATCATCTGGCGCATCTGCCGCCATCATATGGCCGTTTGCTGGTAAAGATGGCCCGATGGGCAAAGCGCCACTCGAGTTGGGGGCACGTAGTGATGCAATGGTCACGTGTGTTGATTGTCACCCAACCGAAGATGTTGTGGCCATTGGATATGCCGACGGTATGATCATTGCGGCACGATTTGAAGACAGCCAACAAGCACTTTTGCGACGCGGTGGCAATTCGGCCATTACCAGCATGCACTGGAATAAAGACGGGCGTTTACTTGCATTCGGCTCCGAAAGCGGCGAATGTGGTGTGATATATATTGCGGGCTGATGTTGACAGAATTTTGACTTATTTTTGTGAGACTTAATTCGAATATATAGAAGGCTATTGGTAAATCATGTTCTCAAAGCGAATTTCAAACATCTCGTTGCTTGCCGGATTATGCGCATCAACTGTCGCCTTTTCTACCCATACATCTCAAGCTCACCCACATGTTTTCGCTGAAGCGAATGTGGAGATGCTGTCGAATGATGCTGGCAATCTTAAAGAAATTCGCCATGTTTGGCGCTTTGATGAATTTTTCTCCGCCAGCGTGTTGATCGACTTTGATGCCAATAGCAATCTAAAACTTGATCCCGAAGAACTCGAAGAAATTGGCAGTGTTGTGCACAAATCGTTGGCTGAATTTGGTTATTACACTGATCTTGAAGTTAACGGTCAATCTGTCGCCATGGCAGCACCAGATATGATTATTGCAGATTATGTGGATGATCAGCTTTTGATGTTCTTTGCAATGGCACCAGCTCATCCGCTGAAATTGGAAGGCAAGATTTCTGTTGGCGTGTTTGACCCTACATTTTATGCATCAATTGATTTTTTGAACGATACCGACCTAAAGTTTACCGGGCCATTTGAAAATCAGTGCAATAAGTCTGTTTTACGACCAGACCCGGATGAAGTGCTTGCACAAAATGAAGGTAGCCTGACCGAAGCATTTTATGACGAAGGTGACAATAACGACCTTTCAAAAATGTTTGCAACCCGGCTTGAGGTGTCATGCTAAGGCTTTCGCACAAGCTATATCTTGCTTGCGTACTGCTCCTTTGCTTTATCACCGCAAGCCAAGCGCAATCTTCACTCGGTATCGGCGCAAGTGAATCTCAGATCGTCGTGCAAGGACCATTTGCCGAAATTTTGATGACCATCAATAATTATCAGCAACAATTTTATCGCGCACTGACCTCAGCACTCAAAGACATGAAAACTGACCCAGCCAAATTGTGGCTGCTGGTTGGAATGTCCTTTGCCTATGGGATCTTCCACGCTGCTGGTCCTGGTCATGGCAAGGCGGTGATATCGTCTTATATGATCGCAAATGAGGTTGAGCTCAAACGTGGCGTTACACTCTCTTTCATGTCCTCGTTTCTGCAAGGTCTCACCGCGATTATCGTAGTAGGCGCAGTTTATTTCGTCCTCCGCGGTTCAGCCATTTCCATGAGTGATGCAACTGTTACCTTGGAAGCTGCAAGCTATATTTTAATCATCCTATTTGGGTGCTGGCTATTATGGAAAAAAATCAAACAATGGTTTGCACCAAAGGATCAAGAGCCTCATAGCCACGATCACTTATCGCCAGGCGAAACCTGTTCAACCTGTGGGCATGCCCATATGCCCGATCCTAAATCTCTCTCCGGTGATCTAACCCTGCGTCAGGCTTGGTCTGCGGTTGTTGCCGTTGGATTACGCCCCTGTTCCGGCGCGGTGATTGTTTTATCATTTGCATTGCTACACAACTTATATCTCGGCGGTATTTTATCCGTGTTTGCCATGTCAATTGGGACGGCAATCACAGTATCAATATTGGCAACACTTGCAGTGATGGCAAAAAACACCGCGGTTCGATTTGCCAATAGCGATCAGGCGGCCATGCGCATTGGCAGCTCCATTGAAGTGATGGGGGCTGTTCTCATTATTTTACTGGGAATTTTATTATTGGGTGCTGTGCTAAGCTAAGCGACTATTGATACTGATTTTTCTCATCTCGTTTTTTCTGAAATTTACTACGAACCCAGAAAATCCCGAAAAATGCGAGCACGAATAGTGCAGCCACAATATAAGCAAGCCACACGGAAATATCAGATAGCCAACCAAGAAGCGGCGGCATAAAGAAATAGCTTGAAGCAACGAACAACATGATAACCGCGGCGGCAATGGCTGCAGATTTTGTTTCAGATTTCTCGCTCATATAATTGATGCCTTACTTAGCTAATTGAATAGGTTCTCTCATATCTTCTAGCCGTTCAATCTGCAAATCATTTTCATCAAAATTCTCATCGGAGAGCCAGGCTTGCATGGCTGCGCTGACAATCTCCCAATCCTGATCAATCATTGCATACCACGCTGTGTCCCTGTTCTTGCCTTTTGCGACAATATGCTGGCGAAAGACACCTTCAAAGATAAATCCCAATCGTTTGGCAGCTTTATGAGACGCCATGTTTTCATTGTTGAGTTTCCACTCATACCGACGATAACCCAAGTCATCAAACACATGACTTGCCATGAGGTGGTGAACTTCTGTCGCGATTTTACTTCGCGCCATTTTCGGCCCATGTGCCACTGCACCAACCTCAGCCACACCGTTATTCTGATCAATGCGCATATAACTTGCCATGCCCAAAATATTCTGACCTTCAGCATCATAAAAAACCATGGTCTGATAAGAGCCATTTTCATTCATCTCATGTAGCCATGCGCCAAACTCTTCTGCACGATCGTAAGGACCATTGGGGAAATAGGTCATAAGTTCATTCGCCGCTTTTCCACCAAGCGCTTCCCAAAGCAAATGCTGATGGCCCTGCCTTGAAAAGGGAACCACCTTTGAAAACCGTCCTTCCAACACGCTCAAACCTGGACGATTTCGCGGGGTCCAATTGGATAAATCACTCATTTTCGGAATACTCATTTGTTTTAGGCGCAAAATTTATGCATAAGGTAGAGACAATAGATGCGAAATTTGCGGGAGAATAGCAAGGTGCTAAAAACAGTTTCTGGGTTTGATAGAATTGGTGAGGAAAACGCGTTTGCGGTGTTGGCGCGGGCGACCAAATTGGCACAAGGTGGCATGGATGTAATCAATCTCGGAATTGGTCAACCAGATTTCAAAACGCCCCAACATATTGTTGAAGCTGCGATTAAAGCACTTAAAGATGGTCATCATGGCTATACACCCGCCAATGGCATCTTAGAAACGCGCGAAGCTGTGGTTCGCCGCACGCTGTCACTCACAGGCACTGAAGTTTCACCTGACAACGTCATGATCATGCCCGGTGGCAAGCCCACAATGTATGCTGCCATCACCATGTTTGGTGAACCCGGCACAGAGATTATGTATCCCGATCCGGGCTTTCCGATCTATCGGTCGATGATTGAATATACCGGCGCAAAACCGGTTCCAGTTCCGATCCGTGAGGAAAATGGCTTTGCCTTTTCTGCGGAAGAAACACTTGCGCTGATTACACCAGAAACGCGTCTCTTAATCATCAATTCACCAGCCAATCCAACGGGCGGTGTGACACCAAAAGCTGAGATTGAAAAACTAGTGAAGGGCTTGGAGGCGCATCCTCATGTTGCCATCATGTCCGATGAGATTTATGACGTGATGACCTATGATGGTGAAACACATACCTCCATGCTGCAATATCCAGAAATTCGCGATCGTCTGATCGTGCTCAATGGCTGGTCCAAAACCTGGGCCATGACCGGTTGGCGCATGGGTTGGTCCATCTGGCCAGATGGTTTGATTGATATGGTGCGAAAATTAGCTGTAAATTGCTGGTCATGTGTCAACGCGCCAAGCCAATTTGCTGGCATTGCTGCGATCGATGGACCACAAGATGAAGTTGCAAAAATGCTCAAAGCTTTCGACCAACGAAGAACGCGTGTTGTGGAATTAGCCAATGCTTTGCCTAATGTAAGTTGTGCCGTACCAAAGGGTGCCTTCTACGCATTTCCAAACGTGACCAAAACAGGCCGCAAAGCCAAGGAGCTTGCCTCAGATCTGCTTGAAAAAGAAGGTGTTGCGCTGATTGGAGGCCCGGATTTCGGCATTCTTGGCGAAGGTTACATTCGCATTTCCTACGCAAACTCACTTGAAAACATCGAACGTGCAATTAAACGCATTGATAAATATCTGACGGAAAATAGCTGAAAAAAACGGGCGACTTAACCTAAGTCGCCCAAAATTCATGCTTAATCTGGGAGGAGAAAATCAACATGATGGGATTAGTATGGTTAAATATAGTTAACAGAGTGTTAACTTATACAACCAAGAATATGCCTGTAAGTTCTTACTAACACATTACGCTAGTGCAACGGACTTAATCAGCGCAAAAACCTTCTTTCCAGGTTCTAATTTCAATTCATCAAACGACTTCTTCGTAATCTGCGAAAACAGCTTCTGGCCTCCCACATCACAAGCAATCATCATATGTGCGTTATCACTTACACTTATCTCTGTGACTTTTGCCGGCAAGCAATTTTGCAGGCTTGTATTGCCGGGCTTTGACAGGGCTAAAGCAACATCTCGTGCATGAATGAGCAAGCGGAGCGCACCCCCACCGATATTCTCATCTGTATGAATCCTTATTGTGGCGCCAGTAGACGGATTCCCAACCGAAAGCTGGGTCAGTCCATACTTTGGTTCAAATCCAGAAATCTCAGCTTCAATGATTGCGCTTTGGTTTCTTTCACCCAAACGCTCCTGCATGGCATGGCTTGCAAAGACTTCGCGAACATCACCCTTTTCAACCACTTGGCCTTGATCGATTATCACCAGATACTCAGCCAATTGATGCACATCCATCGGGTCATGCGAAACCAGCACCATCGGAATTTCAAACTCGTCTCGGATTGCTTTTAAAAACGGCATGAGCGCGCGTTTTCTCTCGATATCAAGCGACGCTAAAGGCTCATCCAGCAAAAGCAATTTTGGATTGGACAAGAGTGCCCTGCCAATGGCAACACGCTGTTTTTCACCGCCTGAGAGATTTTGTGGTTTTCGATCAAGCAAATGCGCCAAACCTAATAAGTCGACCACACGCGAAAACTCTAGTTTAGCTTTCCGCCCACCAGCCCAATTGGCATAGGTGAGGTTTGTTTTCACATCGTAATGCGGGAACAATCTTGCATCTTGGAACACCATCCCAAGTCCACGTTTATGCGCAGGTAAATCAATTCCAGATGCGTCACTAAATAGAGTTTGAGCATCAAGCTTAATGTCGCCACGATCAGGTTTAGCCAACCCTGCAATCAACTTGAGTATTGTGGATTTACCAGCGCCGGAGCGTCCGAACAATGCGGTAACCGGCGCATCTGATTGAAATGCGATATCTAGCTTAAAGCTCTGAAATTCTTTCTCTATTTTAAGGTCTAACATCACATCTGACCTTTACGATAAAGACGTAAGGACACCATTTCTGACAACAGAACAGCACTCAGTGCGATAGCGATAGAGATCAACATCAGCGTCAATGCTGCCTCATCACCATTGGGACTTTGTAAGAAAGAATAGATCGCCAAAGATAGCGTCTGCGTTTCGTCTGGAATATTGGAGACGAATGTGATGGTCGCGCCAAATTCGCCCAGTGATTTTGCAAATCCCAAGACGGCACCCGCAATAATTCCGGGCAGCGATAGAGGTAAGAACACCGTACGAAAACGTGTCCAAGCATCGGCGCCCAGCGTATTGGCAGCTTCGACAATTCCTTGATCAATCGCTTCAATCGAAAGCCGCATGGGCCGCACCAATAGTGGAAATGCCATCAGACCAGCGGCAAGCGCAGCACCCGTCCATTTAAAGGCAAATTCGATCCCAAGATAGGATAGGAATTGCCCAATCTCACCCTTATTGCCAAATAAAAGCAAGAGCAGATATCCGGTTACAACAGGGGGCATCACAAGCGGCGTCATCACCAAGGCTTGCACAAACGCTTTGCCGCGAAACTCATATCGGGCCAACAAAAATGCAACGGCATATGCCAATGGCACTGCGAATAACATCGCCACGAGGGCCACCTGAAGAGACAAGAATATAATCGGCCAAAGATTAGGTGTTGGAATTTCAGTCGTTGGACGCACTGGGGCATCAGTCGAAGTCTCAGTTCCAACGCTGTTAAATCCGTATGCAGCAATTGTTGATTGCGCGCCTTGGGTGAAGAGGAAATTATAAAATTCCCCTGCCCTGTCATTCGTCACATTTAACTGAGCAACGGGATAGGAGATCTCGGTATGGTCGTTATCGGAAAATGTGTGAATGATCTGCAATCCATCAGTTAGCTGAACATCTGATTGATAAAGGATTCCAGCGTCAACTTCTTCGCGTTCAACGATACCAAGCGCGATGCGGATATTCTCTGCAAAGACTGCGTTTTGCGACGCGCCATTCCAAACAGATTGCGCCTCCAGAGCTTGCTTTGCATAAATCCCCGCTGGCACATGCGATGGATCGCCCATAACAAAGCGCCCGCGCTCCAATATCTTACGCCAATCAGGGTTATCAGACGTACTTTCCGGCGCGACGACAACCAGTTTATTTTCCGCTAATAACTTGATGTTATTTGATTTAACGCTGTTCTGTTCAACGAGGTAATTCATCCAGTCCGTACTGGCTGAGACAAAAATATCTACCGGTGCATCATTGGCGATTTGACGCGCCAGCACGCCCGAAGATGCATAGGATAGAACGATATCAATACCGGGATGGTCCGCCTCAAACGAAGCTGAAATTTGATCCAGCGCATCCTTCATGCTGCTCGCTGCAAAGACGACAACTCGATCTTGCGTGGAGGCTGGCACCGTCACAGTTGCGGATATCAAAAATACACTGATCAACAACCAAATATATTTTATAAAACAACGCATAACAGTTCCAACCCTAGACTTTTGATAGCATAGGCTTGGCGAAAAGAGTTTTCAATCTCAATATAAAGGGTGAAATCACCCGGTATTAATTGGCAAGTTCAAATGCTTCTTTTGCCAATGTGGTAATGCCATCCCAATCACCTGCTTGCACAAGTGCTTTTGGCGCAACCCAAGAACCACCCACACATACAACATTTGGCAGTGACAGATAGTCATTGGCGTTTTTAAGATTAATGCCACCGGTTGGGCAGAACATCATATCAGCCAGCGGTGACGACAATGATTTAAGATAACTTGCGCCACCTGCCTGTTCAGCTGGGAAGAATTTGAGGACTTTATAGCCTTCCTCGCGCAATGCCATCACTTCACTTGCTGTCGCTGCACCTGGCAACATCGGCACCGAAGATGTTTTTGCATAATCTAGAAGCTCAAGTGTCGTGCCTGGAGACACGATAAATTGCGAACCTGCATCAACTGCTTGCTCATATTGAGCGGCATCTAACACAGTGCCAGCCCCTGGAACTGCGCCTTCCACCTGATCAGCCACAGCACGGATCGCATCTAAACCAGCAGGCGTTCTTAAAGTAACTTCAATCGCGCGTAATCCACCCGCAACAAGTGCGCGTGCGAGCAAAACAGCTGAATTAACATCATCAACCACCAAAACAGGAACAACGGGTTGAAGCTTCAAAACGTCCAAAAGATTTTGCGTTTTATCAGCCATGTTTACTTTATTCGGCATATTTTATCCTCTTTAAATCGATTTGATTGCACCAATTAGATGCGTTAGGTCAAAATGTCCACCCTGTAGCCCTATCTTGAGCATGATTTCTTGTGATAGACAATGTTGCACTTTGCGTTATTAAATACTATTTCCAAACTCATCATGACAAAATTATCATCTACCCAAACGAACCTGCCAATCGTCGTTGCAGCGCTATATCATTTTGCTTCGTTTCCCAAATTTGAAGAATTTCGGGAGCCCCTTTTGGCGTTTTGTGTTGAGAACAACATTAAAGGCACGCTGCTTTTAGCACATGAAGGCATAAATGGAACCGTTGCTGGTGCACGAGATAACATTGATGCTCTTTTGAAATTTATCCGCGACAAAGATATTTTCAAAAATCTTGAGCACAAAGAGAGCTTTACAGATGAGATGCCTTTTTATCGGATGAAAGTTCGATTGAAAAAGGAAATTGTCACAATGGGTGTTGAAAATATCGATCCCAATGAGATCGTTGGCACCTATGTCGAACCTAAAGATTGGAACGCACTTATTTCAGATCCTGACACAATTGTCATTGATACCCGTAATGACTACGAAGTAGCCATCGGTACGTTTGAAGGTGCAGTTGATCCTCAAACCAAGACTTTCCGCGAATTTCCGGATTGGGTGCGTGCTCAAAAAGATCTCAACAAAAACACCAAAATCGCCATGTTCTGCACCGGCGGGATCAGATGTGAGAAATCTACCGCCTTCATGAAACAAGAAGGCTTTGACGAAGTATTCCATCTCAAAGGTGGCATTTTGAAATATCTTGAAACTGTGGAACCGGAGGACAGCAAATGGCAGGGCGATTGTTTTGTCTTTGACGAGCGCGTGTCCGTTGGCCATGGCTTGGCCCAAGGTGAATATGATCAGTGCCACGCCTGCCGCATGCCTTTGTCGGCGCAAGAAATGCTCCTACCAAGCTATGAAAAAGGCATTTCCTGTCTGCATTGCATTGATCAAAAATCTGACGAAGATCGTGCTCGGTTTCGAGATCGACAAAAACAAGTTGAATTGGCTAAAAAACGCGGACAAACGCATATCGGCAGCTAATTTCAACTGAATGAACCCAATAGCGACAATCATACGCGCAACACTTGACGTAACGTCGGTAATATGGCCTAACGCGGCACATATATTATCCGACGTTTTCGTCCGAATTGAGTGATCATCACAATGACCAAAAAAGATGTAAGGGTACGCCTCGCCCCCTCCCCAACTGGCGAGCCACATATCGGCACAGCTTATACTGCGCTCTACAATTATCTCTTTGCCAAGAAAATGGGTGGCGAACTCATTTTGCGCATTGAGGATACTGATGCGACACGTTCGAAACCAGAATTCGAACAAACAGTTTATGACAGCCTGCGCTGGATGGGTCTCGATTGGTCTGAAGGTCCAGATGTCGGTGGGGAATATGGGCCTTATCGCCAAAGCGAGCGCAAACACATCTACGGACAATATGTTGATCAGTTGCTTGAAGCTGGTCACGCATTTAAATGCTTTACCACGCAGGAAGAGCTGGAAGAAATGCGTGCATTCCAAATTTCGCAAGGCAAGACACCACGCTATAATGGTGCTGGGCTTCGCCTAACGCCGGAAGAAATCGCAGAGCGCGAAGCACGTGGCGAAGTTCCCGTCATTCGCATGAAAATCCCAACCGAAGGCTCATGTAAATATGTCGATGGCGGCTATGGTGAAGTTGAAATCCCATGGGACGCTGTGGATATGCAAGTCATCCAAAAAAGCGATGGCATGCCAACTTATCACATGGCCAATGTGGTCGATGATCACTTGATGAAAATCACCCATGTGGCGCGGGGTGAGGAATGGATTTCTTCAACACCAAAGCACATCCTGCTCTATCAATATCTTGGTTGGGAGGCTCCTGAGTTTACCCACCTTCCATTGATGCGTGGTGCGGATAAATCCAAACTGTCCAAACGTAAAAACCCGACATCTATGTCCTATTATGCAGGACTTGGGCATTTGCCAGAAGCGTTGACCAATTTCCTTGGCCTGTTCTTCATCCAGATTTCAGAGGGTGATGAATTGATGGATCTCGACGAGCTTGTAGAACGCTTTGATCCGGACAAATTGTCAAAAGCTGGTGCCGTATTTGATGTTCAAAAGCTTGATTGGCTCAATGCACGCTGGTTGCGTGAAAAGTTGACACCGGAAGAGTTTTTGGCACGCGTTCTTGAATGGGCGAGTGACAACGACAAACTCAAAGAAAGTTTGTTGCTTGCACAAACGCGCATTCAAACATTCTCAGAATTGCCAGACCTTGCAGGCTTCCTTCTCAAAGGCGATGTTGGCGTAACAGCTGAATCTTTTGCCAATATAAAAAAGAACCCACCGGAAAAATGTCTTGAAGTGATTGATGCCGTGCGCCCTGCCCTTGATGACATGGATGATTGGAACCGCGAAAGCATTGAAGAGACGCTTCGTGTGGTGGCAGAAGGACTTGAAACAAAGCTTGGTAAATTAACACCGCCTTTATTTGTTGCCGTGAGCGGCTCACCTCGTTCACTGCCATTGTTTGACGCCATGGTTCTGCTTGGTCGCGCGATGGTTCGCCAAAGATTGAAAGTAGCAAGTGATGCATTGCACGCATCTCTTGATACATCTGATCAATCTCAAGACGCGTAGATAAGCTAACAATAGCGGTAAATATTAGAGATCAATATGACTGATAATAAAAACGAAGAAGAAGCCCTATCCACTGACGCAAGCGAAGTGCGTTTGCAAAAACGCGAACGCATGGAAGAGCTTGCTGGCAATTTGTTCCCAACCAACTTTCACCGCACCATTACCAATGGCGAGTTGATGGAAAAATATGCCGATATTGAAGATGGTCATTTAACAGGTGACATTGTTACCGTTGCCGGCCGTATTTATTCATCGCGCAACAATGGCATGTTCATGGATATGCGCGATGCCAATGGCAAGGTGCAAATCTTCACGCATAAAAACAATGCGTCCGAAGAAGTTCGCGAATTACTTCAATTCATCGATATTGGCGATATCATTGGTGTCACCGGCGAAGTGCGCCGCACGCCACGTGGTGAGTTGACGGTCAATGCAACCGAAATCACCATGCTTTGTAAAACGCTCAAGCCAATGCCTGAGAAATACCATGGCTTGACCGATGTTGAGACACGCTATCGCAAGCGCTATCTCGATCTTATGTCAAATGAAGAGTCTAAAGCGCGTCTTCAACAACGTGCCCGCATTGTCTCTGGTATTCGTCGCTTTATGGAAGATGATGGTTTCATGGAAATTGAAACGCCAATGTTGCATCCCGTCTATGGCGGCGCAACAGCTGATCCATTTATGACACATCACAATACCCTTGATATGGATATGTATTTGCGCATCGCGCCTGAACTTTATCTCAAGCGTGCACTGGTTGGTGGTATCTCTGACAAGGTTTTTGAGATCAACAGAAACTTTAGAAATGAAGGTGTTTCAACACGTCACAATCCAGAATTCACCATGATGGAGGCCTATTGGTCTTATCATGATTACACCGATGCAATGGATTTGGTTGAGCGCATGTTTGCGCGTGTCGCACAAGATATCTATGGCACAACAGATGTGGAATTCGGCGATAAGACAATTTCATTTGCCGCGCCGTTTAAACGCGTGCCAATGCCTGAGGCTGTGAAAGACACAACCGGCATTGATTTCCTCGCAATCGATAACGACGCAGATGCACGCGCTGCTGCAAAAAGTGTTTTGCCCGGTGTTGAAATTGATGAAGATGGAACATGGGGCGAGATGCTCGCGCTTGTCTTTGAAGAAAAGGCTGAACATCTGCTGATCCAACCATCCCATGTTACGCATATGCCTAAAGATATTTCTCCGTTTGCGAAGGAAGTTCCAGGCGAGCCACGACTTGTTGAGCGTTTTGAAACCTTCATCAATGGTTGGGAAATTGCCAATGCTTTCTCAGAGCTCAACGACCCTGTCGAGCAACGTGCCCGCATGGTTGAGCAAGTCGAACAAGCACAAGCACGTGGTGAGAAAGAACGCGTATTGGATGAAGATTTCCTGGAAGCGATGGATCACGGCATGCCGCCAGCTGCAGGTATCGGCATTGGTATTGACCGTGCGATTATGCTTCTGACCAACGCACAGTCTATTCGCGATGTGATTTTATTCCCGGCGCAAAAGACTAAGAACTAGCCGCAAGTCGAAAATCAGAAATTTAAGCTTCTTGCAGCTCTTCTGAATCTAGATCCTCTGACAATTCTTCAGGCACATCTTCGGAAAGTTCTTCAGATAAAACATCTTCCCAATCTTCGGGGAGATGTTTGGTATATCCCTGCTCGACGAGGGCTTTAAAGGCTTCTTCGGCCCGCTCATCGGCATCCTGTTTGGTTTGATAACCCAACTTAGCATAAGCGCGTGTACGCCAATGCGTACCAACCAATTCATGCACGACTTTCTCTAAGTCCATGTCACCAACAGGCTGAGAAACAATTGTATGGTTTGGCGCGGTCACCACAGCCTTGATATCTGGCCATTGTTTTTCAACCGTTGCGCGACAGCGTCTTTGCATCTGAGGCTTTGTGACAAATACAACTGTTTTGATTTCGGGGAACATTGCTTTGACATTTGAAATGTTCTCGCCGGTATTTGTCGCCTTATCCTCAATAACTATGTCTTCTTCCGGAACACCTTGCCCCATTGCCACTTCTGCAAAAGTTTCAGCTTCCGTTTTATCAAACCTATCTTTTGTCCAATTGCCAAAGGCGCCAGTAAAGACAATCTTATCTGATACTGCATTTTGATAAAGTTCTGCACATCGCTCAGCAACCCGTGTATCGTAGCTGCCAAGGCCAACAATCAAATCAAAACTTGGGATATCTCGTGGGATATTTTCATCTAAACAATGATATCGCCAGATGGACAGCGCTGCGTCTAACGCTTTGGGTTCAGGCAAATTTTGCAAAATTATCTCCTACAAACTTTACGGCCGATTATCGCATCAGTTGTTAGCTGAAGAAAATCAATTCAGTTTACATAAAGATATAATCTTGGAACTTAATTGTAGCGGATTTTTGTTCCCAACACGTCAACTTTTTGTTCTTTTTGTGCCGAACTATCATCGGACCCAAAGCCGACCATTTGCAAAATACCATCAAAGAAACTTGCGTCTGCTTCCATTTGCTCGGCTTCCATCTCTACTTTATCGCCAGGATAAATATTGGCATTTTCGTCGGTCATGCCATCTTCAAGCGCCATGTCTTCTTCACTCGAACCGCCTAAACCAACAAGTGCTAAAATATTATCGAGCATACCAGGTTCAGCGTTCTTCGCCTCCTCTGCTTCCAGTGCTGCTTGTGCGGCTTCTTCTGCGGCAAGCGCTTCAGCTTCTAGACGTTCTTTTTCAGCCAATTCCTCTTCGGTCATTTCCTCTTCTGGGACATAGCAACCAGACGGTTCAATAATATCTTCGCTCAGCAATTTAATCTCATCAGGAGAGAGCTCATATCGGTCACCAATAAACATACCGCCATAGGCGCGGTCAGCGTTTACATAACGAACTTCCCATTGCTTCTTTGTGGCTTGAGTTAACAACGGATCGGGTGCATGTACAACCTGTGCGCCAATATTATTACCGCGGAAATCACGACGACTTGTCGGCCCTTCTGCATCGAGAAGCGAAACGGTAACAAGCTGACTTTCAGGATATTCCTGCATGAGAAATTTGGTATAATTCAGCACCATTAAGACGCGCTCTTTGGTCGGCATGGCGTCAGCTCTAATATAGGATGTCACGCGGTTTTCTTTCATGAGTTCGAATTCGACCTCATGCACCACGTCACATGCTAATCCAGTAATATTCTTATCCAAAAATCCTGGACTTACAAATACAACTGCGGCCGCGCCTGATGTTGCCGTCAGTGCAAAACCCGACAGAATGATAATCAGCATTTTTTTGCTGAAGAAACCCTTTTTTACAGGAGCTGCCTCTTCAATATCGATATCAATCATCCCGGTGCCGACAGGCATGTCACCAGACGTTTCAATTGGTGCGACGTCTTCAACAACGGCTTCGTCAGCCGGTGTCTTAGCCTTTTTCTTACGGCTTAAAAACCCGAATAACTTCTTCTTAGGCTTTTCATCAGTTGCCTGATCATCAGCAACATCTTGAGCCAAAACCTGCTCATCAACCGGTTTCTTTGATTTTTTCTTGCGTTTTAAGAAGCCAAACAAAGAACGCTTTTTCTTGCCGTCAACAGGCGCAGCTCCGTCTTCAGCCTGATCCAAAGCTGCCGCAACTTGTGCTTCCTCAACTTGTTTTTTTGGCCGACCACGTTTGCGTTTGGGTTCTTCTTTTGTAGTTTTTGGTGCAGAAGGCTTTTTTTTCGCTGCAGCAGGCTTCTTTTTGGAAGTTGATTTGCGCGTTTTCTTAGTCGCCGGCTGTTTATCCGCGAGGACATCTTCTTCGCTTGATGCTTCAGCCTCTTGTTCAGCTAAAGCAATGTTATCTTCTTGATCTTTTGTCTTATTTTTCTTTTTACGTCGCAAAAAGCTGAACAATCCCTTCTTCGGGGCTTGTTCTAGATCACCATCTTTGGGCGTCGTTTTGGACGGTTTTTTGGCCATAATACGCTAGCACACAACACGAAATACAATACACTACTATGCACTAAGATACGCCAAGGACCTTTCCGTTCTATTAACCCTATTTCTAAACTTATGGGTAATCCCAATGACAATGCCAGATACAAAAAAGGCGGCCTAGGCCGCCAATTTCATATTAGTAGTAAAGCGATACCGCATGTTTGGCTTCAGCAAAGAACAGCCAGCGCTCGGCAAACAAACCTGCCAACATGGATAAAAACGCTAAGAACATAAATGGACCATAGGCACCTGTTACGAATGCTAAAGCAGCAAAGATAAACGGCACGATTAGACCCAGACCAACCGAAATTGCGCGCAATTTCTTTGCATGTTTGCGGCCAATCTGGTGCATCATTTCTTTGGTCAGATAGTTTTCACCGGAATGTGGCTTTTCAAACAATTTTACCTTGCCGAGATGGCCAAGACCTGTTGCGGTTCCTGTGTCAGATCCTGTATCTGAAAACCCAACCCCATCCGCACGACGCCACCATAGAAGCTTCAACCCCCAAGCAGCTACCAATGCAAGACCAGCCAATACGCTAACTGACATGCCCAGAACATAAGAGGCTGTACCAAATGTTGCAGCCAATACGATGCCAGACGCCAAACCAAATGCGACATAGCAGATAGACGTAAGTACATTATGCCAGCTTGGCACTGTTTTAAGTGAGGCGTAGATCATGGACGTCGCATAAATCGTGATGATTGATAACACCGCAATGATGAAACCAAGCACGCCAATGCGCTCGCCTGTCGCCATCCAGATAAGTGCATAAATGGCGAACAATGTCAGAGTGAGAACCGACAAGACACCTTCACGCGAGAGCCAAGATGACCGCCATTGCGAAAATGCACGCCAGAAACGTTCAGGGTGACCTAAGTGGAAGAGCGAGGACAAAAGTCCGATCACACATAATCCACCGGCAAGCAGTGAAATGAGAAATGCCGCCAGCGCACTATTTGGCATTGCCCATCCAAGACCTAAAAGCGCAATAAAACCAAATCCGGCACCGGAAATAACGGTAAAGAATATAACTGAAATTGCTGGATGCATGACTTATCCCAACTTGTCTAGTGATGTGAGTGCGCGATCAAGCCAACCAAGAACGCCTTTATCTGCAACAACGGATGATGCAGCTGATGCGCTGCCGCACCCTGTGCTTTCAGGGCGCGTTTTTGGACGGGGCGGCAGATATTTATTAACCGGTGATGTTTCCATTTCCGGCATAAGGTTCATACCACCGCGATCGGCAACCATTTTTGATACGTCTGAATTTGGATCGGCGAAATCACCGAAGTGGCGTGCGCTTGCAGGGCAAGTTTTCACACATGCCGGCACACGATCTGCTTCTTCCAAATTCTCGTTGTAAATCCGGTCAACGCACAAAGTACATTTCTTCATGACGTTTTCGGTTGGATCCATTTCGCGAGCGCCATATGGACATGACCAGGCACAAAGCCCGCAGCCAATACACATATCTTCGTCAACAAGAACAATGCCGTCTTCGCTGCGTTTATAACTCGCACCCGTTGGACACACAGTGACACAAGGTGCGTCATCACAATGCAAACATGATTTTGGAAAGTGAACAATTGATGCTGGCGCATCTTCAGGTGTCACTTCATAAGTATGGATGCGGTTAAGCCAAGCACCCGTTGGACTGTCACCATAAGGTTCTGTGTCCGACAAAGCCGCACCATAACCACCGGTGTTCCATTCCTTACAGTTCACCGCGCAGGCATGACACCCAACGCAGATATCCAAATCGATAACGAGCCCAAGTTTCTTTTGGGTTGTTTGAGGAAGCATGGTCATTATTTCGTCCACTCCTTACCGTAACTTAAGCCCTCTGGCGCGATATGCCCCGAATTACTTTGTTGATCAAATTGCGGTTGTGACAGCTCAGGACCATCCGATGCCTTTTCAACCCGCACACGCAAATCAAACCACGCAGCCTGTCCAGTGATTGGATCCGAATTTGACCATCTGTAGCCATCTTCTTTTGCAGGCAATAACTCGTTAATCAAATGGTTGAGCAAGAAGCCTTTTGTGGTCTCAGGTGCATTGGGTGACAAAGACCATGCGCCTTTGCGTTTTCCAATCGCGTTCCAAGTCCAAAGTGTTTTCTGGTTCACCGCATTCATGCGGCGCACCGGCACTTTGATCTTGCCGTGATAGGAAATAATCCAAGCCCAGTCCCCATCTTCAAGGCCAGCTTCATCGCAAATCTCACTTGGGATATACATTGGATTATCGCCATGGATTTGACGCAACCAAGCATTTTGTGATCCCCATGAGTGATACATGGCCGCAGGACGCTGTGTCAGTGCATGATATGGATATTCGCTTGTATCAATACCTGTGCCTTCAAATGGTGCATACCAGTCTGGCAACGGGTCAAAGCATTCCTTAATGCGAGATGCATGACTTTGCGGAGCTTTCGGCTCCATCTTACCGTCTGCACATAATTGGAATTTCGCCAGCGGCTCACAATAGATTTGGAACACGTTCTCAACAGGCGCATCTTGCAAGCCCATATCAACTGCCCAGTTCTGCCACGCCATATTGGCATGTTTGTAATAGAGCGCTTCAGTTGGGACATGATTTTCAGAAAATCCGCCATTTTCAATATAGCGCTGGATCTGATCAGGATTAGGTTCGCCACGACCGGTTTTATCACCGTTTTCACCGCGCCAGCCCGCAAGTGGACCAACCCCAGGTTTACGTTGGTGATTGGTGATGTAATCAGCGTAATCTTTAAACTTCGCAGTACCATCTTCATTGGTCATGCCAGGCAAGCCAAGACGTCCACCTAGATCAATCAAGACCGATTGGAAGCCACGCACATCGCGGTCAGGCTCAAACACTGGCCAGCGGATCGCATCACACATAGCTTCAGGTTCACTGATCGGACGATCAAGAAGCGAGATCGCATCATGGCGTTCAAGATAAGTGGTATCAGGCAATACGAGATCAGCATAAGCCACCATTTCAGATGAATAAGCATCAGAATAGATAAGCTTAGGAATGATATATTCGCCATTCTCATCTTTATCCGTCAGCATTTTCATCACGCCGGATGAGTTCATCGACGAGTTCCATGACATATTAGCCATATACATGAACAGGACATCGATACCGTATGGATCGCGGGCATGCGCATTTGGAATAACCATATGCATCAAACCGTGTGATGACATCGGCGCGTCCCATGAATAGGCTTTATCGATCCGCTGCGGTGTAACGCCGTCTTCCTCCAGTAACAAACCTTCAGGTCCACGCATGAAACCAAGCTGCGGACCAGCAAGCGGTGTATTTGGCTTAGACCCGCCATGAGGTGCAGGTTGCGCGCTGACCGGACGCGGATAAGGCGGCTTAAATCTAAACCCACCCGGGCAGTCAATTGAGCCCAACAAAATCTGCAAGACGTGGATCGCACGACATGTCTGGAAACCATTTGAGTGTGCAGAAATCCCGCGCATTGCGTGGAATGACACCGGGCGACCGATCATCTTATCGTGCTTTTCGCCTTTCATATCCGTCCAAGGCTGATCAAGCGTGATCTCTTTCTCAAATGCAGCTTCAGCAATTTCACCGGCGATACGCGTGATCTGGTTCGCGCTTACCCCGGTTGCATCGCAAACATTGGCCGGCGCGTATTTCTCGTCCAAATATTTCTCAGCAAGTAGCGCAAAAGCTGGGCGCGCATTGACGCCTTTTTTGACAGCGACTTCACCTTGAAGATCAGGCTTCACACCCTTTTTGTTATAAGCAACAGCCTTACCTGTTTTGCGGTCAAGAACGAGCGCATTGCCGTCTTTATCACGTGCAAATGTGCCGTGGTCGTTGCCACCAGGATTGTTGATCACAAGCCAAGGCGCATTTGTATATCGAATCAAATAGTCAACATCGATGCGACCAGCTTTGAGCAATTCGTGAATAAGAGAAAGCACAAACAAGCCGTCAGTGCCGGGTGTAATACCCACCCATTCATCGGCAATCGCGTTATAGCCTGTACGAACAGGGTTCACGCCAATGGTTTTGACACCGCGAGATTTCAGCTTCGACAACCCAATCTTAATCGGATTGGAATCATGATCTTCAGCCACACCGAAAATGACGAATAATTCTGTTTTGTCCCAATCCGGCGAACCAAATTCCCAGAAGGCTCCACCGAATGTGTAGATACCGCCAGCGGCCATATTCACTGAACAAAATCCACCGTGCGCGGCAAAGTTTGGCGTGCCATATTGTTGTGCCCACCAACCGGTGAAACTTTGCGATTGGTCGCGCCCAGTAAAGAAGGCTAATTTTTTCGGATCCTTTTCACGCACTTCTGACAACCAGCCAGTTGCCATCTCAAGCGCTTCTTCCCACTCGATTGGCTCAAACTTGCCTTCACCCCGTTCGCCAACACGCTTTAATGGCTTGGATAAACGTGCGGGAGAATAATGCTGCATGATGCCAGCAGAACCTTTGGCACATAATACACCCTTATTGATCGGGTGATCTTTGTTGCCCTCGATATAGCGAATTTTATCCTCGCCATTTTCATCCTTGCGAACATGTACATTAATCCCGCAACGGCAGGCACACATGTAACATGTGGTCTGGCGAATTTCATCCGACACATGCGGTGATTTATCAACCACGTGAGAAGTTTCTGACAAAATCTACATCCTCCAAAATTATTAAACCCGCCTATTTCAGACAAATATGCTCAAGTCCTTATCGCAACAAAGCGCCCATAATGTCTAGTAATCCAATTATGAATAAAATGCAAATTTTGGTTATTTATGAGATATTTAGTCTCATTATTTGATATTTCAAGTCATAATTGATGCGACCAGTCTCCGCAAACAGTTAGAACCAGTTTGAGAGATTCTCTAACGATAGAAAAATAAAAGCGCTGTGTCAGAAACAACCCCGACACAGCGCTTTTTAGGTTTAATTGAAAGCCTTGGCGCTTAGCCGCGACCTTTCCAAGGAACAAGCTTATCTTCTGCAATGCGCATCAGAACATCGATACCGTAACCAATTACCCCAATTAGGATAATACCGACGATAACGATATCTGTGAGCTGGAATTTAGATGCGGCGATAATCATTTTACCAGCACCTTTTTCCGCAGCCACAAGTTCCGCAGCCACAACTGTACCCCAACAAACACCCATCGCAACGCGGGCACCTGTAAAGATCTCAGGTAGGGAGTTTGGCAGGATAACCTTCATGAGCAATTGTGTTTTGGTTGCACCCAAGGAGTAAGCAGCGTGTACTTTCGAAATGTTCACACCTGATACCCCAGCACGCGCCGCAATGGTCATAATCCACAAAGCTGCCAAGAACAGAAGACTGATCTTACCCTGCTCGCCAATACCGAACCAAATGATGATCAACGGGATCAATGCAAGTGGCGGTACAGGACGCATGAATTCCACAATCGGATCGAACCATCCACGGAACCATGAACTTAGACCCATGGCAAATCCAAGCGGAATACCAAATAAACAACCCAAGGCAAAACCCAAGACAACGCGGATCAGCGACCAGAACAAGTTCTCACCAAGTCCCACACCCTGATAGCCTTCAGCTGCCAGATTGAGGAAACGGTTCCAAACCTGTTCAGGCGGCGGAAGATAAAGCGCTTCCATCGTCAGACCTGTGCGAGGACGAACCTGCAACGATCCTTTACTGGTCATGAGAACTTCACCATCGGCAAATGTCGCAATTTTAGTTGGTGCGATTGGATTGCCGTTAATCGCTGTAACGCGATAACCTTCCTCTTTACCACCGTCGTCATTATTTTGCGCGCGGATGATTTTTGTGCGTCGCTCAGACACCAAAAGCGAATCGTCTTTGGCAAAGCCTGTGGCAGAATTGGTAATCTCAGGTGCAGCGGCACCCTCTTCACCTTGTGCAGCAACATAAACAAACACCTGCGCATCCGCCGTTTCACCAGCAGCATTGGTCGCTGTATAGGTAAAGGATGTTTCACCCACAAATGGCGGCGGCAGAATGGTAAACGGAATGAGCTTACTTCCTGTTGCAATGCCCCACAATACGAAGATTGTGATCACCGCGGCAATTGAAGCCGCCCGGTTGGCGGTCACCGAACTTTCATCACCAAAGGTAACGGTTTTCAGGCTACCAAATCCAGTCGCAGCATCTTTTGTGCGGCTGTAAATCGAATATGCAACATTACAAAGGCCTGACACGATAAGGTAGATGGCAAAAATTGCCGCAATACCCAGGATCATCCAGAATGTTGTAAATATCAGATCAATAATTTCACCTAGCATTATGCACTCTCCGTCCGGCCCATGATTTCTTCTTCCATATCCCAAATCATGTTCAGGATCTCATCGCGAGTAGGACCGAAATCTTTATGACGTTTCACTTCACGGAGGTCAGCACCAACGCCGAGCTCAGCAAAAGGAAGGCGATATTCTTTGTGTACTCGACCAGGACGTGGCGCCATCACCAATAGACGTTCACCTAAAAGCAATGCCTCTTCCACAGAGTGCGTGATTAGAATAATCGTTTTGCCGGTCTTCTTCCAAAGATCAAGCACAAGGCTTTGCATCTTTTCACGTGTGAGGGCATCAAGCGCACCGAGCGGCTCATCCATCAAAACCACATCTGGATCATTTGCCAAACATCTGGCCAAAGCAACGCGCTGCTGCATACCGCCAGATAATTCATAAATCATTTTCTGACCGAAATCCTGCAAACCAACGGTTTCTAGGAGCTCATCAGTGCGTTCTTTTGTTTCTGCAGCTGGGCGGCCCGCCATACGTGGACCAAAACCAATATTGTCAGAAACATTCATCCATTCAAAAAGTGCACCTTTTTGGAACACCATTCCTCGTTCGGAACTCGGTCCAGTCACTCGATCTTCATTGAGTGAAATCTCACCGGCGGTTGGTGCAAGAAAGCCAGCAAGAATATTTAAAAGCGTTGTCTTTCCGCAGCCGGAAGGCCCAAGGACAGACATAAGTTCGCCTTTTTTGATATTAAGATTGATGTTTTTTAATGCCTCAACAGAGCCGCCATCGGGCAATGAGAAGGTCATGGAAACATCGTTGATGATCAAACCAGACATTGGCGCCACCTCCGATTTTGAGAAAAAGGGGTGCGTGGCGCATCATGCGCCACGCGAAGTCATTAATCGAACTTAAAAGTTCAGATTACATTTTTGACGCAGCTTCGAGGTAGCTTGCATCCACAACAGCTGAGTAGTCTGGAAGTGCTTTGATTTTACCAGAAGCTTCTAGGCTAGCTGCAGCATTTGTGAAGTATTCTGCAACACCACCGCCCATCCAGTCGGCTGAAAGCTGAGTTTCAACTGTTGGGAACACAAATGTACCGATAACAGCGGCTGTGCCTTCAGCATCCATACCAGCAGCTTTAGCAATTGATTCCATCATTGAAGATGAATCAGCTGCATATTTTGCGTTCATGTCAGCTGTGACCTTCAAGAATTTTGTCAAAATCTCTGGGTTTTCTTCAGCAAATGATGTTGGAACTGATGTTACGTCGAACACTTTACCAACAACTGCTTCTTTTTCAGCACCTTCGATGATTGGGTTACCATGTTGCTTCATAGCGCGAAGTGAACCACCCCAACCGCAAGCCATTGCAAGATCAGTATTTGGCTGCGCAAATGCAGCAGCTGAATCTGATGGCGCCATGTCAACGATCTCTAGATCGCTCTCAGCAATGCCGAAGTGAGCCATTTGAGCCAAGAAGCCAGAATGCGCAGCAGTACCTAGTGGAACAGCAACTTTCTTGCCTTTAAGTTCAGCAACATTGTCTTTTGTGATTTCAAGCTCAGAACGGACAACGCAGTTATCATTGTCTGAGTAAGACACAGCAATATCAACTGTTGTTAGATCTTGACCCGCAGCTGTTGCCACCAAGAAAGGTGTTACACCTTGCGAAAATGAAATATGCACATCGCCTGATGCCATCGCAGCAGACATAGCAGTACCAGCGTCAAATGAAACCCATTTCACAGGAATGCCAAGTGCTTCTTCATACAGACCATTTGCTTGCGCAAATTGGTTTGGTGTTGGCCACTCAAGGAAGTAAGCGACAACTAGCTCGTCAAGCGCATGACTTGGTGCAGTTGCCATCAAAGTCATCACACCGCCAGCCAATACTCCAGCAAGTTTTTTCAATCCCATATTGTTCTCTCCTATTTTAAAAACCAGTATCGCTCAGATTTCTTTTTCGGCTAATTACGAGCCTTTTTTGTTTGAGCGCTATCATCAGTCTAATGATAATATGCACACTGATGCAATCACAATTTTGCCAATAGGTCCAGTTTCTCTAGTTGCATGTGACAGATTAAAGTTTTTGCAATTTTAATTTTTGCCTTGTTTTTAATCTTTTTGTGCAGCTCAGCTGGTTTCACAACACCTCTTCGACGCATTGTGCGAGAAGATTGATACCAGGCTCGATTTTATCATCTGAAATGGACGAAAATCCGAGGCGAAAATAGTTCTTATTATTTTCCGGATCAGAAAAGAAAACATCACCAGGCTCGATCAAAACCCCTTTTTCTCTTGCGACTTTCACAAGCTGACGTGCATTCAATTCACTCGGCCCTTTTATCCAATAGGAGCTTCCACCGAATTTTGGCACTTCGTACCAACCATGAAAATTATTGGCTAACGACAGCCCCAATATCTCAGATCGCTTTTGATAATTCTGACTAAGCTTATTGATCAGTGCATTATGAATTCCCAAAGATAGGAACAGCGCAACGACCCGTTGGTTATTGCCTGGTGGATGGCGCAAAATTAAACGCCGCAGTGCGCGAATTTCTTCAATAAGCTCCGGCGGAGCTACAAGGAATCCTACCCGCAAACCAGGCATCAAAGATTTTGACAGGCTTCCAATATATAAAACCCGTCCATTACGATCGAGCGATTTCAGCGCAGGCGTGGGCTCCTGCCGGAAATTGGTTTCATACTCATAATCATCTTCAACAATTAAGCTGTCATTCTCATTGGCCCATTCAAGTAATTGATGACGACGCTGCACACTCATGGTGACATTTGTCGGATATTGGTGGCTGGGAGTAACAAAAGCGAGCTTTGCATCCTCCAGCTGATCCACACACATACCCTCCTGATCAACAGGGATATTGACAACATTATCCGTTCTTAGTCGAAACATATTGCGGATATCGGGATAACCCGGATCTTCAACTGCCACTTTGGTATTTTGACGAACCAACAAATGCGCAAGCATAAACAAAGCATTTTGCGCGCCCATTGTGACCAAGATCTCTTCGCGCTTCGCCATCACGCCACGCCGTGTTAAAACCCGCTGCTGGATCTGCTCAATCAACATGGGATCATCAGCACTAAACCGATCATCTGTCCAAGCATCCAGCCATTTCAAGCTGAGCGTTTGCCGAATACAATCGCGCCAAGCACTGATGGGAAACAGCTTTGGATCCACTTGCCCATAGATAAATGGATAGGGATAATTGTTCCAATCATTGGGCTTGATGATGTTTAACTGCTGCGATGGTTTAAGGCGGAGTTTTTTATCCCAATCAACGGATGATAAAGCGACTTCATTTCCATGATCGATTTGCTCCGACTGGAACAGATCATCTCGCACATCCGGCGATACATAAAACCCAGACCGCTCACGCGATACCAAGTAGCCGTCGGAAGCCAACGCTTGATAAGCAAGCATCACCGTATTACGTGAAACTTTGAGCCTCTTTGCCATTGCGCGGGTCGAAGGCACAGGTGCATCCGCAGGCAATTGCCCCGCCAACATGGCTGAGACCAGCATCTCTCTAATTTGTGTTTGCAGCGACTTTTGCTGCTCCCGCTCGACATGAAATAGGCTGTAACGCATTTTCTTATATCCACCCAACTCGCTGACATATTAAACGACAAACTGGCACTATTGGCAATCTCATTTGGCACTAACAGTATCAGAAAATTCTCACTACACAAATAAATCTCTTGCGTAGATGCAAAATAAATGAAATTAATTTGATAAATTTCATTTTTAGGATGATTAGATTTGGACAATTCAAATACAACATTTTCAGAATCTGAAGCGAGCGTAGGCGCTGATATTCGCGCTTTGCGTAAGTCACGCGACATTCGCCTCATTGAGCTTGCGACAAGCTTAAAGCGCTCGACAGGTTGGCTAAGCCAAATTGAACGCGGACAAACCGAGCCATCAATCTCGGATTTGAGAAACATCGCGCTCTTCTTTGAGATCCCCATCAGCTTCTTTTTCCGCAATGAGCAAGCACCAGAAGGTGAGCAAGGCTTGATTGTACGCAAATCAGCACGCGCTGAATTGGGTTCACGCCATGCAGGTCTCGTAGAAGAATTACTGTCCCCGCATCTCTCGGGAGACTTCGAAATGATCCGATCTGAATTTGCGCCCAATTCAAAAAGCGAATGGGTTGATGCGAGACCAACCGAAGAAGGTGGCTACCTTATTTCAGGTCAGATGAACCTATGGCTGGATGATCGTAAATTCGAAATCAATGCTGGTGACAGTTTTCAGTTCCAGAACGAGAGATACCGTTGGGAAAACCCAACAGACGAAATAGCGGAGGCGATTTGGGTTATCTCGCCGCCGGTTTACTAAGCTTATAAAAATGTACTCAAACAACAATATTCGAGGGTAATATGTCAGACTTTCCAACTACAGCACGCGTCGTCATCATTGGAGGTGGCGCTGTCGGCGTTTCAAGCCTTTATCATTTAGGCAAAGCTGGGTGGACCGATTGTGTTCTCTTAGAGAAAAACGAACTTACAGCGGGCTCAACTTGGCACGCAGCGGGCAATTGTCCAAACTTTGCAGCATCATGGGCAGTGATGAACATGCAGCGTTATGGCCTTGAAATGTACCGCACACTGGCCGACGATGTTGACTATCCAATGAACTACCACGTCACTGGCGCCATTCGTCTCGCACATACGAAAGAGCGCATGCAGGAATTTGAGCGCGTGGCTGGTATGGCCCGCTATCAGGGTCTTGAAATGGACATCTGCACACCGGACGAATTGCGTGAGTTCAACCCATTTATGGAAACACATGATCTGGCTGGTGGTCTTTGGGATAAGCTTGATGGCGATATTGATCCGGCACAGTTGACACAGGCGCTGGCAAAAGGCGCGCGCGAAATGGGTCAAACCATCCTGCGCTTCACACCAGCAACCGGCGTTTCTCGTCAGGGTGATGAATGGATTGTTCACACTGAAAAAGGCGATATCCGCTGCGAATATGTAGTCAATGCTTGCGGCTACTATGCGCAGCGTGTTGGCGAATGGTTCAAGCCTTATGGCGGACGTACGGTGCCGATGGTCGTCATGAGCCACCAATATTTCTTGACGGGTGAAATTCCTGAGCTCGAAGCATGGACCAAGGAAAAAGGCCATAAAATGCCAATGATCCGTGACGTTGATATTTCTTATTATCTGCGTCAGGACAAACACGGCTTGAACTTGGGCCCCTATGAGCGCAATTGTAAAGCGCATTGGGTGACACCTGATGATCCAATGCCAGATGATTTCTCATTCCAGCTTTACCCAGATGATCTTGATCGTTTGGAGTTCTACATCGAAGACGCCATGGAGCGCTTGCCAATCTTGGGCACACAAGGCGTTGAGCGTGTCATCAACGGCCCAATCCCGTATGCGCCAGATGGTCTTCCAATGATTGGCCCAATGCCCGGCGTGAAAAACGCATTTGAAGCGCATTCCTTCACATTTGGTATCGCCCAAGCTGGCGGCGCGGGTAAAGTCTTGGCGGAATGGATCACCGAAGGCGAAACAGAATGGGATATGTGGGCGGTTGACCCACGTCGCTACACAGATCATGCAGACCATGACTTCTGTTACCAAAAAGCCATGGAAACCTATGGCCATGAATATGCCATGCACTTCCCGCACCATGAATGGCCGGCCGGACGTGATAAAAAACATTCACCTAACCACGAACGTCTTTTAGCCGATGGTGCACAAATGGGTGCTTATAACGGTTGGGAACGCGCCAATTGGTTTGCCAAAGATGGTGACGATACGTCTGAAGAAGCAACGCAAACATGGGATCGCAATGGCCCTTGGGCAGTCCGCGTTAAAGAAGAAGTTGAAGCTGTTCGCGATCATGTTGGCGTCTTGGATATGCCAGGCTTCTCTCGCTATACGCTTCAAGGTGATGGTGCCGCTGAATGGCTACGTAACCAAATCACAGGTGCGTTGCCAAAAGCTGGCCGTATGAATTTGGGTTATTTCGCCGACAGCCGCGGACGGATCGTCACCGAAGTGACCATCATTCGCTGGGGTGAAGATGATTTCTGGCTCATGACAGCAGCCGTTGCACAATGGCATGATTTCGAATTCTTGAAAAAATCACTTCCAGAAGATGGCTCGCTTACACTGACTGACATCACCAAAGAATGGTCAACTCTTCTTGTAACGGGTCCAGAATCTCGCGATGTGATCTCAAAAATCGCACCTGATGCAGATCTATCAACAGGCTGGCTCACCATTCAGGACGCAGTTGTTGCAGGCAAAGAAGCTAAATTGTTCCGTATTTCTTTTGCCGGCGAACTCGGCTGGGAAGTGCATACGAAATTTGATGATAGTGCTGAAGCCTATACAGCCATTCGTGATGCCGGTGCTGCGCCCTTTGGCATGTATGCGCTTGATTCCATGCGCATTGAAAAAGGTTACCGCACTTGGAAAGGTGATCTTTCTACGGATTACACTGTTCTTGAAGGTGGTTTGGAACGCTTTGTTCGTCTTAACAAAGAGCAAAACTTCCCAGGCAAACAAGCATTGTTGTCTGAAAAACAACAAGGTTCGAAAAAAGGTTTCGTCACACTCGTTGTTGATGCAGAAGATAGCGACGCGCCATACATGTCCACCGTTTGGAATGGCGATGAAGTTGTTGGTGAAACAACGTCAGGAAACTGGGGTTACCGCATCAACAAATCAGTTGCACTTGGCGTGGTGAAAGCAGAACTTGCGGCACCTGGCACTGAACTCGAAGTCGAGATCTATGGCAAACGCTGTAAAGCAACAGTCCAAGAAGATCTTCCATTGTGGGATGCAGACAACGAAAGAATTCGGGCCTGATGCTAAACGCTTTTGCTAAGGACATCATCAAGACGTTCCCTCTGGGTTTTGTGGCAACAGTCACCCCAGATGGGCGTCCCAATGTGTCCCCCAAAGGTACATTTTTAGTGTTGAGCGAAGACAAAATTGGCTTTGCTGATATTCGCTCACCACAAACAATAAAAAATATAAAATATAATCCAGAAGTTGAAGTGAATTTCGTCAACCAATTTTCTCGAAAAGGTGTTCGGATTAGAGGTCAGGCGAAGGCTGCAGCCAAGGGAACAGATGAGTTTCAAAAACTCTTTATTGACTGGAAAAACGAATGGCCAACTTTGGCCGATCGGATCAACGCAATCGTAACAATTGAAATCTCACACGTTAAACCACTCACAACACCGCCCTACGATGACGGCGTTACCGAAGAAGAAATGGTGGAGATTTACAAACAGAAATTTAGGAAGATTTACCCATGAGCCTGCCGGAAAAAGCACGCGTCGTCATCATCGGTGGAGGTGTCATTGGTTGTTCAGTGGCATATCATTTGGCAAAAATTGGCTGGAAAGACATTGTTCTTTTAGAGCGTAAACAATTAACATCAGGCACAACCTGGCACGCTGCTGGTTTGATCGCGCAGCTTCGCTCGTCAAAAAACATGACCAAGCTGGCAAAATATAGCCAAGAACTTTACGGAACATTGGAAGCAGAAACCGAAGTCGCCACCGGCTTCCGTCGCTGCGGATCCATAACAGTTGCCTTAACCGAAGCTCGGAAAGAAGAAATTCTTCGCCAAGCTGCTATGGCACGAGCCTTCGGCGTTGAAGTTGAGGAAATTTCTCCAAAAGAAGTTCAAGAACGCTATGAGCACATCAATATTGATGGCGTCACAGCGGGTGTTTACCTGCCAAAAGACGGTCAGGGAGATCCGGCCAATATTGCGCTTGCTCTGGCCAAAGGCGCACGATTAAAAGGCGCATTGATCAAAGAAAATGTCAAAGTCACCAAAATCAACAAAGAAGGACGTCGTGTCACCGGTGTTGAATGGCAAAAAGGTGAAGAGCACGGCGAGATCGAAGCAGATTACGTTGTGAACTGCGCTGGCATGTGGGGCCACGAAGTGGGCAGAATGGCAGGCGTAAATGTGCCATTACACGCATGTGAGCATTTTTACATCGTCACAGAAAGCATTCCTGAACTAAAACAACTTCCAGTTCTTCGTGTTCCTGATGAATGCGCATATTACAAGGAAGATGCAGGTAAACTTCTCCTTGGCGCATTCGAGCCAAATGCTAAACCTTGGGGCATGAATGGCATTCCTGATAACTTTGAATTTGATCAATTGCCGGAAGATTTTGATCACTTCGAACCAATTTTGGAACAGGCTATCAATCGTTTACCGATGTTGGCAGAAGCTGGCATTCATACCTTTTTCAACGGTCCAGAAAGCTTTACACCAGACGATGCTTATCATCTGGGCCTTGCTCCCGAATGCGACAATTTCTGGGTTGCAGCAGGCTTCAATTCAATCGGCATTCAATCAGCAGGTGGTGCCGGCATGGCGCTCGCCTCATGGATGGATACGGGCGAAAAACCTTTCGATTTGGGCGATGTTGATATCTCACGCATGCAGCCTTTCCAAGGGAACAAGACGTATTTGTACGAACGCTCCAAAGAAACACTTAGTCTCCTTTATGCCGATCATTACCCGTTCCGTCAGAAAGATACAGCGCGCGGTATCCGCCGAAGCGCCCTTCACTTTCATTTAAAAGAAAACGGAGCCGTCTTTGGCGAACTCGCTGGCTGGGAGCGCGCAAATTGGTTTGCTGATGAAGGACAAAAAGCCGAATACGAATATAGCTGGAATCGCCCGAATTGGTTTGAAAATTCAAAACGCGAGCATGAAGCTATCCGCAATAATGTCGGTCTTTATGACATGTCATCATTCGGCAAAATCCGTGTCGAAGGCCCGGATGCTGAAAACTTCCTTAACTATGTCTGCGGCAACAACATGTCAGTGCCAGTGGGTAAATTGGTTTACACCCAATTCCTCAACAAAGCTGGCGGGATTGAAGCCGATGTAACCGCAACACGTTTGTCTGAGACATCTTATGTGGTGGTCACCCCTGCTGCGACACGTTTGGCTGACCAAACTTGGCTTGAGCGTCACAAAGGCAATTTCAATGTTGTTATTATTGATATGACGGCAGCGGAATCAGTGCTAGCCGTTATGGGACCCAATTCACGTAAATTGTTGCAGATGGTGTCACCAAACGATTTCTCTAATGATGTGAACCCATTTGGTACGTCTCAAGATATTGAAATTGGCATGGGCCTCGCACGCGTGAATCGTGTGACCTATGTCGGCGAACTTGGCTGGGAAGTATATGTTTCCAATGATCAGGCCGCATATGTCTTTGAAACTCTACACAATGCCGGCAAAGAGCTCGATCTCAAACTATGTGGTCTACACATGATGGATTCCTGCCGCACTGAAAAAGGCTATCGTCACTTTGGTCATGACATCACATCCGAAGACCATATTTTAGAAGCTGGTTTAGGCTTTGCAGTGAAAACAGATAAGCCAGATTTCATTGGCCGCGAAGCTGTGTTGGCAAAGAAAGAATCTGGCTTGGAAAACCGCATGCTTCAGTTCAAATTGAAAGATCCTGAACCATTGCTTTATCACCATGAACCAATCCTGCGTGATGGTGAAGTTGTTGGATATCTTACATCAGGTTCTTACGGCCACACATTGGGCGCAGCAATTGGCCTTGGATATGTCCCTTGTAAGGGTGAAAAAGCAGCGGATGTTTTGGCATCGACATATGAGATTGATGTTGCTGGCACAAAAGTAGAAGCAGAAGTTTCACTCAAACCAATGTATGATCCAAAATCCGAGCGCGTTAAAGCATAAAATAACGAATACAAACACATCTAATTGATCAATATTTATGGCCAGGCAAGTGTCCTGGCCATAAGTACATCATGGGTTCTTATAAGAGAAAATCAGTTTTTATTAATAGTTTTTTGCCAATATTTCACTCACTTAAGTAACATGCAGAATTCTGCAGTCAGAAAATAGAATTATTCGGTAATGACAACTAATAATCCAAACGCACGCGTAAAATCACCTCGATCAAACTCTGCTCCAACAGCTATGGCGAAAGTTGCTGCTTTTATGCAACGCATGAATATTGAATGTACGCCAGCGAATTTTGAGCTTTTATTCGCCGTTGTCAGCGGTCAGAATGAAGAGTTGCGCGCTGAATTTGGACAGCTGGATCGCAATATCAGACAGCATGATCTGGACATTCTCATTCGCAAACATATCCCTCATCACGTTGAAGATGATGTGGCCTCGGAATCCATCGACACTGTCGGTGACGAACTGACCAAATTTATGGATCTGGTTAAATCCGAAAGCAGTTCGCTTGAAAAGTTTGACAAAGTTCTTAAACAACAGACTCAGACACTTGCAGATCCTACCAATGTCTCACCTGAAAAACTGAAAAGCACCATCTCCAATATTTCTGCGGCCACTGAGCAGAAAATGGAAGAAGGTCGCAAAATTAAAGAAGCGGTCAGCGCACAGGTTCAACGTCTTGACCAAGTTGCGTCAGAGCTCAAGAACTTCAAGCAGCAGAAATTCACAGATCCTCTGACCGGTCTTCCCAATCGTCGTGCTTTCAATAAAGAAATGCTCGCGATTTACGCCAATGAGCAACCAAAAGCATGCACAATGGTGATGATCGAAATCGATGCCTTTGGGCATGTAAAAGATAATCTTGGACAGCTGATCGCAGATAAATTTATTGTCCATGTCAGCAATATCATTAAAGAATCCTGCTCTGCTAAAGATTATTTAGCGCGCGCATCTGATACGCAATTTGCATTTATTTTCGATAGCATTTCGGAAAAATCCGTAGAAAGCATTGTCAATAAATTTAGACATGCCATTGCAAAAACGCCTTTGATGAATGCCACAAATGGCAAGCCAATTGGCAACGTCACAATATCAGGCGGTATATGCGGTTCAAACACGGCAACCAGCACCGGTGATATTCTTGCAAAAACTGAAGCAGCCTTGGAACTTTCTAAGAAGAAAAAAGGCAATCAGGTTACGCTTTATGAAGAACGCAAAAGTGGTGACACCGACCTTGTACGCAATGCCTGGTCGCTCTATAACGAAACTGGCTAACCATCCTGACACCTTCGATAATGCTATTATCCAGTGTTAAGAAAATGCTGGAGAATTTCTCATGGAATATATCAGTTCAATTGAAGATCTTGAAGGTCTTTATGGAACACCCGGTGAAACTTCGATTGTCAAAGTTGTACCGAAAATGACACCAGGATATCGGCGCTGGATCCAACAATCAAAATTTTGTATTTTATCAACAGTTGGCCCGGAAGGCACCGATGCAAGTCCACGAGGAGACGACCAGCCTGTTGTTCTTGAACTGGATGAACATACATTGGCGATGCCAGATTGGCGCGGCAATAATCGCATGGATAGCTTACGAAACATTGTCCGCGATGACCGCTTATCACTGATGTTTTTTGTTAATGGGTCAAACAATGTCATACGCGTGAACGGTCGAGCAAAACTAACCGTGGACGATGAACTTTTGGCGAAGTTTGAACGAACAACAAAGTCAAATCCGCTGCGACCCAGATCAGTCATCATCATCAAAATAGAAGAGATTTATTCCCAATGCGCACGCGCACTCATCCGCTCTAAGATATGGGAAGAAGACCAAAACTTGAAAGAATTGCCCAGTGTGGGTGATTTACTCAAAGACGCAACCGATGGCAGTTTCGATGGTGAAACCTATGATCAGGAATGGTCTGCGCGCGCATCGAAGACTATGTGGTAAAAATGACAAACCCGCTCAAATCAGCGGGTTTTGGTCTTATTTATTTCCATGTGCCTGCAATGCCGTGATCGCAATACAATCACACACATCTTGAGCACTACAGCCGCGTGACAAATCATTGGCAGGTTTTGCTAAACCTTGCAAAATTGGTCCGATGGCTTTTGCCCCACCAATACGCTGCGCAATCTTATAGCCGATATTTCCAGATTGAAGATCTGGGAACACAAACACGTTTGCATCACCTTTTATCGCAGAGTTTGGAATTTTAGACTGCCCAACAGATGGCACAAATGCCGCATCAAATTGAATTTCACCTTCAACAATAAGTTCAGGATTTTGATCACGAACAATACGCGTCGCGTTTTCAACCTTCGTCACATTGGGATGCGACGCACTGCCAAGCGATGAGAAGCTCAACATTGCAACACGCGGTTCTTCATTGGTAAATCGCGCGAGGGATTTAGCCGAGGCAATTGCAATATCAGCAAGATCATCTTCGGATGGGTCAATGGAGATCGCACAATCTGCAAAGACAATTGTTTCTTTGCGAGGATGATGCTCTTGGTCCATCACCATTAAAAAGAATGAAGAGATAAGCTTGGCGTCTTTGGCTTTGCCGATTAATCGGAACGCCGCACGCACCGTATCAGCTGTTGTTGCCACAGCACCAGCAACGGAACCATCGGCATCGCCCAAACGAACCATCATTGCAGCAAAATTCAGCGGATCCATCATGGCTTCCACTGCAGCTTCTTTGGTATAAACGCGAGGCTTTTTATGGTTTTTATAATATTCAATATAGTGATCAGCATAATCAGAAACACGATCACTGGTCTTAAGATCGATGACATCAATACCTTCAATGGATAGGTTCTGATCATTTGCCATAAATGCTATTTTGTCTAAATCACCGATCAAAATAGGCTTGGCAAGGCCCAGCTCGTTCGCACGAGCTGCGCCTTCCAATATGCGCGGGTCTTCACCCTCAGCCAACACAATGCGATATGTGTTGGCCTTTGCTTTATCGTAGATTAAATCTAACGGATTGATCATGATACGATCTGTGGACGCATGTCGTCTTTATTGATGCCAGCAACAACAACTGGTTTTTTCATAGCATCACGACGGAATGGCTCACCAAGTTCTTGGTTCAAGACAACTTCGATAAATGTTGTCTCGTTACGTTTCATTTGACCTTCAACAGCATCGTTTAATGCTTCAGTCAATTGATCCATAGTGCGAACTTGTACACCTTTTAGACCGCAACCTTCGGCGACTTTTGCATATTCAACGCCAAGGTTGAGCTCAGTACCAACGAAGTTATCTTCGAACCACAATGTTGTGTTACGCTTCTCAGCACCCCACTGGTAGTTACGGAAGATGATCATTGTGATTGGCGGCCAATCGTTACGACCAATCGCAGTCATTTCGTTCATTGAGATACCAAATGCGCCATCGCCTGCGAAACCAACAACTGGTGTTTCAGGACATGCAATTTTAGCACCAACAATCGCTGGGAGACCGTAACCACAAGGACCAAATAGGCCAGGAGCAAGATATTTGCGTGGCTCATCAAATGATGGGTAAGCATTACCGATCGCACAATTGTTACCAATGTCAGATGAGATGATCGCATCTTTTGGAAGTGCTGATTGGATTGCGCGCCAAGCCATACGAGGTGACATACGCTCAGGCTCACGATCACGTGCACGCTCGTTCCAGTTTGTGCCTGGATCATCATCTTCGTGGTCAAGAGATGTTAGCTCTTGCGCCCATGCAGATTTTGTTTTGTGGATCAAAGCTTCACGATCAGCGCGACCTTTATCACCAGCATCATCAGCAAGATTTTCAAGGATTTGCTCAGCAACAAGCTTCGCATCGCCTTGGATCGCAACAGAAACTTTCTTGGTCAGACCAATACGATCTGAGTTCATGTCTACTTGGATGATTTTTGCGTCTTTTGGCCAGTAATCAATGCCGTAGCCAGGAAGCGTTGAGAATGGGTTCAAACGTGTGCCCAAAGCCAAAACAACATCAGCTTTCGCAATCATTTCCATCGCAGCTTTTGAACCATTATAGCCCAGAGGACCAACATGCATTGGGTGTGAACCTGGGAATGCATCATTGTGCTGGTAACCGCAACATACAGGTGCTGATAGTTTTTCAGCCAATGCAGCAGATGCTGGGATCGCGCCAGCTAGGATAACACCAGCACCATTTAGGATCACTGGATATTCAGCTTTTGACAAAAGCTCAGCAGCTTCTGCAATAGCTTCTGCACCACCACGAGGACGCTCAAGACGAACGATCTGTGGAAGTTCAATGTCAATCACTTGTGTCCACATATCGCGTGGGATGTTGATTTGTGCAGGAGCAGAACCGCGCCATGCTTTTTCAATCACACGGTTTAGGACTTCAGCAACACGTGAAGGGTCGCGAACTTCTTCCTGATAGCAAACCATGTCTTCGAACAATTTCATTTGCTCGATTTCTTGGAAGCCACCCTGACCAATTGTCTTGTTGGCAGCTTGTGGTGTCACCAATAGAAGTGGTGTGTGGTTCCAGTAAGCTGTTTTAACAGGTGTCACAAAGTTTGTGATGCCCGGGCCATTTTGCGCGATCATCATAGACATTTTGCCAGATGCACGTGTGAAACCATCAGCGATCATGCCGCCTGATGTTTCGTGGGCGCAATCCCAAAACTTAATGCCAGCTGCAGGGAAAATATCTGAAATCGCCATCATAGCGGATCCGATAATGCCAAAAGCATGTTCAATGCCATGCATTTGTAGCGTTTTTACAAATGCTTCTTCTGTTGTCATTTTCATAACTGGTAATCCTCTCACCGATATTAAAATTACGTTTGACGTTTAAAAAATTAAGGTGCGCTCGATGCTCTTTTGCTAAACGTCTGCACCCATTCGAATCGATAACTTAACGGCAATGTCGGTTAGGTTATCAACGATCTGCTTCCCCTTTTCAGGGGTGGCATCTTCTTTGAGCAAACTCACAGCAATTCCAGCAATGGGCTTGTTCTTTGAATCAAGAACCGGCGCGCCATAGCAAACCAGCCCCTCACTCACATCTTCATTATCAAATGAATATCCCCGCGCTTTTTCTTCGCCTAAAGTGGCAATGAGCGCATCTATTTTATGATCATCAGCAATAGCTGTATAAAGTTGGCGCACATCAAACTCGTTCATGTGGCTCAACATTGCTTTACCTGCTGCTGTGATACTTGCTGGAAGTCTCATACCCGCACGAAACTCAAAACGACCCTCAGTCGCTTCCGAATTTCGAGCAGCAATATATGTAATGTCAGTATTTTCCAAAACGGAAAGTGTAATCGTTGCACCTGGCAGATCCGTGCCATCATCCCAAATGGATGCAAATTCGTTGGCAACATCGCTACGCGCGGTAAAGGCATTTGCCCAACGCATCACATGTGGCCCCATTTGATAGGACTGATCTGCACGACGAACCAATAGATTGAGCGACACCAATGTTCCGCATAAACCATGGACGGTGCTTTTCGCCAGATTGAGCTCATCTGCAATTTCTTTGGCCATCATGCCAGTTGGGTGGCGTGCAATAATATCTAGAATCTGCGCACCACGTGCGAGAGCAGGTACAAGTTTTGTCTGATTATCTTGGTCTGACACTTGACGTTCCTCCCTTGTTTGCAGTCAAATCTGTCTCTTGACGATGTTCTATAAATGAACTAGCAATCAAAATCAAGAACTAAGTTCGATATTTCGAACTATTTTTTATAAATGGAATTTGATAGGACGATATAATGCTGAAATTAAACGACCCAACACTGCTGGAAACACGCAGTTTTATTAATGGAGAATGGGCTGAGGCAGACAAAACCTATGACGTTGTTAATCCTGCAACGGGAGAAACTGTGGCAAGCGTGGCGGATTTTGGCCGCGATGGGGTTAAGAAAGCCATTGATGCAGCATATGACGTTCAAAAAGACTGGGCAGCGCTCACTGCCAAGGAACGCGCTGATATATTATTAAAGTGGCATGATCTTATGCTCGAGAACCAAGAAGACCTAGCGCAGATCCTCACAGCTGAAATGGGCAAACCTATTTTAGAAGCCCGCGGTGAAATTGGTTATGGTGCTAGCTTCTTACGTTGGTTTGCCGAAGAATGTCGCCGTATTGATGGCGATGTCATTCCAGGCCACCAGCGCGATAAACGCATTTTGGTCTTAAAACAGCCAATTGGCGTGGTCGGCTCGATCACACCATGGAACTTCCCCAATGCGATGATCGCGCGAAAAGTTGCCCCTGCTCTTGCATCAGGATGTACGTTTGTTGGCCGACCAGCCGAACTCACACCATTATCCGCTACGGCCATGGCCGTTTTAGGTGAACGCGCAGGTATTCCAAAAGGCGTATTAAATATTGTCACAGGATCTGAAGCTGCAGAAATGGGTAAAGAGCTTTGCGAAAACACCAAAGTTCGCAAACTGACATTCACAGGTTCCACCCGTGTTGGCTCTATCCTCATGCAACAATGTGCAGGTGACATTAAAAAGCTGTCGCTCGAACTTGGCGGCAATGCACCCTTTATTGTCTTTAATGATGCAGATATCGATAAAGCTATCGAAGGCTGCCTGATTTCAAAGTTCCGAAATGCGGGTCAAACTTGTGTTTGTGCTAACCGTATTTATGTTCAATCTGAAGTCTATGATGAATTTGCTGAGAAGCTTGCGGCCGCCATGGCAAATCTATCCATTGGCAATGGTGCTGATGAAGCCACAAAAATTGGTCCACTGATCAACACGAATGGCTTGGCAAAAGTTGAAGATCACTTATCGGATGCCAAAGATAAAGGTGCGAAGGTTATTTCTGGTGGCAAACGCAGCGATGTCGGTGAACTCTTCTTCGAGCCAACCGTTTTAACAGGCGTCACCAATGACATGAAAGTCACACGTGAAGAAACCTTTGGTCCACTCGCACCTCTATTTAAATTTGAAACCGATGATGAGGTCATCGCGCGCGCCAATGACACTGAATTTGGTTTGGCATGTTACTTCTATTCAAATGACTTAAGCCGCGTTTGGAAAGTCACCGAAGAATTGGAATACGGAATTGTTGGCGTAAATACTGGGATCATCTCATCCGCTGAAGGCCCATTTGGCGGCGTCAAACAATCCGGCCTTGGTCGTGAGGGCTCGAAATATGGCATCGATGATTTCTTAGAGCTTAAATATGTTTGCATGAGCGTCTAAGGGATTAAGCGCATAAAAAAAGCGGCGTGAGAGAATTCACGCCGCTTTTGTTTTGACTGCAATTGCAGCGAAATGATTAAAGTGCTTTCAAATCGGAAGCAGCTTCTTTGCCGTTACGGCCTGTTTCCAGTTCATAAGAAACTTTTTGATTTTCATTCAACTCAGTCATGCCTGAACGCTCAACAGCTGAAATGTGCACAAACACATCTGATCCACCTGCATCAGGCTGAATAAAGCCATAACCTTTAGTTGAATTAAACCATTTAACGGTGCCAGTTGCCATCCGTCGATCTCCTGTAATATTTCCGCCCACTTTATTGTGGCGGTTTGGTGCAGCTTGGGTCTACTTAAATCCGTTCATCTGCATAGAGCGTGTCAGGAAACCGTATTTTCTTGCCTTACAACATAACACTGGTGTAGTTCGCACAAAATGACAAGTCAGAAAAAACCGAAAAGTTAAAATTCATCGTATTTGACATCAATTTTGCGATCAAATTGCATCACAATGATACATAATTGTCATAAATCCTTATGAATCAGAACCTTAAGAAAGCCATTCTGGATTAGCTTTGATCAAGTCCTCTATAAAGCTTGTAAAGACTTCCACTTTTGCCGGTAATTGTTCGTAAGGTGGATAATAAGCGGTCAGCCAAATTTCCGGTGGCGACCAATCCGTGAGGATCTCCACCAAACTGCCATTTTGCAAATGTTCAGTGATCATAAATTTCGGCACCGAGAACACGCCATGCCCGCGCGCAGCCAAAGCAGCATTTAATTCACCGCTATTACACATAAAACGATGCACAAGCGGAAATTGTTCTACCGAGCCGTCCTTTTGAGATGTGACAGTGAATGTCTGCCCAGAAACAAAGTGCGAATATCCCAATTGCATGTGCTCGGTTAGTTCCGATGGGTGTTTGGGAATACCCGCACGTTTTAAATAATCCGGACTTGCTACGATAACTCGCGGCACAATGGCAATTTTGCGCCAGATCGTAGACACATCAGATGGCGGTCCTGAGATCCGCAAGGACATATCAAACCCGCCAGCGACAATATCAATAAACTCATCGGATAATTCGATATCAATGTCGAGATCGGGATAGGTTCCCAAAAGATGGCCCAATGCTTCGGGCAGCAATTTGCGTCCTAATGAAAATGGTGCACTCACACGCAGTTTGCCCTGAAGCGTTGCGCTTTGTTGGCGGACGAGTTCATCTGCGCGCGATAATTCATCCAATAAATGTCGCGTGCGTTCAAGATAAATCTGACCTGCAATGGTGAGGGATACTTTGCGGGTTGTGCGCACGAGCAATTGAACCCCAAGGCTGGCTTCTAATTCCCCGACATAGCGCGTTGCGATTGAACGAGTAGTCCCTAATTGGCGCGCAGCTTCGGCAAAACTCTTCAATTCAGCTACTTTTGCAAATACGCGAATGCGTTCAATCTGTCCTGCCATAATGCCTCGCCCGGAAAAATCTGTTCACGAAAACTGTTGCACAAAGCGCAACAATTCTCAATCCAATCCGCCCCGTTTCCAGGCGCTATATCTCGTTAAACAATCTGATCCTGCCCATCCCGCGTAATAAGTAATAGGCTATGAAAGTGGGAGACTAAGATGAGACAGACATTGATCATTTTTCTAACGGTTATTTTCGCAAGCATTATGACCTTCATATTGCCCGCGCATGCGCAAAGCACCGCGGACAAATCGGCGCTTCAAGCTCAATCTGTCATTTCCGATCAATTGTCTGCTTTTATTGAAGGCGATGGGGTTCGCGCATTTTCGCACGCAGCGCCAACTATCAAACAGCGCTTTCAAACGCCAGAGCGTTTCATGAATATGGTCGAACAAGGTTATGGTCCGATCTATCGATCATCGACTTACGATTTTGGCCGCAACTCGATCAATGGAAACCAGATTATTCAAGAACTGATCCTCACCGACCAAAAGGGCAATACATGGCAATCTATCTATGTTTTGATGAAGCAAGCAGATGGCAGCCTCAAGATTATGGGCGTACAAATGCGCCGTAGCGAAAATAGTATTTTGTAGTTCGTCATAACAAGTCTGAAATCAGCTGACCGTTGATGACTATCCAGATCGCTTATGCCATTCCGCCCAAGCCTGCGGCGTGTCCAGATCGGTGATGATCGCCTCATCAAGCTCCAAATCATATACTTCATCGCTTGCGGATTGGATAACGGATTTCGCACCTACATCGCCGTCAATTGACGCCATATCTTCGTAAAACTTTCCATCGAAGAGAACGGGATGCCCATATTTACCCGCAGGCGTTTTCGGACGAACAATATTGCGATCATGATCTGGATCATGTGCTGCAATAATCTTATCGATATGGCTGTCAGTGATATCGGGCATATCGGCCAAACAAATCAGGAATGCCTTTGTATTTGGCCCGGCAGCTAAAACCCCTGCACGCATAGACGCCGACATGCCAAGTGATGCTTCTGGCGCTTCAATGATTTGAACGTTCAAACCTTCAAGCGCTGCCTTATGTGCATCGGTGATTTTTCGCACCACGACAAGGCATGAATGAATGCCCGCATTCGTGATCTGCGTGACCGAGCGGCGCAACAATGGTTCCCCGTTAATAAGTTTAAACAGCTTGTCATCATCACCCATACGACGTGACGCGCCGGCCGCAAGAACAATAGCGCAAACGCCTTTGGCGCGCGATTTTGGTGTGGCACGTGGCATCGGACGGTGCGTAATTTCTTTAAGCAAACCGCCAACACCCATATTCGCAATATCTTTATTGGTAATTTCAATCCCTGCAGCCAAACGCTCGAGCACCCAATCTGCACCATTCAGTGCAGGCGAACGCACACAGCCCGGCATGCCAACAATCTTTTGCGCACCGTTTTCGGCCAACATAAGCAAATTCCCAGGATCAACAGGCATGCCAAAACGAATGATATCACCGCCGGATTGAACAACAGCAGAGGGGATAACATCGGACCGGTCCGATGTCGCTGACGCACCCAAAACAAAGATATTATTCGTGCTACAATTGGAAATCGCTTGCGTTACGCTTTCGATATCATGGTCGACAATTTGCGTAGAACAAACAGAGAGCTGTAGGGGGCGCAAACGTTCGGTTAAAACCGCCTCGCCCTTTTTCAAAAGACTTTGTTTGAACCCATTGGTTTCAGTTAAAATGATGTCGCATTGGTCTGGCTTGAATTCAGCAATAGTGACGGTTTTGTCGGAAACACAATCGACTGCTTTGACCAGATAATCCTTCGAAACACCATAGGGGATGATTTTGATCGTCGCTAACAGCATGCCTTTTTGCACACGCGCAAAAGGTGCTAACGTCGCGATGGTGATCGTTTCATCCACATCATTAAACGCATCGATCTGATCGCGATTAATAACAAGCACCCCGTCACTATCAGCAATCAGGTTAACTCGCCCTGCAACAGGTGACGTGATCAAAATATTTGGTGATTGAAACGCCGCACCAATTTGCTCAGCGGCAACATCCTCGCCCAGATCCGTTTCTTCTAAAATCGCAACTGTAAGCGTCGTCTGATCTAGGTCCTTTAAACGCGCAATATGTTCGCGCGAAATAACAGTCCCTTTGCCGAGACGAAAGTCGTCGATCTTTAAAGAATGCGCAAGGATATGCCCTAGGGTTTCCTCAATCGGAAATTCACCAAATTTCATGCGGTCTCTCTGGCTCGGCTTGCTTGCAGCACTTGGGTGATTTCGGCCATGATCGAGATCGCAATTTCAGGCGGAGTTTTAGAGCCGATATTCAGTCCAATCGGGGAGTGAATACGGCCTATCTCATCGGCAGAAAAACCAAGCCCTTCCAATTGTGCGACCCGTTTACCATGGGTTTTTTTCGATCCGAGCGAACCAATGTAAAATGCATCTGATTTCAGCGCCACTTCCAAAGCAGGCGTATCAATTTTTGGATCATGCGAAAGTGTGACGACTGCCGTATTTGAATCTATCCCTAAACCCTTCAGGGCCTCATCAGACCAGCCTTCAAGAAAGGTGTCATCTGGAAATCTATCTGCAGATGCAAAGCTTTCCCGCGGATCAACAATATAAACATCGTAACCAGCCATCTTGGCAATTGAGGAAAGCGTCTTTGTGATGTGGACTGCCCCGACAATGACCATGCGCGGGCTTGGGCTATAAGTCAGCGAAAAAACATCATCTTTAATGCCGGAACGGAAATAATTTTTAGTTAATGCACCACGTTCAAATCCGTTTAAATTGATGGAATATCCGACAGTTTGCCGCTCGCCGAAAGATGACACCATTTGCCTAAGATCAGAAGATTTCAATCCCTGCCCGACATCAACAGGCTCGACCAGAATTTTAATGTCGCCGCCGCATGCAAGGCCAACCGCAAATGCATCTTCATCTGCAATACCATATTCGAGCAATTTACACTGGCCATCTGACATCGCGTCTATCGCTTCGACAATCACCGCACCTTCCACACATCCGCCGGAGACTGATCCTTCAAATTCGCCGTCGCTTGAAATTGCAAGCTGTGAACCCACAGCTCGTGGCGCTGACCCCCAAGTTGACACGACGGTGGCCAAAGCAACTTGTTTACCCTGAGCTAAATATTCCAGTGCCACATTGGGCATAAAGTCATCTAATGCTTGAATGGATCTTCTCCTCTTATCCGTTCATTGGGAAAGTAATGGATGCAATATCGCCTTGCAACTGGTTAAAAAGGCGCATGAGCTCGTTTCAGACTTTATGCAGAATTCGAAATATCCAATGTGAAACAGTATATTCATAACCACCTCACTACGACTGATAAGTGATTGAAGGCCTTGATGAAATCACTGCTTCACAATGAATATTTACTCAAGCAACACAGCTTGAGACTGGTAAAACTGACAAAACGCCTTAACAAAAAAATAAGACTTCGCGCGGATAATTAAAATAGTGTTATCGATAACATTACATTTCGGCCTCCAAGTTTAAATGGGTGTGGAAGCCAAATTAGCGGGGAAAAGTTCAAATGCGTCTGTCAAAACAGCTCATCGTGGCGATTTCAATTTCCACAATCGTGACCGTATCGTCGATCGGCTTCATAGGAACCCAAATTGCATCTACAAGTCTCGAACAGGCATTTGATGAACGTATGAAAGCGATCGCTGAAATAAAACGCGACCGCCTCGATTTAACTTTTAAAAACCTAGAAAGAGGTTTGGGAGATTTCATCCAAACACCTGAATTGTCCGGCGCAATAAAACTGTTTGGCGTTGGCATTAATTTCATCAAAGAGGGCGATCCGAAAACCGCGATCATCGGGCTAGAATCGATAGAACGATCTAAAGCCGACCAGGAAACCTATCAAAACCAAACCAGCACGAATAATTATGCCGAACAACTTTATGAGTTTTCGCCCTATTTCAAAAAATTTGCGTCTGAGTTCAGTCTGAATAATGTGTATTTGATCAATAGCGACGGGACGATTGTCTATTCAACATCGCCCGGTGAAGAGATCACTGAAAACCTAGTATCCGGACAATTAAGCGGAACGACCTTGGGAGTAATGTTTGAAAAACTCAGCCAGGACGATGTAAATGAGGCCGTGTTTAAAGATTATTCCCTCCAAGCGTGGTCGGGAAATACAGCCGCCGCTTATATGGGGCAATCTATTCGCAGCAAACGCGGCAAATTCAGAGGTGCGATCATTGTGCAGGTTCCGGATAAAGCAATAGCAAGTTTCTTAAACAAGACGACCGGACTTGGCGCCACAGGAGAAACCTTACTCGCCAGCAAGGACGGCTTGCTGTTATCGGATTCTCAAAAAACAGAGATTTATGATCCCTTGGCAACTCAGATCCAATTGCCGCAATTGACGAACGAAACGATTAAAGCACGCCTACAGAATTACCGAGATATGGATTCGATTGCTGCCATTGCCAATGTCAATTTCAAGCAATTAAATTGGAAAGTCATCTCGCTCATTGATATTGATGAAGCACTTGCAAGTGTTACAAGTATGAAACAATGGATGCTTGCTGCCTCCTTGATCATTTTATTGATTGCCTTGGCAACAGCGATTTGGTTTGCACGTTCACTCACCCGCCCCATTCATTCTGCCATTGGCAATATGAAGCAATTATCCGATGGCTGCACAAATTTTGAGTTAGAGGGTTTGAAACGAGAAGACGAAGTCGGCGATATTGTTCGCGCCGTCGAGCACTTCAAAGAGGCAGCAATTGAAAAACAACAACTTGAGATCGATGCCGCTTCAAACCGCGATCGTGCTGATCAAGAACGTTTGGAAAATGAATTTCGAAAAAAGAAACAAGCAGAAGAAGTTGACCTCGCGGTGTCTCAGTTAGGCCAGGCTTTGAATGGTCTTTCTCGCGGTGATTTATCAGCAGTAATTGGACAAGAATTTAGGGATGACCTCGAACCGGTCCGACAGGATTTCAATAATTCCATCAGTAAATTACGAGAATCTCTCACAGTGATTAATGAAAGCGCGATTTCAATACGCGACGATTCAAACGAGATTTCTGACGCGTCTGACGAGCTCTCACGAAGGACAGAATCGCAAGCTGCCGCCATTGAAGAAACGTCAGCCGCGTTGGAAGAATTGACACTAAATGTCAGAGCCGCGGCGGAGCGTGCAAAAAATGTGTCACAACTTGCACAACATGCCAAACAGGACACGGATCAATCCGGTATTGTCGTCAATAAAGCGGTTAGCGCGATGGATCGCATAGAGGCGGCATCTCAAGACATCAAAGGCATCATCAATGTGATTGATGAAATTGCCTTTCAAACCAATCTCCTGGCATTAAATGCCGGCGTTGAAGCTGCGCGCGCCGGAGAAGCGGGGGCTGGTTTTGCTGTGGTTGCGCAAGAAGTGAGAGAACTCGCAAGTCGCTCGGCGGACGCTGCAAAAGAGATCAAACAACTTATTGATGATTCCAACGAGCAAGTATCCGAAGGCGTTCAATTAGTCAAAACCACAGGCGAAGCGCTTGAAAATATTTCGTCTCAAGTTTCTCAAATCGAGCAGCAGATCGTTGATGTATCTGAAGGTTCCCTTGAGCAATTGGAGGGAATTGAAAGTATTAATTCAACTGTTGGCGCACTGGATACACGTATTCAACAAAATGCAGCCATGGCTGAAGAAACAACAGCAGCAACTATGCGATTAGCTTCGCAGATCGATAATCTATCGATAGAACTAGGGCATTTTACAATCTATGGTGTAAATAGAACATCTGATTATTCGCAGAAAAATTCTAATACAAAAAATACTGTAGCTTCGTAAATAAACTCTAACCAGTCATTGATGATAAATGCCCAAAACTTCCATAAAATTTTCAAAGTTGTTCGCAGTCAATTTACGACATTGGTATAGTGATTCAAAATAAGTTCCGCATTCTGTGAGCGTTCACAGATAATAGATTATCGTCAATCTCACTAGAGATAACATCCGAAACAGTCTTATATTCAATTTTTTGTTCTGGTTTTAGCTCATCAAAAACCAAGCGTTCTGGTCTAAGGCTTTTAATGTATTGGTTATTTTGGGCTGTTTTAACTTCGTGATCCGGTATCGAATTTTCACTATCTTTGCGAAGAATTATTCGGCTCGCTACCAATGTCTCACTTGTGTCAGATATACCATTCAAAATACCAACGAAATCCCTCACGGATTGCTCAAAGCCAGAATTATCATTTGGTATTTTTATATTTCCGGAAAGAACCTGCATAAAAATTATTTCTAACTGGCGCGCTTTCGCGTCGTCATTTAGCCCTGCGAACAATTGATTATTTGAGCTAAAAAACATGAAATAAAAACCACAATAAAATACATTCAATGGTATAATAGAGGGTTTTTTGGATCTACTATATTGCACATAAACACCTATCCCAAAATCTCCTATCGAAGGATTAACAACAACATATTCTCTCAGAATTTCAGGTAGAAAAGAATGCCTTCGATATAGTCGATAAGTCCCCGATATTTTTTTTAAAAAAGTAGAGGCGAAATCATCTTTGCTGAAAAGCTCGTATATATTTTCCATAAAATATAATTTTGAATATCTATTTTTCCAATCGAAATCGAATTCTAGACTAACAATATCTTGTATATCGGCATACTTTAACTCCAATCTAGTTAGAAGCTCTGATGGACTAATTGGCACTCTTGGATCCAATAATTCCAAATTATTATTAGGAGTTAATCTCGCTGAATTTTTTATAAGTGTTACAATTTCATCCAGCTTAGATTCATGTATAGAACCAGCCGTGGAAGAACCATTCGCCCCTAAACCAAGATAATTTTTTTGAGCAGGAGTGGATGGCAATTTCTTTTTTTCTCCAAAAGTTGCCTTCCAGACGGTCTTAAATTCCATTTCGTTCCTAATCTTAGCACTAAATAAAAAGATCCTAACACGGTCAATCATGCTAACTGACAAAAGAAAACTCCTCCCTTAATAATTGCATCAATTTTAAACTAAATAATAACTAAAAGCATAAACCACATTAAAGCAATAACTTACCATAAAATGATAAAATTATAAGTTGAAAAAATCAAAAAGCCCATTCACATCATGAATGGGCTTTCAAAACACAATTGTTCACACACTTTGGTATGTTCAATCAGTAGCATGAATTCAATAATATTTATTTTTTTATTTTACAATAGATGGCAAGAAATTATTTTTCTACTCAATTTCAAATTTCAAGAAGTTAAAATGATCAATTACAGTAACTAAATCGCGTTCAATCAGTAGCAGGTTAGGCGCTCAACTTACTTATTTAGGAAAACATGATGACACACTTAAACAATTCAATTTTCGATCAAACAATCTTCAACACTCTACAATCCGATTTTCCCATTCACTACGAAACTGAGGAATTTCATAATCTCATTAATGAAATTAAACGACAAGATTTATATGACATTACTACCAAAACAAGAGAAAATTTGCATAGAACGCTAAAACCTATCGTCGAAACAACGTCATTTAAAAATATTTGTCTGGATATTAATAACCTAAAAGAAACAATCGGCCTTCAGCTACTGAAGTTAATTGAAGATCAAGAAATAAAAACCAGTGCTGATTTTTATTATCACGTCAAAGATTTGAAACATAAATTGCAAACTGCATTAGACCGCGCCGAACAAATTGTCAAAATCAAACGAGGCAAGGTCACAATAACTAAAGCATTTTATGAACCGTGCAAAATTACGACAACATTCGGAAGGCATTGATTATGACAGAAACAACTATAACACTCATAACTGTTGCAGGAAGTGGTGCATCCATAGCAACACTCTATTACACTTGGATAACTTATAAAAACAGAAGAAAATAAGTTAATCTCATTACAAGTAAAAAGACTTGTCAGTTTCCTGACAAGTCTTTTTACAATTGTTTTCCGACGTTTGAATTTTTTATTTTACAAAAGATGAATATTTTTGCGGAGGCGCACTTAACGTTTTCGCGTTGCGCAGAACGTCTGTTGTTTGTTCTGTATTTTTGCGCTGGCTCTGGGCGTTTTTGTTGATGTAAAAATCGCCTGCCGCTGCGTGCACAGTGTATGGTTTGTGGTATGTAACGCTTCCGTTTTACGGAAGCTTTTCTTTTGGGGAGTGGCGCACTCGACGTTTTCGCGATGCGAAGAACGTCTGTTGCTTATTCCGCATTTTTGTTTTGCAAAAATGCTTTGGTTGCGGGAGTAGGATTTGAACCTACGACCTTCAGGTTATGAGCCTGACGAGCTACCGGGCTGCTCCATCCCGCGTCAAAAGCAATTTAGGCATTGCCTAAATGCGTATCACACCGTCAAGTGTATTGCGAAGCAATCACTGAGAGGTGGTTTCAACGCTCGAGATCTTTCGATCTCTTATTCATTTTGCCTTGCCAGCTATGTTTGCTTTAGCAAACATGCGTCGCACAAACAGACAATTTGCGTTAGCAAATGTCGAGTTGTGCAAGAACTTCTAGCACTACATCTCTTATTGAGACGTGTTTTTAATCTCGTCCCAAAGTTTTGGACAAGATTGTCTTTTTATCTTTGGGAATGAGGATATTATTTATTGTTGAGAATATTATATGCGTTTAGCAGACCTGGCAGCGACCTACTCTCCCGTGCCTTAAGACAAAGTACCATCGGCGCTAAGGCGTTTCACGGCCGTGTTCGGAATGGGAACGGGTGCAGCCACCTTGCCATAACCACCAGGTCGGCAAAACGCATATAATTTAAGAAACTGGTCATTTTTTGGTTTAAGTCTTGCGCTTCGCCCTATGGGCTCAACGTGCGACATTAAACTGATATCACTGATACTTCAGTGTTTTTCGGCGTTATCGCTAATATCATTTATGCAACGACCACAAAATTGTCTGTGTTATCGTTTTGGCATCCTTGCGAGGTAAAATACCGAGCAAGAAAGGTTTGCCAAAACCACTTTACAGAACATTTTGCGAAGCAAAATGGGTATAAGCAATGAGAACAATCAAGCCAATCGAGCTATTAGTACTGGTAAGCTTCGCACATTACTGCACTTCCACACCCAGCCTATCAACGTGGTAGTCTTCCACGGCTCTCAGGGAATACTCGTCTTTGGGTTAGTTTCCCGCTTAGATGCCTTCAGCGGTTATCTATTCCGTATATAGCTACCCTGCTATGCTGCTGGCGCAACAACAGGTCCACCAGAGATACGTCCACCCCGGTCCTCTCGTACTAGGGGCAGATCCCATCAATATTCCTACGCCCACGGCAGATAGGGACCGAACTGTCTCACGACGTTCTGAACCCAGCTCACGTACCGCTTTAATTGGCGAACAGCCAAACCCTTGGGACCTGCTCCAGCCCCAGGATGCGATGAGCCGACATCGAGGTGCCAAACAACCCCGTCGATATGGACTCTTGGGGGTCATCAGCCTGTTATCCCCGGCGTACCTTTTATCCGTTGAGCGATGGCCCTTCCACGCGGGACCACCGGATCACTATGACCGACTTTCGTCTCTGCTCGACTTGTCAGTCTCGCAGTCAGGCAGGCTTATGCCATTGCACTCAACGACCGATTTCCGACCGGTCTGAGCCTACCTTCGCGCGCCTCCGTTACTCTTTAGGAGGCGACCGCCCCAGTCAAACTACCCACCACACACTGTCCTGGATCCGGATAACGGACCGCAGTTAGACATCCACGAAGATAAGGGTGGTATTTCAAGGATGGCTCCACCCCCACTGGCGTGAGAGCTTCAAAGCCTACCACCTATCCTACACATGCCTTGGCGAATGCCAGTGTGAAGCTATAGTAAAGGTGCACGGGGTCTTTCCGTCTGACCGCAGGAACCCCGCATCTTCACGGGGAATTCAATTTCACTGAGTCTATGTTGGAGACAGCGGGGAAGTCGTTACGCCATTCGTGCAGGTCGGAACTTACCCGACAAGGAATTTCGCTACCTTAGGACCGTTATAGTTACGGCCGCCGTTTACTGGGGCTTCAATTCAGAGCTTGCACTCCTCCTCTTAACCTTCCAGCACCGGGCAGGCGTCAGACCCTATACGTCGTCTTGCGACTTCGCAGAGCCCTGTGTTTTTGATAAACAGTCGCTACCCCCTGGTCTGTGCCACCTATATCTACTTGCGTAAATACAGGTCACGCTTCTTCCGAAGTTACGCGTGCAATTTGCCGAGTTCCTTCAACATAGTTCTCTCAAGCGCCTTAGTATTCTCTACCTGACCACCTGTGTCGGTTTGGGGTACGGTCTATACGGTGGAGCTATTTCCTGGAACCTCTTCACTGCACAACCAATCCAATAAGGATGTACAATTTACGAGATCCGTCACTACCACCAGGCTGCAGAATATTAACTGCATTCCCATCGACTACGCCTTTCGGCCTCGCCTTAGGAGCCGGCTAACCCTGCTCAGATTAACTTTAAGCAGGAACCCTTGGTCTTTCGGCGAGAGGGTCTCTCACCCTCTTTATCGTTACTCATGTCAACATTTGCACTTCTGATACCTCCAGGATCCCTCACGGGTATCCCTTCGCAGGCTTACAGAACGCTCTGCTACCGCACTATAAATAGTGCCCTCAGTTTCGGTGCATGGCTTTAGCCCCGTTACATTTTCGGCGCAAGAACCCTTATTTAGACCAGTGAGCTGTTACGCTTTCTTTAAATGATGGCTGCTTCTAAGCCAACATCCTGGTTGTTTTGGGATTCTCACATCCTTTCCCACTTAGCCATGACTTGGGGACCTTAACTGGAGGTCAGGGTTGTTGCCCTCTCCACTACGGACGTTAGCACCCGCAGTGTGTCTGCCAATTAGTACTTCCGGGTATTCGGAGTTTGGTTAGGATCAGTAAGTCGTTGGGACCCCATAGCCCATCCAGTGCTCTACCCCCCGGAGTATTCGATTGACGCTCTACCTAAATAGATTTCGCAGAGAACCAGCTATTTCCAAGTTTGATTGGCCTTTCACCCCTAGCCACAAGTCATCCCGACACATTGCAACGTGTATGGGTTCGGTCCTCCAGTTGGTGTTACCCAACCTTCAACCTGCTCATGGCTAGATCACTTGGTTTCGGGTCTAATGCAACAAACTATTCGCCCTATTAAGACTCGCTTTCGCTACGCCTACACCTATCGGCTTAAGCTTGCTTGCTACACTAAGTCGTTGACCCATTATACAAAAGGTACGCGGTCAGCCTTGCGGCCTCCCACTGTTTGTAGGCATCCAGTTTCAGGTACTATTTCACTCCCCTCGTCGGGGTGCTTTTCACCTTTCCCTCACGGTACTGGTTCGCTATCGGTGATGCACGAGTACTTAGGCTTGGAGGGTGGTCCCCCCATGTTCAGACAGAATTTCACGTGTTCCGCCCTACTCGAGGACAATAGTTCGATTAACGCGTACGGGGCTATCACCCACTACGGCTCGACTTTCCAGACGATTCCGCTTGTCTTACTATTGCCACTGGCCTGGTCCGCGTTCGCTCGCCGCTACTAACGGAGTCTCGGTTGATGTCCTTTCCTATGGGTACTTAGATGTTTCAGTTCCCCACGTTCGCTTCATACACCCTATTTTATTCAGGTGCAGATACCTTTTTGCGATA
>OY829371.1:3522500-4212962 GCA_963691785.1 Lentilitoribacter sp.
GCAACCAGACAAGATTTTATCGATTTGCACATCCAGAAGATGGCACCGTTGATTACTACAATGAAGAGGGGCGCAGCGCGAGGCAGTTTTTGTTGAGAAATCCAGTACCAACGGCAAAATTCCGTTCCGCCTTTGGCATGAGACGTCACCCGATTACTGGCCGCTTCCGTATGCATTCTGGCGTGGATTGGTCTGCGCCACGCGGCACGCCAATTTTGGCTTCAGGTGATGGTGTGGTTGAAAAGGCGGGTTGGCATTCTGGCGGCTATGGCCGTCAAACCAAAATCCAACATGCAAATGGCTATGTTTCATCTTACTCGCACCAGTCCAAAATTGCGGCGGGTGTGGTTCCAGGCGCACGCGTCAAACAAGGTCAAGTCATTGGTTATATTGGATCAACCGGTCTATCAACGGGTCCACACTTGCATTATGAGCTCATTGTAAATGGCACAAAGGTTGATCCACTCCGTGTTCGATTACCGGGCGGGAAAACATTAAAGGCCGAGGCGCTTGATATCTTCCATAGCGAACGACGCAAACTCAATTCGCTTCTAGATATCGACGAAGCCGCGACTGAGCTTGCCAGCAACTAGCTTTCTTGATTCAAACCCAATTCTTTTTGAAGTTTTTTGGATAAGTTCAGGCTGATCAGACGATGTGATTCTTTTAGGTAATCACACAACGCATCTTCATCCAAACCCGGTGTTTCAAAATGCTGGATCCACTTTGCGCCGCGCGGCGCCAAATAAGGTGCGGGCCGTAAACCTGGTTGCTCCTTTAAGATATCAAAAGCCAGATCAGACACTTTAAACGTCACGCGCGTAAAATCAGGATCATCCTCCCAGCCTGCAATGGCAAAAACTTTCCCGCCAACTTTCCAAACATCAGATCCACCCCATTGAACCACATGAGATGTTGCCGGCAATTTTGAACAAAAGGCATTAAATTCTTCGCGGTTCATAAAACAATCTCCAAAATAAAAGGGCCAGCAATGAGCTGGCCCCAATATAAAGCGATTCGATAATCTTCACTATTCGCGCTTTTCTATTTAAGCGGCAGATTGTTGATCGGTTTTTCTGACATAGACATTTAATCGGTCAGATCCATTGGTAATTACCAGGCTTGAGCCATCATGGATTTCACCACCCAGGATTTTCTCAGCCAACATGTCTTGCAAGTACTTTTGGATAACGCGTTTTAAAGGTCGCGCACCAAATGCCGGATCATAACCCTTGTCGGACAGCCAAGTTCGCGCTTCATCTTCAAGCTCGATCGTAATTTTACGTTCGGCGAGAAGTTTTGATAAACGCGCGAGCTGAATGTCAACAATCGCACCCATATCTTGACGTTTGAGACGGTGGAACAAAATAGTGTCATCCAACCGGTTTAAAAATTCAGGTCGGAAAGCAGTTCGCACAACAGACATGACATCTTCACGAGCACTATCAACATCCTGATCTTCACCCAAATTGACGAGGAATTCAGCTCCCAAATTGGATGTCATGATGATCAAGACATTTCTGAAATCAACCGTGCGACCCTGACTATCAGTGAGGCGTCCATCATCCAGAACCTGCAAGAGAACATTGAACACATCGCTATGGGCTTTTTCAACTTCGTCAAAAAGCACCACTTGATAAGGTCTGCGGCGCACAGCTTCTGTTAATGCACCACCTTCATCATAACCGACATAGCCAGGAGGGGCTCCGATCAAACGGGCAACGGAGTGCTTTTCCATATATTCAGACATATCAATGCGCACCATGGCCTGCTCATCATCGAACAAAAACTCAGCCAAAGCTTTGGTCAGTTCTGTTTTACCAACACCTGTTGGTCCTAAGAACATGAAGGAACCAATCGGACGGTTTGGATCTTGCAAACCGGCTCGGGCACGGCGAACAGCTCGCGACACTGCTTGCACAGCCTCACCTTGGCCAATGACACGCTTTGCAAGCTCGTCTTCCATACGCAATAACTTATCGCGTTCACCCTCGAGCATTTTATCGACCGGTACGCCAGTCCAACGCGAAACAATATGGGCGATGTGATCCGGTGTAACGACTTCTTCCACCATGCTGGCAGCCGCACTTTCCTCGCGATTTTCCGCTTCAACAAGCTGTTTTTCAAGCGCTGGAATTTCGCTATAGGTCAACTCACCAGCACGTTGGTATTCACCATTTCGTTGAGCAATATCGAGCTGATTGCGCGCATGTTCTAACTGTTGCTTAAGATCAGCTGCCACGCCAAGCTTTTGCTTTTCAGACTGCCATTTGGCCGTTAACGCTGTTGATGTTTCCTCAAGATCGGACAATTCTTCCTCTAGGTTAGAAAGACGTTCCTTTGTTGCATCATCATCTTCTTTTTTCAAAGCTTCACGCTCAATTTTCAGCTGAATAATGCGTCGATCAAGTTCGTCCAATTCTTCAGGTTTAGAATCAACTTGCATGCGCAAACGCGCAGCCGCTTCATCCATCAAATCAATGGCTTTATCCGGCAAAAAGCGATCTGTGATATAACGGTTCGATAAAGTTGCTGCAGAAACAAGACCACGATCGCTAATGCGAACTTTGTGATGCTGCTCATATTTCTCTTTCAAACCGCGCAGGATTGAAACCGTGTCTTCAACGGTAGGCTCATTAATGAGAACCTGTTGGAAACGACGCGCCAATGCGGGATCTTTTTCAACATGCTTGCGATATTCATCAAGCGTTGTTGCACCCACACAGTGAAGTTCACCACGGGCCAATGCAGGCTTGAGTAAATTTGATGCATCCATCGCACCGTCTGATTTACCCGCACCGACCAAAGTATGCATTTCATCAATGAAAAGAATGATTTGGCCAGCTTCAGCCTGCACTTCATTGAGAACTGATTTAAGCCGCTCTTCAAACTCACCGCGATATTTGGCGCCCGCAATCAGCGCACCCATATCAAGCGCCATCAAGCGTTTATCTTTCAGTGATTCGGGTACATCGCCATTGACGATACGCAAGGACAATCCTTCAGCTATCGCTGTTTTACCAACGCCCGGTTCACCGATTAAAACGGGATTATTTTTCGTTCTGCGGGATAAAACTTGAATAGCGCGACGAATTTCATCATCGCGACCAATCACCGGATCAAGCCGACCCTCGCGCGCATCCTCAGTAAGATCGCGGGCATATTTTTTAAGCGCATCAAATCCTTCTTCAGCAGATGCACTATCTGCTGTGCGACCTTTGCGGATTGAATTGATCGTCTCGTTTAACGCCTGTGCGGTTAATCCTGCTTGCGTTAGAATCTTGCCGACAACAGTTGATTTATCGGTGACCATTGCCAGCAGCAATCGTTCGACCGTTACAAAGCTATCACCTGATTTTCCGGCAATTTTCTCAGCATCAGCAAAAAGCTTGGCCAGAGGTTGGGTCAGATAAATTTGCCCATTACCACCCGAAACTTTCGGCAGTTTTTTGATCGCAGTTTGTGTGGCAATTTTGGCTTCAGATGAACGGCCACCAGATCTATCAATCAAAGAGGATGCCATACCTTGATCATCATCAAGCAAAATTTTGAGCAAATGCTCTGAGGCAAATTGCTGATGTCCTTCACCAAGCGCAAAGGATTGCGCGGACTGGATAAAACCACGCACACGTTCGGAATACTTTTCTAAGTTCATGTCTTTCTCCAAATCATGTTTCGCCCTATTTAGGCACGAATACAATACTTCCGGAAGAACTCCCAATAAGTGGCAAGTTCGTTTCATTATTTATATGGGTATTGATCGATATTTCGAAAAGGGGGCTGTGCATAAAAACAAAAAACCCGGCCAAGACCGGGTTCTAAGTATTGAGAAAATTGAAAGAGCTTATTCTGCAGCTGGTGCAGTTTCTGTTGGCTCTGACGCTTCAACCGGGGCTTCTGCAACGGCCTCAACTGGCGGCTTTGCCGGCGCATCCTCACCATTTTCGTTCGCGCGAGGGCGGCGCTGACGCGGCCCCGTTCTACGGCGTTGATTACGGCGAGGTTTCTCATCTGAATCTGCAGATTGAACCGCATCACCTGCTTCAGCATCAGCACTTTCTGCTGTTGTTTCAACTGTTTCCGCAGCCTCTTCAGAATTCTCCGCAGCTTCTGCAGCTTTCTCCTGTTGATCTCGCTCTTGTTGTTCGCGTGCAGCTTCGTCACGCTGTTGGCGTTCTTGGATCTGAGCCTGACCTTGCGCAACAATACGATTGTAATGCTCTGCATGCTGAAGATAATTTTCAGCCATAACGCGATCACCTGAACCCTGCGCATCGCGCGCTAGAGCCATGTATTTCTCTGCAACTGTTTGCGCATTACCTCTGACTTTTACGTCAGGTCCGGTGCTATCATAAGAACGGGAAAGTGGATTGGATGGTTTACGGTTATTGTTGTTACGTCCGCGTCCACGATTATTCTTTTGTCCAGGCCTCATTAGTAACTCACTTAAAATCCTGTTATGAAGATGGCTGCTTAATCTAAAAACAGATCAAACATTCGGTTTATGTCATAATTTTTTATGACGTGATAAGGTCGACCCCTATGCCGCTACGATATCAAAATTCTCTCGACGATTTAGCATATCCATTGCGCTAGATTGTATCTTGAAAAGATTGCAAATTAAGTTTTTTGGATTGCTAGCGGGCTATGCCCCGCGCCAGTTTCTACAAATGACATTAGACATATTCGCCAATGATTCCAAGTCTTTTCTTCAATAATAGTTCTCATTTTTGACCTGTTACTACAGTTTTTTGAGGATTATTTCATTTCAAATAGCAACACGCGGTCATGCCCTGCCAAATCCTTATGTTGGGTGATTGGCAAAAACCCTTGTTTGACAAATATGTCAGTTACCGCTTCCGCTTGAAGCCAGCCAATTTCAACACCGGTTATTGCGCCAGGTAATAGTATTTTTGGAATGTCAGCAGCCAGTATCCGATAGGCATCAAGACCATCATCACCGCCATCAAGCGCCAGCATCGGATCATGCGCTGCAACCTCAACACTGAGATCATCTAATTCGTTTTTACTAATATAAGGCGGGTTTGAGACGACAATATGAAATTTGTCCGACACATTCGAAAGCCAATCGCTGGCCAATATATCAAACCGAGTTTCGAGCCCAAGATTTTTTGCATTTTGCTGAGCTGTTGCTAATGCATCTTCAACCTTGTCAACACCCAAAGCAGTTGCGCTCGCGCAATTATGTAAAAGAGAGAGTGCGACAGCACCTGTTCCCGTTCCAAGGTCAATGATCTTACAAGCACCCTCATCCTGCACGATTTTTTCTGCATAGGGCAAAATAACATCAACTAATATTTCCGTATCAGGACGCGGTTCTAACGTCGCTTCAGATAGATGAAATTTCAAACCATAAAATTCACGCCAACCCAAAATTCTGTAAACTGGTTTTCCTTTTTTACGTTCATCAACAGCGGCACGAGCTTGACCTATTTGATCACTCGTCAGTTCAAGATCACGTTTTGTCGCCACATCCACGGTCGTGAACCCAAGCAATCCGGTCAGCAAAGCCTTTGCTTCAAACGAGGCACCGTCAATCCCAGCATCTTCAAATGCTTGGTTCATCTCTTTGAGCATGTCCGAAAGGGTGATCATAAGATGATTACCACCTAGCCTAATTTCAGTTGGCTTTTATCAACTAGCTTGACCTAGAGCCGCCAATTGCGATGCCTGGTGATCTGAAACCAATGCATCAATCATCTCATCGATTTCACCCACAAGCATCTTGTCCAGCTTATAAAGCGTTAGATTGATCCGGTGATCTGTCACACGCCCTTGCGGGAAATTATATGTGCGAATACGTTCTGAACGATCGCCGGAACCAACCTGACTTTTCCGGTCAGCAGAACGTTCTTCCTCTGCCTTTTGGCGTTCCATATCATAAAGACGCGCCTTTAGAACCTGCATCGCACGTGCTCTGTTTTGATGCTGTGATTTCTCAGATGATGTCACCACAATACCAGATGGGATGTGCGTAATACGAACCGCACTATCTGTCGTATTCACGTGCTGACCACCAGCACCGGATGCACGCATTGTATCAATTCTGATATCTTCATTGCGCACTTCGATATCAACATCTTCAGCCTCGGGCAAAACAGCAACAGTTGCAGCGGATGTGTGAATCCGTCCACCTGATTCCGTTTCCGGCACACGTTGAACACGATGCACACCCGATTCAAATTTCATACGCGCAAACGCGCCACGTCCTGAAATCGTCGCGGATATTTCTTTAAACCCACCGACATCACCTTCACTGGAAGAGATGATTTCGACTTTCCAACCTTGGCTAGACGCATATCGCTCATACATGCGGAATAAATCGCCTGCGAACAATGCGGCTTCAGACCCGCCGGTACCGCCACGAATTTCAATAATCACGTTTTTGCTGTCGGCAGCATCTTTTGGTAGCAACAGAATTTGCATCTCAGATTCTAAAGTTTCAATCTGCTCTTTGAGCTCTGGCAGTTCCATTTCCGCCAATTCACGCATCTCAGCATCTGATTCTTTATCAGCAATAATATCCGCAAGATCCTGAACTTCATTGACGGCTTTGTTGTAAGTTCGAATTGTTTTCACAACAGGCTCTAATTCTGAATATTCAGATGCGAGCTTCACATAAGTTTCTGAATCTGGCCCAGCAGACATCCGCGCTTCGATCTCGTCAAAACGGCGTTCGAGTTCTCGCATTTTATCAATTGGTAATGTTGCCATGGCGCGTAATATTCGATCTTTTAAATGGACACCGTAGATGTGCTGATTTCAGAATTTAAAGTGATATACCATTTTCTTCGATAAAATCAGTAAGAATTTCAGCAATCGTCATTTTTGCTTCTGTTTCTTCAAGCGCGGGCAATAATATGCGTTCTAGTTTTGCAATATCGAGAGATAGCAGCATCGATTTCACCGGACCAATCGCAGCAGGCGACATCGAAATCGAACGATAACCGATACCAAACAGCGCCATCGCACTTAATGGATTGCCAGCAAGTTCACCACATAATGTCAGCGGTGTATTCGTCTGATCAGCTTTTTCAACGATGGATCTCAGAACGCGCAAGAACGGACGTTTCAACGGAGAGAAACGATCTGCAACCCGCGCATTGCCACGATCGCTTGCCGTGATGAACTGGAATAAATCGTTTGAGCCAACGGAGATGAAGTCGACCTCTTCCATCAATTCATCCAATTGCCAAAGAAGGCTTGGCACTTCAAGCATGGCACCAAAGGTCACTTTCTCAGGCACCTGATAGCCATGGCGAATAAGATAATCCGTCTCTTTTTGGATAAGCTTTTTTGTATCACGCAGCTCAGACAATTCTGTGATCATCGGGATCATGACACGAAGTTCTGCCCCGCCCGTTGCTCGTAAAAGTGCACGAAGCTGAGTTAGCAATAATCCGGGACGATCAAGCGAGAAGCGGATCGCACGCCAACCCATAGCCGGGTTCTCTTCTTCCGCTGATCTGAGATAAGGAACAACTTTATCGCCGCCAATATCCACAACGCGAAATGTCACCGGTAGTTCACCCGCTTTATCAAGCACCTGGCGATAGAATGTTTCCTGCTCTTGGACTTTTGGCATTTTCGAAGAAATCATAAACTGAAGCTCAGTTCGAAATAGACCTATTCCTGCCGCACCTGATTCTTTAAGCTGCGGTAAGTCTACGACGAGACCCGCATTCATTAAAAGCTTGCATTCCTGACCATCTTTACTGATCGGCGCGACATTTCTAAGCGCAGAAAATGCCTTTTGACGTTTTGCAAAGAATTTAACTTTATCTGCGTAAGCGTCCTGCAAATCCAACGCAGGCCGCAAATGAACAGCACCATCATTGCCATCCACAATGATCGGATCGCCATTCTCCGAAAGCGACGCAATCCCAATTGCCTGACTGACAACCGGCACGCCCATGGCTTTAGCAACAATCACCACATGGCTTGTGACCGCACCTTCTTCCAACACAAGTCCGCGAATGTGATCGCGCGGATAATCCAAGAGTTCGGCCGCACCCATTGTACGTGCCACAATGACGGCGTCTTTTGGCAAACCATCCACCAATGCACTTGGGGTGAACCCGGTTAACTGACGCAAAAGACGATTGGCCAAATCATCAAAATCAGCCAAACGTTCACGCAAATAAGGATCAGTCAGATTAATCATACGCGCACGCGTATCAGACTGGACTTTCTCAACGGCCGCTTCCGCAGTCAGACCGTTGCGAACGGCCTCTTCCATCTTGCGGACCCAACCTCTGTCATTGGCAAACATGCGGAATGCTTCAAGCACCGCACGGTGTTCACCTTCGAGCGGCACATCACGGCGGGCCAACATATCGTCGATAGAAACGCGCAAAGAGCCGACCGCGCCATCAAGTCTTTCAAGCTCTGCATCAACGTCTTCGTTGAGCAGATTGGTGACAACTACGCGTGGCTCATGCAGAACAACATGACCAAGGCCAATCCCCTCACCATAGGCATCCGCATCAATGGAGACGGGGCGGGTCATGTTAAGCTCAAGGCCGGGCTTTGTGACTTTCTTAAGCTCACCCGTGGCAATCATCTCCGCCAAAACCATAGAAGTCGTTTCCATAGCTTCAACATCATCATCACCATATTCGCGATGATCTTGGTTCTGAATAACCAAAACACCCAAGGAACGCCCAGCGCGCAAGATCGGCACGCCTAAGAAAGAATTGTAAATCTCTTCCCCTGTTTCAGGAAGATATCTAAAGGCATGGTGAGACTGCGCGTCAGACAAATTGAGCGGCTCAGCGTTAGCCGCGATTACACCGACAAGGCCCTGCCCCATTTTCAATTGCGCTTGGTGGACCGCGTCTTTTTTCAGACCTTCGGTGGCATAAAGTTCCAAAACACCATCAGCGCGCAACACATAAAATGAGCACACTTCAGCAACCATGCTGGTCGCGATTTGATACACAACCCTATCAAGGCGCTCTTGAGGCTCAAGTGCTTCAGCCATCAATTCGCGGAGGCGCTTTAAGAGATTGCGTGGGCCGGTTTGATTAGGCACCATAACAACTCCTAAATGTCACACTGATGATTATGTCATGTTCAGCGAACATGATCAGCCTCCTTGAAAGCTCTCGATTTCTAGTCCAACTCGTAAACTGAATGTAATGTGCGAACCGCTAGCTCAGCATACTCGCTATCGATCAAGATTGAAATTTTAATTTCAGACGTTGTGATCGCTTTAATATTGATGCCTTTTTCAGCCATGGCTTTAAACGCGGTTGCCGCAACACCCGCATGCGAGCGCATACCAATACCAATCACTGAAACCTTCACCAATCCGGTTTCACTTTGGACAACATCAAAGCCGATATTTTGCTTTTCTTTTTCCAGAACAGCGAGGGCTTTGTCGACATCGCCTGATGGCAAAGTAAATGTCATATCCGTGTGTGTGCCATCTTCAGAAATGTTCTGAACGATCATATCCACATTGATATATTCATCGGACAAAGGTGCAAAAATTGCCGCAGACACACCCGGCGAATCTGACAAACGTCTCAGAGAAATTTGTGCCTCATCTTTTGAGTAAGCAATACCTGTGACAACTTCTTGTTCCAAAATCTCATCCTCATCACAAATTAAAGTACCGGGCGGGTTTTCAAAATCACCCATTCCCTCAGCATCTGGGTCTTCAAAGCTTGAACGCACAAACATTCGAACCTTGTGCACCATGGCAAGTTCAACAGAACGGACTTGCAAAACCTTCGCGCCCAATGATGCCATTTCAAGCATTTCTTCAAATGCGATCTGACTCAAACGGCGCGCCTTTGGCTCAACCCGCGGGTCAGTCGTGTAAACACCATCCACATCTGTATAAATATCACAACGGTCGGCATTTACGCCGGCAGCAATGGCCACAGCACTTGTGTCTGAACCACCACGCCCTAATGTTGCCACACGATTATCAGGCCCAATTCCCTGAAAACCTGCAATCACAGCAACCTGACCTTCCCCAAAACGGCGAATAAGGTCAGTGCCATCGATATCCTCAATGCGTGCCGCACCATGCGCACCGCTTGTGCGGATTGGGATTTGCCATCCCTGCCAAGATCGCGCATTCACACCCATTGACTGAAGCGTAATTGCAAGCAACCCAGACGTCACCTGCTCACCAGATGACACCACCACATCATATTCGCGGGCATCATGCATAGGCGAAGCTTCGCGTGTCCAACCAACCAATTCATTGGTTTTGCCAGACATTGCAGACACCACGACGGCAACCTCATGCCCATTATCAACTTCGCGCTTCACATGGCGCGCCACATTTCTGATGCGATCAATATCCGCAACAGATGTGCCGCCAAATTTCATAACTATTCGGGCCATTTAACTCAAAGGTCCTGTTGTATTTCATTCACATATGCTGTTTCGTCCGGCGGTACCGACTGCTCTATGACCAATCATGTGGGACGAAGTTGCCGCTACATATCGAATAAATGCGAAAACTGCAACTCTCAGAAATCAATGGAATATGTATTTCAAGCATGAAGAAAGACTATTTGATTGACTATCGCTTTAATTTCTGTATTTGTTAATTAACATTTTTGTTAATTAATAGGAGTATGGCATGAACAACCAAACAGTATCTCGAGAAAAATGGCTCAGTGCTCGGCTTGAATTATTGGATCAAGAAAAAGAACTCACAAGATTGCGCGACCAGATCAGTGCATCACGCCGGAAGCTACCACGCGTTAAAATCGAACAAGATTATGTATTTCATACAAACCAAGGCGAAAAATCCTTATCGGATTTATTCGGCGCCAAAAGTCAGCTGATTATCTATCATTTTATGTATGGAAGTGACTGGGAAGAAGGTTGTAAAAGCTGTTCGTTCTGGGCAGATAATTTCGAAGGCATTGATATTCACTTAGCCAATCGAGATGTCAGCTTTATTGCTATGTCCCGCACTGAACTTAAAACATTAAATGCTTTTAAAAAGCGCATGGGCTGGTCATTTGAATGGGTGTCATCTTTAGGTTCTGAATTTAATCGAGACTTTGATGTGTCCTTCGACGCAGAGGATTTTGAAAACGAAACCGCTACATATAATTACCGCCCCTTCACATACCCAATGAACGAACATGCAGGTGTCGGCGTTTTTCAAAAAGACCCAGATGGTTCCGTGTATCACACCTATTCAGCCTATAGCCGCGGGCTGGATATCTTAAATGGTGCCTATAATTATCTCGATCTCGTTCCAAAAGGCCGAGACGAATCTCAATTTGAATACGGAATGGAGTGGCTAAGACATCACGACAAATATAGCGGTTAATCAGCGCAGGCGGTCTAATTTATTTTGACTTGCGTAGATATGTTATGATTGAACAAAATCAACTTGTCTCGTTAAAAGGCGTTTGAAAATGTCCGTTGCAGAAAAAACCACCATTGACCAAAGCGAAGTTGACCGTTTTTCAAAAATGGCAGCCGAATGGTGGAACCCTGATGGGAAATTCAAACCGCTTCATAAGTTTAATCCGGTTCGCTTAAGCTATATTCGCGATCACGCAGCACAGCATTTTGGCAAAGACCCCCATGGTCCAAAACCACTTGAGGGCTTGCGTCTTTTAGATATTGGTTGCGGTGGCGGTCTCTTGTGCGAACCCATGACCCGCATGGGCGCAAGCGTTATTGGTGCAGATGCGTCTGAGACCAATATCGAGATTGCAAAAATACACGCTGAACAAAGTGGGTTGGAAATTGATTATCGCGCTGAAACATCTGAAGCGCTTTCCGCTGCCGGAGAAAAATTCGACATCATTTTAAATATGGAAGTCGTTGAACATGTCGCCGATGTCGATCTGTTCCTGACCTCCTGTGCTGACATGCTCAAACCAGGTGGCCTCATGTTTGTCGCAACAATTAATCGCACTATGAAAGCCATGGCGCTGGCAATTATTGGCGCTGAATATGTTCTAAGATGGCTGCCACGTGGCACGCATCAATATGAAAAGCTTGTGCGCCCGGAAGAAGTCACAACACCGCTCGGAAATTCAGGTCTTTCGCTGGTTGATCAAACAGGTGTATTTTATAATCCACTTCAAGATCAGTGGAACCTAAGCAATGATATGGATGTGAACTATATGATGTTGCTCGAACGTAAGACATAAAAACGTCAACCAGCAACCAAAACAAGTTTCGGCGTCCGCATCTTTACAAATACAATTCGTTGTGTAATTCTCATATGTGAAATTTATTCCCATATGTGAGAATTAACGTGCAAGAAGTATTTACAGGAAAGCTGGCAAACCATCTCAAACAGATGCGCTTAGACAAAGGATTGTCGCTCGACCAACTGGCAACTGAAACAGGTGTCAGCCGCGCAAGCCTATCGCGTCTGGAAAATGGCAGTGTTAGCCCGACAACCGAAGTTTTAAGCAAATTATGCGTCACCTATAAGATCAAAATGTCCAAGCTGCTGGCCATGCTGGAGGGTGATTTCGAACCTCTCATCAAAGAAGGGAATCAGCTTTATTGGAAAGATCCAGACATTGGGTTCACCCGACAATCCGTGTCCCCGTCCACCGATGAGCTGGCGGGCGAAGTTCTCAAATGCCATATCGAACCCGATACTGTTATCACCTATGATCGGCGCTCCATCCCCAGCCTTGAACACCATTTGCTCTTGCTTGACGGCACATTAATTTTGACCGTTGGAGAGGAGGAGTTTCAATTATCAACCGGCGATTGCCTCAGATATGTTTCCGCTGAATTTGTAGAATTTAAAACACCGAAAGATAGCCATGCGACATACCTTGTCTTCATCATTGGAGGGTAATGTCATGCCGCTTCATGCATTTCATCCCTCTGTCAAAATCCTTTCGCCTGCGGACATTCATAGATTTATGGATCCGCTATCAGACATGCTTGTTAAAAGTGTCAATCTGGGCGCGGCTATTCGCTTTGTGATGCCATTTTCCAAAATGGATGCACGCGCTTATTGGTGGAACGAGGTTTTGCCGCTCGTGCAATCCAAACAACATACTTTATTTGCCGCTTTTGAGAACCAGATCCCGGTGGGTTCAGTTCAGCTGATCGAGCAAATGCCGATGAACCAGCCGCATCGCTGTGAAGTCTCAAAACTTATCGTGCATCCCGATCACCGCCGGAAAGGCATTGCCGCAAATCTTATGGGTGCCTTGGAGGCTCATGCAAATTCAATGAAAAAATCGCTGATCACACTGGACACCAAAACCGGTGACAATGCGGAAAGGCTTTACAAATCACTGGGCTTCAGCCCTGCCGGTGTGATCCCCAATTATGCGCTCGATGCAGACGGTAAAGGCTATCATGGAACAACTTATATGTATAAGGAGCTTCGGTCCCACGCCTAAAATGCGATGGAAAGCACCCAACCCAAAATCGCGCAAAAGGCCAACACTTTCAAAAGCCCAATCTTAAGCTTGAGCAGCAACAGCGCTGCCAGTGCAGACAATCCGAACACGCGCCAATCTAGCGAAACGATATCCGGCACCCACAAAGTTAAAATGCCGACACTTTCACGCGTCACACTTTGAAAAAATACATGCAGGCCAAACCAGATCGAGAGATTTAAGATCACCCCGACAACGGTAGCGGTGATCATCGACAAAGCCGAACTTAAACGTGGTTGCGCTGAGATCCATTCGATATAGGGCGCGCCGGTGAAGATCCACAAAAAGCAAGGCACGAACGTCACCCAAAGCGTGACAATTGCCCCTAACACGCCGAGCCAGAAACCACCTTCTTTAAAGGCTGCAAGAAATCCAACAAATTCAGTGACTAATATCAAGGGCCCCGGTGTTGTTTCAGCTAGCCCCAAACCATCCATCATTTCGCCAGCACTTAGCCAACCAAATTGCGCCACAACATCCTGCGCCATATAAGCAAGAACGGCATAGGCACCACCAAAGGTGACCACAGCAAGCTTTGAGAAAAACGCCGCCAATGCATTTAACATATTGGCTTCAACCAACTGATCAAGCACGAGCAATGGTAAGATCCAAATCGCCAGCCAAGTCGCAATGGTTCTCACACTCTTTCGCAAATCGGACATACACAATTTAGCTGGTTGTTTATCGTCCGTCGCCTGATGGCTTGCAAAGATAAAGCCAAAAAGCCCAGCGCCCAACACGATGAGCGGAAACGGCAGGGATAAAAAGAAGATCCCAACAAAGGCAATAGCGGCCATCACCCAGTGCATGCTCTGTTTAAGCGCACGTTTTGACACTTTCAAAAGCGCTTCAATTACGATGATTAAAACCGTGGCTTTCACACCCAGAAACAGAGCCGCTATTATCGGTACATCACCGAAATATGCATATATGCTCGCAAGCGCTAAAATAACGAAAGCACCGGGCAACACGAATAGCAATCCGGCGAGCAATCCGCCAAACACGCCCGTCATGCGCCAACCGGCATAAGTTGCCAATTGCATGGCTTCTGGACCAGGTAATAACATGCAAAAGCTCAGAGCATTGAGATATTGCTTTTCTGTGAGCCAGGCTTTTTCATCCACCAAAACCTTGTGCATCAATGCTATTTGTGCAGCTGGTCCGCCAAAGGATAAAACCCCTATCCGCCCGAATGTATGAAACATCTCAAAACGCGATGGCTTTAGGAATTCTTGCGCGCTCATGATGATGATTTATCCTGTGAAGAATTATGACGTTCGTTGCTGGCGTCACGCGCCCAGCGATAAAGCGCATCATAAATCAGCATGCCGGCATCCAATTGCTCTAGATCATTTTTATACATGCGTGACAGCCCCAATGAGATTGCAAGTAGTCCCTCACATTCTGCCGCAAGATTGTGACAGTTTGTATCCGCTCCGCGAATGATATCTGCCATTTTAATCAAAGCATCCGATTGCAACCCAAACTCTGAAAGCATCGTGTCAAATGTGCAGTGATCACCGCGATGGGTCCAAAATACATCCGCTACATCAAAAGGTGTCGCATTAAACTTTTCCGCCACCAATTGTACCTGGCTCGGCGCAACATATAAAAACTGAGCGTTCGGATCGATAAACCGGCGAATGAACCAAGGACAGGCAATACGGTCAATCTTTGGTCGTTGTTTTGTCACCCAAACACTGTGCGACTTGCCCTCGTTTATTGGTATCTTGTTGGCATCAACGAATGGCGCACCCGCATCCCGCCAGGCAAAATGGCCACCTTCTAATGTCTCGGCATTAATCGAGAAGGTGCGCAATATCGCAGCGGCACCTTGACTAATCTTCAAACCCTTTTGACAATAAATGACAACGGATTTGTCTAATAACGCAGGCGCTATAGCTTCGATATTATCAAAGCGCCATCTTTTAGCGGTTGGAATGAGAGTGGGTGCGTCAGCAAAATCATCATCTATGCGGACATCGATGATCACCGGACATTGCGGTGTTCCGATGAGCCTTGATAATTGTTGAACGGAAATTTCAGTGGGTGACGTCATGACGTATCCTTGCATTATTGGTATGAAGAGATACGGGATTTAAGCTGACGCCTCACGGGGCACCCCGTGCGCCCCATGACATCTTAATGCCAATTTTTGCACTTGTAAGTCAAGTCAGATCAGTTTTGATCTTCAGGCACATCCGGCAAAGGCATTATTTCAACACCCTCTTCGACCAGTTCATGCACTTCATCAATTGACGCAGATCCATGAATACCGCGCGCTTCCGTTTCACCGTAATGGATCTTGCGTGCCTCTTCGGAAAAGCGATCGCCGACATTTTCCGTATTGTCTTTAACCTGCTTGACCATCTCGCGAATATTTTTCATCGCTTCTTGCTGCGCAGCAGTCATCATCATTTGCTGCTTGGCCTCTTTGGCGCGGCTGGTCGACACAGACGGCACCATCAACGCCTTTTCAACCTTGATTGATCCGCAATGAGGACATTCGACCAATCCGCGTCCTTGCTGTTCTTCAAAATCAGACCCGGATGAAAACCAGGCTTCAAAGTCATGAGAATTTTCGCAGGCAAGGTTGAATTTAATCATGTGTCACACTTACACAGACTTTAACTTGTAATTGCGTGCATTTTTCAAATTCGGAATTTTTGCACGCGCTGCAATTGATAATTCAATATCGATATCTGCGATCGCTACACCTGGTGTTTCTGAATTAATTTCAGCTAAGATCTTGCCCCAAGGATCAACAATGATCGAATGACCATAAGTCTCGCGACCGTCATCATGCAATCCACCTTGAGCAGATGAAATCATAAAGGCGCCATTTTCAATAGCTCTGGCGCGCTGCAAAATATGCCAATGCGCTTCGCCTGTTTGCTTTGTAAAGGCAGCTGGTGCTGTTAAAATATTGGCACCTGCTACGGCTTGATCGCGGAACAAATGCGGGAAGCGAACGTCATAGCAAATGCCCAGACCGAAATGATGGCCTTTTAACGTAACCGTCACCGCCTCTTCACCGGGCTTATAGGTATTGCTCTCACGCCAGCTTTCACCATTATCGAGATCAACATCAAACATATGGATCTTATCATAAGTGGCTTTTAGCTCACCATTTTCATAAACGAGCGCACGATTAGCGACTTTATCGCCATCAATATCAATTGCGGTCGAACCGATGTGGATGGCGACATTGAGCTCAGCTGATAGGCTTTGCGCCATCTTATTGATCAAATCATCCTCTTGAGACGTGATGACTTTTCTGAGCTCTTCGTTTTTTGAATGCACACAGCCGGTCATTTCTGGGGTTTGAATATAGTCAGCCCCCTTGAATGCAGCATCGCGTATCATGGGTTCAAGTGCCGCAACAGTATCTGCAGGCACCAATCCAGATCGCATTTGTATTATGGCAGCTTTTAACATCCTAGACCTTTTTTGTTAGCCTTCTAACATAACACCAAGTGCACCGCTTTTCTCAAGCGCAAACAAATCATCACATCCGCCAACATGTTCGTTTCCGATAAAAATTTGTGGAAATGTGCTTCCACCTTGCGAGCGTTTGATCATCTCTTGCTTCAAAGCTGGATCAAAAGTTGCATCATATTCAGTAAATTCAACACCTTTTTCCGAGAGCAAGCGCTTTGCCGCTGTGCAAAATCCACAAAATTGGCGTGTATAAATTGTAACGTCTTTCACGTGATAATTCCATTCTATTAGTTTGTGAGCCTGAACTCCAGCAGCCACATATAATTATCATCTTGCCAGACATCAATGTTATAAGAACTATTGTCGTCCAACCAGCGCAAATGTGATTACCGAAACATCACTGGCTCCAGCCTTCAAAAGCACCTTTGTCGCAGCAGTTACGGTCGCACCCGTTGTAAAAACATCATCAATGAGTAAAACATGTTTGCCTAATATATCGCCCACGCGCTCATCAGACACATCAAATGCGCCCTTCACATTATCCAATCTTGCTTGTGTCCCAAGCCCAATTTGCGGCTTTGTATTTTTCGATCTTGTAAATGTTGATGGTAGATATGTCAGCCCGGTCAATTTCGAAATTGATCGCGCCAGTTCCGCACTTTGATTGTACTTTCGCCGAACAAGACGCCACCGATGCAGCGGCACTGGAATAATACAATCCGCATCAGCGATACAATCACGACCCGCTCTTATCATCCAAGCAGCCATCATATTCACCAATTCGGAGCGATCATTGAACTTTAATTGATGCACCATTTGCCGCGCAATACCATCATATATTACCGCAGATCGAGCCCGTTTATATGGTGGTGGCTCAGCGATTGCATCAGCCGATACTATCCCCTCGCCTAGCTCGTAGGCAAACGGGCGTCCAGTAATCTCACAATATGGCTGGTCAATAAACTGCACATCCTTCCAACATGATGTACATAATGCATCATGCTGGCTCAATAATAATCCGCAATTGATACAATTTGGCGGATAAACAAATTTATTCATGGATGATAATAATGTGACGACGCTCCTTTGGAGCAGCGACAAACCCGAAAATCTGAGAATATTACCTTGTTTCATAATGCCCATGTCTTGACTTTATATCGACATTATCCGTTATGCGAGCATAAATATTTATAAGTTCAGCGACATCGAAAGACGAAAATTTGAGCGTTAAACCCATTATCGATCTGCAATTATTTCGCCAAAGGCAAATGCGTGCGCACAAGGCTGCCACGAAAGGTGCTGACTTTCTTTTGAAATATATCGCAGATGAAATGGACGAACGTTTATCCCTCATCGAGCGCAGCTTTGATCAACCAATTCAGATCTACGGATATAACAAAGCACTATCGGAGCAGATCACTAGGCGTGGCCAAGCGGCAGACTTTTCATATATCGATCCACAAGATCAAAGTCCCGAAGCCGCACAAACAGAAGCCTTAGAGCTTGCAGATACCGCCTATGATCTCGTCCTGTCTCCTGCATCACTCCATTTGACCAATGATACACCCGGGATCTTTGCGCAAGTTTTTAAAGCGCTTAAAGAAGATGGTTTGTTTATGGCATCTGTACTTGGCGCCGGAACACTTCAGGAATTGCGAGAATCTCTGCTGATTGCTGAAAGTGAGCTTTATGGCGGCGCCAGCGCACGGGTGATCCCATTTGCGGATATTCGCGACTACGGAGGGCTGTTGCAACGCGCGGGATTTGCGCTCCCCGTTATTGATAGCGATACGCTGACCGTGCGCTACGACAACGCAGTTGCTTTAATGAAAGACCTGCGCGCGATGGGAATGACAAACCCTCTGATCGATCGAAACAAAAAACCATTATCCAAATCATTTTTCGAACGGGTCAATGATATTTATTCTGAGAAATTTTCTGATCCTGATGGTCGCATCAGAGCCAGCTTTACCATCATTTACCTGGCAGGTTGGAAACCACATAAAAGTCAGCAGAAACCATTAAAGCCGGGCAGTGCGAAAACCCGGCTGTCAGATGCATTGAATGTGGATGAGATAAAACTCAAAAACTAAATTTTTTACTTTAGATTATCGCCATTACTTTCAACGGCTGTTCCCAAAGTATTGAAGGTATTATTGATCGTGTTACCGATTAGGCTAGCACCCGCAACGATCGACACCGCCAAAATCCCAGCGATGAGGCCGTATTCAATGGCGGTAGCACCTTCTTCATTTTGATAAAATTTCTTAACTAAAAGCATCATATCGGGCCTCTACTCGCAATTATCTGACAAGTGATTCAGATCGTAAATCACACATGCTTCACCGGAAGATTGGGTTATGGAATGTCGAATTATGTATTGTTTTTTTGAAAAGTCGGGCGTTTTTTGTTCGCCGCTTGAAACATTTCCAATTGAACCCGTTACAATGCTGTCAAAATTAATATCATTCGAATTTGCGATTTTTTTATCGGTATTCCCATCAAGAATTGGCGTCATAACCAATGCACCAGCGACCGCTGCGATCGCAAAAAGCAGGGATAAATGAATAGCGCTGAATTTTCGTTTTGGTTGTTGCCAACCGTTATTGTCTGCATCAGACCAAAATTCATCATTCATCATTTTACCATAAACCTCGCGCTTCCTTGCGTTATAGTTGCACAAGTTCTTAAACGTTAGATTAACGCGAGGAGAGAGATATCATCGAAATATGTGCCATTTTGGCACAAGTAACGTCAAACCATATCCATGAGATGCGGTATAAGCGGTTCATCCGCCGGTGGCATGTCGTAATCTCGAAGGTCACGTGCGCGCACCCATTTTAATGCTTGCCCTTCTTTCGATTGCGGAAAACCCCAATACCGCCGGCAAATATATAGCGGCATAAGAAGATGAAATTTCTCATAGGAATAAGATGCAAAGGTTAAAGGCGCCAAACATGTCTCTTTGGTTTCAATACCCAATTCTTCATCGAGCTCACGGATTAAAGCAGCTTCTGGTGTTTCACCGGCTTCTACTTTGCCACCCGGAAACTCCCACATGCCGGCCATGGACTTACCCTCGGGGCGCTGAGCAATCAAAATACGATTGTCCGTATCGATCAGCGCACAGGCTGCAACAAGAACTATTGGTTTGGAATTGTCTTCACTCATAATTCATGCTCAGGCTGCTTGCGATACGAATATCGATAGACTTCTTCAAAACCCAAGCTCTCATATAGAGCAATCGCATTGCGATTTTGTTTTTCAACCTGCAGCCAAATTTTTTGCGCTCCGTTATAGCGCGCCCAAAGAAATGCTGATTTTAAGATATTTCGAGCATGACCTTTGCGTCGGCATTCAGGCTTCGTGCCCAAATCCAAAACACCGGCAAATTCTGTATCATGTACACACAGCACCGTGGAAACTGCCCCGATATGATTATCTTCGATGACAAATAAGGCGTTCTTCTGCTTGATTGAACTGATAACTTCCGCAAGACCAGCCTTGAACAGTCCGTCGCGGCCTTGAACATCAATCACCGCATCCACGAACCAGCCGATATCTTTAACCGGCAACATATCAACTGCATCATCCAAATTCATAGCTGTCAAATCTGCCATCAAGACTATGGAATCATCAAATCTGATCCATCCGCGTGCATCAAGATAGCTATCAAGCTGCGGAGGGGCTAACGGCGACTGACGAAAGACAAGTGGACGATTGTAGGCTTTAAATCTGCGAGCTGCACTTTCTATGCGCTTTTCAATATCCATGTGATCTGATGGATCCAGTGGATTGACGGAGTTTATGCGCTTTGACGGGTGACCTGCCGTCTGGCGAATCTGCCAACTGCCGTCATAATGCACAGAAGCTGCCGGCCATGCACGAAACGCCATAGCTTCCAAACGTCTTACGATTGCAAGATCATTTACCAACTTATCCACCCGATTCCCATTTATGATCGATAGTCTCCATTAATGGCAACATATTCCTTGGTCAAATCACATGTCCAAACTCGTGATTTTCCCTCACCCAGACCCAAATCAACTTTTAAGAAAATTTCATCGCCTTTCATGGCAAGCGACGCGTCTTCTTCTGAATAGTTTGGATCCCGTTCACCAGATATAGCAACGCGAACATCTCCAAACCAGATGGCAATTTTATCACGGTCAGCTTCTTCACCCGCCTTACCAACGGCCATAACAACTCGCCCCCAATTTGCATCTTCACCAGCAATTGCAGTTTTAACCAATGGCGAATTTGCAATGGATAGTGCAATTTTCTTCGCAGATGCGTCTGAAACGGCTCCAGTCACGTCAATTTGAACATGTTTTGATGCGCCCTCACCATCACGCACAATCTGCATAGATAAGTCATGCATCACGTCGTTGAGCGCATGCGAAAAAGACGCAACTCGGTCGTCATCCATCGATGTAATCTGCGCACCTTTTTTCCCGGTGGCAAATACTAAAACGGTATCAGAGGTCGATGTGTCGCTGTCCACCGAGATAGAATTAAAGCTCGTTTCAGTGTGCTGAGATAACAATGATTGCAAGACATCAGCAGAGATATTTGCGTCTGTCACAATGAAGGACAACATGGTCGCCATATCAGGCATAATCATGCCAGACCCTTTGGCAATTCCGTTGATTAAATTACCGCTATCTTCAACTGATCTAGATGCAAGTTTTGGATAGGTATCAGTGGTCATAATCGCACTGGCTGCCTTGAACCAATTATCACCTTCGCATGCTTGCGCCAAATCCTGCATCACACCATCGAATTTGCTCGCATCCAGCGGCTCACCGATGACCCCAGTTGATGCAAGGTAAACCTCATCCGTATCACAGCCAACAGCTTTAGCCGCCATCTGCGCTGTATCACGGGTCGCTGACGCACCTTTCACGCCTGTAAAAGCATTTGCATTTCCGGAGTTCACGACGAGAGCTTTTGCAACACCCTTGGAAAGTATTTGCTTACAATGATCGACAGGGGCGGAGGCACATTTCGATTTTGTAAACACCCCAGCGACAGTTGTGCCCTCATCGAACACCATCAGCAGAACATCATCTCGACCGGAATATTTAATCCCAGCTTCAACAGTTTGCATTTTCACACCGTCAAGAGCTTGCAAAGTTGCAAACTCTTTTGGCGCCAAAGGCGACACTTTCATACCAAATACCTGTCTAATTACTTGTTATTGCTGTTGAATTTGCTCATAGGCTGATTTGAGTTCTTCATCTAAAATTTCAACATTTGACAAAGTACGTGCATCTTTCACAGCATCTAAATAACGCTCACGCAGAACAACCTGACGCATTTGATCCTGCACTTCTTCAAATTTTGGAAGCGGGCGGTCACGTTTTTCTTCAAGCTTAATCACATGGAAACCAAATTGAGTTTGCACAGGTGCCTTTGTGTAAGCACCTGCTTCCAAAGCAAACGCTGCAGCCTCAAAAGGTGGCACCATCTGACCCTTCCCAAAGAAACCAAGATCACCACCTTGCGGCCCGCTCGGTCCGGTGGATTTTGTTTTAGCCAATTCGACAAAATCGGCGCCGCCATCAAGCTCTGAAATAATGGCGTTTGCCTCTTCCTCAGTCTTAACCAAAATATGACGTGCGCGAATCTCTTGCTCAGGCTCAACAGCCGCAATTTCTTTATCGAATCTGGCGCGAATATCTTCTTCAGAGATTGTTGAGATCACGTTCTTTTGAAAATAGGCATTGTGTAGGGAACGATCTTTCAAAAACTCAAGGCGTTTTTGGAAAACTGCATCCTGATCCATCTTGTCAGCAAGCGCTTTTTTAGCCAAAGATTTCACGTCAATAATGGCCGACAGAATTGCCAATCTTTTTTGCTCGCCTTGCAATTGTTCAAACTGCGGATCAAGCTCTTGAAACAGATCGAAATCACTCTGGCGAATTTCAACGCCATCAAATGTCAGCACAACTTTATCAGTGGCATCCTGCGCAGAAACTTGCATCGGCGCAATCATGATGGTGAGCGCTGTTGCCAAGCCTGCTGCATATTTAAAATAACCCATAATTTAATCCTTTTTATAAAGCACAGGCCGTTGAGACCCCTGATCCTGTTGACATCGCCCAAACTCACTCTTATCTGTCAGGAAAAGCTACGTCTATAGTTTGTTTATTTACGTAGGCATAAATTAAATAACAACCGTTTTTCGGTCCAAACAACATGTTAGTACCTCTTAGCGCTTTCGCGCAGTTTAATCCAGAAAGGACCATATAGATGGTCAACTTCGGCAAAATCGCCCAAAAAATCTTCGGCTCCTCGAACGATCGTCGCATTAAAGGATATCGTCCGCGGGTGGATGCGATCAACGCACTTGAGCCTCAGATGCAAGCTCTTTCTGATGATGAACTCAAAGGTCAGACCGAAAAGCTTAAGGCTGAATTAGCTGCAGGTAAAAGCTTAGACGATATTTTGGTGCCAGCATTTGCCACGGTTAGAGAAGCTGCCGTACGTTCGCTTGGCATGCGCCCCTTCGATGTACAGCTCATCGGCGGCATGATTTTGCATGAGAACTCTATCTCAGAGATGAAAACTGGTGAAGGTAAAACGCTTGTTGCGACCCTTCCCACCTACCTCAACGCCTTGGCCGGCAAGGGCGTGCATGTTGTGACTGTCAACGATTACCTTGCGACCCGCGATGCTGAATGGATGAGCAAACTCTACGGTTTCTTGGGTCTGACAACCGCGACAATCATCCATGGCATGGAAGATGATGACCGTCGCGCCGCTTATGCATGTGATATTACTTATGCCACCAATAACGAACTTGGCTTTGATTATCTGCGCGACAACATGAAATATGAACGCGCCCAGATGGTGCAACGCGGCCACTACTATGCCATTGTCGATGAAGTGGATTCAATCCTCGTCGATGAAGCTCGAACTCCGCTCGTCATTTCAGGACCATTGGAAGACAAATCAGATTTATACATCACTGTTGATAAGTTTATCCCCTTTCTTGAAGAGGAAGACTACGAGCTGGATGAAAAGCAAAAATCAGCCAACTTTACAGAAATTGGTACTGAGAAGCTGGAAAAGCTCCTGTCAGAAGCCGGTCACCTAAAAGGTGATTCGCTTTATGATGTGGAAAATGTGTCCATCGTTCATCACGTCAATAATGCCTTGCGTGCCCACAAACTATTTGTGCGAGATAAAGACTACATTGTACGCAATGATGAAATTGTCATCATTGATGAATTCACAGGCCGTATGATGCCAGGTCGTCGTTATGGCGAAGGTCAGCATCAGGCATTGGAAGCCAAAGAAAATGTTTCCATTCAACCTGAAAACCAGACATTGGCATCCGTAACATTCCAAAACTATTTCCGCATGTATGAAAAGCTTGGTGGCATGACAGGTACAGCGTCTACGGAAGCTGAAGAATTTGCCAACATCTACGGCCTTGAAGTTGTTGAAGTGCCGACCAACATTCCGATCTCTCGCATTGACGAAGATGATGAGGTTTACCGGACTGTCGAAGAAAAATATGGCGCAATCATTGATGAGATCAAAGCCGCGCAGGAAAAATCACAACCTGTTCTCGTTGGTACAACATCCATTGAAAAATCTGAGCTTCTTGCCGAGAAGCTAAAAGCTGCGGGGGTTGATGGATTTAACGTACTAAACGCACGCTATCACGAACAGGAAGCCTATATCGTCTCGCAAGCAGGTGTCCCCGGCGCGGTGACAATTGCGACGAATATGGCTGGTCGCGGTACTGATATTCAGCTTGGCGGTAACTTTGACATGCGTGTTGCGCAAGAACTTGGTGACATGGAGCCAGGCTCCGAGCGTGACGCTAAAGAAGCTGAGATCAAAGCAGACATTGAAAAGCTGAAAAAACAAACATTGGATGCAGGTGGTCTTTATATCATCGCTACCGAACGTCACGAAAGCCGCCGTATTGATAACCAGTTGCGCGGACGTGCCGGACGTCAAGGTGACCCAGGCCGTTCAAAATTCTTCTTGTCACTACAAGATGATTTAATGCGCATCTTCGGATCAGAACGCATGGATGGCATGCTGAAAAAACTTGGTCTTGAAGAAGGTGAAGCGATTGTCCACCCATGGATCAACAAGGCTCTCGAGCGCGCACAAAAGAAAGTGGAAGCACGAAACTTCGACATTCGTAAGAACTTACTTAAATTCGATGATGTTCAAAATAATCAACGAACAGTGATCTTTGAGCAGCGCCTTGAACTTATGGATGCTGAAAGCATTTCAGATACCGTTGCTGAGATGCGTCAGGATGTGGTCGATGATCTCGTTGAACAACATATTCCTGAAAATGCTTATCCGGCACAATGGTCTGTTGCAGAGTTAAAACAAGATGTCGCGACCTATCTGAACATTGATGCACCCGTTGACGAATGGGCCGAAGAAGAAGGCATTGCAGAAGACAATATTCGCGAGCGCTTAACTGAATTGGTTGAAGCGGCCGCCAAAGATCGTTCTGAACGCTTTGGGGAAGAGATCACCAATTACGTTGAAAAATCTGTGGTCTTGCAAACGCTTGATCAGCTCTGGCGCGAGCACCTTGTCAACCTTGATTCATTGCGCTCTGTTGTTGGTTTACGTGGTTATGCGCAGCGCGATCCGTTGCAAGAATATAAATCTGAAGCGTTTGAATTGTTCCAATCGCTTCTCGGCAATTTGCGTCAGGTCGTCACTTCGCAGCTCATGCGCGTTGAACTGGTTAATCAAGCAGCTGAAGAACCTGCACCAACACCGCCTGAGCATATGGAAACAAGCCATGGCGAGGCGGACGAGCCACAAGAAACAGCAGCCAAACCGATGAAAACGGTGACTGAGCAACATGTAGCACCTGAAGATCGCGATCCAGATGATCCATCAACATGGGGCAAAGTGGGACGAAACGAAGCCTGCCCATGCGGATCTGGCAAAAAATATAAGCATTGTCACGGTGCTTTTAACCACGCTTAATTTCGATCTGTCCGGCGTCACGAAAACACTTTATTAACGCTGTTTTATTATAGTTTACGCAGTTTAAACTAAGTAATGCGTGTAATTATGACGTCGAGTTTTGTAACATTTCTGGAGAAAATTCTCCCTGGAAAGTTAGGTAGTTTTTTATTACCTAAGCTTTTGATGTTACTCACTATTCTTGCAAATAAGGATGGTGAGAAAAACGCTGAACGAACGGCACTAGTCGCCTTCTCTATTCGCATTGTATCAGCCGCGTTGGCCTTCATCTCCCAAATCATCCTGGCAAGATCCATGGGTGAGTTTGAATACGGTATTTTTGTATTTGTTTGGGTTTTTATTATCATTGCTGGCAATTTATCTTGCCTTGGCTTCCACACAGTGGTGATCCGCTTTGTTCCAGAATACAACGCGCATAATGACCAAAGCCACATTCGCGGCCTAACGGTTACTGCGCGAATTTTCGCTATGGTTTTAGCAACAATCATCGGGGTGATTGGCGTTGCAATCGTTGTTTATTTTGAAAATAAAATCCCCGATTATTATCTGGTTCCAATTGTCCTGGGCATTTGCGCCTTACCAATGATCGCACTCGGTGACGTCCTAGATGGCACTTCTCGCGCAAATTCATGGCCGGTCATAGCGCTTAGTCCAACTTATATTATTCGACCTTGCCTAATTATCGTTTTCGTATTGGGCTCACTTTTATTTGGTCTGCAACCAACGGCAAAAATTACGCTTCTGGCCGCAATATTGGCGTCGTACATCACAACGTTAGGTCAGTTTGTTGTCGTGACAAGAAAACTCCGCGCTCGATATGCACCCGGTGTTCGGCAATGGGAATTGAAAAAATGGATCACAGTCGCGTTTCCAATTTTTATTATTGAGGGCTTCTACTATCTGTTGACCAATGCAGATGTCATCATTGTTGGCTTCTTTTTAGAACCTGAAAAAGTTGCGGTTTACTTTGCAGCTGCAAAGACAATGGCTCTTGTGCATTTCATTTACTTTGCCGTGAAGGCAGGTGCTGCTCCCAAATTTTCTGCTATGGTTGCCGAAAATAAAATGGTGGAACTTGATAACTTTGCCAAACAGACAGCGCGCTGGACATTGCTTCCAACGATATTGATAGGCGCCCTTGTACTTCTTCTTGGACGATTCCTGCTATCAATGTTTGGTGAGGGGTTCATAATTGGCCATACTGTGATGATCATTTTGTTCTTCGGCATATTGGCCAAAGCCTTAATAGGTCCGGGAGAAGTGTTGCTCACCATGGCCGGCAAACAGCGCGTGTGTATGTATGTTTATGCCGGCGCTCTGGCTTCAAACTTAGCTTTAAACATCACACTTATACCCATTTTTGGGATTGAAGGCGCAGCGCTTGCAACTGCCAGTGCCATGACGATTGAGGCATTACTGCTCTTTATCGTGATCAAATCGCAATTGGGCATTTCAATGTTCGCACTCGGACAATCAAACCAAATTCTCGTCAAATCTAAACTATCGCCCAGCAGGGAAACATGACAATGACCAGCCATCTAGAAATTTCTCCTGATGTATCAACAAAACCGGATGACGTGGAAGTGAATCCTGAGCACACGGTTGAACTTGAAACCAATGGGCGCGAGCTTGCAATTTACCCAGCAAGATCCGGTTACGAGCTGGAAACGGAATTAGAGTATTTATCTAACCGCGCTGTCGAGCCGAATATCTTTTTCACTGGACGTTTTCTAGCGCCTGCTATGCCGCGCTTAGACAACCGCTCGGTTCAGCTGATGGTTATGCGCGATCGCGCTGAAGGCTCAGATCGCTTGCGCCTCGTATTGCCATTTTCCATTGAGAATCCAGGTTTTGGCATTGGTGCGTCAATCATTCGCGTGTGGGCAAATGAATTTGGACCCTTGGGCACGCCACTGGTTGATAGCGAAAATGCAGTGGACATTATCACAGACTTCATCCACGGAATGAGCGACCCATCACTTAAACTTCCAAGCATCATTGTGTTGCCAGACATTAGATTGGACAGCACCTTTGCAACTATGTTGCGCGGCGTTGCACTCAGTAACAATCTTCCCTTGATGGAGACCAATAAATATGAGCGCCCCATGCTTGATAGTGATATCGATGCGCCTGAATATATCGAGCAATCAATCTCAAAACATCACGTCCGCGAGTTAAATAGACAGCGCAGACGTATCGCAGATTTGGGACGTATCGATTTTGAAATCGCCCGCCGGCCAAACGATATACGAGATGCACTTGAAGAATTTCTACATCTCGAAAACCTAGGTTGGAAGGGTCGAAAACGCACCTCACTCGTGGCGGACCGCCATCGAGCAGCCTTTGCACGCGAAGCCATCAACAATCTTGCCGAGGTTGACCGCGTTCGAATTCATTCACTTAAACTCGAGGGCAAAACAATCGCGTCTTTAATTGTCTTCATCATGGGTGGAGACGCCTATACTTGGAAGACCACCTATGACGAAGAATATGCAAAATATTCGCCGGGTAAATTGTTGATGCAGGAAGTCACTGAATGGCAGCTGGATGACTTTAACATCGTCAAAACAGATTCTTGCGCACGCCCTGATCATCCAATCATGGCACGCTTTTGGCAGGAAAGATGTTCTATGGGCACTTTGGTCGTTGGCTTAAACAATAACAGCGACCGCGACGTACGCCAGGTCACCAAACAGCTTCATATTTACAACAACTCCAAAAATATGGCCCGCAAACTCCGCGACAAAGTCCGCGCCATGGCACGAAATAAGTAGCAGAAACGTTCTAATCTTAAAAAGACTGCTTTGAGCACGATTAAAGATAGTGTAAGCCCGCACTATCTTTTCTCCGACTTGAGTTTGAAAGAACCCATTTATGACGCTTATTCGCTCAACGCTTTTTAACATCGCATTTTATGCCAACACCATTATACGCCTAATTTTGATGATACGCGTTATCTTATTCGGCACGAGTGAACAGAATTTAGCGCAGGCAAAAAAATGGGCCAGTTCGTCAAATGCTCTGTTGGATAAACTCGCCGGTACGAAAATCGAAATCGAAGGTTTGGAAAACCTCCCCGAGGGTGGATTTATTGTTGCTGCTCAACATCAATCGTTCTGGGACACTTTTGCGTTAATGCCTTATCTGGATAGCCCGGTTTTCATCTATAAAAAAGAACTCAATAAAATTCCGCTTTTTGGCGCTTGTCTGCAGAAAACAAATATGATCGCCGTTGATCGCAGTGCACGCGGAAAAGCCATGGCCGGCGTACTAAAAGGTGCGCGCAAAGAAGTTATGGAAAATGGGCGTCAATTGTTCATCTTCCCAGAAGGTACGCGCCGTCCCGTTGGCGCACCGCTTGAGTATAAATTCGGGGTCGGTCGCATTTATGAAGATGTCAATGTTCCGATCGTGCCCATTGCTTTGGTTTCAGGGCTTTATTGGCCACGGCACTCATTTATGCGTCAGCCGGGCACATTCAAAGCCAAGATCCTGCCACCAATTGAGCCTGGTTTGTCCATTGAAGACGTCATGGAACGCCTTGTGGCCGACACACAGGCTGCCAGTGATGAATTACTACTTCATGCTGTGAATACAAATCCAAAGCTTCCTATCCCGCCAGCTGTTCGCGAGCGGCTTGATCTTATCCAATCAGCAAAAGACGCTTAAGCTTTGGCAGGAAGTCTTGAAACAACGTCTTCAAGCCAATGATCTCTGAGATTCATCGATCGTAATTGTTCAACTGTGCTCGTCACATAGTCGATATTATGACCTGACTGCCCGACGGAATCACTGACGATTTCAGCAGCTTTTTCTACACTGATGTCTTTGGCATACTGCTTGTGCTTGAGATCCGCGACATAGCAATAGGCGGGAACGCGTGTCTGGTCCGCAAGTTCGATTTTGCCAATCCGCTCAATATAGACTTTCGTCACCAGCTCGCGCGCATGAAGATATTCAAACACTTCGTCACGTTTTTGACCTGACACTTTAAACGCCACACCGCTGCAGGAACCACCGCGATCCAAACCCAGCACCAAGCCCGGTTTTTCTGGCGTGCCACGATGCACATGAGAATGAATGCATAAAGTTCGGCGATAGCCAAACAATTTGGCCCGCTGCTTTTCAATAAAATCAAATCCCGGCCGCCACATTAAAGATCCGTAGCCGAAAACCCAAAAATCGTCCATATTCGCCACTATTGATTCCAAATTGAAATTAACATTAGACATGCCCCTTTGGCAGGGTTAATTCAAGAGTGAATAAACAAGAAGAAGATAACAATGAAGCCCCGACACAAATTAATTCTCTTAATTGCCAGCATATTTATTATTCCCGGCCTTGTTACACTTGGCTGGTATTGGGGGGCGGATAGACTTGAAAATTTAATCGAAACTAGAATTTCGACCATCGCCAGCACTGGCGTGACAGTCACATGTAATAATCTGGAAATTCGTGGCTTTCCTTTTCGCATTGGGCTGAATTGCGATAATACAAGTTTTGACGATACCAAAAGACGCATTGGATTTACCGCTGGCGAATTACGCACGACAGCACAGATTTACAAGCCAGGCCATGTGATTTCAGAGTTGGATGGTCCATTGACCGTCACCAATCGACATAGTGTTGTCGAGGCCAATTGGCAGTCCATGCGTGCAAGTTCTGTGTTTGACATCTCAAATCTTTCCCGCGCTTCAGTTGAGACGATGTCGATTAATATGGCAACGCAACTTGCCACCATGAAAGAACTTCAAAATGTTTCCGCTGAGAACTTGCAAATGCATGTCCGGGAAAATGAAAACAATGTCGATATCGCAGCAAGTGGTGTCAATATCGCGCTGGAAAACGCGATCACAAGGTCACCCATACATATTGACGATATTAATTTTTTCATCACGGTCCACGACAATATGGAGATCCTGAAATATGACCGGGCGCGGGATGCTTCAATATTATATGGCTCAGATATGACCCTTCATGATCTGACGATTAAAGGCAAACAAAACGCGGCAGTTACAGCATCCGGCCCCTTGAGCGTATCAGATCAAGGCATCATTTCTGGAGATGTTGCGATCACGTTGACGAATATTGCAAATTTAAAAAGCACCATCACTGAAGTTAATCCAGCTCTAAGTGCAAATTTTTCAAATATTATCAATATTTTATCCGCGTTAAGCCCGTCAGAAAATCCTGACGAAATCCAAATTAACGTGAAAATACGAAACGGTATGGCGCAGGCTGGGATCATCCCACTTGGCAGGATCCCAGCAATATAATTGTCGATTTTATTTGTCGGTGTGTTCGGATGCGATCTGACGTCCGAAATCAGGAACATCTACATCTTGACCAGCTTCAATAATGTCGCGCCGAATGGAACGCGTCTGGGTGAAGAGTTCAAACAACTCATCACCTTTGCCCCATCGGATCGCCTTCTGCAATGATGACAAGTCTTCCGAGAACCGTGCCAACATTTCCAAAATAGCTTCTTTATTGTGCAAACACACATCGCGCCACATTGTCGGATCAGATGCAGCTAATCGCGTAAAATCGCGGAAACCAGAAGCTGAATATTTAATCACCTCAGAATCAGTCACCGTCTCCATATCTTTCGCGGTCCCCACAATATTATAGGAAATCAGCTGCGGCAGGTGCGACACAATTGCTAAAACGCGATCGTGATGTTCGTGATCCATCAGATCTATATTTGACCCGCATGCCTCCCAAAAAGCTGTTAGCTTTGCCATGGCTTCGGGGTCTGTTCCCTCAAGAGGCGTTAGAATACACCATTTACCTTGGAAAAGTTCAGCAAAACCAGCTTCCGGCCCTGACCGCTCTGTACCTGCAATAGGGTGTCCAGGAATAAAGTGAACACCGTCCGGAATATGCGGCTGCATTTGTTCAATCACCGAAGTTTTGGTCGAACCAACATCGGTGACGATTGCACCCGGCTTTAAATGAAAAGCGATGTCTTTGGCAACGGATGCAGATGCGCCCACGGGCACAGATACAATGATCAGATCAGCATGACGGACCACATCACCGTAATCAGTGGAATATTCATCACCCAAATCAAGTTTACGCGCTTCATCCAGCGTTGCTTGTGAACGGGTCATGATCGATATGGTTTCTGCCAAATTCTTCTGACGAATAATCCGCGCCAGAGATGAACCAATCAAACCAATGCCGATCAGGGCAATTTTGTTAAAATGTATGTCGGCCATTTCTATGCTTTCATAAATGCGTCAAGCGCAGCAACGACACCTAAATTGGCTTCTTCGCTGCCAATCGTCATACGCAGTGCATTTGGAAGGCCGTAGCCCGCAACGCGTCGCAATACATAGCCACGGTTGAGCAAATATGCGTCAGCAGCGTCGGCACTCTTGTCCCCGCCTTCAGGGAAGTGAATGAGAATAAAATTACCAACAGAAGGCGTCACTTTTAAGCCGAGCGCCTCAATCGCAGATGTCACTTTATCAAGCCAAACGGTATTGTGCTCCACCGCTTTCTCAAGGTGAGCTTTGTCCGACATTGCGGCCACACCCGCAGCAATCGCGACTGCATTGACATTAAATGGCCCACGGATGCGATCCATTGCATCAATCACAGCCAATGGTGCGTAAACCCAACCAACACGCAAACCTGCAAGGCCATATATTTTTGAAAATGTACGTGTCATGACGACATTTTCATTGGCCGAGACAAGTTCAATGCCAGCCTCATAATCATTTTTGCGCACATATTCCGCATAAGCGGCATCAAGCACCAAAATAATATCGTCACGCAATCCAGCATGTAACCGGCGCAATTCTTCGATCGGCAAATAGGTACCGGTTGGATTATTCGGATTTGCTACAAATACCATTTTTGTTTTTGCGGTGACCGCTGACAAAATCGCATCCACATCTACGCGCAAATCAACTTCTGGCACAACAACAGGTGTTGCACCATTTGCCATAATCTGGATTTTATAGACCAAGAAACCATGCTCGGAGTAAATCGCTTCATCGCCGTGCGACAAATATGTCTGGCACAGCAGTCCCAACAATTCGTCCGATCCGTTACCACACATAATATTATCTGGATTTAATGCATAAGTATCTGCAATCTTCTTGCGTAGATGATAGGACGTACCCTCTGGATAGATCTCGAGCTCTTCCAACACATGCGCCATTGCATCTTTAACGGCCGGGCTTGGCCCCAAAGGTGTTTCATTTGACGACAATTTATATGTCTTCACATCTCCATTGGCTTTATCAGCTCCCGGAATGTAGCGCGCAATATCCATAACACCAGTATTTGGCTCAGGTCGCATTTTCTCAGTCATTGAACAACTTCCTTACATCACCATGAATAAACCCATATCCAGCAACTGCTGCTTTATTCATGGCAAAGGCATTAAACGCTTATGACCAAATTGTCGAGCAACCTTGCCAATTCTGACAAGAAAAGATTGACGAATGGCTCTTCAAATCATACCTGTACGTTCCATCTTGATGAGATGCGGGGTCGATCTTCAAAACAGAGAATGATTTGGCACCACATACACCACCAAGCTGGCTGAATTGTTTTGAATAAGCGGATACATAAATGGCACAAAGCGAAGCGACAAAAAGAGCTAATTCTGAAGCTCAAAGTCCCTCCAGCAGCATAGCTCGTTTTGGAGAAGATGAGCCGTTGCGCCTAGATGCTGGAGTTTCGCTCTCGCCATTTCAGATTGCCTATGAGACTTACGGCGCGCTTAACGAAGACAAATCAAATGCCGTCTTAATCTGTCACGCATTAACCGGCGATCAATATTGCGCAAGCGTCCAACCTATTACCAAAAAACCAGGTTGGTGGGAAACGCTGATTGGCCCAGGCAAACCCATCGACACAGATCGCTATTTCGTTGTTTGCTCTAATGTTCTGGGCGGATGCTTAGGGACCACAGGTCCTGCGTCTATAAATGAAAAAACTGGCAAACCTTATGGGCTTGATTTTCCAATTGTAACCATTGCCGATATGGTCAGAGCTCAATCTATGCTGATTGATTATCTGGAAATTGAAACCCTGTTTGCCGTTATCGGCGGCTCCATGGGCGGCATGCAGGTGCTGCAATGGGCCGCATCTTATCCTGATCGCGTTTTTGCGGCTATTCCAATGGCAACAGGTGCCCGTCACACATCGCAAAATATCGCGTTTCACGAAGTTGGACGTCAGGCTATTATGGCTGATCCAAACTGGCACCAGGGCAAATATACCGATGAAGGTGTTGTGCCTTCAAAGGGCCTTGCTGTTGCACGCATGACAGCGCATGTGACTTATCTGTCTGAAGCTGCGCTTCAGCGCAAATTTGGTCGCCAACTGCAGGACAGAGAAAACGTCAGCTTTGGTTTTGATGCAGATTTTCAAATCGAAAGTTATTTGCGTCACCAAGGTTCAAGCTTTGTGGACCGCTTTGACGCCAATTCATATCTCTATATGACCCGCGCCATGGATTATTTTGATATGGCTGAGGACAATGACGGTAAATTAGCCAATGCATTTTCGGGCACAAATACCCGGTTCTGCCTCGTGTCATTTTCATCCGACTGGTTGTTCTCTACCGCGGAAAGTCGAGAAATTGTGCATGCACTTAATGCAACAGGTGCATCTGTTTCCTTTGTTGAAATCGAATCTGACAAAGGTCATGACGCATTTTTGCTTGATGAGCCCGAAATGGTTGCCACTGTGAGCGGATTTTTAAACTCGGCCGCCAAAGCGAGGGGAATTTAAAAATGACCCGTGAACAAAACGACAGAATTGATCTGGCAGTGATTACAAGCCTTGTGAGCGAAAATGCCAAGGTTTTAGATATCGGCTGCAATGATGGCACATTGCTCAAAATGCTGGAAACCCAAAAATCCGTTGACGGCAGAGGAATAGAACTCTCGCAAAGAGGCGTGAACAAATGCGTGGCTCTTGGCCTGTCCGTTATTCAAGGTGATGCGGACCAGGATCTTGTTTATTATCCGGATAAAAGCTTTGATTTTGTAATCATATCACAAACCATCCAAGCAACACGAAATACAAAAACCGTTTTGGAAGAATTGTTGCGCATCGGCAAATATTGCATTGTTTCAGCACCAAATTTCGGGCATTGGCAGATGCGTGCGCAGCTATTAGTGCAAGGTCGCATGCCGGTCACTAAAAGCCTGCCTTACAGCTGGTATGATACACCCAACATCCACTTTTGTACCTTTGCAGATCTCAAAGATCTTTGCCATGAAGTGAATGCCGAAATCAAATCTGTGCATGTGTTAAGCGACAAAGGACGCGATATTACGAAGATTGCGCCAAAACCATTTTGGAACCTCTTAGCGCAGCAATCCGTTTTATTGCTTAAGAGCAAGGATTAGTCGCCGTCGCGAATATGAATTCTGGTTGCCCCGTCTTGATCTCTTCCAAGTGTAGAAGGTTGCGGCGATAAAACAGGAACAAACACACGGCGTGAATTCCGCACCGCAACTGGAATTCCCTGATAAAGTTTCTTTTGAGCTTCAATAATCAACACGCCGGAAAATAGCGGCCAAAAGCGACGGCCCATGCGCTCCCAGAATGGTGAGGATTGCAAAATTGCAGCGCGTTCAGAAGGCGGGAAAAACAAAGCTTCGCTTTGGCGAATAGGTGTGAAATTGGTTGCTCGCAACAATGACGTCAATTGCCCTTTCGAATATGGTTGGCCCGCGCCAAACGGCGTATGCTCAAAGCGCGACCACAAGCCACGACGATGAGGCACAACAATCATAATGCGACCATTGGGAGACAGGACACGCCACAATTCTTTGAGCGTCTCTTCAGGATTTTCGGTAAATTCCAACGAGTGCACCATCAAGATGCGATCAATTGAACCATCTGACAACGGTAGTTCTTCGTCGAACACCAAAGATACCGCACAAGGCTCGTGCCTCGGCCAGGCGACTGCGCCCTGCCTTGCTGGCATGAAAGCAATGGTTTGATCTGCCTCAGCTCTAAATCGATCAAGATATGGCAAAGTATAGCCAAAGCCCATCAATCGTTCTTTACCAGTGGTCATCCATATCGCTGACAGTGCCATAGCGATCTTATTTCTCGCGCGGCGCCCCAAACGTGAATTGTAAAATTCGCGGAAATCAACGATATCTGTGTTCATAACAAAAGATGTAGGATGATCTGAGCCTAACTGCAAGGGCCAGGAGCACCGCTTAGATGGTCCTTAATTACCGGAGATTACATTGGCTTCATTAAACGGATTAACGGCCGCAAAGATTATTGAAATACTCAATATGGAACCCCATCCCGAAGGTGGATATTACATCCAGACCTTTCGCGACGAACAAGGCGCACCACGCGGCGCCTCAACAGCCATTTATTACCTACTTGAAAAAGGACAAAGATCCCACTGGCACAAAGTGACCGATGCGTCAGAAGTCTGGCTCTGGCATGCAGGAGGCGCATTGGAATTAAGTATTTCTGATGATGGTCACGAAACGACCAAACACATCTTGGGCATGGATTTAAACGCTGGCGAAAGGCCGCAATGCATCGTCAAAGCCAATGCCTGGCAAAGTGCCGCACCATTAGGAGAGTGGACGTTGGTCAGTTGCACGGTGGCACCTGGATTTGAATTCAGCTCATTTGTTATGGCGCCGCCTGATTGGAAACCATCTTAGGCGTAAATGAAGCAATTAGAGCTTGGATGCGCGCACGTGAACCACACCAATTTTGGTCGGTATCTTCGCCAAAACTGGGACGTAAGCCTGCAATGCTTCGCTTTTGCCAAACCAAACTTCCATATTATCCGCTTTTTGCAGATATTTGACTGATCGATGCTCTGAACGATAGCCACCTTTTGGCTGGAACTTCACTTTGCAAGCAACGACCCGCCCTTTAAACCCTTTGGTTTTAAAACGGCGGTGTCCTTTATGTGCAAGTTTCAAGTCGATCAATGTCTCGCCATCAAAAATCGAAACGGTTCTTGAGCATACCGGAGAATTGAGCGGAAAAATGAGGCTCGAAATCGGGTCAACAACGGCGGCAAGGTCTGTCTTGTTAACACCCACCCAATCTGCCGGCAAAGGACTACGCGGGGGGACCATTTGGGCTTTGACCACATTGCCTTTCAAATCATATTCTACATCAAACGCACGGGATTTTTTGCCCGTTGTATAATTGATTTTATATGATTTGGCTTGAAGATGTGTTGCACTGATTTTGCCAACGACTTTGGTATCACCGCGCGTTTTTCCGACAATATCCGCAAGAGCAGAGGATTTAATCTTGCCGTGTATCGTATAGTCATCACCATTGATTTCTGTTGCGAAATTGATTCTCGCAATCGGGAACCCATGAACTCTGATTTTATATTCTGAAGTTGCCTTTAATGTTTGCGCATGCACAATTTTTGCCATGCCTGCTGTTAAAATCCCAGCAATTAAAATGACTGTGGTGACATTCAAAATCTTCGGCATGGTTCATCAACCCGTTTCAAACACTATGATTTTTTCGCACCCAAAACAGATGCTCTATAGCTTCTTAAGTGTAATTATGGTTTTATTATGCCAGAATATGATTTTAAGTCGCAAGATAGTCATCAAAACGCTTGACGTTTTAAACGTTTCTGACTATGAAACCGCAACTTTCCAATCGATCGTTACGAGTTGACGCGCTGGACGCGCTCATTTTGCTTGTTGGACGATCCGAGTAAAATAGGTGAATGATATGTCTCGTACATGTGAACTAACAGCAAAAGGCGTTCTGTCAGGCAACAATGTAAGCCACGCGAAAAACCGCACACGACGCAAATTTTTGCCAAATCTTTGTAACGTAACTTTGATGTCAGAAGCTCTTAACCAGCGTTTCCGCATGCGCATTTCAGCCAACGCTTTGCGTTCAGTTGAGCACCGCGGTGGTTTGGATGCATTCTTGGTGAAAGCTCGCGATGCTGAATTGTCAACACGCGCACGTTTGATCAAAAAACAAATCACTAAAAAATTGGCAGAAGCTGCTTAATATTTTTTAGCACGAATTTTCGCTGGGCAAGTCTTCGATAGGCTTGCCTTTATTTTAACTGGTGGCATCACCCAGGATAAAAAAATGCTCAATATAAAATCTATTCTACCTTTCGTTTTTCTAATGGCGCTCATCGTTGTCGCGTCAAACCATCTTGTGCAATTCCCCGTCAATTTCATGATCGGCGATTATAATCTTGCTGATCTGCTGACATGGGGTGCATTCACATATCCAATCGCTTTTCTGATCACAGATATGACCAATCGCAAATTCGGCGCCAAAAACGCTCGTATTGTGGTGTTCGTAGGCTTCTTGATCGCCGTGGGCTTGTCCATCTGGCTGGCAACGCCGCGCATTGCGATTGCATCAGGTTCTGCGTTCTTGGTGGCTCAATTACTTGATGTCAGCATCTTCAATTCCATGCGCAATGCTGCCTGGTGGCGTGCACCGCTGATCTCATCCATCATTGGTTCTGTGGTTGATACAGTGCTTTTCTTCTCAATCGCATTTGCAGGCACATTTGGCTTCTTAGGTTTTGAAGATGGATTTGCCATGGAAGTCGCACCATTGCTTGGCCTTTTTGCTGCTGAGGCACCACGTTGGGTCTCTTGGGCATTGGGTGATTTGGGTGTAAAACTGCTTGTTGGCTTTGCGATGCTTGTGCCTTATGGCGCAGCACTGCCATACCTTTCAGGCAAACCGCAAACTGCTTAATCTAATTCTCGATTAATCTGAATTCGAGCAACAAGTTTCGTTGCAAGATTGAATGATTATCATCAGACACTAAGGTCACATTTATGTGGCCTTTTTCGTCTTTTGTGATGCTCATGCCTTCCATATTATCGATCTGATAACCAGCACCTGCCTCGAGTAATACATCGCCATCTACAAGGGCGTCTTTTTTAATATCCGAGGCCGCAATACGGCGGATACGCATGCCAACGCCGGAAGCGATGTTAAATCGCCTTTCCAGCACTAAGAGATCTCCATTTGGGAGAAAGTCCGCATCCGTTATATTAAAAGGCGGATTTCGCTTAACAGTAAAGACACCTGCTTGTGGTCCATCAACAATTGCGGCAAATAAATTACCCTTTTCATCGACACTTCGCTCAGCCAGCGCAACCATTGCCCCTTTTAAAGGACTATCTTTTGGAGAGACAGCCAATGCTTCCAAACCGCCATTACGCCTGAATTCATAAGCCGGGATTTGCACCGGGACATTCACATCGACAGATGCAGTTAAAACATTATCTAAAGAATAACCGTCAATCCGCGCATTACGTTCAAAACTTACAAAGGCGCGACCATTTTTAATCGCCAAACCTTCCGCATCAAACTGCCACTTTTCTCGTAATGTATTGCCATTCTCACCCAGTATTGATGCGATCTGAAATGAAGACATCCCAACAACCACACCATCTTCATCACGATCAAGCTCTCCCTTAAACCAGAAACCAGTGTCCGCCACTGCAAGGAATGTGGAACGATCGTCTAAAATTCGAAAAGCGGAAATGGCACCGACCAATTCATTGTCAGATTCAAATTCAAGGCCACCCAAAAATTCAAAACGACCGAACGTTGTTTCATCAGACCCGACTTTAAAGTGGGAAATCTGGCGCACATTAATATTTGCGTTGGTTGTTTCAGCAAATGAAGCCGTCGACAAACTTAACGTGAGCAACAGGGATGCGATCGCCGGGCGATAGATCATTTTTAGCTCGCCCTCCGCGCCCCGCGCTTATCTTTAGAGCTTTCTTCGCCAAATAGTTCAGCCAGCTGATCTGTCATAGCGCCAGCGAGTTCTTCCGCATCGACGATTGTCACAGCGCGGCGATAATAACGCGTCACGTCATGCCCAATACCAATGGCCAGCAATTCAACAGGTGATTTTGTTTCAATCTCTTCGATGACACCGCGCAAATGACGCTCTAGATAATTGCCATTGTTTACCGAAAGCGTTGAATCATCCACTGGCGCACCATCTGAAATCACCATCATAATGCGGCGATGCTCATTGCGCATCAACAAGCGATTATGTGCCCAAATCAACGCTTCGCCATCGATGTTTTCTTTCAACAAACCTTCGCGCATCATCAGACCCAGATTACGACGCGAACGCCGCCAAGGTGCATCACCAGATTTATAGATGATATGACGTAAATCATTCAGACGGCCTGGCGCAGGTGCTTTTCCATCACCCAGCCATTTCTCACGTGATTGACCACCCTTCCAAGCCTTTGTCGTAAAGCCGAGGATTTCAACCTTCACACCTGAACGCTCAAGCGTACGCGCCAAAATATCAGCGCAGGTCGCAGCCACGGTAATAGGACGCCCACGCATGGAACCTGAATTATCAATAAGCAACGTCACAACCGTGTCGCGGAAATTGGTATCGCGCTCACGTTTAAAAGACAGCGACTGCGTCGGGTCTATAATAATTCTTGGCAGACGAGCCGTATCAAGATGGCCCTCTTCCAGATCAAAGTCCCAAGAGCGATTTTGTTGCGCCATCAAACGGCGTTGTAATCTGTTGGCAAGCCGAGATACAGCACCAGACAAATGCGCAAGCTGTTTGTCCAAGAAACCACGTAGACGATCGAGCTCTTCTTCATCGCATAGCTCTTCCGCAGTGATGACCTCATCGAACTCCGGCGTAAAGATGCGATAATCGAGCTTCTCGTTCAGCTCATCAAACTGAGAGTCTGGACGTTTGGTTTCACCAGGTGTTTCAGCTTCCTCATCACCATCATCGGTGAAATCATCATCTGACAATTCGGCGCCATCTTGCTCGCCTTCTTCCATCTGATCGTCAGCTGTATCATTTTCCTCAGCTGGCGCTGTATCAGAACCCGCTTCTTCTTCCAGCTCTTCGGTATTTTGTTCTTCAGAACGCGGCTGCTCTTCTTCAGAAGAATTATCCTGCTCTTCAGGTGGTTCTTCATCACCTTGATATTCTTCTGCCACATCGAGTGACACAAGCATGTCACGCACTGAATGCGCAAACTCAGCCTGATGCTCGATATTATCCATCAAGCTATCAAGATCACCACCAGCTTTTTCTTCAATCCAATGACGCCACAAATCCACGACGCGACCGGTTGATTTTGGCGGCTTCGCACCGGTGAGACGCTCGCGTACTATCAGCGAAATCGCTTCTTCAAGTGGGGCATCTTCGCGTGTTTGAATGGAAGAATAATTCTTCTGATCATACTTATTTTCAAGCATGGCCGTTAGATTTTCAGCAACACCCGACATAGAAAGCGCGCCAAGCGCTTCCACGCGCGCATGTTCAACCGCATCAAAGATCGCCCGGGCATCAGCACCCTCAGGCATCATCTTTTTATGAACAAGCTCATTGTGACGTGCTTTTTTCAAAGCAATGGAATCGCCAATCCCACGAACGATTTGAAGATCCTTCAAAGTTGGACGTTTTGGCAATTCTGGTAGACGAACGCGATCTTCAGAAATACCCGGAGGATCCTTTGAAAACACAACTTCGAGATCTTTCTCACCAGAAATCGCGCGCACGCATCCTGCAATAGAACGCTTAATTGGTTCAGCGTCTATTTGCCCTGGAGGATTTTTTCTCCTGTTATCGCCGCGTCCAGCTGCCATTGATCAATGCCCGTTAGCTTGCTGCACTCAAAACCAGGTTTGCTGAGCTTTCTTTCAGCTCTTCATTAAATGCACGCTGATAATGTTCTGCAACCAAAGCACGCTCCAACTCGTCACATTTATTCATAAATGTGAGGCGGAAGGCCGTTGCAATATCACCAAAGATCGCCGCATTTTCTGCCCAGGTAATAACCGTACGCGGGCTCATCACAGTAGACAAGTCACCTGCGATAAATGACGCACGGGTCATGTCAGCAAGGCGCACCATGCGAGAGACTTTATCTTTACCCTCTTCGCCAGTGAAGCTTTTCACTTTCGCAAGAATAATATCAACTTCATTGTCATGTGGTAGATAGTTCAATGTTGTCACAATTGACCAACGATCCATTTGCGCTTGGTTGATTTGCTGCGTGCCGTGGTAAAGACCTGTTGTATCGCCTAAACCAACCGTGTTGGCTGTGGCAAACAAACGGAATGATGGGTGCGGGTGAATAACGCGGCTTTGGTCAAGCAAAGTCAAACGACCAGATGTTTCCAAAATACGCTGGATCACAAACATCACATCTGGACGACCAGCATCATATTCGTCAAACACCAAGGCCACATTATTCTGATAAGCCCATGGCAAAATGCCGTCCTTAAACTCAGTAACCTGCATGCCGTCTTTTACGATGATCGCATCTTTACCGATCAGATCGATCCGGCTCACATGGCTATCAAGGTTGATACGTACACAAGGCCAGTTCAATCGAGCAGCCACTTGTTCAATATGTGTTGATTTACCAGTTCCGTGATAACCGCTGACCATCACACGACGATTAAATGCAAATCCTGCCAAAATGGCCATAGTTGTATCTTTATCAAACAGATAATCAGGATCGATTTCTGGAACCTGTTCCGCGCGTGTGGAATAAGCCGGCACTTTCATGTCCGTATCGATACCGAATAACTCGCGAACTGAAACTTCAATATCAGGCGTGTTGGTTGCTTGAGTGCTTGTATTTGTCATCTTGTCTCCGGAAAATCTCTCTGGTGCGGCTTAGCAAAACCCAGCAGATTTAAGCATTTGATAGGCTTGAATTACGTCTCTAAAACGCTCTTCTGAACCTCGATCACCGCCATTGGCATCAGGGTGATGCTTTTTGACGAGTTCTTTATATTTAGATTTGATATCATCCGATGTTGCATTGGCCTTAAGACCCAGCGTGTCAAAGGCTTTCGCTTCAAGTGATTTGAGCTTGCGTAAACGCGGCTCAGGCGATTTGCTGCCTGCGTCCTCAAAAAAGCCAAACGTATCATTCATACGTGCACGCGCACCAGCACTGCCGGATGGACCTGGATCATTTAAAGGTGAATGCTTGACCTTTTTGTTCACACCCATGCCCCAAGTCGGACGGTGACCGGTGAGTGCTTCTTTTTGATAACGCGCGACTTCGCTATCAGAAAGGCCATCAAAATAATTGTAACCTTTGTTGTATTGGCGCACATGTTCGGCACAAAATCTGAAATATTTGCCTTCCGCATTGCGACCTACAGGTGCCTTAAACTCGGCTTTTTTGTTACAGCCATCCCACTGGCAAATCGATTCCTGCTCCTGAACTTTCGCAGAACCCTTTTTGGTGCCTTTAGGCTTAGTTCTAATAGAATCGAAATATTTGGAATCAAGTTTCATATTTTAAATACAACAACGTTCTAGAAATAATATTTAGCTCTTGATAGATGAATCATCTATCAGACGAATATATAACGGTCCTGAGTAACCCGAAATGCTGCAAATTTCCATAGAGCGATTGCATTTTTTCGAGAGTAAGGGCGCATAGAGACTAATAAGGATTCCGCCATGTCGTTGCAAGAGACAATCGAAACTAAACTGCGTTCGAATTTCAACATTGTTGAAATGAATGTCATCAACGAAAGCCATCTGCATGCAGGCCATCAGCCCAGTTTTGATGGCTCAGGCGAAACACATTTCAGAATTCAACTCGTCGCGTCCGACTTTGAAGGCCAAACTCGGGTCAATCGCCATCGTGCAATCAATGAACTTTTAAAGCCCGAATTGGATGCAGGATTGCACGCGCTGGCACTTGAGCTCAATGCGCCTGGCGAAGCCAAACGCTGGTAGTTTCATCAAACAATTGTCTGCGATGCAGGGCGTAAACTCAGCTTCGTAATGCGGTTTTTTGACCGTTTAAGCACAATAAAACGCATCCCATGGAAGGTAAATGCTTGTTTTTCCTCAGGAATAATCTGGCTTTCGTGGATCACCAACCCAGCTACGGTTGTTGCGTCTTCATCAGGCAATGACCAATCAAAGGCGCGGTTTAAGTCACGCACAGGAACAGAACCATCAACGATTACAGATCCGTCGGCTTGCTGGCTGACACCTTGCACATCCAAATCGTGCTCATCGGCAATCTCGCCCACGATCTCTTCCAAGATATCCTCAAGTGTGACCAAACCTTCAAATTCGCCATATTCATCAATGACGATGGCCACATGCGCCTTGCGGCGCAAAAAGGCATTGAGCTGGTCCTTAAGATTTGTCGCATCTGGTACAAACCATGGTTTTTGCGCAATCTTCATAATATCAATATTTGAGACTTTGTTGTCTGCAGCTGCCAGCGCGCGCAGCAAATCTTTAGCGTGAATTACCCCAATAATATTGTTCGGTTCATCGCGCCAAACCGGAACGCGTGTGTACGGACTTTCCAAAATCGTCTTCACATTGTGTGCCGTGGTATCATCCGCATTGAGCATCTGAACGGACGTTCTGTGCACCATAACGTCGGACACTTCCAAGTCTCCTAGATCCAGAACTCCGCCCAAACGGTCTTTATCCGCTTTCACCACAGACCCTTCACGGTGCAGCAAATCCACCGCACCACGGATCTCTTCCTGCGGAGATAACATAGACGCATCAGATGCGAGGCTGACACCAAATATACCAAGGATCGCGCGCACAATGGCATTGATCAGCGTTGAAAGCGGGCCAACCACAAGAACAAAGGGCCGAATGATTGGCGCGACAAACATCGCAAATTTATCCGGTGTTGAGATCGCCCAGCTTTTCGGCAGCACTTCAGCAAACACCACCAATGCAGCTGTCATGATCAATGTTGCAAAGACAACGCCAGATTCGCCAAAGATCGACAACAACATGCTTGTTGCCAAAGACGAAGCTAGGATATTGACGAGATTGTTGCCGATCAACAAAGCACCAATGAGACGGTCGCGCCGTTCAATAAGCTTATTAACGATCCCTGCCCGCTGCTCGCCATTATTTTCAAAAGAGTGCATGCGCGCTCTTGATACCGCTGTCAGCGCAGTTTCTGATCCAGAGAAAAACCCAGATAGACAGATAAGAAAAATAATCGTTGCAAGTATCACCCAATTCTCAGTGATAAATTGCAAAAAAGCATCAAGCATTACGGCTCTCTTCGATAAAGCGCCAAACCTCATTTGCTGGCACATTGTTAGCGACAAAGGATTTTCCAACCCCTTTTGTCAGAATGAAGGTCAATTCACCACGTGAGACCTTCTTATCCTGAGCAATATGTTCCATCAGTATATCGGTAGAGGGAAGGTCTCCGTCAATATCATTTATCGAAATTGGTAAACCAACGGCCTTAAGATGTTTTGCAACGCGAGCGCCATCATCTGGACTGCACAAATTCATGCGGGCTGAAAATTGATGTGCAAGCACCATACCGATCGACACACCCTCACCATGCACCAAGCGTTTGCTGTCATAATTTGTTGCCGCTTCCAATGCGTGACCAAATGTATGACCGAGATTTAACAAGGCGCGCGAACCATGCTCAAATTCATCCGCAGCAACCACATCGGCCTTAGCACGACAACTTGTGGCAATCGCATGAATACGTTCAGGCCCACCGTCAAAAATGCCCTGCCAGTTTTTCTCCAGCCAATCGAAAAAGTCCGGACGATCAATCAAGCCGTATTTGGCAACTTCAGCATATCCAGCGCGCATTTCCCGCGGCGATAATGTATCGAGCGTATCAGTATCGACCAGCACCAATTGTGGTTGGTGAAATACACCCACCAGATTTTTACCAGCGGACGTGTTAATACCTGTCTTCCCGCCGACCGAGGAATCCACTTGCGCTAAAAGACTGGTCGGAATTTGAATAAATTTCATTCCACGACGAACAATCCCAGCTGCAAACCCGGTCAGATCACCAATCACGCCGCCGCCAAGGGCAATTACCGCATCACCACGTTCAAGCTTACACTTTAAGATATGATCGCAAGCAGCTTCCATATTCTCATAGCTTTTGGTTTTCTCGCCGGGCTTTAACACGAGCGGATCGATCTCAATCCCAACTTTTTGCAAGCTTTCAGTTAAAGGCGCCAAATAATTTTGAGCAACCGTTTCATCTGTAATCACAGTCGCTTTTGCTTTCGGCAGACATTTGGCTATTTCCTTGCCTGCATCTGCCATTAATCCGCGGCCAATTAAAATGTCATAAGAACGATCACCTAAAGAAACCGTGACACATTCTCCATTGATATTTTCATCTGACATTTAAATTGTAACCTTTTGTTTCGTGGCGATGATATCACCACTTTTTTCAATCATCTTTGCGGCATCAAAAGCCACATTTTGTTTGGGCGCATTGCGAGATTTTACCGAAATATCCGCAAGGCGATAAATCGGATATCGTTCATCCATCAAATCACGCAGGATCTTTTGCGGATTTGGCTGCTGCAATAATGGCCGAGTTGAACGCTTGGAAACGCGTGCCCAAAGCACGTCGTAATCAGCATTGAGCCAAAGCGATAAAGCGCTCTGCAAAATGTTCTCTCGCGTCTCGTCATTCATAAATGCCCCACCACCCGTGGAGACAATCTGCGGACCCTCCTGCAAAACACGTTTGACCACGCGCGATTCCAGCGCTCTGAATTCCGGTTCGCCATATTGCGCAAATATCTCAGTGATGGGCATCTGTGCCGCGGCAACAATCTCATCATCAGTATCCACAAATGGCAGTCCAGTATATTGCGCAAGCAATTTACCGATGACTGATTTTCCCGCGCCCATCAGCCCAACAAGCACAAGATTGCGGTCACCCAGCGCTAAGCGCGCGGCTTCACCTGCCTCTTTTAACTTGCTTTCAGAAACTGCTGCCAATTTTGATGCTCCAATTTTCCCCTCTCCTATCATGCACCAAGCCTTTCAGGTCAAGGGGAATTGCAATGATTTTGCATGCAATGCCATAAAATCAAACCTTGCAGATTTAAGATAAGTTCCATAAAAACGAGTAGCTTCTTATATTTCAGGATGATCCCAACTTGCCATCGCTTTTCAGATTATTGTTCGTTATCGGAATTATTGTCGGAATATGGTATGGCACTATGTATGCCTTGGTCGAATTTGTTGAACCCAAAGATCGAGAAGTCACGGTCCGCGTGCCAAGCGAAAAACTTTACAAAGACCAATGAAACGAGATCTCAGCGCCGCCCATCTTGAAGCATTCTTAGAGATGATGATTGCTGAGCGTGGTGCGGCTGATAATACAATTGAATCTTACCAACGAGATTTAACCGAAGTCGCACACTTCTTATCAGATCGAAAAACCAGTCTAACGCGTGCAACATCGGACGATATCAAAGCCTATTTGAAAGAAATGTCTGATCACGGCTATGCCGCATCAACACAATCTCGACATTTATCATCGATGAAGCAGTTTTATCGGTTCCTGCATGATGAGGGTATCTTAGATGACGATCCGACTGGGATCATCGATGCACCAAAATCAGAATTAAAACTACCTAAAACACTGTCTGAGGACGAAGTCGGGCTATTGCTTGATCTTGCTGAAGCGCTGATAAAAACGGCCAAAAGTGAAAGAGATTTGATCGCAAAGACCAGATTTCGAGCCCTGCTTGAACTGCTATATGCGACCGGCATGCGGGTGAGTGAGCTCGTTGCTCTGCCCGCGGGCGTTTTAAAGCGCGACGAGCCTTTTCTCATTATTAGGGGTAAAGGCAATAAGGAACGCTTGGTGCCAATATCAGAGGCTGCAAAAGCTGCGCTGGCTGACTATCTTGCAGCAATTGATGCCGTTCATGCTAAGCAAATGAAACCCGAACAATCACCTTTTTTATTTCCAGCAAATTCCAAAACCGGATTTCTGGCGCGACAGGTCTTCGCCAGAGAGCTTAAATCCATCGCAGCGCAAGCAGGAATTGACACTGATAAGGTATCACCGCACGTGCTGCGACATGCTTTCGCTTCGCATTTGCTGTCGAATGGGGCTGATTTACGTGCTGTCCAGGAGCTTTTGGGCCATTCTGACATCTCAACCACCCAAATTTACACCCATGTATTGGATGAAAGGCTGAAAAAGCTCGTCAATGAGCATCATCCTCTTGCCAAACCGCACAAAAAGTTTGATTAGAACTAAAAATCGTGTGAGAAGCAGCTTCTCCTTGATTATGCCGTGTTTGGGCTTACATAGAGACTTAAATTTTAAACTATTGTGCTTGGCGTTGTTCTAATATGCATCATTATCTTGATTTCGAAAAACCAATCTCTGATCTTGAAGGTCAGATCAGGGAATTAAAAACACTTTCTGGACAAGAAGAAGGTGTGGACACTGCAGATGAAATCGAGCGATTAGAAATCCGCGCAAGTGAAGCGATGGGCGAGATTTACGCCAAACTCAATCCTTGGCAGAAAACCCAAGTTGCGCGCCATCCGGCAAGACCACATTTTATCGATTACGCCTCAAAGCTATTTACCGAATTCACACCACTTGCTGGCGATCGTAAATTCTCAAACGATGAAGCCATCCAATCAGGCCTAGCGCGATTTGACGGCCAGGCTGTTGCGGTGATCGGGCATGAAAAAGGTAACGACACTCAATCACGCATCAAGCACAATTTTGGTAGCGCGCGTCCTGAAGGATACCGCAAAGCCATTCGCGTTATGGAAATGGCAGATCGCTTTGATCTTCCAGTGATTACTTTGGTGGACACAGCTGGCGCTTATCCAGGCGTGGGCGCAGAAGAACGCGGTCAGGCAGAAGCCATCGCCCGTTCAACTGAAATGTGTCTCAAGCTTAGCGTTCCGATCGTCTCTGTCGTCATCGGCGAAGGCGGTTCTGGTGGCGCGATTGCAATCGCGGTTGGCAACAAGGTTTATATGCTTGAACATTCCATCTATAGCGTGATTTCACCTGAAGGCGCCGCTTCCATTTTGTGGCGTGATGCCGCGCGTGCCAAAGATGCAGCGACCAATATGAAAATCACAGCTCAGGATCTAAAAGAGCTCGGCATTGTGGATGGCATCATCTCCGAGCCAATCGGAGGCGCACATCGCGAACCTGCTACGGTCATTGACGGTGTGCGAGACGTGATCAAATCATCCTTGGCTGATCTTGTTGGCAAATCACGCGAAGAGCTAAAACAACAACGCCGTGAAAAGTTTTTGGCGATTGGCCGTAATTTGGGCTAATTTTTGCGTCATTTCGCCTATGGGCCGAGCCTATGCGCGAGAAATTGCTGATCACAATCTGTTTATCTGCATTTTTAAACCAGGCGTGGTAAGGTTTTAAAAACCATCGTAATGGTATGAGTAATCAACTTGATAACTTAAATTGTGACGCGGACAAGAATGACAGTTTCGAATGTTAAATGGGTCGTATTAGCGGCAAGCTTAGCCCTTGCAGGATGTAATGATACGCTCACATCCGTTGCAAACAAGGCCGAACACCCACTTCCGGATAAACTCGTCAAGAAAATGAAGGCGCAAGGCATGACCACGCGCTCACCCATTTTGATGCGGATTTTCAAAGAAGAAAACACGCTTGAAATCTGGAAGCAAAAGCCAAATGGCCGCTATGAGATTGTCACCAATTACGGCATTTGCAAATGGTCCGGTGACCTGGGGCCAAAATTTAAGGAAGGTGATCGTCAGGCGCCTGAAGGATATTATAGTATCCGCAAACACCAGATGAACCCCAATTCAAGTTATTATCTGTCATTTAATATGGGATTCCCCAATAGATTCGACCGTGCACATGGACGTACGGGTTCCAACTTGATGGTCCATGGTGCGTGCTCATCCGCAGGCTGTTATTCCATGACCGATGAACAGGTGCTCGAGATCTTTGGTTTTGCCAGAGACGCATTCAAAGGCGGTCAAGAAGCCTTCCAGGTACAAGCCTTTCCGTTCCGCTTAACACCTGAAAATATGGCCCGTTATAAAGATCATAAAAGCTTTGATTTCTGGAACCAAATCCGCGAAGGCTATGATCATTTTGAAATCACCAAACGTCCGCCAAAAGTAGATGTTTGCGAAAAGCGCTATGTGTTTAATCAGACGGCAACAGATGGTGGCAGATTCCACGCAACGTCCGCCTGCCCTGAAATGTCACAACCGCAGTCTTTGCAATTTGCCTATGCGGCTTACCAGAAAGACTATGATGAAAGATTTGCAGCGGCAGTTGCGAAGCTAGAAGCTGAAAAAGTTCGCGAAAAAGAGCAGGAAGTCGCCAAAATCGCAGCAGAAGCCCGCGCACAAGAACGCGCGATCTTGGCTGAGAAACGTTCTGAAAGTGTTCGACAAACATTAGCACCGGTCACGTCTTTATTCTCACGCCAGGCAAGGACAGAAACGCAAACCAGTAATGCCTTATCCGCTAATCTTTATAAGTCAAACACGCAAACTGTGGCTGAACCTGTTGAGAGCGCTCAAGTCGTAACGCCTACGGCAGCGCCAAATGTTCCCGTGCCAACTCTTGTAGCTGATGAGACAGCCGCCGCTGAAACACAACAAACCAATCCAAGATGGAAATTTTGGAAGCGGAATTCAAATAACAATCAATAGATTGATTTTGCATGCAAGAACTTGATTTAAAGGGTTTAAAATGCCCGTTACCTGTGCTGCGATTAAGGCGTTACTTGCGTGATCACGTGGAAATTGGTGAGCAAGTTCAGGTCTTCACCACAGACCCTATGTCACAAATCGACATTCCCCATTACTGCAATGAATTTGACCAAAAACTGATTTCGCAGGAAGCCACGGATAGTGGTCATGTTTTTATCGTTGAAAAACACAGCGAAGTCGTTATGCCTTCTTAATGTACCAGTCACTGAAAACCGAGCATCTTTTTAATCTCAACGGATGTTAGGCTTTGTTCGTCTCTTAGAACGCGAAGTGACGTATCTTGATTGCTCTTAGACAACTTCCGACCATCTTCATCCAAAATCAGTTTGTGATGAAGATATCCCGGCTCCGGCAATCCCAACATCTTCTGAAGCAATCTATGCACTGACGTTGAGTGATATAAATCCATGCCTCTGACGATAAGGTCAATATCTTGTGCGGCGTCATCCAAGACCACAGATAAATGATAACTGGTTGGCACATCTTTTCGCGCGATGATCACATCACCCCATGCGGCGGGGTCTGCTTTGATGATGGTCGGATTAAACTCAAGATCATATTCAGTCCAAGTCAGATCATCACCCGCCATTGAAATCGCTTTTGCCATATCCAAGCGCCAGGTAAATGCTTCACCATCCTTCGCACGCTGATTAGATAAAGCTGGCGATAATTGTTTGCATAGATCGGGATAAAGCGGGGTCCCGTCCGGATCACTTGGCCATTCGGACCCCGTTTTATTTCGATGCGCATCTGCAAAGGCTCTGATCTCTTCGCGGGATAAAAATGCGCGATAGACCAGTTTTTGTTCAATCAACCAATTGAGTTTTTCCTCATAAGCAGAAAACCGTTCTGATTGAGCCATCACAGGTTCTGGCCAGGATAACCCCAACCATTTCAGATCTTCATAAATCGCATCAACAAATTCGGGTCGTGATCGTGTTTGATCGATATCTTCCATGCGCACCAGAAACGCAGCACCAATATCTGAGCAAATCTTGCCGTTGAGCAAAGCGGAATAAGCATGACCTAAATGGAGGTATCCATTTGGGCTAGGGGCAAATCGTAATCTATGAAATTTAGCATCTGACATTTAACTTGTATGCCACGAGAAATTCTCGCAGTCACCTGTCAAAACCGTGTAAGATTTTGAGCATGAAAGATCGCATCAAAAACGAATCAGATATCGAATTTGGCCTGCTAGAACTTGCCAAACTTGATTCCGCACTTGCGCCGATCATAAATTCGATTGATGAGGTCCCCCTCAGATTGTCAAAAGGTGGTGTTGAAGGTCTTGCAAAAATAGTGACCTCTCAACTTATTTCACGCGCTGCCGCAACAGCGATTTGGGAGCGGATAGAATTAGAACTTGGCGAAGTGAGTGCCGCTAATATTCTCGGTCGAAGTGAAGATGATTTGATGGAGCTTGGCCTGTCACGCGCGAAGGCTAAAACCTACCAGAATATCGCCATCGCTTCGATCGAAGGTGATGTAAATTTTAATGAACTTAGCGGCATGGATGCTGATAAGGCTTTGAAAAAACTCATGTCTTTGAAAGGAATTGGCCGTTGGAGTGCTGAGATATATCTCATGTTTTGTTGCGGGCATTGGGACTTTTTCCCCGCAGGCGACATTGCGCTCCGCAGCGCTGCTGGTGATATTTATTATGGTGGAAATAGGCCGGATGAAAAAGAATTGCGTATGCTTGCAGAGCGTTGGTCACCCTATAAAAGCATCGCAGCGCGCCTCCTCTGGCGCTACTATGCAGACATGAAAAACAGGGAAATTTTGCCCTTATAATTTCCAGATAAAATCGGACATAATTTTAGCACGGGAAAATATGTAATAACCCTTCACAAGATCGTCACATATTGCATAGTATAAACCCAACATGTTGTGTAGTTTAGGAGAAGAGTGTGACGATTGCCGTTTCGCCTCAATCCCTGCCAGCACTGGTGCTGAATGCGGATTACAGGCCTCTGAGTTACTACCCCTTGTCATTATGGTCATGGCAAGATGCGGTCAAAGCCGTTTTTTTGGATCGCGTTACGATTATCGCTGAATATGAACACGCGGTTTCATCACCCAGTTTTTCGATGAAAGTGCCAAGCGTTGTGTGCTTGAAAAACTATATCAAGCCGCCTGAATATCCCGCCTTCACTCGCTTTAACGTCTTTCTGCGCGACAAGTTTGAATGCCAATATTGCGGTTCAAAAGATGATTTGACCTTTGATCACGTTACCCCGCGCCGATGCGGTGGGCAAACGGAATGGGAAAATATCGTCGCCGCATGTTCACCTTGTAATTTGAAAAAAGGTGGCAAAATGCCAAGGGATGCCAAGATGCATCCACGACAGGCGCCCTATCGACCCAGCATGCATGATTTGCATAAAAATGGCAGATTATTTCCACCCAACTATTTACATGAGAGTTGGATGGATTTTCTCTATTGGGATTCTGAACTTCAGCCGTAATTAAACGCGTCTGAACGCCAATCTGATCGTAAAGAATGCGAGAATAGCGCTGGCAATCACGTTCCATCCCGCAAAGGATAGACCTAATAAGCGACCCGCAGCTTCATCGCAAGATGGTGGTCTCTTTGAATTCAGATCACCCAACAGGTTAGACGCGTCCATCGACAAGCCATCGGCAACGGTAGTGCAGGATTCAGGACCAGGCCACCAACCCCATTCAACACCTGAATGGAAGCTACCGAGATAAACACCATAGACCATTAGCAAGCCCGCAATCAGAATAAGGCCGCGCGTGAAGATGGCAGGTTTAACAAAAATAGCTGTGAAACCGGCGAGCAGCATTAAAGGTATACCAACATAATATGGCATGCGCTGTTCTAGACATAAGGCACAAGGAATAAAGCCGCCTATATGCTCAAATGCCAGCGCAGACCCTACGACCAAAGCCATGAGAATGGCGCCATAGAATGTTACTTTTTTATGATCCTCGAGAATTGGTGTTGTCAACGCCCTAATCGGCGACGCATTATCAGACATAAAGCCCCCTAAAATAAAAATTTAACTGCGTACAACCCGCCGAACAATAATATTAAGAATAAGGCAAAAAGGAGGCCTAGATATTTTTCGATGAACAGACGGATTGGTTCGCCAAATTTTCGTAAAAGAAAAGCAACAAGAAAGAACCGCGCTGCACGACCGATGATGCTAACAATTGTGAATGTTAGAAGATTTAATCCGGTAACGCCTGAAAATATCGTCAAAACCTTGTAAGGAAATGGTGTGACCGCAGCAAATAAAACACCCCAGCCGCCATAGGTGTTATACCACTCTGAGACAGTATTAAAACTATCAGCCTTGCCGTAAAGTTCTAGAACATATTTGCCGATCGTCTCATATAAGAACATGCCAATTGCATAGCCTAAAAAGGCGCCTAAAATCGAAAACAATGTGCAGATAAAAGCAATGCGCACCCACTTGTCAGGGCGGGCGATCACCATCGGAATAAGAATGACATCCGGCGGGATTGGAAATACTGAACTTTCTAAAAACGAAACACCAGCCAAACCCTTTTCAGCGTGCTTAGTGCCAGCAAGCGACATGGTCCAATCATAAAGTCGACGAAGCATATTTTTCCGATCAATTTACATTCAACGATTTTGCAATCACATATGTCTGTAACGGCTTCTTGCGGCAATACAACAATAACTTTGAAAAAGTCTTACAAATTCCCTATATCGAACACATAGTGAGTTTTATGGAATTTAAAAGATGCCGCCTGAATTACCTTTATCGACCGAAGAATTACACAACGAAATTAATGCGTTAAATCGAGAACTCGGTAAATTAAACCAGCATCGATATATCAAGCTCCACAATTCCATTCCTAAAATGCTGGGATTTCAATTTATTCGCGGCTTAGCATTTGGGTTAGGCTCCGTTTTGGGTGCCACAGTGCTCGTATCCATCCTGGTTTATTTCTTGGCCCAGATCGATTTCATACCCATCATTGGCGAGTGGGCACAGGAAATTTTAATTGCTATTAAGCCGGAAAGCTAAGCTTGCAACATCGGATGTGATTTTAACAACAATTTTCAGCTTTTTGCTATTGCGTATCTGAAATCCATATAGTACATCGCACCCAGGGCCTCCCTGGCGGAACTGGTAGACGCGTTGGATTCAAAATCCAATTCCTAACGGAGTGCCGGTTCGATTCCGGCGGGAGGTACCAACATCCTAAGAATATTCCTTTTAAAATCAATGTTATCAATAGGTTAAACCTTCAAGAAGTACTCAAATAGGTACACATTGAGGACACATGGGATTTATCTTGAAATACGTTCAAAAGACAAAATCTGGCTATCGATATCGTCGGAGATGGCCTCAAGCTGTTAGAGAGACGCTCGATTGTGGAGAATATTTCTTTGAAGTACTGGGGAAAACTGAAAACGATGTTTTGGCCAAGTACGCTAAAGCAGAACGTAACTTTAAGTGTAAAATAGCAGGATCTAAGCCTAAGTCGGATGTGAAAGCTGAAATAGGTGAGGATCAGAAAACCGCACTCCAACTACATAAAGAGATCGCAGAACGAATCAGAAAAGCCGGTTTTGACCCCTACAACGCATCTGTAGAAATCGACCTAGATGACCCTTCATTAGGTTTTGATCCAGATACCAATTCTTTTCTTGGTGAATTACCACCTGCTCTTCGTGAGGCCGAGTCCAGAGGTTTTTTGGCAGATGAGGTATTGAATGCATATATACCTTGGCAGCTAGATGGGAGCGAAGAGGCAAAATATCTAGCGATGGATATCCCACAGAGTGAATTAGACTTCGTCCGTGGCCTCGCCAATGGAATGCCAAAGATGCCTTCCCCGACAATTGAAGATGCTCGGCGTGAGTATTTAGAACATAAAGGATACCACGCTCCAAAGGAAAAGAAGAACCTAGACAGAATAAACGATGTGGTCTCCGCGGCAAAAGAGGCTCTCGGCGGGGACTTCAAACTTGGTGAGATCAGCACAAAAGATGCACGAAAGATTCTCAACTACATTAAAGAATCTAGAGGCATTAAATTCAGCACGTTGAAAAGATACTACAACGATCTGAGGGCAATGATTAACTTCACCCTGAGAGAGCTTGATTGCGACGATATTGTAAACCGCTTTGAAGGCATCACCATACCAAAAGACAGCATCGCTAAAGAAGAACGAGAGCCTTTCACGGAAGGCGAAATAATTGCCATAACTACTCAAATTAAGAGTAGATCTAACAGCAACACCTTATGGCTGATATGGTCACTTTTAAATGGGACAGGATGCAGGTTAGACGAGATCGCCAGCCTCAGAACTGGTGATGTTTTCCTGACGCACACCGTTCCTCATTTGCGTATAGTGGAACACGAGCTTAGAAGACTTAAATCGAAGTCCTCAGCGCGTTCTGTTCCTCTTGTGGGTAATTCCTTAGAAGTGGCTGGAATAGCTCTCAGAGAGGCTGGAGATAGCGATAAACTGTTCTCCAGATACTTTGACAAGGCTGACAATGCATCTTCTGCTTTAATGAAGTATGTAAGAACGATAACTCAGAACGAAAAAAAAGTTGTACACTCACTACGGCATACAATGAAAGACCGCCTCGTATTAGCAGGAGTTTCCCAACAGATCCGGAACATGATCTTGGGTCACTCATCTGGCAACGTAAGTGGTGCTTATGGAGGCCAATCGGCTAGTTTGGAAGCATCCCGCAAAGGCTTAATCAAAGCTCTTGAAAAAGCCTCTTTTTAACCCCAAGAGTACTTATCTCTGCTAATTGGGTGTTTATTGGAGCCCATTCCTAAGTCATTGCTTTAGTTGCGCTTTCTAATTGGTATACCATGAGCAGGGGACCCTAGTTATATACCTAGGTTATTTCCTAAAGTTACCACCTAAGTTCCCCTTAGATATATAACTAGGTGATACGCTAAGGACCCCACTTTCGGCACATTACCTCGACCTCTATAATCACTTGGATGATACGGTACCTAGGCATGCAATAAAGGATGACTTTATCACCGTAATATTATGCTTTAAGTCCCTTCCCAGGCTCTTTTCTAAGTTGTTGTAATAGCTATACTTTCTAATTACCCTCCCATGGGCAGGGGACCCCAGTCCCTTACCTTAGTTATTACCTAGGGTTCCACCTGACAGTTATGTATTGGTTAGCTCAGGTATGTACCTAGAGTATCAGTAAGGAAGTACACCTAAGCTCCTGACCTCCATCACTATTATCTCATAGAGATATAGATACCTAAGGGTATCTCCTTGACCCCACCTGATAGAGATATGTCAAGGGTCGTGCCAACTTTTTCTCCTGATTAGGACCCCTTGGCAACTTCCTTGGATCATTCCCGTGATATCGGACACAGCGCCTCTACAGGCTTCTTGCTGGCCGGAGAATGATCTCTGGAGTGTGCCATGGTTGGAACCCCAAAATATTTTAGTGAAATTATCTGAGCGGATCAGATAATATGTCGAAATTCTAATTTATCCCCGTGGCACCCCTCATACTTAGTTTCATTTACATGCAAGATCTATGCATTAGATCAACAACTTTGACACTTATGAGTGTAAATACCAACCAATTTGTTCGTACAAAGTTGGCTAGTTTTTTCGACGTGCCATGTGTTCAAATAATGCAAATTATCAATTTTTATACCGATAAGTAGCCGACAAATATTATTGCCTCGTTAATACTATACTGTCATTTACTAATACATTAGTACTTTACGGAGCAGCTTTAATTCATGCTTATTTAGTAGAAGTGTAATCCCTGGGGCGCATTTAATGTTTAACTTATATGAATTAAATCCACGTCGTTTATGGGTTAAATACGTATTTGCACTCGGTATTATCTTATTTTTCCTCGTTGGTTCTCATCTAATTCATTTAACAGTTCTCTCGCATACCGCAAATGATGCGAAGATAATCAACATCGCGGGGCAGCAACGCATGCTCAGCCAACGGATTGCATTTTTTGCGACGAAGTTGAATACTCCTTCGGTTCTTTCAGAAGACACCGAAATCACATCATCTCTTGCAGCAGCGATAAAACGATTTGAGTCTAATCATTATTGGTTGTTGAAGCATGCGTTGAATTCTGATGCTTCGCAGCAAATGTACTTTACTCCGAATGGTCCGGAAGTTGATCGTTTAACTAAATGGTACATAGCAGAAGCGCGCAAGAGTATATCGTCGTCAGATAATCATCCACTTGAAGATGTTATCGTTAATTTGGATAAGATGGCTAGCAAGCCTCTTCTTAAGAAATTAGATGACGCGGTCACTTTATTTGCAGATGAGTCCGGGGCAAAGATAGAGCGTCTGGAGTTTTTGCAGTTGGCAAGTCTCGGGATGGCCATCGTTACTATAATTGCTGAGGCGATCTTCATATTTTTCCCTGCGCAACAGGGTATTATTAGATCACTTAAAAAAGTTGAAGACCAAAATCAGGACATCCTTCTACAAAATACAAAGTTAGTTAGTCTGTCCCATGACTTAAATCATGAAATTAATCATGATGCGTTGACTGGACTTAAAAACCGTAGGGCGCTCAAGGAAGAACTTGACGTTTGTGTACAAGGATACCGATCAGGGTCTCAACTTTTTATTCTTATGCTCGACATTGATGACTTCAAAGAGGTGAATGATACTTTTGGTTACCCGGTCGGCGACCTTGTTTTGAAATATGTTGCGGAGCAACTCAATTCATTGTGCCGCAGAGAGGATGTGGTGGCACGTGTTGGTGGTGATGAGTTTGTGATTATGATTGAATCGTCAGGTTTGTTGAGTGAAAGCCGTATTCACAAACTTGCAGAGGACATAATCTCCAAACTGAAAGTTCCGACTATTTTGCAACGCAATGAGATTAGTATTGGTGTGAGTATCGGATATGCAGTTGCAGAAAAACTTCCAATCGATGGGCCAAAACTAATTTCAGATGCTGATATTGCCTTACGGAAATCAAAGTCATCAGGGAAAGGAATGGCCCTGCCTTACAGGGCTGATATGCGCGATGAACTTGAAGCCCATGCGAAGCTACTTGTTGATATGATGCATGCCATAGAAAATCGTGAGTTTGTTTCTTATCTTCAACCTCAGGTGAGTTTACAAGATGGACGCATTACCGGCTTTGAAGTCTTGGGGCGCTGGAACCACCCAGAAAAAGGAGTTTTGCCGCCCAGTGTATTTATTCCGATGGCCGAACAAGTCGGACTGATTGATCAAATCGATGAGATAATCACATCGGATGGGTTGGCTATTTTGGCAAAGTTGAGAGCAGAGGGATACAATGTCCCCAGAATATCTATTAATATGTCGGCTCGTTCTTTGAGATCGTCAAACCTTTGTACAGATCTCACTAGGTCCGTGACAGAGCAAGGTTTGGCCCCCAATGATGTTTTGATAGAAGTTTTAGAAACAACAATGATTGAAACATCAGCTGATCAGGCTGTGTCTACAGTAACAGAGCTATCCGATGCTGGTTATGGGATTGCCATTGATGACTTTGGAACCGGATATTCTTCGCTTTCTATGGTTGTGAAGCTAGATGTTTCAGAGCTGAAAATTGATCGATCAATAGTTCAAGAAATGGATAAAGCCAAGGGTAGGCAGGCTTTGGAAGCGATCATACTGTTGGCCAAACAAATGAACTTGACAGTGGTTGCTGAGGGAATTGAAACAGCATCTCAGTTCAATACGCTCAAAGGGCTTGGTTGTGATATAGCGCAAGGCTTTAAGATTGGGCGTCCAATGTCGCTTGATCAAACTCGACGTTGGATTAATAGTTACGGTAAAAATGTTTCTGATGGTCCTATGTTGGCATTTGAAAACCTGTATTAATGATAAACTCGAAGACTGTTTACCGGGAGAAGGTATCGACAGGTTTTTTAAGTTGATAGCTGATAGATAGATACTATCAACGATTTTAACAAAGTATATTTTTCTAAATATTTATTTATATTGATATTTTATTTCATTTATACTTTTATTTTATTTCATTAATTAGGTATATATTAACCCTGAGTTTTCATAATTTCATCAAGGCGCATCTTAATCTTCGAGTTTCAGGCATCTGTTTGAAGTATTCTCGGAGCAACACATTCTCATTACTGCGGGGTCATTATGAGTAATACGACACAATCACTAGAAGAACGAATTGGTTTCATTAAGTTTGACGAGGTCGAGCAAGAAGCTCTCAAGTCAGCCAAACCTCTGATTGAAGCGGCACTAGAGGAAACGCTAGATGAGTTCTATGATCAAGTGAAATCATATGAAACGACCAGAGCTTTTTTTCAGAATCAGACCCATATGGATGGTGCCAAATCGGCCCAAGTCAATCACTGGAGCACCATTGCCAGCACTGAATTTGATGAAAACTATGTCAATGCAGTCACTCGAATTGGTTTAGCACACGCGCGTATCGGATTGGAGCCAAGATGGCACATTGGTGGATACGCACTACTGACTTCAGGATTAATAAAGGCCATTATTGCCGATGAATGCAAGGGGTTCTTTAATAAGAAGATTTCTGACAGGCTGGCTAATAAAGCGGCGGCGGTTGTCAAGGCTTCAATGCTGGATATGGACTACGCGATATCTGTTTATCTGGATAAACTGGCAGATGAAAAGCGTATTGCTGAAGAGGCTCAGGCAAAACAGAATGCGAAGCGGGACGAGGCATTGGCTGTCTTTGCTGACGCACTTCAGCTTTTGGCTGAAGGTAACTTGGAAGTCAGAATTACCGAGCAGTTACCTGAAGAATTTCAGAATATGGGTGTCGCCTACGATCAGGCATTGGAGAACTTGTCTGAATCATTAAATTCTGTTCGCAATGCAACAACCTCAACCCGTGAAAATTCGGCAAATATTTCTACAGGTGCAAACCAACTTGCAACACGCACAGAGCAGCAGGCGGCCGCGCTTGAGGAAAGTTCCGCCGCTCTTCATCAACTCACACAGAGTGTATCATCCACAGCGGAAACAGCGGTAGACGCCCGCAAAACAGTATTGAGTTTTATGAATGATATTAACTCTGCTGAGCAGGTGATGAACAAGGCGCTTAACTCAATGACTGGAATTGAGCAGTCGTCAAAACAAGTATCAAGTACCGTTGCAATTATCGATGAAATAGCATTCCAGACAAACTTGCTAGCCTTAAATGCTGGTGTTGAAGCAGCTCGTGCGGGTGAAGCTGGGAAAGGCTTTGCAGTGGTTGCGCAAGAAGTTCGCGAACTCGCTCAAAGATGTTCTAACGCTGCAAAGGAGATCGCTGAGCTCATCAAAAATTCAAGTCAACAAATTGAACAAGGGGTGGTGCATGTTACTGAAACATCAGAATCTCTGACGAAGTTTGTTAGTGATGTTGAGAATGTGAACTCGATAATCGATCAAATAACAAGATCTGCAGGCGAACAATCAGCAACGCTGACTGAGATTAATACTGCTGTGGAGAATCTTGATGAAATTACTCAGCAGAATGCCGGAATGGTGGAAGAAACAACTGCTGCGACGGCTTCCTTAAGTGATGAAGTTTCTCAACTGGTTGAAGCCATGACAGGGTTTAAAACCAGAAAGAAAAGCAGGGATGAAACTTCACAATCTGATTTCCTGAAGGCTATCTAATTTACTTTAGTCGCACAACATCTCAGTTAGCGCACTAAAACCACAAAAAAGCAACGGTTCTTCCTTCGAACTTAGCTTATTCATCTATCACAAATACCCGTAATTTGTTGGTAGATTAGGCTCTGCTCATTTGTAAGCCCTGAGCAGAGCCACTTAAGTTTACAGCTATTGCGCTAGGGTATACCTAAAGCGAACCAATAAAGTGCATTCATTCAACTGGTTCGATAATTTCCCTTGACCATCTAAAACGAACTGATAAATATAGAACTACTTATAACGAACCGATGCATATTGAGCGTCAGAAAGAAGTAGTGATGTTTGTTAGAGCCTATCTCAGAGCCTCAACTAAAGAACAAGACGCGACACGGGCTAAATCTGAACTAGAAGCCTTCGCTGAAGAACGCGGCCTTAGCATTGCCTCGACATACGTGGAGAATGTCAGCGGAGCCTCTCTGAAGCGCCCTGAGCTCTTCAGGCTACTTAATGATTGTCAGCCGAATGATGTGCTCTTGGTAGAACAGGTAGACCGCCTAAGTAGGCTAAATGCTGAGGACTGGGAATCCCTTAAGAGTATCATCAAGTCGAAGCGAGTAAAGATTGTTGCTTTAGATCTCCCAACGTCATTCCAGATGGCATCTGCTGATGTTGATGACTTCACTTCTCGAATGTTTGAGGCAGTCAATTCAATGATGCTCGATATGATAGCCGCTATAGCCCGTAAGGACTACGTAGATAGGCGAAAGAGGCAGGCGCAAGGAATTCATAAGGCGAAGCAAGAAGGCCGCTACAGAGGCCGCCCTGAGAACAAAGAGCGTAACGCCGCACTTAAGCAAATGCTGGAATCTGGACAAAGCTGGTCAAGCATAGTGAAAGCTACAGGTGTGAGTCGCAGCACTTTGGCGAGGATAGCTAAGGTGCATAAAGTTGGCTCCTCTCCCGTTTAGTCAAGCTAAGTTATCAGCTTGCTGACATCAACTATTGATTGAAGACTGCTTTTCCAGGCTCCCGTATCAATCTAAGGTCATAAGTTATCTATCGTTCAAGAATGAAAATCCGCGAGGATAGTCGCCATTATTTGTTAATCAACAAAAAAGGGGGTACATTTTCAGCTTTTAAGAATGAGTAACAACCATTTATTGATATCGAGAAGTCATTCAATCTAATGCAGGAGAGTTGAAGATGTCCAAACGTTCTAAAAAAAAACCGCATGATATTCAGTCTGAGGAAATAGAGTATTTGGGGGAAGTTGATCGCGAATCAACTAGCACATTCGAATTTGATGCGATAGCAAATGGAATAAGAGAGGCTGGCCTGATATTAATAGACTCCAATATCGGCTCTGCTGCAGATCGCTTGGTGGTTGCTGCGGACCATTTAGATATGTTGGGTTTCTACCGCGATAGCTTTCCGTTTGTCGCAGAAGAATTCAGAGCTAATGCATCCGCGATTGAGAATAGGAACTCCACTTTCGGGTTTGAAATATTTAGTAGCCTGATGAACGTTCCACCTCGCTCACTGGCAGCAAAAGTGTTGGAAGCAATGCCCGATGCGGGGGATATGGAATCTGTTTCTAAAGACTACGATGCTCTAATCGACTCAACCATGGGCGTTAAAAACGCGCTTCATGAGCTTGATAATACCATCAATTTGAATTCAGGTTTTCCCTCAAGCGGTCTAGGGTCTGAAATCTCTATACTGGAATCAAAACAGAACGGCAATGTATTGATCGAAGCGGCTACAGTTATGCTGGGAAGTAGTTTGTTAAAGTTTGAACAACAATTTATGCCGCTTGTTTGGCTACTAAGCATGTTTAATTTCTTCGGTATTTGTCCAAAGGATGAATGCACTGAAGAAGGAATGGTCAGATGTTCTCTCGATAGTGTTCGTATTCATGTTCCAGTGCGTCAATTCAGTCAATATGCCACAAGCGACAGCTTCAAACTTGGAGACGGAAAAGCTGCTGATGTAATTGATGGATTAACTGATAGATTGTTGGAGTTCGCGAAGACAGGTAAGTTACCAGTTGATGCGGTAACGGCATTAACAGCATTGCTTTCAGGAGCCGGTCTCAAAGGTATCGTTGAAAAATGGCTCAAAGGCAAAATAGGCATCGATGCAGTCGTTGCCTGGATAATGGCTCGTATTGGCCCTGCGCTGAGTACTGCTACTGCTGGGGTTCTTGCTGCTGTGATCTTTATGTCGTTACTGATGGTGACGCTGACTATAGCCGTGGCAAAAATATATACCAAAGTAATCACTCAAAAAGTTAACCAAGGCGCACTTATTTGTGCAAAAATCAACTATACATTGTGTGTGGAGGGCTGGTGTCACAAATATCTCGTCAATAAATCCATCAATCTAAGAATTACACCAAGGTCCGTAGAAGTGTTTGATGCGGGCACAGATTTGTGGTTAGGCGGACAGCTGGGGAATTATACCGCGCAGGATCTGATAATTTATCAATACCTTCTTGATCTAATTGCACGCTTGGAAGCTGAGGTCGCAAAAGAAAGTGACCCTGCAAAAAAACTTGAACTTCAGGCAAAAAAGTTAGCTGCTGAAAGTGAATTGAAAAAGATGAAGAATGTAAAAAAATTCATGAAAGAACTTAAAAATAGGATTTCAGCTAAGGCATGTGCTGCCTTAAAAGACGGACAAGACGAGAAATCACTAGAATCCCATAATTTTTATCTTTGCGGATAGGTTCATAATAGTTAGTGCCGGAGTAGAGGTTGTTCCCTTACAGCACCTTATGTGACTTATTAATTTAGATAACGGTTTAGACGAACGAGCACCCTCTATTGACGGGCTAGATGTGCCTCTTTCTGTTCCGCTATAGTCCTTAAATCAGTGTTAACACTTTCTCCATCCACTCCATGGTGGATCAGTCTGTGTACTGTCGGACCCATAGCAGCAACATTAATCGGATGGTCTAACCCATCATCCGATAATTGAGTAAGATGATGTACTTCTAGGTATGGAATACCATCACGTTGTTTGAATGGAGCTTCTTTTTCCGAATATTCACATTTACCATTTGCTCGTTGAAGCACATAGGCTTTAACCAACACTGAGCGCTGCCGCGTCTCATACGGAGGTGATGCTTAGGAGAGATTCCATGATAGAAACTGAATTTATGATTACCGAGGACATACTTACCAAAATTAGTTGGAATTCTTGAAGTATTAACCAATCTCGATAAGATTGCAATAACTCGACCACAACTACTTGAAGTTACAAGTTTGAGAGATATAGTCTTCTTATGAACACAGGCTATGTAAATATTGTTACAGACGATGAATTAACTTTAATTAAGCTATTGGCTAGATCGATGAACAACCGACTAGGCTACATTTTGATGGGCTTAAAACATCCTGACAATCCAGAAATCAAGTATGTTCATCATGAATTTAATGCAACATTTTGGAGTGCTGTTGAGATGTTATTGGAACTAGGTGTGTCATCTGCATCATGTTCCGACACAGGTCTAAACCCTCTCACTTTTCAAGAATACAATAATGTTACCAATCAAATCAAAACTTATACCGCCGACGACTATCCTCAGTATTTCTCGATCTCTTCTGGCGAGGCGTTAGAGGAAAGATTAGCGAACGTTCAGGCTGTAGAGTTCCGCTTACTTTCAAAGGTGATCGAAGAATTTCTAGATTTATCCACTAGCTACGGGCCAATGAAGTTCCGTTGCGAGCGAGACATGGTTTTTTTCTATGAAGGTGATGATCTTGAGTTAATTCAAAGCATGTCTGTCAATGGTTACGCTAAGAAGGAAGATAACGGATACTTCTGGACCGATAAGATTGCCCCCATGATGGCCCAGAAATGGTTATGGGGAGAAAAGGATGCGAATTTATCTTTAATTGACCAAAGCTTTGTCGAATTCCAAGCCAGCAGTATCTATGATAGCTTGAGCAAAGATCCATCGAAGATTTACGATGTCTCAGGATGTTCCATTTGTTTTGCCACAGCATTTATCATGAAGTATTGGAACGGCGATGATTGGAAAGAACGTGTGTTGTCAGATCCAATTATGACTTTTGATGAGGGGATTGCCATCACTCTGGAATTGCGAAAGTTACTCGGTGAAGATTAGTCCATCGAAGATAATTGGTAACTAGACTTTGCACCAAATCGTGTTAGTAATTAAGTACACACTCACAACACAAAAGAGTACACATTGAAAGTTTTAAGTTCTTGAACTAAAGATCTAAACATCTGTTTTATTTAGATTATTCACAACGATAAAGACCTTCCAACATTATGGAAAGCTTCCGGCGGGAGGTACCAATTCTCTTTAATTTGTAAATTATTTGTAGCGGATAATATGTCTATCTGTGGTCGAACGCACGCGCATTACCGACAATCCCGCGGCGATCTAATCACCTACCAGAAGCATGAACTAGCCGGCTCTTTTCAAATTGAAAACATGATCTTCAACGCGATCCATTCCACGTGTTTTAAAACCGGCCATGGCATCTACCAATTGAGACACCTCATCACTTAATGATGCCGTTGCAGCTGTTGTCTCTTCCACCATACCCGCATTTTGTTGGGTAATTTGATCCAGATTTTCAACCGCAGTGTTGATTTCATTTAGGGTCGTGGATTGTTCACCAGCGGATGTTGAAATCCGATCAATAATTGAGTTCACATTTTCCACATCGTGAACAAACTTGGTCAAAGACTCTGATGTCTCGGTAACATGGACAACACCTTGTTCAATTTGCAGGCTTGAATTCTTAATCAGCTCGGCAATTTCCTTAGCTGCATCAGAACATCTTTGAGCCAGCTCACGGACTTCCTGCGCCACAACGGCAAACCCTTTACCAGCATCACCTGCCCTTGCAGCTTCCACTCCGGCATTTAATGCTAACAAGTTTGTTTGAAACGCAATCTCGTCAATAATAGCGACTGTTGTTGAAACCTGTTTCGATGATTCTTCGATCCCCGTCATCGACGTCAGTGCTTTATTCATAACCTGTTCTGCAGAATTAATATCAGCCATGAAACTCATGACGGTTTGACGCGCATCCACGGCAGTATCGGCTGTGGAAGCCACGCTTTGGGTCAATTCATGAAGCGCTGCTGAACTTTCCTCCAGCGCAGCGGCCTGTTGTTCTGTACGCGTAGCGAGCTGACTTGCACCTTCAGAGATATTTGATGAATTTTCGCGTGTGGCTGTGGTCGCATTTCGAACCGAAGCCAAGGAGTTAGACAAATTATCCATGGCCTGATCATATGCGACACCCATATCACGAAATTCTTCAGGAAGCCGCTCTGTAATCCGCTCTTCCAAATTACCATCCGCTAGCATGTCCAGCGCTTGTGCGAATACAGCCAAAGCTTCATCCCTTTTGGCGTTTTGCAAAGCTTGAGCTTCTTCGGCGATACGCTTTTCTTCAGCCAATTTATCAAGATAAACTGAAATGGCATAATCCATATCTAACATTGAAGCTTTAACGACCGCGGCAGCCTTATCCGACAATGATTTGGTGATTTTACGATTGAAGAAGCCTTTGCATTCATCTTCTATGATAGCCTTGAGCAAGCCAGAAGTTAGAAGTGCATATCCTCCAATATGCCATCGCGGCTCAAGGCCTATACGCGCATGTGCAAGACCAATCTTGGAAACCGCATTCACATAGTTTTCGTCGAATTCTGTGTTGGTAATTCTGTTCCAATGTGAGACTTGCGCTGATTTGGCACCATCCATATGCGCCTGGTTTTGAAAGAATGAACGTGTTGTCTCGTAGCTACTGACTTGAGTATAAAACTCTTGGAGAACATCTTCCAGCGCACCATCAATCACAGGCTTTGCGGCTTTAAGAGCTCCCTGCTCATTTGCGTCAAACTTAATAAAATCAATTCGTTCGTTCAATAAATTGGTATCAGTGTTTTGCATGACAGCCCCGCAGTTTTAGAATCTAAACCATGTGATCGGTCACATTCGTTCGAAGAAACAAATGTCTACCAATATTAAAATTGATCGTGAACTCAATGGGTTAACAATCTATTGCACATGGCAGTGTAGATGCTACGGGTAATTTATACTATTCTGTATTTATTTGATTGCGTGAGCCTATTAAGCATCACTATGTTGATATGGGGAGTTCAAATTTCATTTTTGAAAAATCACAATATCTGACGTCGTGGTTCATAAATTTGCGTTAGACTTAGGCCAAATCATCAATTCTGTTTGAGATAAAGGTTGGCATGTTGAATAGCGTTTGAAATCCCCAGAAGTGAAAACTTGCTTTGTTTTGCCTTTCCCTGCAAATGAAAAACTGTCAGCTGAGCTGTGATGCCGTTTAACATGGCGCGGCGAGTATTGCCTGAAATGGAAAACGGAGCCAAACAGCCGGTCCTGTGACAGGAACGATAAGTCAACTTGCCAAGCTTGCGACGATCAATTTCCAGCTCGATGCCTTTCGACAGGAGCAATTCAAGCGGTGTTTGAATGATGGCAATGCCATCATTATTTTTGTTCTCAAATACAAGCTTAAGCGAAATCTCTGATGGGATTTGCGCATTATCCTGTTCAATGACAACTGGCGTTGTTAGCTCACATCTGGACTTTGCAGATGATTTCGTCGTCCGGCAATTTAAAAACCAATCCTTGAAGCTGGCATATTCTATAATATCTCCACGAGAATTCTCGTGAACGAAATCTGTTATGAGTGATTTGTTATCATCTGCTTTCGCAAATGGCGCAAACTAGGCAGCGCAACAAGTCGCCACCATCAATGGCAATAACCGATAATTTCGTTTCTTCATGGCAATCAAGCGAACACAATCATCCAGCTGTCGTGATAAGTCGATCTGAAGCCGCCTTTAGGCCATCAAAAGACAACAAAACTCTGACCTTGCGCCCACTGCGATCAACAAATTCAAGATTACCTTTGCTATCTCCGCCTAGAGCAGAAAGCAAATCTGCTTTGATGTCAGCACGCGCCAGACAGATATTATTAAAACAAGAAAAATAAGGAGCTGTTATCGCTTGTGTTTGGCTTTCGTTTGACAGCTTGACGGGCTCAGTTAACAACATGCCTTGCGGCACTTGAATAACGGTGATCAGACTATCACCACCATCAGGATTTTTACCAAAAGCAATTTGTGAAATCACATTTCCCTTATTATCGCGGACAATTTGTACAAGTTCGCAGGCTTTTTTTGCCGTTTCTTGTGTGTCTTCTTGCTGCGCAAGTTGACTGCAGCGATATGTCCATGATCCATAGGTCTCAGTTGTGACACTTGGCTCTTGAGCCATCGAATTATTTGCAAATAAGAGTGCTGACAAGAATAACGGCACCTGAAAAAATGTTGCGACCCGCATTTGGTTTGCTCCTGCAGAGGGAAAACTTGTTTCATTAAATCATAAACAAGTTTATCAGCCTGCCGAAGACTTGTCTTCAAACCAAGCCTAAAACCTAGTGTTAAGGTTAAAATGAACGCCAACATCGCCGCTCTGAGTTGTCACACCATCCAATAGCGCAACACCCACACTTGAATTAAACGATACATTCTCGCCGATAGCCGCATTTAACCCAAAACCGATACTTGAAAAATCAGCATGGGTGTTCTTGGCGATATCTTTCACATGAGCTGCATCAAAAAAGGCAAAGAGATCAACCGCACTAAATAGCCCATTGTCCTGTGGGGTCACGTCAAAATGTAACTCATTGCGAACAACCAAACCTTTGTCACCGCTTGTTTCGGACGTATCATAACCACGTACAGTATCCACACCACCAATGCTGAGAACTTCCGTTGCGGGGAGTGTTTCACTGGCATATTGACCTGTAACTTCCGTTATCAACTGAACACCTTGGGCAATCGGGGTCGCACGCTGTAAATTGGCAAATAGATAATTGTAATTGGCATCTGCACCAGCATTGCCGCTAAATGCTGCATAACTTGCAGCATTGTTAAAACTGCTTACACCGCCAGGACTGTGCACAAAACGAATATCAAAATTCGTTTTCCCGTTTGAATCCGTGGCATTACCTCGCATGCCTAAAATAAGCTGATGCACGTCAATTTCAGCATTACTTGCAAGTGTCGCGCCTGAATAAATGTCCCGTTGACTGTTTTTATATTCGTAACGACCATAGAGCTCAGGACTAATTATCCCAGTGCTTGAAAATGGAACGGCATATTCAGTTGTGAAAATTGCAGTATCGGTGGCGCTCACCAACCCGCCGGTCAGGTTTGATCGAGTTTGAATATAAGCGCCGCGAGTTCGCATTTTATGGCGCCATGGCAATGGCACAAAATAGTTTGCGTCATGAGACAAATAAGCAGCCTGATCAACCGCAGTGAAAGACTGATCAAGTCTTGCGATTGCCTCCGGGCTCATAGTCAATTGATAGCTAAGTTGATGGTCTAATACTGGCAAATTCGCAAGGTGGAAACCGGCAAACAGTCTGTTTCTATCCGTAGAAGGTGTGCCGTGATTATTATAGCCCGCATAAACACTCCAAGGCTTCTCTTCGGTCGCTTTGAATGTCAGGATGGTTCCACCAAATTCTTTACCAGGCTCTGCAACAACCACAAGATTGCGATATGGATTTAAGTTCAGCCAGTTAAGGTCTGCGATCAGTTGATCAGTATCAACCGTCTCACCTTCCTCAGCACTGATATTATCTAATATGTAATCCTCATCTGAAAACACCAATCCTTCGACTTTTTTCGCTTCAAGAACGGATTCGGTAATGATGAATTTCACCACACCACTCGATATTTCCTGAGGCGGAATTGTTCCTGCAACAAATGCACGGCCCGCTTTAATATAAGCTCGAATGATATCATCGCGAATAGCAAAGAGACTTTTCAACGAAATAGCTTCACCAATATAAGGGGCTACAATTGCATCAATGTCTATGCCATCTGCAGAAACAGATCGTGTCGCAAGATCACCCGGTGCCGATACAATCTGGACAAACTTGAGTGTAACACCCAGGCTTTCATCACTCGCTTCAGCGGGATCAAAAGCGCTTAATCCTGGCAGGGAAACAAGTTGACTACCTTGCAGACTAGGAGGTTGGTTTTCTTCTAAAGTGGTTTGCGCAAAGGAACTTGCACTCAGTGTTAAAGCTGAAACTAAAGCTACTAATATGGATACCCGCATAAATCACCATCTGACCGCCACAGCGATTCGCCAGGCATTGCTATTGCAGATGAATTTCGTGATTTATGGTTAATGGACGGTTAACAAATGGTACTTAACACGCACCAAACTGATACAAAAATACTCTATTACGAATGCACTTTTACAAACTCGAATTACAGGAAAACAAATCCATCAACCCAGTAAAACGCAAAAGCAACAGAGCAATACCAACCAAAATTTGGTCAACCATTTATGATTCGTGAAATAAAATCAGATAAATACGCCAACTCCCCACAATATATAGGTCATTGGCGCATTTGTTCTTAATGAGCAATTGAGTGATGCTCAGATGTCCTATTTGCGGATAAGCAAGGAAAGCTCATTCACTTGCGGGCCATCTTCAGTACAGCGAGCTTCGATCCGATTTTGTTCCTCAACACGATCTTCCTCATCAAAATCGTCTTCATCAAGCGAGATTTCACAGCTTACATTTGCAAAATCAGGCGCAGCTGTCGGCGTGACAGGATCATCTGATGTCGGACGAACCGGATCGATTAATTCACCACCTTGGAACGCAAATGGATCAAATGCAGTTTCACCAAGCGAAAGTTCGATATTGCTATCTGTGCCTGTTTTTAAAACCTGGCTTGGTACAGGTGCACCAACAATCATCGCAAGGATATCTACAAACAGGTCACTACCCCACCAGTTTCCTTCGATATTGATGTCACCTGCCCCCAGATGCTCTACTGCAAATCCGCCATTTCCGAAATCAAATCCACTGCCAGGAATGAAGTTCTGATTGACCCGCACATTGCCTAACCCGATATTCGCAAGTCCATCAATCACAATTCCACCTTCAGAATTTTCAGAGATATAGTTTTGGAAAACCTCTAGCGCCGAAGACACATCGCCCTGCAACTGGATACCTTTACCTTCGTTCTGACCAATAAAGTTATTATGAACTTTGGTAGTTTCAGAAGATGCAACATGATTGAACACAATGCCATCATAGCCATTTGTCAGCATGTTTCGGCTAATTGAAACATTGGCACTGTCGGTAATCGCATCTTCAAAGAAGATTGCGGCACCGGTGTTGCCTGCCACCGTGCGGGTGACATTAAACGTGTCATTGACAGGATCTGAACCATTATAACCTGAGCCATTTTGGCTTGCTCGGCCATTGCGATCAATTGTCAATACCGTATCGTCTTTGATCTGGCCATTAAAGGCCAATCCATTTAGTCCACCAGTGATTTCACGGTTACGCGTGACATCAAAAGTAGAGTTGTCAGCAATGTCACTCTTTACAACGATACCATTGCCTTCAACCCCACCATTGATGCGACGGTTACGATCAATAACAACAGATGAATTGCCCGAGATCGCCTCTTGTGCGTCATCATCAAATTCAATGCCGTTCTCGTCGATACCTTGGATACGACGGTTACCAATGATCGTAAGCGAAGTATCTGTCACTTGTGAAATATCAATGCCATCTTGACCACCACGGATAAGGCCATTTCCACCTAATCCACTAAATGGCTCTTCACCGATTGTGATAAATGAATTGCTGATGACTTCATCGAAATGGATACCATCACGCTCACCAATTATTCTTTCATTTTCACTAATGGTAACGATGGTTGTATCAATCTCGCCATCAAACAGAATACCGTCGTCGTTGCGACCGCGAATTCTTTCATTTCCGATGATCGCAACAGAACCTTCAGCTGAAATATCGTCTGCAAATGTGATACCGTTTTCATCACCAACAATGCGTGTGTTGTCCGAGATTTCAACAAAGCTACTATCGATCGCATTTTCAAATCGAATACCATCCTGATCACCAGTGATAGCTTCATTGCCATTGATGAAAAATTCAGTTGCGCCATTCACAATTGATGTCACATGAATACCGTTGCCAAAAATACCACCTATTGCATCATTGCCAAGGATCGAAATATCGCTTCTGCTGACGATTGTAGACCCTGGATTTGCAAAGTCACCAAACTGAACACCGTTTTCAAGACCACCAATCAATTGATTACCAGAGATTTCAACACCGCTATTGATAATATCGCCCATAAATTCGATGCCAAATTCGCCGCCCAGGATAAAGGTATTGCCTGCAACATTGAATGAGCTGTCGCTGATAGCAGCTGCTGCAATTCCATCAACTTCACCTATAATGAGACCATTTGCATTAAAGCCAACGGATGTTCCATCAATATCCAAATCCGACACCGTTGCACCGATATTGACAGTTGAATCATTGATTTCACGTTCGAAAACAATGCCAGCATCGCCAAGACCCTCAATCAATCCATTACCAGCGATATTGATCTCACTGCTAGTACGAGTTTGAGCTGAGAACTTGATAGCGCTGTCATCGCCGACAATCCCGACATTGCCAACTATATTTACGATGGAACCATTTCGAACACGGCCATTAATATCGATCGCCTCATCATCACCAATGATCCTCACATTATTGGCAATGTTAAAGCGGCTATTGCGAATTTGTTGCGCTTCGATCGCGTCATCACCACCGCTAATCAGTGTGTTTCCGAGCGTATCGGTCGCCCCACCGATTGTGACATCCGAATTGCGAATAAGATCATCAAACAAAATGCCTTGACCATTTGTACCCACAATCTGATCATTCGTATCGATACGGACGGTCGAAAAACGAACCGCTTCATCAAACTCGATACCCTCATCATCGCCGACAATATCATTTTGTGAGATCGCAACCGTTGAATCAATCACGGTACCATCGAAAATAATTCCGTCTACAGCAGCTTCGATCCCATTTTGGCTGATATCCACATCAGCACCGTTGTTAACTGGACCTTCAATTTCGATGCCGTTACCAGTCTGCCCTTGAACCAAAACGTTATTTGAGATGGTCACGGATCCACCATTGATATTTTGAATATCGATAGCTTCGTCTTCACCATCGATAAGCAAATTGCCATCTGCGGCAGTTGCACCACCAATTGTGATATTAGCGTTTGTGATATCTGCGTTAAATAAGATACCGTCGAGATCATTTCCGCGAATGACCTGGTTGCCCGAAATCGTAATGCTTGCATCATCAATTGTTGCCGGTCCACCGCTGCCAGAGCCCGCAAAATTAATACCCCGATCCAACCCTTGGATTTGAATACTATCTTCAATCAGAATACTGGTTTGCGCGCCGGAAATCGGACCACGGAAGACAATACCATCTCCCAAATTATCTTCATCAGCGCTGGACCCAATGCCTTCGATATATTGGTTGCCGCTGATAATAACATTACTGCCGCCACTTATCGCGCCAGCAAATTCGACACCATCTCCACCACCGTAGAAAGTGGAATTATTTGCGATAGAGAACACAGTTCCGTTGATCAGATCATTGGCCAATACTGCGTCATCTGCCGCATCGATAAAGTTAGCATCCGCAAGCGTTGCACCACCAATGAGGATGTTTGCCGCATCAAGCGTATCTACAAAATGCACACCTCGGCCTGCAATAGTACCCATTGTTGAATTTTTAATCGTGACGTCAACTGATGTGGTGTCACCATTTCCGATGACGCCTTCTGCTCGGACTCCATCCTGCAGATTGTTAAAGGTAACATTGTTGATCACGATTCCTGTTAGGTTTGGCGAGCTTGTGCCATCGAGCAAGATACCATGGTCGTCGACACCAGGTGCGCCAACACCTTGCAACAACATGTTTTCAACGGTTACACCATTGGCAGCAACAGTTGCCGCCGGGCTACCCGTATTAACAATTGTATTCACGCCAACGCCTGAGATCGTTTGGTCTTCCTGGTCAGCAATGAAGCTTGCAAATGTACCCGCTGCAACATTGATATCGGTTCCAATCGTACCCGCATCAACCGCATCTTGAATTTCCGCGCCATTTGATACGTTGATCGTTGATGCTGTTCCCTGGATAATACCGTTTGTAGCATCAAGATCACCGGCTAGATTGATCGTTTTAGCCAAAACTTCAAGCTGATCATCAGAAGAGATTGTCGTCCCCGCATTCACATTCATTGTCTGACCGTCAGCGTTATAAGAAGCCGTGCCAGCGCTGTGAACATCAACCGCAAAAGTCAGATCACCTGTTAGATTATTGATATCAGTTGATTTTCCAAATGTATTTGTTGCTGTGCCGTTATTTGATGACGATGTCAGACCATCAATCGATGCAATTGTTAGATCCACACTATTGTTAATCTCAACAATACCATCAGCATTTTGGAATGCCAGTCCACCGACTCTGGTCGAAAGATCAATTCCAGTTCCAGCACGCAATGCAAGATCAGCAACAGAAATATCTGTTGAGCTGCCGTTTGAAGATGAAATGGAACCGGCAGTTTCTAGAGACAGCACATCTACGTTTGCCGGAGTAATTGTGTCGGAGATGTTTAAATCACCAGCACTGCTTGAACCAATCTGCAAAATACCGGCAGTGACCGTATCAATCTCAGCATCCGTCAAACCAAGAACACCTGCAGCGTCGGCACCACCAAGATCGATTTCTGTACCAGCAAGCTCACCTGAAAGGATGACCCGACCTGTACCCGCATCAATCGTGCCAGATGCAAGATCCATATTGTTCGCGCGAACGGTAATTTGGCGGTTATTTGCCGTAATAGCAGCATTATTGGTGAGTGTTTTATCACCATTTCCAACGTCTTGCGCCACAATCAAAAGATTACCGCGATTGTTGAAAATATCATTGTTAATGGTCAGATTACCATTATTTGTCTCAATTTGGCTCAGTCGGGCTGCACCGCTATTTGCTTCATTTCGAATACCAACCACACCATCGACAGTGCCGACTGTCAAATCGCCACCTGCTGCAGTCTGCACAATAGATATTGCACCGTCTGTGGTGTTTCTTGCCGCAATCACATCAACATCAGTTTCAATAATTGGATTACCAGATCGGTCCGCGATACCATTAACCGCTTGCATGGCCAGATTGCGTACTGAAATATCCGCACCAGATGTATTGGTGTCCACAATCGCATCACCAGTAATCAACGATAATGTTGAGATATCTGTTAAACTAATGCCGGAACTAAAAGTGATGTCACCCGCGTCAGAAGAACCCACACGCACGATATTGCCCGTTACTCGATTCAATTCGTCATTTGTCAGTCCAAGCTTACCAGCCGTATCCGTACCAAGATCGATCTCTTGACCTGCAGTTAGTTCAGCGAGCGTTACAATGCCGCCTGCCGCATTAACCGTGGAGTTCAAAACCATATCATCAGCAGTGAATGTGATATCACCGCCATTTGTTGTAATGCCTGCATCATTTTGAATGGTATTGGCTGAAGCCGTTAAAGTGGCAAGCGGATCTGTTCCGCCAACTGCACCACCAAACAACAGATTTCCACCAGAGTTTACGGTCAGACTATAGATGTCAGTGACGCCGTCGTTGTTCACATCATCATTATCAATCGTGCTATTAAATGTAATATCGCCCGTATTGCTCAGCGTTGCGTCAGAACGAACTTTCGCTGCATCATTGATAATCAATGAATTGGTGGCCAATGCCATGTTTCCAGATAGGATTGTGGAACCTGCCGCATCAGTAACGATGCTATTGAGTTTTGCTCCTGTTGCAGCTGTCGATCCTCTAAATACAGTTTCACCAGGTGTATTTAGAGTCAGCGTATACGCATTATCAACCGCACTATTGATCGAACGTCCAAGTCGAATACCATTATTTGCTGCGGTGATTGTCGTATCTGCTCCAATGATAACATTATTGTTAAAATAGGTACCGAAATTGGTGGCCGTAACGCTGCCACCATTTATGTAAACGTCACCGCCTCCTGCGGTTTGAAGTCCTCTGAAGCTTGCCGCACCATTAAATGTCAGATCGCCAGCAACATTGATAATCGTGTCAGTCGTTGCGGCAATCGTGCCACCAAATGTAGCGTCATTGCCAAACCGCCAAGTTACATTATTGCCCTTGGACTCAAAATTGTCATTGATATTCACATCACCGGTGAAATGGAAATTGGCGATAAGATCTGTAGCACCTACGACATCAAATATTGTCGTGCCTGCTGCATCTGTCGTCAGTGAGGCAAGGCGTGTGGTTTCACCAATTTCGCCATTAAACGTCGTCGTACCGCTAGTATTAGCGGTAAGATCAAATCCTCCATTAATGGTAGAATTGAATGTAATATCCCCACCAGATGTAAGCGTTAAGGCACCAAGATTTGCTGGATTAAGCGCAGTAGAAACCGTTATCGCACCAGAATTTGCGTCACCCAGCACCAAAGAATCCGCTGAAATACGATCAAGATCGGCAGCTGTAATACTTAGTTTGGTAGCGTCCGCGGTTCCCAAATCTACCTGGCGGCCATTGGTAAGCTGCTTGATGGAAACTGTACCACCCGAGATCAATGGAGACGCAACTGCAGATGCAGCAATTATTAGGTTATCTGTTGTTATACTGATATCACCAGCAGCATTTGTGCCGTTACTTGCGTCCAAAACGGCATCTGAAGTAGAAATCCTAACATCGGAACCAACATCGCCGCCACGCGCAATTAATGTGATGTTGCCACCAGATGTGATAAGAGGGTCACTAATTACAATATCATCGGCGGCATCAAACAAAACGTAACCGCCTCCGGAGTTGAAATTTTGCCCATTAAGGACAACATCCGCACTTGAGACAGGTGAAGATGTCGAAGTACTTCCAGCGTAAAATTCAAAATTCGTCCCACTGGAGCCGTTATTGATAAAACCAACCTGCTGAGTATCAATCGTATCGGCAGCATGAATGATAAAAGTACCATTTGTGCCTGAATTATTGTTGACTGTGAAATTGCCACCGCCACCAAAATCTACGCGACCTGTACCACTTGTACCCGCAGAATCTGTGTTAATTGTGAACGTATTTCCATTATCAAGAACAGAAACGATACTCGCGCTTGTTATGGTCGAGGCGCCAGCTGCGCATCCAGAGGTGCCGGAAGTGGTCACACACACATCACCTGGATCAAAAAGGACATTTCCAGACAAGAAAGTACCATCGATTACTGCATGACCTTTTGTTGACACTTCAGCAAAGCCATTATCGCCACCCATTGTGTCAATGGTTCCGTGGAATCCAAGCTCATTGGTGCCCCAAGCAATCACCGTACCGCCATTACCTTGTTCTGATGACGCGTCCAATAAAGACGTTTCGGTGATCAATAATTTATCGGTGTTTTGAACTTCATCAATCTGAAGTCCCTGTCCGCCTCGATATTCACCACCCACACGGATGCGACCACCATCTCCGATGCCAGATGCATCAAGTGTGGCGTTATCAAGCGTGATGCTGGTTTTTGCACCAATATCGATATTGCCGCCGAGATCTCCAGACACATCAATCAAGCCAGCAACATCCACAATATCAGCATTGATAAAGACATCTCCGCCTTGATAGGTGGTCTTTTGAGTTGTTTTGTTGACCACACGACGTTTGGCCGTGATTTTCTGGTTGGTCACCACCTTGCCGCCATTAGCAGTTAAGAATATTCTTCCGCCAGATTTCTTCGCACCAGTGACCTGAATGGTGCCTTTGCGGTTTTGTGCCAAAGCATAAACATGACCGGAATGCGCGCGCAGCTCAGCATTTGCCGCTTTGATTGCACCAGAATGTGTCACCGAGCCACCAGATTTCCCAGCTTTCACCAGAATGCGTCCGTCAGCGTGATCATTATCGCGCAGTAATATTTCAATACCAGACGCAAGACCGACGGTTCCATTTTCTGCTTCCAAAGTTCCGTCATTAACGACTTCATGCGCGATCAACGTAATATCGCCGCCAAGCGAAGATACTTTCCCTAAATTGATAACCGCCGCATCACTGTCACCAAAAAAGGTGTTATCACCGCCATTTAAGAAATCTTCATTTGTGATATCACGCGTAGACGCTAAGAAACTGCCGCCTGTATCAATTGTGCCATCCCGCCCAATAATCACACCATTAGGATTGATCAGTAGCAACGATCCAGTTGCAGACAAGCGGCCATCAATCTTGGACTGATAACCACCCGTGACACGATTAAGTGTGGAACCGGAACCGTTTGAAAAATGTACATGGCCCTCTTTGCCGATCGAAAATGTATCAAATTCGATAATCGCATTTTGGGATGCTTGATTGATTAAGAGTTGATTGGATCCGGACTGATTAATCGTTGCAGAACCGGCTATAACTTGACCACCCGTTGGGAGTTCAGCTGCCACAACTACAACAGGTGTCACGATCAATGAGGATGAAACCAAAAGGGTTGCAAATCTACGAAGTGCAACAGATGCAGACGAAGATAATACAAACTCAGACACACTTGCCCGCAATTGGGCTAAAGAACTCTTACGCAACACGACCACCAAACTCTAAGAAAGGCATAAGCCTTCAAAACAAACTCAAAACTGGAGGAGAGCGCGCCGACCCCACGGCAAAATACACCTCTCCTAGAACAATTAAGCTTCTGTTAACCTTTTAAGTCAAGGTTTTGTTAAGAAATTGGCGGGAAGTTTTTGGCTTAAGGTAAATAGATAAAAGTTTAATAAAATTAGATATTTACGGATATCACAAACTTTCAGATACTTAGCCTGAATGGCGCTTGAGTGGCGTTGAGAGATGCAAATTTGAAACCTAAACCACTGCCCCTTTATTCGCCCTCTTGTATTGCGAGAACAGACATGAGATATCAAAAAATCGAAATACAAGTTTGGTCAAAAGCAAACGTTTTATTTGATTGGGGATTTAAATGATAAGCCGTTGGCTAAAAGCTTTGGGGTCAAATGGCGGAATTAGAGTTCGCTTTAGCCAGCACGGCGAAGACGCCATATTGCACAAAAAATTTGACAAAAAATCTGGGTTCTACATTGATGCAGGAGCTTATCATCCGTTTCGACAATCCAATACGGCGCGGCTTTGGTGCAGCGGTTGGAACGGCGTCAATATCGATGCAAATCCGAACAGTATTAAGATATTTAAAAAAGTCAGAACGCGAGACACAAATCTCTGGGGCGCGATCGTCTCAGACGAGGATGGTGCAAAAAATCAAACAATCGAATTGGCTTTCTCCAGCAAAATTGATCTCAAAGGCTCCGTGTCGAAGGACCTCGCCGCGGAACGCAACCTTAGTCAAACAGTAGATGTTCCGACATTATCGCTGACAGACATCGTCAATGAATATGCTGTTGCACATGATGGTGATTTTGACTTTCTCAACGTTGATATTGAAGGCATGGACTATCAGGCCATTTCGGGCATTTCAAATTGGAAGAAGCTTCCATCAATTATTGCGATTGAAACCTACGGCGACGGGATTCGAGACGTTTTGGCAAACGAGACGACTGCTCTGCTAGAGGAGATTGGATATGACTATATTTATCAGATTGGCATGACATCGGTATATTCAAGATTGAAATCAGTTTAACTGTAAACGCAACCAATTTGAGGAACGGCTTCGCGCATCCACTGAGAACATCATGATTATGTCAAACGATAAACGCGCCAAAGCTATTGCTGTTATTCTGGCCTTCAACGAGGCGAGCAGAATTTCGCAGACCGTAGAAAATGCCAAGCAAACATTTAACACGGTTTGTGTTCTTGATTCTGTCAGCAATGATCAAACCGTTGAAATGGCGAAGGCTGCCGGCGCGCAAATAATATCGAATAAGTTTGTAAATTTTGCTGCCCAGCGCAACTTTGCAATCGACGCCTTTAAAAATGATTATGACTGGCTGTTTTTTCTCGATGCTGATGAAGAAATTGAACCCGAATTAAGCCAAAATTTGAAAGTGTTTTTGGAACAAATACCTGAGAAACCAATCGCTCTGAAAATGCGGAGAAAGAATTTCTTTCTCGGTAAAATGCTCAATCATGTCGCGGGAAAAGATTATCAGACAAGACTGTTCGGGAAATTTGGTGAACTGAAATATGTTGGCGAAGTGCATGAAGGCATTGCCACACCGGAGCTTGAACGACAAACTATTGAAGGACACATCATCCATAATAGTTATGAGACAATCACCGATCTTTTTGCAAAAACCAACACATATACAAGCTTGGAAGTCTCTAAGAAAAAGAGTTATTCAACCAAGATTTTAATCGTCCGATTGTTGTTTCTGCCCTCTCTTACCTTCTTCAAGTCTTACTTTTTACGAAAAGGCTTTTTAGATGGCTATCGAGGCTTCATTTATGCAAGCTTCATGGCGATTTATAAATTTGTCCTGATCAGCAAACAAATAGAAAAAAATTTCAAAGACTAACGTCTTATTTGTGCTTGAACTCTGCTTTGCGCTTTTCGGTAAACGCGGCCATACCCTCTTTTTGATCTTCTGTTGAAAACAGCGGATAGAACACACGCTGTTCGTAATGAAGACCTTCAGCCAACGTTGTTTCAAAGGCACGGTTGACCGTCTCTTTCGCCGCATAAACGGAGGGGCGCGAGAAATTGGAAATCTGTTTGGCAGTCTTAAGCGTTTCATCAAGCAATTCAGCCACCGGAATAACGCGCGCAACCAAGCCTGAACGTTCTGCTTCTTCAGCACCCATCATACGTCCAGTTAAGACCATATCCATGGCTTTTGATTTGCCTATTGCACGGGTCATACGTTGCGAGCCACCCATGCCAGGAATAACGCCAAGCTTGATTTCAGGTTGACCAAATTGAGCCGTATCAGATGCAAAAATCATATCGCACATCATTGCAACTTCGCAGCCGCCACCTAGCGCATAACCAGACACAGCTGCGATGATCGGAATCCGGCAATTGTTAAGCGATTGCAGCACACCAAAATGGTCGCGCATGAGCATGTCGATGTAAGAATTCTCAGCCATTTCTTTAATATCAGCGCCAGCCGCAAAAGCCTTCTCAGAACCAGTGATAACAATACAGCCAATGCCAGGGTCATCTTTCAATTGAGATAAATGCGCATCCAAAGTTGATAAGAGCTCAGCATTAAGAGCGTTCAGCGCTTTAGGTCTGTTAAGCGTTAAAACGGCAACGCGATCATGTTTTTCCAAAAGAACGGTATCACTCATATCTATCTCCAAAAAATTGGCCTTATTTCATCTCATCTAGAATATTGATCATGGCAGAGAAATCCAAATCACCATGACCATTTTCCACCATCGCCTTATAAAGCGCTGCAGCATGTGCGCCAAGAGGCGTTTGCGCATTTGCATCCTTTGCAGCTTCCATTGCGAGATTAAGGTCTTTGTTCATCAGGCTCGCTGCAAATCCTGGCTGATAATTATTATCAGCGGGACTTTTCGGGCCCACATTGGGAACCGGACAATATGTGTTCACCGACCAGCATGATCCCGATGATGTAGATACAACATCAAACAGCTTATCTTGATCTAGACCTAACTTTTCCGCCATTGCAAAAGCTTCACATGTGCCAATCATAGAAATCGCAAGCAACATATTGTTACAGATTTTAGCCGATTGCCCGGCGCCACCATCGCCACAGTGAACCGCTTTTTGACCCATGACATCCAAAACATCTGATCCATCTGAAAAAGCTTGATCAGATCCACCAACCATAAATGTCAGCGTGCCAGCGCTGGCACCACCGACACCACCAGAAACGGGTGCATCGAGACAGAGCTTACCGGCATCAGCAGCCATTTGATGAACTGTCTTTGCGGAAGCAACATCGATGGTCGAACAATCGATAAGCAGACTTCCCTCTTGCATAGACGGCAACAGCTGAGATGCGACCGTTTTGGAAATTTCGCCATTTGGCAACATTGTAATCACAATGTCTGCGCCATCAGCCACTTGTTCCAAACTATCAGAACTCTCCATGCCTTCTGATTGCGCAGCTTCTCGTGCTGCTTCACTGACATCAAACCCGGTAACTTCGTGACCAGCATTTTTTAAGTTGAGTGCCATAGGAAATCCCATATTTCCCAGGCCGACAAATCCGATTTTTGCCATAACTTCCTCCAAATTTATGAGCGGTATTGACGAAAAAATGGCAGGCTTCTCAGCCTGCCATCTCAACATTAATCCATTGTTGGAATGGAGAAGTCTGCACCTTCTTTAATACCTGAAGGCCAACGTGTCGTGATCGTTTTCGTCTTTGTGTAAAAACGAATGGCATCCGGACCATGCTGGTTCAAATCACCAAATGATGAACGTTTCCAACCACCAAATGTGTGATAGGCCAATGGCACAGGAATTGGCACATTCACACCAACCATGCCAACTTGAACACGTGAGGTGAAATCACGTGCTGTGTCACCATCGCGTGTGTAGATCGCAACACCATTGCCATATTCATGATCATTGGCGAGACCAAGTGCTTCTTCGTAATTTTTCGCACGAACCACAGATAGAACTGGTCCAAAGATTTCTTCGTTATAGATGCGCATGTCTTTTGTCACATTGTCGAACAAGCAACCGCCCATATAAAAACCATCTTCATAGCCTTGCATCTTGAAATCACGGCCATCAACTGCAAGGTCTGCACCTTCATCAATACCGATTTCAACGTAGTTTTTAATACGTGCAAGCGCTTCAGATGTCACAACTGGACCATAATCCGCATCAGGATCAGTCGATGGGCCAATTTTTAGCGCTTCAACGCGTGGCACCAATTTGTCCATCAAACGGTTGGCTGTTTCTTCACCAACTGGAACCGCAACTGAAATCGCCATGCAGCGCTCACCCGCTGATCCATAACCCGCACCAATCAAAGCATCTGTTGCTTGATCAAGATCTGCATCTGGCATGATGATCATGTGGTTTTTCGCACCACCGAAGCACTGAACGCGTTTGCCATTTGTACAGCCGCGACCATAGATATATTCCGCAATCGGTGTGGATCCAACAAAACCAACCGCCATGATATCTGGGTGATCCAAAATCGCATCCACGGATTCTTTGTCACCATTGACCACGTTGAAAATGCCGTCTGGAAGACCAGCTTCTTTAAATAATTCCGCAAGGCGCATTGGCACGCCCGGATCACGCTCAGAAGGCTTCAACACAAATGCATTACCACATGCAATCGCAGGCGCTGCTTTCCAAAGCGGGATCATGGCCGGGAAGTTAAATGGTGTGATACCGGCAACAACGCCCAATGGCTGACGCACAGAATGCAAGTCAATACCCGGGCCCGCACCTTCGGTGAATTCACTTTTCAGCAGATGCGGAATACCAAGACAAAATTCCACAACCTCAAGACCACGCTGGATGTCACCTTTGGCATCAGGCACTGTTTTACCGTGCTCTTCAGCGAGCAAAAGCGCAAGCTCGTCATATTCCTTATGCACAAGCTCCAAGAACTTCATCAAAACACGTGCGCGGCGCTGCGGGTTTACAGCTGCCCATGCTGGTTGTGCAGCTTTCGCAACGGCAACAGCGTGATCCAACTCGTCTTTCGTTGCAAGCGCGACTTTGGCCTGAACTTCACCTGTCATGGGTTTAAAAACGTCGGCTTCGCGACCTGATTTTCCGGCAACTTTCTCGCCACCGATATAATGTCCATATGACTTCATAATGTCCTCCATTGGTTGACAAGGACCATATCGAATTCACCAAGCACAGAAAAGAGCTTCAAATCTCATTATCATTGTGCAAAAATACATGAATGAAAAACTTTGCAGGCAGGCATTTATGAACTGGGACGATTACAGATTTTTCTTAGCGGTGGCCCGCGGCGGGCAATTAAGCAGCGCTGGCCGGACGATGAATGTTGATCACGCCACCGTATCCCGCCGCATCAAATCGCTTGAGCTTGAACTGCAAGCAAAATTATTTGATAGCTCACCTCAGGGCTATTCACTCACGGCTGAAGGATTGGAACTCCTACCGCTGGCTGAGCAAATGGAACGCGCGACGCTTCAAGCCGAAGCAGCATTGGCTAATTATGACAAAAAACTATCAGGCACTGTACGCGTTGGTGTGCCAGATGGCGTGGCCGCTTATGTGTTGGCTGATGTCGCAAAAACCATCTGCCAAAATTATCCCAAGCTGCACATTCAATTAATCGCGATGCCGCAGCAATTTTCACTGTCAAAACGCGAGGTGGATTTTGCCATTACCGTGTCACCACCGAGATCCGGCCGCACAAAGATCCGCAAGATCACTGATTACACACTGCATTTATATGGCACGAAATCTTATCTCGATAACGCCCCTCGCATTTCGTCAAAAGCAGACTTAACCCATCATCGCGGTGTCGGTTATGTGCCTGAACTGCTGCACGATAAAGAGCTCGATTATATGCCGCTGATTGAATCTGATTTCGCGCTTCAGCTCACCAGTACGAGCGTTCACGTTCAATTGCATGCCATCTTAAAAGGTGCCGGCATTGGTATTGTGCATGATTTCATGGCGCGCAATCATCAAGAACTTATCCCAGTGCTCAAAGATGAGGTATCTGTCCAGCGCAGTTTCTGGCTCACAGTGCATGAAGACTACGCGCAGATCGATCGCATTCGCATTTGCATGGATGCGATTGTTGATCATATGCGTCAGGCATTAGCGGCATAGATTTCTGCGAGTTTATTTGCCTTGCGTAAATAAAATCCGCACGGCAAACATCGAAAATACGCTGGCAAAACCATAATCCAACCAACGCAAAAATCTGGGATTATTTTTAAGCCAACGCGATAGCTTATCTGCGGCAATCACAGTTCCGATGACAATGGGAAGCGCCACAATTGCAAATAACATTCCTAAAAACAGCAGACGACCGGTGAAATTCGGATCATCAGCGCGCACAAATTGCGGCAAAAACGTCATGAAAAAGATAATGATCTTTGGGTTGAGCAGATTAACCCCGAGCCCATTGACCCAAAAACGAAACAGACTTTTATTGCTCGACTGTTGCCGTTCAACTGAAAAACTAGAACTACCGCGCAGGGCTTGAATGGCGAGCCAAAGCAAATAGCCCGCACCTGCAATTTTCAAAACCCAAAAAGCTGTTGGCGAGGCGACAACCAAAGCCGATAGCCCAAATGCCACCAAACATGTATGGATCAAGATACCCGTTGTGGTGCCAGCCACAATCATCAACCCGGCCTTCACCCCATCGCTCAAGGAGCGCGAAATCATCAAGGTCATATCCGGCCCGGGCGTGATCGCCAGAACAATGGAAGCGGTGCAAAATGCAATTAAAGTCAGACTATCAGGAATAAAGCTCATGGGGTTACCTAACGTTTTCATTGTAATCGGTCAATTATCGAATAATTGGGAGTCGCCAAGGCGAAATAATTCTTGTATAGCCAAGCTCATCAGGGTCTGAACCCTTAAATTACTATTCAGGATTAAAATTAGATGACGACGAATAAAGACGTGAAAAAGGTCGTGCTGGCCTATTCAGGCGGATTAGACACTTCCATCATCCTTAAATGGCTTCAAAAAGAACTCGGTGCGGAAGTTGTGACATTCACAGCGGATTTGGGCCAAGGCGACGAGCTGGAACCAGCGCGTAAAAAAGCTGAGCTTATGGGTCTGCCAGATGAAAATATCTATATCGAAGACCTTCGCGAAGAATTCATCTCAAACTACGTCTTTCCAATGTTCCGAGCCAATGCGGTTTATGAAGGCGTTTACCTCCTTGGCACATCCATTGCGCGTCCGCTGATTTCAAAACGCTTGGTGGAAATCGCCCGCGAAACAGGTGCTGATGCAATTGCGCATGGTGCAACCGGTAAAGGCAATGACCAGGTTCGCTTCGAGCTTGCAGCTTATGCCCTAAACCCAGACATTAAAGTGATTGCACCTTGGCGCGATTGGACGATTAAATCGCGCACCGAATTAATCGAATTTGCTGAAGCTCACCAAATTCCAATTCCCAAAGATAAACGCGGCGAAGCACCGTTCTCGGTGGATGCGAACATGTTGCACTCTTCATCTGAAGGTAAAGTGCTGGAAGATCCAGCTGAAGAGGCGCCAGCATATGTGTATCAGCGCACTGTTTCTCCTGAAGAAGCACCAGATGAAGCAACAATCGTTGAGATCGAGTTTTCAAAAGGTGACGCTGTTGCATTAAACGGCGAGAAAATGTCAGCAGCGACATTGTTCCAGAAGCTCAATGACCTCGGCCGCGACAATGGTATCGGTCGTCTTGATCTTGTTGAGAACCGTTTTGTCGGCATGAAGTCTCGTGGTGTTTATGAAACACCGGGCGGCACAATCTTTCTAACGGCTCACCGCGCGATGGAATCCATCACACTTGATCGTGGTGCTGCGCATCTTAAAGACGAGTTGATGCCACGCTATGCTGAGCTGATCTATAACGGCTTCTGGTTCTCACCAGAGCGCGAAATGCTCCAGGCAGCGATCGATCATTCACAAAGAGATGTTGAAGGTGTTGTGCGCCTTAAACTTTATAAAGGCAATGTCATTGTCATTGGTCGTGAATCAGCCAAATCTCTTTACAGCGATGAGCTCGTAACATTTGAAGATGATCACGGCGCTTATGATCAAAAAGATGCTGCAGGCTTCATCAAGCTCAATGCATTGCGCTTGCGCACACTTGCAGCGCGGGATCGCTCATAATTTAGACTGCTCATAAGTCCTCGAATTAACCCCATCGGTTCACTCGCCGGGTGGGGTTTTTTAATGCAAATGAGATATCTACCTTCTTACCTCTCACGCATTCATCACAGCGAAATAAACAATAAATGATCGAAAAGATCTTTTTGAAACCCAAGTAAAAGCCTATATGTTCTAAATACGTTTATGATCGCACTAGGAACATATCTTGTCTAACAATTCTTCCCCAACTGATATTTCAAATCTAACAGACTGGAACGGTCCTTTTGACCTTCCGCAATTTGAGGCGCTTCAGGACGCTGATTTTAGAACTGCCTTCGATGTCACATTAAAACGTGACAAAGAACAAACTCTGGAAATTGCCAATAATCCAGATGAACCGACATATGAAAACACCATTGTCGCGTTTGAAGTGATGGATTCAGGACTTGGGAAAGTTGCAAGCTTGTTTTACTCGCGTGCCGGAAATGACACCGATGATCGAATTAAAGAAATCGAACGTGAAATCGCACCAAAACTAGCCGCTCACCATTCTGAAATGTCGATGAACCCAGAAGCCTTCGCTCGAATTGATGCGCTTTATCAAAAACGAGACGAGCTTGATCTCTCAACCGAAGAGCTTGAGGTGTTGGAGAAATATTGGCGTGGTTATGTGAAAAACGGTGCCAAGCTGGAAGATGACGATAAGAAACGTTTGGCCGAAATCACCTCAGAACTTGCAGTGCTCTACACAAATTTCGGCCAGAATGTTCTCGCTGATAGCAATGACTGGACTTTGCATCTTCAGACAGATGAAGAGATTGCCGGCCTGCCCGATTTTTTGCTTGATACGCTCAAAGCGCAGGCCCAAGAACGCGGGCTAGAAGATGGTTATCTGTTAACGCTTTCGCGTCCGGTTCTTGCACCCTTCATGCAATTTAGCACGCGTCGTGATTTGCGCGAAAAAGCCTATAAGGCTGGCACCTCTCGTGGATCACGCGGTGGCGAGACGGATAATGTCGAAAACATCAAAAACATTTTAAAGCTGCGCAAAGAAAAGGCCAAACTGCTGGGTTATAATGACTTTGCTGAAGTACGCCTTGAAAACACCATGGCAAAATCGGCCGAGAGTGTGAACCAGCTGCTCAACGAAGTTTGGCCACGCGCATTAGAACGCGCCAAAGAAGAAGAGGCTGAACTCCTCGCCCTCGCTCAGGAAATGGGTCACAATGATATTATCGAACCTTGGGATTGGCGTTTTTATTCAGAAAAACTGCGTGAGAAAAAATTCAATTTCTCTGAAGCGGAAATCAAGCCTTATTTCCAACTTGATCAAATTATCGATGCGAGCTTTGATGTCGCCAATCGCCTATTTGGCCTCACATTCAAACAACGCGAAGATATCACGCCACATCACCCTGATGCGAAAGTGTTTGAAGTTTTTGATCCAAACGGCAAAACAAAAGCGATTTTCATTGCAGACTATTTTGCCCGTCCTTCTAAACGCTCCGGCGCCTGGATGAGTGCTTACCAAAGCCAGCACAAACTCAAAACCATCGATGGCAAAGACGGTAAAATGCCGTTCATCTACAACATCATGAATTTTGCGAAACCAGCAGAAGGTGAACCTGCACTATTATCCGCAGATGACGCGCGCACTTTATTCCACGAATTTGGTCACGCACTGCACGGAATCTTATCAGATGTCACTTATCCAAGCGTCTCGGGCACATCTGTGTCGCGCGACTTCGTGGAATTGCCATCGCAGCTCTATGAGCACTGGCTCACAGTACCGGAAATCTTAAAGAAGCATGCCACGCATTATAAAACTGGTGAACCAATCCCGGCCGAGCTTGTTGAAAAACTGATCAAATCGCAAACTTTCAACAATGGCTATGAGACACTTGGCTATTGCGCAAGTTCATTCGTTGATATCGCGTTCCACACAGCAGACGAGGTTGAAGATCCACTAAAATTCCAGGAAGAGCTTCTGGAAAAATTGGAAATGCCACATGCAGTTTCAATGTATCACCGTGCACCGCATTTCTTGCATGTCTTTTCAAGTGAAGGCTATGCCGCTGGCTATTACTCCTACATGTGGTCAGAGGTCTTAGATTCAGACGCCTTTGCCGCCTTTGAAGAAACAGATAATCCGTTTAATCCAGAGCTTGCGAAATTGCTGCATGATCACATCTATTCCAAAGGGGGATCGGAAAAGCCTGAAGTGCTTTATGAGAAATTCCGCGGTAGAATGCCAACACCTGAGGCTATGATCAAAAAGCGCGGTCTTGAAACGGCTTAAATCCAGCTATTGGGGGAAATCATGAAACAGCGTCAATTAGGACAAAATGGCCCCATGGTCGGGGCCATCGGTTTAGGCTGCATGTCGATTGCCGGCTTTTACGGTGAATGTGATGTCAAAACGGCCAATGAAACGCTTGCCAAAGCTTATGAGATTGGCATGACGCATCTCGATACCGCCAAGATCTATGGCGAAGGCATTTCAGAAAACATCATCGGAGAATTCCTAAAAGATAATCCTGACAAGAAATTCACCATCGCCACCAAAGGCGGGATTAATACCAACCCGAGAGGCTTTGATAATTCAAAAGAATATTTGACCGAATGTTTGGATGGTTCATTAAAGCGTTTGGGCGTTGATTATGTGGATCTTTATTATATTCATCGCCGCGATCAAAGAATTCCGATAGAAGATGTCATGGAAACCTTGGTCGGTTTCATTGAGCAAGGTAAAATTGGTTCGATCGGTCTTTCCGAAATATCGCCAGCGACCCTTGAGCGCGCCAGCGCTATTCACCCAGTCGCTGCAGTTCAAAACGAATATTCACTATGGACACGCCAACCCGAGCTTGGTCTCATTCAGGCTTGCAAGCGCTTGGGCACAACATTTGTGCCATTCTCACCAGTTGGTCGAGGCATACTCACAGACCATGCGGCAAGTTTTGATGTCAGTGCCTATGACTATAACCGGTTTATGAATACCAATCCGCGCTTTATGGAACCCAATTTTTCTGCAAATCAGAAAAAAATCGATCGTTTTAGAGCCTATGCAGCGGATAAAAATGTCAGCACGGCAGGCCTCGCAATCGCCTGGACCTTGGCCATGGATGAAGGTGCAATACCTATTCCTGGCACCCGAACCGTTGATCATCTATTGGAATGTGCGCAAGGCGCTGACATCACATTGTCAAAGGATGAGCTTGCCGAAATCGAAGAGATCCTTCCTGTTGGTTTTGCCCATGGAAGTCGATATTCAGACGAACAAAAAATTGGCCCGGAAGATTATTGCTAACTGATCATCGGTCACAAAAAGCTAAATTCAACGGTAATTCCTATCGCCGGTAACCATTCCGGTGATTTAGGACTTTCGTTTTTGGCAAAAACCGTGTATCGAGCGGCCAAGACGCGTTGCTGCACGGGAATTATTCCCGCCGACGCCAATAGATTTAACCATATATAGCCAATCCTCCCTAAAAGGCGATACGAAAATGACACTGCGCAACATTGCGATCATTGCCCATGTTGACCATGGCAAAACAACACTTGTTGACGAGATGATGAAACAATCATCCACCTTCCGCGACAATCAAGCGACCGAAGAACGCATGATGGATTCCAACGATCTGGAACGCGAGCGCGGCATTACAATTCTAGCTAAAGCCACATCGATTGAATGGGAAGGCTTGCGCATCAATATCGTTGATACGCCAGGTCACGCCGACTTCGGAGGTGAAGTTGAGCGTATTTTGAACATAGTGGATGGCGCGATCGTATTGGTGGATGCTGCCGAAGGTCCAATGCCACAAACAAAATTCGTGGTTGGTAAAGCGCTAAAAGTTGGCCTCAAACCAATCGTTGCAATCAACAAAGTGGACCGTTCAGATGCGCGCGCTGAAGAAGTTGTTGATGAAGTGTTCGATCTTTTCGCAAGTTTGGATGCAACAGACGAGCAGCTTGATTTCCCAATTCTATATGGTTCAGGTCGTTCTGGCTGGATGAATTCCGAACTTGATGGCGATCAGTCAGAAGGTCTTCAGCCAATGTTCAAATTAATCTCTGAACATGTGGCAGAACCTGTTGTTGAAGAAGGTCCTTTCTCCATGATCGGCACAATCTTGGAAGCCAATAACTTCCTTGGCCGCATCATCACAGGTCGCATCAATTCAGGTTCGATCAAACCAAACCAACCAGTTAAAGTTCTGCATGCGGATGGCAAAACACTCGAAACAGGACGTATTTCTAAAATTCTCGCATTCCGCGGCATGGAACGCGTGACATTGGATGAAGCCCATGCGGGTGATATCGTTGCCATCGCTGGTCTTTCAAAAGGCACCGTGGCTGACACATTCTGCGATCCTTCGATCAATACACCAATGGTCGCGCAGCCGATTGATCCGCCGACTGTCACCATGTCCTTTATCGTGAATGATTCACCGCTTGCAGGTACGGAAGGCGACAAAGTAACGTCTCGCGTTATCCGTGATCGTCTGTTCAAAGAAGCAGAAGGCAATGTGGCACTTAAGATCGAAGAAGCAGACGACAAAGATTCTTTCTATGTTTCAGGTCGTGGCGAACTTCAGCTCGCAGTTCTGATTGAAACCATGCGCCGTGAAGGTTTTGAAATCGCCGTATCTCGTCCACGCGTTGTGATGAAAGAAGAAGACGGTCAGAAACTTGAGCCCATTGAAGAAGTTGTTATCGATGTGGATGAAGAATATTCAGGCGTTATCGTTCAGAAAATGTCTGAGCGTAAAGGTGACATGATTGAGCTCCGCTCATCAGGTGGCACACGTCAGCGCCTGGTCTTCCACGCGCCAACACGTGGTCTGATCGGCTATCAGTCTGAACTTATGACTGATACACGCGGCACGGCTATCATGAACCGTTTGTTCCATGCCTATGAGCCTTACAAAGGCCCAATAGGTGGACGTAATAATGGCGTCTTGATTTCTCAAGAACAGGGCGAATCTGTTGCATATGCAATGTTCAACCTTGAAGATCGCGGTCCATTTATCATTGGTTCTGGTGAGAAAGTTTACGCAGGCATGATCGTTGGCATTCACAATCGTCCAAACGATCTTGAGGTCAACATTCTAAAAGGTAAGAAGCTCACGAATATGCGTGCATCTGGTAAGGATGAAGCCGTGAAGCTTACAACGCCGATTAAGATGACACTTGAGCGCGCATTGTCTTGGATCCAGGATGACGAATTGATGGAAGTCACACCCAAAAATATTCGTCTTCGCAAGCTCTATCTGGACACTCATGAGCGTAAGCGTTTTGAAAAAGCACGCGCCTCTTAAGCGCGGATTTTCAGCTAAAATTTCGACCGCCCCAGATGATCAACCTGTGGGCGGTTTTTTGATTTTTAAAAAATTCCTTTATAAATGGTTAAAAATGTCTTTTACTAGCACCTATGGACGCTTTGACGATAGACATACGCCCCGCAGAGCCAGACGATACTTGGCAAGTTGCGCAAACACATCGCCTTTCATGGGAAGGCGCATATAACGGTATGTTGCCATATAAATCATTGCGCGAAATGTTTGAAAGGCGCAATGCCAATTGGTGGGAACGGGCGATTAAAGGTTCAGCCAATGTGCTCGTGTTGGACGTTGGCAATGTGATTGCCGGTTACACAACCCTTGGGGCAAATCGCGTTAAAGAGCTTAGCCAACAGGGCGAAATCTATGAGCTCTATCTCAGACCAGAATTTCAAGGTGTTGGTTTAGGTCAGAAGCTTTTCACAGAATCTCGTCGTTTCCTAAACAGCTTAGGACATCAAGGCTGCGTTGTATGGAGCCTGGATGACAATCTGGGTGCCAAACAGTTTTATAAGGCTATGGGTGGGCAAAAAGTGGCGTCAGGCCATGAAACCTTCGATGGCAAGCGCTTTGCAAAAATTGCCTATGGCTGGTCGTAAATAGACTACAAATACAGCGCTATTTCCTAATAAATCGAAGCTATTCCAACAAAATTACCTTCTGGATGGCTTTCAACCTTTACAAATTTATTTTGCAGCGCAATAAACCGTTCAAACTTATTTAAACATCATCTCGTAAGTCATGATCACTGATTTGCTTTTAAAGCGATGAAACGGTCAAAACTACAAGAATAAATTTGGAGCTGCTACATGCGCATCGACGCCATCAAAATTGGGAAAAATCCACCTGAAGACATCAACGTAATCATCGAGGTTCCCGTTGGCGGTCACCCGATCAAATATGAAATGGATAAGGATTCAGGCACACTGATCGTAGATCGGTTTTTATATACACCGATGACATATCCAGGCAATTATGGCTTCGTACCCCATACGCTGTCTGATGACGGCGATCCAATCGATGTATTGGTTTGTAACACACGACCACTCATCCCGGGCTGTGTGATCAATGTGCGCCCGGTTGGTGTTCTTGTGATGGAAGACAATTCAGGTGAGGATGAGAAAATCATCGCAGTGCCATCAACAGAACTCACGAAGCGCTATGACAAAATCAACGATATTTCAGATATGCCAGATATCACCCTGCAACAGATCGAGCACTTCTTTGAACACTACAAAGATCTCGAGCCAGGCAAGTGGGTTAAAATTGGCGATTGGCAGAATGTAGATCGCGCAAAGGAGCTAATTGTCTCTTCTATCGAGCGCGCCAAAGCGTAAGGTCTTGATACAAAAAACAACCCTGGCCAAATGATACAAATCGAACCAGGGTTATTTAAGCAAAATTAAAGCGGCCAATGAGCCGCTTTTTTAATGTTATACGAACATTGGGCGAATGGACGTCGCCAAGAATATGCGCAAGAAGTAAATACCAAACAGCAAGACAATTGGTGACAGATCCAATCCCCCAAGATTTGGAAGAATGTTGCGGATCGGGCGCAATACAGGCTCGGTCAGCTTAAAGAGGAATTCGCCAATCATACCGACAAATTGGTTACCTGAATTCACCACATTAAAAGCATATAACCATGAAAAAATAACACTACCAATGACGATCCAAGTGTAAAAACCTAATATCGCATCTAGTGTGGCAAAAACAGCAATCATCTATATCTCCGTTTTACGTTCGAATTGGCCACTTTCTGCGGCGGTCAACAAACACAACAAGTCCTGTTAATTATGCTAGCTATGTAGTGATTTGCAACACCGACAGCAAGTGCAATTAAAAAATATGGTTTACATACACGATTACGCGCGTTTTACAGATGCTGAAGACGGATTATGATCCTCAAGCCAATTGGTAATTTTTGTATTCAGCATTTCGGGCGAGATGGGCTTGGTCATATAATCATCCATCCCCGCATCATAACAATTTTGCTGGTCAGTCTTCATTGCGTGAGCTGTCACTGCAATAATGGGGGTATGCGACAAACCTTCTTCTTTCTCAATTCGGCGAATTTCCTGCGTCGCTTCATGCCCATTCATATGCGGCATGGACACGTCCATGACGATGACCTTTGGCATTTTTTGCCGCCACAAGGTCACAGCTTCGCGCCCATCATTTGCGATTTCAAAATCAAGATTATTTTGTTTCAATGCTTCTGAGAAAACGATCTGATTAACCGGATTATCTTCAGCGACGAGAACGGTCAGACGATCGATTTGGTTATCATCAGGCGAAATTTTAACTTCATCTTCAAATGGGGAAACTATCGGCTCCTTGACCGATACTTTAGGCTCAGCTTCTACCCGTGGTGAACTCAATGTGTTCTGACGCGCGGCATCAGATCCGTTCTGTCTCAGTGAACGTCTTTTTAAGATGGAGTTGATCGTCGATTTTAATAATTTGCTGCGCGCAGGTTTTGAAACATGTCCCTGAACATGCGCATCAGAAAGCTGCTCTAATTCGTGCGCTTGATCCACCGAAGATAAGATCATGATCGCCGTATCAGATATACCCTCATTGCGCCGAATAGCTTTCACCACATCTGCACCATTCATCTCCGGCATATGGAAATCAAGGATCACCAAATCGACAGGCACCTGATGTTGTTGTGCCGCATATTCCAAGAATGTAACGCCGACAGGACCAGATTCCACCGCAACGCATTCATATCCCCAACCAGATAATTGTTCTGTTAAAATAGTGCGGTTTATAGCATTATCATCAATGACAAGTATACGCGCATTAGAAACGGGATTTTCATTGTCTGCGCCCTCAATTTCAGAGTTGCGTTCAACGGGTAGATCGATGGTGAAATTGAAATTTGACCCATAATTCAAACGGCTTGATACACGGATCTTTCCGCCCATAAGTTCCACAAGCCGCGCAGATATCGCTAAACCTAACCCTGTGCCTTCATGCTTGCGTGTGGTCGAACCATCAACCTGAGAAAACTTATCAAACACGTTGGTTATTCGATCTTCGGGAATGCCGATGCCTGTATCTTCGATTTCAATTTTAATCCGGGCAATTTCCTGCCCATTTTCATCTTCATTTATTTTGCAGGTTGTGCGAACCAAGACATGGCCAACTTCCGTAAACTTCACGGCGTTACCAATGAGATTGGTGAGGACTTGGCGCAATCGTCCACAATCGCCCATCACCGTTTCGGGTGTTTTAGGATCGATACCAAGGATAAGTTCAATGTTCTTTTCCGCAGCACGAGAACTCATTAAGGCACCCACATCCTCGATCGATTCTACCAGATTGAACGGAGCATCAATTAATTTAAGCTGAGCTGCTTCGATCTTTGAAAAATCGAGGATATCATTAATAATCGTCAGAAGCGCATTGCCAGATTTAATAATCACGTCGGCGAACGTTTTCTGCCGCGTATCCAGATCGGTCTTGGACAATAACTCAGCCATGCCAAGAACACCGTTCATGGGTGTTCTAATCTCGTGGCTCATCGTGGCTAAGAATTCTGACTTGGCTTTATCAGCTGCCTGGGCTTTAACTAGTGCTTTATTTGCTTCTTGAGTTTTGGTGTTTAGCTTTGAAAATAAACGCCTAAGGATGATATCGACGGGGAGAAACACAAAAAGAGCCAAACCGATCAAAGTCAAAATACTCATGATCAAAACTTCTTTTTGTGTTTGCGATTGTTGTTCAACAAAGCGCGACAAATAAACTTTCAAAAAACTTTGAGTTTCATGTATGCGAGGTTTTAAAAAGTCGTCAAAACGTTCAACAAACATATTTGCGGCGAAATGCATATTTGCTTCAGACTTTGCTGTACGCAAATATTGACTGTCCGTTGCTTCTTTGACGACTAAAAACGGGTTCTCTACGTCTTTAAAAATCTTTTCATTCGCAAATTCCGCCCGAAATTCAGTCGGCGCTTTTTTCCAAAGACGTTCAAGAACTTTAACCTGTTCAAACAATATGCCAAGATCGGCTAATTGGATCCGGCGTGCCACCTGAATTTTCTTTTCAGGTTCCGCTGTTTTATAAAATGCCTCTTGTTCATCCCATGTTAGTCCATTGACACGCGTGTCTATCGCCTCAGCGGAAAACACACGCGTTAAAATTCGTGCCCGTTTTGCTGCATCGTTAAACCCAGTGCTGATTTTGCTAAACTGATTGGACAATGCAATCATGTTTTGAATTCGGGTTTCGTTTTCTGTTTGCTCTAAATAAACTTTTAGGCTCATAAACGCCATTATGATAAGCGCAGCGATATAACTCACGCGCAACCACATCATGGATTTGCGCGCGCTTGTTAACGCTTCATCTTCCGCTGCTTTGACCATAAAAACAACTAATCCCCGTATTTCCCGCAGTAGATTAGGCGTTTTTTATTAATGATCTATTATTTATAATTCCGAGAAAACGCGTATATTTTGGTCAAAAAGTCTAGAAATTTGGCCGAAACAACAAACACGGATAAGTTTTCGAGAAAAAATGTCAAGTTTCTGCGGCAGGTGTAACTTTTGCGAACAAACGAACACCCTTACGTTTCATGAGAACAATTAATATTGCTCCTGCCACAATGCCACCGACATGACCGCCCCAGGCGACTTGCCCATCTGTATCGTAAATCAACATGAAAAACTGAAACACAATCCAAAGTGTTAATGCCAGATAGCTAGGAAGCGGAAGCGGGATACGGCCAAATGCCAAGACCCAAATCCGAACACGGGGATGCAACAACAAATAGGCGGAAACCATACCCGATGCGGCACCGGATGCACCAATAAGCGGGCTGTCAGAACTCGGATCCAAAAGGCCATGCGCTAAGGCTCCAGCAGCAGCGCATAAGAGGTAAAAAATTAGAAATCTGAAATGCCCCAAAGCGTCTTCAACATTGTCACTGAAGATCCATAAAAATGCCATGTTGCCAGCAAGATGAATAAAACCACCATGGACAAAGGAATAGGTAATTGATGTCAGCCAAGGCGGAAAAATTGCAAGGTCCGGCGACAGCTCCTTGATATCAAAAGCGACTGACGGGATATAACCATATCCCAGGACAATTTGCTCACTAAAATCGCTGCGCTCACCAGAGAGCCACATAACCACCCACATACCAATATTGAGGATAATAAGAATGAGTGTGACCCATTGGAACCGAATATGTTCCAAATCATTCTGATCATATAAGGGTATGAACATTCACGTGTTTCCTGCATCTTATGCAGCACACAGTAAACCAACGGGAGTTAATAATGAAGTTATTTATAGTTGCGTTGAATGGATTACCGATTTTTACCGGGCACCCATAAAACGTCATCGGCACCTTTATTGTTGCACCACCGAGCGGCAACAAATAAAAAATCTGACAATCTATTCACATATTTTAATGCGTTTTGGTTGATCGTCTCTTCAGGATTTTCAGATAAATGAGAGATAATCCGCTCCGCACGCCTTGCAATTGTCCGTGCTAAATGTAAATGCGTGGCGCTGGCTGAACCACCTGGCAGAATAAATGATTTCAGCGGCGAAAGATCTGCGTTTAGCGTATCGATGTCGCTTTCCAAACGCGTGACCTGAGCTTCCGTGATGCGCAAAGGTTCATAATCAAGCTCACTATCTGCTTGTGCGGTTGCCAAATCAGCACCTAAATCAAAACAATCATTTTGAACAAGACCCAGCATAATTTCAACATCATCACCTTTGTCGAGATGCAGTCGTGCCGCGCCAATAAACGAGTTCAACTCATCAACAGTACCATATGCTTCGATGCGTAGATCATGCTTCACACGACGTTCGCCACCAACCAGAGCCGTTGTGCCGTCATCGCCAGTTTTTGTGTAAATCTTGTTCAAGGTAACCATGATTAGCGCCCCCCGCCTGTCAGCCAAAGCGTGATAACGATCAATGCCACAGCAACAAATTGGAGGAACAATCTCATACGCATGAGTTTATTGGACAGATTTCCATCTCCGCCTCGGAGCATAACCAAAAGCCCACGAACAAGAACAAAAGCGACTGCAATCATAAAAATGATCGACAAAACATAAGTAAACGATGCCATTAGATACCCTTAATTTTATTCTCTATACGCGCTTGATGGTGTTTCAGTTTGGATAGGTACAATTGAATTGGTAAAATTGAAAGCCATAATAGTGGCTAACTGCACTCTGAATTTTCAATACTAGATATTTAAAACTTTAACAGCATTCTTAACCCAAGGTTTACGCCATTCCCAGAACCTTGGTGCTGTCATACCGTAGATATGCTAGTTTGTCACAATGGGGGTCGGTGAAAGGACGGCCAAATGTTATCACAAATATTGAGCGGATTAGATCTGACCGGCATATCACTTATGCTGATACTAAGCTTTTTCTTAAGCTATTCGATAGATCTCATCATGCACAGGCACGGTTTTGGCATTTGGGGAACCATGGTCATCATGAACGTGCAATTTATTATTGCGTTCTATTATTCAAAGAAATACCTGGCGGGTGAGCTGACACTTAACCAGCACCTTTTGATCGCACTCGGCGTGGCATTTGCGACCGTTCTCCTTCTCGCTTTATTTAAAACGCGGCTAACCAAAGCCTAAGGAACTAACGTTTCAACGTCGGCGCTGGGATAGGAATATTCTTCAAATTAGACAGCTTCGTGGGAGGCTTTGGATTGCTATAGGGTGCAGACGAAATTTTCGGAGCGCGTTTAAGTGCTTTGATATAAGGTGACGCCTCACGAATTTTCACTTCTAAATCCCGGCCATCAAGCCGCGCAGCGCGTGCCTCTTTTGTGCAAATTTGATTTCGAATATTGGCCAATTGATTTCTGTTTTGACCATAGGGACGCATGTTTGCCAATTTACCGCCTGATCGTTTTCCAGAAAATCCAGCCTGCAAAAGATTGGCCGCAAGTCCAGCGCGCTCTTCTTGGCTTTTCGCGCCGAGCACGACAGCAACAATAGATTTTCCGCCGCGCGTGGCTGAACTCACAAGATTAAATCCAGATGCGCAAATATAACCCGTTTTCATACCATCGGCACCTGAAAAACGACCGAGGAGCAAGTTATAATTTGGATAAGTGCGCTTACCTGTCGAAACACCACCAAGACTGAAATAGCCTTTATATTTTGGAAATTCCTTCTTAAGCGCAACGCCAAGAACAGCCATGTCATATGCATTGGTATATTGCCCGTTTCCAGGCAAACCATTTGGATTGACAAAACGGGTATTGTTCATACCAAGGCGTTTAGCCTCGCGGTTCATCATGGCGACAAACTTAGCTTCTGATCCGGCCACGCGCTCTCCAATCGCAACAGCAACATCGTTGGCAGATTTAACCAAAAGATACTTCAAACCAGAATCGATGGTAAATTCTGTTCCTGGTTTAAAATACATTTTACTGGCGGGTTTGGAGGCAGCATATTGGCTCATGGTGACCATTGAATCAAAACTTAATCTGCGCGCTTTAATTTCACGAAACACCACATAAGCTGTCATAAGCTTGGTCAGAGATGCAGGGTACCATTTTTGGAAAGCTTGACTGTGCTGGACGACGCGCCCTGATTTAACATCCACGGCAATATATGGTCCCGCCGAAAACGCTTGATTTGACAAACTGAAGAAAACTAAACTCAGCAGAACAAGAAGTTTCGAACTTAATCGCTTATTCAAAATATCACTCATTTTGTCCCCGTAGCCCTTGATAAGTTTTGACCATGTAAACAAATAGGCAAAAAGAGCATTGCGCTCAACTCAAATTTAAGTCAATTCTCAAATAATCGATTATCTCACTTAAGGATACCCTATGCCCATACTCAATAGCCTGAATGAAATGCATCCTGAGATTACCGAATGGCGCCGTGAATTGCATCAAAATCCAGAGCTTCAATATGATGTATTTGAAACGGCAGATTTTGTTCAGAAGAAGCTGAAAGAGTTCGGCGTTGATGAGATTATTACAGGTTTAGGCAAAACCGGCGTCGTCGGCATCATCAAAGGCGATCTCGGAGACGGCAAAACTGTGGGTTTACGCGCGGATATGGATGCGCTGCCGATCGAAGAAATATCCGGCAAACCTTGGGCGTCCAAAACAAAAGGCAAGATGCATGCTTGCGGGCATGATGGTCACACTTCCATGCTATTGGGTGCTGCGAAACACTTCGCACAAAATCGAAATTTCAAAGGTAGTATCGCATTCATTTTCCAGCCTGCAGAAGAAGGTGGTGCTGGCGCAAAAGCCATGCTCGATGATGGCATGCTCGATAAAACATCCATCGATGAAGTTTATGCCATGCACAATATGCCGGGCATTCCGATCGGCGAATTTGCTATTTGCGATGGTGCAATCTGGGCATCCACTGATGAGTTTGAAATCACCCTGACCGGTCGAGGTGGTCATGCCGCATATCCGCATACCGCAACCGATACCATTGTTGCCGGCGCAAATGTCGTAACCGCACTACAAACTGTTGCCTCACGCAACACAAACCCGCTTGAAAGCCTGGTCATCTCCGTGACCAAGTTCCATGCTGGTACAGCCATGAATGTTTTGCCCGAACAAGCCGTGATTTCTGGCACCATCCGAACGCTTAAAAACGAGTTGCGAGATCTTGCTGAATCGCGTCTGAAGGGCATTGCAGATAATATTGCGGCCACATACGACATGAAGGCCGATGTGCATTATAAGCGCAATTATCCTGTGACTGTTAATCACAATGAACAAACGGCATTAGCTGCGAGTGTCGCAGCGGAGATCGCTGGTGCCGATAAAGTTGACACCAAAGCAAGCCCGAATATGGGGGCAGAGGATTTTGCCTATATGCTCGAACAACGTCCCGGCACCTATATCATGGTGGGCAATGGTGACACCCCTGCCCTTCATAATGCGGCTTATGATTTTAATGATGACGCCATCCCTTATGGTGTGTCTTACTGGGTGAAATTGGCAGAACGCGCGCTGGCATAGGCGCACTGTTCCGCGTTCTGAATTTAGCCTAGTTTTTTCGCAACGGATAAAATTTCAAGGGATTTGTCGTTGTCGAATTCTGACCCATCCAGCGCTGTTTGACTGACAAGGGAAAAGCCATTTTGCTGTAATAATTCTTTGAGTTCATCGGCTGTATAGATCTGTAAAGTAAAGGTATTTTCGCGCTGTTCGCGTCGTCCGTCATTCCAATAAATATCATAGCGATCCATTGAGATCATCAACCCGTTTTCATGATCGATCTTCGAGACTTGGCGCAGATGAAAACGCGCACCACCGGCTTCTTTTTCTTGGATCACTTCAAGAGATTTGATGGCATTCGGGTTCATCGCATCCAGATTAAAAATGTCGAAAACATATAAGCCATCTGGGTTGAGATTGCTTCGCACATTTTGGAGTGTTTGGGAAAGATCTTGTTTGGACACATGCCCAATCGCATTGAACATAGTAATCACCGCATCAAATTGTCCAACTTGAATATTACGCATATCTCCCTCGATAAACGAGATATCTTTGCCCAAGGCTTTTGATTTATTCCGGGCAATATCCAACAATTTTGGACTAAAATCAGATCCCGTCACATCAAATCCATGCTCAGATAAATGAAAGACCTGAGATCCCGTCCCACAGGTCAAATCCAGCACAGTTTTCACCCCGCAAGACAACAATATTTCCCGCAAACTTGCATTTTTATAATCTGTGTCTGCTTTGATATTATGCGCGTCAAACCATTCTGGCATGATCTGATATTCAAGCGGTAGACCTAAATCTAATTCGGATGTCATCGTGGCTCTATGATCGATTGTGTTTTTGGCTGATTATGTTATGTCGAGAATCTGCATAGGGGTAACACATTATCTGATCATGTGCGACCACCATCATCTGGTCCCGTAGCTCAGGGGATAGAGCACAGGATTCCTAATCCTGGTGTCGCAGGTTCAAATCCTGCCGGGATCACCAATTTTGTAGGCTTCATTAAATAATGAGTTTACATGCCCCGGGGTTTGTAAAAAGGAACGTACTCATGGTCATTGGTTCAAACTTTACACACGACGATTATAGCAACTCTTTTGCTCGATTACTTTCTATCTGTAATCAGCCGGTCAAATGCATTTTCTAAATAGAGAGCTCGCTCCAAATCTTCAGCATCCTTGTGTCGATAAAAATGGATCTCGTTATCCCTATCTTGATAAACCGTATAAACAAGTTGGTTCTCAGGCGGCAAAACTTGAGATAATTTCGATGATCGATATCTGATGAACAAACTCGCCATCAGATAAAAAAATGCTGGTGGGACAATCAGCCAAGCCAGCTTCAACCAATTGGGCAACGATTGGTAAGTGTCAAATAAGTCCTGCCAGAAATTATAGTCTTCCATGGATAACTCCCTATTCTTTTGGATGATCGGCCACCAGAAAACTCTGGTAGCCGGGGAGTTCATAAGCCGCCAAGAGACGACCGCGATGGCCTTTAGGCAAAGCCCTGGACATGCGCCAAAGCCTCCCCGACCATAATGGTCTGAGGAGGTATTGTTACGGTCAAATACCGACCGCTCTTGGAGGGGTTATGACGCCCCGAGATTGATCAGATGATCAAACCTGCCATTATTTTAATATGAAGCCATGGAAAACGAAAGCTCGTTTATTGCGAAAGAGAAAAGTCTGTTAATAGCGTAAAAGGAGAAGTTCGACATTCAGGGTTTGTCGACTGCTTCTGGCCCATTTCAGACATTTCATAAAGAAACAATGATAAAATTATGACCGACAAGGAATATTTGGCCTCCGCTAAATAAAGACCGCGATGAAGACTCTTCACAATTCCTTAAATTATGTCACTTATCATTCACCAACCGAGTGGGCTGGTCCTATCTACATGACGTTAATCGGTCTCAAGAACTTCAGAGATACAAATCTTTGGTAATGAGGAGCTATTGCGCTTTTACAGATTGATCCACGTAGTACGTTAGTATCTGATCCCCGCGCATTTGGTAATGATGCTATGTTGAATGAAAAATACTCTGATACATACTCTAAAGAACATCTAAAATTTGCGTTGGAAAACTCAAATATGGGGGTGTGGGACTATAATTTCACTTCGGACAGTCTTCAGCTGAACACATGGATTTTGGAGCTATTCAAAATCAAACCAAGTGCCACAGATTTCTCATTCGACGTTTTAAAAAAAGTTATCCATGTAGATGATTTTGAGCGTACAAAATTTGAATTTACGCAAGCATGCAGAACGCGATCAGACTTTAAATCAAATTTCAGAATAACCACGCCTACTGGCAGCATGAAATATATTAGAGCTATAGGTTCCTATTATAAAAACGATCGCGGAGATGACTGCTCAGTTAGTGTGATCTGGGATGTTTCAGATGAAAAGAGCAGAGCCCACGAAATAAAGAGGGTAAAGCGTGAGCTTGAAAACCGTAATAATCAGTTACACGAAGCCAAGGCCAAATTAGAACATCTCGCATTACATGACGCACTTACAGGTTTGCCTAATCGTAGGTATTTAGAACAGATTCTGGAAACCAGATTAGACGGCAGCCTAAATTCATTGCTCATGATTGATCTAGATCGATTCAAATCCGTCAACGACACTCTAGGACATGCAGCCGGTGATGCTCTGCTCAAACATGTGGCTAAAATATTAAACGCCAGTGTCATGGGAACAGATTTCGTTGCTAGAACCGGAGGCGATGAATTCATCATTTTATGTTTTCAACACTATACTAGATTAGAGCTCAACAAACTGGCTGGTAAAATCATATCTGAAATATCCCAACCTTTTGAATTTGATGCAGATACCTGTTCAATCGGAGCCAGCTTGGGTGTGGTACCAGAAATCAAATGTGGATTGAGTGCTGATAAACTCCTTGGAAATGCGGATCTTGCACTTTACGAAGCGAAGCAAAATGGTAGAAATCACGCATCTTTCTTTGAGGAAACTTTAAGGGAGTCGCAACTCCATCGAAAACGCCTAGCTGAAGAGTTGCTAGATGGGCTTGAAAGGAATGAATTCATCCCATTCTTCCAACCACAATTTAACTCGGATGATTTAGAAGTTTCCGGGTTGGAAGTATTGGTGCGTTGGCATCATCCTTCGCGTGGAATATTGCCCCCAGGGGAGTTTTTAGACGCTGCAACAGATTTGGGCATCACATCCAAAATAGATAACATCGTCCTGAATTCAGCACTATTTCAGGCTACTGCTTGGAAAGCTAAGGGTATCAAAGTACCTAAGATATCTGTGAATGTGTCGCAGCAAAGATTGGCGGATGAGCATTTGATCGATGAATTAAGAGCCATCAATTTTGGTGATCAACGATTGTCGTTTGAGCTTGTGGAATCGATATTTTTAGATGATGCTGATCCAGTCATCTTATCCAATATCGATGAAATTAAAAATCTGGGAATTGAAATTGAAATAGATGATTTTGGCACAGCATACACGTCGTTGCTCAGTCTACTCAAAATCAAACCTGCCTGTTTGAAGATTGATCGCCAACTGGTTGGGCCGGCGGTTAATTGTGCTCAAACTCGACATGTTATCAAATCCATAGTCGATATTGCGAAATCATTGGATATGGAAATAATTGCTGAAGGTGTCGAAACTTCCGACCACATCGAACTCATGGGGCAGCTCGGGTGTGATGCGCTGCAAGGGTATTTTTTCGGTTATCCTATGGTAGCCTTTGATTGCGAACAATTGATTGGCAATCCTCAACTCGATTTACAAAGCATATCGCGGATGAATATATGATGATGGAAACAGAGCACTTAAACGTACTTTTGCTGGACGATGATCCGGCTGATTCTGAGTTAATTTATCATCATCTCGATGATATGAATGGATATGAGGTGCAAACATATCGGGTGGCAAATATCGATGCGGCCATGGACGTGAAGAACCGTTTTCCGATCGACCTTGTTATAGTCGACAATTGCCTGGGCTTTGAAAAAGGTATTGACGCTATTCAAAAACTGGGTGGCAGAAAATGCGATAGCGCGATCATTATGGTTTCTGGCATGATCGGAAAAGATATTCAATTAGCAGCATTAGATGCCGGCGCCATAAATTACATTCCAAAAAACAAACTTTGTAGCGACATTCTGGAAGCAACAATACGAAGCGCAATATTTACCCACGACTTTGAAAGCAGATGAGTATGTTTTAGTCGAAACAGAATAGTCGTCCATTTGGGCTATTCATGCAAAAAACGCCATTCGGTGGCAAAACGTTCTTACCACGCGCATAGCAATGAGAAGTATTTGTTATTTATTTTAAAGAGAGCAAGCCAGTTTTTTGGTTGCCTGCATAATCAGCAAGGCCTCACAAATCGAGCAAAAAATAAAAATACTGCAAGGCTATTCAGCATGAACGATGGCGTGAACAAGGAGCATAATCTGCTTGCCTTGTTAAAACTGGCCATTAGGGTATCGGTAAGCGCTAAACTAGCTATACGAACGCTTGGGTAACTTGGCGGCCCATTTCTCTTGCCTCTTGCGCAATTTGGCGATTTCGAACCGAAACCGACCTTAAATATTTGCTTGCTTCTCTAAGAGCAGAGGCTTTTTTTAGACTAACAGATAATTCTGTTTCTGAACTACTTGCTTCTAACGATTTCAATACTTCGTAAGTTTTTTCTAAATCTACAGGTACGTTATAACTACTCATTTGGCCCCTCTAATCTGCTATTCAAATGCTAAAATCCCAAACGCGATGCAACTCAGTTACAAAACCTACAATCAAAATGGTCTGTTCAATCTACGAGAATCTGCGACCAGAATATTTGAAGTTCGAAATTTTAAAATCCGAAGGTTACGCGAAGCTTGCTTTATTGTTTGATTATGTACATTATCTTTAAATACTTGATCTTACTAAAAAAATATAAAAGAGTATCTGAGTATTAGTGAGTTTTTGTGGTTTTAGAAACTATTATTGGGGAAATGAATAGTTGAACAAGAACGCCAAACCAGCTGGAACAAGTCCAACGAAGACCCAAAAAAAGAAGACATCTTCGCGTAAGCCCACTGCAAAAAGTTCCAGTAAAAAACAATCAATTGACGAGATTTCCTCGACATCTGAAAACGACAAGTCGAAACCTGTGAGGGTTGTTGCCATCGGCGCATCAGCTGGTGGTCTGGAACCGATCGAACAATTTTTCGCTAAGATGCCGGCTAATTCCGGAATGGCATTTGTTATTGTTCAGCACTTGTCACCTGATTTTAGATCTATGATGGATCAGCTGCTTGCACGTCAATCAAAGATGAAAATTGTTCAAGCTGAAGATGGGATGGAGGTTGCGCCTAACGTTATTTATCTTAACCCGCCCAGAACAGAGTTGGGTATAGTTGACGGCAGGCTAACATCTCGAGAATATTCTGAACTTGAGTTGGTTGGGTTTCCAATCGATTCATTCTTCGGCTCATTAGCTGAGGATCAAAAACGAGATGCAATCTGCATTATCATGTCTGGCACAGGTAGTGATGGAACTCGAGGAAGCATTGAAGTCACCACACTCGGCGGCACAGTGATTGCACAGGAACCAACATCCGCAAAATTTGATTCTATGCCGCGTTCAACAATTGGCAGCAATCCTGAAGTAATCTCCGCATTTGCGAGTGATATGCCAGCGTTGTTGGCGAAAATCATATCAGGCGCACCTATTGAAGAGGTGCAGGATTCTGTTAATTTTGTGGATAAAGACCCAACTGCTCAAATATTGAATATGCTGGATGCGCGATTTGGCGCCGATTTCAATCACTACAAACCAACTACGGTTGGTCGTCGTATCAGACGAAGAGCATTGTTGAATCAAATACCCAGTGTCGAACAATATAAGGTGTTTCTGGAGGAAAACAAAAGCGAACTGGAAGTATTGTATTTCGATCTTTTGATTGGTGTTACGTCTTTTTTTCGCGATACAGAAGCTTTTGAGACAATGGCTGAACGTGCATTACCTCTCGTTGCTAACAAGATGTCGGCCAAACGCCAACTACGTGTGTGGGTTCCAGGATGTGCCAGTGGTGAGGAAGCCTATTCTTTGATTATGCTGATAGCTGAATACGCGGAACAGAATGAAATTGAGCTTAATTTAAGGGTCTTTGCAACTGATATTCAGTATCAGGCGATTGAAATCGCCAATCAGGGAATTTACGACGCTACATCTGTTAAAAATATTCCCCCTGAATTACTAGAAAAGTATTTTGACCCGTTTGACGGTCGATATCAGGTTAAACAGAAGTATCGCAAGCTGGTGGTGTTTAGTTCGTTAAACTTGGCTAAGGATCCACCGCTCACTCGCATGGACATAGTGAGCTGCAGAAATTTACTAATTTACTTTGATGATGCAGCTCAGAAAAAGTTTTTGGCCTTCTTTCATTTTTCTTTGAACAAAGAAGGTATTTTGTTTCTGGGTTCTAGTGAATCTGTAAACGATCTGGAAAATGAATTTGAGACAATAAGCAAAAAATGGCGCATCTTCCAAAAAAGAAGAGATGTTAAATTGCGCGAAGCGGCCTCACTTTTAAGGCTGACCGAACCAGGTTCTAAAAGCTCAAAAACGGACGGTTTGCAAGAAGCACGCGTCGGGTCACTCCAGGGCCGGATGTCGGTAACCGATCGACAGATTTTGACACGCGCATACGATCGGATGCTGGAAAAATACGCGCCTGCTAGCCTTTTGATCACTACAGATGGCGAGCTCATCCATGTTTTTGGAGAAGGCAAAAAATATTTGGAATTTTCGCAAGGTCTTTTCACAACGAAAGTGACAGATCTAATTCACCCTGATCTGCGCCTGGTCGTCAACGCTGGTATCGAGCGAGTATTGGCCTCGCAATCCTTAGCATTCCGCCGCAGCACAAAATTAGCATTGGATGATAATGATCCTGTCGAGCTTCAAATTATGGTTGAGTACATTGACAATCTCTCTCGGGATAGAGGTCATATTTTAATCACCTTGGAGGAGAAAAAACCTAACCCGCTGGAATCTGGAAACTTCCTTGCCACCAATGTCAATGAAACCGACGCAAATTTATACCTACAACGCATTTCTGAATTGGAATTTGAACTCAAAACAACTGAAGAGAGCCTTCAAACTACAGTGGAGGAACTTGAGACAAGTAACGAAGAACTGCAAGCAACCAATGAAGAACTCATGGCTTCAAACGAAGAGTTGCAAAGCACCAATGAAGAGCTGCATTCTGTAAATGAAGAACTCTATACGGTAAGCGCCGAGCACCAGAGAAAAATTGAGGAACTGACAGAACTTAATACCGATATGACGAATTTGTTCCGCGTGACGGAAGTGGGTACAATTTTCCTCGATAATTCTTTGAAAATTCGCAGGTTTACCCCTGCGGCTGCAGAAACATTCAATCTTGTTGCACACGATATTGGGCGGCCAATTGAACATATCACGTTCAAATTTGACTTAGACAGTTTGCAGGATGACTTACGAAGAGTTAGAGATCGCGGACGGTCAATTCAGCACGAAATATCAGTTGGTTCAGACACATATATGTTGCGGGTGTTTCCATATGCGAGCGAAAATCTTGCACAATCTGGTGTAGTTCTTACTGTGGTTAATGTCACGGAGCTGAAACATACCCAACGGGAGCTGGTTGAGCAGCAACGGCTTGTATCCAGTGTTGTGGAACAACAAAAGGATATTATTTTACGCTTTGGCCCGGACTTAAATATCACATTCGTCAATCCAGCCTTTCGAAACTATTATTTGAAATCAGATGATGCGTTGCTGGGAACAAATTTCATCGAACTGGTCCAAAAAAATCAACAACGAAAAGTTAAAAGGGAAATTTCAAAACTGAAGGTCGGTGGAGATTGTGAGTATATTTGTGAAGATACAGATACAAAGGGTATAAAGCATTGGCTGCAATGGAACCTCCATTCAATCGTTGGGGATGATGGTCAAACAACAGAAATTCAGGGGGTTGGTCGAGATGTCACGGAAGTCGTTCAAGCGCGCAGGAACCTTGAACAGCTCAACGACAAAATCGCATTTGAACAAAGACGTCTTTCTAAGATTTACCGTTTAACACCTGTAATGCTTCACTCTGTTTCAAGAGAAGGCAAAATCGTTGAAGTAAGTGACTATTGGTGCGAACAAATGGGCTATTCGCGCGAGCAGGTTCTTGGCCAAGACATAGTTGAATTTATTGAGCGTAAAATAGATGAAAAGCCTAAAGAATTATTTGAAAATCTGTTTGCAGGTGAAGTTCAGGACAACATTCTGATTCAAATGAAAAAAGCAAATGGTGAGATTATGGACGCAAGATTATCATCCATTATTGCACCAGGAAGCGATGATGGCACCTTGCACAGTTTCACCGTTGTTTTCGACGTGACCGATCAGCTACGTGCTGAAACTGAGCTTGCCAGTCAAAACGAAGAGCTTACGCGAATTAATGAGAACCTTAACCAGTTCACCAATATTGTCAGTCACGATTTAACTGGTCCGCTTCGTGCCATCAAACATACCTCTGAGTGGATTGAAGAAGACGCCTCAGAGGAGGCAAGGGAAAAAATCCAAGATCACATCGATCGTATGAAAGATCAAATTCTCAAAATGAGCAGCATGCTCAATGATCTATTGGATTACTCTAAAGCTGGTTCCACCGAATTACCTACCGAATCTATCGAACTACGTGATGAATTGGAAGGGATTTTTGATGTCACCGACAACCCTAACCAGTTGGACCTAATCATAACCGCATTGCCTGATAATATTAAAACTTATAGGGCACCTCTCAACCTCGTGTTGAGAAACTTAATTGAAAATGCCATAAAATATAATGATGATAAGGGCAACAAGGTGATTGTTAGCGCGGAAGATTTGGGAGATTTTTGGCAATTCAATGTGACTGATGATGGACCAGGTATTCATCCAGATATGCATGACAAAATTTTGCTACCGTTCCGTAAGCTTGAACGCAGGGATCAAATTGCAGGCAATGGTATGGGGTTGGCACTCGTTAAAAAGGCTGTCGAAGCAAACGGGGGTATTTTACAGATACATTCAAATCCCGAAAAAGAACGCGGCACAACCTTTTCCTTCTCTTGGAAGAAAAATGGTTCGAGTTAATAGATGTGTTTCTCTCATCAATATGAATATTAATGAGGCAGTAAGACATTATCACAATAGTCGAGAACAAGGCGCACACCCATGTACATTGTTTTAATCGAAGCTTGTTTTGAAATATAACCAGCTACATGTTTTTCGTAACTGAGTTTGATATCTTCCTCGAGCTCTGAACTTGAAAAAACAAATATGACACTATCCTGGAGCCGTTTCTCGGCTCGTATTTTGTCAATAAATTCGAAGCCAGACATGCCAGGCATATTCAAATCTGTCACGATAACGCATGGTCGAATGTTATCTTTCTCCAGGATATCAAGCGCTTCGCTACCATCTCTGGCAACTTTTAGGCTTATATCTACGGGAGATTTTTCCATCTCACGTTCAAAAAACATGACATCGATTTCGTCATCTTCTACCAGCAACAAGTGTGGTCGGATTTCGTCGCTTTTTTTATTGGTACCAGTATCTAAACCTATGTTTAACATAACTTGACCTCATCGCTAAAAGTAATATCTAAGAAATCACTACTTGTTGCTTATTATCTGACAACTATTAATCTAACACAAGTTGTGGAAGGATAACTTCCACTGATTTAAATCCAATAAAAACAAAGATTTAAAAGAAGTGTATCCGATTGAGTTTCGCTATAATGAATTTGATGAGCCAAAAAGTAGTCTCTGAAAGACTGATTCGTTTTATACCAATTATTAAAACACGACTTCGATGAAATTTCGGGACATCAGATCATCACCTCTGATAGAAGATTGACGCATTCACCCAAATGCTAGTCTGAAAAAAAACTACCGAGACCAGGGCGGCACTCGGTAGTCTTTTTTGCATTCGCCAACCTTTGGGGGAAACGATGGTCGGGAATCGTGCTATCTAAAACCAAAGCGAACATGGTTTGCACATGCAAGGTTTGGATCAAAATCGAAAAGGGGAAACGTTTTGAACCAAACAATATTTCAAATTAAATTACTCCGCTGGGAGTGGAATAATATTAATTCGAAATGTACTAAGTTGCTGATCTGAAACTGAAGTAACTGGCGGGTTAATTTCTAATCCAAACAGCAAACCAGATTGTCTTCCTCCTCCTCATATTTTTTTGAAAGTGTTCCTGACAATTTTCAGATTAGAACTTTTTGAAAAGCGAGAAATCCAAAAAGACTTTGAGGCTAAATTGTCAGGGAAGTGCAATAAAGATGAGTTATTTCGGGATATGGGCAGTCATATATTCTGCCAATTTTTAACTCAACTTCGCAATTGCTGACCATAACCTGTGAAAGGGTTGTCAGCCACCTTAAACTAGACGGCCAAGCTTGTGCGAAGCTTACGAAAAAGTTAATTTTTTATTAAAATAGCCTCAAGAAATGATTTCTTGAGGCTGTTAATTATTTAATATTATATGTAACTAATATGTTTTTAGTTGGGTATGATTTTTGGGAGGGTGATTTTCACTTCAGTCCCTTCACCAGGCACACTTTTATATTCCAATGTTCCTTCATGATTTGATATCACATCCTGAACGATTGAAAGACCAACTCCAGTGCCTTCTCTTGCTAGATGTGCTGGTTGTTCTATTCGGCCATGCAATTGGAATGCTTTTTTCATGTCGGCATCCGACATACCAATTCCGTGATCTTTTATTGTGATTTCCACTGAGGTATTTGATTCAGCTGCTGATATTAAAATATCACTTGGATCGTTGGAATATTTGATCGCGTTTGACAAAATATTTGTGATGGCTTGTGTAAAGTTCTCAACCTGACAATTGATTTCGCGATTGGAAACTATTTCATCAAAGACGATGGTATGGCCTGCCGACTTCGCGAATGGTTCAACAATTCGAATTGAATCCATCAAAATATCGCCAACTCGAATATTCTCAAATTCAGGAGCTTTGATAGCTTGCGAATTCGATGCCTGAACGATCAAGTTATTTATGGTTTCCAATAGTGTGTGGCCAGCGTCATGAATATTTTCAACTGCTCGATCACAACCTTCTGAAGTGGATTCCCCATAGACACCAGATTTGATCGCGTCGGAGAAGCCCAAAATTGCGTTCAATGGAGTCTTCAAATCATGGCTCATGCGAGAGAAGAAATCATTCTTTGCTTGGTCAGCTTTATTTAGTTCAACTATGGTACGTTGAAGTTGTGCTTCTACTCTATGAGTGTAAAGTGCGCTTCTTATAATTGAATCGAGCAACGCTGGGGAAATTTCATTTTTGTTGATATGATTGATCGCTCCTGCTCGCAATGCCATTTGTGGGACTTCTGGCCCAGGCATGCCGGACACCATAATGACAGGAATACGTCCACATCGTCCACCGATCTCATTAACCGCGCGAATTCCTGAATCAAGGCCCAGGCAATAGTCAATTAGCGCCATGTCAATTTGGTAGTTTGCTGTAATTTCACGCGCCTCGACCACATCAGCAGCATAATAAACGTCTGTATCGTAGGTTTCCATACGTTTAAGGGTTCGCTTGATTATCTGAAAATCAATTTCACTGTCATCAACAATAAGAACCGACAACTTGCGCGGTTTTAATTTGTTGTTGTTTGAATTGTCTTTATCAAAAAGTTCAAGAATATTGGAATGATTGCTTGAGTGATCAAATGCTGCTGCCGAAGTACCCATCATGGTTCCTATGTCATATAAGTGTTTGGGCTAATAACGCTAACAAACTGACACAAATCGAAACTACAATGTTATAAAGAGCCCTTGGATTACAACTAACTCACCTTCTTCATTAACTTGTTGTTAATATTCCTTTACAAGCTTACGCGAAACTTACCATATTGGGGAATATGAGTACAGTTTGAACAATTTAGCAGTCTTTTGCATCTAAAAGCATCAGCTAGCTTGCCTTGAAATGATAACTATTATCAAATCTTTGCGCTAATTGATTTAAAATAGTCGCTGCATTGAGGTTCTCTTTATCGCATAGGAATTCGACCTCTGAGTCGTTAAATTCCTCTTGAAGTGTATCACTGAGGTAAGACGAAACAATTGATATCGGTCCAGAATATCCTGTGGATTTTATTTTTGGAACCGATTCACAAAAGCTGGTTTCGGATTGAAGTCTATTGTCTAACATAACGAGGTCGACGAAATTATTGTCCAAAACAGGCAACGCGGAAGGGATGTCAAACACTGAAATTAATTCTAGGTTTTCCCCCGATTTCAAAATGCTCCGACGAAGAAGTTCATGCTCAAACTCATCATCGTCAATGTAAAGCACTATTATTCTAGAGTGCATATTTTTTGAATTCACGTCAAATAGGCCTGTGTAATCAATCCAATAAGAAGCCGTTCAGAACAAACACAACTGCAAGGCAGCTAATTCATCACCTTTTAATTCCCATAACTAGATATGGCGCATAAGCACCTGTAAACATTGTGTATTTGAAATGCCGCCGCATCTACTGAACCGAAAAGTAACTTACATTTGGATAGTTGAAATGGCAAAAAACTATGGAACGAATCCCCAATTTTTTAAGTAGTAGTTTGCATACTCGGCAACAAAATTACGACAGTGCATCCTTCATCAACTTTCGAAGTCAACTCAATGGATCCTCGATGTCGTTCGATAACTTTCTCAACAAGACTTAAACCAATTCCAAAACCAGGCATATCTGCTGTCGAGCTACCACGCCGCAAGGGTTTAAATACTTCTTCGTGGTACTTTTCCTCAATGCCAATCCCATTGTCGCGCACGCAAAATCCAGCTTTGTCATCGGCGACTATCGGCAAAATTTCCAATGATAACTTATCTCCTTTTCTAAAGGTGAAGGCATTATCAATCAGGGCATCTAAAACCGCTTCTATTTGCTGCTTGTCACAAAACAAATTTGGCAATTGTTCGATGCGTATCTCAGTTTGAACATTGGGGAAATCAGCGGTTTGCTTTTCTTGAACAATCTCTTGCGCCAACTCATTGATGTCGACAATTTCAAATTCCTTTTGCCGAGTGTAAACACGAGATAAAGACAATAAACCGTTGAACATACCGGATAGTTTTTCGGTTGCACTGGTTATTTGATCTAAATGCAGGTTAGTACGTTCATCAAGAATTTCTGAGTTCCGTTCTTTAACAAGCCGCGCAAATCCATCGATATGTCGGAGGGGGGCGTTAAAGTCGTGTGAGATTATATATAAAAGGTCAACAAGCTCAGATTTAATTTTCTCAGCTTCACTTTGGTCTTCTTTTTCGCTCAATATATGTAACCCCGTTTATATTGAAAACTATGTTCCTAAGCACTGGAACCCGGTAGATAAACAATATCTATCCAAAAGCTCTCTACTTGTTGGATAACATCCATAAACTTGACAGCGTCGACTGGTTTAACAACATAGCAATTCGCATTGAGATCGTAGCTTTCCAGTACATCATTATCTGCTTCAGAACTTGTCAGAACAATCACAGGAATGCGCTTGAGATTCGGATCGGCCTTAATCTCTGACAATACGTCTTTGCCGTGAACTTTAGGCAAATTAAGATCTAAAAGGATGATATCGGGTGTAACGGCATCAGAGAACCCCGCGCGCTTAAACAGGTAATCTAGTGCTTCTTCTCCATCTCTTGCAATATGTAAGTTATTCCTAAACTTTGCATCCGCAAATGCTTCCTTGGTCAAAATTACATCGCCTTCATTGTCTTCAACGAGCAAAATCTCGGCAAGTTTCTGTGGAGACATATTGTGATCCTTTCCTGCTATTGTTTTAGCAGAGTGATTTTGAATGTTGAGCCAGCGCCCATTTGAGAGGATACAGTAATTGTTCCTCTGTGCGTTTCAACAATTTTTTTGCAAATAGACAAACCAATCCCCGTCCCCGGGAATTCATCGCGTCGGTGAAGTCGGCGAAAAATTTCAAAAATTGACTTTTGGTTCTTCTCGTCAATACCAATGCCATTATCGGTAAAACTGATCGTGCAGTATTCTTGATCGAAGTCACTTGATGCAATTTTAACCGTTGGCGTTTTGTCTGGCGCAACATATTTAAGACCGTTGGAGATTAAGTTTGAGAAGAGTTGATAAATCTGGGTCCGAACACCTTTGACGATTGGCAACTTTCCTTCAACTAATATTTGATGTTGCTCATCTGCCTCAAGAACCTTGCGAATATCTTGTACGACTTCGTTGCAATCAACAGCCTCGAACGCAGTTTTCTCGTGGTCCAGCTTTGAATATTCTAATATGCCACGAATCAATGCTTGGCCATTGGAGGCACCCTTTGTGAGTTGACTGAGGTAAATGGATAATTTTTCGTCATCCACAAGGTTTGAATCAATCTGAAGAAGTCTATCTTTCAATTTGCCCGAAAATGCAGAAATCATTCGCATTGGTTCTTGAAGGTCGTGTGAACATACATAAGCAAATTGAGCTAGCTGCGTGTTAGAAGCTGACAAAGACTGAATGAGTTCTTCACGCTCAGTTTGCAGCCGAATTCTTTCAGAAACGTCCGTTAAGATGCATAAAATTGTAACAGATCCATCTTGCTCTACTTCACTGGTGGTAATCTCCAATGGGAAATTCGAACCATCTGCTCTAGTACCAACTAATTGGTACGAAACATTTGCAGCACTGGGATTGCTGCCATCAGTTTTGCCATTGGATTTAGCCTCACCAGCATTAACAGCCAGATCCGCAATGAATTGATCCGCCTTGGATCCAAGTACATCAGCACTTTCGATACCAAAAATTTTTTCACAGGATTGGTTGAAGCTCAGGATTTTTCCGTGTTGGTCAATCATCATCATACCATCAGCAGCATTTGAAAAAATATTACTCAGTAGCGCTTCATTTTCTCGGATCTGTGCTTCATTCTTTTCCTTTTCAATGAGCTTTTGTCGAAAATCTTCAAGGGCAAAACCCATGTTGGAAATTTCATCCGTTCCTGTTGTGACAATAGGTTGATCTAATTCTCCGCTAGCAATAATTGATGTGTCTCTCGCTAGCTTCTTCAACCGATTGACGATTTGTGGATTTACAAAAAATAAAATAATCAAAGTTGCAACCAAAAGCGCAAGGGCCAAGGATATGAGGGCTTTGCGCACATCACTTTGCACTAGTTCGGTGATGAATTTTAGCTCTCGTTGAGTTTGTGCGTTGGCTTCAGAAACCAAATTTGCAATGGCATCATTAAGTTGATTTTCAAGTTTGTAATTTCTTTGCACCGTGTCATTCAATCGTGTCTGTAGCAATTGCACCTGTTTTACACGTTGAAAAAAACCGTCCTGCGGATCTATAGCTTTTAAAAGTTCTGATGTGCTTTGGGAGATTTTAGATCGAGACCGTTGGTCCTTTATGAGAACATTACTGTTTATTATCTCACGTGTCGCACGGATAAAGTCATTTTTAACGGCAGAGAAATCAGTTTGCCCGGTGATTGGATAAACAAAGGATAGCGCTATTTGAAGTCTTGGAGAGTTTTCCAGTATTCGGTCATACAAGTCAACTTGGCTTTGGTCCAAGCCACCGCCCAACCTACCTTGAACTTCTGCCCTTCGAATGACCCGTTGGATGGTTGCAATCGCTTCCTGCAACGCTTTAAATTTTTCATCTGCAGTGGCAAGTAGCGGCGGAATCCCATTTTTCTTTATATCGACGAGTTCATCGACCTCGGCGAATATCTGACCAAAAATTATCTCAATATCGTCCTTACTTGAAGTTTGCCTCGCTGATTTTACCGTATTGAGCAAATTCGTGACGATATCACGTCCCGTTTGGAGCCAAGCATCTAAGGTCCCATCAAGTTGGTCGACTGACGATAATCGCTCAACAAAAACCAAGTAATCGGATGCAGACTTTGAAAACTGTTGTACGTTATTTAAATAGGTCACAGATTCTTCTGAAAAATTGGTCTGTCGATCTTGGAAATTGTTCAATGAATAAATGGTTGCAACCGAGATTGCAGCAACAATTGCTATCACGACAAAGTAGCTGAAGAAAACTTTGAACGAAATTCCGCGTGTCAGTTTCGATGTCCCCCTCAAATAATTCTTCTGTTTCAGCAGCTTAACTTTACTAGGTCTGAGCGATCTTGTAGATTTGATTCGTGTCATCATAGGGGAGGTGAAGAATGCTTACAACAAGAAGAAACTTTGTTGCAGGATCCGCATCGGCAGCTTTTTTGGGCTTGGGAGGATCCAGTATCTTTAATAATAACGCTTATGCCGCGGATATGATGCCAATCCTTGATGCGGCAAAGAAGTTGGCTGAGGGTGTGGATACACTCAGAATACTTTATCCGCAGGGCTCTATTGAAAATATAAAACCAGTCGCGTCATTGTTTACCGAGCACACAGGTGTTGCAATTGAATATGTTGAAACGACTGTAGATGAAATTAATATCCACATGCTCAATAGCGCAGCTCAAGGAAATTCAAATTATGACATCGCTCTTCCAGCGACCTTTGGTATTCCTGACCTCGCCGAAGCTGGCGCTGTGGCTGACGTCACATCTTATTCAGAAAGATATGAGCCAATAGCCAATTGCGGACAATCTCTTTACTCTTTGGGCGACACCTATAAGGGTCGAAAATTTGGTTATCAAACAGATGGTGATGTCTACCTCATGTTTTATAACAATCGTTTACTTGAAAACCCGGAGCTGGCTGACCAATATGCCGATAAATACGGGCAGGATATGGTAGTGCCAAACACTTGGTCTGATCTTGATAAAATGATGGAATTTTTCCATAAGCCCGATGAAAATCAGTTTGGTGGCTGTATGTTCCGTACACCGATATATGTGCTTTGGGAATGGTGGATCAGAATGCATGCACTCGGTGGTTTTCCAGTCAGTGACGGCTTTGCTGCAAACACAGCGTCAGATGCCGGAATTATGGCGTTAGAGAATTTGTTCCGCGCGACTGAATATCAACACCCATCTGTGAAACGTAATGGTTTGTTTGACAATTGGCGTGTTTACGGTGAAGGCAAATGTTTTGCTAACATCGGTTGGGGTGGTACTCAGAAATACTTAAACAGTGACAAATCCTCCGTCAAAGGGCAACTTTCTTATGCGCCCACACCACAAGTTTCATATTTCAATTGGGGATGGAATTATGTGGTTTCCAGCTATTCCCCCCATAAGGAACTGGCGTATTTATTTTGCTTACTCGCTTCGCTGCCAGAAACGTCTACCAACGCTGTGCGTGGCGATGGGTTTTTTGATCCTTTCAGAGCAGAACACTACGAAGACGTAGAAATTACAAAAGTTTATTCTAAGCCATTTTTGGACGCGCACCAAAAGGGCATGCAGGCGGCGATCCCAGATTTTTATGTCGAAGGTCAGGGTCGTTATCTCAACACTTTGAGAGATAACATTGCATCGGCACTTGATGGTATAATAACACCAAAAGAGGCGCTGCAGTTCACCGATTTGCAATGGAACGATATTACCGATGAAATTGGTGTAAACCGACAAATTGAGCAGTGGAATTTGCTGAAATCGAAATATCCTTGATCAAAGTTTTACTGTTTTACTCAACAAACTCACGAAAACTTTTTCCATTCTATCGAGTTCAATAGGCTAAGGGCGGAAATGCATTAAAGTTTCCGTACTTGGCACAGTACGGTGCCAAAATTTATAGAATTGATTGTCCGCTTCCTAGACGACAGAGCGCACTCTTCATCCCTCACCCGTTGACCAAAGTCGTACCAATTCCCTACGCGTAGAGCCTATTAACACCCCGCGTAGGTCAAACGTAGGGAAACGTAAGCAAAATTGGTCAAAGTCTTTCCGAATAAATCAAATTTCCCGGATGACTAAATCACTGTTTAATATAGCTAAATAGGGCTTGGTAATACTTAGTAAAAGTCAGCGATCCATAATTCCTAATCTGTAGGCCACAGGTTCGAATCCTGTCGGGATCACCATTATGTTGGAGGCATAGAATAATATGCTTCAGTACCGCAAGTTTTGCAAAAGTGTGCGAGAAAAGACCGCAATGAGAGTAGGTCAAGACTTCAGGTGCGAGGCAGGGAATCTGATTATTCGGATTTAGTTCAGAGCGAGCGCAAAAAGCGATATTACTCTTTCCCATTTAGCACAGGGTAATCGCTATAGCTCGTGATGATACTCTCGAAGAAACACTGGTTTATCCAGATGCGTTTCTGGACTAAAACACACTAGGATAGTCAAATTCATTCGTTTAGAAATGCGTCAAAGCTTCCCCGAGATTGATCAGATGATCAAACCTGCCATTATTTTAATATGAAGCCGTGGAAAACGAAAGCTCGTTTATTGTGAAAGAGAAAAGTCCGCAAATAGTGCGAAAGGAGAAGTGCTGCTTTTAGAGTTTGTCGACAGCTTTTGGCCCTAAGCGGAAATTTACCTTCTACCTATAGTTTGGCCGCCGCCGCCGAAATTGTTTCCGCCTCCGTTGCCAATGGTTTGATCTGGCTGAAAATCGTTCAACATGGGCGGTGCAAAGGTTGGGCCGTCATCGATTGTTGGAGCAGCCGGCATGCCGCCATTGCCAATGTTTTGACCGCCACCATCAAAACTGAGGCCGAAATTAGCAAAATCATTTAACAACTGTTCAAACCCTTTTTCTGCTTCTTGAGAATCTTTTTCTGAGAAAATTGCTTTACCTTGCTCTCCTGCTGCCATTGCTGCCCCCACGACAGCCGACCAGCTAAACGCTATTATGCGGTCATTTTCATCACGGATAAAATCACCACCATACCCATTGGAACAAAGTGAAATTGAGATGTTTTCGTTATCGGGAAGGTTAATATTTTCGCCGTTGCCGGCATTATAGAACTCAAAGTCTTGTTCAAATCCTTGCTGTTTGAACGCTTCAGGACTTTGGCTTTCGTAAACATAAGTACCTGTGCAGGCGGTTATGATTGATTGAAAATTTGCAGACGTTGGTGAATATACTGCCACTTCGTCGCTGATTTTGCACTGACCACCACCTGCCTCAAACGGGATTTCTGTCGGTTTAATGTTGGCTATACCTTGCATATCATCTGCGAAACCAAAACTTACATTGGTAATTTGATCACCCAAAAGCTGCGTGCTCTCATTCAGGATTTTTTCAAAATCGGCGTCGTAGGATGCAAACAAATCATCATTATCGAATTCATCGCTTAATTGTTGTTGAAGCTCTTTAATATTTTGATCTGGCTCAGGCAAATTAGGATCACCGCCTGGCGCCTCATCCAAAATGCTTGTAACATCGTCCGCACGTGCTTGATCAAACCCTTCACGGAACTCTGCTTCGGATAGGCCGCTGTCCTGATTGGCTTCAGCAGTACGTGTTTTTTCTTCCTTTTGGCGTCTTTTAGCGATAGCCGCATCCATGCGCGCAAAAGCAGCATCCCTTTCCGCCTTCAACAACCTTTCGCGCTCATCTTCCGAAAGGCTTTCATCGTTAATAATATTTTCAATATTTTGACGGATTGCGTCGCGTTCAGCACTTGCCAAATTTCGTTCCGCAACTGTCTCGTCAATACGCGCAAGAGCGGCATCTCTTTCGGCTTTTAATAATTCTTCGCGGGCTGTTTCGGAAAGGTTTTTATCCTGTTGAATTCTTTCAATGCGATCATATGTAGATTCTCCGGGCACTTCTTTAAATTCGGAGCCAGCCTGCTCTGCTTGAGTTTTATCGCTTGGTTCGAGTGACAGCGGTTGGATCGGTTCAGCCTTACCAAATTCCGCAATGGTGTCATCAACTGCAGCGTCATCAACCGGCCCAAAAAGAGCCTCGCGCTCAGCTTTGAGTAATTCTTCGTCAATTTCATCGGACGGGTTTTGAGAATCGAACATTTCCTCCACCTGGGCTTCCAGATCGACCGTTTCATCAGGCGCCAGATTTTGATTTTGGTTTTCATTTTGTCTGCGATTTTGACTCCGGTTTTGTTTTGCGAGCCTATCAGCTACCTCTTTGTTCAAAATCTGGTTCATTTCTTCAGGAGATTTTTCAGCCCAAGATGTATCGTTCTTTCTCAGTTCGACCAGCTCATTATAAACCTTCTTTTCCATTTCTTCCGCGCTTAAAACCACTTCGGGTTCTGCACTTGAAGGCCCACTTTCAGATTCGATGCCACCCTGAATGAAAACAGTTGGCTCACCCCTGTTTTCTGGCTGCTTAAGACGTTCAGTTTCCGCAACCTTGTTAAGCTTCGATACAAGTTCTTGATATTCTCTCTCTTGTAGAGCCTTGATGGTTTCAGGAATTTGTTTGCGAATACGCTTGTTTAAATCGCTATAGTCTTCACCCTCTTCAAGCAAATGTTTGATCATGTTGCCGCTGGTTAAAAGTTCGCGTTCAGTTTCAACACTCGTTTGGTTAAATACCTTTTTAACCTCAGCGATATCTTCACCTGATTCATTTTTATTGACTACAAAACCTTTTTGATAAAAAGGGACATTTTTGTCTAACGCCAGCATTTCCTCAAAAGCTGCTTTATTAATGCTCTGCCTCACAGCTTTGGCGCGTTCAGCATTAGATTCAAATTCCCGGTTTTCCTGCTCAAAAAGCCAACGTTGGAGTTCAGCCTTCTCTGCCATTTCATCAAGATAGCGTAGCACTCTTTTTTGCTCCGCTTCTGTCATATTGAGTATTTGCTTGGCAATATCATCCGAGTCACCACCCAATTTACGTATTAGGTTAAGTATATTGGTTGATGTGTGCAAAAGTGTACTGCGTCTTTCATCTTGAAAACGCTGTTGCGCCTCACTGCCAAATTCGTGTCCACGCAAAAAAGATGACTTTTTTAGTAGATCCCGAACCTGGTTGGCAAGATTCTTCGCATTGACCACGTAATCTATTGGGCAATAATCGCCTTCTTCTTCGCAAAGAGCTGGATCAAAGCCTTCTGGTGGTAACATGCCGGTAAGGAGAGTGTCCGTTACTTCATCAAAAAAACGATTGAGTGCCGCCTTGTCTGTACTAATTACCCAGGTCACATGGTCGAGATCACCCTGATAGTTAGAAAAAGCCTTATTCCTAGCATCTTTGAATGCTGCTGTAATGGCTTTTGTTTGCTCCGTATTGCCGCTTTTTTCTTCCTCTAACACACCAAAATTGGCTTTGATCCGTGATGTGAGCTCAACGGTGCGGCGCTCCCACACATAACTGGCCTCATCGTAGAATTTGTCAAGTTCAGGCCGGACATTGGTAATATATGCCGCAATTTTTAAAACTGTTTCAGCGCGTTTTTGCCAAATTTCATCATAATGCTCATTCTTGCAAGCATCGATAAATCGCTGCATCTGCTCATCATATCGGTCGATTTGAGCCAAATCTTCACCGAGATTTCTTCGCAGCTGCCCGACCAGTATTTTGTTATGCTCAGAGAACAGCGAGGTCTTTTTCGCATTAAAATATTCTCCCAAGGCGCCCCAGTCGCTTGCTTTCAAATCGCCAAGATCCGTTTCAAGAATAGAGAGGCTTTCTGAAAATTGCTCACTTAGATTTTGATCGAGAAAAGGCTTTGCTTCTTGCCCAAGGCTCAGGCCGATTGGCTGAAAAGCAATGCATGCCGCCAGTGAAACCGTTGTGAGTTGTTTTGCTATCAATTTCGAAAGTCTCATAATTTACACCTTACTGCGCTATCAATTGCCCTGAAAAATATTCAAGTGTTGCGATGGGTCCGTCGCCGGCGCCATAAAGTAGAAACGTGGGACCCCGATCTGCGCTTGCAGGTACAATTTCCATGGTTTCAAAATCTTGCTCATGTGGCCCGATCACATCAATGCCATCTTTTGAAGTTGTCACCAGCATCAGTTGTTCTCCCTGACTTGCTCCGCCTTGCCATGCCGTGAAAACATGAAGCTTCTCATCGCCATCCCCTGTTGCAATAGTTTCTTGAAACTGAAGAGATTGCATTTGGGAAAAGCGGCTTAAGCGAAGATTTCCCAGCTGTACAAATGGCGCTGTGTCAACAATCGTTCCATCAGCTTGTTCCTCCGATACCCGGTCTGACCAACTGAGATTATATGATTCATTTGCCTGCGTCGCATTCTGGAATGCAAGGAACGTAGAAAATATGAAAATGAGATATCTAGATTTAGGTAAAGTCATTTTAGCCAGCCAATATGTCCACCCATTTACCAAACACCCAACCTTTTTTACCATTGGTTTGAACAGGACGATCATTTTCAACAGGACTACAGCTTAGCTCTTTTACACCGTAGACGATGCCATACCAACCATTGTTTTCTTCAAACAACCAGAGCTTATCTCCGTTTACAAGCTCATCTATTTTCTCATGATTGGTTCCTGGTCCTTTGCGCACCGCGAGAAAACCATCTCCATCAGCTTTTAATCCTGCGATTTGTCCGAATGCACATGTATCCAAACCATCATCTGCACGCTCCATGATTTCAACATCCAAATCTTGTGCGTTAGCAAAACCACCAACAAGTAGAACGCTCCAAACCATAATCAGTTTCAAAATATTCTTCATATCAAACCCTATTGAGGTGCTTTAACGTCAATCGAAAGCTGTTCTCCAACCTTAACTTCAAAAATTTCAGAGGAGAAACTGCCACCACTTCGGGGTGCGAATTCTAATTTGTAAAACCCTGGTTCGGCGAGGCCTTTTCCCTTAGAGCCGAGTGCAAAATCCACTTTATTAAAACCGGTTTTATCCTTATTCTCGCGGAAAAGCGTCGTGCCAAACACTCCTGAATCCACAGTCCCGCTATAATCAAAATACGTAGCATTCAATATGAATGGGCCAGTGATGGTCTCACCTGCAGTCACGGTCACTGGAAAGCGCTTTATTACTCTGCCTAAATCAGAATCAAGTGAAATTTCCAGCTCATAATCACCCGGCTTTGCTGGTTTTTGTTGACCTAATCTGCCGATAATAATTTCTGCACCTGTCGCACTTTCATAGAGTTTTTGAAAGCTAGATCCAATGGTGTGTTTAACACCTTCACTCAGGAAGACTTCTGGCGCAACCACTCCGCTGCGCAAGTCAAACACATGGCTAATCTGTTTACCTGCGATGATTTCAAGGTCCACGGTGTCCGAGACATTGCCACCAATGTTAACTGTCGCCCTATAAGTTCCCGCGTTGAGCCATGTCTCAGAAGGCTGCCCTTGATTATCGAATGAGCCATCGATTGCTGCGCCTACTTCGCCATCAATAATTGGATAAAATTTATAGAGTGCAGTTCTAGCTGCTTGCTCATCTTCCTTGTTCACAAACGAAGATACTAGCACACTTCCTGCATTCAAATTGATTGCATCAATTTGCTTCCCATCTTCTCCAATTTCAATGTTTCCGGCAGCAATTGCCTGTGAATTATGAAGACGAACGGCAACTTCATATTCGCCAGGTTCAAATTGGTGTTGATCATTGGGATATATGACACCCAAACCTTGGTGGTGCTGTTGACCTGCCTTAAAAACATTCCAATTGACGTCAAGTGGTTCTAGGCGTGCACATGTTTCACAGAGCTTACCGTAAAGCAGGGTTGCCGGCTCAACCTCACCGGGTTTGCCCGCGCTATCATTGCCTTGACCAGCACTGTCATTACCTGAACCATTATCGCTGACCGCAGCGACCGTACTGGCAATTGCATCTTTGAGCTCGCTCGCATTGCTAGCACGGAAAAACTCGCCGCCTGTTTCTGTTGCGATACATTGCAATTGTTTGAACTCAACATCGTTAACATCAAAACCGATGATATGAGCTTTGAAGTTTGTATTGAATGCCTTGATGCCGGCAGCGGTGGCACAAGGGTCAGCATCGCAAGTTTCCAAGCCATCACTTACAAGAACTAGATCTAGTTTCTGACCAAGATAGGCACCGCCGAAGCCAGCTGCGGTGGTTAATGCGCGAGATATAGGAGTCTTGCCACGAGGCGAAATCGATTGAACTTTGTTTATCAGCGCCTTACGATCCACCAATCCAGGGGTTGATATAAGTTCCACATCTTTGCAATCGTTTTTGCGACGATGGCCATAAACCAACATGCCAAGTGGTGCCTTGGGATCCCAAGTGGTTATGAGGTCAGTCATGACTTCTTTTGCAATGGATATTTTTGCTGTTCCATTGATCTGGCCCCACATTGAATTCGATCCATCGAGCACCATCATAACGTTGCCGGGTTGATTTTGGCCCTGCGCCTGCTGCGCATTTATCGACGTTGTGGCACCAGCCGTCATCAATGCAGCCATAAAGATGGCCTTAAAACTAACACTGTTTTTCATATTGCCCCGCACCTTGATCTTAATCTTATGCAATTTCAACTATCATGAAACGTAGCAAATCTGTTGTTTTAGACAAGCGCTCTGGTATAACAATGACGGAAAATTGAACAAATTTCCGGAATTTTCCAACTATTATGTATTTTTTTCAAAGTGTTAGATGCGCGGCAAGATGATGGCTGATCCTGAAAATCATCAAAATTTTGGTCATTTTTTATCAGAACTTATGCGGGAGAAGGGATTTAAATCCGATGAGCAGCTCGCGCGCCGTGCCATGTTTTTGCAAGAAAAACTTAACCCTCGCATCAACATTCAACGTCGTACGATCAACAATTGGCGTAACAATAAATCAAGGCCTCGATCTGTAGACGATAAGCAATTCCAACTGGTCTCAATTGCACTTGAAATGACCGATGATGATTTGGCCAAAGTCGAAAATTATTTGACTAACAATGACCAAATCTCAATCGATCATCAATCTGATCTGAACAAAACCGACTGGCGCATGCCAATGAAAGCATCATTACTAGGTACGTTTTGTCTTGTCGTTGTTCTAGCTTTCATAACTTACTTATTTATAGACCAAAATGATCCAAGCGTGACATACACTGATACAATTCCACCGACGCAGTTGCGTGTTTCCGATGAAGGATTTGTACTTCCTGGCTCGAACAGCAAAATTGTCAGTGAACGCGAACTGGAAACACTCACGGGTTGGGAATTATATGTTGCGCGCAATGAAATATTCGCTAGAGCCGGGAGACCGTTTGTCAAACCAAGCTCGATATGTCTACAAAACCATTTTGATAGCTGGTCAAAATCTACGAGTGGTCAATCTGGTTGGTATTTAAAACGATCTGGCGACATTAAATTGAGCGATCTTGAATATCGTAATGCAGAAATTATCCGCAATTACGAATGCAATGTTCGAGGTGGGCAGTATAACTGCTCAGGCCAACTAAATCAGTGTCAATGAGTTCTGCTTCTGGCACAATTCTGACGTAGGAAACTACCTTTCCATTGTCAGCTTTTGGCCCGAAGCAGACCCCAGATATGAAGAAAATCACACTATTAATTCTCTAAAACAGGTCACGCGCTTTTGTCTGTTAGAGAAAAACAAATAACTTGATTTTCTTAGTTGTGTTTTAAATGTAACTGGCATAGGTACGTAATAACATTACATCTATATCAGGGATTAAAAAATGCTAGTTTTGAAGCGCGTTCTCATATTGTTTGCGATGCTGTTTGCTTTTGTTGCAACATCATTTGCGCAACCAAACAGTCTTTCCATCGCCATTACGTTCGGTCCTAACGCTGAAGTTCCAGACCCTCGTGCAGGATATAACGGTTGGATGTCAAATCAAACGGGTGTCACAGAAACATTGATGGGCATCGACTATGATCTCAACATCTATCCACGCGTTGCAGAAAGCATTGAACAAGTTGGACCAACACAATGGAAGGTGGTTCTTCGAGATGGCGTTAAGTTTCATGATGGTTCGGCGGTAACAGCATCTGCTGTTGTAGACGCAATTTCTGCAATTTCAGACGAAGCACACCCTGGGCACAACGCACGTGTGGCTAAATTGCTTGATCTAAAAAGCATTTCTGCTGATGGTGAAAAAGCGATTGTTTTTGAAACCAATGCACCAAATGCTGCTTTCCCATGGACATTATCTGAGCCAGGCATTGCAGTCCTAGGTCCAACATCGGATGAGTTTCCGATCAATGCGACTGGGCCATATGTCTTCAAAGAAGCCATTCCTGATCAACTCTACCGTGCTGAGGCAAATTCAAATTATCGTTTGGGCACACCCGGTTTAAAAGAAGTGCGCGTTGTTGTTTCAGGTGACCCTGCAACTGCAGCCCTTGCATTTGAAGCAGGTGAAGTTGACATGGTCATCAACTATCCAGAAGCTGATTTTAAACGCATTCAAGAAACTGGAGCCCTTGGTTTTTCCGCACCAACGGCACGTCTTTATTTTTATACTGTAAACGCTGCCAACGGCCCGATGGCAAATCCACTTATTCGCAAGGCAGTGTCGTTAGCGATTGATCGAAATGGTGTTGTTGATGCCGTATTATCTGGTGTAGGTGGTGTTGCCGCCGGTACCATTTATCCAGCAGGTAAGGGCTGGGCAGCTGATATCCCGGCAACTTACGATCCAGTAAAAGCTGAAGAACTTCTCGCAGAAGCCGGCGCGGTAAAAGAAGGTGGCACATGGATGTTTGAAGGTGCGCCACTTGAAATTGACATCGTGACATATTCAAGTCGCGCAGCACTGCCGCCAACTGCGGAACTAACGCAGGCGTTTCTTCAAGCGATTGGTGTAAAAGCCAATGTGCGTGTGGGCGAGTATGGTGCCAGTAACGACGCAATTGCAGCCGGTGAAGCTGATCTATTTCTGCAGGCTTGGGTCACAACTCCACAAGGTGATCCAGGTGCCGTGTTAGAAGCTTTGCTTAAATCCGACGGTGGTTCAAATGCAGGTAAATACGCCAATGTAGAGCTTGACCAATTACTCGCTGATGGTCGAACTACATTTGAGACCGCTGGACGTAAAGCGATTTATGACAAAGTTCAGGAAATCGTTTCAGCCGAGACTGCATTGATACCAGTATTCCATGTTGCTCAGGTAAATGTTGCCAAAAAAGGGCTAACTGGCTACGCGGTACATCCAACGGAAACTTACTGGATTACACACGAGACAGCGTTGCAAGAATGACACTTCAAGTATCTGACCTGAGTGCGATACGCTCTGGTCAAGCCATACTTCATCCGACGTCTTTGTCCATTGAGCCCGGTACACGTATCGGGCTTGTTGGTTCGTCGGGGTCGGGAAAATCAACTTTGGGCCATGCCATCGTTGATGCCCTGCGCGCGCAAAACAAACGTGCCGCTCATGTGCCTCAAAGCCCGGATGAAGCGCTTGACCCATTGCGTAGCTTCAAGTTTCATTGGCACGAAGCTGAACGCGCACTTGATCTTGCACATGACGTCTCAAAGCAAAGGACGTTGTTTTCTGCATTGAAGATTGAAGATGCCGATTTGCGGAAACGCCCTTGGAGTTGGAGCCGCGGCATGCAACAGCGCTTTGTTATTGCCATGGCGCTTATCGGAACACCCGATCTAATTGTTTTGGATGAACCGACATCTGCACTTGATCCCATTGTTGCTGCTAAAACAATGGAGCTTTTACGAGACCATCTCGCCGATAAAGATGTGGCAATGCTGCTCATCACACATGACTTGGGTTTAGCAACTCAACACGTAGATCGATTGATCGTTCTTGATAAAGGTAAGGTAGTAGAGGATGCATCAACGCATGACATCTTGGTGACTCCCAAATCGCCTGCCGCAAAATCTCTTTCAACACATAGAAGTTGGTTATCTCTGCCGTGTTAAGACTTGAAAATGTTTCAGTAAAGCGCGGTAAGTCTATCGCACTGAAGGATGTGTCCTTTAAAGTAGATGCTGGTAAGACCATCGCTGTTGTTGGTGAAAGTGGAGCGGGAAAATCAACGCTCGTAGCATCCATACTCAATTTGGCAAGCCTCGCTTCTGGTAAAATTAGCTGGAATGATAAACCCGTTCGTAAAATTTCTCCGGCATTGGTTTCTCAGGAACCAAGAGCCGCATTTAATCCTGTAATGACGCTTAAACAGTCAGTCTTAGAACCCATCGTTGGTCAAAAGAAAACTTTGTTGCCGGACCGACTTAATCGTTTGTGCAAAGGCTTGGAACTACCAATTGACCTATTAGATCGCAAACCAAATGAGGTTTCGATCGGACAGGCACAACGTGTGGGTATCATGCGTGCTTTAATTACGTCATCACCTCTTATACTGTTTGACGAACCGTTGTCTGCCCTTGATGCCGTTACCCAAAAGCATACTGCGCGCTTAATTTCAGATTTGCAAAAAGAAGAAGGGTTTGCAGCGTTAGTTGTTACCCATGATTTAGGTTATGCGGCAGCTTTTGCAGATGACATTATCGTATTGAAATCAGGTTGCGTTGAAGAATATTCAAGCGCTAAAGAGTTTATTCAATCTCCCAAGACCCAATATGGTCAAGATCTTCGCAATGCTGCATTTGCATTGGGGGCTTTGGAGAGGGCGTCATGATGAAGATCGTAATAGGATTGTTCTTGCGAGCTTCTGTGGTGCTCGCAGGCATTGCATTAGCAACATTTGCTCTTTTATGGAATGCGCCAGGTGATCCAGCCTTGGCTATTGCACTTGCGCGTTATGATGCGATTGTAACGCCGGACCTCGTTGATGAAATTCGCGAGCAAGCAGGTTTTAATGCTGGTTTTTGGCCGGCATTTCAGGCTTGGTTTAGCCCCATTTTGATGGGAGATTTTGGCAATTCTTCTGTCAATGGGCGACCCGTACTTCCTGATTTGATGTCATCTGTATCTTACACTTTCCCATTGGGAATTGCGGCTCTGGCAATTGGGATGGCTCTATCCTTACCACTTGCAATTCTATCAACTAAACGCCCAGGAGGTTGGTTAGATCGGTTTGCAATTGCTGTCGCATCTATTGGTAATGCAATCCCTGCATATTGGTTAGGATTGCTCCTTATATTATTGTTTGCTGTTCAGCTTGCTTGGCTTCCAGCGATGGGTGCACGCACACCTTCACATGCAATTCTTCCAGCTTTAACGCTTGGATTGGGTGTCGCTGCATCACTTACCCGGATTATTCGCTCAGGCATATTAGAAGCAAGAGGACAGAACTTTTTACCAGCCTTAAGCCGAAGAGGCGTTCCGCAAAACTCTATATCCAAAGATCATATCGCGCTTCATGCGGCGATACCGGTTGTGACGGTCTTTGGCCTGGAGCTTGCATTTCTGTTGGAAGGCTTGGTCATGGTGGAGGTCATCTTTGCAAGGCCTGGTCTGGGTAGTTTCCTCGTTGAAGCTATTGGAGCCCGTGATTTTCCTAAAGTTCAGGCAGCGGTACTCTTAACTGCGCTCATATTTGTTGTGGTCAATTTGTTGATTGATTTGTTTTATAAAGTGTTAGACCCGCGCATTGGAGACCATGATGCGTAGTGTGTTAGTTCTCGTAATTTGTTTTGTTTTACTCGCAGTTCTCGGTCCGTTATTTGCGCCTTATGATCCATCTGCAATCAATATACCCAAACGACTTCAGCCCCCCGGTGGTGAATGGCTATTGGGAACCGATGCACTGGGAAGAGATATCTTCTCTCGATTGTTACATGGTGCGCGTTGGTCTTTGGGATTGGCGTTTGTCGTCTCTGTTATCGGATTGGTCGTCGGAACCAGCGTTGGCTTGATTGCAGCAATTGGTGGGAAGTTCGCTGATTGGATTACAATGCGAACCACAGATTCCTTCCTAGCCTTTCCAGAATTGGTGGCCGCCATTGTTATAGCGGGCTTTTTAGGGGCGGGAACCGGCAGCTTAATCTTCGCACTCAGCGTGACAGGTTGGATGCGATATGCACGTGTGGCCCGTGGCATTGGCCTATCTCTTAAAACTCGGGATTATGTCATCCAGGCCAAGCTTGCAGGACTATCCAACGTTTCAATTGCGCGCTGGCATTATTTGCCATCATTAATCCCGTCCCTTACTGTTGTTTGGACCGGAATGTTCGCCCGTGCAATTTTAGGTATTTCAAGTCTGGGGTTTTTAGGTTTTGGGGTCCAGCCGCCACTCTCAGAATGGGGTGCTATGCTGCTCGATGCCCGCATCCATATGCGTTCAACCCCACTGCAAATGATTTGGCCGGGTTTGGCAGTGCTCATTAGTGTTTTAGCAATTAATTTAACAGGCGATGCACTGCGCGATTCTCTGGCAAAGGATCATGCAAGATGAGTAGTATGAACCGTGCTGGTCTTGGTATCTCACTCCGAGTTTTATCTGGCTTGCTCGCAGCTGGTATGTTTGTCTGCGTGAAGGCGGTAAGCGAAGATATTCCCTTGGGTGAGGTCGTATTTTTTCGTTCCTTTTTTGCAATCATTCCTCTGATTATATTTTTGTGGTGGCGCAAGGAGTTTCCACATGGATTAGCTACCAAAAGACCGTTTGAACATTTAATGAGATCGGGTTTTGGTGCGTTATCACTGTTTCTCGCGTTCGCTGCTATTTCTCGATTGAATTTGGCCGAAGCCTTGCTGATTGCACAATTATCTCCGGTATTAATGGCCGTTGCAGCTGTGATTATTCTAAGAGAACGCCTAACCATATGGCGTGTAGGCGGATTAGCTCTCGGATTTTCTGGCGTTATTACATTGGTCGCGCCCGATTTGATTACGAATGCTCCCAATCAACTGCGTCTTGAAGGTTATGTTTTCGGCTTGCTGTCTGCGGTGTTAGCTGCCCTAGCCCTCATCATGGTGCGCAGCTTGAACAAAACTGAAAGCCCCGGTGCCATCGCGCTGTACTTTGTGATCGCTTCGATGACGATTGCGCTATTCACCATCCCGTGGGGTTGGGTCATCCCGAGCGGATCAACATTGATATTCTTAGTATTGGCAGGTTTATTTGGCGGTTTTGCTCACATTACAATGACACTTGGTTTTAAATATGCAGAGGCGTCTCGACTTGCTCCGTTTGAATATTTGGCACTTCTTTGGCCCCTGCTAGCGGATTTGTTAATTTTTAAGTTGCCCTTATCAACCACATTCCTTCTAGCTGCACCTCTGGTTTTATCCGGCGCTGCGCTCGCCGCAATGGAGGGCAGTTGGGCGCAACGAAGAGCAAAGCAAATCTAAGTGTGAATAAAGTTATGAGATATTCAACTTTATTGTCTGTTTCTGGCACAAAGCCGACGGAACTTTTATTGTTCAGGATAACAGCTTTTGGCCTGAACCAATCATCCAAAGACATGCCCAAGCTCTTGAGACAAAGCGAAAGGTCGCTACATTAAATCTGGAATTCCAACTTTGCGCGTAGCAACCTTCACTTTTTCGAGGAACGAACCGCACGAAGGTACTTCCAAACCTGAATTGGCCGGACTAAACTTACCGCAAGTGTAATGGGAGGAGACAATCAATGACATTTGAAACTTGGGTAATATATGTGTTGACTGTTCTGGCATTGATGAGCACGCCTGGACCGAGCCAGTTATTGATGCTTTCCAATAGTGGTGTTCACGGTTTTAAGCGATCACTGTCAACTGCAGCAGGCGACCTTTCAGCAAACACTTTGCAGATGCTTGCGGCGGGTCTGGGGTTGGCCGCTATTGTCACGACTTCTGCCACAGCGTTGAGCATCATCAAGTGGGTAGGTGTGGTATATCTAATCTGGTTGGGCATCCGCATGTTCAGACATGCTAAGCCAGATAGTACAGATGAACCTGAGAATTGTTGCTGACCTGTGATCAGATTACCATCACGCACGGCAAATGCTTTGAACATAGAGTCTGAGATGAAATTTGTGCCTTCAATTTTCTTTGCTTCTTCCTCAATCCAGAATGGTTGGATTTTTTGGCCTACAAAGTCATCAGCAAATTTTTCTTCTGAATTGGCAAATCCGGTCCAAGTTTTGCCCGCAACAAGCAGACTGCCATCTGATAGTTTTGTTTTGAGCAGGATGCTTGTACCATGGCACACAATGGCAACAATTTTATTTGCCTCATAAGCTTTGGCAACAAATGCATGAAGTTCTTCATCATCGATCATCGTCACCATGGGAGATTGTCCTCCGGCGACAAAAATACCATCATAATCTTCAATATTTACATCAGAAATTGATCTTGTGTTCTTAAGCAATGCTGAGTGGGTTTCGGACTTTTTAAAACCTAAAGATATGATGTCATGTGCTGAATATTGGCTTTCATCTTCAGGGTCAGAAAAACCATCTGCCATTAAATCACCGCCCTTTGGGCTTACAATGTCCACCTCATAACCAGCTTCTGTGAAGGTCCAATAAGGGTGGGTTAGTTCTGCCCACCAAAAGCCGATAGGCCAACCTGTTGTTGGTGATGTTGATGGGTTCGCTACGATCATTAGGATACGCTTTTGTCCGTGTTTATCTAATGCGGCTGACATAATTAGTCCTTTCAAGATTTAGTATGGGATGAAGGGTAGATCCATCTCGCCAGCGTTTTTGTTAGGCGTGGCATAATGAGATAGGTCATGATGAAAATTTCGATTGTGATGGTCAGTAAAAGCCTCGCGAAATAAGGCCAGTCGTTGAGAAGCGCGCCGATTGCACCGCCAATGACATAGACAAGTAAGAAAACAACCAGAATCAATAGCAATGCCATGCGAAATTGAGATGGTTGCGGCACTTGTGTTCCAACTGGTGGTTCGAACCAAAATTCCAGACCAGTTAACTTTTGCCAGACGGCATCACCGCTGACATATGGCTCTACACGTCTTAAAAAGGTTGAACGAAGCTCTGAAGCTTCAAACTTTTCAAGTGCTGAGAGATCAGAAAACCTGACAATGCTTGTATAGGTGCGGGATTGACCAATCGGGCGATGAAACTCGGCACCAAGATAGCCATCCAATTCCTTGGCTTGGCGGGCAAGCTCATTAAGCTGCTCCTCATATTGTACCTCACTACCGGGCTTAACTGAACGTCTAATAATGATTGTAACTGGTTCAGGCATTTGCAATCTCTGAAATAGAAAGAGCCCAATTGCGACCTTTACCTTGCGCCATGGCCTGATTGATCCAAACGAGTGCGTAGGGTTCAAGCAGACGTGCTTTGTCCAATCCACCTGCATCCAGCGCATCAAAACCTATATCCGTTAAAAGGCGTGAAACTACATCTTTTGCATCTTCACTGTCTGATGCCATGAACATTGCAGGCGGTGTTGGGAACGACTTTGCTGCAGCCATAATTTCAGCACCTACTTGATTGAGCGTTTTGACAATTTGCGCATCTGGCACAACTCCGGCCAGAGTTTCAGAACCGGATGTATTGTGCCCCAACAGGAGGCCAAATTTACCATCCACCATCCCAAGAGGATTGGTGCAATCGATGATGATTTTGCCTGCTAAATTTCCGAGGTTTTTCAGTATCTCAGCAGCTGCAGTATAAGGCGTGGCGAGTACGATAACTTTGCCATCAGGTATATCGCCTATTTTAACGGCCGAAGCGCCAATCCGAGAGGCTTCACTCGCAATTTTAGACGGATCGCGAACGATAAGACTTACTTGGTGCCCCGCTTTTGCCCATACCGTTGCAAGTGTAAATCCAACACGCCCAGCTCCAATTATTGCAATATCCATGATCCTACCTTTCGCTGCCTTGATTGACTGTGATTGGAGTGGTAAACGAACAGTGATATTAAAAAAAACGAATTTACTTCATGTCTGACTTAAATGAAATTCAACTCAGGAGATTGGATCTCACTTTGCTCCTGATCTTTTTAGGACTGGTAAAACACCGAAAAGCGGCCCTAGTGGCCGACGATATGGGCCTAACTCAATCTTCGATCAGCCATGCTCTCAACCGGCTGCGAGACATATTGGGTGATGAGCTATTTTTAAGAAGACCACATGGATTTGAACCCACATCTTACGCGCTCAAATTGGAACCGGTTATCCGGGAAGCTGTCGAGCAACTATCATCTGTTTTAAAGTTTAACGACGAGTTCTCACCCGAAACTGCATCAGGGACATTTCGAATTAGCGGGTTTGACAGTGAACTTGCTGTATTAATACCCGCATTGTTGCGCCATTTGGAGCAAAGCGCACCCAATTTACATGTCACGACCAGAGCAGCCAGCCGAAACGAGGCGCTGAGATTCATCGATGAGAGAAAGCTCGATCTAGCTCTTGGCTTTTTCTGGGATGTGCCTGACCAATATTGCAAAACACATCTATACGATGAAGGCTATGTGATGGTTGCGAGAAAGTACCATCCGCTACTCAGCAAAAGCCAGTCGCTGGAAACTTTCCTTGAAGCCAGACATCTCATCGTATCTCCCAAAGGTGACCTCACCGGTATTGTTGACGAGCAATTGCAACACATGGGGCTTACGCGCAAAGTAAGTGCCGGAGTTCCGTTGTTTTTCCCAGCCCTTGCAACGTTATCTGAGAGCGATCTGATCGCAACAATGCCATCGCGGATTGCAAAAAAATACGCAACGTCGTTTGGATTGGAAACGTGGGCCGCACCGATCGAAATCCGTACGTTTGATGTGAGTGTTGTTCACCACAGACGAGATGAAAAGAACCCTTTGTGCAATTGGGTCGTCAAGCAAATCAAACAAGCAGCGCAAACGACTTAATCTGGATATCACACCGGTGATGCATTCCTATGAGCTCCGTTTTATGCACAGAACAGATGTCGGAAATTTTCTATATTTGCTCGGTCTTTGAACCAAATTAGGTATCAATAATTCATCCCAATAAGCCGCAACTCTGAAAAAAACAATTGGTTTATACTTGACATGACACCGGTGTCATGACATTGGTGTCATAAGAGAAAAAGACACTGTGAATTCTCGGGAGGAATTCTTGGCCAATATCTACGATGTCGCAAAACTTGCAGGCGTGTCCCCAAAAACAGTTAGCCGGGTGCTCAACGGAGACGCTCCTGTCGCGGAAAAAACGCGCAAAGCGGTCAATGAAGCCATGGCGGAACTTGAATATATTCCGTCCAGTGCTGCGAGATCGATTAAATCTCAGAAATCAGGACTCATCGGTCTCATCACAGGTGCGATCAGCACCAAGACAGATCAATTGACCCATGCAGGTCTTCCAGAGATCAATTTGGTTCAAGGCGCGCAGGCAGTTTTTGAAAATGCTGGGAAAACACTATTAATCTCTGATACTGGTGGGAATTCAGAGCGGGTTCCTCATCTGATTAGAACTTTCCGCCAACATCGCGTCGAAGGCCTTTTATATGTCGCTGATCATCATAAGCAAATTGATATCGCTGCCAACACAGATTCAATGAATGTCGTATTGGTGAATTGCCTTGATGAAAAGGGGACGCCCGCAGTCGTGCCTGATGATGAAAATGGCCAATTAGCACTCACCAGGAAAGTCGTCGCTGCTGGGCATAAAAACATAGCCTATCTGACGTTAAGCCCAACTCAAATTGCAACGAAACTGCGCCTTGATGGATTTAAAACAGCGCTGGCTGAGGCTGGCATTACCTATGATCCTTCACTTGTCATCCCAGTTGATTTATTCGGTTCGCAAGGCGAGCACCAACTTATATGGGATGCGCTTGATAAATTCTTGCGCCGAGATACGCCGCCAACAGCGATTTGTTGCGGTAACGATCGTTTGGCCATGGCTGTTTATGGTATTTTACGCGACAGAGGTGTTAGCGTTCCAGATCAAATTTCTGTCGTAGGCTATGATGACCATAAGCTGGTTTCCGAAACGCTATATCCTGCACTCACCACTGCGGAACTTCCCTATGCCGCAATGGGTGCACGCGCAGCCCACTTACTCCTGAATCTTATTTCAAATACACAAATACCAGATTTTGAGACACCAATATTGGTCAATGGCCAAGTTGTTGAGCGGGGGTCGCTACAAGCCCCTGCGCAAAACGCACAGGTTTATAATCTAAATGGGAGGATAAGACCTTGAGACTTTTAATACATACAACAATGCTGGCAGCGATTGGGTTTGCCAGTCCTGCACTTGCCGAAACAGAACTAAGCATGTGGTATCACGGCGCTGGCAGCGCGAATGCAGAAGAGAAGCTCATCAATCAACTTGTTGACGAGTTCAATGCCAGTCAATCAGATTGGAAAGTGGTGATCGAAACCTTCCCGCAACTTGCATATAACGATGCGGTAGGTGCAGCTGCACTTGCGGGTGAACTGCCTGATATTCTAGATGTCGATGGACCTGTTATGCCAAACTGGGCATGGGCAAACTACATGCAGCCTCTTGGGATCGATGAAGCAAAGCTTGAAGGTTATTTACCGGGACCCATAGGTCGCTGGAATGGGGAAGTTTATTCAGTTGGCCTTTGGGATGCAGCAGTTGCGCTTACAACGCGTCGCTCGACATTAGAGAAATACGATAACCGTATCCCAACACTGGAAGAACCATGGAGCTTGGATGAATTCAACTCTGCGCTTGAAAAAATCAAAGCATCGGGAGATTTTGAATTTCCGCTTGATTTGGGCATGGCTTGGAAAGGCGAGTGGTATCCATATGCATTCTCACCTTTATTGCAAAGCTTTGGTGGTGATATTGTCGACCGCTCAACATATCAATCTGCCGAAGATGTTTTAAATGGTGATTCAGCTTTAGCATTTGGTGAATGGTGGCAAGGTTTATTCCAAAACAAACTTGTTCCTGGGACAAGTCAGGATGGCGCGGATCGCGAAACAGGTTTGCTGGAAGGTAAATATGCAATGTCTTGGAACGGCAATTGGGCTGCCCTGCCGGTTGTCGAAGCCTTTGGAGACGACGCTTTATTCCTGCCAGCACCTGACTTTGGCAAAGGCTCTACCATTGGTGCTGCCTCCTGGCAATTCGGCATATCCGGAACATCAAAACATCCCGAAGGTGCGCGCGCCTTTATTGAGTTTGCGTTGCAAGACAAATGGTTTGCGGCCTTCTCTGATGGCACAGGTTTAATACCTGTAACGTCAACAGCTGCAGCAGACACAGCCAATTACAAGCCCGGTGGTTCGTTGGAAGTGTTCTACGGTTTGTCTGAAAAGCAAGCACTCGTTCGACCCGTAACACCTGGCTATATTGTGCAAGCAAAGGTGTTTGAAAAAGCACTTGCTGATATCGCAAACGGTGCGGATGTCGCAGATACTCTTGATGCAGCGGTTGATGAGATCAACGAAGACATCGAGAACAACAAAGGCTACGGCCACTAATACCCAAATTTCCACTCGCCCGTTCAAATAATTTGCGGGCGAGTGGTTTCCAAGGGAGAATTTTCATGGCGTCCAAGCTTAAACAAAGCAACCGAGCTGGCTGGTTGATGGCCTTGCCCGGAGCGGGTCTGATCGGCCTGTTTATCATCATACCTTTTGTTTTGGCCTTTGCATTTTCGCTAACAAATCAGCGTCTTGCATCGCCGAATCCAACCGAGTTTATCGGACTGGAGAACTATTCAGAGCTGCTTGGTTTGGCTGTTTTTACGCTCGAGCCTGAGCGTGATGACGCGGGTAATGCCGTCGTTGAAGACGGTGAAATCCAATATCCGCGCCTTAGAAAATTCACGCGTAAGAATGCGGAATTTCCGCATTTGGATGGAAAACGCGAATGGTTCAGCTGGCAGTCTGGTGAAAATAGAACTGTCGTCTTAGCGTCAGATGTCGTCTTCATGAAGGCATTAATGAATACCATTTTGTTTGTGATTGTCGTCGCGCCATTGCAATCAGCAATCGCGCTCACATTGGCGCTCTTAATTAATCAGAAGCTCAGAGGGATTAGCCTCTTTCGAGCCATTTACTTCATGCCGGTCGTGGTCTCGATCGTCATTGTCTCGATCTTGTGGAAATTCATCTATTCACCGGGTGACGGACTCCTCAATAATATTTTATCCGCCTTTACCTTTGGAGCGTTTGAACCACACGATTGGTTGGGTGACACTTCAACCGCCTTAGGCTCGATCATAGCCATGTCGATTTGGCAGGGTGTCGGATTTCATATGGTGATTTGGCTATCTGGCCTCCAAACTATCTCTCCGACTTTATACGAGGCAGCGGAGATTGAAGGCTCAAAGAAATGGCAAACCTTTCGCTATGTCACTTGGCCTGGTCTTAGAAATACAGCGGTGCTAATTCTGATCGTGATCACCATGCAGGCATTTGCACTCTTTGCTCAGATCGATGTCATGACCCAAGGCGGGCCGTTGGACAGTACACAAGTTCTGGTCTTCCAAGCGGTAGAACGCGGCTATGGGAAACAAGATATTTCTGGTGGCTCAACTATTTCGGTCATTTTATTCGTGATCGTCCTCAGCATTTCATTTGTTCAACGCTGGCTGACAAGGGAGCGGAAATAATGGCTTTGGTAACGTCTGAAAATCGTGGTCTTCGACTTGGCGCGCGTTATGCCGTTCTGGTTCTCGTCGCAATCATATTCATTTTCCCGCTTTTGTTCATGGCCATGTCATCGCTTAAGCCGGACAACCAGTTATTGCTGGATACATCAAGTTTACGTGCGTTTTTGCCTGTGGGAGATATTTCGCTCGACAATTACAAAGACGCATTTGAACGTGCTCCGATTGGCGTCTTTGTATTCAATTCAGTTTTAATAACTGGTCTCACCGTTGTGTTGACGCTGCTCGTTTGTTCACTCGCTGCATTCTCGTTTGTATTTTTAGATTGGAAAGGTCGTGATGTGATTTTTTCGATTATTCTGGCGACTCTTATCATTCCTTATGAAACCATCTTTATTCCGCTTTTGCTCATGGCATCACAATTACCATGGATAAGCACTGAAGGATTAGAGTTTGGTTGGCTGAATACATACCGCGTTCAAATCATACCCTTTATTGCCGACGGTCTTTCAGTCTTCTTATTCGTGCAATATTTCAAAGATCTTCCGCGTGAATTGATCGAGGCAAGCCGGGTTGAAGGCGCCAGCTGGTGGTTTATCTATCGAAAGGTTGTTCTGCCTTTTCAGGTCCGGTGATCGCGACTGCGGCGATTTTGAAATTCCTATTCATGTATAATCAATATTTGTGGCCATTGATGGTTGTTCAAGCCGAAGAGATTAGGCCCGTTATGGTGGGTTTGGGCTACTTCACTGACCAACTAAATGTTCCATGGGGTGAAGTCATGGCCTATCTGACCATCATCACCGTACCGGTACTCGCGTTTTATTTATCACTCCAACGTGCCTTTATCGCATCCGTAGCTTCAACGGGGGTGAAAGGCTAATGGTTTTGGCTTTAAAAGATAAATGGCTTTGGGACAGCTGGTATGTTCACGATGGCGAACAATGGCATTGTTATTTCTTGCAAGCCGATAAATCAATTGGTGATCCTGAGCAGCGGCATTGGAATGTAAGTTACGGCCATGCAACCAGTAAAGACCTGATCAACTGGCACCATCTGGGAACGTGCTTTAAGCCAAGTGTCGCACCGGCATGGGATGATTATACAACATGGACGGGCTCTGTCGTTCGTGGTCATGATGATCAATGGCATCTGTTTTATACCGGCACCAGTAAAGAAGGTGGCGGCAAACATCAGAAGCTTGGCCATGCTGTTTCAAAAGATCTACATAATTGGCAGAGGGTGGACGACGGGCTGATTTTGGACCGCGATGATCGTTATGAGGAATATGAGGAAGACCGCTGGCATGACCGCGCATTCCGAGACCCATGGGTCATCCAAAATCCTGAGGGTGGCTGGCTAATGTATTTCACCGCACGCAATGCATCAATTGAAGGTAAGTTGGACGCCGGTGCCATCGGCCTTGCAACATCAAATGATCTTTACAATTGGACGCTAGAAGATCCTGTATTTACTGGCGGTTTTGGCGAATTAGAAGTCCCTCAAGTCTTTGAATGGGATGGTCAATGGTATTGTCTGTTCTGTACGGCTGGGCGGTTCTGGAATGACAAAGCCAGACAAATCATTGGTGAACCCGCGCAAACCGGGACCCATTACCTAATTGCTGATCATCCGAAAGGTCCGTGGCGCATTGCAACTGGTCCAATCTTGGACGGTGAAAGATATGCCGCCCGGATTGTTGAGCAGAATGATAAAAAATATCTGTTGGGCTTCGTCATGCAGGATGAAACTACCGGCGAATTTCCAGGAATAATCTCAGACCCCGTCATGGTGCTTAAGGGATCTGACGGTCAATTATCGCTTCATTACGAGGATACAAGACAAGTTGAAAGGATAAACCATGGCTGATGTAACGCTTAAAGGTATCAAGAAAAGCTACGGTGCTGTCGACGTTATCAAGGGTGTTGATATCGACATTAAGGATGGCGAATTCGTCGTTTTCGTCGGTCCATCTGGCTGCGGGAAATCCACATTGTTGCGCATGATCGCTGGTCTTGAGGATATCACTGGCGGCACTTTGGAAATCGGTGACCGGGTGGTCAATGATATTCCAGCCTCTGAAAGAGGCATTGCGATGGTGTTCCAATCCTATGCGATTTTTCCTCATATGACGGTGAGGGAAAATATTGCTTTCGGTCTAACAATTGCCAAAACACCCAAGGCTGAAAAAGACGAAAAGGTCATGGAAGCTGCGCGAATTCTGCAGATGGAGAATTTGCTCGATCGTAGACCCAGCCAATTGTCAGGCGGCCAACGTCAACGGGTCGCTATTGGGCGGGCGATTACGCGAAACCCACAGGTGTTTTTGTTTGATGAACCATTGTCAAACCTAGATGCTGCGCTTCGTCTTGATATGCGCATGGAAATTGGCAGGCTTCACAAATCGCTGGATGCAACCATGGTATACGTCACCCACGATCAGGTGGAAGCCATGACGCTGGCGGACAAGATTGTTGTATTAAAGGATGGCTACGTGCAACAAGTCGGTTCCCCAATGGATCTATATCACAAACCGGACAATCTATTTGTAGCAGGGTTTATCGGTGCGCCATCAATGAATTTTCTCGATGTTGATATTGTCTCTCGCGATGCAAATTCTGCTAAAGTGAATTCAAAATCTGTTGCGGAGTTTGGCGTCGATGTCTGGCGTGAAGGATTAGATCAAACATCTAAGGCTACATTGGGTATAAGACCACAGGATCTGTATCCAGTATCAGAGGGTGGATTGCTCAAAGGCAATGTGACCTTAACTGAGAGATTAGGCACTGAAACGGTAGTTGATATTCGCCTCTCTGATGGAAACCGTCTATTAGCTTCCCTCGGGGAAGATAGAATTTTCGAGCATGGTCAGGAAATCCGTTTGGATTTTGATCATAAAAAAGCGCATTTATTTGCGCCTGCAACGCAATAGGAACAAGAAACTGCGCAATCAATAGCATGAGTAAAAAACCACTTGTCATAATGGACCAACATTTCAGGCTTGTTGAAGAATTATTCAGACCTGAGACCTTTGCAGCATTATCCGATCTTTGTGAGATTGAAGGTGCGCAAAATGAGCCTATGTCCAAAGAGCGTATCGATCAAAGAATTGATGAAGCTTCCATTCTGGTGGCAGCCTTCCCCGGTTTGAATGCATCTCAGATCGAAAGGGCAAAAAACTTAAAAGCAACCATCGAAGTTGCGGGCGCGTTTAGTGAAGGATTAGATTACCAGGCTTGCTTTGATAAAAAGATCGAAGTGCTGTCCTGTTCACCAGGCTTTCGGCAATCTGTCGCCGAAATGACATTGGCTATGGCCTTATGTGGTGGTCGCGGATTGGTGCGAGAACATGAAGCATTTAGAGCAGGCCAAGAGCATTGGCTGGAAGATTGTTCAGACACAGATTTCACACTGTTTGGTTCAGATATTGGCTTTATCGGATTTGGACAGATCGCAAAGGAAACCGTCCGCCTGATGGCTCCGTTCGCGCCAAAAATTCGCGCCTATGATCCATACCCAAGTCCAGAAAATAACGATGTTGAGTTCTGCAGCTTGGATCAACTTGTCGAGAAAAGCCGCATTGTTATTGTGGCGGCTGTTCCTTCAGATGAAACAAGAAATATATTAAGCGCTGATCTTATTGCGAAGTTGAAAAAAAGCAGTTTGGTCATCTTGATTAGCCGTGCTTGGTGTGCGGACTTTCCAGCATTGCTAGCTGCGGCAAACGCGAAGAAGATCACGCTCGCGACGGATGTTTTTCCGACGGAGCCGCTTCCCGAAGACGATGAGTTGCGCAATATGCAAAATGTTATTTTATCACCACATCGCGCAGCAGCGGTTCCTGGAGGACGACATCTAATCGGGGATATGATTTATCACGATATCAAAGCCATCCTGGACGGTAGACCCGAGCGGCAGCTAAAACCTGTTAATCCTGCGCAAGTGTCCAGTTTAATTTCCGCGCAAAAGGAACTGCCGCCAGTCGGATGACATTTCGTTGGGGTATTTTATCAACGGGAAATATGGCAAATTCCATGGCGGCGGCAATGGAACATGTCCCCGATGCGCAATTGATAGCCGTTGCTTCGCGAACACAAAACTCGGCGGATCAATTCGCGAAACGTTGGGGATGCGACCATGCTTACGACCATTTTGAAGGCTTACTCGCGAACCCAGACATCGACATTGTTTATATCGCAACGCCCAACGCAATTCATAAGGATAACATTCTTAAAGCGCTTGAATTCGGCAAACATGTTTTGTGTGAAAAACCGCTCACAACTTCCGTAGAAGATTTAGAATTGTGTATGGGTACAGCGCGATCCAAAGGCCTCTTTTTGATGGAAGCAATTTGGACTGCCTTCTTTCCAGTCATACGAAAAATATCGAACCTTGTTTCAGAAGGCGCAATAGGAAAGATACAGCATATAAATGCACAATTTGTGTCCTATCGCGACCCTCACCAATCACCAAATCTATTTGACTCAAAACTTGGGGGCGGGGCGACGTCCGATCTTGGTATTTACCCGATTGCCATCTCGCAATTGTTCGCAGGTGCCATCACAAACCATTCAGCGCAGATTGTTACAGGTGCAAGTGGTGTTGATGAAATGGTTGTCGTTTCGGCCCAACATGAAAATGAAATTCTCTCAACTTTGTCCTATGGGTTTCGCGCAGAGATGCCTATTTCAATGACTATCACCGGAGATGAAGGTGTTATTGAAATCCCGCAAAATTTTCATAAGCCGGACAATTTTGCTCTATCTTTTAATGGGAACCAGCAACGTTTTAAATTGCCGCCAATCGGCAACGGATATGCGCATGAAATTTTAGAAGTTCACGATTGCATCCAAAATGGTAAATTGGAAAGTTCAGTGTTGCCTTTATCGTTCTCATTGAGATGTGCACGGATATTGGATTTAGTTCGTACGCAATCACAATGAGAATGTGATGTTTGTCTCACTTTGTGCTGCTGAAGGAGGTCAAAATTTATAGAATTGATTGTCCGCTTCCTAGACGACAGAGCACACTCTTCACCCCTCTCCTCTTCACCAAAGTCGTACCAATTCCCTACGCGTAAGGCTTAATAACAACCCACGTAGGCCAAACGTAGGGAAACGTAAGCAAAATTGGTCAAAGTTAATCCAAGCCAATCAAATTTCACAGATGACTAAATCACTGTTTAATATAGCTAAATGGGGCTTAATAATACTCGGTAAAAGTCAGCGATCCATAATTCCTAATCCTGGTGCCGCAGGTTCAAATCCTGCCGGGATCACCATTTATGGTAGAGGCAAATACCGACCGCTAGTGGAGGGGTTATTACGCCCCGAGATTGATCAGATGATCAAACCTGCCATTATTTTAATATGAAGCCGTGCAAAACGAAAGCTCGTTTATTGCGAAAGAATACTGTCCGCAAATAGCGTAAAAGGGGAAGTTCGACTTTCAGGGTTTTCCGACTGCTTTTGGCCCAAACCGGACATATCATTTAAGACTGATGATCCCAGAAATTAAACTTATTCGCTGCTAATCACTCTCTCCCTCAACGCCTCATTGACCTTCGAGTATGACGGCTCAATCCAGCTTGAATCCCAAAACCACATGTAAAAACCCTGGTCGACTTCGTGTTGGATGACTTTCGTGCCCCCCTCAACAGGTTCAAGAAGCCATTGATGATCAAAGGTGAGAAAACCCCAGTAGCCCCCTGTCTGCCGTAGTTCTCGGCTTTCATCCAGTGTGACAATTGTTGCTTCAATGTTGAGAACAGTTCCTTTTGGGTCAACAACCGTGTTCTTGACCGTACCGCCCGTTTTGTATTCACCTTCAACCTTTGTGAAGACAGGATTCCATTCAGTGTAGGATGCGGTATCGGTCAAAACTGCCCAAACCTGTTCTGCTGGTGCAGGGATCATTAGTTCAACATGAAATGTCTTACGACCGGTTAAGGCCAAACCGATGATGATGACGACAGCTGGTAGTATGACCCATTTCAGAATTGTCCAGATCATAAATTTGGCTCCATGTACGTTACGTTGAGTTGTTATTTTAAATATTGGTCTTTGGTTTTTAAGCAGCCGAGTGCTGATCATACCATTCAAGCATTTGTTCAGGGTTTTCCGAATGATAAGTGTATCCTCGGAATCTTTGTGTAGTACCCTCTACCCAATATAGCTTCTTGTCCTCTACCGGGATCGCATCGTAAACAGCCTGAACATCTTCTTCAGCATATGTAAACGAGTCTTTGCGAACCTGCGTCACAAATGTCGGAACTTTCACAGCAGCAGCATCGATAATGGGCGACGAATCTTCTATCCGATATCCCCAAATTTCATTGTAGTGACGCTTAAAAGCATCATATCCCTTTTGGCCGAGGCGCATGTTCTTCGCCAGACGCCGAACCAATGCATCACCGGAGATTGGCTGCACCAAAACCATTGAAGCGATACCATCAAAGGCCTCAGGTGCTTTGTTCATGGCGACAAGCGTTGAGTTACCACCCAGGCACATACTGTGGAGATGAATTTCCATATCCTTTGTACTCTCGCGTTCGCGAACATATTTTAATGAACCGAGAACATCCTTATATTCGAAAAATTTGGGGTTATAGCTGCCGCCTTGCGCAGGTTCACTGAAGCCATGATTGCGCAGATCATATGCAAGAACATTGTATCCAGCTTCGACCAGGGCCTTGTATTTTGGCAAGAAATTTACCTCGAACCCGCCAGCTGACCGCCAGCCTTTTAGATGCCCAGCATAGCCATAGCGGTTTCCCGGAGAGAAATGGTTACAGATAACGATTTTATTGGATGGTTTCTTTGAAGGCATATACCAACCCTCTAGCGTAATGCCGTCCACCGCTTGAAACGAGACATCTTCATATTCCATTCCATATTCATCGGGGCGTCTTAGGATTGGAGACCGTTGTGAAATAGCAATCATCTTGGCAACGCGCTTCATAATAAAGTTAGCGATCATGTTTTTCTCCTTGAGTGTTATGCATCATAAACCTCTTGCATTCTCAACTTTACGAGTTTATGAATTTCGTAAAGTGTTATTTAACGAAAAAACGAAAATCGTCAAGTAGGAAAATGTCAGAAAATCGAAAAAAATTCACAGAAGCCGCTTTGCGCGTATTTGCGCTCTATGGCGTCAGAAAAGCGACAATGGAGGAAATTGCGAAAGCTGCGGAGGTCTCTAAACCCACGCTCTATGCTGTATTTAAGAGCAAAGACGAAGCACTTGCCGCAACCATCATGATGGTCAAAAGCAATGTTCTTGGTGAAATCAATGCACTTTGGAAGGATGCCGACACGCTGGAGGAAAAGTTGGATTTGCTATTTGAAAAATTGGTAGTTGCTGGATTTGATATGCTTCATAATTCTCCAGACCCAGATGCGTTTGACGATTCAATTGGTAAATTCAGTCAACAAGCCATAGAAAAGACGCGGGGCTTGGAAACAGAATTGCTGGCCGGTGAATTAGCAAATTACAGCTCCATAAAAAATATGGGCACAACTCCGCAATCCTATGCAGCGTTTTGTATAAATGCTGCCATGCAGGCGAAACGTCAGTTCAAGTCGCGCAACGATCTATTGTCTTTTCTTGAAGAACTTAAATACTCAATATTGTCGGTATGCAATGAGCGTTGATAGCTTATTAAATTGATAGACTTTATTAGAAATCTTCAAAATAGATCTTTATCTGTTTTCAGATTGATTTGATCACTCTAACCATTGATGGTGTTGGAAATAAATGTTTCCAGACGATCCAGAAAATCAATGATATCGGGTCGGTGCCGGTCACTGCGTCGGCACCAGAGAACGACGTTGCGACTTGGTAATTTTTCTGAAAGTTCAATTTCTTTAACGCCTCTCATGACTTCACAATACCGGCATAATAGTCTTGGCATAATGCAGAGCGCATCTGTGCGCTTGAGCATTTCTGCTGCCATAACAATATCACCGGTGAAGCTTACTGAAGCAGAAACTTTGTCCGCACTTATGCCTGCAAACATTTCCTTTTGCGATCCAAAAATTCCTGATAATACGCCGATCGCAATCCACTTTTGCCCAGCAAGTTGCTGCTGCGCAACCGGTCCTATCAAATGACTTAAGTTGCTTTTTGGACCAGCAAAAACAGCCAGTCTGTCTTCAAAAAGTTTATGCTGAATAAGATCATCCTGAAACAGATTTATTTGTTCAGGTGCCAAAACAACGTCAAGCTGTCCATCATTTAATCGTTCAATCAGTCGAGAAGCCGTCGCTGAGACAACACGCAATGCATATTTTGTTCGATGTTCAAATACATCTGAAAAATACTTACCCATAATAGAAGCGGCCAGCATCGGGCCAACTCCAATACGGAGTTCTCTATCTTGTCCCCCGCGCCAGAGATCAACAGCATTTTCTGCTTCTAACCGACTTTCAACAATCGTTCGACCAGTTTCAGCCAACCGTTGTCCAATGCGTGTGGGGCGGACGCCATATCTTTCACGCTCCAGAACAGGACTGCCCACATGATCTTCAATAACTTGAACAGCACGGCTGAGCGTTGGCTGAGTTACGTTTAGCTTATTGGCCGCTTGGCTGAATGAACCCAGATCAACGATTTCCGCCAACCAATAAAGATGTTTTGGATCTAGCATATTTTAGATATACGAATTCGTATGGGAAAGTCAAATAATAGAATTTTACACATGTTAACTCATGTGAGAAATTATGCGCCAAGAAATGTCGATCTTGGGAGGAAAACAATGAAATATCTAAATACAGTACTTGCAGGGGGCATGCTTGCTCTTGCAATGACATTCTCTACATCTGCTGAAACACTGAAAGCTGAGGGCGGTTCTGCAGCCGGGCTGAGCGCCCTAGTTCCTCAGTTATTATCTAAGTATTCTGCGGATAGTCACGAAATTCGCGTTAACGTCGATCAAACATTGACCAGAGCTGCCTTAAAGGTAGCCACCGGGGCGATAGACCTTGCAAGCACGCCGGCGGGTGCATTCGCGCGTATGAAAGTTGGCAAAGGTCCATATAAAGATCTTGGTCAAGATGCCATAGATGCTTCAAAAAATATCCGATCACTCTTTGCCTTTCTCGGTGGTCATGTTCACGTCATAACCTACGCAGATAGCGGTGTTGACAATTGGGAAGATCTTAGGGGCAAACGTGTATTTGTTGGTCCACCTGCTGGTTCATTCTCCGCACAAACGATGAAACTTATACAAACCGTCACCGGTATGAAGGCGAACGAAGACTATGAAGCTATCCGTTTGGCTTGGGGAGCTGCAAACCAAGCTTTCGAAGATGGAAAATTTGATGTCTTCATGCGTTCAGGGACCATCGGTTCGGCTGCGGTCGATCAGTTTGGATCTGCAAAACAGTTTAACTTACTTGGCGTCCCCTCAGATATTATTGGAACGGATGCCTGGAATGCCTATCTGGAAACACCAGGTTACGCAGCCGATGTTTTGCCGGCAGGAACATATTCCAATCAGGCAAACAATGATGAGGATGTACTGGCGTCTGCCTTCGTGATGTTTGTCAGCGTCAACAAAAAGATGGATGATCAAACAGCTTATGATCTGACAAAGGCGATGTTCGAGAACTTGGATGATGCTCACTCTGTGAACCAAGGTCTTTCTCCGTTGACTTTAGACAACGCCTTTGTGTCATTGGGTGCTCCTTTGCATCCTGGCGCGATCAAATATTATGAAGAAGTTGGAGTTGATATTCCGGATAACCTCCGTCCTGAATCATAATCTAATTTAACACTGGGCGCGATGCGTCGCGCCCATTAAACTTAACCGAATTACCAATAGGAGGCAGTCGCCATGGAAGCGACTAAGGATACCTTACGTCCTATCAAAACACGAATTCTACTGCTTATCGGCTTTGGGTTTGCGCTGTTGGGTTACTTAAATGCGATCCCGGATTTCGGTCCTTTGCCTTCAATCGGTGTTATAAGAGCTGTCGATCTTCATCCGAGTATCTTCGCAGTTGGTTTAATTATCTCGTTACTCGTCGTATCCAATTTCTCGACAAAAACAACAGATCTAGCCGTTACTTTATTTAATGTCGGCTTGGTATTAATTGCTCTTTATGCCTTATGGTCGTTCAACGTAGCCGTCACTCGAGTTGAAGACGTTGGTCTTTTTTTCTTCAAGGAATCTCATGCTTGGATTTCCATCATTGGCTGCGTCATTATCCTATATTTTTGTTGGAGAATTTGGGGCGTACCGTTAGCAACTGTCGGTGCTCTTGCATTACTATATTTCTTCTTCGGTGAACATCTTCCCGGTATTCTTGGTCATGCAGGGATGGATTTCACACAAGATACGCCAGCTGAGCTTTGGTATAACACCGGCGATGGCGTAATGGGAAATATCCTCGCCATTCTCATCAACACTGTCTTCCCATTCATCATCATGGGTGCCGTTTTAGAGGGTACAGGCGGAGGTGGCTCAATGATCAAACTGAGCTTCCATGCTATGAGAAAATTTAGAGGTGGTCCGGCTCACGCAGCAATTATGGCTTCATCATTGTTTGGAACTATATCCGGTTCTGCAGTCTCCAACGTTGTAGGAACTGGTGTGATCACAATTCCGATGATTAAGCGTCGGGGCTTTCGACCAACATTTGCAGGTGGTGTTGAAGCAACCGCATCGACTGGCGGTCAGATCATGCCACCGATAATGGGGGCAGCAGCACTGGTGATGGCGGATTTTATTTCCGTTGATTACCTGGTCATCATAATTGCCGCAATCGTTCCGGCGATCGCGTATTATGCTTCATTATTTACCACTGTAGTTTTTGAATCCCGCTCCTTAGGCGTGGAAGTAACCGAAGAGTCCGAGATTGAACCAATAACATCGCAGGACTGGATTAATCTGATCCTCGTTGTCGTTCCAATATCTATCGTTGTTGTCGCTTTAATGTCAGGTTTTTCAGCCGCCGGTTCTGCGATGATTGCATTGACCTGTTTGTTGGTATTGAGTTTCTTGAACCCTGACATGCGCAAACACCCGATAAAAGTTGCTGAAAGTTTTGCCAAAGGTGGTGTGACATTTGGTAGGTTGTTGATGGCTATTGGGACGGTCAGCATTATCATAGCTGTCCTTGGGGCCACCGGACTTCCACTTGAATTTGCAAAGGTGATCAGCGGCAGTGCCGGTGACAACTTGCTAGTTGCACTGATCTTTGCGGCATTGGCTGCACTCGTACTTGGTATGGGCATGCCTACTCTGCCAGCTTATCTAACCATAGTGATTATCCTAGGCCCGTCTCTTACAAGCTTGGGACTATCTGATCTTACAGCACATTTCTTTGTTTTCTATTTTGGCGTTGCTTCTGCGATAACGCCGCCAGTAGCTATGGCGGCATTTGCAGCCGCATCAATTTCCGGTGGTGGCGCAATAGGAACTGCCGTCCAAGCAACGAGAATTGGCATCGTGATCTTCGCAATTCCGTTTCTTTTTGCTTATAACCCGGTCATGCTCATTATGCCGCAAGCCGGCGCTGAGTGGAATTTTATCGATTTCATCTTTCTCTTAGCCCGCCTTGGTGCTCTCATCTACATGCTGGCTTCAGCCGCTAGTCGGTTTGATATGCACCGTATGCCGATTTGGGAAGTTGGTCTCAGAATAGTCATCGGCTTGGCGCTCATCCATCCGGATCCGATTGTCAGTGGCAGTGCACTATTGGCAGCAATAGCCATTACAATTGTGCATCGTACTCTTAACAAGGATCGAGTGTTAGCATGAGTAAACGTCCGAACATCCTTTATTTCATGACGGATCAACATCGAGCTGATTGGCTTGGATGTGCCGGTCACCCGATTGTAAAAACACCAAACATTGATAGTTTGGCGAGAAGCGGTACCCGGTTCACAAACTTTTACGTCACTACGCCAGTCTGCATGCCAAACCGAGGTGCTATTTTTACTGGAAGATACCCGTCAGTGAATGGACTTCGCCACAACGGTTTACCACTGCCAGACACGGCCAATACATTTGTCGATCTTCTGAGAGATGCAGGATATCAAACAGCCTCCATTGGCAAAAGTCACCTACAGCCATTCACCGATCGACCGGTAAAATCCGAAGGACGGTCTGAGGAAATCAATGATAAAAGACCGGAGGCAATTAAACCTTCATCATCAGTGTACGAGACTGAACATCCCGCGACCTATGAAGGCAAATCACCTTATGATGTTCCAACTCCGTATTACGGTTTTGATCATGTGCGTCTCGTGACAAACCACAGCGACGAGTGTGGAGGCCATTATCTACAATGGCTTAAACAGCAAACAAATGACTGGGATTATATTCGAGATCGCGCGAACCAATTGCCGCATGAATACGAGAACCCGCAAGCTTTCAGGACACGCATACCAGAAGAATTATACCCAACATCCTACATTCGAGATGAAGCTAAAAGTTTTATAGAAAACAGAAGCGATGACGACGCACCGTTTTTCGCGTTTGTTTCCTTTCCAGATCCTCATCACCCTTTTACCCCGCCTGGAAAATATTGGGAGATGTATGATCCAGACGATTTTGATGTGGAGCTACCATTTGAAGCCCATCAAAATCCGCCAGACCAACTTTTGGCATGGAAAGAATTGATGGATCAGGGTGTTGCGCCAGATAATATGCAACAGGCCTTTATGGCGCCAAAGCGCCAAATCCAGGAAGCCATGGCCCTAACAGCTGGTATGATTACCATGATTGATGATGCAATCGGCGACATACTTAAATCTCTGAAAGCAAGTGGCGAAGCGGATAACACCATCATTATTTTTAATGCTGACCACGGCGACTATATGGGCGCGTTTTCTCTCCTGCTTAAGGGGCCGTTCCCACATGGATCTGTCAATAAGGTTCCGTTTATTTGGGCTGACCCTCAAAGCGATGGACCAAAAACGGCAAATGGGTTGGCTGCATCAATTGATATCGCATCCAGCATACTAGAACGGTGTGACGTGCTGCCATATTACGGCATGCAGGGAAAATCATTCCTATCTCAAATCGATGGAGATGATAGTTTGCGCAGTTCTGTTTTGATTGAGCATGAAGAAAACAAAATATATCCCGGCCTTCCGTCAATACCAAACATACGCAACCTAGTCACCGAATCCCATCGAATATCGGTTTATAAGGGCATCCAATTTGGTGAGCTGTACGATCTATCATCTGACCCCGATGAAACACATAATCTGTGGGATGATCCTGGATGCGCCAAAATTAAATCAGAACTTTTATTCCAACTCAATCAAGCAATGCTTGAAGCAATTGAGCCTGGCCCAAGACCTTGGAGATATGCATGACTACTGCATCAGAATTTGAGTTGTTCATTGATAACACGTCAGTGGCGGCATCAGATGGCGTAACATTTATAAGAAAATCGCCTATCACAGGTATGGCGGTGACGAAAGCAGCATCAGCTAAATCTGAGGATGTTGATCGCGCGGTGCAATCTGCAAGCACGGCCTTTTCATCTTGGTCTACAACCGGCCCAAGTGAGAAACGCGCCATACTGAACAGATGCGCCGAGGAATTGGAATCTCGCATTGAAGAGTTTGTGCAAATTGGGATCGCTGAAACCGGCAGCACGCCGTTTTGGTATCGAAACAATGTCAAGGTTGCAGCCAACACTCTTCGAGAAGCTGCGTCCATGACAACGCAAATCAAAGGAGAGATCATTCCAGCGAATAAAAAGGGTTCAATGTCGTTGGGATATCGACAACCCGTTGGTGTCCTTGTAGGAATGGCACCCTGGAATGCTCCAATCATCCTTGGCGTACGTTCTTTTGCGATGCCAATTGCTTGTGGCAATACGGTTGTGATGAAAGCATCAGAGAAATGCCCGGGACTTCATAGATTGATAGGAGATTGTATGGCCGATGGTGGGCTTCCACCAGGTGTTCTCAACATCCTAACCCACTCAGCAGAAGATGGACCGGAAGTTGTTAATGCACTGATTGATCATCCAAAAACTCGCAGAATTAATTTCACAGGTTCAACACGTGTCGGCCAAATCATTGCGGAGAGAGCTGCAAAACACCTTAAGCCGTGCCTACTCGAACTTGGCGGAAAGAACCCATTTATAGTCCTTGAGGATGCAGACTTGGAGGCTGCAGCGCGAGCCGCGACGTTCGGAGCCTATATGAATCAGGGTCAAATTTGCATGTCGACGGAGAAAGTTATTGTTGTCGATTCTGTGGCAGATCAGTTCGAGGCTTTGTTGCGTGGGAAAGTTGAAGGGCTTTCGGTTGGCAAACCTGACGATCAGGTCAACTTATCTTCAGTCGTTGATAGGGAGACGATTGATCACGTTGGCTAGCTCATTCAGGACGCAACACAAAAAGGTGCAAATATCTATGGAGGTCAGGCACCTGATACTGGAACAATCATGCCCGCAACCCTGGTCGCAGATGTGACCCCTGAAATGGACATCTATGCCGATGAAACATTTGGGCCGGTGACAACCCTAATTCGGGCGAAAGACGAGGACCATGCAGTCGCGATCGCGAACGATACCAAATACGGACTAACCGCTGCGATCTTTACAGCCGACGTGGGACGCGGATTGGAAGTCGCCAAGCGTCTTGAAACGGGCATTGCACATATTAACGGTCCAACCGTCGGGGACGAAGCGCAAATGCCGTTTGGGGGGACAAAAGCAAGTGGTTATGGCCGTTTTGGCGGAACCGCTGCCATCGATGAATTTACGGAATTACGCTGGATAACAATAGAAGACGCAGCGCAATCCTATCCAATTTAAGGTGTATCAAATGAACGAAGCAACATCACTAACCGCAGGTGGTGCGATATTTGGAAAACTAAAAGCACTTGGAGTGGATTATGTGTTTGCGAATTCGGGCACAGATTTTCCACCCATTATTGAAGGTCTGATTGACGCACGAAACAAAGGCCTTAATCTTCCTCACGCAATCACCGTGCCCCATGAGCACGTCGCAGTTGGAATGGCGCATGGTTTTTATCAAATTTCAGGGCGAGCACAAGCCGTCATGCTGCATACAAATGTAGGGCTATCAAACGGTGCTACCGGAATAATCAACGCTGCTTGTGATCAAATTCCGATGATCGTTATGTCAGGCCGAACACCCGTTTCCGAAGGAGGCCGATTTGGTGCACGTACAGTCCCTATCGGCTGGGGACAGGAGATGTACGACCAAACCGCCTTAGTGCGAGAAGCTTGTAAATGGGACTATGAATTAAGGTTTCCCGATCAGGTTTCTGATGTTTTAGACAGAGGTTGGTCAATCGCTAACTCGACCCCTAAAGGGCCAGTTTATTTGAGTTTACCCCGGGAAGTATTGTGTGAAGAATGTACATCCGATGGTTTGAATTCACCTTCGAAATTGACCCCAGCGCAAAACTCTCCAAACCCTACAGATCTCTCCAATGCTGCAAAATTGTTAGCAGAAGCAAAACGACCATTGATCATCTCTCAGCGCGGTGTTGGGTCAAAATCAGCATTTGAAGCACTGACAAAATTTGTCGAGGAATGGTCTATTCCTTTGTCACATTATTGGGCGAACCAGATTTCGATACCTATGTCGAGTAATATGCATGTCGGATGGTTTCCTGACGAATTGTTAGAAACAGCTGATGTTATTCTCGTTATTGATTCTTTGGCTCCGTGGTGGCCTGATAGGGCCTCGCCCAGTGAAGACGCGAAGGTCATTCATTTAGGCCCTGATCCGCTTTTTTCAAGATCAACTCCTATGCGAACATTTCGTTCTGACATCACGCTTAGTGGTGAAACTTCTCAAGTGATTTTGGAGCTAATAGCAGCGGTTACATCACAACCGAAAGCCAAAGATATTATTGATGCTAGAAGAGCAAAAATTTCAGCGATGTCCCGGGATGAGCGGAGCAAGGTAGACACACTGGCCCGAAAAGGATGTCGCTCTCCGATGACGAAGGATTGGGTGGCACATTGCGTGGGACATGCAATTAAGGGACATCGTGCAACGGTCGTGCACGAGCTTGGTTGCCCGTTACCACCACTGCAACTCGATGAATTTCAAAGTTATATTCAAGAGCCTCATTCAGGCGGACTGGGTTGGGGTTTTCCTGCGGCTTTGGGTGCACAATTGGCTGATCCAGATAGGCTCGTTTTTGCGACAATGGGTGATGGAAGTTATATGTTTGCAAACCCCACCGCATGTCACCAAGTCTGCGAAGCTCTTGAGTTACCAGTCATCACTCTCGTTCTCAATAATGAAGAATGGGGTGCGGTTCGAAAATCTGTTTCGGGGTTATATAAAGGAGGGCTCGCGTCTAAATCAAATGATGTGCCGCTAACCTCACTTGCACCAAGTCCAGATTTCACCAAGACGGCTGAAGCAAGCAGAGCATACACCGAAACTGTGACCGACGGCGCGGATTTACCAGCTGCATTAGATCGAGCCATAAGCGTATCAAAATTTGAGAAGCGACAAGTATTGATAAACATCATGATAGAACGAGGGAAATATTGATGGTATTTTTATCACAATATGAGCTGAATGAAGTGGGGTATAACCTGCTTTGCGGGGAGTATTTGTATGGTTGACCGCCACGAAAAAGGCATGCAAATCCGCCGTAAGGTTTTGGGTGATGCGCATGTAAATAAAGCGGAAGCGAACAAGACTGAGCTTGATACGCCATTTCAAACACTGATCACCGAAAGCGCCTGGGGAACAGTTTGGTCGGATGAGACCATCAGCCATCGTGATCGTTCTTTAATTACGTTAGCGTTGCTGGCTGCGTGTGGAAATTTTGAGGAAATCCCCATGCACATCCGAGCAACGGCGAATACCGGTGCAACTAAGGAAGAGGTGATGCAGGCCTTCATGCATGTTGCAATTTATGCCGGTGTCCCAAAAGCAAACCATGCAATCAAGCTTGCTAAGCAAGTCTTTGCGGATATGGAGAAGAAAGATGGCTGAAAAGGCAGAGCTATATTCACCTCGTGACTTTGATTGGCAACCAAAGGCTGACTTTCCCGATTATCGTTCAACGACTTACCGTTCACCCAAGCAAAATTTGATCGCGCTGCCCGAACGCCTCCGCGACACCTCTGGGCCGGCATTTGGCCACAATATCATTGGAGCACTAGATTCAGATCTTATCGTCAATTTTGCACATTCGGGTTCTAGCGCTATAGGTGAACGCATTCTTGTGCATGGCAAAGTCTTGGATGAAAATGGGCGCCCGGTCCCTAACTGCCTTATTGAAGTTTGGCAAGCCAATGCGGGTGGGAGATATCGTCACAAGAATGATCAGTATTTGGCTCCGCTTGATCCCAATTTTGGCGGATGTGGCCGGTGCATGAGTGATAGAGAAGGAAACTACAGCTTCAAAACTATCAAGCCAGGTCCATATCCGTGGCCCAATGGCGGCAATGATTGGCGACCTGCGCATATTCACTTCTCACTCTTTGGTTCCGGCTTTGCGCAACGCCTAATCACCCAGATGTATTTTGAAGGTGACCCGCACATCAAAATATGCCCCATTGTTCATGCCATTGCTGACGAGCGAGCCGTTGACCAATTGACGGCTCGGCTTGATATGGCAGCTACCATACCCATGGATATGCGCGCTTATCGGTTTGATATTGTTTTACGTGGGCGAAAAGCGACCTATTTTGAGAACAAAAAGGAGGGAAATTGATGGCTGATCTTCGTGCGCTAACCACTCAACCTGCGCAAAGCAATTTAGTTAAGCCGTACAAAGAAAGTCCGTCACAAACCGCGGGTCCTTATGTTCATATCGGTTGCCTGCCCAACTACTTGGACATCAATGGTATTTATAGCGATGATTTGACGAGCAATGGTGAGCTTGAAGGACAGCCGCTTATTATTAGAGGCCATATTTATGACGGCAATGGTGACATCGGAAAAGACTTTATGATCGAAAGTTGGCAAGCTGATCAGGACGGAAGCCTCGACAATGGCATCTGGCGACGAGTTCCCACAGATTTGCAAACCGGTGAATACATTATCGAAACAATTAAGCCAGGATCTGTCCATGATGAGGCGCCGCATCTTCAACTTTGGATCGTGGCGCGTGGCATCAATTTAGGTCTCCATACACGCGTTTATTTTGATGATTTTGAGAATGGTGCTGATCCCGTTTTTCAGCTCATTCCAAGTGATCGCCATCAAACGTTGGTGGCAACAAAGAAGGGTGACGAATACAATTTCGATATCCATCTGCAAGGTGAGAAAGAAACGGTGTTCTTCGATGTTTGAGACTAAGCCTTGCATATTATGTGTTGCGATTACAGGTTCACTTCCCACGAAGGATAACAACCCTGCTGTTCCAATAACAGTGACGGAACAAATTGAATCAACGCAGGAAGCATTTGAAGCTGGGGCGACGATTTGCCATGCGCATGTACGCAACGACGACGGGACGCCCTCGAGTTCACCTGAGAAATTTGCCCAGTTGAAAGAAGGGTTGGAAAGACACTGCCCGGGGATGATCGTCCAGTTTTCAACTGGGGGGAGATCAGGTGCAGGTAAAGAACGTGGAGGCGCGCTGTATCTTAAGCCTGACATGGCATCACTATCGGTGGGATCAAATAATTTCCCGACAAGGGTCTATGAAAATCCCCCAGATCTTGTCGAGTGGCTTGCGACGGAATTGAGGACGCATGAAATTACTGCTGAAGTCGAAGCGTTTGATCTGAGCCATTTGATTCAAGCCATTGAGATGCATAAAAACAAGAAGTTCCATGGTCGGCTGTATGTTCAGTTCGTGATGGGCGTGAAAAACGCAATGCCAGCGGACAAGGCTGTTTTCGATTTTTATGTTCAATCAGTCGCAAAACGCGCACCTGACGCGAATTGGTGTGCAGCGGGTATTGGCGCCAACCAAATCATCGTCAATGAATGGGCCATCGCAGCTGGCGGCCATACCCGGGCAGGACTTGAAGACAATGTCAGGCTTGACCGAAACACACTAGCACCTTCGAATGCCGCTCTGATTAAACGTGCAGCAGACCTTTGCGAAAAATATGAACGTCCGGTTGCAACTTTCGCTCAGGCGCGTGAAATGCTTGGCCTTCGCCCTGCTATGCTGAGTTGAATGTGGAATGAGAGGTAACATTGAGCACTGATCCCTTTTCACATCCATGGCTATCCGGTCTCTTCTCAGCGCCTGAGATCAAACAATATTGGTCTGCCGAGGCGCAAATTAAATACATCTTGCGTTTCGAGATTGCTTGGACGAAAGCACTTTCAAACAATGGAATTATCACATCAGAAGCCGCGGATGTTGCGTTTGAAAAGCTTAAAACTTTTAAAGCTAATCACTCATTCCTGAAGGACGGCGTTACTAACGACGGTGTCGTTATACCGACGTTAGTCCGTGAATTGCGAGAAGGCATTCAAGAACCTGATGCAATTCACACTGGCACTACATCGCAAGATGTCATTGATACAGCTTTGTCACTTACGCTGAATAAGATCAACGCTCAGATTATCAAAGAACTAGAAGGCCTGTGCGGTGAGCTGATGCAATTGTCCGAGAAATTTGGTGAGAAAGACCTCGTCGGTCGGACACGCATGCAGAATGCATTAACAATCAAAGCCTCGCATCGATTTGACAATTGGATGATGCCAATAGCCGAATTAATCGATGAAAAGTCAGACTTTCGCTTCCCAATGCAGATCGGAGGCGCCGTTGGTGATAATCAAGCTCTTGGGGAGGATGCGGACAAAGTTCTCGAAAATGTAGCGGCAAGTCTTAATCTGGATTTGCCGAAGCGAAGCTGGCACACAAACCGCAATATGATTGTATCTTATGCCAATTGGCTTGCAAGAGTAAGCGGTGCATTGGGTAAGGTCGGGCAGGACATTGCCTTAATGGCACAGATGAATGAAATCGGGATTAAAGGTGCCGGGACTTCATCTGCCATGCCACATAAACAAAACCCAATCTCAGCTGAATTGCTTGTCACACTTGCAAGATATAATGCAGGTCAATCGGGTACCATCACGCAATCACTCGTTCATGAGCAGGAGCGTTCGGGCTCTGCGTGGATGCTTGAGTGGATGATCCTACCACAAATGACCATGGTTACAGGTTGTTCAATCCAAACTGCTAATCACCTGATTTCGAACATTGTTTCAATTGGGAATTCATGAGTTAAATTTCCCATTTTGGCACTTTTCGGACAAAAGAGCAGGAGGCTCAATACGTCTCTATTTGGCCCAAACCAGAACTCGGATTCAATTTTTTGTGCAAGAAACGGGTGGTTGAGACCCCCTGGCGCATGATCCAATGAATTTGCTTTCAAAGGATCAACAGAATGCTTCAAACAACAGCCGCACTGATATTATTTTTGTTTCCTCTGGCCTACAGTCCAGGTCCAGGTAATATGTTTTTCGCAGCCAATGGTGCGCGGTTTGGCTTCCAAGCAACGTTACCATCAATCGTTGGGTATCATATTGCGACGTGGATCGTTACAGCTGCAATTGGCTTCGGGTTCATCGCGACGATAGAAAGTTTCCCTCAGTTCTTCGCAGTTTTGAAGCTAGCTGGATCTCTATATGTCCTCTGGATTGCTTGGAAGATACTAAGAGCCGGAACGTTGAAAGGCGCAGAGGATGCGAAACCTGCAACATTTATGGACGGCGTTATATTACTCCTGCTCAATCCGAAAGCCTATGTAATCATCGCTCTCATGTTCACTCAGTTTTTAGGTCTATCGAACTCAAGTATGTTCACCTCCATTATGCTGATCACAACGGTGTTCACTGTGAATAACTTGCTTGCATTTTCGATCTGGACATTAGCTGGCGATACTATTGCAAGGGTTTTCAGGCAACCAGACAGCGCTCAGAAAATCAATTTGCTATTCGGTACTATTTTAGCGGCAGTTGCGATCTGGATGTTGTTTGCATAAGTCCGCCTCACTCTGCATTGTACAAGTCTGCATCTCTGAATCTCTGCATTTGGCACTCTCCTGTAGTATTCCACATAAGCTTTATATTCTGGGTTTGAATGTTAACCAGACATCCTTTCCAAATCAGCCTCGGACAGAAAATGGCCCATTGCAGTCATATATAAAATGAAACCGAGGCTCATAAATGATAATGGCGAACGGCTGCTTCGAGCTTAAAGTAACCTCTACGGACTTCAATTGCGCTTGATAAAACCTCCACCACAGTCCAATGATGTAGCATGGAATTAATAAGCCGTAGGCAAGATAGTTATGATGGTTTCTTCCCGCCAAGGTATCCCGTTTGTGGTTGCCGCAGTGTTACTAATGTCCTTACAAGACGCACTATTTAAGTTCGTTAGCGGTGACATTACCCTTTGGCAAGTCTTTGTATTACGCGGCGCAGTTGTGACCATGCTTCTGCTGATATTCATACCTCTTATGGGCGGTAACCGATCGACGTGGATTACTGCCCTTCGGCCTTGGGTTCTTCTTCGTTCGACCTTATTCGCGCTGATGTTTGTGTCCTTTTACGCGGCCATAGCCACTGTGGATTTAGCCGTTGTCGCTGCCGGGTACTATACGTCACCAATATTCATTGTCTTGCTGTCGGCAGCAATGACTTCTGATCGTATCAAGCCATTAGGATGGTGCGCGGTTTTTCTGGGCTTTCTTGGGGTCGTAATTATACTGCGTCCCATATCCGTTGACTTTAACCCGATGACGGCTCTCCCGATTTTTTCCGCTATTTGCTATGCCTTTGCGGCCATCATCGTTCGAACTAAGTGCCAAAAAGACAACCCAATTTCACTGGTCGTTTCTTTGAACCTTGCCATGATGACAGCAGGTATTTTAGCAACCTTTGCACTGCTGGTTATCTCACCTTCAAGCTCTGTGATTTCAAGTCAGCCCTTCCTTTTAGGTGGCTGGCTATGGCTTGATGGATTGTCTTGGGGCGTTATTACTTCGCTGGCGTTTCTGATGGTTGTCAGTGCTTATTTGTTGGTGAAAGCATATCAAATTACTGCCCCAAGTATCGTGGCTACATTCGACTATAGCTATTTAATTTTCTCAATTATGTGGGGTTTTTTGATTTTCTCAGAAACACCTGACGCATATACGATTATTGGCATGGGATGTATCGCAGGGGCTGGTTTGATATCAGCAAGAACTTGATCAAACTCTTCGTATGGATATTCAGAACGTCACTAAGTCCGCTGAGTTGACTTTGGGACGGTTGCTTATCATGATGGCCATACTCAACCGATAAAGTCTCTAATTGGCATTTTTCGGACGAATGGGTTGGGGCTTGAAATGCCTATTTTGGCCCTAAACAGACCATATAACGACAGAATTAGAAATAATAGCCGGGCAAGACTGCCCGGCACATAATGTACATATTATTGGTATGGTTAGCTCACACTCAAATCAAGCAGCCTCAAGATTTGATTTTTCAGTATACGTTTTAGACTGAGAGGAATTTTTAATTTTGAACTGTGATAACAATGCAAACAATGCATCTGCTTCTTTTGCAAGACGATCAGCTGAAACCGTCGTTTCTGATACCATATTAGCGTTTTGTTGAGTCGCCTGATCGATCTGTGAAACGTTTGTATTAATTCCATTAAGACCAGATGCCTGCTCTTTGGACGTTTCGGCAATTGAACTAACATTCTCGGCAACCAAGTTGACCTGTTCAACCATCTCTTTCAACGTACTACCTGTTTTGTCAACAAGCTCTACGCCTTTAGTGACATGTCCATTTGAAGTGTCAATAAGGTCTTTAATTTCCTTTGCCGCTGCGGCCGATCGTTGTGCGAGTTCACGAACTTCTTGTGCCACAACCGCAAAGCCTTTTCCTGCATCACCAGCTCGAGCAGCTTCAACACCTGCATTAAGAGCTAGCAAGTTTGTTTGGAAGGCAATTTCATCAATTGTACCGATAATGTTTCCAATTTCTGTGGCAGATTTCTCAATCATACCCATGGCATTCACTGCATCGCTTACAACTGCCCCAGAATTTTCCGCATTACTTTTTGTCTCGTGTACTAACTTACCTGCTTCTTGAGAACGATCACTTGCTTCAGTCACTGTAACGGTAATTTCTTCCAAGGCCGCAGCCGTTTCTTCTACAGAGGCAGCTTGTTGCTCTGTTCTCTTTGACAGCGTTGAAGCAGATGATCGAATATTCTGGGAAGCACTGGCAATCGCTTCGGCATTCGTCGAAACCTCGCTAAGTGCGTCGCACAGTTTTGATGTCGCTTGATTAAAGTCCGTACGAAGTTTGTCCAGAGAAGGCATAAACGGTTCTTTGATTTGCTGTGTTAAGTCACCTTCGGACAACGCATTCAAGGATTCTGCCAACACTTCAACATTTTCTACCCGCTCAGTCACATTTGTTGCAAATTTAACGACTTTAAAAACATTGCCATTCAGGTCAAATACGGGGTTATAGGAAGCGTTGATATAAATCTTGTTACCAGCTTTGCCGATACGCATGTAATCATCTGAAAAAAGTTCACCATCTGCAAGGCGTTTCCAGAAACTTTGATATTCTTGGCTTTTCACATATTCAGGATCACAGAACATTCTGTGATGTTGCCCCTGAATTTCAGATAGACTGTATCCGACGGTTGCTAGAAAATTCTCATTTGCGGTTAGAATTTGGCCATCAGGAGTAAATTCAATTACTGCTTGAGCACGAGAAATAGCATCGATTTTGCATCCATTTTCGACAGCCTGCTCCTCAAGCTTGACTTTTTTGCGCTCATTATCTCTAAACGAGGCAACAGTTTGTGCCATATTCCCTATTTCGTCTGTTCGACCTTCACCAAAAATATCAATGTCCAGATTTCCACCGACAAGTGTTGACATCGCTTCTGAGATCGAGTTAAGCGGTCGTACCACACCGAAAATTATCGTGTAGATACTAAAAGCTGCTGACATAGCTGCAAAGATGAACAAGACTACCATTGCTATTTCGAGTTTTAACAAAAGGGCTCGCCCTTCCAACAATCGTGCTTGCGCCATTTGCGTATGTTGTTGTGTTAGCCGGAATGCAAAATCCATAGCTGGATCAATCGTTTCATATATTTTTGTATCAATGAAGTGGCTTAACTTGCTAATGTCTTCGCTTTTTAAGATTGATCGAAGTTCTATAATAGCGATCATTGCTTCATCTATAGCTGCTTCAAAATTAACGATCGAGTCATGACCATTGTCATTTTGGTGTTGAGACAAAAATAATGCCCAATTATGATCAATTTCAGCCATAGCTTTTGTTACCAAGTCTTGTGCTTCTATAAATGTAAGAGAACCAGCCCGTACCTTTATGGCCGCTTCTAACACGCCAACTTCAAATGCATGAGAAATGTTCATAAGCTCATTCATCGGCAAAACGTCTTCATAAACGAGTTTTTCAGAAATTTCTTCCTCTTTGGTTGAAACATAGGTTGAGAGAATTGATATCGCTATGACAATAGCGATAAGCACACTTGTAGATATAATTAGTTTTGATTTTATAGTCATAACAGCGCCCACTGTAAGTTTTTGATGTTGACCAATAGACTCCCGCAGTAGAGTATATCAGAAATACTTAAAATTATTATTTTAAAACTTAATTTTGAATTAAATATCCTTATTAATACTTATCAATACTTGTTAATACTATAATTTAATGGCTGGTCCGGGCTCCAGAAACTCCTCCATCTTATGGTAGAATTCGTCTCAATAAATGAAGACAAAATTTGGCATTACCCTTGAATGACATCTGCAAAAAACAGATCAGTGCGACCAGTAACACAACTTACAATCCTGTCTCCACCAAGCAGACCAGCCCATACAATTCATAATTTATATTCTGAAGAAAATTTGCGACGTGTCTGTCGTCTAATATCTTTTACAACACGATCTGCTTCGTCTTTGGCTCGTTCGTTCTTTCGTCTCATCATTCGCTCCATATGGGCTATGATGAGCCTAAATCACTCCCTTAAGAAATCAATCCAATCTGTCCATAGGGCGCTGATGGCTTACATTTTGTCACAAGCAAATACCGACCACCCTTGGAGGGGCATGACGCCCCGAGATTGATCAGATGATCAAACCTGCCATCATCTCAATATGAAACCATGAAAAACGAAAGCTCGTTTATTGCGAAAGAGTACTGTCCGCAAATAGCGTAAAAGGAGAAGTTCGACTTTCAGGGTTTCACGACTGCTTTTGGCCCATCGCAGAAATTGACTAGATTTTAGATTAGTCCAGCATCAGCAGTTGCGAATGTCCGCCCCGAGCCCAACTCGACCAATCGTTCAATCGCAAAGTTTGTTGGAATTATGTGCAGACCGGTACCCCAATTTACTCGAACCAGCTTCGTAACAACCATCTTGGTGGATGATCCGGATGGTTCTCGAACCCGTCTCGCGCGTGCAACATCATCCGGTTATTCACAACGATGATGTCCCCCTTGGCGAGCGTCACAGTGATGCGAAGCTCTTCCATAAGCGCACGTGTCGCATCGATCGCTTTCTGCACATAGTCGTCCCAATGTTTAGTGTAGGGTCGCCCGTTTTCTATGAACGCGTACATCCACCGGAAATCCAAGTTGCTTTGGTCGTCAAAGCTCACGATGGGAGACTCGACCCGCTCACCTCGAGCGGTGTCGAAAAAGAAAGGCCGCTTGAGCACATCGACATATCCAGAATCGATCTCGGCCAACTTGTCCAACAGAGTATAGGCGTTCACAAACCGGTTCGCGCCGCCCTTGTAGGCGGGTTGAATGTTGTGCAGCAGAAACGCCCCAATCGGATTCGGCAACTCTGTTGATTCCGTGTGCTCGACAGCCTCCTGATTGGAGGAGCTGAAATTCTGGTCCTTGCTGCTGGTAAACCGCACGCCCGCATCCTTGACATTGGTCACAAGGTCTTGCTTGAGGTGCTTCGAGTGGTGGACGATGGGCTTCCCAAGGCAGGGCGCGAGGCGTTTGGTCAAATGAATGCGCTGGTCCGGGTCAAGCTCTGGATAGCTGCTGCCATCGAAAATGAAAAAACCATTCCCAGCGTAGATGCGGTCTTTCATCAACTCAGATGCCCAAGCCGTCGTGGATGTGGAGACCTCTTGGCTTTCATCAGCAACCAAGTCGTTCAATACGGTATCAGGCAAAGGAACATAGGCATTGCTTAGGTCAAAGTTGCGGCTTGGCCAGTGAGAAAAGGTCATCAAAGTTATCCTGTCAGGTGATTCATCGCCAACAGGATAGCAATTTTTGGCCTCGCGTGGCAGTCTGCCAAAGAATTTTCTATCAATTCCTATCCATCTATGCAAAGTTAATGGATAGAAATCCATCCGAATAGGACGACCTTTGCCAAAGCCCACCATGAAAGATGTAGCCGATTATGCAGGTGTTGGCGTTGCTACCGTGGATCGAGTTCTCAGTGGCCGCCGCAAGGTTCGGGAAGAGACTGCCAGACGGGTTTATGATGCTGCAGTTGCGCTTGGTTATCACTCAGCTCCCGTCATCAAATATCGGCTTGAGGGTAAACGGCCGCGCATGACCTTTGGGTTCGTGTTGCCGAAAGGACATCAACCTTTCTATCAACAGCTAGCGTTCGATCTGCGTTCCGAAGTAGAATTCACATCTTCGGTGAATGGTCGGGTGCAGTTCTTCTTTGCCGAGTCGCAATCACCAACCGAGCACGCAGACCTCATCATGCGCGCAGCACAGGTGGTGGATGTTGTTGCAGCATCTGCCGTGACCCACCCAAAGACCTCACAAGCGGTCAAAAAAGCTTCTGCGAATGGCACACCAGTCTTTGCGATCTTGAACGACTTTGCACCTAGCGACTGCGCTAGCTATATCGGCCTTGACAACTACCGTGCCGGGCGAGTGGCAGGGTGGCTGCTCGCAAATGCGATACGGCAGTCCGGTTCGGTGGCGGTTCTGGTCGGCGGCAATCTCTGGCAAGGCCACCAGCTTCGTGAAAGCGGGCTTCGAGCTTATTTTCGTGAGAACGCAGTGCCGTTACAAATTCGGGATTCGGTGCTGAATGTCGAAACACGCAAGGTGACCTATGAAGTCGTGCACAATATGCTTTCCTCATGGGATGACCTTTGCGGTCTTTATGTGACAGGCGGTGGTGCCGAAGGTGCCCTTGATGCGCTGAATGAGGTCACAGCACCGGATCAAATCAAGGTCGTCTCACATGTCTTGAACGATGAACTACGTTCAATCTTGGTTGATGGTCGCCTGACAGCCGTGATACGAACGCCGACGCGCGAATTGGCAAAATCGGTGGTGGCGCAGATGGTTAAAGCGAAGTTCGACACAAGCTCACCTCACGAGATCCAATCAATACTAAGGCCAGATATTATCCTGTCCGAGTACATTTGATTGCTGCCAAGGGTCTCTCCAATCCACGGCCTTGGTGTATCAAATGCCTGAGAACAGACATTCACGGAGCCGCACCAAGCTGTCGCTTTGTTCGCGAAGCAGTCATTGGAAAGTGAAATAAACTTATCTACCTTGACCGCCAATAAATGTCCGTTCTTGGCACTTTTCGGACCAAAAGGTCGGGGTCTTGATACATCCACTTCTGGCCCAAACCAGAAATCATCCACCAATTCTTTTCCAGCTGGTCTTTGGCTCCTCGCCAGCCGCGAGCAGTACAGGATATGCAATGGATGTGAGATGCGAATTGATGCGCTTTAAATCCCTCAAGACATCCAAATGCAGACTACTGGTTGTCAGCGTATCTGCGTGACCGGAACCAAGACGCTGAAAATGAGTTTCAATCGAGTTCCGTTCCAATTCACTCACAACTGGCTTTGTTTGAATTAACTGCCGCGCGAGATCAGCATCATCTGAAACAAATGTATTTATCGCCAATTCAAAATTATTCGAAACAGCTTCTAAAAGTTGCTCGATCTCCGTCCAACCTTCCTTTGAAAATTGCGATTGCTGTTTAATCTTTTTGGCGGCCAAACCCATAAGGCCTGTATCGATGATATCACCAATATGTTCCAAATTTGCGGTAAAGCTTAAAATGTCCATCGCGCGTTTGGTTTCATCCTCAGATAACTCGCGTTGAAGGATTTGTGCAGCGTAAAGTTTAATCGCGTTAAACAAACGATCGACATCATCGTCCATTTTTGAGATGCCCCTTCGTTTCTCGTCGCTGTCGAACTTTAGAACAATATTCACACCGCGCAACATGTCTTGGGTTATGTCCGCCATGGCAAGCGCTTCGCGTTTGGCACAGGCAAGCGCCTCTCCTGTTGAAGTTAGCAAATGTTCATCTAGATATTTTGGTCCAATCACTGCCGTATCGTGTTGGTCGTCAGGCAAGATATGATCGGCCATTTTTATGAACAGGCTTGATGTAAACAGTCCGAAACACGCAACACAGACATTTAGAACGATATGCACGCCAATTGGTATCATCGACGTGGGGACATAAAGACTGAGTTGTTCGATCAGAATGCCAACACAAAAATAAACCACTCCAACGCCAAATGCTCTGATTGCCAAATTGGCAGTCACCGGTAGACGGGCATTCTTTGACGATTGCCAATTGGCAACGACCGGCAACAAACCACTGCCAAGATTGGCCCCAAGTACAAGATAGATACCCGCATGCATCTCAAATGTTCCAGCGGCGACCAGACCTACTGTCAGCAAGACGATCGCAAGACTTGAATGCGCGAGATACGTCATAATCAGACCAACAATCAAAAGTAGAGATGGATGAGACGAAAGAATATCCAATATAGCAACAAATTCAGCGTGGCTTGTTAACTCCTGTGCATTGATACCGATGAGGGATAATGATAACAAGATAAGACCCAAACCGGTAAAGGCACGTGATATGCCGCGCACCTTGCTGCTCTGGCTTGATAGAAATCCAAACACACCAATCGTGAGCAGTATCGGCACCAGCGCGGCGATCTTTTGCGAGGCGACAAGAACTGCGATCGCTGTACCAACATCAGCGCCAAGCATGATAAGGAACGCCGTTGAAGTAGCCATGATATTTTGGGCCGAAAACGATGCAGCAATCATCGCGGTCGCTGTACTGCTCTGCAAAGCGATGGCGACCAACAACCCTGATATAAAAGGCGCAAATATCCTTCCTTCAGCGCGTCGAGCCCATCGTTTTAGAACGGATCCATATGACCGCATAACGCCGGTGCGCACCATACGAAGCCCCCATAACAGAAGCGCAACAGAACCGAGAATATTGATTAAAGTCACCAATGAAATATACCTTCATTCGAAGTTTTCAAAATTGATAAATGGGGTTCACCCAAATGCGACCTGATAGTTTTATAGCGCTTTTACACGCCCGTAAGAAGCGCCTTTGTTCGTGCTGGAAAGTCTGTGATGATGCCATCCACTCCGAAGTCGATCATCCTAAATATGTCTGCTTCCTCATTGACGGTCCAAACATTTACAATCAATCCTGTTTGTTGAGCTAACACAACATCTTCTTTTACAATATCTTCAAAATATGGTGCCCATATCTGACCACCAAAATTCTTGATTATGCTTGGCATTGAAGTTTCAGCTCCTGACCAATGCGCCCCCGCCATCCAAGGAGAATCTGGATAAATATTTGGCTGCATTGGTGGATTAGGCCGATCGTAATAACTTAAAAACCCCAATGTTATTTGATCATCAAGATTATGACATTCTCTTAAAACACGCCAATCAAAGGATGATATGATGGCTTGCTCAGTCACACTAAACTTCTCTAACATTGAAACGACCGATCTGGCCAAACTTTTGGGACTAGCACCAAGATCAGATCGGTTGGCATAGGATTTAATTTCAATATTGACGACAAATTCTGGCTGATCTTTTAACCACTCACAAAATGTGTCCAATTGTGGAACAGACACATTGTGAAGCACAGCCTGTTCAGGAAACCGTTTTTGATAATCCGTGCCAGGCCTTAATTCCCCGACATCAAATAGTTTTAAATCTGAGTAGCGGCTCTCGATAATCTTTGGCCCAGTTTTGCCTAGCCAATTGCCATGTTGATCTTTTGCCAAGTTGAACGAAATTTCAGGATCATGATGTAATATAGTGATCGAATCTGCTGTATTTTGAACATCGATCTCAACAGCATAAATTCCATTTTCAACCAAATGCAAAATGCCAGGCATAGTGTTTTCCGGCAATTCACCTCGCGCGCCCCGATGCCCATAAATTATGGGTTTTTTGTCGGTGTCTCGCAACTTTTGGCGAAGAAAATGGGAATGGATCATCCAATCCGCTTTCCTGTATCTGAGTTGAACAAATGCATGTTTTCAGGCGCTATCGACAAGCGAATTTCTTCTCCAGCTTGCGAAATTTTGTGAACGCCTGGCACACTTGCCGTAAAAGCCTCATCCCCAAGCTTGCCGTGCAATAAAGTATTGGCGCCAAGCGGCTCAGACTGGAAGACTTTGACGGTTAGTGGACCATCGGGATCCATCACCACATGCTCCGGCCGCATCCCAACAGATATTGCGCCATCGGGTGCATTGACCAATCCAAGCTCAGCATTGCCAACGGATAATTTTCCAGAACTTGCATTGCCAGCAACAATGTTCATTGCCGGACTGCCAATGAATTGTGCCGTAAACAATGTTTGCGGCGTTTCATAAACGTCAAGTGGCGAACCCACTTGTTCCGCAATACCCGCATTCATCACAATCATGCGGTCAGCCATCGTCATAGCTTCGACTTGATCGTGCGTGACATATAAAGACGTGATGCCAAGATTTGATTGCAATTGCTTGATCTCTAGACGCATTTGCACACGCAGTTTTGCATCTAGGTTAGACAATGGTTCATCGAACAAAAATACCGCCGGTTCACGCACAATCGCACGTCCCATCGCAACCCGTTGACGTTGACCACCGGAAAGCTCTTTTGGTTTGCGATCCAAATAAGGTTCAAGCTGCAAGAGCTTTACAGCTTCTTGCACCTTTCTTTCAATCTCATCAGCAGGAACTTTTGCGATTTTTAAGCTATAGGCCATATTTTTGCGGACGGACATATGCGGATAAAGCGCGTAGTTTTGAAACACCATGGCGATATCTCGATCCATCGGCTCTTTTTCATTGACCCTTGTACCGTCAATTTGAATCTCGCCTTCGCTGATGGTTTCAAGACCAGCAACCATACGTAATAATGTGGATTTACCGCAGCCAGATGGACCGACGATGACAATAAATTCGCCATCTTGGATATCAACGCTTACACCATGAATAACTTCTGTTTTACCATAGCGTTTTTTAATATCTTTTAGACTTACATTCGCCATTTATTTCTCACTATCTACTAATCCGCTGATAAATAATTTCTGCATGGAAACCACCACGATTACTGGCGGTATCATTGCCAAAATGGACGTCGCCATGATCACTGGCCAATCAGCTGTGTCGTCCCCAGATGGGAACATTTGCTTGATACCCATGACGATTGTGTTCATGTCTGGTTCTGTTGTGATCAGCAAAGGCCACAAATATTGGTTCCAGCCATATATAAACAAAATCACGAACAGCGCGGCAATATTGGTGCGGCTCATAGGTATGATGATGTCGATGAAAAACCGCATAGGACGCGCGCCATCCACACGGGCAGCTTCAGCCAATTCATCCGGAATTGTCATAAAGAACTGTCGGAACAGGAATGTCGCAGTTGCTGATGCGATCAGCGGGAAGATCAATCCAGAATAGCTGTTGAGCATGCCAAAGCCGGCCACAACTTCATAAGTCGGCACAATACGAACCTCAACGGGCAGCATCAACGTAATAAAGATCATCCAGAAAAATGTCGTCCGACCGGGAAATTTGAAATAAACGATCGCAAATGCAGATAAAAGCGAGATGATGATTTTGCCCACTGCAATGCCAATCGCCATAACGAGTGAATTAAACAGCATGGTTGCCACGGGCACATTGACCCCAGAGAATAAAGCTCTGGTATAGTTTTCGATAAAGTGGCCACCTGGTAGCAGCGGCATTGGCGGTTTAACAATTTCCGGCTGTGTGACAGTCGATGCCACGAAGGCCAACCAGATCGGGAAGAAAATGATCAATATGCCAAAGATCATCAATGCATGGGTGAGCCACAGTGAGCCACCTTTTTTCTCCACCATGCCAGGTGCTGGTTCTTTTGCAATATGAGTCATTAATAATGCACCTTCTTCTCAACAAATTTGAACTGCATGACGGTTAAAGCACCAACAACAAGTAAAAGGATTACCGATTGTGCAGCTGACGAACCAAGGTCCTGACCGACAAAGCCATCGGAAAACACTTTGTAAACAAGAATGGTTGTTGATTGCTGCGGACCACCAGATGTGATTGTGTGAATAACACCAAAGGTCTCGAAAAATGCGTAAACAATATTCACCACCAGCAAGAAGAAGGTTGTGGGTGATAAGAGCGGTAACACTATGGTGAAAAAGCGACGCCAGAATCTTGCACCGTCAATGGCCGCAGCTTCAATCACCGAGCGCGGCACAGCTTGCAATGCTGCAAAGAAAAATAAGAAATTATAGCTGATCCGTCCCCAGGCGGATGCGACAACAACCAACCCCATGGCTTCTTCGCCATTGAGAACATGGTTCCAATCATAACCTAACTGACCCAAATACCATGACACAATACCCACGCGTGTGTTGAACATGAAGAGCCACAACACCCCTGCAATTGCAGGCGCGACGGCATAAGGCCAAATAAGAAGCGTTCTATAAGTTGTTGCACCTTTTATCAGCCGATCAGCAAGTACGGCTAAAAACAGTGCGGGCACCATGGAAACAATTGTCACCAAAGTGGAGAAAAGCGCGGTCGTACCAAACGACGCGAGATAAAATTTATCTGACAATAAGAATTCAAAATTACCCAGCCCAACAAATTGCGATGACAATCCGAAGGGATCGGGGATGAACATGGATTGCCAAATAGCTTGCCCGGCAGGGTAGAAGAAGAAGATTCCAGAAATCAGAATCTGAGGAAACACCAGGCACAGAGGCAGAATCCAACCGTTAAAACGAACGCGTTTTTCCATAAGCTTTATCCTGATAATTGAAGCTGCCGAGGGAGAGAGACCATCTCGGCAACTTCATTTTTAAGGAGTATTAGCGGTTTGCTTGCTCAAAGCGACGAAGCAATGGATTGCCACGCTCAACCGCGCTATCCAAAGCTTCCTGAGCTGTCTTATCACCAGACCATACAGCTTCAAGCTCTTCGTCAATGATACCGCGGATCTGATCAAATGAACCTAAGCGCAGACCTTTAGAGTTTGCAGTTGGTTCTTTTGCTGTCATTTGGATCACAGCGATATCAGTTCCAGGATTGTCATTATAGAAACCGTCAGCTTTGGTTTTATCGCCGGCAGCAGATGTAATCGGAAGATAACCTGTATCCTGGTGCCATTTCGCCTGAATATCTGTTGAAGACAGGAAATTTAGGAATGCAGCAGTAGCTTTATATTCATCTGCATCATGTCCTTCCATCACCCACAAAGATGCACCGCCAATGATGGTGTTTTGTGGCGCGCCTGCAGCTTCGGACCAATAAGGTAGCGGACGAACTTCAAACTCGAATTGGGCTTCACTTTTGATCCCAGCATAACCAGCTGAGCTTTCTGTAAAGAGAGCACATTCACCGGCACGGAAGTTTGCGCCACCTTCATTGCGACGACCTGCATAGAAGAACTTACCTTCTTTTGCCCAGTCACCCATGGCCTGAATATGTTTAACTTGTAACGGGCTGTTGAATGTAAGTTCCGTGTCTAGCGCAGCAAAACCATTATCTTTAGATGCAAATGGTGTGTTGTGATAGGCAGAGAAGTTTTCCAAATGGATCCAGCTTTGCCAAGCCGTTGTCAACGGACATTCGCTGCCAGATGCTTTGAGCGTATCAAGAACTTCACCAACTTTTTCCCAAGTGGAAAGATCTACATCAGCAGCAATCCCTGCTTCTTTAAGTGCATCTTTATTCACCCAAAGAACGGGTGTTGATGAGTTAAATGGCAGTGACAACATCTGACCATCTGTAGACGTATAATAACCCTTCACAGATCCGATAAATGCATTTTGGTCAAATGAAGCACCCGCTTCGCTCATGACCTGGTAAACCGGCTTGATCGCACCTTTTGCGCTCATCATTGTGGCCGTACCCACTTCAAACACCATGAGGATGTTTGGTTGCTCGCCAGCACGGAAAGCAGCGATGCCAGCATTTAGTGTTTCAGAGTAGTTACCCTTGTGAGACGCCACGACTTTATAGTCACTTTGGCTTGAATTGAATGTTTCAACTTGCTCGGCAACCAACTCACCAAGACGGCCAGTAAACGCGTGCCAGAATTGAATTTCTGTCTGCGCCATAGCCAATGTCGGCGTGAGCGCTGTTGAACAAAGAGCAACTGCTCCAAGTACTAGATTCTTCATAATTATCCTCCCAGATAAGCCATTGTTTCGAGTTTAAACGCTACATAGCGGTATCGAGGATCGACCATAATGCAGAAAATTTTATAATTCAAGAGTGTTTTTATTGCCTATTATATAACATGATGTTATAAAATAACATAATTTAACGGGGGAACAGACTTTGGAAGGTCCAATAAGAATAAGACAATTGGAAGCGTTAAACGCGCTTGCAGATCATGGCAGCATGACCAAAGCAGCTGAATCGCTAAAGATATCTCAACCCGCGGTGAGCAGATTATTGGCCGACTTAACAAAGGATCTCGGGTTCAAATTATTTCACCGCAAAGACGGTCGCATTCACTTAACGCAAGAAGCAAGATTTCTATTGCCAGACATTAGGCGCGTACTTGAATCCATGTCCTTCATCACCGAAGCAGGTCGAAACCTTTCCAATCAAAAAGCAGGTCATATTCGCGTCGCTTGCCTTCCAGGTTTTGCCACGAACCACCTGCCTGCAATCATCGCAAAATTCATGGCAGATCGCCCCGGTGTCACAATCACAGTTGAACCTGACCGTCCCGAACGGATTTTAGAATGGATAGTGGGCGAACAGTTTGACTGCGGCATCACAGATGGTTTTGATGGTCATCCAGCAATTGAACACGAAACGGTACCAATTCGCTCAGTTTGTATCTTCAAAAAAGGTCATTCGATCGGCAAACTTGATGTGATCACGCCCGCAGATCTAAAAGAATATCCCATCATCCACACACGACGGGACAGTACCTTTTTTGGCTCCATTGACGAAGCATTTAAAGCCGCAGGCGTTCCACTGAGACCGCATATTGAAATCAGACAATTTACAGCCGCCTGTGAATTGGTCCGCCATGGCGCAGGCCTTTCTATTGTCAGTGAATTGGATGCACTCAGTTACACTGATCGAGATGTAGATTTTCGCCCGTTCGAACCGAGCATTCCTCACAATCTTTCGCTTGTAAGACCCATCCATCGCCATCCATCAAAACTGACCCTTGAATTCATGGCGATGTTTGAAGAAAGCTTAAAACAATTACGTTTCGTTGCTTAGGCTTGGAATATGAAAAGCGCTAGTGCCCTAAGTAGAACCTCGCATTTGGTTGCCTCAATTAACTCGTGACCAAGCGCGTATGGGCATTATCCCATTGAACGCTGACGCGGTTCCCGATTGCAAATGGGTTGCTGACAACGCTACTCACCACAAATAATTCACCCATTTCGGTATCGACGGTATATTGGATTTCTTTGCCGAGATAAGCAGCATAGGTAATCTCACCCTCAAAACCCTGTTTCGATGGTTCAGCAAGTTTGAGATGGTGTGGGCGAAGCACAAGTTTGGCCGCACCAGTTTGGGTGCCCGCATAGGGAACTTTCAACTTCTGATCATTGAGAACAATTGTCGCCTCATCCTTGGCATAGTTTGAGATTTCGCAGGGTGCAAGATTTGCGTCTCCTATAAAGTCAGCAATGAATTCCGAATTTGGTTTCTCATATAAATCATGTGGACTGCCTTGCTGTGCAATCTCGGCATTGCGCATAACAATGATATTGTCAGACACCGCCATGGCTTCTTCTTGATCATGGGTGACATAAACAGCCGTTAGGCCAAGTCGCTGTTGAATTTGCCGAATTTCTTCGCGCACATGACGGCGTAATTTCGCATCCAAATTCGATAATGGTTCATCCAGTAAAAGCACTTCGGGTTCGAGCACGATTGCACGCGCAACCGCAACACGCTGTTGTTGCCCGCCAGATAATTCACTTGGCAATCGATCGCCAAAACCCTTCAGGCCAACAAGCTCCAAGCCATTTTCTGCCTTCTCCGCAGCTTCTGCTTTTGGGACTGATTTGACCGTCAACCCATAGGCCACATTTTCACGAACGGTCATATGTGGAAAGAGCGCATAGGACTGGAACACCATAGACACTTTTCGGTAGGTGGCCGTTAGATGCGTAACATCTTCACCACCAATATGGATGGATCCTTCTGTCGCCATTTCAAGACCGGCGATTAAGCGCAAAGTCGTTGTCTTCCCGCAGCCACTGGGCCCCAACAATGTCACGAGTTTGCCAGGTTCGACGCTAAGATCAAGTTTTTTAAGCGCTGTAACCGCACCATACTTTTTCACCACATTGTCAAAGCGAACGGAACCAATTGTTGTATTTGTCATTCTTTTCTCCTCGCAAGCCTCTAAGTGCTGACGGTTTGTTGAACACGATCGGTCCGACGCAGTTTTCGCGCGCCGATCAAAAGTTGTAAGATTAAGATAGCGGCGAGCATGGTGACGATGAGTACAGCAGAATAAGCAATCGCCAATCCGAACTCGCCATTTTCAACCCGACCGACAATGAAGGATGTCGCCATATTATGTTTCGCGCTTACCAAGAAGATCACCGCGCTCACCGAAGTGATGGCACGTACAAAACTATATGTAAGAGCCGCCAAAATAGCTGGCCCCATCAATGGCAGTATGACGCGTTTCACGGTTGTAAAACTATTCGCGCCTAGCGTGATTGATGCTTCATCCAAACTTTTATCGAGCTGCGACATGGCTGCAATGCCTCCTCGCACGCCCACAGGCATATTTCTAAAGACAAACACGATGATCAAAATGATAGATGTGCCAGTAAGTTCAATCGGCGGGAAGTTAAACGCCATAATATAGCTCACACCGATGACCGTTCCTGGAATGGCAAAGCTCAGCATGGTTGAAAATTCAAACGCATTCTTGCCGACAAATTTTTGCCTCACCAGCAAATATGCGGTGGCTAAACCAACGAGCGCTGTCAGCGGCGCGGCAATGCTCGAAATGGTGAGCGTTGTGAAATAGCTATCCCAGGCCACACCGGAGAACCGACCACTGGCAAAATCAATGCCGAATGCGCGGATATAATGATCCCAGGTAAAGCTATGATTATAGCCCCACAACTTCACAAAGCTTCCAAAGATGATCATTGAATAAACAACCAGCGTCAGCGCTGCCCAAGGCAAAGCGGTGGCATAGCAGATGGTTCGAAGAACCGGGTTGAGTGATGCATTCTGTCCGCTATCGGCTTTGCCGGTAATTGTCGCATATGATTTTTTGCCAAGCCAAAGGCGCTGAGCCATGAAGGCAGAAAGCGTTAAGGTCAGCAAGGCAATCGCTAAGATCGCAGCTTTAGCCGGATCTGCAACAGAGCCAACGATTGCAAAGAATATCTCGGTGGAAAGCACGGAATACCCGCTTCCTAATACCAACGGGTTGCCAAAGTCAGCCAAGCTTTCGATAAAACCAAGCAAAAAGGCATTGGCAAGCCCAGGACGCATCAAAGGCAGAGAGACATATCGAAACGTCTGCCAACGATCAGCGTCAAGAGTTTGAGACGCTTCTTCCATTGATGGGCTAACGCCCTGAACAACGCCAATCAACACCAAAAATGCGATGGGTGTGAATGAAAGGAGCTGCGCAAAGTAAACACCCCAAAAGCCATAAACCCAGCGTCCTGGTTCGATATTTAACAGCTCAGCGACAAATTCTGTCACCGTGCCTGCGCGTCCAAACAAAAGAATAAGCGCCAAACCAATCACAAAGGGCGGTGTGATGATGGGTAGCACTGTTAAAATACGCAGCAATTTCTTGGCTCGGAAATTGGTGCGGGTGAATATCAAGGCAAAGGACAAGCCCAAAAATGTCGTACCTGCGCCGGTCATAACGGCCAAAAACAAAGAATTAATCGCAACACCACAATTGCGATCGCCGACAAGGCAAGACAGGCCCCAAATATCAGCACTTAAGAATTTTGGGAAAAACTCACCTAACGCGTAGCCACCTTCAACTTGAAATGCCTGAACGAGAATGTGCATCACAGGATAGAAAACGAAAATGCCAACAAGAGAAACGATTAACCCGATTGCGCCAATGACAAAGGCATCGCCCTGACCTTTGCCGAATTGGGCAATGGAGGTTGTGATAACAAAAAGCAGCGAAAGGGCGACCAAGCCTGCCCCCAACCCCATGCCGGGCTGGCCAGCGAGAATTGTTTCACTTACCAACAACGTTTCAAACAAACGCGGTCCTGCACGAACGATGATCAGACCTTGTACCGCAATGAGCAAAAGCCCAATTGACGATGAAAGAAGCGTTGCTTTGGCCCTTGCAACAGGATTGGCTATCGTCAGTTGAAGGACAATACCGATGATAAATGTCAAAAGCGCTGGCAAGTGCCACCATTGACCAGCAAGTATTTGAAACAAGCCCGTTGATGGTAAACCATCTCCAATCCAGGCCGCATCCAAAAAACCATCTTCGGTCATATGCCAAGGCAAAAATATAAAGCTTACCAGCCCAATCATGAGCCAGCTTAGGGACAATTTTTTCATTGAAATTCTACTTTCTCCACCATCAGTGCCCCGCAATCTGCGAAGCACCAATGATGATCACGCTTTGTTAAGCGCAGGATCGTCTGGGAGGATTATTGAGGGTTGGGATCGCCAACTTCTTTGTCCCAACGGGCAAGCAATCTCTTACGAGTTTCACTAGAGCCATAAGTCGCAAAATCGTAATCAATCAGTTTGATTGACGCCAAATCAGGAGATTCAGGTGCAACCTTGGCATTTGAGTTGGAAGGAACCTGGAAGGAGCCAACTTCTGGACCGCGTGATTGCACATCTGCGCGAAGTGAAAATTCAACCCATTTCTTCGCAGCATCTTCATTTTTTGCGCCGTTGATGATGGATACAGCCCCCACCTCATAGCCTGTTCCTTCACAAGGTGCGACGATCTTTAAAGGAAAGCCCTGCGCGGCCAAATTGACCATGTCATGCATAAAGCCAATCGACACACCTGTTTCACCGCGCGCTGCGGCTTTTGACGGCGCAGAACCTGATTTGGTGTAGGAATTGACGTTCTTGCCAATCGCGGCAAGCTTAACCATTGCCTGGTCTTCACCAAAAAGCTGAACGAAAGTTGCAAGTTCGGTATATGCCGTGCCAGAGCTGTTTGGATTCGCGACTTGAATTTCACCGAAGAAATGCGGGTCTTCCAAATCCGCCCAGCATTGAGGTGGTTCGACATTCAATTTTTTCAATATATCGGCGTTATAGGCAATACCAAGTGCACCAGCATAGATCCCAACAGTTTTGCCTTCAGAAATTTGCGACATATTCTGTGCCCAGCCAAGTAGCTCGCTTGTGTCAACGCCTGAAGGTTGCGACAGGCCTTCCTCAGCGGCAATAAGATGTGGATCGCCAGTGCCACCCCACCAGACATCAATTTTTGGATTTCCGGCCTCAGCGCGGATTTGAGCGAGTGTTTCACCGGTTGATTTGCGCACCATCAAAACATCAATATCATCATGCTCGGCGCCAAAAGCAGCAACCATCAAATCACACCAATCTTGCTCAGCACTACATACAAGGTTGAGCTCATCTGCGTTTGTTGTTGTGCTTGCGGCAATTGTAAAGCTCGATGTCGATGCGACAAGAGCGAGTAACGGAACTATTCCGAACTTTTTCATATTTTCCTCCCTAGAGTTAGATGCTGCTAAATTGGTCACATCAACAGCACAGCTTAAGGTTAGAAACTCTTGGATCGGTTCGAAACACAAGACCTGTTTACAGTGTTACAATCGGCGAGCCTTTGCGTTAACAATATTACACAGATTGGGCGGTTTGTAATAATTGTAATAAATTATCCCAAGACGAATTCGGATTCTCGCACTATGCTATGACCGGAGGAGGAGGTCTATATGACGAGGCCACGGATTGGGATAGTCGATGATGAGATGGGCATGCGCGATGCATTATCTGCATTGCTCGTTGAGCATCAGTTCGATCCTATTCCTATGGAATGCATATCTGACTTCAACGTTGTGAAAAAATCCGTAAAGCTTGATCTCGTACTTATTGATTTGCAATTGCGTAATGAGAGCGGCTTGGAATTGGCCAAAGCCATCCGCAAAACCGAAGATCTGCCCATTGTTATGTTAACCGGGCAAGGCGATGAAAGTGACAAGATCATCGGATTGGAAATTGGGGCAGACGATTACTTGTTAAAACCATTTAATCCCAAAGAACTTGTTGCGCGCATCAAAGCAGTATTACGCCGATATAATCCTTCTGCACAGTCGAACATGATGCACAATCCAGATGGCCGACGGGTTGCATTTGGACACATGACGGTGGACCAAACAGAACGCGCACTGTACGGCCCCGATAACGAAGAAATAATTTTAACAAACGCAGAGTTTCGATTACTCGAATATTTTCTGGCACGACCAAACAAAGTGGTTTCCCGATTAGATCTTTTAAGCGAACTTGGCAGTGATCTCACCAAATATGTTGATCGAACCGTTGATGTATTGATCTTGCGGCTTCGGCGGAAGATTGAGGAAAATCCCTCAAAACCTATTCATCTGCAAACTAGACGGGGCAAGGGATACATATTCGTGCCCCATCCAGACGGTGTCAGGCTATGACATCTCTACTGCCAAGATCTATTCGCGCCCGGTTATGGACCGCCATCGCTCTTCTTTCACTTGCAGTTGTCGGCGTAAGTTTGATGACCTGGATTGGCCTGCAAAGGGTAGATCAGCGTATGGAGGCACTTCATCAACAATCGCTTAGCCGAGTTGCACAAGCGATTGATCTCTCCAAAAGATCTTCTGATCTGGCAACTTCAGCACCTTATTTGCTTAATCAGCGATCCAATTTTTTAATTGATCAGGAAGGTCGAAAACTGATCAGCGTTTTGCAAACTGTGCGCCAAGAATGGCCTGCGAGAGAAATCACATCCTCAGATCATGACACAGATCCCAATCAGTTGAGCATCGCGCCTATCACGATACAAATGGAAAGTGGTATCAAAGATCTTGTAGGTGCATCCAAACGCCTTGATGTAATCCAGTCAGATGTGCGCCGCGTGATCGCCGTGTTGGGTGATTTACGCGAACAAATAGTCAATGCGATAGAAGATCCAAATGTTGATAATGATCAGCGGCTTTTATGGTGGACACTGCAAAGCATGAATGCGGACGCATTAAATGCAGCATATGCAAATAATCTCATTGGCGTTGGTGAAGAACAACGCCAGTATCAGAGACAAAAACGGCAGCTATTGTCAGAAGATCTGAATTTACAACAACAGATGTTAGCAGATCAATTGCAATCACTCGTGCGCGGCAATACAGGGATCTTTGAGTTAAGACGGCTTGAACTCTCTATCAATCTTGAAGCGCAAAACGCGTTGTTTCGTATTCGTCGCGATGCGAACTTAGTCAATGAACTCGCGGTTGAATATGCACGCCAGGCTGAGAACTTTTTATCACAGCAACGCTTAGATTCTTCATCCACCATCCAATTTATCAAAATAACACTTGCAGCTGTAAGCCTGGTGAGTTTGATCCTGGCAATGTCAGCTGCGTTGTTTGTCTCTAAATACGTGGCCCGCAGTATTGGCCAGGTTTCCGACGCCATGGTGCGATTGGCCCAAGGTGATCGAACCTCTGTTCTGCCACGCAAACTCAATAACGACGACGAGATCGGTGATCTTTTCAGATCGTTCCGCAATTTTCGAGCCAATGCATTACGCCTTGATCGATCGCACAAACAACTTAATCAGAGAAATGCCCTGTTTGAAAAAGTCTTTGCAAACATAGCTTACGGGATCGCTATCACCGACCTAACCGGCAAAGTGACAGCTTCAAACCCTGCCATGGCGCGAATTTTGTTGCAGGACCCAGAGACATCTTTAGGCAAATCACTTGTGGATTGGTTCATGGACAGCAAATTCAGCAAATCTGCAGCTGAATCTAATTTAAATATCGATTTGCGAGGCCAGATCGAACTCACCGCCGACGATGGACAAATTCTAGAACTCAGAGCCAGCCGACTTCCCGATGATGGGCGAGTTTGGTTGCTTGCCGATGTCACCGAAAGCCATAATATGTCAGCAAGGCTTGCGCAAATTGACAGGATCGAAACGCTCGGAAAAGTGGCGGGTGATACAGCACATGATTTTGCCAATATCCTTTCGACGATCCGAACACATGCGCATCTTCTTAAAGGTGAAGCGAATGAAGCGAGTTCCAATAATGTTTCTGCCATTGAAAATGCTGTTGAATATGGGGCCTCATTGACAGAACGTTTATTGGCTTTTGCGCGAAAGCAAAATCTCGCGCCTGAAAAAGTAGAACTGAACAGTCTTGTTGAAGGAATGACAGACCTTATCGAAATTGGCCTGAAAGACGGTGTCAGCTTGAAGGTGAATAAGTCAGACACGCCTTTGCATGTTCTTGCGGATCCAGGCCAACTCGAATCGACTTTGTTAAACCTAGTTTTAAATGCAAATAATGCGATCGAAGGCAAAGGGTTGATTGAGGTATCATTGGGTTCAAATCCATTCGGCGAAGCATCTATCATTGTTCAAGATGATGGGTTTGGCATGTCCAATGAGATTAAAACGAGATCAATTGAACCGTTCTTTTCAACCCGTACGGCAGATGGCGGGACCGGCCTTGGTCTATCGATTGTTTATGGTTTTATCAAACAGTCCGGCGGCAATCTTGAAATAGAGAGTGAGGAGGGTATGGGCACGCAAGTCACCGTCACATTGCCGTTGGCGCCGCCAACTTCTGCAGGCAAAACACCTAGCAAGACAAAAGCCGCTTTGGTTGTCGATGATGACGGCAAAGTGCGCAATGTCGTCGCTAAGATTTTGAAAGACCTAGATTACGAGGCAACCCTTTGCAGTAATCCAACCGAAGCTTTCAAGAACCTCGATCAAAACGAATATGAACTGGTTGTAAGCGATTTCGACCTTGGATCAGATGTCAACGGTTATCAAATTCTGGAAGAAGTTGCGCAAAAGATACCCGACGCTCACCGTATGCTGATATCTGGCAAATCTTCGTTAGATCAAGTCAATGCAGGCAGCAATATTTTAGTGCAAAAACCAATCACACTTGAAAAACTAAAAACTGCGTTACATCAAATGGGCACGAACACTTAGAAATCACTCAAATTTACAGTTCACGACTCATGCATAGTCGAATTTGATGATTTCTGCTTCTGGCACAATTCTGACGTAGGAAACTACCTTTCCGTTGTCAGCTTTTTTCCCTTATCGGAATTTATTCATTGAACTTAATTTTTCCAATTCCTTGCCTCAAGCAAGCATTACGCTTTTGTGCTATGATCAAGGGCAGTACTAGTACAATCCAACAATTCAACACAGTAATAGGGTCAAAGCGCAAACCGCGCTCCGACGCTCTATTTTTTATGCCTCATCACGTTGAAACGTGGGACACATCCTTATCAGGAGAGTAGATATCCAAAATATTCCAATGCCCTGTTGTGGGTGTAGGATTATTGATCATAGGCACATCAATCACCGTAGGCTTGTCGATTTTTATTGCGGCTTTTATGACTGACTGTAATTCATCCGCTGATGTGATTTTAACGCCAACTGCACCATATGCCTTGGCGATATCTGCATAATCCGGCCCGTGGGTTGGCGCACTTGCTGACCCTGGGAAAGTGGTCCCATAGGTCAAGCCATAATGCGCTTTTTGCAATCCGGCAATTGTGCCGAAAGCATTATTGTTCATGATCAGCCATATGATGCCAAGCTCACGCTCCACAGCTGTTGCCAGCATGGATGGGTTTTGCCCAAACCCGCCGTCACCCACTAGCGAGATCACGACTTTATCAGGTGCAGCCAATTTTGCGCCGATAGCTCCGGGAGGTCCAAAGCCCATGGTCGCAAAACCACCTGGCGTAAGGATTGAACCCGGTGTCAGAATATCAAACTGCTGCCCGACCCCGTTTTTATTCCAACCCACATCGGTTGTGATGATCGCATCTTCTGGAAGAGACGCCCGCACATCGGCCAAGATCCGTTCAGGCATCATAGGAAATGCAGAACTCGTCGCCATCTCTTGGTTACTGTTTTTGAAGTCTTTCCTAAAAGTGGAGATTTTCTTCTTTAAATCATCCCTTTTAAACCCATCAGGATATAGCTCTTTAGCAACTCTGGTGAGCACTCGAAGTGCTGATTTTGCATCGCTCACAACACCAATTTCAGTTGGATAATTTCTCCCGATCTCAGTTGGCTCAATATCAATATGAATGACCTTAGTGCCCGGAATATTAAATGTGTAACCAGGATACCATGATGAGCAATCTGCTTCCTTAAAGCGTGTGCCAATCGCAAGTAACCAATCGGCATTCAGGCATGACTGATTAACGAGCTCAGTCCCCCAAAATCCTGTCATGCCTAGCACCAATGGGTGACTATCTGGCAACGCCCCTTTGCCCATCAAAGAATGTGCCACGGGAATTTGCATGTGATCGACAAATGCTTCTAGTTCTTTTGAAGCCTGTGCTAGTAAAATTCCTCCGCCCACATAAAGCGTCGGGTCTTTGGCTTCAGCGAGAGATTTAACAATCAATGCGGCGGTTTCATCATCAATTGATGGTTTAGCAAGCCTACGTGTATTGCTTTCAATCCGCTTGAAACTATCTGCCGAAATGCGCTCTGAAAAGATATCCATCGGGACATTTACCAAGACCGGTCCCGGCTGACCGCTTTCCGCCAAATGAAAGGCTTTTTCCAATATTTCCGCCATCAAATCAGCGCGATCCACACGCCATGCACGCTTCACAAAGGGTCGGTAAATCTCATATTGCTGCGCATCACCATGAAGATTAACTTCTTGATGTGGATGTTTGCCGTAATAATGCGTTGGAATATCACCAGCAATCACCACCATTGGAATACAATCAAGCGCAGCATTGGCGACACCCGTCGCACAATTTGTTAATCCCGGACTAAGGTGTGACAACACAACCGAAGCCTTACCTTTAACACGCGCATATGCATCAGCAGCATGGCTTGCGATCTGCTCATGACGAACGGTGATGAAATCAATCGGGCTCTCTGCAAGCGCAGCTAGAACCGCAATATTCGTATGTCCGCACAAACCAAAAATATGCTCGACTTCACGACGCTCCAAAAACTCGACAATATGTTCAGCAACGGTTTTATTTTTTACATCCTGTTTCATCAGATCACACCGCCTCTTTGTTGTAAAATTCACCGAATAGCTCCGCCTCGGAAGGACGGTCTTCGGGGATTGGGCGGCTCACCCATGTGTAGTTCATGAAATGTTTGAGCGTGACATTTTCATTGGTGATATTGCCACCCCAGATGCCGCAGCCCAAGCTGGATGTCATCGGCATGCCGTTGGTAAATGAGCCCGCATTTGCTTTTGACTGCGGTTGTCGCACCATCATTCGGCTGACCGGTGCAAGTTTTGCCAATGCATCGATGCGATCATCGTCATGGGAATAAATACCGCATGAATGTCCTTTGCCACCGACATTGTAAATGGCTTCAACCGTTTTCAGCGCATCATCAAATTCGTCAAAATGATAAAGCGCCATTAATGTCGTGAGCTTTTCTTTTGAGAACTTATGCTCCGGGCCAATCTGCCCTTGATTTTCAACCATCAAAAATTTGCGATCTTCAGGAATTTCAAACCCTGCTTCTTTTGCCGTTTGTTGAGGTCGGCAGGCAATTGTGGGGAATGTCCGGTTTCCTTTTTCATCCCACATGGCTTTTTCTAGAGCCGCTTTTTCTTCATCGTTACACAGATAACCACCTTCTGCTTCTAATGCTGCTACCATCTCCTTATAGATAGAAGACTGAATAATGATATTGCCGTCAGCTGAGCAACCTGATCCAAAATCAGAAGTTTTGGACATGCGTGTGTTTGCAGCCGCAATTTCGATATCAGCGGTATCATCAATAACAATCGAAGAATTACCAGCGCCAACACCAAAGGCAGGACGTCCGGATGAATAGGCTGCCTTGACCATTGGCTTACCGCCTGTTGCCAAGGTTAGATCACACACTTCCATCAAGTGCTGCGTAATGGCTATTGATGGCTCTTTCACACATTGAAATAGATCTTCAGGTGCACCTACGGCTCGGCAAGCAGCGCGCATGACATCAACCATTTCATTGGTTGTGTTTTTTGTCCGAGGATGTGGCGAGAAGATCACGGTATCTCTTGCTTTTGCGGCATAAATGCCCGTGACAGGTGGTGTTAAAGCAGGATTTGTCATTGGTATGAGCGAAGCAATCACGCCAGCAGGTTTGGCATATTTCATCAAGCCTTTTGCAACATCGACTTCAACAACACCGGTGCTTTTTTGACGAAGCGCATCGCGCAACACACCATGAATTTTGAAACGCTTTCCAGGTCGACCTTCGCGATCGCCAATTGTGCTTTCATCAACACCCATTTGTGCCAATCTGGTAAAGGTCACCTCATTGCCAGCATACCAGCCAATTGCCTGCGCAAGACGATCAAGCTGAGCTTGCGAATAATCCTCAACTTCAGCCATTGCGTTTCGCGCGCGCTGCAGCATATCGGCGACTAGTTTTTTATCATCTTCAGTGAGTTCTCGAGCCATTATGTATCTCTTCTAAATTGTTGGTAATAGGCGATGCCGAAAGCGCGATATCTGCGCTGGCAAGATGTTTCTGCGATTTAGCCTCGGCAAATATTCTCTTTGCATGATCAAGGCATCTTCGCGCATGTTCTTCAAAACCCAGCTCGTGGGTTCGTGATTTATTTGGCAGTTCGATGGAGTAATCCAGCGGAGGCAGGCGCTCGATAATGCGCCTAAAATCAATGCATCCTTCTCCGGGATATAAACGCGCATCTCGCGCCAATTGGATCATGCCTTCTTTGGTGTCTGCAATTCCCGGTAAAGCATCTGAAACGTGGAGGAAGTGGATATACTCACTGGGAACATGCGATAGCTCTGCAATATCCACCCGAGACAAGTGCATATAAAGTGTGTCGATTAGGATGCCGGAATTGTCTTGATCTGCTGCACGAACAATGTCCAAAGCCTCATCCAACGTTCGTAATCGTGAGAAAGACGGAAACTCAAGATCGACACTTAATCCGTAGGGCGCCGCTAGCTCGCAAGTCTCTGCATAACAATCAACGAGAAAGTTGCGATCATCGCGAGTACTGGTCCATGCACTCATGATCAGGCGCTTGGCACCGAGCTCACCACCCAATTCTATCGCAGGAGAAAACGATCTTGGGTCACATTCATCGGTGATCCGGGCCAGTTCCATATCAAGAACCTTAAGGCCGGTTGTCTTAAGCGCCAATTTTGTTGCATCCACCAAGGAGGTGTCTTCAGGCCAACATGCAAATTCGCCTGCAACATTCATCGGAATAAATCTTGGGCTCACCGCATCATATCCAGCGCGGGCAGCGATATAGACCAATTCTGGCGCGGAGCATTCAATTAAGGTCAAATGCGCCAAAGAATATAATGGCTCGACTTTACCGATTGAATTCAGATTTGGTTCGTTTTTGGAATGCAAGATAGCACCTTAAATAACATCTAATATATTTCATATTATATTATATAAATAAAAATATCAGATATTTTTTAAAGTATCAACTTTTTATTCTCAAAAGTTGATTACGTAATTTCCACCCAATTTCCACCTGCTGCATTGGATTGAACTGTCGCATGGATAAACTTCACACCTCCTGCACCATCCTCCACGTCTGGATAGGCTAAATAGTTGTTTGGTAGAGCTAATCCGTCTCTTCGTGCGGCAACAGCCGTTGCAAATTCAGTGTATAAATTTGCCCACGCTTCGATCAAACCTTCTGGGAAACCACGCCCTGTTCGAACCAAACGTTCAACATTTGAAGAAATTCCATGACCATGACCGCGACTTAGAATCCGGTCTGGTTCCCCAAATCGCGCATGCTTTAAATATTCGCTATGTTCCAAATCCCATTCAATGCCCCCTTCACTGCCAAAAATGCGCAGGCGCAACCCACCACGATTACCGGGCGCCAATCGTGTCGCCATCAAAGTTCCGGGAACATCATTGGCATAGCGCGTATTCATAAAAACAGTGTCTTCAAGTGGCTTGGGAGATCCGCAAACATGCATCTCAGCGCGCAAATGCGTCATTGGTAATCCGGAGACAAATGTCGCCAAATGTGCAGCATGAGTTGCGATATCACCTGTACAACTTGTTGCACCAGATTTTTTGGGATCAAGCCGCCACTTCACGTGTTCAGCTTCCCCGATATCATCGGGTGTCATCCAATCTTGCATAAATTCAACATGAATTTGATTGATTTTACCAATGCCACCATTCGCGACAATTTCCTTTGCCTGTCTGATCATTGCAAAGCAGGACATGGCATAACCAACCCCGAAAATCAGTCCAGATTGACGCGTCAGATCGCAGAGCGCGAGGGCTTCATCAACTTCATTGGTAAGTGGCTTATCACATAAGACATCTATTCCATTTTCGATAAATGCCTTCGCCGCATCGAAGTGAACGTGATTGGGTGTCGTGATCATCACAGCATCAACGCCTTGCGGGTGTTGAGCTTCTTGTTGCGCCATCTCTTCAAAAGACGTGTAACAACGTTCATCATCGAGATACCATTCAGCGCCAAGGGCTTTGGCTTTGTCTTTGTTTGAAGAGAGCGCCCCGGCAACAATTTCCCATCGGTCGCTCTGTCGGGCGGCCATGGCTTGTGTTTGCGAAATGCGCCCACCACCAACGACGCCAAGTCGCAATCTACGGTCTGGTTTCGGAAAAGCTTGCTCTAAATTGGCAACCTGCGAAAAGAACTCTTTGGTCATAAAATCACCTATAGAAAACTAACGTGGGGGCGTTGCACCAATTGGCAACATTTCTACCGCCATAAAAATACTGGGCGTAATGGTTTCAAATTGATGCCAGGGATAATTACCCTCTTCATCAAACATCGGTTTATGCGTATGTCCCGGCGCCATCGTTTCTTCAAAATAAAGCGTCGCTAAATCTTTTTCATAACATTGCTGCATCTTACCAATGCCCACAATTTGGGTATGAACTTCACGAAATCCCGGCACTGGACAAAACGGGTGTTCTTTATGCAATCCTACATTTAAAGGCACAGATCCTGAATGATACATGGTCAGCCCAATATTACCGATCCAAATTTTAGGCGACATATAATGGCTGACACCTTTAAGCCTTTCCTCACCGCGAACTTCATAAGCTGACGGCCATTTTTGTTTGACAGCGTGATACAAAGTTTCATCATCTTCATGATCATCAAAACGTTCAATAATCACTGCGCGCTTGATATTTTTAATTCTGGTATTTACAGCGATGATTGAATTGAGATGTGCTAAACCCTGTTCATGGATTTGAATGGCCTCTTCCGCTAGGTTGAGCAAAATAACGCGACCGTTCACGTCATATTCCAACTCATCCTGCAAAAATTTTACTGAGAAAAACGGTTCGGCAAAATCTAGTTTTTGAACACTCATTGCACTGCTCCTTATGGATCGCTGCTTAAATTACTCATCGGACGTGGTCGTTCACATGACGTCTTCATGATTTCATTAGATCCAGTTTCAGCTGATCTTAAAATCCCCTCCATAACCTCGCAAATATGCATGGCTAAAACTCCATTTGCGCGGTGAGGTGCACCGGTTCTGACCGAGTGCGCAAGATCAAGTAAACCCAAACCACGGCAATCATCATTAAATCCAAAATTGTTCTCTGCAATCAACCAATTTTCCCGACCGGTTGGGCGGGGTTGGTGTGTCCAGCGAGAATTATTTTTAGTGCGGAACCAAACCTCACCCCCAAAGATATTTGCGCCATGGACCGGGTCAGGATCAGGAATACAAATTGTTCCCTCTTCTCCATAAATTTCAAATCTAGGGGTCTCAGAATCCCAAACATCAAAACTCATGGTCATTGAGCCGATCTCACCAGACTGAAATTCCAAGTTGGACAAAACGTGGGTATCAACTTCGACATCCATCATCTCACCATATCTGGGGCCGTTTTCGATCATGCGCTGATCAAATGTGCGTCGCGCCATTCCAGAAACACATTTAATTGGCCCAAGAAGGAAGACCATCGCGGTGAGATAATAAGGTCCCAAATCTAAGAGTGGACCACCACCGATTTTATAATAAAAGTCCGGGTTAGGGTGATGGCGCTCAACACCATGAGTTCCAACAAAGGCGGCGACACCCGTAGGTTTGCCAATCACCCCTTGATCAATCAACTCGCGACAAACCTGCCAGCGACCACCCAAAAATGTGTCGGGTGCATTCCCAACTAAAAGATTTCTCTCACGTGCGAGATCTAGAATTTTTTGACCATCTGCCAATTCTGTTACAAAGGGTTTTTCAGAATAAACATGCTTTCCCGCATGCAGAGCTGCTAACGATATTTCAGAATGCGCTGCGGGAATTGTAAGATTTAAAACACACTCAATCTCATCATTTTCGAAAATCTCTTGCGGTGTGACAGCACTTGGAATTTGGTATGCCTCAGCCTTTGCTTTCGCTTCTTCTATTTCGAGTGCTGCGCAAGCGACGACATCCAACAATGGGAATCGTTGGCAATTTTTTAGATATATGTCGCTAATCCGGCCGCACCCAATCAATCCCACTTTGAATGGTTTGGTCATTTGATCCTCTTATTTATCTGGCTCATAGAGAGGTAGAAAATTCGTTGGCATTGGTCCTTTGTTACGACCGCCCTGCTGCATTTGCTCCCATGCATGTGATAAAATACCGACGGATCGCGAAAGGCAGAATAATCCCCGTGAAAGCGGAGCAGGAAATCCAAGCTCACAAAAAATCACTGATGTTGCACCATCAATATTCATTGCAATGTCCCGCCCCCCTCGATCTGCAGCCAGTTTCACTTTAACGGCTTCTGCGATGATGGCAAATTTTCCATCCACCACACCTTCCGATGCAGCTTGTTTAACAAGGCCAAGTAATCTCGGTGCGCGGGGATCAACTGGTTTGTGGAATCTATGTCCGAACCCACTGACTATCTTTCCATATTTTTTACGCCAATTGTCCAAACCAATTTCAACGGCTTCTTCAAGACTGTTTGTGTCTTTTAAATGCTCGGCGATATCATAATAAAGTTCAGCACATTGTTCCCCGGCACCGCCATGCACATCGCCCAACATATTAACACCTGTGGCCATGGCATTATTGAGCCCAACACCGCAAGTGATCGCCATGCGTGAGGCTGCGATTGAAGGTGCCTGAGGTCCGTGGTCGACACCGGCGACAAGTGCCGCTTCAAGTAATTTGGCTTGTTCATCGCTTGGCATATCACCTCGCGTCATAAACCAGATCATTTGCGGAAGTGAAACATTGCCAATCAGTTCTTCTACGGGGCGGTCTCGAAACGAAATTTGCCCCGGTTTCATGTCTATAATGGACGTCCGCCACCATTTGCGAATTTGTTGCGCATCAGCACTTTCTGTCGTCATGCTACATTATCTCGTGATTGTTGATATTCATTTTGGGCCGCTAACCGAATTGGTGCATTCTTGGCGCCATAACCTGCATAACCACCCCGGCGCTCAACGATTTCAAAAAAGAAGCCATTGAAAATCGGCTGGCTGTAGATTTGAAAATACTCACCATCGCCTCGTCGAGAATAGAGAATATTCCCCTCCCTCATCTGATCGACAAGTTCAGGATCAAGTGCAAATTCACTCATTATGGCGGTATAGTAATTGGGCGAAATTTCTAACCTTGGGAAATTAGCTTCAGCTAAAATGGCTGATGTTTCGAATATATTGTCGGTTGCTAATGCGATATGCTGAACGCCTGCATCGACATTGCCGGACAAAAAAGTTCCAGCGAAAGTATTGTTCTGAATGACACCATTGAGGTTTAAACGCACTTCACCTTCTGGGCTCTGAATTGCTTGGCTGGTGATCACTCCTGCAGGATCCGCAACATCAACGATGGGTGTTTTCTCCATCTCAAAAGTCGAAACATAGTAGAGCAACCAGCTCTGCATCTCATGGTGTTGCATCGTTTGTGCAATGTGGTCCACACGGCGCAAGCCTGCAGGTTGTGCCTTTGACACACTCTCGGCGCGTTCAAATTCAATATCCCAAACATGATGTAAATTTGATTTTTCATCAATGAAGTGAACGACATTCCCGCCAACACCATTGATCGCTGGAATATCAAGCTCATTATCACCCAGAGTTTGAGAAAATTTGGGCGCGCCCAGCGATGTCGCACGTTTGACGGTACCTTCAGCATCTTTCACACGCAGACCCATATCGCAAACAATTGGACCGTATTTTTGAAATGCTTTTCCTGCAAAGCCAACAGGGTCCGAATTGACGACTATATTGATCGCACCCTGTCGCCAAAGCTCAACAGCTTTTGTTTTATGCACACGCTCTTTGCGAAATCGAAGAGAGCGCAGTAAATTGGTGATCTCAATCTGGCTATCATCATCAACTGCGAACTCAATAAATTCGATGCCTGAAGCATAAACACGATCGGTTAATTCAGGCAGATCGAAATTTGTATTTGGTGTGGATTGACGAACTTCATCTAATACATTGACCAAAGCGCGATAAGCGTCCGTCGCTGAAACTGAACTCATCGACAATTCCGAGTGCTGACCCGTGCCACCAATTGACCAAACACCCTGATAACCTCGGTTCACCAGCAGCCTGATCAAACCAGCAATATTCAAATGACCTTGACCTGGAAGCATGCCTTTCATCATGGGTGAAAATGGAGTGAGATACGTGTTGCGGTGAAGATCAAACAGGTTCACCTGAAACACATATTTGCCATCAATATCTCGATATTTTGCTGGTCTGGACCCGTCTCCCATTAACAACATGGAATCAAGATATATACCCAAATGAGGGTCATCGATTTGCCTGATGATTTGCTGTGCTTGTAGCGCGCATTTAATGGTCGAGGCCCAAGGCAGTGCTTGATAGGCAATCCTTATGTTTTTCTGCGAGGCAGATTTTGCAAGTTCTTTCAGATCTTCAAGCAAAACATTCTCATCATCTGAAGCGTTTGGATTTGAATTTGCCCGCACTTGCAATTGCCCAATGCCTAATTGTTTGAGCAGATCTAATTTTTGGTTCAGCTGGAATAATGCACGTTTTCGTTCTTCGCCGTTCGTTCCTTCAAAGCCTTCCACGGAATCAAGAGCGCGCAGAACCAAACCACGGTTCTTAGCGAGATCAACGACATCCTGAGCCGTGCCGCTAAATCCTGTGAAATCCTTTTCAAAAAGATCGACGTTTTGGAAACCGGCTTGTGCAATTTTATCGAACTTATTGGGTAAACTGCCCGACACCATCGCTGTCGAGATCACTATACTCATCCTTGATACCCAAACACTCTTGGTAACCAGAGAACAAGATCAGGCACCATTAACATGGTGAGTAGCGCTATTAATAAGACGGCAAGAAATGCCCAAATTTCCTTGATGATCTCGCGCAATGGAATATCTGACACAGCATTGATCACAAACAACAGAATGCCATAAGGTGGTGTGATCAGACCAATCATCGAATTCACCACGACAAGCACGCCAAAATGCACAAGATCAATGCCAAGTGCTTGGCAGGTTGGGATAAACAGCGGCACAATGACTAGAATAATGGTTGTCGCATCCAATATGCAGCCCAGTAATAAAATTAGCAAATTAACAAGCAGAAGAAACACAATCGGTGACATTTCAGAGCCCGCAAGAAGCGCTGAAATTGACTGCGGGATTTGCTCAGAAATCACGATGAAGTTCAGGATAAAGGCACCGCCGATTACCACGCCGACAGATGCTGATGATCGCGCGCTTTCGACAAAGACGCGGTAGAGCCCCTGAACAGATATGGCACGATAGAACAAAGCTGCAAGTAGCAGAGCGTAAAACGCAGCAACAGCTGCTGCCTCTGTTGGTGTTGTCACACCACCATAAATTCCATAAAGCAAGATGGCAGGCATGAGCAAAGCCGGAAACGCATTTGCTGTTTTACGAGGCAGTTCGCGCAACGGGATTGGCGCTTCAATTGCAAACCCGCGTTTGCTCGCCAAGTAATAATTCATCGCCATAAGCACCATGCCCATCAATAGGCCGGGCAAGATACCCGCAAGGAACAATGAACCAATGGATGCTTTTGAGACAAGCGCATATAAAACCATCGGAATAGATGGGGGTATGATCGGGCCAATTGTTGCAGAAGCCGCTGTGATCGCCGCGGCATATCCGCGACTATAACGCCCGTCTTTCGTCATCATTTCAATGATGATTTTGCCAATACCCGCAGCGTCCGCGACCGCAGAACCAGACATGCCAGAAAAAATGAGCGAAGCCACAACATTGACGTGCCCTAGACCACCTTTAAAACGCCCAACTGCCGCAACACAAAAATTGAGCAATCTATCTGTAATCGAGCCGGCATTCATAATATTGGCGGCAACAATGAATAATGGAACAGCAAGAAGAATGGTGCTTTTATAAAAACCTTGCAGGATCTTTTCGCCTGCAAGCGCAACGTCCAAGCCCGCAACACCAAGATAAACCACCGACGAAAGAAGTATGGAATATCCGATTGGGGTTCCGATACCGGCCAGAAGGAAAAGCGTTAAAAGGCAGGATAATAGCTCAATGCTCATGACGCATCTCCCTTTTCGCTTTCAGCCGCTTTGGCTGCATCCACGGTTAATTCCAATTCGGTTTTCGGAGGACCATTTTTAATCACATCGAAGAACTGCCAGGCGTAACGCCCAACCACGGCAAGCATGAAGACAGCATAGATGGAAAAGACATCTCGCAAGGGGATCTTCGCACCAGTAAACGGATTTCGAACCGTCGACGTTTTGCGGATTTTCATCCAATCGATGTAATCCCATGTCGGCAAAAACGAATAAAGCATGCCGATGATAATCGCGAGCGCACTGAGCAGAGCGAATATCCGTCGGATTTTATAAGGCGAGGATAAATAAATGATATCGAATTTAACGTGATGCTGGTCGTGTACAATGAACGCACAGCTGAAGAAAATTACCCACACCCACAAGATGCCAATAAGCTCTAATGTCCACCCGGCAGGTGTAAAGAAATAGCGCAGAACGATCTGCAATAAAAATGTGACAAAGATTGCTGCCAGCATGCCGCCAGCAATCGCTTCGGCCAGACGGGAGAATGTTTTCATCAAAGATTGCATCACTATTCTCCCCTCCGGATTACGGCTTAGTTACCAAGCGCGTTGATCTGATCAAGAACACCTTCAGGCCACGTGGCAGCGAACTCGCTATCGAGATACATAGACTGAACTTGGTTGCGGAATGCAGCCAGATCAGGCTCGTAGACCGACATGCCCTGCTCTTCTAAGAATGCAACTAGCTCGCCTTCTAGTTTCAGCTGTTTTTGGCGACCAGATTCTGCTGCTGCATCTGCTGCTGCTTGTACTTTTGCCTGCTGATCAGATGACATCTTGTCCCAAGTCGCTTTTGAGATCGCGATGTAGTTAAGGTCAACAAGGTGAGACGTCAGAATGATCTGATTTGTTACCTCAAAAAACTTCGCATCCACAACAGTCGGCAGCGGGTTGTCTTGCCCATCTACAGAACCCGTTGAGAGCGCAGTATATACTTCTGAGAATGCCATTGGTGTTGGCGCTGCACCCAGTGCTTTACCCAAGAACTGCCAAGCATCTGTGCCTGGCATACGCAAGTTGACACCTGCAAGATCTGCCGGTGTGGTGACAGTCAATTCATCTTTGCTTTGACGCAAGTTCACCTGACGACGCCCAAGATACATCACTGACAAAAGCTTTACGCCAAGTTCGTCTTCAACTTTTGCTTTGAAAGGATCCATCAATGGATCATTGAACACTGCCACTTGGTGAGCTGCATCTTGGTGCACATATCCAGCAGTGAAAATTGAAAACTCTGGAAAGAACTGTGCAAGCTCTTGCGCAGATGTGATCGACATTTCCAGATTGCCGCGGCTGATCGCATCGAGCTCAGTTCCTTGCGCAAAAATCGTGCCGTTATAGCTTGGCTCATAGCTGGCAAAATCTGCCACTGCAGGCGCAAAGACTTCGGCCATAGCCACAGAACGTTGATCTGTCTCTGATCCCGATGTTGCCAAACGCAATTGCAATTTATCCATTGCAAACCCGGCGGTTGTTGACGCGATTGCGACACCAGCCGCAAGAGCAGCAGACAAAACGTGTCTGCGGTTGAGTTTCAATTTCATTGTTTCCTCCCAGAATGATGGTTTGAAATAAATCTCGAGCCAAACCTTATCGTATTTTTTTCATTATGCAATATATTTTTAAAAATATCTGATATTTTTGATAAAAACAGAAATACTTATATTGCTGTCGCCATCTGCCCATCGTCGCTCATATGTGAATTCAGCGGAGATATATCATTGATATTTATGGATGAATTTGATTGCGCTGCGGTTGAAATTGCTTCGACAACTTGAAGTGTCTTCAAACCTTCCAGCCCGGTGACCAACGGTTCTTCAACACCTTTAATCACATTTGCGAAGTGAATTATCTGATTATCCAATGGATCTGACGCATCCCGGGGAATGGATGTTGCTGTTATTGGCGTCCACCAATCACGCGCGTTACCATGCTTCCAAATTGTCAGATCAGGCACGGATAGTGATCCATGCGACCCGCCAAATTTATAGCAGCTTTCGTTGGTGCGCGGATAAATCGGATATTCGCCTGATGTATGTTCCCAACTCCAGGGGGCAACAATGGAATCAGATACGGTCACCGTGCCCACGGCACCATTGTCAAAGGCGAGCAACACGGATGCAACATCCTCATTTTCAAACCCCCGCCGAGAAGGTGAAGATTGCGCTTGTACACTCACGATTTCCCCGCATAAATATCGGATCAAATCAATGTCATGCACCAGATTGACGGATATAGGGCCGGCGCCATGAAGCTTTCGCCAAGGGGCTTCATCAAAATAATGGTCTGGTTTATAGAACCAACAATTGGCATGAACGGCGCGGACTTCACCAATTTCACCATTTGAAATAAGTTCATGCGCTTTTTGGATCAAAGGATTATGCCGCCGATGATGTCCGACGAGCAAAGATACATGATTGGCGTTTGCCAAATTAACCAGCTCAAGTGCTTCTAAGGAAGAATTGGCAAGCGGCTTTTCAATGAGCACAGGAATTCCTGCATTCACAACGGCGCGCCCCAATTCGATGTGGCTCGGTGTGGGCGTTGCAATGATAACGCCATCCACCTTGGCTCCATTCAACAACGCATCAACACTGTCAAAACAAGGCACGTTAAACTCTTTCTCAATCGACAGCTTGTTTGTGGACGGCTCAACCAGCCCAATGAGTTTGACACCCCTTAAACGCTTAATCGCATTGGCGTGACGCTTGCCAACCAAACCAACACCGACGACAGCCAATTTTACCAAGTCATCCATTAACAGAACCCATTTCGTTATTTAATCAAACATAAGCGTCCATTAGCATTAATAACGTAGATTCACAATAATATATGATATTTTTTATTTTATCAGATTTATTTATATATTGTTGTTCATCTGATAATTTGATATCTCTTGAGAGAATTCTCGAGAAAATATAGTTGTCCAGCGCATGAACAAGCATATCAATACGGTCGGATCAAATACCTATCAGCGGATTAAACACGACATTATTTATGGCGAGCTTGAACCAGGTACTAAGCTCAAACTTGATGGCTTGAAAACCCGTTATGCCGCAAGCCTGTCCACCCTGCGAGAAATGCTCAGCCGCTTGGCCAGCGAGGGTTTTGTGGCTGCGGAAGAACAACGCGGGTTCTTTGTCACGCCCGTATCTCGAGAGGACCTGATTGAAATCACCAATCTCCGTGTATTGTTGGAATGTTCGGCTGTAAAAGAATCAATTGAAAATGGCGATACCGACTGGGAAGGTAATTTGGTTGCTGCGCATCATAAGCTTCATCTGATGGAGCAAAAAATGCTCAACGGGGATGAAACCCAAAAAGAAACCTGGAAACGTTATGACGGCGAATTTCATCTTGCGATGATACAGGCCTGCAATTCCAAAAACCTCTTAGATATCCACGCTACAATTTACGATAAATATTTGCGCTACCAAATGCTGGTTCTTACCTATCGCGGTCAGGAAGCCGTTGACGAACATAAGGCCATGTTTGATGCCGCTCTGGCGCGCGATGCTAAACTAGCTCAGGAGCTTTTAGAGAAGCATATTCGCAAAGGCGTTGAACATACATTGGAAAAGATATTTCCAAAGGACGCGTGATCGCAGAAAACTGGGAAAATTGAAATCATTCAATTCCGCGCGCTCTGCATCTTCTCCTCTTCACCAAAGTCGTACCAATTCCCTACGCATAAAACCTATTAACAACCCGCGTAGGCCAAACGTTGGGAAACGTAAGCAAAATCGGTAAAAAACAGCGATCTGTAATCCTGATGTCACAGGTTCGAATCCTGTCGGAATCACCATTTATGATAATTAAAATCAATAAATTAACACTATCAAGGATGGAGTTTATTTATTTTCCATGCCACAACGTATTGCAACTAATTTCACAATCATTTCAATAGTTATGAGAAATTACCCACAACTCCACGCGACATAAATTCAACATAATACTTATCGTCACGAGTTCCATTTATCAGCCGATTGATTTCAACATGACCAGCTAAATTACCTGGAACACCACACTTCCCTAAGTTCCGAAGACTGTTCGATATTTGTCTCAGTGGCGGCGAAGTACTTCATGCGTTTTGTCACTTGTTTTAACTTAACCAATTTGGTGCATTCTTTCTATATGATCTGAAATGGTCCTACCATCTTGGAAATATGGTTGGATTCCCCTACCAATTGTATTGTTGCTTCCGTATGAGCAATAACTTTTCTCATCCAACCAGCCTGAAATATAGCATGGGTAAACGCTCTGGCAGGCTTTCAATCCTGTCTATTTGAAGCGTGTTGCGAGGACCAAAAATGCGCGCCAGGTCACTTTGACCAGTACTATCCAAACCAACTGCAAACACATCAATCCCCTGGCTTGCAAGTTCGACGACAGCTTTTCGTCCGTCTTCTAACAAATAGGATTTGTCGGGGACGTCTATGTCGGATGGTTCGCCATCCGTAATGACCAAAATAAGTTTTCTTTTGTTAGATTGTACTGCAATAGAAGTGCCTGCATATCTAAGGGCTCCACCCAATCTTGTCGACAATCCAGGTCGCATTCCCGCGAGCTGACTTTTTGCATAATCATTATAGGGCGCGCCAAAATTTTTTATTTGGTGATAGCGAAGTTCATTCCTACCATTGGAACAAAAGGCATGGATTGCGAATGGGTCACCCATCCCATCCATAGCATGGGCCAGAAGTGCAGTGGCATCACGCTCTAGATGGAATAAGGATGTGGACGTCCCATTGATCAAATCTTTGGTGGACTCTGAAATGTCCAGAAGAACGAGCACTGATAAATCTCGCGCACTAAATGCATTTATTTCATAAAGTCCGACGTCAGAGATTTGTCCAAGGCGAAGGTCAATTCTGTTCTGAATGCATGCATCAAGGTCAAGTCGATCACCTTCATGCTGTCTTCTCAGCCGCTTGGTTTGCCCAACTTTTGATTGACGAACAAGTGCCTCAATTTTTTTGGTTATATTCGGATGTTTTTCCAACCTGTCAGCAATAATGTGTGCTGGAGCGGTTGGAGTCTTATGATCTATGACCGTTACCCAGTTCGGTCTCAGACTGCCAGCCAGATAGTCCCATTCTGGCAACTTACAAATAGGGACGCCTTGTTCATCATCAGGTTTTACAGGTTTGCTGACTGCATTTATTTCGGTTTCATCAGGCGCTTGACGAGCATCTTCTTGATCATCTGTCTCTACTTGCTCAATCCGCATGGATGCGGTGATCACATCCAAATCTTCGGACATGTCGTCAGACGGCTCTCCAAAATCCCAAAGACCAAGATTATCATCTCGATAGCGAGGCTCGACGGTATAGCTCTTTGCATTGAATTGCAGCCGCATTTGACCAAGATCATTGCCCAAAAGAACACCGATGCGCCGAATATCGTCAGCATCATTCCAATCAGGGCCGGCATCTAAGAATAATCTGCGCCCTTTTTGAACCCATGGATTATCGTCTTGGAATTCATCATCGATGAGCGCGCGCGCCAACCGGGCAAGCAGGTTGTTTGTGACCGGAGTTCTATCGGCCACCACGTTACACGCGCGATTTTGGTCTTTTTCCTGAACGGGACGTGCATGACCTGTGACGGTGTGAAATGACTTCCATAACCGCAAAAGCCCTGGAAATTTTCTGCCAGCCAAAAGTTCGACCCTTGCGTCTTCCAGGATGGAAATAATGGAAATTTGAATTGGTTTAAGCGATTTGGGCTTCTTCCTTGGCCCTGAGAATTGAATATGTGCACCCACATGGGTGATCGCGGCCTGAAAGAGGGCTTCGGCTCGTTTACCTCTCACATCATCAAAATTGGTTGGAATGCGAATGAACGTATCGTCAAAACTGGTTCGTGTTAAAGTTTGTGACTGAGAGAACCCGGCTGGACGTATGGTAACACGTTGATTCCAAAATCCACGAGGAAGTGCAGCCAGAGATTTTTCAATTTCAGCTAAACGCACCGTACCCGCTTCAAGTTCCATGATCTCGCGTGAGACAGGATCGACCATTGAGAAATATCGATCGATGCGCTGTTTGTCGCCCGAGGTCGAAGTGACGCCGGTTGAGACCCATCGACTGAAGCCGATGGCATCAAGTTTTGACAGAATAGTCAGCGTTTTCCTGCACAATTCCGCAACATGTTTGGGTGCTACATCTGATATGTCGCAAATAGCATTCAACCAAATTTCTAAATCGTCATGATTCTGTAGGTATTTTACAGCTGCAGGCAAGTTGATAATCAGAGCCTTTGATGCTTCAGGGCTGGCCTTTACTCTCAAGTGGTCGACACAACCAATAACTTTTATCAAAGTTGAACAACCAAAGACGGTTAATATCCGCAGCGCAATCTGTAGATAGCTTTGCAGCATTGATCGGGATGTCGTAGCCTCAGCTAATTTTTGCGCAGAGAATACCCATAGTGATTTGGCTTCATCGGATGATCCCTTCTGTTCCAGTGAGTTTGCGAGTGCGGATATTTCCTTTAAAGGGACAGATGTTTTTTGAGTGGTGGGTGACAATTTTTCACCCCGCTTTACTCAGATTGTTCATCGGCACGCCTCAAACATTGTTTTCAATGTTTGCCGTGCATCAGCGTCATCTGTAATTGGAAGAATGATCGCTGTTGTGGCAGCGTCGAGCAGGTCGATGCCTCGTTTTTGCATTCGGGCGGCCTGGATCAGCATGCGTGTTGAGGCACCCTCAATCAGACTTTGTCCTTTTATATTGCGAGAGCATTCCCCAAATTTGACCAGAATGTCCGCCACCTGCGTGTCGACACCAGCTTCGCTGGAGATAATTGCGGCCTCATCGGAAGGGCTGGGATAGCTGAATTCTATCGCTGCAAAGCGTTGTTTTGTGGACTCTTTTAGATCCTTCAGTACACTTTGATAGCCGGGATTGTATGAGATGATCAGATGGAAATCGTCATGCGCTTTGATGAGTTCATTTTTCTTATCAAGCGGGAGAACACGACGATCATCTGTTAAAGGATGGATGATTACTGTTGTATCTTGTCTGGCTTCCACAACCTCGTCGAGATAGCAGATCGCACCATATCTTACAGCAAGGGTAAGCGGACCATCGTGCCAGACGGTTCCATTTGCATCCAGGAGATATCGTCCAACGAGATCAGACGCGGTCATGTCCTCATGGCATGCAACAGTAATTATAGGTTTCCCCAGTTTCCATGCCACATGTTCGACAAAACGTGTTTTACCACATCCTGTTGGCCCCTTGAGCATCAGTGGTATACGATCTTCGTGAGCTGCCTCAAAAAGAGCCACTTCGTCACCAGCGGCGTAGTAGTAGGGTTCATCAGTGATTTTATATGTATTCAGATCCATTGCAGCACACATTTTTCAGTGAGTGGGAACACGAAAAGCCCCATTCACAATTTTTGATTTAGCCGCATGAACCTCATCTGGATTTCCACCGGCCCGGTTTGGACTTGCCTATCTGTGGCCAGTCATTTTCTCGTTGGAAATCCCTTCAATCGGGCATTCTTCAGTCCCCGGTGTTGCGCGTGTCATGGCTTCCACCATCTCTCTTGTACCGTCCGGATCATTGACCCATTTTGAATAGAAGTCATATGGACAGGCTGCGACTCCATTTTCGTTTTCACCGGAATTGACCATACCAGTATAGCCACGGTGCAGCAGTTTATAGAGGTGGTTCTGAGATTGCCCATTCTTGCGCGCATCACGAATAAGCGAAGTTGATAGTTGGGCATATTGAATACCCATGTCTTCTTCACCACACTCGCCCAGAGTTCGGCCGTCAAATCCGATAATTGCAGAGTGACCAAAATAGGAATAAACACCGTCAAACCCGGAAGCATTCGCCACCGCGACATAGCAGTTGTTGGCCCACGCCATAGCCTTTGACATGATAACTTGCTGATCTTTGGCCGGGTACATATAACCCTGACACCGAACGATGAGCTCCGCACCCTTCATGGCACAGTCACGCCAGATTTCCGGATAGTTGCCATCATCGCAAATGATCAGGCTGATTTTGAGACCTTTTGGCCCCTCCGCGACATAAGTACAGTCGCCGGGCATCCAACCCTCGATTGGCACCCATGGCATAATCTTGCGGTATTTCTGTACAATCTCACCCTTATTATTCATCAATATGAGGGTGTTGTATGGGGCCTTGTTTGGATGCTCTTCATGTCGTTCACCGGTAAGCGAGAACACGCCCCAACAATCCGCCTCGCGGCAGGCGGCGGCAAAAATCTCGGCTTCTTCTCCGGGGATCGACGATGCTGTTTCATACATCTCTTTTGGATCATACATGATCCCATGAGTGGAGTATTCAGGGAAAATGCAAAGGTCCATACCGGGTAGGCCAACCTTCATTCCTTTCATCATCTCCGCAATTTTATGGCAGTTCTCCAGCACCTCGGCTTTGGTATGAAGCCGTGGCATCTTATAGTTTACGACTGCGACGCCGACGCTGTCGTTACTGCTTGAAATATCACCGTGTTGCATAGGATCCTCCTGTTAATTAGCGGCTAAGTGCGTTTTGAATATCTCATGGCTAAACTGCCATATGTTGATGGACGAGCTCATCCGTGAGCTCTTTGATTGGCCCTGCTGAAACAACAGCGCCTTTTTCAAGGATCACAAAGCGCGAACTAGCGCGTCTGGAAAACTTGATGTCCTGTTCCACCAGCAAAATCGTAATGTTGTGGTTTCTGTTGAGGGCAATAATCGCGTCTTCAATCTGTTCAACGATATTGGGTTGAATACCTTCGGTTGGTTCATCTAAAATAATTACCTGGGGGTCTGTGAGTAGTGCGCGTCCGATTGCGAGCTGCTGCTGTTGACCTCCAGAAAGATTGCCACCTTTGCGACTAATGAACTCTTTTAGAATTGGGAACATTTCGAAGACAAGAGACTGTAATTCCTCGCCACGATCGCTCGTTCGCGCGAACCCACCCATCTTGAGGTTTTCACCAACCGTGAACCGAGGGAGAATTCCACGACCTTGTGGCACATAGCCAATTCCAGCCTTGGCGCGATCGTGGGTTGGCATTTTCAGCAGGTCCTTGCCATCGAACAGGATTTGGCCTTCGGTTTTGTCCAATAAACCAAAAATAGCGCGCATCAATGTAGTCTTACCGACACCGTTTCTACCCAAGACGGAGAGAAACTCTCTGTCGCCCATCTCTATATTGACATCTTTCAGTGCGCGAGAATTGCCATAATAGCCGTTGAGATTTTGTAGTTTAAGCATCGTCAATTCCAATCGTTCCAAGATAGACTTCTTTCACTTTTTTGTTGCTGCTGATCTCGGCAGCACTGCCTTCGGCTAAAAGTGAGCCTTGGTGCATGACAGAGAGGACGTCACCAATTTCCTTAACAAAGCCCATGTCATGTTCAACGACGATAAGGGTGTGCTTTCCTTTCAGTCGATTGCAGATATCAGCTGTTTTTTGAGTTTCAGCTATCGTCATGCCTGCCGTCGGTTCATCAAGCAGAATGAGTTCACTTTCCTGTGCTAGGAGGAGAGCGATTTCTAGCCATTGGGTTTGTCCATGAGACAAGTTGGAAGCCGGTTTGTTCAACTCATCCTGGAGGCCCACAAATTTTGCCAAGATCTCTAACCCATCGGAATCAGGAGAATGAGCGCGTTTCACCAGATTGGTGAAAACCCCAACTTCACGACACTGAGCAACTTCAAGGTTTTGCCTGACGGTCAGCTGTCGAAAAACGCTTGGAACCTGGAACTTCCGACCGATACCTGCGCGAGCAATAATATGCTCTTCTGCATTAGCCAGTTCCTGCCCTTTGTAGGTGATCGAGCCACTACTTGGTTTCGTCTTCCCGCAGATAAGGTCCAAAGCGGTTGTTTTTCCCGCGCCATTTGGACCAATCAGACAACGGAGCTCACCTTGCTTAATATCAAGCGATAGGTCGGTAACGGCTTTAAATCCGCCAAATTGTGCACAGAGATTGCTAATTTTCAGATGATCGTTCATGGCTGCCCCGCTTTCGATTTCAATGAAGACAAATCGGACGAAGCATCTGTGATGGATGGCCCGTGTTCTGCATCTCTTTTTGGAGCAAGTTTACTGCGAGCAGTTTCGATCAGACCTGCCAGACCGTTGGGTAGAAACAGAACAATGACAACGAAGAGGAAACCCATAATGAGTGTCCAGGTATTCAGGAAGATTTCTGATTCAGACAGAGAGCCTTGAATACCAGCTACGAGCATCGCGCCCAGCACCGCGCCGAGTAGGCTTTGGCGCCCACCAACAGCACACCAGATGACGATAGAAAGACTGAGCGGAACACCCAGAAATGTGGGTGACGCAAACTCCATAACGACCGTGTAGAGCATGCCAGCAAGACCTGCGACAGCGGCTGAGACGCAAAATGCCAAGGTCTTGTAAGACGCAACGTCATACCCGAAGAAACGTACGCGGTTTTCTTCATCGCGTATGGCTTGCAGGATAAGACCGGTTTTACTTTTGGTGAGAGCCAGACATGCAAACAGGCAGATCGTTAGACAGGTGGCGACCAGATAGTAAGTGCTCTTTGAATAGGCATCAAATTCAACGCCAAACAGCACTAATTGTGCCAGATCAGTGATACCATTGAAGCCACCTGTATAGGATTGCAAATCAATGATCAGGAGATTTACAACGACCAAAGTTGCTAAGGTGATGATCGCAACAAATACGCCGGTAATGCGGCCTTTGAACATGAACCAGCCGACAAATGCTGTTAGTAATACAGGGACGAGTATCCCTGCAATTAATGTGAATGGCATGGAATAAAAAGGTTGCCAAAACCAGGGCAGTGTTTCGACATTATTCCACACCATAAAATCGGGAAGTCCATCGGATCCGGTATGTACTGGTACGGTTCTAAGCTTCAGCGCCATTGCCATGCAGTAGGATCCAAGACCAAAGCTTAGTCCTTGCCCGAGATTGAGGATACCCGCATAACCCCAGGAAAGAGCCAGCGCCATGGCAACCATGCCGAACACTACATATCTGGAATATCGATTGAGAAGAAAGTCATTATCCAGCAATGTTGGCAGAGCGAATAATGCTAGGCATACAGCACCATAGACAATGACCTGTATTGAAGTTTGTTGGGAAAATCCGAATAGTTTGAAATTCTTCATCGTCTTATCCTCTCACGTTGAAGGTGAACAGGCCTTGTGGCCGAAACCGGATTAAAACAATGATGAATAGCAGCACGATAGCCTTGGCGATTGTGTCGTTCCAGACATAACCAAGACTGCCAGTTGCCTCGCCAAGCAGGAAAGCGCTTGCCGCGGTCCCAAAAAGACTTTGAACACCGCCAAGTACAACCACAAAGAAAGCATCGACAACATAGGTCGTTCCCATCTCAGGTGCTACGCTTTTTAAAGGTGCAATGAGTGCCCCAGCCAATCCTGCAAGACCCGCGCCATAGGCGAGTGTTAATGAATATACGCGATCTGAGTTCACCCCGAAACAGGATGCTATTTCTGGATTTTGAACAACTGCTCGTAGTTTTGAACCAAAATCAGTTCTGAACATAAGGAACCAGGTAACGGCAAACAGGCCGATTACGAAGAGCAACATGAAGACGCGATAGCCAGATACGTCTGTTCCTAGGATACTCACGGTCCCTGTTAGTGCGCTGGGCATTTCCACATATCTAAGTTCACCACCGGCCATTAAGCGTACGCATTGCTGTAAAATAATTCCGATACCCCACGTGGCAAGGATAGTGTCCAAAGGCCTGGCGTAGAGATGACGGATCACGCTTCTTTCGATTAAGAACCCTAAAATACCAACGCCAAGAAAGACAAAGATCAGACTTCCCAAGGTTCCTATTCCAAAGAAGGTATTGAGGGCCCAGGCGCCATAGGCACCAAGCATGATGAATTCACCATGGGCCATGTTGATGACGCCCATCGATCCATAGATGATGGCAAGACCGAGAGCGACAAGAAGAAGGATCGAACCGATACTGAGACCGGTGAAGACATTTTGAATGAAAAAGTCCATACGTGTTCTGCTTTATTGTTTTTGCTTCCAAGTAGGTTGGCGGCCATAAACATGGCCACCACCCTGTTGCTTGGGAGGTCGTTGATTTAAGTCTTGATCAGACCTGACTCACCGCAAGTTTGGTCGGGGTAAGCTGCGTATGGAACTGGCTTTTGCCATTCTTGAGAATCCTTGAGCACTTCAAATTGACCATCAGATTTCGCAACCGCGATTTTTGGCCAAAGCATCGTGTGCAGATTCTCTTTTTCGATACGAATGCGACCTTGCGGCGCAATCATCTCTTCGCCTTTGATCGCCTCACAAATGTTTTGCGGGCTTATGTCGCTGGCGGCAAGTTTCTCAACCGCCTGTTTGAAGAGATGCACCTGGAAGTAAGAGGGTTCAGAAACGAAGTGTGTAACTTTGTCTCCACCCCAGCGTGAGCGATATGCTTCGACAAATTTTTCATTTTCAGGTGATTGGTGAACCATGAAATATGGTGCAGATGTGAAGTGACCTGCGGCGGCATCACCACCCATGGCAGCAACTTCGTTTTCAGAAGTCGTCAAACTGGCCATCGGCATCTTCTCTGGATCGAGACCCGCGGCGCGGTATTGACGATGAAGAGCGACTACCGAATCACCAACAACGGTTGAGAAGATCACATCTGGTTTTGTGGCTTTGATCTTGTTAATGACGGAGCTAAATTCTGAGTGTCCGAGAGGTACATATTCTTCGTTGACCACTTCACCACCGAGTTTTGTGAGAAGCTTCTTGCAGTAGTTATTTTCCTCTTTCGGATAGATGTAATTTGAGCCAATGAGGAAGAATTTCTTACCAAAGTTTTCAACGAGCCAAGGAACGAATTCATCTTGTTGCTGGTTCGGAACAGCGCCTGTATAAATCACATTTTTCGAGCATTCGCGGCCTTCATACAGGGTTGGGTAAAAGTAGAGATTATCGCGTTTTTCGAACACCGGCAGAACAGCTTTTCGGCTTGCTGATGTGTAAGATCCGAATACGGAAACACATTTGTCACCAACAACGAGCTTGCGTGCTTTTGAGGCGAAGGTAGCTGGGTCTGATGCTGGATCTTCCACGATCGGGTTGATCTTCATGCCGTTGATTCCGCCGGCATCATTGATTTCTTCGATCGCTAGAATTGTTGCTTTGTTGAGCGACTCTTCGATAATGCCCGTTGTGCCGGTGAGTGAAAACAGCACCCCAACATTGATTTCGCCGTTTGCAGCGTATGCCATTCCCCCATTTTTGCTCCAAATGTGCGGTGTGCCGATCGCGGCAGCAGCACCAAGAGCTGCAGATGATGTCAGTAATTTCCGACGTGTTATACTCATTGTTCTCTCCATTGAAACGCAAAAAGCCTCCGAGCAGACCGTTGGTCTGTTTCGGAGGCTTTTTTGCCAAATCCATTATTTTTGCAGCGCTATTGCTGCCCTGATTTTTCAGGTCTTTTTAAAGGTACACAGATTAATTACAGAGTCAATAATATTTTAAAATTTCTATCAGAAACGATGACCAATATAAATTTCATCAAATCAATCAATAAGTTAAATAAATAAAATCTGCTTACATATTAACTGGTTCTTAGTTGTTCCGACGTCTGCACAATTGATGAAGCTAACAAAGATACGGAGATTTGTTCCCTCATAGCTGTCTCTCGCAAATGTCTATAAGCATCATCGGGACCAATATTTTTCTCCAACATAATAATCATTTTGGCGCGTTCTACATCCCGCAACGAGCGCACATTGTGATCAAGCTTTGTGACTCGATCGATTAGTCGTTTCTCATAACGGTGTTGGCTCCAAGCAACTTTGACAGTCGAGGCAATCAATGCTTCCGAAAATGGGCGTTGAAGGACAGCCTGTGGTGCACATGCAACCAGCTTGGCATCATCATAACGCCCATTTTGAGGCAGTATAATGATCAGTGCACCATCCGCTTCCCCAGGTGTCCAGGGGATAAGATCAGACATCTCAGGAAAATATTCGCAGATCAATATATCAGTGTCAGGCGACAACCGTCCGTGCGGTGGTGGCCAGATCGTAGTGACCTCCATACGTTGACGTTGAAGCGCACGGATATAGTCATTGTGCCTGACGTCGGGATCGCAGCACATCGTGACCCTCAGGCCATTGAGGTAGTTTGCGTTTTTTTGGGTCAGTGGATTTTTCGATTTAATCGGGGTTTTCAATGTTGGCCCTCTTAGACTTTGGCTTCTTGAACATTGATGAGATAGGGATCGGCACGAACAGGATTTAGGGATTCGCGGACAATTTCAAATTGGCCATTTCTTGAAACTTTTCCCACTCGCGCCCAAAGATCGGCGTGAGAACTGTTTTCATCAATACAAACTTGTCCTTGTGGCGCTTCAAAGGACTGTCCAAGGACCATGGGACGCAGAACATCTGGATCAAGTGTATTGGTCATTTCAAGAGCCTTTGCGAACATATGTACTTGAAAATAGGAGGCCTCAGCACACATGTTGGTGCATTCGCTTTCGCCGTATAATTTACGATATCGGTTGACGAAATTTGAGTTACAATCGCTGTTAAGGCTCTGGAAATACGGGGCAGCAGTAATGTGTTTTTCGCCGACATCTGCGCCCATGGCATGAACCTCTGCTTCAGTGGTGGTCAGGCTCGCTATCGGTACGGTATTTGGATCGAGATTAAAGTCGTTATAGCTTTGATATAAATAGACAGTAGGCATGCCGACAACGGTAGAAAATATAACATTTGGCTGTTGGCGCTTAATATCCCGCATAATTGGGAAGAAGTCTTGTCGCCGCGCATTCAGGGGCACATAAGATTCTCCCGCAACTACCCCGCCTCTGTTATGCAGAAGTTCACCCATGATTCTGTTTGATTCTCTTGGATAAATATAATCTGAACCGACAAAGTAAAAGCGGTCACCATAGCTGTCTATCAGATAGTCTATGAGAGCGACTGAATTTTGGTTTGGCGCTGCTCCTGTGTAAATAATATTCGGTGAATATTCAAACCCCTCATAGAGTGTAGGATACCACAACAATCCGTTTAAACGCTCGACAACTGGAAGCACTGCTTTGCGGCTAGAGGAGGTATAACAACCAAAGATGGTTGAGACGCGTTCTTCAGCAAGCATCCTGTGGGCTTGATTGCGGAACAGAACATTTTGTGATGCTGGATCATATACGACAGGTTCAATCTCGCGTCCATTTATACCACCGTTTTCGTTCAACTCATGGATTGCAACCATCGTTCCACGGAATTGGGTTTCTTCTATCAACGCCATATAGCCGGTCTGGGAGAACAACATCCCAACTCGCCATGGCTCCCCCGTCTGTCTATCTGTGTCCGAATAGTTGATGATACAACTCCGTATAACTGATTTGAGTGGCTAGTTGCTTTTACTTTGATAACCACTGGCGTCAGATAAGATTCTGCAAGATTAGAAGATCTCAGTGGAAAAAAGACATATATACCGACATGATGCAAGCCCGGCCGAAATTAACTCCAAGCTTATACCGACCATCAAATTTTGCAACCAATTTAATAGTTGCCACGCTGTTTGATCAGATCAAAGTCAACGACAAAAATAGATTCTATCTCAAGCGCCTTCCATTGGTTACACAGCTTTATTTATAAATTTCAACAACATAACAAAAAATTTGATTTCTCTTCCAACTGAGCTGACACCAGATTGATGTCCATGTGTGTAGAAGTGTTTCGGCACTAACGACCCACTAATTTACAATCAGCTATATTTACACTTGAGTTGAAATAGTTGAGTAGATGTCTCCTTCTACCACTTTTCTAAACTCAACTTTCAGCGCCCACTTTTGCAAGAACTAACACACCTTTCAGCCCCCTCCCATTCATCAAAGTCGTACCAATTCCCAACGCGTAGAACCTATTAACAACCCGCTTAGGCCAAACGTTGGGAAACGTAAGCAAAATCGGTAAAAAACAGCGATCTGTAATCCTGATGTCACAGGATTAAATCTTGCCGGGATCACCATAATCTAAACTATTTCCAGACTACTGTCCGCAAATAGCGAGAAATGAGAAATCATGTTTTAAGGGTTTGCAGATTACTTTGAGCAAAAAAGCGCAAGCAGTAGTTCCGGCAGGGGTGAAACCCCAAGGTTAATTTTTTCTACTCATAGTAGTTTTCATGTCAAACTAAACTATCTTAAAATTGAAAATGTCTCGGAATTCGTAAATAAAATCCATGGGTTAATGTTAACCGTTTTTTATTTGAGCAATGATACCATCATTCCAATTGTTATAATTTAACTCAAAAACAAATGGTAACCGTAATGCGTATTATCATAATTGCACTGTTATTGGTTTTTGCAAATCTGGGTATGGCCTCTGCGTCTGACTGGGTGGCTAGCAAAGTGCGTCAGCCGGCGAAGTTCACAGTTGATAACAAAACTTGGATTGATATCGTCCGAGGCACCAAAATACCCAATGCAAGTTGGATTTATACTGGTAGATCAGGGCGACTGGTTCTCAAACGCGGGACAGAATCCATCCAGTTTAAGCCAAAAACCATGGCGGCGATTGCAAAAAGAAACAGATCAGGATCGAAAACGCTGGTTGTTCAACAATTCGGTGAGTTGTTGCTGGATGTGGAAACCCGCAAGCAAAAGCATTTGAAGGTTGAGACGCCATTTTTGGCTGCTGTCGTCAAAGGCACCACATTTTCGGTCAATGTGAACAGTCGCTCCGCCAAATTGTCTGTTCAAAAGGGCGTGGTTGAAGTGACTGATGAACGCCGCGGTTTGCGGACAGATGTGCGCACAAATCAACGTGTTCAGGTTCGCGGTAATGCGCGTGGCGCAATGAGAGTGTTAGGACCAGGTCCGAAAGCGAAAGTCATTGGCGTTAAAAAATCAACGCCGAAAGTACAGGCTGTCAATCGCCCTGGCGGGCAACCAATTACTGCAAATAATACAAATAAATCACGCGGTATTTTTGGAAATAGCAGTGCCAATAGCAATGGAAATTCCAATGGTAATAGCAACGGCAATTCCAACGGAAGCAGCAATGGCAATTCCAACGGAAACAGCAATGGCAATTCCAACGGAAACAGCAATGGCAATTCCAACGGAAACAGCAGTAGTAGTTCCAGTGGAAACAGCAACGGCAACTCCAACGGAAATAGCAACGGCAATTCCAATGGAAACAGCAACGGCAATTCCAACGGAAACAGCAACGGCAACTCCAACGGAAATAGCAACGGCAATTCCAACGGAAATAGCAACGGCAATTCCAACGGAAACAGCAACGGCAATTCCAACGGGAATGGCAACGGCAATTCCAACGGGAATGGCAATAATTAAACCGCAATTCGTCCGGGCTCCATAATGGTCGCCAGAGAGCCCGGACCCAAAAAGTCTAAGAATTTATATGAAAAAATTTTTCGATAAATACAGGATTTTTGTTTGGCTCTTTTTGGTGACCGCAATTTTGTCCCTCGCCTCTACGGCGGGGATTTTTACAAATACCCAAAGCGCTGTTGATCAATATCGTGCAAAATCCAAGCTAATCAATGCTTCGACAGATTTGGTCTTTGTCGGGATCGATAAGCAAAGCCTTGATGCTGTCGGGGTGTGGCCTTGGCCCAGATCAATTTATGCCCAAGTCATTGACAAACTCATGGAGCACAAGGTCGCTGAGATTGGCGTCGATATCGACTTCAGCGCCGCATCAACACCATCTGAAGACAAGATCTTAGCTGAGAGTTTGGAAAAAGCAGGCGGCAGCGTGATACTTCCGCTTTTCATACAGGACAGATCAGCAGCTTTGGATGACAACGATCTCGTTGCAAACAAACCCATCGCTCTTTTTGAACAACATGCTTGGCTCGCATCCGTTAACGTCATTCCAGATCATGATGGCATTGTCAGAAGATTTCCTTTTGGAGTGACGGTTGAAGGCGAATTTATTGATTCCATGCCAGCTGTCTTGAGCGGAATATTTGGACAGGCAAATGCGACGATCAATGTGAATTATTCCATTGACCCCAAATCAATCCCGAGCATCTCAGTAAAAGACCTTCTGAAAGGTGATATTGATCCGAAAATCTTAGCAGGTAAAACCGTGCTCATCGGGGCAAAAGCTGTCGAGCTCAGAGATAATTTTGCCGTACCTGTCCATGGGATATTGCCTGGTGCAATGGTCCAACTTCTAGCGGCTGAAACACTGAAGCAAAATCTTCAAGTCACCAAATTAAACCCGACATTTGTTTTGCTTCTGGTGGCGTTTTGTATTTTCACAGTCATGCTCATCGGACATTTCTTGCTTAAAAGGCGAATGTTCCTTCTCGGGATCATTGCGCTTGTCTCAATTGGCATCGCCATCGAATTTTTAGGACTAATCCTTTATCAAGAATATGCATTGATATTACCAAGTGTCGAAACACAATTCCTTTTGATCTCGATGCTGATAATCGCCGCTTTTAAACGGCTTGACCTTCAGAGTTGGCTAATCAAACTCATCAAATCTGATCTCGATAATACACAGCAGATGTTGAACCAGGTTGTCAGCGACAATGCCAGCGCTATTTTGGTTGTCGGCGAAGACGGTCAAATACTTACTGTTAACGAGCAGTTCTCTGACTGTTTTGGCGTTGCTGACTTGAATAAAAATGGCTCAGTGTTCAATGAGGTCCTCCCTAAGCTCATCGAAGACGAGATCAGAGGTGCGATCGTAGCGCTGAAACTAAACGATATTCACGAGCACAGAAAAGGCCTTATCGAACTCGCTATAGTCGATGCGAAAAACAAGACGCGAACACTGGAATACACAGTGACAGCGTCTAAAATAAATCAGTTCGAAAACTCAGACCAGATCGAAAAATATATAGCATGTGTCACCGCCTGGGATATTACGACCAAGCTCGAACAGGAAAAACGTATAGCCTATCACGCTAAATATGACGAACTGACTGGCGCATTACGTCGGAGCGAATTTCACGCCTCTACAATCGACAGACTGAACAGTTTGAATAACAACGATCATTGTATCGTTTTTGATATCAACTTACATCGTTTCAAGACAATTAATGTGACATTGGGCCGAGATATTGGGGATGAGGTTTTAAAGTCGGTCAAAACTCGCATTGAGAAGAGCTTTCATGGTTCTTGCGACATATCACGCTCAGGCGGGGACACGTTTTTGTTGGTCGTCACCGGCGATTTGTCACATTCTGAGATAAAAATGCTTGCTGATCACATGATCAGTACAATCAACGAGCCTTTCTACATTGATAAGTCTACATTAACCGTTGGCCTGCGGGTCGGTGCCGCAAGCAGCGCTGATCTTCAAAACCTGTCAGCCTCGCAACTCATCGAAAACGCCGAAATCGCCCTTGATGAAGCGTGTAAAATAAGCGGCAACGGTTTTGTTATGTACGAAGAGGTTTTCACAGCGGTGCAAGATTACGCACGCACAATCGAAAGCGATCTTTGGCATTCCCTGGATCACAACGAGATCAAACTATTCTATCAGCCGCAAGTCAGCTTGTCAGATGGTGCGCTCATTGGCGTGGAAGCTTTGGTCCGTTGGAAACATCCGTCTTTGGGTTTTGTATCTCCAGCGGAGTTTATCGAGATTGCGGAGGCCAATGGATATATTGACCAACTCGGGCGGTGGGTTTTGCGTAAAGCTTGCGAAGATGCTTTAGCGTTACCAGAACATGTGACAGTTGCGGTCAATGTCGCGCCTATCCAATTTAAGCGAACAGATGTAGTAAAAGATGTGAGAGACGCGCTGGCTCAAACTGATTTACCGGCACAACGCCTGCATATCGAAATCACCGAAGCTGGCTTCCTTGAAGCCAGTGATGATATCGTAGCGACTTTAAATGAGTTGAGACAAATGGGAATTTGCTTGGCGCTGGACGATTTTGGCACTGGTTTCTCATCGCTTGGATATTTCGCGAAGTTCCCGATCAACAAAATTAAAGTGGATCAAATGTTCATCCGAACTTTGGAACGCGGATCACAAAACGAAGCCATTGTAAAATCTGTCAAAGAACTCGCAATAGGTCTTGATCTAAAAATGATATGTGAAGGCATTGAGACACAAGAGCAATCAGAAATCCTTCGGGATATGGGTGTACAAGAAGGTCAGGGATATCTATTTGGAAAACCAATGCCATTGCAAGAGATTTTGCAATGGTCTAATTCTTCCGCAAAGCTCAGTGCTTAGCCCATCATTCATTAAAACAATGATGGGTCCACACCAAACGGCGATCCAAAATTTTAGGAATACCAGGTGGCTGTGTTCGCTCAACATTGAAATAGATGTCAAATGTGATCAATTCATCTGAACTTTTCGCTTCATGGTTCCACACCCGACACTGATATCGACCATAATTGAGTAACATTGAATTTGGGCCATCTGTGTAACTTTGATCTTCCATATTCGCGATATATTTCCGCCAGCGTGAACTTGAATATAAAGCCGATACCACATCAGGCTTTATGAAATCCGGCAGTTCGGTTTTACCATTATAGACGTTGACCTTTGTGCCATCTCGAAGTTCACCGGGAATAATTGGCCAAGGACTATCGAGTTCTGGATAGGGTGCAAACATGGTCCAGTTTTGATAAAGACCAAGAAACTGCCGTACCATGCGATATTCATAAGGCAGCTGAATTCCGCTTTTGGGGATTGTTGAAACATTTTGGACAAAGACGAAAACTGCAAAAACAATGACAATCACCGTCTGGAATTTGCTGCTTTGAATGCGCAACGTTTTAAAAGGAAAAAGCTTTTTGGTTATTCCACTTAAGGCTGGCCGATTATTGGCGATGAGATTGTAAACATCATCACCCAAATTTTGTAGAAACCCGAGCCCCATCAATCTGCTCAAAGGCCAGAATATAAAAGATTGCGCGACCAAATATGTGAGCGCCGACCATTTCAGATGGTGTGTGTTATCTTTTTCAACAATCCAACTATTATGGGTCTCCATTATCTCGTTCATTCTTGGATGATCTTGCGCAGGCTTAATCTTCACGTCTTTTAGAGCCAGGAAAACGCGGAGAATGTTGCAAATTTTGAAGCAAAAATCACATGTTCCATCATACCAAATGGTTATCGGTTTTGCCGACCTCTTCATCCGGTTCGCAATCTTGTCCCAAACCCAACCCGGCATGAATAACAAATTCATTGTGATTGAAATGAGCGGGAATAAACCAATCTCCAAGAACAGGAAAAAACCTATATGCATCGTGATGAATGCAAGCATAAACACAACGCGCAATTGCTTGTCAAAGATCGGTGAAAAGATCAATATTGGCCCGATAAATTCAAGGGCTAAAACATAATATGTGAGCCCAGACAATAGCGTTTCAAACTCTCGAAACCAAAGTGTGAGTGGCGTGACTAAATAATCAAGCTGAAGCGCAAAATAGACGGCCGTTCCATCAGGGAACCAACGCGCATCAGATTTTAAAATCGCGCTGAAAAAATACATCGACATGCCTTGAATAAGGATCGCGACAGTTGCTGCGCTAAAGAAAGCATTGGGTTTCTCGTCATTTTGCGGGTCAAGTGCTGCATCGATGGAATATCGTGCGCCCAATGGCAGAAATATCGACCAGAATGTCAGCAATAAGTTGAGATTGTCTTCGCCGGAAAGAACAAGAACATTTCTGTTTTGAATTGATATGAGAAAAATCCAACTCAAAACGGTCATCAGCCTCGTTTTCCAGCCGAGCAGCAGGAATAACGCAATCAAACCGGCTATAACAAATAGCACCGCTTGAAAGGTTGCTGAACCATTGGCCATGTGCAAACTGAACGAGCTATCAGAGAGAAGGTCCTCCAAGACGGAACGCGGCAAGACACCAAAATCGGTATAATGCGCCACTAAATCCCGGCTTCGGGAGATGAGATCTAAGATGATGGCGGTAGACAGAAATATCCGAAACAATGCAAGTGTGCGCAGATCAATCCCGAAAATTGTCGAAAATCTTGTCAAATGACCGCCCTATACAAAACACCAGCTGGTAAAAGCTAATCTCGTCACGTCACGTTAACATGATTCTCTCACCAGAGTGTTCGATCATTTTTCATGGTACTGTGGGTTATGTCAGCTTCTAGCGCAAGCAGAGACTAAACAATCAATCATCTCCAGTCTAATCTTGCATGCTGAGCGCACCTTTCGCCCCTCTCCCGTTCACGAAACCCGTACCAATTCCCTACGTGTCGACCATGTCATTTACCCGCGTAGGCCAAACGTGGGGAAACCTCAGTGAAATTGGCGAGTGAGAAAGCTAATTTAAACCTTCTCTAACCCGCCAAAAGATATCCCTAGATCCGCAAGTCACCTATGATGCAAAAGCGAATACTTTATCTTCAATTTCATTAGAAACAGAGAAATGCGAGGATATGGTTTCACTAATTGCCTCCGATGTCGCTGCAGAGAGTGTCCACCCAAGATGGCCATGGCCTGTATTGTAAAAAACGCCTGATTGTTTGCTGGCGCCAACTTTTGGCAACATGCTTGGCATCATTGGTCTCAAACCCGCCCACGGCACCGCATGCTCTGTTGAAACTTGTGGGAAAAATTCCTCACACCATTTTACCAGCGGACGAATTCGATCGTCACGAATATCCCGATTATATCCGTTAAATTCAGCCGTACCTGCAATTCTAAATCGATCGTCGCCCAGTCGACTTGCAACTATTTTCGCTTTGTCATCTAAAAGGCTAACGCGAGGTGCATAGGTTTGACTTGCGCGGTCGTTTAAATTGACCGTGATAGAATAACCCTTAACTGGATAAATATTTACCCGATCACCAAATTGTTTTGCTATGGCACGGCTAGCCACACCCGCACAGACAACAATACCCTCGAAACACTCTTCTTGCCTTTCGCCACTGTTAGACCAAATCAGTTTATGTGTGCTATCTTGTGAAACTATTTTGGTGATGTCTGAATTATAGTAAAAGTTGACACCACGACGCGAACAAGCTTTCGCAAGATTTTTTGCGTATAAGTGAATGTCTCCAGAAAAATCACTTTCGGTATAGAACCCACCTTTTAAATCGCATTTGATTGTTGGTTCAACTTCATAAGCTTGTTGCGCGGTGACTTCGTGTCTATTCAAGCCACCTTGCGCGAGCAATTCATTCACGCGTCTCGCATGATCAAATTCTTTTTGATCGCGATATACATGAAGAATACCGCGGTTTTCGACATCAAACTCAAAGCCTTCTTTGTCTGCATATCTTTTCAAATGTTCACGCGCTGATATCGCCAAACGAACGGTCTCAATTGTATTCGTTTCATATTTAGGAATATTGGCCATAAACTCTGCCATCCAGGAATATTTATGCCAACTCGGTTTTGGGTTCATCAAAAGAGGCGCGCCCGGTTCAAACATCCATTTTAGTCCTTTGAGGACCGTGCCCCAATTTGTCCAAACCTCTGCATTGGAAGCAGAAAGTTGCCCACCATTTGCAAATGACGTTTCCATTGCCGCGTATCTGTTGCGGTCAAATACGGTTACATCGAAGCCGCGCTCAAGTAATGCATAAGCTGTGGTGATGCCAGTAATCCCAGCTCCGATAACGGCAATTTTCTTCATGTTCTCAATCCTCATGCATTCCAAGTTTTGGTTTGATGTTTGGCAAATGTTGACCTCGTATGACGATATTTAGACAAAAACATGCAAGAATAGTTCCGCAATTTCTTGAAAAATAACGAATTATTCGTAATAATTCCTGCATTAACTAGATATTTCAGGAAAATTTCTTATGGATAAGCTCGACACCAAAATCCTTTCCGCACTTCAAAAGAACGGACAAATCTCGATGGCAGACCTTTCGGGCAAGGTAGGGCTGTCTTTATCTGCCTGTCATAGAAGAGTGAAAACACTTGAAGCGAACGGCATGATTTCACATTACACCGCACGCTTAAATGCCAAGGCAATCGGTTTGGAGATACAAGTTTTTATTGCAGCAAAGCTCACAAGTCAGCGTCAGGAAGACATCATGGCTTTTGAAAAAGCAATCCTCGACATGCCGGAAGTGCTTGAGTGCCATTACATTTCCGGAGAATCTGATTATCTGCTTCGTGTTGCTGCAAAAAACACCGAAGACTACCAGAAAATTTACCGCGAAAGACTAACCCTCATTCCATCCATTTCACAGATGACAACCATGCTCTCTTTATCCACCATCAAAGATTTTGACGGGTTCCATTTATCAAACGGTTGATTTCTCTGCTTGGCCACTTGCAGAAAACACGCGCCCTTGAACCATTTGCAAGGGGCGACACAATTATAAATGAACAATTCAACACAGTTATAGGGTCGAAGCGCAAACCGCGGCTCGACCCTATATTTTTTATGCCTCATTACATTGAAACGTGGGACACATCCTTATCAGGTGCGGCTAATTATGCTTTCCATTATCGTACTCGGCAGACCGTTCGATGATTGAACTCCGACTGACAAAACCTCTTGAGTTGCAATCAGCGCACAATAATGAGATAAATCTCCATCTTCGAGGTCGCGCAACGAAGGACTTTATATGTCGGCAACAAAACAAGTTTACAAAACACCAAATCCTACAGACATACATGTGGGGTCTAAAATTAGAATGCAACGCAATTTAGCACGAATGAGCCAAAGTGCGTTGGGTGACGCCATCGGTGTAACCTTTCAACAAGTTCAAAAATATGAAAAAGGTACAAACCGAGTGGGTGCGAGTAGGCTTCAACAGATCGCTGCAGTATTAAATGTGCCAGTCGCGATATTTTTTGAAGGGAGCGTCTCTGAGAGTTCCCCAAATGATAATTCCCAAGGAATAATGAACTTTCTTGCCACAAAGCAGGGTCTTGAACTCAATCGGTCATTTATGAAGATTAAAGACCCGAAAATTAGAGAGAAAGCTGTCCAGCTGGTCAAAGCTATCGCTGACAACAACTCAGAATAAGCTGAGGATTACGCCTCAGTCGGGACATAAACTATTTTCCAAAATATGTTGGTGGATCATCTAACTTCGTCGAAATGCTCCAATCAACCATTTATTTAAGTGATTTCACGGGGGCTCTTATCAGCTTCTGATGTCAACAGTTTGATGATTATTTTCAATATTTCAATCATTGCTTACTCACGTAAACTAATACTATTCTGTCAATTTATTTACTTTTAGTTGCGTAATTCACAAAATATACAATTATAGTAACACTTTAAGCGTGAGATATGTGTGAGGTGGGTATTAATACCAGGTTTTTCACGCATGATACGTTAGGTCGATTTTTCAAGGTGGGGGCCATGGAAGATAATAAATGTGTATTGCGGCTGAGAATGTTTGGTGCATTTAGCGCGCAATGGTCAAATGGAAAAATTATTGAAATTCGGGGAAACAAGCAACGTGCGTTGATTGCAGTTCTCGCGACAGCGGCTGGGGGGAAGCATACCAGAGGCTGGTTGCAGGAAACATTATGGGGGCGTTCTGGGGCAAAACATGGTCGCGCAAATCTTCGTCGCATGCTGTCGGATCTGAAAATTATATTTGCTGAAGAATTTGACCTTCTATTCAGTGTTGACCATGCCGATATCCAACTCAATCTAGACCATATAGCGCTCGAAGGAGACATCCGCGACGGAGATTTTCTGGCTGGAATTGATATCTGGGAAGATGGGTTTCGCAATTGGCTCCATGAAAAGCGCGAATATTATAAATACGCGACATCCAGGCCGGCAAGAGACCCTGTTGTCACGGCTCCGACGATTTCCATTGTCCCGTTTTTAAGTATTCATCAAAACGATGCTGAACGACATTTAAGTGATGTCGTCGCGCTCGAAGTCTCACGGGCTCTATCCAGATCAACAATGATCAATGTCATCTCCCACTTATCCAGTCGTGAGTTTTCAGGCAAAGTGGTGACGCTTTCAGAAATTAGAGACAATCTTAAGGTTGATTATCTTGCAACAGGATCGATACGTGTCAACGGCCAAGAGTTCTCGGTTGATGTAGATTTGATAAGTGCTGAGAGCGGAAACATCATTTGGACAAGAAACTTCTCTGGAGTGTTTGGCGATATTTTTGAAAACCAACGCGGCACCGCATATGAGATCGCCAACCAAATTGGGCATGGTATTTTATCCGCTTCAGTTGAATTGGCAAAAACGCAACCACTTCCAAATATTGAAAGCCACGCGCTGTTAATGTCCGCAATAAAGTGGTTGCATAGCAATGATTTAGCTGAGTTCAAGAAGTCACTTGAATTGCTTCAAGAGCTCACTCAGAACCGCCGCATAAAAGACGCAAATCTTTATGCTTGGATGGCCTTCTGGCATTTGCACGCAATACCACAGGGGTGGAGTTCGAACACGGCTGATTCAACTTAGATTGCGATCGAATGTTCTAATCGTGCTCTGGATATAAATCCTATGTCTGCCTTTGCGCTCATAATGGAAGGGATGGCTAGAACCAACGATACAGAAGATCAACAATTGGGCTTACAAAGATTCACAGAGGCAATAGAATTAGCGCCAAACAACCCCATGGCATGGTTATTCCAAGCAAGATACCACGCTATGGCTGATAATGGGAAAGCTGCTGCAACATGTGTCGAACATGCGTTGAAACTCTCCCCAATTGGTCCTCAACAGTATTTATTCGAAAACATTGGTGCGATGGCATATTCTGCCAATGAGGAATATGAAAAAGCGCTTGAGTTAATTGAAAGTTCGATAGTCCGCAATGATCAGCACAAATCCTCATTGAGATCACGTTCTGTCATTCTAAGCATGATGGGTAGGCAAAAAGAAGCCAATGCCTCTATGCAAGAACTCCTCAAGCTTGACCCCCAAATCACCGTACAAAGCTACTTAAAAAACCACCCTGCAACGAGGTTTCAGAGCGGACAGCGCTGGGCTAACGCACTACGCAAATCAGGCATGCCAGAAAAATAAGGAAATATGAATGTCACTTCTATCAGCTTCCTCCATCATGAATGGTCACAATGGCCATAACGGTCACAATGGCCATAACGGACATAATGGCCACAATGGGCATAATGGTCACAATGGGCATAATGGTCATAACGGACATAGTGCTATTGGATTAGCTGGTGCATATGATGGTTTAACAACAGCTGCCCTGATGACATCGCGTGATGGAATTATGGGGCGCTGGGACGAGAGTTTTCACAATCCGTTGGAAAACAATCTCAACGATGCTGATAATCTTGAGAAATGGTCACCTGCAATCCGTGCTAGCGTCATTACAAGCGATCTTATTGCAACAACTGCCTGTAGCGATACGGATGATTCAGACATCTCATTTTATCACCAATCCATTGCCATTGAAAATAGCGCACCAGATATTGATATCCAACGCTTGGCCGCATTTAAACGCCCGACACACGATGTTTTTAAGGCGCAATTACAATATCTAAGAATTTATGCGGATCTTCGAGGAGATCGAGCCCACGAAATCAACGCTCAACTTTTTGACCCATCCGTGTTTTATGCTCCTTTAATTGGATTATTCCCGGCGCAGAAACGCTATACCCACGAGCTCATCGCGATGCTTCAAAATGTATCGACGAGCATTGTAATGCGCGTCAAACACGGATTGGCCTGTAAACGTCCAGATACATTTTCTGCGCAAATTCAACCAATCATTCCAACGCCAGGGCATGGCGCGTTACCGAGTGGTCATGCGACAGAGGCATTTGCGCTTGCACATTTCCTTATGTTTTTTCTCAAACAAGCCAATGGCGGAGGCGATACCGCGCCAAATCTAAATGAAGACAATATGGAAAGCATGCTTATGCGACAAGCTGAGCGTATTGCCATCAATAGAACAATCGCTGGCGTGCATTTTCCTGTTGATTCAGTTGCAGGCGCTGTTCTTGGGCAAACGATTGCTCATTTTCTGCTTGCAAAGGCAAGTACTGATGTGCCGGTGAAAGCTGGAGCGTTTGACGGAACAAAGGCGCCTGACTTAGATTTCAATTATCGCGATGTTCTAACTGGAGATGATCCTCGAATTGATTGGAGCGATGTAGGGGCAAATGAAATTGATCCAAGTCCTGCATTCACATGGCTATGGAACAAAGCATTGGCAGAATGGCAATGAGCAACTACTCCTGGCATCCCGACAATAAACCCTATGTCTTAACGAGTGGCGATGGCAAAATCATCATTCGAGACGGTTATTCCCAATGGTTATTGGGACCGGGAGCAGATTTTAATCTTTTTCAAGAAATCAAGCCAGACAATGACAATGCGGATTACAATCTTGTCTCCATCATCAAAGATCTCAACAATCCAAGTCAGCCCATAGAATTTAACGGAGAGGCTACGACCCTTCATCAGATCAATGATCACATCTTAGTGTCTCGCAACCAATTTTTTGGAGGCAATGCCCGGCCATTTGATTTTATGCGACCTGATGAAGTTGATTTACCTCATCCTCTAATAACACCAGTACCCATTCGCAAAGTATCTGTGCCTGATGAATATGCTCCAGATAATGTAACACCCTATCTTCCACCGGACGGTCTTGATATTGAAAAAACTGTCATTGTTGGAATTATGGACGACAGCCTTAATCTCGTCCATGAAAGGTTTTCACATGAAGCGGAAGATGGCACACTCTCTTCGCGCATAGACTATGCTTGGATGCAAGATGCTATCAGCCCAGCTGTATCGAGTGTACCTTACGGAGCTGAAATTACTGGATCTGCGATAAACGATGCTCGTCGTGAATTACCTGATGCCAGTGAGCATGTGTTACTTCAACATCTAGGGGTTAAAGATAGTGGCCGCGCCTCGTATCAACCAGAGCCCCTAAATTTTAGAACCTCCCACGGCACCTTTGTGGCAGATTTGGCATGCGGATACCCTGTTTCGGATGCTCAATCTCAATTAGTGCGGATGATTGGAGTTAAACTCCCTGTCCTGTCTTCCCAAGACACATCCGGTGCCACGCTTATCGCGGCAATAATTAGTGGTTCAAATTATATATTTGAGCGCGCAGAATTAATGTCAAAATCGGTCGGCGTGGCATTGCCGGTGGTTCTCAACTTCAGTTATGGATTTTTTGGCGGACCTCATAACGGAAGACATATTGTAGAACGCGCGTTGGCTTTACACGCGGAGGGATATCGTAAAGCCGTTTCAAAACTGAAAGGAGGGGATGATGTTCCGATAGAAATTACACTTCCTGCTGGCAATTCGCACCTATCGCAAACCCATGCGGCCACAAACACAGCTGCAGCAGATGGTGAATTTGCAGAATTGCCATTGAATTTGGTGCTGCAACCGGAAGATCGAACATCTTCATTTGTTGAATTTTGGTTGCCCAACGGAGTTTCGGATACGGAAATCAAAATTGCCGTACCAAACGGCGAACAGCATTCGTTCAATTTGGAAAACCTCAAAAAGCCATTTGGATGTGTTTTAACAAGTTCACAAGGCAGTGCGATAAACCGAGAAGAAATCATTGCTCGGATAAAGTTAGATCAGCCAAATGGTGCACCAAAACAAGGTCACCGATGGCGTGTATTGCTTGCAATTGCTCCGACGAGAGTTTTGGACCAACCCAGACCAGCTGCGCCTGGTGGGATATGGCAGATTACGATAACGGGTAAATTACCAAAAGGGACTAAACTCGAGAGTTGGATTCAAAGGGATGTTTCGGTTTCCGGCTTGGGTCAAGTCGGACGGCAAGCATATTTTACTGATGACACCTATATTGAGCATCGATTTGATCCCTATGGCGATCCTCGCATTTATGATGAGGGTATTAGCAACATCAAACGTGATGGAACCCTATCTGGTATTGCCACGCTTGAGACCAATGATCCCAATATTGGATTTAATGTTGTTGGGAGCTATTTTCATAGCGCCGGTTCTGCCACACCATATAGTTCGGCAGGTTCAGATTCTATCCAAGGCCCCCGGTTACTCGCGTCAACAGACAGCTCACGCTCGTTACCGGGCATTTTAGCTTCAGGCACATATTCAGGGACCATCAACCCATTTAACGGCACAAGCGCAGCAGCACCTCAACTCGCACGCGTTCTTGCCGAGGCAATACGCGAGATAAGCGCGGTCGATCGGGATAAATATGATCGCGATGCAGTGATTAAAGCTGCCTTAGATGATGAGCCTGTACTGCGTCCAGATCCACATAATCCAGAATATGTCACCAATAGTCGAATGAGAGAAGAGCGGGTTTCACAAGGTCGACTATCTTCTCCCATTGCTCTTAAGAAAAACATACAACGTGGGCGATACGCCTAATCAGAACAATAAAAAGGAGAACAATATGTCTGCAACAATCATTCAGATTGAAGATTTTACCAATGACGAACTTTCAGCATGGGAGAAAAAACTTCAAGAATGGCAAGCCTCCATAGAATATATCAAAAGAGATTCTATTGAAGAAGGCGATGAAGATTTGGTCTATTTTAGCGAATTAATGCTAGCAGCCATTAAAAGTAAGAGAAAACTATAGAACACTCATTATCTCTCCCCTCGTCGCTAAAGTCGCACCAATCCCCTACGCGTAAAACCTATGATTCGCCCGCGTAGGCCAAACGTAAGCAAAAATTGGCAAAGAACTCACAAGGAGAAATCAAAACTTGAGGGTTTGCCGACTGCTGTTGGCCCAAAGCGGAATATCATTATTATATTTATATCCCCCAATAGGTGTTATGAAATTCTGTTATCCGCGTCATCAAAATGAAAGGTCTTGTCGCTTTCAAATTTAGCGAACTGGACACTATCAATTTCAACATCGTGTTGCCCAAACAAACGAATGGACACTTGTCCGGCCTCTCCACAATCTAGGTAAACATTCGTATCACCACCCAGCTGTTCGACATGGGTGACCTTCCCGGATATGTCGCCGGTTTTGGCATCAAGAGCAATATGCTCGGGACGAATGCCAATAGTCTTCGCATCCTTAACGCCTAAATGTTCTGCATCGATGAAATTCATCTGAGGCGAACCGATAAAGCCTGCAACAAACTTATTGGCCGGATTATTATAGAGCTCCATGGGGGTCCCAACTTGCTCAACATATCCATCGTGCAGGACGACAATCCGATCCGCGAGCGTCATGGCTTCCGTTTGGTCATGCGTTACATAGACCATGGTGGCATCTAATGTGCGATGCAATTTTGCGATTTCAAGCCGGGTATTGACCCGCAGCGCAGCATCCAAATTCGATAATGGCTCATCGAATAAAAACAGTTTCGGTTTGCGCACAATCGCCCGACCGATCGCAACGCGCTGACGTTGACCTCCGGAAAGCTCCGCAGGTCGGCGATCAAGATATGTTTCAAGCGAGAGCATCTTACTTACGATATCCACGCGTTCTTTGATTTCAGCCGCAGGACGCTTTGCCTGTTTTAACCCAAGGCTCATATTATCCCGAACAGTCAGATGTGGATAAAGCGCATAGGTTTGAAACACCATGGCGATCCCGCGTTCGTTCGGTGATTTGGCGTTGACGATCTCATCATCAATATCAACAGTGCCATCCGTTGCATCTTCAAGGCCAGCAATGATGCGCAACAAAGTTGATTTTCCGCAACCCGATGGCCCGACAAAGATAACAAATTCGCCGTCTTTTACATCGAGATCGATCCCTTTTAGAACATTGACGTTGCCAAAGGATTTATGAATATTTTTGAGTTGTAGTGATCCCACAAGTCAGCTCCTCAAATTAAAGGTCAATCTCTTTACCAGTGCGAATGCTTTGATCCGCAGCCAGGCAAATGCGCAAGGAATCCACCCCGTTTCGCATATGATTTTCCAAATCGATATTGTTGGTTATCGCCTCATAAACAAAAGCCTGCTCACGATCACAGAGCTCCTGATGATTTGGTTCATCGCTCATAGAATGGTTTTGATCTATGAACTTTAATTCACCCTTCTCATCCAACGCCCCATTATGAACGCGGATGGTCGAGGTTTTCGTATGGGCGTCTATGTCGTCGGATTTAACACCATCTTCCATAACGATAGAGACACTGCCATTGGGCGACATAATGTCTTTGACGAAAAACGCAGTCTCAGAAATCATCGGCCCCCAGCCAGCCTCATACCAGCCCACAGAGCCATCATCAAAGAGCACCTGAAAATGACCGTAATTATACATATCAGTTGCGATTTCTTCACTCATGCGCAACCCCATGCCGCGCACTTTAACCGGTTTTGCATCAGTGACCTGGCACATAACATCGACATAATGGACACCACAATCGACAATGGGTGACATAGTCTTCATCAATTGCTTATGCGTATTCCACGTGGCGCCCGATGATTGCTGATTAAGGTTCATTCTGAACACATATGGCCCACCTAATTCTCGGGCTTCACCGATCAAACGCATCCAAGATGGATGGTGGCGCAGAATGTAACCAATGACCAGCTTTCGATCATGTTTGCGTGCGCAAGCGATTACGCGCTCCGCATCTTCAACATTGGTGGCAATCGGTTTTTCCAAGAACACGTGCGAACCTGCCTCCATTGACCGAATGGCATATTCAGCGTGGGTATCTGCATAGGTGTTAATCGATACAAGATCGGGCTTCAACTCATCAAGCGCTTGCTCAAAATCGCTACCGAAATCATATCCTTGCAAGGCCTCCGGCAGATCAGGCTTGGAACGATTAACAAGGCCGATGATCTCAAATCCATCATTATGGTGATAAGCCAACGCGTGGCTTAATCCCATATTGCCCAGGCCAACGACAAGAACACGAATTTTTGGTGTTGTACTCATTTTACTGCTCCTGCTGTGATGCCGCGAATGAGCTGTCTGGAAAAGATCAGATAAAGCACAAGCGCTGGGAGGATTGCGAGAGATAGGGAGGCAAGCACGGCGTTCCAATTTGTCACAAACTGACCAATGAAGACCTGACTGCCCAAGGTGAGTGTTTTCACCTCTTCAGCCGGCGCCAGAATGAGTGGGAACCACAAGTCATTCCAGATTGGGATCAGCGTGAACACGGCAACGGTCGCCATAGCCGGGCGCACAAGCGGGAGGACCAGACGGAAGAAGATCCGATATTCGCTCAAACCATCTATCCGCCCGGCATTTTTTAAATCATCGGACACCTGTCGCATAAACTCGGACAAAATGAAGATACAAAGCGGCAAGCCTTGTGCGGTATAGACCAAAATCAAGGCGGTGCGTGTATTAACCAATCCTGTGGAGACCATCAGTTGGAGGATCGCAACAGTGCCCAGACGGATCGGGATCATAATGCCAAGCGCAAGATAAAGTGCCATTAACGAATTGCCACGAAATCTGTATTCAGACAGCGCAAATGCAGCCATGGCACCAAATAATAAAACGCAAAATAACGATACCAGTGTGACGATCAAACTGTTTTGAAAATACAGCAGAAAATCACCCTGCTTAAAGACGGTTTCATAACCGATTAAGCTGAAACTATCCTGATTAGGCAAAGCCAGTGGCTCGCGAAATATGGCTTTTCTTGATTTGAAAGAATTGATCAAAATCACAAATACAGGGAACAAAGCAATGATCGTATAAGTGATCAAAATGCCATGCGCGGCGACGGATCGAAACAAGGAGCGGTGTGCAGAATTCATTGTCATCACTCCTAAAACTGATATCGACGCATGCGGGTTTGTATCAAGAAGAGATAAATACAAACGCCGATTAAAATGATGACAAACATAGCCGATGCAATTGTCGAGCCCATATGCGGGTCACCAAGTTGTAACTGAAATCCAAAGAAGGTGCGATAGAGGAATGTCCCCAAAATATCCGTTGAGAAATTTGGTCCAGCAAGCGCACCTTGCGCTGCATAAATCAAATCAAACGCATTAAAGTTCGCCACGAATGTGAGAATTGAGATGATGCCAATAGATGGCAAAATCAACGGTAATTTGATCTTCCAGAACTGGCTCATTCCTGTGATCCCATCGCATTCAGCAGCTTCTAAGACTTCGTCAGGAATGTTTAAAAGCGCCGCATAAATAAGCATCATTGGTATGCCGACATATTGCCATACTGAGATCAAACTCAATGTCGTGAGCGCATATTCTTCTTTACCAAGCCAAGGCGCAAACAGACTTTTCAGACCAACAGCATCAAGCAAGCTTGGCGCGATTCCCCAGATCGGGGATAAAATGAGTTTCCAACCAAATCCGATGATCACAAAAGACAAAATCGTCGGGATAAATATGGATGTGCGATAGAACGCGCTCATCCGTAATTTGGGACTGCTTAGGAGCGCTGCCAACATAATTCCAATTGGATTTTGTACGGCCATATGGACGATGAAAAACCAGGTATTATTTTTAAGCGCATTCCAAAAACTCTCAGACCATCTAGGGTCACCGAAGAGCGTGCGGAAATTTTCAAGCCCAACAAAAATGCGTTCATTATCGACATTGCTAAACAAAGATAATTGCAAAGTGCCAAACAATGGCAAAATCATAATGGTCGTGTAAACAAGGACGGCTGGTAGCAAGAATACCATGATGTGCCATCGGGGTTTCTTTTTAGGAATTCCGTTCGCCATAGTTTATCGCTCCCAGCCGCTATTTTAAACTTGCGGGCCCAGTGAAGATTGAGCCCGCCGATAATCTTATTTCATTTGAGGCTTATACCAAGAAGCAAGACCTTCTTGGAGACGAGCACCAGCTTCTTCTGGTGTTTCTGTGCCTTTAATCGCGGCAACTGACGCATTCCAAGTTTCGTTTTCAAGGTTTGGCGTCCCGCGTGACAAAATCTGATAAGTCGAACGGATACTTGAATTACATTTACCGCGCCAGGAGATGAATTCCTGTGCAAGTGGGTCTTCAAGTGTCACTGGTGCATCTGATAACGGGAAGAAGCCCGGAAGTGCATTTGCGTAAAGTGATGCAAACTCACTTGTACCAACCCAGTTTAAGAACGTCTTGGCAGCATCAGCATTCTTGGTCGCAGCGTTCATACCAAGACCAATATCGGTGTGGTCTGAAATATAGCATTCGTCGCCGGCATTCTGAACAGGTGGGAAAAACGCACCCATTTTGAAGTCTGCCTGCGCGTTAAATCCAGAAATTTCCCATGATCCAGCAGGGTAAATTGCAGCGCGTCCAAGCGTGAAGAGGTTTTGACTATCAGGATAGGTTTGCGCTTCGAAACCATCACCAAGATAGTCTTTCCATTTTGCCAATTGGCGATATGGCGCAACCCAAGCCTCATCGGTTAGTTTTTGCTCACCACGGATAAGCGCTGTACGGCCTTCCTCACCTTTCCAATAGTTTGGACCAATATTGTTATAGCCCATTGTTGCGGCTTCCCATTGGTCATTGGTACCCATTGCCATCGGCAAATAGCTGCCATCTTCTTTGATTTTATCTAAAGCGGCGAAGAATTCAGCCTCTGTTGTCGGCACTTCGATGCCCAGCTCCTCAAACGCGTCAGCGTTGTAAATAAAACCATGAATCACAGATGCCATTGGCACACAAAACGGGTTTTTGCCGTCATCGGTGATCCAAGCTGACTTGGCGACATCTGAGAAGTTTTTCATCCCTTCAAGATCAGCAAGCGAAGCAAGCTGTCCTTTGTCATAAAGGCTCAATGATGCATCAAACGGACGACAGGTGATCAAATCGCCAGCCGAACCTGCTTCCAACTTCGAGTTCAGCACAGCATTATATTCCGCAGGTGCTGATGGCGTGAATTTGACTTTGATGCCTGGATTTTGAGCTTCAAAAGCCGGAATGATTTTATCCTGCCAGATGGACAGATCATCGTTACGCCAGCTTTCGATTGTCAGCGTTACGTCTTCGGCATTTGCAATTGTTGTCGTGCCTATAACTGTTGAACATAGTAATAGGGTCTTGATAATTGTGTTTCTCATGTCACTACTCCCTTAGTCGCGAAAATCACACTTTTTTCAATTCAGAGCCTTCGCCCTCTTTCAACATCGAAAGTGAAGGTCGAAGTTTTTGACCATTACTTTCTAGTAAAATCTCAGCTGTATGTTTGTCCTTGGCGCCGCTGGCGAGCAATGTCGCAAGCTTGACGGATCCCGCACCATAATTTAGCGCCGTTTCGGCAGTTGCAGTGTCACATCCGGATATATCCATCACCATGTTTCGTGCGCGCTGCCTTAGTTTTTCATTATCAGCTATTAGATTGACCATATGCCCATCATGAACATGGCCAAGTTCAATCGCCATTAAAGTCGACATCATATTCAATGCTATTTTTTGAGCCGTTCCAGCGCCCATACGGGTTGAACCAGCTATCACTTCTGGCGGTGTTGGGAGACAAATGGATGCCTCTGCAACATTCAACAAAGGCGTATCTGGATTGTTCGCAATTGCGATTGTGCGCGCGCCCAATGACTTAGCAAGTTGCAATGCTTTTAGTGCGTATGGTGTAGTGCCACTTGCAGAAAGCACAATAATTGCATCTTTATCTGAGACATTTGCCTCCGAAATATCTTTAGCAGCAAGGTCTTCGTCATCTTCTGGACCACCGCGCAATTCTTTTAAGATCTCATCGCCACCGGCCAACAGGATTTTGATGCGATCATGAGAAATGCCAAAAGTTCCCGGAAGCTCAAGACCATCCGCCAGCGCCATTAATCCAGAGCTTCCCGCTGCGCAATAGACAAGGTTACCACCCAATTTAACACTCAGCGCCAGCAATGTGGATGCATGCGCAATCGCGGGCACAGCCGCCTTGACAGCCTTAGCTGCTGCAACCTGACCCTCAAACAAAATCAAAGCAGCTGCACCGACATCGAGATTGTCGATATCTCCGGCATTTTCATGTCTTTGTTCTGTTGTTGTGCGACGCATATTTCGTTTCTCCTACCACAAAGATACCAATTTAGAACCATTTGTCCAGTCTGACGTTAACCTTTTTAACACAACCCTGTGACTAACATCAAAATAATTAAATAAAATCAGTATTTTACGATTAAAAATATTTTTTCTCAAAAAAACTCTTGGTTAATGGTATTTAATTGGTATTATATGACCAAGGAGTTTTTAATGAATTATCTTATCGGCGTTGATGGTGGTGGTACTGGGTGCAGAGCTGTTGTTTGTGACAGAACTGGCAAACAACTCGGCATTGGCAAATCAGGCGCCGCTAATATCATGACCGACTTTGATAACGCTCAAGACAATATCATCTCAGCTTGCGCGGATGCCTTTAACAATGCGCAAATCCCGATAAGCGAACTTTCAAACGCCGACGCCTATCTGGGTTTAGCCGGAGCAAATGCCGGCGACTATTCTAAACGAACTGAGCAAAACCTTCCCTTTCGAAATTGTATTGTGGAAAACGACGCCGTGACTTGGCTGCAAGGCGCTATTGGTGATGCTGACGGTGCAGTTGCAATCATCGGCACGGGATCGGTGTTTATCTATCGCGTTCATGGCGAAGTAAAAACCGTTGGCGGCTGGGGATATATGGTTGGCGATCTTGGCAGTGGATCACGATTGGGTCGTGCTTTGTTACAAGAAACTTTGCTCACATATGATGGCATCCACGATGGGTCAGATCTAACAGCAAGGGTCCTGGCACAATTTGATAATGATCCCAATGATATTGTCGAATACGCACACAAAGCCCAGCCTGGCGAGTTCGGAACATTTGCACCTCTCATCTTTGAATATGCAAAATTGCGAGACCCAATTGCGCAGACCATATTGCGAAAAGTAGTCAATGATGTGGAAGAAACGCTCGACGCAATTTTGATCGATAAAAACCAAAAATTCTGCATGCTCGGAGGTTTGGGCAAGCTTTACGCAGACCTCATTAACAGCAATCTGAAAAAGCGGATACAACCACCTTTGGGCGACGCGCTTATGGGCGCCGCGTCGCTGGCGGTACAGCATTTTGAGAAGATGGAGGTGATATAATGGCAAGCGCGTTTGAAATTGCATTAATGCCAGAAAACTGGGCCAATCAATATAGCGGCCCGCTTTATCAGCAACTCAGAGATCACCTCAACCAGATTATCAGATCGGGCGGCATGCAGGCGGGCGAACCTCTCCCTTCTGAACGCGAGATTGCTGAGATCGCAGATGTATCTCGGATCACGGTTCGCAAAGCAGTTCAAGAACTCGTCAAACAAGGTCTCGTTGTTCAAAAACAAGGTTCGGGAACAACCATTGCCCCGCAGACTCAACGCGTGCAACAGTCGCTGACGCAGCTCACGTCTTTCACCGAAGATATGGCCAGACGCGGTATGGTCGTCACCTCAACCTTTTTGGAAAAGGGACTATATTCGCCATCGCCAGAGGAGATCATGGCGCTTGGGTTAACATCTGACAGCATGGTCGCTCGGCTATCGCGTCTGCGCAAAGGAAATGGCAAACCATTAGCTTTGGAGCGCGCTTCGCTTTCCCCGAAATATTTACCTGATCCGGAAAATGTTGAGCCATCTCTATACGAACATCTTGCAAGATCCGGGCACAAGCCGTCTCGCGCAATCCAACGTATTTCAGCGATGATTTTGACCGGTGAAGACGCAGAATTGCTTGATATAGAAGAAGGCAGCGCCGGGTTAAATATTGAGCGAATTTCCTACCTGCCGACGGGCCAAGTTGTTGAGTTCACAAAGTCCATTTATCGCGGCGATTCTTATGACTTCGTTGCCGAACTACAAATCGGAGATCAAGGTAGCTCATGACACACCTAACTCACACACATATGGCGGCAGAAATTGCATCAATACCAGATTTAACCCGCCGATTTCTTACAAACGATCGCGGAATAACCGAACATATCGGCGCATTGCTGCGTCAACAAAATCCGCATGTTGTCACGACGATCGCTCGCGGCTCATCCGATCATGCAGCCTCTTACATCAAATATGCAATTGAACTGCTGATGGGCATTCCTGTCTCCTCCACAGGCCCATCCATTAGTTCGGTCTATGGCGGTTCGATGCATCTTCAAAATGCAGCAACATTTGCTATTAGTCAGTCGGGAGAAAGCCCAGATATTATCGCCATGAGCGACACGGCAAAACAAGGCGGATCACTTGTCATATCATTGACCAATAATTCCACCTCACCGCTCGCAACTTTAAGCGATCAGAACATCAATATTGGCGCTGGCCCAGAACTCAGCGTAGCGGCGACAAAAACTTTTGTGTTATCGATCGTTGCTGGCTTAACGGTAATTGCTCATTGGAAACAAGACCCAGAATTACTCGCTGCGATCGAAGATCTACCTTCAAATTTTGAAAAGGCGCTTAATTGCGACTGGTCATCATTGGCAGATCACATTGCCTTTAAAAACACACAACAACAATCTTTATATGTATTGGGTCGCGGACCATCTTCTGCAATCGCGCAGGAATGCGCATTGAAGTTCAAGGAAACCTGCCAATTACACGCTGAAGCTTTCAGCTCCGCAGAGGTTTTGCATGGTCCGGTTTCCATCGCGCAAGAAGGGTTTACAGTCCTTGCGCTCGCGGCCAAAGACGCTTCAAACCAAAGCGCGATCGACGCCTCGATGCAAATCGCCAAACAGGGTGTGGATGTGTTTATCACAACGCCCAATCAGCCCACCTTAAATTCAATCGGCTCGGTTCAAACACAACACCCGATCACCGGGCCTTTGGTGCAAGTGGTCAGCTTTTATAATTTCATTGAACAGCTATCTCGCAAATTAGGGCTTAATCCTGATCAACCACCTCACCTCAACAAAGTGACCGAAACAGTATGAGCGACAAAACCGCATATATTGGCGCCAATATTTTTGATGGGCAACAAATGCATACCAATTGCGCGTTGCTCATCAATGGTGGCAGGATTGACGGAATTGTATCTGACGATGCGCTCAGCGACGATTATGCACGTGTTGAATTGAGTGGCGGATTGCTCACACCAGGCTTCATTGATTTGCAAGTCAATGGCGGCGGTGGTGTGCTACTAAATCAAGATCCTACTATCCAAGGTATTCAAACAATATGTGAGGCACATCTGCAATTTGGAACGACCTCGTTGCTGCCGACATTAATTACCGATGCGCCAGATGTTACAAAGCGCGCCATAGATGCTGCTATCGAAGCTGAAAGCAAGAATGTGCCAGGCTTCCTTGGCTTGCATCTTGAAGGACCACATCTATCAATGCAAAAAAAGGGTGCGCATAGCCCTAATTTAATTCGTCAAGTGACGGATCAGGATATTGAAATCCTGTGTGAAGCAAAAAAATCTTTAAGTAAGCTGTTAATTACCATTGCACCTGAATCAGTCAGTTGCGATCAAATTTCACAATTGGCATCTTGTGGCATTCATCTCAGCTTGGGCCATTCAGCGGCAACGTCTCAAAAGGCAAAAGAAGCATTTGCTGCCGGCGTATCATCCGTCACACATTTATATAATGCCATGAGCCCCCTCACCCATCGAGAGCCGGGAATTGTCGGTGCAGCTTTAAATGCTGATGATATTTATTGCGGTTTAATTGCAGACGGATTTCACGTGAATGCAGATGCCATCAATATAGCGCTCAAAATGAAAACAGGCCGAGGCAAATTGATGTTGGTAACAGATGCCATGTCCACGATTGGCACTGATCAAACTGAGTTTGAATTAAATGGCCGAATGGTCAAGCGCGAGGGCGGCCGTCTGACATTGTCGGATGGCACATTGGCTGGCGCTGATTTGGATATGATATCGGCCGTGAAATTTATGACTGAGCGCACCAATTGTGACAGTTTAGAAGCGCTTCGTATGGCATCCAGTTATCCTGCGCAATATCTCAACATCACACAAGAATATGGGCACCTTCGCAATGGCGCGGTTGCCAACTTTATCCATTTAACCAATCAGCTCGAGAGTTCTTCCATTTGGCAAAACGGTCAAAGAAAAAAGTAAGATTAAATTTACAAAACATGAAAAATATCTCATGCTGTAAATGAGATTACCCGCCAAGGAAGCACGATGTTCGCCGTCGCATGTATTGTTCTCCAGCGCTTCGAAAGATGACCTGAGATTCACTTAGATAAACAACTCAATTTTCGCTATGACTGCAAATTGCAACAATCTGACATCGTAGAAAATAATTGTTCAATCTGCTTGTTGCCCCATGCGGGCATCATTGGGAGCTCAATGCGAAATCATCCAAGGTCTCGCTGACGGAAATGATTTACTACCATCCGGCCTGTGCAATGCTTTGCGGTTAGGTTTCGCTCCATTTTTGCCCACAGGACCATGACTGGACAACTTTTTCGGTCCATCGGATGATCGTTCATTGACACCATGTGCACGACGAACTCCGGGATCTAAAGTTGAAACGAAAGGTACGGAATGAATGACACGCGGAGAAATCCTACCGCATTCTGTACAGGAGCAAGGGTCAGCTGATGCGCTCATAGGAGCTATAGATTGAAAGATACCGCAATCTTCACATTCATATTCATATACCGGCATGCTGTTTCCTTTAAAAATCTTTTTGAGGCTGCTATCGACATGCCCCACCCAATGTAAATCTTGACCAGGACATGTCATTTTTGGATTTCTTGTATGATTTAGAGGTCTGGGGCCACTGGTATATCAATTGAACCATCGAGATACTTCGTTGGCCCATCTGGACCAGGCATAAGATCGCCTTCAAAAATATCTGTTGGCAACCAGAGGGTTGCACACGCATTTGGGTAATCCACAATACCTGATACATGTCCCTGCACCGGTGCTGTGCCTAAAATGGCTAAGCCTTGCTCTCGTGAATAGCCAAACTTGGTCATATAATTGATCGCGTTCAAACAAGCCTGACGATAGGCTTCGGTCATATCCACATAATGCTGGTTATCATTTTCATCAACAGAAATACCCTCAAAGATCAAATAATCATCATATTTTGGCGTGATCGGAGATGGTTTGAACATCGGGTTCTTTACACCATATTTTGAAATACCATCTTTGATAATATTGACCTTAACATGAAGCCAACTCGCCATCTCAATCCCGCCACAGAAGGTAATTTCACCATCACCCTGACTGAAATGCGTATCACCCATGGAAAGACCGCCACCTTCAACATAAACAGGGAAGTAACAAACCGAACCACGGCTAAGATCTTTAATATCACAATTACCGCCGTTTTCGCGCGGTGGCAAAGTCCGAGCCGCCTCCGCAGCTGCTGCCATGCGAGCATCACCAGTCATTTTACCCATATGGGCTGCCTGAGTATTTGGCAGTTCCGCCAATGCCGGCACACGAGTTGGATTGGTATCAAATAGCGCTTTCTCCCTTGCATTCCAAGCGTCCAACATCTTCCGATCAGGCAAGGTTCCAATCAAACCAGGGTGAATAAGCCCAGCATAACGTACGCCCGGAACATGGCGGGAGGTTGTGAACATCCCTTCAAAATCCCAAATTGACTTTTGAGCGGTAGGGAATTGTTCCTGCAAGAAGCCCCCACCATTGTTTTTGGAGAAGACGCCATTAAAGCCCCAAAGGCTACGATTTAATGGACCCACATCCAATAATTCCACCACCAATAGGTCGCCCGGCTGGGCACCTTTAACACCGATTGGACCAGATAGATAATGGACCTGTGGCAATTCAACATCGCGCACATCAGAGGCATCATCGTTGTTCTTAATTTGGCTACCTGTCCAATCATAAGCTTCAACGATGAAATCATCTCCTGGCTCCACCCACTCAACAATTGGAATATCGGGGTGCCACCGGTTGTGAATTTTCTCGTTATTATGTGGTGAATCGTCCAAATCGACTTTAATCAATGTATCAGCCATGACCATTTCTCCTTTGGTTTTATTTGGTGTTAGACGGACAGGAATGCCGACACTTTGTCGGCATCGATGTTTTCTCTCGGCGCCTCGTGAACAAACTCACCGTTCTCGATCACCAAAACGCGATCAGCTATATCAAGGGCAAAACTCAACACTTGCTCTGAAACGATGATTGATAAGCCGCGTTCATCACGGATCTTGCGTAATGTTTTAGCCATGTCCTTGATGATTGAAGGCTGGATGCCTTCGGTAGGTTCATCCAACAGCAAAACCTTCGGATTGGATGCAAGCGCACGGGCTATAGCGAGTTGTTGCTGCTGGCCACCAGATAGGTTTCCACCACGTCGAGATTTCATCTCCAGCAGAACCGGAAACAACTCATATATATCATTGGGAACCTTTGTTTTTCCGGTTACAGTAAGACCGGTTTCAATATTCTCTTTCACCGTCATGGTCGAAAAGATCATCCGGCCTTGCGGTACAAAGGCCATACCTTGCTCCACACGTTGATAGCTTTCCTTCTGCTCAATTGGATCGTTATCAAGACGGATCGCACCATGTCTTGATGGAACAATGCCCATCAAAGACTTCATAAGCGTTGTTTTACCCATGCCATTACGCCCCATCACAGCGACGATTTCGTTTGGTTTTACATCCAAGCTTACACCATGAATGGCTTCGCTCTGGCCATATGACACGCGTAAATTCTCAATCGATAACATCATGCTCTCCTTAGTGCCCTAGATAAACTTCAACGACTTTCGGGTCCTTTTGGACATGTTCCATTGACCCCTCAGACAACACTTTGCCTTGGTGTAAAACAGTCACGCGATGTGCAATGTCCTCGACAAATTTCATGTCGTGCTCTATTACAATCACGGAATGATCTTTGATAATCTTGTTTAAAAGTTCAGCTGTCTTGATGCGTTCTGAAACGCTCATGCCAGCCACGGGTTCATCCAACATGAGAAGTTCAGGGCTTTGAATCAGCAGCATCCCAATCTCAAGCCATTGCTTTTGGCCATGACTTAAAATAGCCGCAGGCGTATCGAGTAGGTCTTGTAAAAAGATCATCTCCGCAACTTCTTCAACACGGGAAATCACCTCTTGATCGCGATTGAAAAATATCGCACCAACAACATTTTTTCCACGTGGAAAAGAAAGTTCGAGATTTTCAAAAACCGTTAAATCTTCATAGATCGACGGGTTTTGAAATTTACGACCGACACCAGTGTGAACAATCTGATGTTCTTTCATTGATGTCAGTTCTTTGCCACGGAATTTTATCGAGCCATTTGTCGCTTGTGTTCGCCCGCAGATGAGATCCAACACCGTTGTCTTGCCCGCCCCATTGGGTCCAATAATCACACGAATTTCATTTTCCTCGACATAAAAGGATAGATCACTAACGGCTTTAAAGCCGTCGAATGAAACTGTGAGGTTTTCAACCGCCAGAAGGAAATCTTTTTGGTCCGCCTGAGGTCCCTTATTTGCTAGACTTGGAGACATTTTACTTTCCTATTCCGCTGGCGCTTTGGGAGTTGAATTGGCAACATTTTCTATCGGCGTCCCGGCCTTAGGCTTGTTGCTAAATTTCTTGAAAAACGGTGCAATGTAACTGGAATAGAGACCTGCAAGACCATTGGGGAAGGCCATCACAACCGCGATAAACATACCGCCCATGGCAAAGAGCCAAAGTTCCGGGAAAGTTTCAGAAAATGTCGTTTTTGCAAAGTTGACCGCCAGCGCGCCAATGACAGCGCCAAAGATGGAAAGGCGACCACCAACAGCTGCAAAAATAACCATTTCAATCAACGGCACGATGCCCACAAAGGACGGAGACATAAATCCAACCTGAAGGGTAAACATCGCGCCGCCAATACCTGAAAATGCGGCAGCAAGACAAAAGATAAAGACTTTAAAATCCCCCACGCTATAGCCTGAAAACCGAACCCGATCTTCTTGCTCCCGCATGGCAATTAGCAGTCTTCCAAACTTGGAAATCCTTTCAAATTGCGCGAGCATGATCACGATCAAAAGCAGCAGCGCGTTCACAAAGTATAATACATATTTTGCGGAATCGGTTCGAATATCCCAACCAAGCAATGTGCGCAGATCTGTGATGCCGTTAATGCCGCCAGTATAGCCTTGTTGGCCGACGATCAGGATTGTTAAAATCGCGGCAATGGCTTGTGTGATGATGGCAAAATATACCCCGCCCACGCGTCGTTGGAACATCGCCTGCCCGATAATAAAGGCAAGAACAGAAGGAACCACGACAATCGCAATTAATGTGAATGGGAGTGAGTTAAATGGCTGCCACCACCAAGGCAGTTCTGTCAGCTGGTTCCAATCCATGAAGTCCGGAATACCGGGAGTTGATTGAATGGATGTGTTTTCAGGTGTTGATGCTTCCAGCTTCAAAAACATTGCCATGCAATAGCCACCAAGGCCAAAAAAGATACCCTGGCCAAGGCTTAAAATACCTCCCATGCCCCAACACAAAACAAGGCCGATCGCAACAAAAGCATAGGTTAAATATTTGCCCACCAAGTTGAGGCGAAAAATATCTATGACAGCAGGAAAAACAATTAGGAGCACCGCTGCGATGATCGCAAACCCAACCCATTCGGATTTATCAAAAAGACGAGTAAATTTCATTTTGGGTCTCCGTTTATTTGCGAACTTTAAGTGTGAAAAGGCCTTGCGGGCGCAGCATAAGAATGCCGACAACCGTTAAGAGCGTCAGTACCTTGGCCATCGAACCACTCATAAAGAATTCCATGGTCGATTGGGCCTGCGAGATGGTAAAGGCAGAGGCAATCGTACCAAGCAAACTTGCTGCGCCACCAAACACCACTACCAGGAATGTATCGACGATATAAAGCTGCCCTGCTGTCGGACCCGTTGAACCGATCATGGTAAAGGCTGAACCTGCAACACCTGCAATGCCGCAACCAAGACCAAAAGTTAACCGGTCAACCATTTTTGTATTGATGCCAACTGCACCTGCCATCGTTCGGTTCTGCACAACCGCTCGGACTTTCTTGCCCCAGATCGATTTGTACATAATGAATGCAACACCGAGCGTAATCGCTGTCGTAAGCGCCATCACAAACAAACCGTTGATAGGGACTTCAATAATATCTGTGAGCGCAACTGATCCTAATAGCCACTCGGGCAGAGATACGCCGACCTCGCGCGCGCCAAAAACCGAGCGATAGAATTGCTGCAGGATTAAGGACAGACCCCAAGTTGCCAGAAGCGTGTCCAATGGCCTTTTATAAAGATGTCGTATCAATGCCCATTCAACGATAACGCCAAGTGTTCCAGACACGAAGAAGGCAAGGATCATCGCGACAAAGAAATAAACGCCATATAAGGACGGAAGAAAACTCTCAAAAAACAGGGAGCAAAAATAGGTGACATAAGCACCTAAAATCATGAATTCGCCATGGGCCATATTGATCACACCCATTTGTCCAAAAATGATCGCAAGACCGAGAGCCATGAGAACGAAGACAGAGAACAGGATTAAGCCAGCAAAACCTTGCATGGCTAAAATGGATGAAAATTCAACAAACGTGTAATCACCAATCATCTTATGGCTCCAGGTATTAAATTCATAATTTTGAGGGGGAGAACCCCCAGTACGGTGACTGGGAGTTCGTCTGGCAGGGCCTATTGATAACCTTCTGGGAACGGATCTGGCTCCACGAGTTCTGCTGTCTCATAAACCATCTCATACTGGCCATCGGTCTTGGCAAGGCCAACGCGAGTCTTTGACCACAGATGATGATTATCGTGAATTTTCACGTAGCCCTCAGGCGCTTTATCGAATTCGATACCTGGGGACGCCAGACGAACCTTGTCGACATCAAAGCTGCCGGCTTTCTCTACAGCCATCTTCCAAAGCCACGGTCCGAGATATGCAGCTTGTGTCACATCGCCGATGACGATCTCATCACCCCAGCGCTCTTTAAACGCTTTCACAAATTCAAGGTTGTTCGGATTATCGAGTGACTGGAAATATTTCATACATGCGTAAGCACCATTGATATTTTCACCACCAATGCCAAGTATTTCATCCTCGGTAACAGAGATGGTCAAAAGCACCGGTTTTTCCTTGGTCATGTCGATACCGGCAGCCTTCAGCTGCTTATAGAAGGCAACGTTGGAACCACCCACCACAATCGCATAAATCACATCAGGTTTTTTCAGTTTGATCTTGTTAATCACAGAATTGAACTGCGTATGACCAAGTGGGTAATATTCTTCGCCAACAACCTGGTGACCCAGTTTTTCGATATGTTTGCGCGCAATCTTGTTGGATGTGCGCGGCCAGATATAGTCCGAACCAAGGAGGAAGAATTTCTTCGCACCTTTGGTTTCTGTGACCCAATCAATACCCGCAATAATTTGCTGTGTTGCTTCTTGACCTGTGTAAATCACATTCGGTGATTGCTCGAGACCCTCATAGAAAGTCGGGTAATAAAGCATGCCATTATATTGCTCAAAAACTGGCAAAACAGCTTTACGTGATGCTGAAGTCCAACAACCCATCACGGATGCGACTTTATCTTGAACAAGCAGTTTTTTAGCCTTCTCTGCGAAGGTTGGCCAGTCTGATGCACCATCCTCTTGGATATATTCAATCTGCCGACCAAGCACACCACCAGATGCATTGATTTGCTCAATGGCGAGTTTTTCCGCTTGTACAGAACCTGTCTCTGAAATCGCCATTGTTCCTGTGACCGAGTGTAAAATACCGACAGTCACCTTGTCGTCGGTCACGGCCAATCCTGTAGTGTTGACTTCAGCCGTTGGAAAATCGGACGCTAGAAGCGGTCCACCCATCATGGCTATTGCTGGAATAGACGCCATGCCCGCAAGCATATGTCGTCTTGTAATGTTTGAATTATTGTTCGAATTGTCATCAGTCATAATAATCACCTGTTTCGCTGTTGAATGCGGTTAACTGCTATGACTTGAAGCGAAGCATTTATTTGTGCAGTGCCACAACGGGGCATTTGACGTATTTGACCCCCTCCAATTAACTGATATGGTTACGTTGGTTGCATGTGGTAGTGACACTAAGAACCGCAATTTGAGCAGATACAGTCGTTACGCTGCGTATTTTGGGAGGAGGAGTAAATTCAACAACTTGCCAGCAAATTTGCTGGCGAGGGAACAGGGTTTTTGAATGTCATCGAGTACTCAAATAACTGGCGCAAGAAGAACCTATAATCGTTGGGTTGCGGATGAAACGCTAGAAGATTTTGCCTTACGGTTTACTGCCCATGGTGCCCGAAAATGGTCGGTAGCGAGAATATCCAACACGGCCATCGGAGCCGTCTCATTTTTGGCTCTAGAGGCGATCGGCGCTTCACTCATGCTCAATTATGGTTTCAACACAACCGTCTTTGCTGTTGTTACAACGAGCCTAATCATTTTTCTGTTGGGTGTCCCAATTTGCTATAATTGTGCAAAATATGGTGTCGATATCGATTTGCTAACTCGTGGGTCCGGATTTGGATATCTTGGCTCAACGATTACCTCTCTGATCTACGCCTCATTCACTTTCATATTTTTTGCTATTGAAGCCGCTATTATGGCTAAGGCTTTAGAGCTGTGTTTCTCAATTCCCATACCTATTGGCTACCTGATCTCCACCTTAATTTTCATTCCGCTTGTTACCCATGGCATTTCACTGATTAATCGATTACAGGCGTGGACACAGCCCATCTGGATCGTTTTGCAACTCGCTCCATTTGTTTTCATCATAATTTACGGTTCTTACTCGCAAAGCAGTTGGACTGATTACACCGGACTTTTAGGATCTGTAGATGGGCAAATTTCCCTTGCGCATTTCGGCGCAGCGTCTGCTATTTTATTCTCCCTCACGGCGCAAATTGGTGAGCAAGTTGATTACCTGCGTTTTCTGCCGCGCAAAACAAAAGACAATAGCTTTCGCTGGTGGTTTGGGCTTTTATCAGCCGGTCCCGGTTGGATTGTATTCGGTGCAATCAAAGTTATTGCAGGGTGTTTTTTAGCCCATTTTGCCTTTCAGGCCGGCATAGCGTTTAGTGATGCCTCAGAACCTGCACACATGTATCTAACCGCATTTTCAACAATGTTTTCCAGTCCCGAAGTCGCACTTGGCGTAACGGGTATTTTTGTTGTCATTTGTCAGATTAAGATCAATGTCACCAATACTTACGCTGGTTCAATTGCGTGGTCCAATTTCTTCTCACGACTAACACATTCCCACCCGGGTCGCGTGGTTTGGGTTGTCTTTAACGTTGTTATCGGATTATTGCTTGTTCAATTTGACGCCTATCATGCGCTCGAACAAATACTAAGTCTGTATTCAATTGTTGCCGTTGCATGGCTTGCGACAATTGTCGCTGATCTTGTCATCAATAAAAAACTTGGGTTTGCACCAAAATCCATTCAGTTCAAACGCGCCTATCTTTACGACATTAATCCAGTCGGTTTCAGTGCAACCCTGCTGGCCTCCATTTTCGCTTTATTGGGATATTTTGGTGTTTTTGGTGAAACTGCGGCTGCCCTATACGCCTATATCGCGCTCATTTTACCATTTATCATATCGCCTTTGGTCGCTTACTACACGAAGGGTAAATACTATCTGGCACGCTCTCTGGATAAACAACAGGCGGATGCAGATCAGAAATTACACGACCAAAAATGTGACTGTTCCATTTGCCAACATAATTTCGAAAAACAAGACATGGTTAGCTGCCCATTTTACAATGCAACCATATGCTCTTTGTGCTGTTCTTTAGACGTGAAATGCAACGATGAATGCAAGCCTCAAGCTCGGTTTAACCAACAAGTTTCTAACTTTGTGAGGCAGAATTTCTCCAATCGTTTCGCAAAAATCATATTATCAAGAACCGGACGTTACTTTGGTACATTGACACTTGTTTTGCTCTTAATTGGATTGATCATGTCGGTCGTTTTTTATCAAGCAAGACTCGACCTAAACGGTGCAGAACAAGCGATAAATTCCATCTTCTTCAATCTATTTGCAACCTCGGTCATCGTATCTGGGATTGCCGTGTGGTTGTTTTTGCTTTCCCACGAAAGCCGTGTGGTCGCTGAGGAAGAAGCCAAACTTCACACGTCACTTCTGCTGGAGGAAATTGAGGCACACAAGGAAACCGATCGCCAACTACAAAACGCCAAAGAAGCTGCAGAATCCGCCAATCTGGCAAAAAGCAAGTATATAATCGGACTAAGCCATGAATTGCGAACGCCGCTCAATTCGATATTGGGCTACGCACAATTGTTAGAGCGTCAGAACAATAAAGATGCGCTAATGTCAAATGCGGCGCGCACGATAAGGCGTAGCGGCGATCACTTGGCCGGATTGATCGAAGGCCTTTTGGATATATCCAAGATTGAAGCCGGGCGATTGCAGATATTCAGAGAGCAAACCGCAATTCGGAAACACTTCGATCAAATCGTGGATATGATTTCCCTTCAAGCAAAAGCGAAAAAAATAGATTTCAATTTCGAATATTCAGAGAACTTTCCGAAATTTGTCTATGCGGATGAGCGCAGATTGCGCCAAGTCTTAATCAATTTACTGTCCAATGCCGTAAAATTTACGGATCAAGGTTCCGTGACGTTAAAAGCGACCTATCGGAATCAGATTGCGACAATTGAGGTAAAAGACACAGGAATTGGTATCGCCAGCACTGATCTTGAGCGGATATTTTTGCCATTTGAAAGAACCGCGGGTCCAGCTGCCGGTAATCAGGCACCCGGGACAGGCTTAGGCCTCACAATTACCAAACTGCTTGTGGAGATAATGGGCGGGGAGTTACAGGTTCAGAGTTGTCCTGGCAAAGGGAGCAAATTCACCGTGCGGCTCATGCTAAGCTCTATTCCCGATATTTTAAACAGTCCTAAATCTGAAGCGCAGGCAATAGGTTATAAGGGTCCACAACGCACTATCGCAGTCGCAGATGATGACCCCCTTCAACGACAGTTAATTGTCGACGCGCTTACACCGCTTGAATTTCAAGTTCTAACATACTCAGATGGTCAAGAGTGTTTGGAAGCTGTTAGAAGCAACTGTCCGGATTTGGTGATATTAGATATTGCCATGCCGCGCATGAATGGGTGGGAATTATCAGATAAAATTCGCCGGGAAGTATCCAGCACACTGCCCATCATTGTTGTTTCAGCTGATGCAGGGCTTGAAAATTTACCCGCCGATCAAGCTAGTAATTTTCCATATTTGTTAAAACCGATCGAGATCTCTTCCCTTCTTCGAATTATCGGCACAGAGATTGATCTGCAATGGGTTTATTCAAACGATAGTAACAAAGAAGAGGTATCACCAGATGGGTGACTTAGCGCAGAATATGCACAATCCTTCGGTGATAAATTCGGACGTTGGTGAGAAAACCACAGTCATGGTCGTCGATGATGCTGAGGATACCCTTACTATGCTAACAGATGTTCTAACGCTGGAAAATCTGCATGTATTAACTGCAAATAGTGGCCCGACAGCGCTACAGATCGCCAATGAAAATCGACCTGATGTCATTCTCATGGATGCAATCATGCCCGGAATGGATGGTTTTGAAACCTGCCGTATTTTGAAATCGGAAACCGATCTATCCGAAGTTCCAGTCATTTTCATGACCGGCCAGGATGACAGCGATCATGTCGTCAAAGCCTTTGCAGTCGGCGGTGTAGACTTTGTTTCCAAACCGACATCATTACCGGAACTTATTGCGAGAATGCGTGTGCATCTTTCCAACGCAAGAAAGGCGAAATCAGCCCGGCATGCGCTTGATATAACAGGCCGAAAAATTGTTGCCATAGACGAACATGGGGACATTACCTGGAGCACACCTCAGGCAACGAAACTACTTCGCCAAAATGGTATTCATTCCGAGAACGGCGAAAAAGTTCCCTGGGCAGTTCTTGCATGGATTCTTGAAATCAAGAACAAGCCTGCAGCAAATACAGACCATAAATTGGAATATAAGTCGCCGAGCACGGTGATTATTTTCAGACATTTGGGCGCCACTCCCGAAGGAGAATTTCTGTTAAGCGTCACGGATCATCAAAAAGGCAGCGATGAAAAACGCCTGGCTGAGTTTTTTAATCTCACGATGCGTGAAGCTGAAGTCCTGCTCTGGACAACACATGGGAAATCCAACAAGGAAGTCGCTGAAATTCTTTCTCTCTCGCCAAGAACAGTCAACAAACATCTCGAGCAAATATTCTCAAAACTCGGCGTTGAAAATCGAACTGCTGCGGCGACACGTACAGTCAGAGTTTTGTGGCAAAATATGTAAAGATATATGAGATTGTCCAACTAAGATGCATGTTTGCTTTTGCCACAGAGCCGAACTCATATTTTCGAATTTTTGATATCCCCGTCCCAATTGTCCACCATAGTCTTACCCTTCTCCCTAGCGCTGAAGTCGCACCAAATTATCCTCGTTCCTTACGCGTGTGGCGTAAGGCTGAAACCATTATGAATGATAATCGGCGACTGGTTGCAAAACTTGATGAGTAAGTTCATCCTATGGTGTTCCCCCAATCTCTCCGATGTCAATTTATCGGTACCAAACGATTACCGTATCTCTATCGCCACCAATTATACCTGCGACTTCTGATCACCAATTTTAAGCTATTTTTAAGCTGTATCTATCAAAGTAAATACAACTTATATTTGTATTTATAGCTATGACTTTCAAGTCCGCAGCTCGATAATTTGCAGTCAAAATCTTATAGATTATTTTGAGGACAGATCATGATTTCAATCACGAATACCCAAAACTCCACTGCGCTAAAACTATTACAAAGCTCAAGCCATTTAAACGCTAACTCAAGTGACAGTACAGGAACATCAGATCCTGCGACAATTGTTGGCGCTGTTTCGAGCAGATCAGATACAACAAATAGTCCGGTGACCAAAGCTTTGGCTGAAATCGCGCGTATCGTCTTGGAAAGCGGAGGAGAGGTTATAATAGCTGGGGATGATGCGAATATCACCGGAACTGATTTTGATGATTATATCCAAGTTGGCCATGGCGGTACCGTTAATGGCGGTGATGGGGATGACATAATCTATACCGGTTACGGCTCAACCGTTAACGGCGGCAATGGTGATGATTGGATTTCTGGTGGTGCGAAGTCCGTTATGCATGGAGGTGAAGGCAATGATATGGTTGCGGGTGGCGGTGAAATCCATGGTGACGCTGGCGATGATTTTGTTTATGGAACTGGTAAATTATACGGTGGTGAGGGTGATGATACAGTCGTAACGGGAACGACAGGCAGCGCATCAGATTCAAACACTATTGCCTATGGTGGTAATGGCAATGACACAGTTCATATTTATAAAGGTGCAACCGGATATGGAAATGAAGGTAACGATACAATAGTTGTGAATTATGGCAATGGAGTTGCTGCGGGCGGTGTTGGCGATGATCATATCACAGTTGATGGAAATAAAGATTCTGACAGGTCAGCGACTATCAGATTCGACAAAGGTGATGATAACGACACCATAGTTTTAAAGGATGCCAATGTTACGCTTGAATTAGGTTTAGGTCTCGATGCAGATAAAATGAATGTGAGTTATAATGAGGATGGCGGCGAGGTTGTTATCACATTTGAAGGGAATGAAACTGATCAAATTACCATCTCAAATCACATGAGTTTCTCAGCGTCGAATATTGTTGAGTTGAAATTTGCTGATGGTCACACTCATGAGATAATTTTAGATCGTGGCCATGGAGATCATCTAGGCGCAAGTATTGAGGCGTTCCTTATGCAGACCGGACAACTTGATGAGTAAGTTCGTCAGTCATTCCGTTTAAGCTAGATGTAAATAATGCGAAGGCCATAGAGCCTTCGCTTTATTGATTTAAGCAAACAAGAAGTCAGCCCCATCAATAAGTCCGGAAGAAACGCCTTCAAGGTGTACGTATGTATCGTCCATTAAGAGAAGCGCATCGCCGTCAATATAGCTATAGATAGTAATCGCATCGATAGATGATCCGGCCACAATGTAGTCTGTTCCATCTTCAAAGTCTTTGACAGTATTTAAGCCCTCACCTTCTTCGACCCAGAAATAATCAGTTCCGGCACCTCCAGTGAGCTGATCATCCCAACCTGCACCAGCGAAAAGAATATCTACTCCGTCATCACCGAATAATTGATCCACATCAGCGCCGCCATAGAGTTGATCATTACCAGCGCCGCCGTGAATTGTATCATCTCCTGCTTCGCCAAAGAGAATGTCATCACCAGCAGCATTAACATCATCGATCCACTGATTTGTCATATCGATACTATTGTCACCCCATACTACGTCATCGCCAGCACCAGCATATATGATATCATCGCCACCATCACCCTCTACATGATCATCTAAACCCGTTGTGGTAATAGTATTATCGTTTCCCCGCCCGAAAAATTTTACCCCAGATGACATGGTTGTGATGCTGCTAAAATCAGCATCGCCTTGTGCATAAATAGGCTGATATGAGCCCGAACCATTGACAGTCTCAACACTATGAAAACCATCATCTTGAACCATGATCGCAGTCCAAGAGTAACCATATTTGGAAGCTACATAGATACGATCTGTTCCACTGCCGCCATCAAAAAAATCCCATCCATTATTGATGCCGCCTTCACCTAAATTTCCACCAAGTTGGAACGTATCATTGCCACTCGAAGCGGTGCCGCCAAGTATACCGAAATAATCGGAACCTGTTTGGCCAATCCACCAGTTATATCCATAATATATTGCCATTATAATAATTCTCCAAAATGTTCAAAGTTAAGAGCAAAATGCTCGATGTCCCACCCGCATGATTGCGGATGAAGTTATTCCGAAATTGTCGGAATTTGGGTGACCCAAATGCCATTGGTTTGAAAAATGAATAGGTTATGGCGACGGGACAGAAGAGGAAAATCGGCTCGGTAAAAACGTGTTTTAAAAGTGGCAGTTTTACGATGCTTCCAAGTCGAACAAAGAGCCTGCCTCTTATAACATTAACAATCCCGCAAAAGTTGTAAATTGTAAGCACTATGATTGCCAGAACAATGAGAGCCTCAACAAGACCTGACGGAATTACACGATCATCGACTTGAAGCACGATAAAAGGATCGCCAAATCCTAATATATTGATTAGAATGCCAAATATGCAAATTATTGTAAAACCAAGACGCACCGGAATCAATCCTATAACATGTGTTATAAAGCTATTTCCCTATTTGACGCTATTTTGAATAACTATTGTAAGTACTAAATCTTCTATTTATACGCGAAATATTGTAATTGCATGATTCCAAATACAAATAATTTTCCGATTGTGATTTGAAATTCTGTCACAGCCCTTGAATCAAGCCGTAATCATCGCAAAAGTCGAAATCCATTTAGTCTGAAGTATGAAACTTATATCTAATAATATGCAGTGTTTTAAACTTACCCCTGCACGGATGTAGTCGGCGGCAGTGCAACTATAATATTTTACAACAGGGCTGCCGTAAGGTTTAGCGTTATGTGACAAATACTGGTCTTACGTCAGTTCTACTGCGCAAACGTACAGACTTACTTCAAACCCCTATTGGAACCTAATCCTTCTATTTCATTCGCACGAAATGGTTAATTTTCATTGTTTTGATTTAAGTAACTGATTTAATTGCAAATTTTTGTGAATATTGCCACGCATATGCGTTTGAAAACTTAGAAATGAGCACTTTTTTTGAACGCTGTTCATTTTTAATATTGAACAATGTTCATTTATCTGATTTATTAATTGAACAATGTTCAATAGTTAGGAAATCACGATGCTTAAAACATTCTATACCCTCTTCCGCGGCTCAGTGCACAACGCTGAAACTGCTTTTAAAGATCAAAACGCCCACCTTTTGTTACAACAACAATTGCGAGATGCGGGCAAAGAAGTCGCAGCAGCGCGCAAGGCTATTGCGATTGCAATGGCTCAAAATCAGCAGGAGCAATCTCAGCATAAAAAACTGCTGGAACGTCTGAAAAACCTTGAAACCCGAACAGTTGAAGCCCTTCGCCAGGACAAAAAGAACTTGGCGAGAGAAGGCGCTGAAATGATTGCGTTTTTAGAAACAGAACGCGATGCCTCCGAAGAAGCACAGGCACAATTTACCAATGAAATTGGTCGCCTTCAGTCAAACCTGCAAGCTTCTGAAAGCAAATTGCGAGAAATCCAGCGCGGACAACGTTTGGCGACAGCGACCCACAAAGCACAACAACTCCGCTCCCAATCCACCTCAACAGGTATGTCCTCCCTAAAAGAAGCAGAGGAAACCCTCAAACGTCTTCAAGATCGCCAGACCCAAATCGATCTAACCGATCAGGCATTGAATGAAATGGACCGTGAAAAAAGCCCGGAAACCGTCGCCAAAAAGCTTGCTTTAGCCGGGTGCGGAAAACCGCAAGTGCCACATGCAGATGATGTTTTAGCGCGTTTATCGAAAGGCCTAAAAGCAAAACCCGCAAATACGAAAAAATAGAAACCAAGATACTCAAAAAGGATAAGAAAAATGAATGAACTCTCAATAAATCAATCGCCAGGCTGGACACAATTCAACGTGGTCAGCTTTCTCGTAGCCGCATCTATGATGGCTGGTGGCATCTTCTTTATGGAAGCCAGTTTTGCAGCCAAAGGCTTTTACGCCATGAGCGCAATTATGTTGGTACACACATCAATTTCCGTGACCAAAACCATGCGCGATGCGCACGAAGCCAAACGATTAATGAACAAAATCGATGAAGCCAAAACAGAAAAGCTTCTTATGGACGTCAACTCTTAATCAAGACCACACAAAACGGCGAGGCTTTCGCCTCGCCGGCAATAACAGTCTTTACAGTCAGGATCTTAGCTATGAATACAATTACAGCAAACACTCATATTTCTATCGATCGCAATTCTATTTTGGAAAAAGCAGCCAAATTTGTGATTGGCACGACGCTCGCATCAGCAACGATTGGGCTTTTTATCTTGACCGGTGAATTTCTCTTCCAAAACGCACATTCATTAGCAATGACAAATATTGGCGTGAACTTTAGCGGGTTTTAGACGAGAAATTCTGCAGCATTTCCATAAGAAAAATCTAAGCCAATGACACAACTAAAGACCAGAAATCCGTCCACGTTTTAAGTTTTGCCTTTCAGAGATCGACCGAACGATCTGCAGAATGATCGTTATAAGAAACATAGATACACTCGATAGCTAATCTGTCCCGCAACTTCACGCAAAGTGGATAAACGCGATATCAAACTGTTGGCTTAAAATTCTTCGCACCATTATCTTTTGCGATTAAGCAGAGCCAGTCATGGGCAATTGTTGCCGCAGCAATCGCAGTAACTTCAGAATGATCATAAGGAGGGGAAACTTCAACCACATCGATGCCGATATGGTTCAAACCTTCCATACCTCGAATGAATTCAAGCGCCTGCCAAGACGATAAGCCGCCGGCAACCGGGGTTCCAGTTCCAGGAGCAAAAGCAGGGTCCATTCCATCAACATCAAATGAGATGTAAACAGGTGTGCCCCCTGCTCTTTCGCAACAAACTTCTATCGCGGCATCTATCCCATTCTTATGTATCCAAGGACTGGTGAGAATTTCAAACCCATAGGTGCGATCATTAAAAGTTCTCAAACCAACCTGTGTGGATCTGCTCGTGTCGATAATTCCTTCATCTGCAGCGCGTGCGAACATAGTTCCATGATCTATACGTTTATGCGCATCCTCCCAAGTATCACAATGCGCATCAAACTGGATCAATGTGATGGGGCCATATTTACTGGCATGGGCTTTCAGCAGCGGATATGAAATTGAATGATCCCCTCCGAGCGTCAGCATTTTTGCGCCTTGTTCGATAATGTGCGCTGCATGTTTTTCAATAGCCGGGCGCACTGTATCAGGATGATGGGGATCAAGAGCCACATCGCCAAAGTCAACAGCAGACACATGTTCAAATGGATCAAAGCCATAAGGAAATGCCTTCAGTTCTGCGAGCTGAACAGAGGCCGCGCGAATTGCCTGTGGACCCAGGCGACAACCAGGTCGAAATGTGACAGCGTTATCAAATGGTATTCCACTGATAACAACATCAATACCTTCTAAATCACGACTGTAAGGGCGCCTCAGAAAGCTCAACGCTCCACCATAGGTCATCTCCGGCCAACGGCCATGCGGATCACTTTTGCGAAATGCCTGATCGCCAAAGTTATTCATATCAAACCTCACCTATGCACCCGTTCTATTGCCCAGCAAACCAACCGCCAATAGATTTAACTTCCAGAAAATCTTCAAAACCCCAAACACCACCTTCGCGGCCATTTCCTGACTGTTTGTAACCGCCAAATGGCGCGCCAGCAGAACGGAAATTGCCATTCATCTCCACCATGCCAGAACGCAGTTTTCGCGCCATCCGATTTGCTTTTTGACCATCGGTTGTTTGTACGTAATTTGTTAAACCATATTCTGTTTCATTCGCGATCGCGATGGCTTCATCTTCATCGCTGAACGGCATCATCGACAAGACAGGACCAAACACCTCTTGTTGCATGATGGTCATGGATGGATCGCAATCTGCAAAAACCGTTGGTTTAACAAAAAAGCCGTGGTTCATTCCGTTTGGTCGACCTAAACCACCCGCAACAAGCTTCGTTCCTTCATCTATAGCTGTTTGAATGAGATTTTGAACTTTGTCATATTGCAGCTGATTAACCAATGGACCAATATGTCCGCCAAGCTTAGAAGATTGATCAACCTCGACTGCATTGGCCGCAGCAATCGCTTCCTGAACGGCCTGTTCATATCGCGATGCTTCAACCAACATGCGTGTCGGCGCATTGCAGGATTGCCCGGTATTTTCAAAGCAATGTAAAGCGCCTCGGGTAACCGCCTCATCATCCGCGTCTGCAAAAATTATATTGGCTCCTTTACCACCAAGTTCGAGCGAAACACGCTTGATCGTGTCAGCAGCATTTTTGCTGATCGCCATGCCGGCACGCGTTGAACCGGTAAAGGAAATCATATCGGCATCCTTGTGGCCAGATAGCTGTGTGCCTACCCCAAGCCCATCGCCATTGATCAAATTAAACACACCTGTCGGCACACCTGCTTCATCCAAAACTTCGGTAAATATCATTGCGGAAATCGGAGATTCTTCTGACGGTTTTAAAACCATAGTGCAGCCCGCGGCCAGAGCAGGAATTGCTTTGAGCGTAATTTGGTTCATTGGCCAATTCCAAGGCGTAATCAGCCCACAAACACCAATAGGTTCATAAATAATTCTGTCGTTTGGTGCATCATCTCGAAGTGGTCTTTCAAACTCAAAATCATCCAACACATTAATAAATGACTGAATGTGCCGCGCACCAATTGACGTTTGAATTCCTTTGGCAAAATCTAATGGAGCACCCATTTCAGAACTCATCGCAGCTCCAATTTCATCCCCACGTTTTTTGTAAATCGCCAGTATGGATTCAAGAAGCTCCAAGCGTTCTTTTTTGCTGGAAAATTGCCAAGTTGAAAAAGCCTGCTTCGCGGCCGCAACCGCCGCATCAGTATCGCTTTCTGACCCTAAAGATATGCTCGCAAACACATCTTCGGTCGACGGGTTAATCACATCGCGCGAGATTGCGGAGATTGGATCCACCCATTTTCCATCAATGTAGAATTTGTCAGATTTAGTCATCAAGCATCTCTCCCATTTGTGCCTCTAAATGGCCTTTACTCCCAATGTGTTTTTTAAAAAAATCAACCATTTGTCGCGCGATCAAATTTTGCGATATGGGCGTTTCAATTGAAGAAAGGCCGGTTTCAACAATGTCATCAGGAAGGGAATGCGCCCTAAATTCAAGCAGCGACTTCAGATAACTATTGTCAAACTCAGGATGCGGTTGCCACGTTAGAATGTGATCTTCATAACTTAAGGCAGCAAACTGACAAAAATCATTACTCGCTAGCGATTTCGCATTATACGGCTTCTCAACAACTTGATCCTGATGCCACGCATTGAGCGTTACTTTCTCACGACCATCTTGAAGAACGTATTCCTTAGCGCCAATGGACCAACCACCATTAAATTTCTCCACCTTACCGCCTAGAGCTTGAGCAATGATTTGATGACCAAAACAAATCCCAATCATGGGAATTTTTGCTGCATGCGCGTCACGAATAAACTGCTCGAGCTTTCGGATCCAAGCATAATCCTCATATGCACCAAACTTTGAGCCGGTGATCAACCATGCATCTGCCGCGCGAACATTTTCCGGAAAATGATCATCCAACACCACATAGGTCTCAAATTCAAATGAAGGATCGGCCAGCAAATTTTCAAACATATTGTTGTAATCAATATGATTTTCAGCCAATTCTTCGGGTCGTTTTCCAGTTTGTAAAATTCCAATTTTCATTGATTTTCCATCGTAAAGCCGAATTAAAATCGACTTAGGTAAGATCGATATTCCATTGGTGAAATGATTGACGTGAGTTGTTCAATTTCATCAAGCTTAATGGCAACAAATATGTCGCGATATTCTACGGTGAAAATCTCAGCTGCCAACTTGGATGCAGCAAATTTTTCCGTTGCTGATCGCCAATCCGCAGTTAGTCTCTTTGGCTCTTGGTAATCTGGCGCTTCCATCGAAGGCGGCAATATCGGCCCATGATCAAGACCATATTTCATGCCACCCAAAATACCAGCCAAGACCAGATAGGGATTAGTATCTGCCCCGGCGATACGGTGTTCTAGTCTTGCCCCTGCGCCCGTCAATTGAGGAATTCGGATGGCGGCCCCACGATTATCAATGCCCCAATTGGGTTGAGAAGGCGCAAAACTATTAACTTGAAAACGTCGATAAGAGTTGAAATGCGGAGCAAAAATCGCCTGCAAATCTTCCATACTGGCAATCAAACCGCTGACGCAATCTCGCAATACTTTGTTTGGTTCATCACTATCGCTTGCAAAAACATTATGCCCATCTTGATCCAAAAGCGATGCATGAACATGCATTCCGTTCCCGGGTTTATCGGCATAGGGCTTGGCCATAAAAGTTGCCTCAAAACCATGTTTACTGACAACTGATCGCACCAAACGCTTAAACAAAACTGCTTTATCGGCGGCTTCAAGAGCATCATCCACATGATGGAAATTCACTTCAAATTGACCCGCACCATATTCCGCAATCAGAGTATCAGTACCTAGGTCTTGGATCTCGGCAGATTGCAATATTTCATCAAGAATGGGTTTGGTTTGAGATAAAACCTCAAGATCATAATTTTGCGTTTGTGGAGAATAAGCGGGTGGCTCTGGCGCTTCATCCATTGTGGAACGTTTCTCACAGATATAAAACTCCAATTCCGTCGCGACAACGGGTTTTAAACCTTGTTCTTTAATGCCAGCCACCACATTTTGAAGAATTTGCCTTGGCGATATGCCGGTCGGCCTTCCATCAAGCGTCGCCATTTCCACTTGTAGCTGAGCAACATTTTGTTCAAGCCACGGGATCGGTTTAAGCGTGCCTTCTATTGGGACCAAAATTCCATCCGGATCACCCGCAACAATACCAAGACCACCTTGCTCGACTTCATCACCCATGATATTCGGCGCATAGGTCGAGATGGGTAAGCGCACATCACCTTTTTCAAATTTATCAACTGAACTACCGGGCAACCATTTGCCGCGCAAGATGCCGTTGGTATCGCAAAGAAAAACCTCAATGAATTCCAGGTCACCAAATTGGTCACGATATGCTTTTATGTCTTCTGCGAAATTTGTCATGAATGAACTGCTTTCAATTCATCCTGCTGGCGGGCAATGATCGATGCTTTTGCAGCAAGGGATGCTGCAATGACCCCCAGCGCGACCACAGAGATGAGAATTGTTGATAATGCATTGATCTCAGGGCTAACGCCCAAACGAACAGAGCTGAATATTTTGATCGGAAGCGTGGTTGATGATGGACCAGAAACGAATGACGCAATCACCAAATCATCCAAAGAAAGCGTAAAGGCCAGTAACCAGCCGGAAATAATGGCGGGCGCGATAAGCGGCAATGTTACACGACGAAATGCATCAAATTTAGTACTACCCAAGTCCATGGCCGCTTCCTCTAAGGAGCGATCAAAATTGGCAAGTCTTGCGGACACGACCACAGATACAAAGCACATTGAAAAAGTTGCATGCGCGAGAATAATCGTAAAAACCCCTCGCTCCATCCCAATGGAAATAAACAATAACAATAAGGAAAGCCCAGTTATCACTTCCGGCATAACAAGCGGCGCATAGATCATGCCAGTAAACAAAGTTCTTCCCCAGAAGCGACCACTGCGCACAAGAATATAGGCCGCCATCGTGCCCAGTATTGTTGCCACAGTTGATGACAAAACCGCAACGCGTAACGTCACCCATGCGGCATCTAAGAAAGCTTCATTTTGAAAGAGTTCGCCATACCATTGAGTTGAAAACCCGGCCCAGACGGTTACCAGTTTTGACGCATTGAAACTGTAGATAATCAGAATGAGAATTGGCACATATAAAAATGCTAATCCCAAAGTCAAAGCGCAGATTGTGAACCAGGATCTATTATTCACCTTGTTGCTCCCTTAACCTTTGCTCATTCCTTTGAAATAGAATAATTGGAATAATCAGGATCAAAAGCAGGATGATCGCAACTGCGGATGCGACTGGCCAATCGCGATTTGAAAAGAACTCTTCCCACAAAACTTTACCAATCATCAGCGTGTTCGAACCACCGAGCAATGAAGGGATCACAAATTCTCCTAATGTTGGAATGAAGACTAGGAAGCAGCCAGCAATGATGCCGGGCCTTGAAAGCGGCCAAGTCACCAACCAAAAACCTTCAAACCGGGAACAGCCCAGATCTTGAGCTGCCTCTAGCAAAGAGCCATCCATTTTCTCAAGTGTTGAATAGATTGGCAAAATCATGAACGGAAGATAGGTGTAAACAATGCCGATATAGACAGCGATATTGGTATTTAAAATCACCAGTGGCGCATCGATAATTCCAAGCCAAATCAGAAACTGATTGAGAAATCCTTCTTGCCCTAATATCCCGATCCACGCGTAAACTCTAATAAGAAAGCTGGTCCAAAACGGTAAAATGATCAGCATGATTAAAGTTGGTCGCCATTGGTCAGGCATATTGGCGATGGCATAAGCAATCGGATAACCAATGAGCAGTGTAAAGAATGTTGCAATTGCAGCGATTTGAACGCTGGAAAGATAAGCTTTCCAATAAAGATCATCATCCGTTAGAAAAATGAAATTTTCAAAATCAAATTCAGAGATAAGCGCCGACAACCCAGCGAAGCCATCACTCCAATCAAATGTTGGTGTATAGGGTGGGATCGAAATGGCGATATCGGATAAGGATATCTTGAAAATAATCGCAAACGGCACCAAAAACAGAGCGAGCAACCATAAATATGGAATGACAATGAGTAAGTAACGTTGGATTTTCATGTCGCCCACCCTACACTCACTTATCTAGAACAAGGCCTGCGGTCTCAGTCCAAGACACCCAAACTTCATCATTCCACGTAAATTCGCGCTTTGACAGACGACGACTATTGGCTATCTGACTTTTGAGAAGATGACCCGATGCGAGCTCGATATTGTAAGTCGACATATTCCCCAAATATGCAATATCGAGAATTTTACCTTTGAACTTATTGGCAATATTATCCGGTTCGGTTTTTGATAAGCTGATCTTCTCGGGACGGATCGCAAACACACATTTTTGATCGCTTGCTAATGTTTGGTGCGTTGCGCCTGTAATCGGCAACTGACTTTCTGCCCAATTGACACTAACAGTGCCATTTTCATCATTCTTTGATTTAACCGCACCATTGATTAAATTAATATCTCCGATGAAGTCCGCCACATAGGAGCTTTGCGGCATTTCATATATATTTGAAGGCGTATCGATCTGGACGAATTGACCCTGATCCATCAGCGCGACACGACTTGCAACAGTCATGGCTTCTTCCTGATCATGAGTGACTATGACAAATGTCGTTCCCAGTTTTTCCTGAATATCCATCAGCTCAAACTGAGTTTCCTGACGTAATTTTTTATCAAGCGCGCCCAATGGCTCATCTAGCAAAAGAAGCTTGGGCGCCTTAGCAAGAGATCTTGCGAGTGCTACGCGTTGCTTCTGTCCGCCTGAAATTTGATGCGGCTTGCGTTTAGCAAATTTATTTAGCTGCACCAAGTTGATCATCTCATCAACACGTGCTGCGATATCCGCTTTCGGCAATTTATCTCGCTGCAAACCAAAGGCGATGTTTTCCTCAACCGTTAAATGCGGAAACAATGCATAGGATTGAAACATCATGTTGACAGGACGTTTGTTCGGCGGAATGCCCGCCATATCCTGACCATCGATTTTGATAGTGCCTTCTGACAGGTTTTCAAAACCACCAAGCATGCGCATCAAAGTCGTTTTGCCGCAACCAGAAGGCCCAAGAAGTGCGAAGAATTCACCCTTATAGATATTGAGATCTATATTGTTTACGGCCGTAAATGAACCGAAGCGTTTGGTGACATTTTTAAAGCTGATGAAGGGTGTTTCAGCTGGATCATCCCACGGCGAGGATGCAATATACTGTTCGATTGTGTTCATGTTACCAAACCCAAAAAGCCGGCCAGTGACAACTTAAATTATCATTGGCTGGGCTTGTCTCATAGAATTATCAGGTGCCTGATTTAATTTTTGTCCAAAGACGGGTCGCCACACGCTGAACCTTAGCCGGATAGGCATCTTTGCTGTAAAGATTTTTCATCGTTTCTTCGTCGGGATAAATTGCCGTATCACCGATCACGTCCTCGACTAGAAACTCTTGTGAAGCAAGATTTCCATTTGCGTAGTAAACATAATTCGAGGCAGTCGCCATGTTTTCTGCATTCATAATGAAATCAAGAAACTTATGTGCGCCAGCAGGGTTTGGCGCGTCGATAGGAATAGCCATTTGGTCAAACCACATAAGCGCACCCTCAGAAGGCGCGGCATATTCAATTTCAACGCCGGCATCTGCTTCCGCAGCACGATCACGCGCCTGCAAGATATCACCGGACCAGCCAACGGCTACGCAGATTTCACCATTTGCCAAAGCATTGATATATTCAGAGCTATGGAATTTGGTAATGTAAGGACGGACTTTTTCAAAAACGTCACCAGCTTTTTGAATAACTTCCGGATCAGCAGAATTTGGATCTTCGCCTAGATAAGCAAGTGCGGCAGGGATCATCTCGTCTGGTGCATCAAGAAAATGTACACCGCAAGCAGAAAGTTTTTCCATATTTGCTGGGTCAAATACAAGCGCTAAAGAACCCGTAGGCGCGTCGTCGCCGAGAATTTCTTTGACCTTATTAATATTCACACCAATGCCTGTTGTTCCCCACATATAATTGATAGAATATGCATTATCGGGATCATAAGCTGCGGTGCGCTCTTTGATGGCATCCCAAAGATTACCTGCATTGCCCAACTGAGATTGATCAATTTTTTGGAATGCACCAGCCTGAATTTGACGAGATAAAAAACTTGCTGTTGGCACAACAACATCATAGCCGGAATTTCCGGCAAGCATTTTTGTTTCAAGCAATTCATTTGAGTCAAACACGTCGTAGATTAGATCAATGCCGGTCTCTTCTTCGAATTTCTTCAAAAGACTTTCGTCAATATAGTCAGACCAATTGTAAACACGGATTTCTTCCGCGGTCACGCTACCAACGACAAACAAGCTGGCAGCTGCAAGTGCCAGACTTCCCTTTAGACTTGTTGAAAATTTCATAAGTGCATCCCTTAGTTATGTTTGTTAATTAATCTGACCAAAAAAATTTTGAGAATGCAAGAGTTTTTTGATCAAATTCTGGAAACAGCCCTTGTAATTACAATTTTTTGCTTTGCTTCAAACTGCTTTGTGTTATGGTTTTTACGCACACATGCGGGAGAAACAATTTGGCGAGTGAAGCAAAAGCCCCAGGACATGAGGCCGTTTATAGCAAACTACGTGACATGATTTTGTTTGGAGATCTGGCACCACGCCAACCTGTCACACTCAATGGTCTGACCAATGAAATCGGGACAAGTATAATGCCTGTTCGAGAGGGCGTACGTCGACTGATGGCGCAAGGCGCGCTTGAATCCACTGGAACAAGACGTGTTGTCGTGCCGGCAATGACACTGCATAAGCTTGAGCAAATCCGCTATATGCGTAATCAAATTGAGCCAAAATTAGCAACGTTAGCAGCACGTTACGCCAATCAGGCATTGCTCGATGAGCTTCATAAAATAGATGATAAAGTGAACGAAGCCCTGGCAAATGGTAACGTTCAGAAATACTTAGAATTCAATTATCGTTTTCATTTCAAACTATATCAGGCATCCGGAAATGAAGTGTTATATGATATCGCCCAGCTTTTATGGTTGAAAATTGGACCTTCGCTTCGAATTGTGTTTGGCAAAGTCGGTACAGAGAACTTACCGGATATGCATGACGAGGCTATGAAATCAATTTTGGACGGTGATGAAATAGCTGCCGGCAGTGCGATCGCGCAAGACATTGCGCAGGGTATGGATCATATCGAAAAAGCACTTGAATTTGAGAATCTAAATCAAATCGCTTGACGTTAAAAAAATTTGATCATATTTTTATTTTAGGGAAAATACGAAGTTTAAAACCGCCGAGTTTCGCGTTTTTCGGCATTTAGAAGATGCGAAGCTATGAGCTTCGCCCAAAATTGTGAGACTGTTATGGATCAAGGCAAATCATCTGATGATTCAGGGTTTAGAAAGATAAACTGGCAGAATAATCTTCCCCTTGCATTCGAAGAGTTTCGCAAAGGAAAACGCATTGAAGAGGTAGAATGCATTGTGCCAGATATTGTTGGCACCTCCCGCGGCAAAGCCATGCCAGCCTATAAATTCAGCCCTAACGACAAACTCTTTCTCCCTATCTCTTTGTTTTATCAAACCATATCGGGCGAATATGTAGATATGGATATTGAAAATCAGTGGATGGAAAAAGATATTATCCTAAAGCCTGACATGTCGACGGCGTCAGCTGTTCCTTGGGCAGATGACACAACGCTGCAAATCATCTGCGACATGGAAACCGGTGATGGCGAGCCATTAGAAATTGCACCGCGAAATGTTCTTAAAAAGGTTTTGGGGCTTTATGAAGAAAACGGTTGGAAACCAATCGTTGCGCCAGAACTTGAGTTTTATCTCACAAAACCAAATGTTGATCCAAACGAGCCAATTGAGCCGCCATTGGGACGGACAGGTCGTAAAGGTTCAAGTCGCCAGGTGTTCTCCATGGCCGCAGTTGATGAATACGGCCCCGTGATTGATACGATCTATGATTTTGCCGAGGCGCAAGGCTTAACAATCGACACAATTATTCAAGAAGGCGGCGCAAGCCAGATTGAAATCAATCTCCCGCATGGCGATCCGCTCAGGCTTGCTGATCAAGTGTTTTACTTCAAACGCACGATACGGGAAGCGGCATTGAAGAATGGTATTTTTGCGACCTTCATGGCAAAGCCAATCCGTGACGAACCCGGCAGCGCCATGCACCTTCACCAGAGTATTGTTGATATGGCGACTGGCCGAAACCTTTTGAGCAAAGAAGATGGTTCTCCATCGGATATGTTCCTGCACTTCATTGGAGGCTCGCAGAAACATTTGCTCGAAGTTGTGCCGATGCTGGCCCCTTATGTAAATTCTTACCGCAGGATTACTGTGGAGGGCCAAAGTGCGCCGGCAAATGTCGAATGGGCAGCAGATAATAGAACAACCGGGTTACGCGTACCGCGTTCAGGACCCGAAGCACGACGCTTAGAAAACCGGATTATCGGCATGGACTGCAATCCATATCTAGCAATTGCCGCAAGTCTAACATGTGGGTATCTGGGCATCAAAAATAAAATTGACCCAAGACCCGCCGCGACCAAAGAAGTTTGGGATTGCGAATATCGGTTGCCAGAAAGCCTGAACTCAGCGTTGGAAATATTTGCACATGCGGATGGCGTAAAACAGATATTGGGTGAAGAATTTTGCCAACTCTACACCGATATTAAAACTGCTGAAAACGAAGAGTATCAGCGCGAAATTTCCCCGTGGGAACGACGATATTTGCTGCTAAATGCCTGATATAGCGCTTTTGAAATGCGAGCAAAAACCCAATTGAAAGTAATAATAAATGAATATTTCTAACCATTTCCCAACGCAAGAGCTTCAATCCATCGATGCAGCGCATCACATGCATCCATTCACCGCTGGTGCGGAGTTAAATGCAAAGGGTGCGCGCATTATCACAAGCGCTGATGGTGTGACATTGACAGATTCAGATGGCGTTCAATTGCTCGATGCCATGGCAGGTCTTTGGTGTGTAAATATCGGTTATGGGCGAAAAGAGCTTGCGGATGTAGCTGCTCGACAAATGACAGAACTGCCCTATTACAATACGTTTTTCCAAACCAGCCATCCCCCCGTCATTAAGCTCGCGCAAAAGATTGCCGAACTCGCACCTGAGGGCCTCAACCATGTATTCTTTGCAGGATCCGGATCGGAGGCCAACGATACAAACATCAGATTGGTTCGTCACTATTGGAGCGCTCAAGGCAAGCCAACGAAGAAAACCATTATCAGCAGAAAGAACGCCTATCACGGTTCGACATTGGGTGCTGCGTCTTTAGGTGGCATGTCCGCAATGCATGCGCAAGGCGGTATGCCCATACCCGATGTTGTTCATATTGATCAGCCTTATTGGTATGGCGAAGGAGGAGATCAATCACCAGAAGAGTTCGGCTTAGAACGTGCGCGCCAACTAGAAGCAAAAATTCTCGAACTCGGGGAAGACAATGTCGCCGCCTTCATTGCCGAACCCATTCAAGGTGCGGGTGGCGTGATCATAGCGCCAGAAACCTATTGGCCGGAAATTCAACGTATCTGCGATCAATATGAAATTCTGCTCATTGCCGATGAAGTCATCTGTGGTTTTGGCAGAACAGGCCATTGGTTTGGGTCTAACGCCTATAAAATAAGGCCTGATATTATGACGATCGCAAAGGGCCTCAGCTCCGGTTATGCGCCCATCGGTGGCTCAATTGTCAGCGATCATGTTGCCGATGTGATTGCAAATGCAGGCGATTTTAATCACGGATACACCTATTCAGGTCATCCAGTTGCGGCGGCTGTTGCACTCGAAAATCTCAGAATCATTGAAGAGGAAAACATCGTTGATCACGTGAAAGATGTTGCGGCACCCTATCTTGCAGAAAAGTGGAATACACTTAGCGATCATCCGATGGTGGCTGATACCGTTTCTTTTGGTTTGGTTGCGTCGTTGGCGTTAACACCGGACAAAAACAAACGGGCTCCTTTTGACAGCGAACCTGGCGAGGTCGGTTTTAAATGCAGAAATCACTGTTTTAACAATCAGCTCGTCATGCGCCATGTCGGTGATCGAATGATAATTTCGCCACCACTGATTATCCAGCCATCGGAAATTGATACATTGGTTGAACGCGCATATTTGTCGATCGACATGGCATATCAGGACCTTAATAAAGAGGGTATTTTATAGAGCCCCATTATGGATCTTTTAAATGCAAATGACCGGCAAGGCGAATATCCAAATTCCTATTATGCCGCCAGTGCAAAACAACTTCCGCCTTTTGAAAGCGCGCAGGGTTCGCTCGAATGTGATATTTGTGTCATCGGAGGTGGTTTCACAGGATTGTCCAGCGCACTTAACTTAGCGCGCGCTGGCTATGATGTTGTGTTACTTGATGCACAGCGGATCGGTTTTGGCGCGTCGGGCCGCAATGGCGGACAAGTTGGCACCGGGCAGCGCCAAGACCAAGATGCACTCGAAGACATGCTTGGATTTGAGAAAGCAAAAGCACTTTGGGATATGTCACTCAACGCGGTTCAATATGTTAAAGAACTTTGTGACGATCCACTTATCGCTTGCCAATTCGGCCATGGCATTGTGCATGCAGATCATAAAAGACGATTTGTTCCACACAGCATGGACTACGCAAAAAAGCTCAATAATGATTATGGTTATGATCAGATTAGAAGTTTAAACCAAGAAGAGGTTCGCGATCTCGTCAATTCTACGGCCTATTATGGGGGCGTGCTCGATATGGGCGGTGGACATATTCATCCGCTGCAATTTGCCATAGGGCTGGCGCGACTTGCAAAAGCGGCTGGTGTTCGGATCTTTGAAAATTCGAAAGTGACAGAGATCAACACGACCAAACCAAATCTTGTAAAGACCGAGCATGCCAACATTAAATCGGATAAAGTAATTTTGGCGTGTAACGGCTATTTGGGTAAGCTCAACCGCAAGGTCGCTGCCAAAGTTATGCCGATCAATAATTTTATTGTTGCGACGGAACCTATGGATCCCCAGCAGCGTGATAACTTGATCAAGAATAATTACGCTGTCGCAGATTCAAAATTTGTGGTGAATTACTTTCGCTTTTCACAAGATCACCGACTACTCTTCGGCGGTTCTGAATCCTATGGTTATAAGTTCCCCAAAGACATCAAAGCTTCAGTGCGCAAACCGATGCTCAAAATATATCCGCAGCTGAAAGATATTCGAATTGATTATGCATGGGGCGGTACGCTGGGCATTACGATGAACCGAATGCCGCATTTCGCTGATCTTGGTAACAACATCATCAGCATGTCAGGTTATTCCGGCCATGGCGTTGCTATGGCCACATATGCGGGACAAATCTTATCGGAAACTCTATCAGGTGATCGGCGGCAATTCGAATTGCTTCGCGACATCCCAATGGCGTCATTTCCAGGTGGAATAATGTTGCGCTCACCCCTGCTTGCACTTGCAATGCTTTGGTATTCTTTGCGTGACAATATCTAAATTGTGTTCCTCGACGTGGCTAAAAAACAATATCAGAAACTAATCCGTGTTTAACGCGACATGGAAGGCAAGTTTAGATTTACCTGATGGCAATGACGGAAACGGGGCGGCACGTTTGACAGCTGACAATGCAGCACGATCCAGTTTTGCATTCCCCGAACTTCTCGCTAAGCGAATAGATTTTGCGGACCCGTTACTGGCGATCGTAAAGCTCACAACCGCGTCACGTTTTGCAGGTTTCGTTCTGGGATTAAAACGTCTAGCAATTTTGCGTCTGACTTTGCCCTTGTAGTTTGTTATATTTCCATTTCCGACGGCTTGGGAATTTCCGCGTTTCGTGGAAGCTGAACTGCCTTTTTTGGAGTTGCTATCAAGCGTCCCTTTTTTTGCATTGGATTTGTTTTTACCTTCATTACCAGACAAAGATTTTTTAGCTCTTTTTATGGGCTGTTGAGGCGCCAATGCCGCGGTCTGAACTTTCTTTTGATAATCATCTAATGGTCGAAATTGAGGGACTGGGATAAGATCAGAATCCGTATCTGCCTCCATTACTTCAGCCGACTTCTGGCTCTGCAACGTGCTCTCAATATTGGTTTTAGCTTGCAGAGTTTCTGACGTTTCATTCAGTTTATTCTCTGGCGCCATCTGATTACTATTCAGCGTTTGAACAATGTTTTGCTGGGTGATTTGCGGAAGGATAGCGGCTGTTTTAACAGTCAATCTCTCAGACTGAATTGGCTCTAAATCTTGCGGTAGGTCATAGTCCTCAACAGTATTTTTCTGTTGGATTAGTTGTGCCGCTTCAGGGGCAGATTGAACGCTTAGCTCTTCCCTTGGGCTCATAGTTTGGACTTGCTGTTCCAGCATTTGAGGCGTTAGTACAGGGACGTCTTTTGTTATGTTTTTTAATGTCTCAACAGGTTTTGCGGATAACGTTTCGCGAACCTCATCAGGCGCTAATTCTGATGAAGACGAGGATGGCTCTTGATATTCTTTTGGCGCATGAGGATTTAACTCACCCGACAGCATTTGGTCTATGGAGCTGTCGCCCATGATTGCAACAGAAAACTCGCTTCCACCAGCAATCTTCGCGGTATTATCATCATCCATAAAAACAGAAGCCAGAGATAAATGTGCCATCAGCGAGACGGCTCCTGCCAAAACAAACAGCCAACGATTGCCCGAATTCGACGTCACTTTGTCTTCCTCTCAATCAATACAGAAATCGGTTTTCCTGTAACTTTCCTCAACGTGGCTATTTTCTCCGCAAGTAATTGTGCGCTTGCCTTTTGGTCTGGATAGATAATCAAATGATCTTTATCCGCCAGCAGTGACGGAAGCGGCGCTAAAATATCAAAGACCGACCCTTGGAAATAGAGGGTTCCGTCTTCGCGCATACTAATCGCTTCTTCTGGTGGCGTTTGCCGTTCAAGCAGCGCAGTCACAGGATTGATGTCCTTGTCATTGCTTGGCGCAATGGTTCCAGCGATTAGAAAAAAGACAAGCATGAGAAACACAACATTGATCAAAGGAATAGTGTTTTCTTTCTGTCGATTTGAATATGTTCGATGAAGACGCATCTTTACCTCGCAATCGTGATGGCTAAACCGTCAATATTTGAAAGTTCCGTGAGGACATCGACCAATTGTTGAGTGGTCGTTCTAACAGATGTCGTCAGAACCGCTTTCATCGGTTCGCCTTTACTAAGGTCTGAAAGCGATAATTCAAGCGCTGCCGCTTCCATCAATTGTCCATTTAATCGGATGAGCGCGCCATCCAAAGAAATGATGTTCGTCCGACCTTTGATTGCTGTCCCCGTACCCTGGCTTTGCGCATTAATTTCAAGTTTTGAATATTTTGAGAATGTCGAAGAGAGCATGAAAAACAACAAGAGAAGAAATATGACATCGATCAATGATGTCAGAGATAATTTCTTCCGATCAGTGAGTTGGCTTTGAATATACAACATCGCTCCTTACTCACACAGCATCAGACGGAGATATCGGATTTAAAACTTCACCAACAAGGACCTCAACATTCACGCGTTCGTTCTCAATACGCGTTTCAAAATAAGACAAGATAAGCATGATGGGCATTGCGACAGCCAAGCCCACAGCCGTTGTAAGCAGAGCGACCCAGATACCGCCAGCTAATATCGATGGATCAACATTTGATCCTGCTCCCTGCAGTGCTTGAAAGGCATCGATCATACCAAGCACCGTGCCAAACAATCCCATGAGTGGCGCAAGTTGCGCTATTGTATCTAGCGCCTTCATACCTGCCTGAAGATTATGGAGGCGATCAATTGCCAAGGTTTGAACAGCGTCCTCAATTTTCGCGGTTTCCGAACCATCCTCCTTCGCAAGTCGGTTGAAAACCAAGTAAACCGCGCGAGCAATCAATCCTCGTTTCTTCTCTAGCAGATCAATAGCCTGCTGCCTTTCACCATTTCGCCATATGAGCAGCGCCTTTCGCGCATCTTTTGTCCGGCCAATTTGCAAAAGGTAAAATTGGCAAAACTTAAAGATAATGATCGTCAATGATATGCAGGAAGCCACCACCAATATTGCAATCACCGGGCCGCCTAAGTCCAAAACGAATTTGATAAATTCGACAGTCTCAATCATTGAAAACACCTAAAACTCAACGCTTGTTTTATTAAATCTAGCAATCATTCCAATGCAGTCTTCGCCCGGGATGCCAACGCACTCAGTTGCGGAATTGATAAAAACTTGAGAGATGCTCTCGCAGCCTATTCCAGGTAAACCAAATTGCGTGATCTTGGGTCGACCCGGTACCAATCTACCAAAATTCAGACTGACCAGCTTTGAGAGCTGTCCATTATTATCGAGAAACGCGAATTCCAACGCGAGCTTTTCAACCCGCGTCGTCATTTGATTTTTTACAAGAAACGTCAATTCGCACGCGTTATCGAGGTTCGATAATTTGTTCAGTTCCAAGCCAATTTTTGCTCCATCAGAGGCAGAATGATCTTGCGCCGCTGTGACGCCATATGAGCACAGCAAAAATAGCAGTGTGAGAAGGTGGCCAAACCACCTTCCCTGCGGTTCAATTTTTGAAGATTCACGCAATAAAATACTGTCCTTCATCAACTACCAAATTCCTTTACAAGGGTGAATTTGAAGTTCTGGCCTGCACCCGGATCATTGGACAGATATTCCTGATATTGCACATCAAATACATTTTCGATGCTCGCTCTGAATTCGATCCCGTTATATCCATTCTTCTCAGGCACCCAATTGAAATAGATGTCATTAAGCGTAATGGCATCGCTGGCTGCTCTGCCCCCAGTAACGACGTTGTCCTGTGATGAGATAATGCGCGTTTTCAACCCGTAAGTAATGCCTTCATCGACAATCTTACCACCAATATTGAAGAACAATTCATCTGGTGGGACCGAATTTAGATGCCCTGTTGATGAGAAGAAATTGTTGGTATCAACACCGCGAATGATCGAGCCACCACCACTGACAAACCAGTTTTCACGATCATAAGAAAACTCAACTTCAACCCCGTATAGTTCGACTTGATCAATGTTGAAATAAGGAACACCGGTGCGCGATGTGTTACTGGTGTTTGGGTTCCGTGTAATGTAATCATGTATGGAATTGTAAAATGCTGTTGTTTTGAATTGAAGGGAATCACTTTCATTCCAGATACCTGAATTTGAATAGCCAAAACCTATTTCAAAATTATCCGATTTCTCTTTGTCGATATCGGTTGCAGGCACCAGACCAACCCGGTAATCGTATACCTCATCGAGTGTTGCAAGACGCTGCGTATGTGCATAGGAACCAAAAACATTCCAATTCTCGTTCAACTCATAAAGGACGGCGAGCTTGGGAGAGATGGCAGTATCTGAAACACTGGAAGCTGAGCCGAATCCGGCGATCACACTTGCATCTGGTGTCAATGTTCGGTGGTCAACACGAAGACCAGGAATTAGCGTTAAATAGCCCCCGAAGGTGAATTCACTTTGAACAAAGACGGCTGTTTTGGTGTCCGTTCCTTCAGGTTGTGCACCTGTGTCTCGCAGTGCTACTTCGCGATCAAGATTGGTATATTGGACGCCATAGGTCAGATAGTTTTCCCAGTTTTCTCCAGAGAAGAATGATGTGTTCTCAACCTTTCCCTGAAGGGTTTTATAAGTAAAATCAGCGTCCGGGAAAAACTGAACCGGCGGCCCACCAAAACTAAAGAACGTCGCATTTCTCTCCTCATTCAGCGTGTTGGAATAAGAAAGCTGAGCTTTTAAATCCCACAAATCATTGTCTGAGAATGGGTCTTCCCAAGAAACTAGGAATTGCTCATCGACGACGTTTCGATCGACCCGGCCAAACAGTGTGTTGTCCACGGTTTGGGCATATTGCTGGTTCTCAGCATCTGACTGCCACTTTTGATAAGAAACTCTGAGTTCTTTTTCATTATCGTCACCGAGATAGAAAGTTCCCTTAGCTAGGCCGGAGAATGTTTCAAAATCGGCATCGACAACAGTTCCATCCCCGGTGGTGTAATCCTCTCCCTGGCGAATATTACCAGTTAAAAGCAACTCCGCGCTATCCATCGGGCGCCATGCAATCGTACTCGATCCCAAACCTTGTTCAGAATTTGAGCCATAGCTGCCTTTCAAGCGTACCGCCCAAGTTTGACCATCTTGAAGAAAATCAGATGCATCTTTGGTTTCAAACAAAACTGTACCCGCCAGCGCGCCTGAACCATACAAGGTAGAGGATGCAGGCCCACGGAGCACCTCAACGCGCTTGTATAATTCAGGGTCGCTGAAGAACCCACCCATGCGATATTGCTGGTAGTTTTTGTCAACACCGTCAACACTAATGATAAATCGACCTTCATCGGCCTGATCTTCACCTGCGCCAACACCCCTAATGTTGAAACTTTCACCCAACACTCGCTCGGATCCAGAGGTTGTTACCCCTGGTATGGTGTCAAATGTGTCACCAACCGTTGTCGCGCCTGCATTTTCAATATCTTCTTGATTAAGCACGGTTACCGCTTGCGGTGTATCAGTGGCAACTTTATCCTGACCAGCGCCTTTCACAATTCTTAAAAGACGAATACCCAGAGTATTTTCATATTGTGTTTCTTGCGCTTGTGTTTCAACTGAAACAGCGCCCAATGACACCCCTGCCATCAAAGCGAACTTAAAGCTTTTCGCCAGCCCCATAATCGTTTTCCTTTTTAGCTGAAATAGCGGCTGGCTTTGGGCTGGCAAGCTGAAATAAAACATGACTTTTTTAGTCAGGTTATTGCAGTTTGTAAAAAACTATACTAAATTAGTCAAGAAAATAAATTCAAATGCCCAGCCAGCTATCTGCAAGCCCGGCGCAAACCAGTTCAAAAGTAAGTGTAAAATGCAGGTAGCGAATATTTCGATGGTACAGAACAAAGCACATAACGCGCCAAATACAGCGCTAGTCTATCAAAGCGATCAGTTGTTCCAGGGGCAAAAAGAAATCATAATCCAGCATGAAGACGCATCTTACCGCTTGAGAATTACCCGTCAGGGAAAACTTATCCTCAATAAATAGGTGACAATTATGAAAGAAGTCCAGTCTCAAACTGCGTCTGAAATCCGTGAATTTTGCGCAAATAATACCAAAATGCGCGAACGCGATATCGCAAACATGCTCAATATCAAAGAATCTCAATTAATAGCGGCGCATGTCGGCTACGGAGCCACCCGCTTGATTTGTGCCATGGACGAAATATTTTCAGGTTTAGCGGATGTGGGTGAAGTTCTTGCATTAACCCGCAATGATGCGGCAGTGCACGAAAAAACCGGGATTTATGATGCCTATCATGGCGGTAAATTTGCCTCGATGGTGTCCAATGCGCAAATTGATCTGCGCTTGTTTCGTCGTCATTTTGCACATGCATTTTTGGTTCATAAACAAACGGATCATGGACTAAAACAGAGCATTCAATTCTTTGATGAACAGGGTGATGCCGTTCATAAAATCCACACGAAGCCCAACACAAATATGCATGCTTGGTCAAAGCTAACCGCTGCATATTTTCACCCCGACCAATCGGATCTGCTCGACATCAAACCAGAGCGCATCAAAGATAGATTGGATAATCCAGAAAGCGTTGCAGATACGCTTAAAGATAATTGGTCGAAGATGACTGATACCCACCAGTTTACGATGATGATCAGAAAATTAAATCTCAGCCGTCATCAGGCCGTCACGACCATCGGTGATGAATATGCCTGGCGCATCGACCCTTCATCATTGGAGGCACTTTTACAAATAGCGGCAAATGAAAAGCTGCCTATGATGTGTTTCATTGGAAATCGCGGATGCATTCAAATCTATTCAGGGCCCATCCATACCATCAAACGCATGGGCCATTGGCTCAACATCTTAGATGATGGTTTTCACATGCATCTCAGAACAGATCAGATCCATGAAATTTGGGGCGTTCGCAAACCCACAGACAAGGGGCATGTCACGTCTATTGAAGCTTATGACACGTCTGGCAATCTCGTCATTCAATTTTTTGGAACGCGAATTGAAGGCCAAGATGAACGAAAATCTTGGCGCGATATCGCAGAAAACCTCCCCCGTATCCAGCGCTCGCAAGCAGCATAAGGAAGCCAGAAATGTATAATTCAATGAAACACATGAAAAACCAATTCCTGATAACTCTTCTCGTATGCGTTCTATTTGGCTCAGCAATCTCGGCGGCGGAAGAAAAAGCAAATCAAATTGTATCAATTGGCGGTTCAATAACTGAGATCATCTACGCCTTGGGTGAAGAGGATCGCCTGATCGCACGTGATACAACAAGCATATACCCTCCCCAAAGCTTCATGCTTCCTGATGTTGGTTACATCCGGCGGCTTTCACCAGAAGGTGTTTTATCCGTCAATCCAGACATGATCATCACACTGGAGGGTGCAGGTCCACCTGAAGCCGTTGACGTGATAAAAAGTTCAAATGTTCCATTTGTAGAAATAAAAGAGCGTTATGATCGAGAGGGCGTGATCGCAAAGATCCAAGCTGTCGGAAAGGCACTTGGCGTTGAGAAAAAAGCGCAGGATCTTGTGGACCAAGTCAATGCGGACTTTGACACATCAGAAGCGATTATTGGGACAGTATCAACACCGAAAAAGGTACTTTTTATTCTGTCCAATAATGACGGCAAGATACTTGCAGCGGGGGCAAATACATCTGCTGAGGGTATGATTAAAATGGCGGGCGCTGAAAACGCACTTGTTAGTATGCAAGGCTATAAACCGGTGACGGACGAAGCTATCATTAAAGCAGCTCCTGATGTGATTGTTATGATGAACCGCCATGGGAGTGAATTCACCTCTGCAGACGAAATTCTTTCGCATCCGGCCATTATTGGAACGCCAGCCGGGCAAAGCAAATCACTCATCAAAATGAATGGCTTATATTTGCTAGGATATGGGCCGCGCACTGGACAAGCAGTTTTGGAACTTTCACAAAAAATCTATGGAGAGTAATGTGACTGTCAGCCGATCTGGCGGCCAAAGAATCTCTGGCCCATATTTTAATGGTTCGAAACTTCATGACCCAAAACCGAATCCCGGCGATCGGTCGGTCTATGCCCATATATTGACAATCTTAATGTTTGTTGCGCTTTTGGTGACATCCATATTTGCGCTGTCGAGCGGCGCCGCTGAGGTCAACATCAATAGTACGATGAGCTATATCTTTAGCTTCGGCCAATCCTTAGAAATCAACGCCTATGAGCGGGTCATACTTGAAACAATCCGACTTCCGCGCGTGATATTGGGAATTTTAATTGGGGCATCTTTGGCAGTATCTGGTGCTGTTATGCAGGGTCTCTTTCGAAACCCCTTAGCTGATCCCGGTATTGTCGGCGTGGCATCGGGTGCCGGCTTGGGTGCTGTTTCATTCATCGTTTTAGGTACGAGTTATCTTGCGCCTGTCGCTACATTTTTTGGCATCTATCATGTCCCTATCGCAGCCTTTCTTGGCGGGCTTCTGACAACATTTTTATTGTATCGCGTTTCCACACGAAGAGGTCACACTTCAGTCGCAACAATGCTTCTTGCCGGAATAGCACTTGGCGCATTGGCCGGGGCATGTACAGGAATACTTGTCTTTATTGCCGATGATGAACAATTACGCGATTTAACCTTCTGGCAATTGGGATCTTTAGCCGGTGCGACCTGGACAAAAATCTTTGCCATCGCACCGATCATCCTGCCGATCTTGTTCCTGTCTGCATTTCTCGCAAAAGGATTAAATGCCATGACGCTTGGTGAAGCGACAGCGCGCCATTTGGGGATCAATGTTCAAATTTTTAAACGCATCACAATCATTGCTGTTGCGGCTTCAACAGGAGCTGCAGTTGCAGTGAGTGGTGGTATCGGGTTTGTCGGAATTGTAGTCCCACATTTATTGCGGCTTTGGATTGGGCCCGATCACAAATATCTGCTGCCAGCCTGTGCATTATTGGGTGCGATCATGCTTCTTTTAGCAGACACTGTTGCGCGCCAAATCGTTGCACCCGCTGAACTGCCAATCGGCATTATCACCGCAACCATTGGCGCACCTTTTTTCCTATGGATTTTGCTCCGTAAACGCAGTCTGCTGGATTTATAACATGCTGAGCGTTTCCCACTTAAATGTATCTCTGGCGCGCAAACAGATCATCAAAGATATTAGTTTTGAAGTGCCTTCTGGAACGTTTTGTTCAATTGTCGGGCCAAATGGATCAGGCAAAACAACAACCTTGCGAGCTTTGACAGGCGAAATTGCTTATCAGGGAACGGTGCAGATCAATAATCTGGATATCAAAACAACCCACCCTGCTGAAATGGCGGCTCTCCGAGGGGTCCTCCCACAATCCAGCCAATTGGCATTTCCGTTCACGGTCTATGAGGTGGTGAGGCTTGGCCAATTGTCGAGGACTGACATGCTCTTAGATCATGAGGAGATCATCGCCCAGGCACTTGAAAAAGTGGGCTTGGCAAATTTTGGGCATCGCTTTTATCAAGAACTCTCAGGCGGCGAACAACAACGCGTTCAGCTTGCACGTGTATTGGCTCAAGTTTGGGAACCCGTTTGGCATGGCATGCCCCGAGTTTTATTTCTAGACGAACCGATTTCAAGCTTGGACATCCGGCATCAGATACAGATTATGAAGATTGCACGTCAATATTGCGATGATGGTGGCATCGTCGTCGCCGTTTTACATGATCTTAATTTAACCGCAGCCTATTCAGATCAGATTGTATTGCTCAAAGCCGGTGCGATCCATTCGATCGGGCAACCACAAAACGTCCTCACCAAAAACAATCTCGAAGCTGTTTATCATTGCACGATGCATGTTTCGCAAAACGACGCACATAATCAGTTTCAAATCACACCTGTACTCGCATAAGGAAACAAAAGATGTATATCGCTATGAATAGATTTAAAATTAATGACGGCTTTGAAGTCGACTTCGAAAATGTCTGGAGAGAACGAGATTCCAAACTCGAGGAAGTCCCCGGATTTGTCGAATTTCATCTCTTAAAAGGCGCTAAGGACGAGGCAGCGAATATCACACTTTACGCCTCCCATACTTTGTGGACATCAAAAGATGCTTTTACCGCCTGGACGAAATCAGAGCATTTCAGAGCTGCACACAAAAATGCTGGCGACAATGGTCACATGTATGCTGGTCATCCAAACTTTGAAGGTTTTGATTTTGTCGCTGGCGTGTAGTTTCATCTTGCTGCACAAAGTTACAAACGGAATATAGAAGCGAAACACGTTTCATCTCACTTCTAGCAGTCATATTGCGCAAGAAAAGGGTTTTGAAGCACGCCTATTCACCTAATTGAATTTTCAAAATCCCACGGTGGACGCACAAAAATCAGGGGGCTTTCGCCCCCTAATCCAAATCGTTGTTGTAGCGCTTTGAGACTAGCCGTTAATCCAAGCGTTCACTGTATCCATGTTGTCAGCAACCCATTCTTGGGCCACATCACGCGGGTCAAGACCATCGCCATTAATGGATAAGATCCAAGCATTGATCGCGCTAGGATCTAGCTTGATGTTTGACAACATTTTGGCAACAGCTGGATTGCGTGTTTCCAAAGTTTTGGAATAGGCAACATAAACGCTTGCCACAGAGCTTGCGCATGAGAATGTTGACACTTCTAACCAATCTTCTGCTTCTAGATCAACTTTTTCGCAACCTTCTGTGCGTGCAGGCTCTTCAACAGCCGACAGATCATATTCCGCGAACATGGCTTCAGGTGTCCAACGATAAAACAGCGCTGGTTCACCTTTCGCATAGGCGGCTTTCAGCTGACCTTTGAAGGCAGCTTCCGTGATATCAGCAGCTTCCCATAGCTCATCCAAACCATAGCTCTTGAATTTAACTTTCCATTGCTTGGTGGACTTCCAACCAATTTCACCAGCCCAATATTCGCCTTTTCCATTGCCGTCTGAATCAAACAACAAAGCAACCTCAGGCTTCTTCATGTCTTCAATGGATGACAATTTATCTGTCATATATGACGGCACATAAATACGTTGTGTTCCTTCATAAGGCGTATTCACAGCAACGGTTGCAGCGCCATCGATATATTTGTCCCAAAGGCCAGCACGGCTTGGCATCCAGAAGTCTGTATAGACGTCGATGGAACCATCGCCTTTATCCATGCCGGCCGCAATAATTGAACCGTCGGACATGCCTTCGACAATTTCAGCTTCCATACCCATTGGACCGGTAATGATCTCCTGGATTACAAAGCCGATTGCTTTTGCGCCTGTCCACGTCAGGTCGGAAATTGTGACTTTGGCGTCAGCGGTTAATCCCGCCGTCGTGGAGCCAGCGATAAGCGCTGTGCTGAGCGCCAGTGATTTTAATAGTTTCATGTTCACACTCCTTAGTTATTGATATTCAACACGCCTTTAACCGGGCGCAGTGAATGTTTAATCGCGAATTTTATTCGCTTTTTGCACAACGCTGTCGATCATCATCGCCAGAAGTGCAATTCCAAATCCGGCCAAAAGGCCGCGTCCTGTTTCGGCATTGTTCAAAGCTTCAACAACGATGAAGCCCATCCCGCCCGCACCAATGAATGCAGCGATCACAACCATCGCAAGGCTCATCATCACCACCTGGTTCATGCCCGCCATAATGGATGGCAAGGCAAGCGGCAGCTCGACTTTCGTTAAAAGCTGTCTTGGGTTCGCGCCAAATGCCAGCGCCGCTTCTTTGGTGTTTTCTGGCACATGCTTGATGCCGAGCGCTGTTAGACGCACCATTGGCGGCATGGCAAAAATCACCGTCGCCAAAATGGCTGGCGGCTTACCAATTGAAAAGAATGCAATGGCCGGTAAGAGATACACAAAGGATGGGATCGTTTGCATCACATCGAGAATAGGTGTCGTGATCGAATTTCCTCGATCAGATTTTCCAACCCAGATACCAAGGGGGAGTCCGACAATCGTACAGATGATTGTGGACGCCACAACCAGTGACATGGTGTCCATCGCCGTTTGCCAGAAGTCAAATATCGCAAGATAGAACAGCGATGCCGCAGCAAAGATTGCCGTTCGTCGGCCTGCCATTTTATATGCAATAAAGACGAGCACTAACATGGTGACCGGCCAAGGTGTGCCGACAAACACGGCTTCAATGGCGTTGAGCATGGAGTTCAAGAAGGCTGTAATCTGATCAAATATCGAGCCATAGAAGATCGTCGCATATTGAATGCCATCATCAATGGTTTGGGACATATATTTGTTCAGATTAAAGGGTGGCGCACCTTCACGTGCAGGTGTGCGGATTTCAACATATTGGCCGCTATCATCTTTGCGGTAATTAATCGTGTCGGGTCGGTCCATCCAAATCAGTGTGGGGAATTCACCCATGACGGCGCAGTTAAATCTGTCTTTAAACGGAACCTGCTCACCAGATTCGATCAAGCGGTCTTGCTTGATGCATGCGCGCTGTTCAGGCACAAATTGCGTTGAGCGATAGATTGTGAGTGGCAATATCAATGCTGATACCACCGCCACAATCACAAGTCTTGAGAGGACAAAGCTGCTTGGGGTTTTTTCATCTGTGCGCCAACGTGCATATTGATTTGCGTAAAATCTGTCGGCAAACCAGGCGAATAAAATGCGGCCTAAGACGAAGGTTAAAACAGCCATTAAAAGGTGATTGCTTGACCATCCATCATAGCGTTCTAACAAATATATCTTGTCATCCTGACCGATATATTCGCTTGCTTTTTCCGCATATTTGAAAAAAAGCGCGAGATTGACCATCGCGACCAGATCAATCACAAATCCAATCGTGAAAAGTAGCCAGGTCCCGCGCAACCCGGCCCAAACAAAACTACCTAGGAGAGCAGCATAGTTGATATGCGTTCGGGGCAGGATAGATTTTTGAATTTGAAGAAACTTGTCTGCATAATAATCGCCGTTTTGACCGGCGAACTCTTTGAATAGTTTTAAATCATCTTGAGACATGGTTACACCTCGCCCTGAATGCCGCGCAAAAGCGCGTCTTTGGTGACGATCCCAACGGGTTTGGAATCTGACATGATGACAATTGGATTGTCTTGCCCGACCGAGACCCCAACCAAAGTGTCCAAATCATCATCAGGCGTCGCCTGCGGGCATTTATCTAAGGCGGGAAGCTTTTTGACTTCCTTCTCATATTGTTCAACGGATTGCATAACTGTATGCGCGAAAATAAGTTTCAGCTTAGAAATCCCGGCAACGAAATCCGCGACATAATCATCAGCTGGCTCTGTTACGATTTTTTCTGGCGTTCCAATTTGGACAATCTCGCCATCTTTCATGATGGCAATACGAGAGCCCATCCGGATTGCTTCGTCCAAATCATGCGTGATAAATAAAGTGGTCTTCTTCATGGTCTTGGACAAGTCCAAAAACTCGTCCTGAAGACCGCGACGGATCAAAGGATCGAGCGCCGAAAACGGTTCGTCCATTAACAGAATATCAGGATCAGCTGCCATTGCGCGTGCCAGGCCCACACGCTGCTGCATGCCACCAGACAAATCTGCTGGCAGGCGATCACCATAGCCTTGCAGGCTAACGAGCCCGATCATCTTGTCTGCAATTTCTGACCGGGTAAACGCATCGACATTTCTTAGTTCAAGCGAGAAAGCGATATTGTCACGCACCGTTCGATGTGGCAGTAGCGCCATATTCTGGAAGACCATACCGATCTGATTGGCGCGCATTTCTCTTAGATCTTCAGCGCCGAGACCACCGACATTCGTTCCGTTAATTAAGATCTCACCATGAGTGGGTTCAATCAAACGATTGATGTGGCGCACGAGTGTGGATTTCCCGGAACCTGAAAGCCCCATTATGCAGAAGACTTCGCCCTCGCCAACGCTGATCGAAACATCTCTTACGCCAACAACACATTCAAAACGTTCAAGCACTTCGGCCTTAGAAAGATTATCTTTTTTAACCGCTTCCATGGCTTCAGAAGCACGTGCGCCAAATATTTTCCAGACATTGTTACATACAACGACATCCGATTTTCTATTGCTTTCGTCTATACTCACGCTCTCGCCTTCTCTCTTTTTGGGTCAATAAAAGGAATTGACGTTGTGGTGCAGGGAAGTCTTTTCATATGCCCGTCGAGTTTGCCCACTTCCAACTCGGTTCCGAATTCTGAGTTCTCAACAGCAATCCGAGCCATGGCAATGGCATGTCCCAGTTCTGGTGACATGCATGCGCTGGTCACTACGCCCACTTGCTCGCGACCAAGAAAAACCGGATCGCCATGGTGCGGCGCTTCATTGCTGTTAAATTTCAGGCCGACGAGTTCTCTGCGTATTGCAGATTGATTGCGCTCGAGCGCGGCTTTGCCGATAAAATCTGGCTTCTTGAAATCAACCGCAAATCCGAGACCGGATTCGATCGCATCGACATCCCCACCAAATTCGGCGCCGGAAATCATCAATCCAGCTTCGATCCGCAACATATCAAGCGCATGGCCACCCATGGGTTTCAAACCATGTTTCTCGCCGGCTTCCATAACCGCGTCCCAAATTTGCACGGCGTCTTTCTCGTCGCAGAAAATTTCATAGCCCAACTCGCCGGTAAAACCTGATCGACACAACATGAACACGGCACCGTCTCGGTCATGGATACGCGCGATGGTAAAGCCAAACCATTTGAGGCTTTCAACATCGGGACGATAGGGATGTGTGAAGACAAGTTCTTTTAAAATATCTCTCGATTTTGGACCTTGCAGCGCAAGATTTGCCATCTTGTGCCCGATGCTAAGGACCTTAACTTCAAGCCCAAGTAACTCAGCTTGCTCCCGCAAATGAAGCGCGGAATTATTTGAACCGGAAAACCAACGGAAAACATTGGGCTCGATGCAGAACAAGGTGCCATCATCCAACACGCTTCCACGTTCATCACAGATCAATGAATAAAGCCCACGATGAACAGACAACTTGGCAATGTTTCGGGTCAAACAATGCTGCAATAATTCAAGCGCATCCGGTCCGACAATATCGTATTTGAAGAGACCAGACATATCTTGCAATGTCGCGTGATTGCGACATGTCCAGTATTCTTCAATTGCACCTGTGGCGTCATAATGGGTTGGCATCCAAAGATCTCTCGCTGCGTAAAAGCTTTTTGTTAATTGTGATGTTCGCGGATGAAAGGCAGATTGTTTTGTCAATTGTTCCGCATCATCTGGTTGCGCCCGCCATGCAACAGAATGCGTGATGGAACTATCTTCCTCATAAACACGGACATGAATATCTGTCGGGTTCCACCCATTGGTCGGGTCAATATCATCGGGACATGCTGTGGAAACACCGACTAAATCTGTGAGCGCTTCCAAAACAACATAATCACCTGGACGAGACCATGGTTCATCGCCGGAATAAACATTCGATGCCGGATCGATATTTGAATTCCAGAAAAAGTTGATGGCTGGCCAACCTTTGCGGGGTTTTATCCCATAAGGCGCATAAGCATGAGAGATGTTATCAGAACAATTAATATGACCGGGAAATCCGCGCTCTTCATACCCGTAAGCATTACATGCCAGACCAAAAGTATCATGCCGCCCAACAGTATCCCGACGAACCGCGAGAAGAGGCGTGATATCTTGATCATAAAATTTATCATGAAGTCCCGGCGCAGGATAGGCACCGCGCGCGCAAGTCCGCGTTACGGTTGAATCAATATGACGCTCGATCCCCTGATCAAGCGCTGACGAGCGCATGGCCATAAAGTCAGAACATTGCTGACCTTGAACATCGATGATTTGAAGAAACTGACCTTTTTTGAGTTCGTAAGCTTTTGCTGTTCCAGCATCTACCCGCCATTCATCGACAACTTTTCCCAAAGGATCCGGCAAAAAGAAATCGTCCGATGTCCGACCAGTTTCTTTGATTTCAACATGATAGCGCGCACCGCCACCTGTCTCGATGTAATCCCGCGCGATCGGCGCGATTAAAAAGAACAATGCCGGTGCTGAAAACTTCAAAAGGAACACATCGCCTGGCTTGGAGTTTTCGTCAAAAATCGAAACCACGTCGCTATTTTCAAGCGCACCACCTTTTGCCTTTGCGATTGCGCACATCTGCCGATCATCAAATAAGGAGCAATCAAGCGATATGGTTAGCATGTCTGGCGTTTTAAATGGCGCGCATGTGAATTCACGCTGATCATCTTGCACAGCGGTCATCCATGCAGCTTTCCCGCCGTCAACATTGGTAATGGCTAAAAGAGCGCCTGCAGCAACTTTGATGGAACCCGCTTCACCCGCAAGAACATCGAGCCTTAGACTCTTTTGTTCATTCAAGCCTTGATATCGCCTCCGCCCGAAGGAAATATTTTTGTTATTTGCATCATGCAAATTCAACATTGGCTGCCCTCTTCAAATGAACTCGTCATAAAGATCGATCGTTTATGTAACCGGTTACATGATAGTTTGAAGAAAAATTCGCCTATGTGGCACTTTACTTAAAATTTCATGAAACCGGTTACATATAATCATTTGTTTTTTTGTTGCGTCAAGCCCCAAAATAATATTTGTATATTTTCGGAGGCCGATATTGACCAAGAAACTAGGAAGCATTCGCGATGTTGCAAAAGAGACAGGATTGTCCATTGCAACGATTTCACGCGTTATGAATGGTGCGACCAATGTGAGCCCGGAAACCCGAGAAAAGGTGCTCCTCGCGTCTAAAAAACTTCATTATCTACCCAATCCTGCCGCGCGAACTTTAACGACTAAAAAGACAAAAATCATCGCCGCCATTATTCCAACAATTGAGCACTCAGTTTATGCAAAATTCATCGCCGGTATGGAACAAACTCTGGCCAAGCGCGGTTATTCATTGGTATTTGCGATTTCAAATTCTGATGAGGAGCAAGAGAAAGATGCCGCAGAGAAACTGCTTGGCATGGGCGCAGAAGCATTTGTTCTTTCAGGTGGGCGTCATGACCCTGAACTCATCGAACTCTTAACGCGCCGCGGGGTTCAATTCGTGTTCACCTCGATCTGGGCCCCGGAAGGCGATGTGCCGACCATAGGATATGACAACTTTGCGTTAGCGCGTGGCGCCATCCATCATTTACACAGGATGGGGCACCAAGATATTGCGGTTGTTCATGGACCGGAAGTTTTAAGCGATCGAACGACATGGCGGAAAAGAGGTGCAAAATCCGCTGAAAGTGCAGAGATCAAATTGGAATTCTTTGAGGAAGAGCTTAGCGTTGGAGGTGGCAAACTTGCCGCCTATTCTATGCTAAAACACAAAACCGAGTTCACCGCCGCTCTTTGCTTATCTGACGTGATGGCTCTGGGCGTTTACACAGCCCATTCTGAAAACAATCTCGTCGTGCCCGATGATTTATCAGTGATGGGTTTTGATAATCTTGATTGGTCGGTCCACATTTCGCCGCCGCTAACAACGATAGATCTCCCAGCGCGAAAAATGGGAGAAAGCGCCGTGACATCCTTGATGGATTTTCTTGAGGATGGAACACCAATTGAACGCAAATTTTTCGAAGCCAAAATTATCGAACGCGCATCGGTCAAGAAATTATAGGTAATTAATTCAGTCTCGTAAATTGAAAAACACGAAGCTCGCAGCTACTTAAATCGATCAGCTGCAAATACGGATAAATCTAAATTTGAGTGCTCTCCGCTTATCATAGAAGCTATAATTTTACCCGTTTTTGGCGCCATCATCAGACCATAATGGCTATGTCCAAAGGCACCATATAATCCTTGATGATCTGGCAGTTCCCCTAAGACAGGCAAATTATCTGAAAAGGATGGTCGATGCCCCATCCATTCGATCGTCTCTTCAAACTCCAAATTTGGCACCATTTGTTTGGTGTGTTTTTTAAGACTTTCAAATCGTCGTTTATTTGGTGGCGCATCAATGGCTGCAAATTCAGAAGTCCCCGCCACACGCAGCCCTTCTGACATTGAACTACCAACAACTTTCCGATCAACATCCATCACCGAATGATGAAGCTGCACGGACGCTTTGGTAAATTGAACATGATATCCGCGCTCTGCAACAAGTGGTAATTTATACCCAAGTGATTTCAGCAGTTTCGCTGACCATACGCCGCTTGCGACAAGCACCTTTGCAGATTTGTGGGCACCATTATTTGTGGTTATTTTCCACATATCATCGTTGCTCTTTCGGATGTCTTTGACATCTTCTTGCACAAATTCTGCGCCCATACGCATTGCCTTGCGCGATAGAACCTCACCAATTTTTCCAGGAGATATTGCTCTCGCCTGCCCTCGAATTAAAACAGCTGCTTTAAACTCTTTTGAAAGGTCAGGCTCCAGGTCGGACAATTCACCTGCGTCAATCCTGACAATATCCGCACCTTTTTCACGTCTGATTTTATAATCAAGATTGTCAATATTGGCGCGCTCTGGCTGTCGAAACGCATGGACATAAAAGCTATCTGCCACTAAATCCTCATGTCCTGTTCCCGATAGATGATGGCGATATAGCTCAACCGATCCGCTTGTGAGAATTTCCATCGCATCAGATATGCGCCGGACGTCAGATTCTGTCATATTTTTGATAAACTGAACCGCCCAAGGCAGCGTTCTAGATAAATACGAGAAACTAAAAGATACAGGTCCATCTGGATCAAGCACCCAACGCGGAATATTCTTCCATGTGCCCGGCATTGACTGGGGTATGAATGACCATGGTGAGATAATCCCAGCATTGCCATGTGACGCACCACTTCCAGGTGGGTTTCGATCAATAATGCGGACACTTATGCCTTTTTCCAAAAGCGAAAGCGCAGAGCAAATACCAACGATGCCAGCACCAATGATTGTTACCTCAGGCACTGTGTTCAATTCTTCTGACATGGCTTTACCCATTTGCGACAGCTAACTGGGTTCTGTTTTGGCGTTTGATCACTTGCGCAACGATGACCGGCGCAACAATTGCCAGCGATAAGAGGTCAGCTTGCCAAGTTGGTGCGATAAAAACCAACCCGGCAGCGGTGGCAAGCAAACGCTCCCATTTCGCCATCGGCGCTAAGAAATAGCCAACCACGGCAGCAGACAAAGCAATGACACCTAGGACGCAGCTTGTAGACGCATAGGAAAATTCTAGAAGATCAAATCCTGAACTTGAAACAATCAACAAGACCGGCGCATAAACAAATGCCATGGGCGCCACAATCTTACCTAAGCCTAAAGTGAAAGCCGACATTCCGGTTTTAAATGGATTTGAATTGGCAATCGCCGCGGCGGCATAAGCTGATGTACAAACCGGCGGTGTAATTTCAGCAACCACGCCATAATAAAGAACAAATAAATGGCTTGCTATCGGCGGTATTCCAAGTTGCGACAATGCCGGTTGTGCGACCGATACCAGCATAATGTAAAGCGCCGTTGTCGGAACCCCTGCGCCCATTAAGATGCAGGCAATTGCAATGAGAACGAGCGACAAGAACAATTGAATGCTTTCAACAGTGAATATTTCCAATCCACCGATTGTGATAAACTCATAAAGGCTTGCGGCCATTGTGCCAGCCCCTTGAGTAACCATGAAACCAATGCGAAACCCGATGCCTGTTGTGTTAATCACACCCACCACGATGCCAACAGCAGCTGAAGCTGCGCCGACAGCAAGCGCATATTTCACACCTGTCTGCATGGCTTCTGACATTTCAGGGATTTCAATGCGCTTTTGTGGATTAAAGGTGCCGATGATGGAGATGGACACCAAGATGAACGCCATTATGGGACTAAAGCCATTGTCGAAAAATTTCCACAGAACGAAAGCAATAAAGGCTGCAGCATAGATGAGCGTTATGGGTTCGCGTATCCGTGACATGCCCACTAAAACGGCCAGAGAGATGCCACAAAATGCGGACATAAACGGCGTATAACCAGAAAATAGAACCACCAATAGGCCAACGAGCGGAATGATATTTGCCCAACCATCGCGCCAGACTTCTTTAAACTTCGGCAAAAGCTCTTTTGAAATGCCTTTCAAATCAAGCTTCAAAGCCATTAAGTGAACTACGGCAAAGACGCCAACATAATGCAAGAAGGCGGGAAAGATCGCTGCGATTACGATCGTTGTATAGGGCAGTTCTAAAAACTCAGCCATGATGAACGCAGCCGCGCCCATAATCGGCGGGGTGATCTGACCACCAGCAGATGCAGCAGCTTCGACACCGCCAGCGAAATGCCCGGGATAGCCAAGACGCTTCATATTTGGGATGGTCAATGCACCAGTTGAAACTGTATTGGCGACAGATGATCCGGAAATCGTGCCAAAGAAAGCGGATGACACAACAGATACTTTCGCAGGACCACCGACATATTGGCCTGCAAGAATGGTGGCATTGTCGATAAACAGTTTCCCAAGTCCCGTTTTTTGCGCAACAACACCAAACAAAACAAAGTGGAACACAATGGTTGAAACAACCCAGAGCGTCACGCCATAAATGCCCTCTTGCGGGAAATACATACTGGAGACAAAGGTTTTGAATTTAACTCCTGGATGCTGCAAGAGGCCGGGGAAATAAGGTCCAAAAAGCGCATAGGCGATAAACACACAAATGATCGCAGGCAGTACCCAACCAAGGGTTCGCCGCGCAATGTCCAAAACCAACACGATGATGATCACACCAAAGAACATGTCATATGAGTTTGGATTACCCATTCGAAATGTCTGCTCTTCAATGCCGAGCCACAGAACACCATGCCATGCATAGCCAACATAAAGCGCAGATAAAACACCAAAGATCATGAACACAAAATCATAAATCGGCACATTGCCAATCCGCCAGAGACTGACTTGCATCGCCATGGCATTTTTTGTTTTGAGTAGCGGAAAAAGCGCATAGGTTAGGATAAATAATCCCGCTAGGTGAATACCCATATGCCAATGATCAACCGGAAGGCCAAAGCCAGCAGTGATAAAATGATACGCTGCGAAAAGAAGCGCAACCGCCCGCAAAATATTTGAAAGTCTCACGCCAACTTGTCGCGTGGCTGCACTTTCGTCATATTTCTCTTCAATGGCTGCAAGCTCTTCAGCTGAAAACTCGTCATTTTGATGTGTGTGTGTCTGGTTGTCACTCATGGTCTATAACCTTTTGTCGCCAAAACGATCAGTTGATGAAGCCGCTAAATGGTTGCCGAATTGAAGCTGCATCCATCATATTAGCAAGGGTAATAATATCGAAAACGGGCCGCCCAAATCTTTCTTGCAAACTGTGTGCGTAGGGAGGCAGGTCGGTACATTCTAGCAAGATTGCACCAATTTCCGGTGCACGTGATATCAAACGTTCTCCGGCGGATAATACTTCAGCCTCCACCAATTCAAGATCCATGTCATTGCGTTCATTGCGCAATATGACCTTGGCGAATTCATCCGAACTTTCCAGCCCTTCTATGACCAAAGGAATATCTGCTGCACCAACACCTTCAAGATGTTTTTGCGTAAGTAGAGAGGCAGACGCGGTCAAAACGCCAACAGGTTTTCCCGTCATGAGATAGATCAATGGCGCCTGAACCAATGAAGACACAAATACGGGAATTGAAACAGCTTCGGTAATTTGTCGCTGGAAAAGCGCGAGAAAACCACAGGAGCCTGTAATAGCCTTCACACCCTGCTTTTCCAATCGCCTCGCGGCTTCCAAAAGTGGCGCGATCATGTCGTCAGACGGTTTATTTAACAAACCAGGCACCGTCAGGCCTTCGATGATCTCATAACATGTGGTGAAACCAAGGCTGGATGGATTTTTAATATGGCCTGGAGGTTTGGGGAAATAACTTTCAAGCGCAAGAACACCGATAGAAACGCCACAAATATTTTGTCCGCCTGTGATCTGGGTCATGGGGAGTTCGTCACTTTACGTTTGAAATTGGAAGAAACGCTAATACCGGGGCGGAAAATGGAAACCACCGCCCCGGCGGGCTAAAAAAGCGAGTGGATTATTTTAATAAACCAGCTTCTTTATAGAACTTCTCAGCACCAGGATGAAGCGGAACACCGAGAGCTGCTACACCATCTAATGCAGTCTCAGCTGTGATCTGCTTGCCTTTCGCATGACCATTATCCAAAAGCTTGCGTGTATTACTGTTCCACATAGCTTTGGTAATGCCGTAAACCAATTCTTCTGAAAGGTCAGACGACACAACCAACATTGCGCTCACGGCAGGTGTTAGCACGTCTTGATCAACACCTTCATAGATACCACCTGGGATTTTTGAAGGAATGTAAGCGGGGATGATCTCATTGATCTTTTGAAGATCGGCTTCAGAGAATGAATGCAGTGACATTCCTTTCGTTGACGCAAGTTGCACCATCGCTGACACAGGCCATCCAGCAGCATAGAAATAAGCATCCAACTGATCATCAGCCAAACGCTCAGCGCTTTGACTATTATTCAGTTCAGCTTCTTCCATATTGTCACGTGTCACGCCCCAAGCTTCCAACATTTGCAACACAGCCACTTGCGTGCCTGAGCCTGCTTGGGTAATACCGACGCGTTTGCCTTCAAGATCAGAGAGGCTCGAAATGGAAGCGTCCTTTGGCATTACAAGGTGCAAATCTTCTGGATATAGATTTGCCACAATACGCAATTTTGGGTGCGGTTTACCGTCGAATTTACCTTCGCCAAGATACATAGATCTTGTCACGTCTGCTGCGGCAAGACCGGCTTCTAGTTCACCATTTTGAACGGCCGCATTGTTAAACACTGAAGCCGTTGTAGATTGCGCAATCGCAATCAAACCAGGCACACCACATTGACCACCTTCATCACATGCCCTTGACCCGGGAGGAGCAGAAATACCATTGGCAATTGTCCCACCAATTGGGAAATAGGTTCCACCAGCACCGCCTGTACCTATTCTAAAGAAAGTTGGATCTTGAGCGACAGCAACGCCAGCCGATAACATGCTTGTCGTCAATGCTGCTACGCCGAAAAATTTCGAAATGTAATTCATCTGATATTCCCTCATTTAATTGGACTTTGAAATTTATTTTTAATTCCAGCTCAGATTAGTACTGGCAAAATATAGAAGCAAATTGTAATATTTTCTAATTCTATAGATTTTAGTTATAGGTCGGAATTTATGAAACTGAACCAGATGAAAGTGTTTCGCGAGATCATGCTGACAAGATCAGTCTCTGAGGCAGCAAAGAACCTACATCGCAGCCAACCGGCGGTGAGCGCGGCTATATCAACCTTAGAAGATGAGTTGGGTTTGAAACTGTTTGAGCGACGTAAAGGGCGTTTACATCCGGTATCTGAAGCGCATTACTTACTCGAAGAATGCTCTGAGGTTTTAACGCGTGTCGATCTTATTCAACGGCACATCACCAATATTAAAAGCCTTGAGAGTGGAAAGCTGCAAATTGTGTCCATGCCCGGACCATCCGTCTTTTTGCTACCGGATATGATTTCAACTTTTTCAGAGGAGAAGCAGGACATTCAATTTGACTTAATCTCACGAAGTTCCGATCTGGTGTTCCAACTCATTGCCGCACAACAATATGACATTGGCATCTCCGATCACTTTGAAGGCAAGCTTGATCAAACATCTTTGGTCAATGCTCAAGTATTTAAATTTGAGTGTTATTGCGCCATGAGGAAAGATGATCCATTGGCGGCGCACGACGTGATCACCCCAAAGCTTTTAAACGGCAAGCCGCTGGGTTTATTATACGAAGAGCATGAATCCCACGAGAATGTGGTCAATGCATTTAAGCAGGAAAACGCCTCATTAAACGCACGTATTAAAACGAGATACTTTATCCCGCTTCTGACATTTGCCGAAAAAAACATGTCCTATGCAATTGTTGATCCCATCGCCATCGAAAGCTATCGACTCTACCGAAAAGGCAACGAAGTTCTCACATTCAGACCCTTCAGACCTGAAGTCATTTATACAACATCCGTATTGCGCCCTGTTCACAGACCAACTTCGTTAATCAGCGAGGTTTTTTTGGAAGATTTGGTTGAGAAATTTAAGGCCATTGGTGGACAGATGATCGCGTAGTTTGCGGCTTAGCTCCAAAACTAAAATCGTATTTTGTAAAAAATCAAAGAAAATGCACAAAGTTTGGTTTTTTAGTATTACTAAAAATACCTTGACACCATCGCGAAGCTGTGAAAAATTTTATTCATGGTAAAAAAATCAACTGCGGAACAAGATCTGGATTTGGTGTCACTCGGCGAGAAACTTCGTCAGAGACGAAAGGAATTGGGTCTTACATTAAGTGATGTTGCAAATGGCGCTGGTTTATCTGTTGGATTTATCAGCCAGGTTGAGCGGAACATAACGGCACCTTCTTTGGGATCACTTGCGACGATCGCATCCGTCTTGGAATTTCCGATCAATGCATTTTTAGATGGCTCAACAAAAAATGAAGAGGTCACTCGCAGTGTTGACCGATCCAAATTTGGCGTGCCGGGACTTGAAGTATCATATGAGCGGATTTCTTCTTCATTTGCTGGAAGTACCATCCATTCGGTCATAGTGCATGAACCTCCTGGTCATCGCGTTGAACCAATCAGCCATGAAGGTGAAGAAATGTTCTTCATTTTATCTGGTGAAATTACCGTTGAAGTGGAAGGGGAGCGCTCAATTTTGCGCACCGGGGATTCCGTTCACTTTGATTCAAGACGAACACATTCAATATGGAATCACACTGCCGGAACCACTTCAATTTTGTGGTGCGGAACAATGGATATTTTCGGAGATGAGAATCCTGAACCTATTCATAAATAAATAAAAAGAAGAACGAAAAAACCAACGGAGATGGAATATGAAACCCAATAGTCGAATTATTGGGGCGATCCTGCTCGCCTCAACTACCCTGGCCTCGCCAGTATTAGCTGAAACAGTGTTGCGCATTGATGAGGTCGCAGTTGGCGAACTCGATCCTGCAAAAGCGTCTGACTATGCCGACAGTATTTTGATGTTCAACGTCTATGACACATTGGTTTTGCCAAAACAGGGTGGGCCAGGACATGATGGGCATTTGGCCGAAAGCTGGACAAACGATGGATCAACTTACACTTTTAAACTTCGTGACGGTGTTAGTTTCCAAAGCGGCAATCCGCTAAATGCTGAAGATGTGGTCTTCTCTTTGGAGCGCATGCAGGGTATTGGCCAAGGCCTTTCATACTTGTTTGGAGGCGTGAAAGCTGAAGCCATTGACAATAAAACCGTCAAGTTCACACTCGAAAGCCCATACGCACCATTTGTAGCATCACTGGTTCGTTTGCCGATTGTTGATAAGAAACTGGTGATGGAAAACTTGGGCGATGGTGAAGGTGAGATGAAAGATTGGGGCCAAGCATTCCTCTCTGGAAATGCGGCAGGAACCGGTGCTTACACCGTTAAATCACACAATCCTCAAGAAGAAACAGTGATGGCTAAAAATGCTGGCTATTTCATGGACATAATCGAGGCGGCACCAGACACAGTACGACTTCGTTATGGTTTGGAAGCTGCCACAGTGCGAACCCTCATCGCACAAGGCGAGCATGATATTGCATCCCAATGGCTGCCACCTGAAGTGGTCACAGCGCTTGCCAAAGATGGTGCGCAATTACTTACCGAAACCGGAACGGGTGCGTTCTACTTCAAGATGAATACAACAAAGGCACCTTTGGATGACCCCAATTGTCGCCTCGCCTTGTCACATGCTTTTGACTACAACACCGCTGTACAGATGATCGCGATCACCGAGGATGTATCTGCTGGTAGCCCAGCAACAGGTGCTATTCCAGTCGGCATGTTCGGCGCGAATAGTACCGAGATGGTGCAAGCACAAAACTTAGATCAAGCAAAGGAATATCTCAGCGCCTGTAAATATGACGCGGCTGATATGAATATTGAAGTTAGCTGGATTGCAGAAGTTCCGCTGGAAGAAAGATTTGCGCTTTTAATGCAGGCAAACTTCCAACAGCTCGGTATTAAATCTGAGATTAAGAAACTACCTTGGGCGCTCTTTGCGGAACAAGTTTCAAAACCTGAAAACACCCCACATATTAGTCAACTATTTGTCAATGCGGTCACCGGTGATCCAGATACTTTGCTCTATGGGATGTACCATTCTTCAACGCCGGGCACATGGCAGTCGCCTGAATATTTAAATGATGCTCAAGTAGACGAATATCTCGATGCAGGGCGCACAGCGTCAGATGATGCGGGGCGAGAGACAGCCTACAGAAAGCTCAATGCGAGACTAATGGAAATTGCGCCGACAATTTATGGCTTTGATCGTCAGTCGGTATTCGCGGCCTCTAACCGGGTTAAAGTGCCCGCTTTAAGCGATCCTTCCAAAGCATTTGGCTTAGACGGAATGGGCTTTAGTTTCCGTTTAATGGAGATGGTTGAATAGACCACCACCAATGACGGTGGTTGTCTCCTGGCCACCGTCACTTAATGACAAGTCGCTTGGTACCTTTATGTCTTCTGTTTTAAATCTTTTGTGGCACAGGTTGATCATATCCATGGTGGTATTGATTGGCGTTTCAATGTTGATTTTTGTGATTGCTCGCATAATCCCGGGTGACCCAGCACGCATAGCCTTGGGACCAAATGCAACCACTGAACAGATTGAAAATCTGCGTGCAGATCTTCATCTTGATGAGCATATTTTCTCTCAATACGGCCACTTTATCGCCGATTTATTTCGCGGAGATTTAGGAATTTCGCTTTACACCAATCGACCCGTTACGCTTGATATTGCTCAATTTCTTCCAGCCACACTTGAATTGGTTTTGATCGCCGGAATTTTCATGATCCTCATAGGTCTTCCATTGGGTGTGATATCCGCACGATTTCAAAACAAATGGCCCGACCATCTCATTCGCGTGATTTCGCTTGTAACGGTGTCAGCACCCAGCTTTGTTTGGGCGGTTATTTTCATGTTGCTATTTGCATTTTATCTGCCGCTCTTCCCAATCGCTGGACGGTTATCGGACATTTATGAAATTGATCGCGTCACGGGCTTCTTGTTTATTGACACATTGATTGCAGGTAATCTCACAGCCTTTGGTGACGCGGTTTGTCACATCATTTTGCCGGCTTTGGCTTTAGCACTTTCTGGCATTGGTCAAGCAGCGCGCCTAACACGCGCGAATATGGTCGAAACCTACAAAAAACCCTATATCGAAATGGCGCAGGCCTATGGTTTTTTTCCTTCGCGAATTGCCAATCATTATGCGTTCAAACCGTCGATCATCCCTTCGCTGACAATTATCGGATTGGATTTTGCTGCGATGTTTGGAAACGCATTTCTGGTCGAAGCCGTTTTTGCTTGGCCTGGTTTGTCACGTTATGGCGTTGCCGTGATTTTGCGAAAAGATTTAAACGCGATCATGGGAACGGTCTTGATCATTGCATTAGCATTTGTCGTGGTGAACATCATTGTAGATCTCATCATTGCCTTTCTCAATCCGCGCATTCGCTACAGTGAGAAAGCAAAATCATGATCAGAGCTTTCTACATAATGAAATCAAATCCGCTTTCTTTGATTGGGTTTGGTCTTGTTTTGACGATATCGCTTTGTGCCATATTTGCACCCCTCATTGCCCCTTATCCAGATCACAACGGAGCAGTCGTTGACTTTCTAAACGCTAATAAAGAGCCTTCAGCGCAAAACTGGATGGGAACAGACCTCGTCGGACGCGATATCTTCAGCCGGATCATTTATGCCTATCAGATCAGCCTAATTTTAGGTGTTGTTGTGCTGGCAATTTCAACGCCCATTGGGACCGTGGTCGGGCTTATTGCCGGGTACAGGGGTGGTTGGATCGAAACAGTGCTCATGCGGGTGACAGATGTCTTTTTGTCGGTCCCGCCACTGGTTCTGGCCATTGCCATGATGGGTGTTTTGCAACCTACTCTGACCAACGCAATGCTTGCTGTCACTGCCATGTGGTGGCCATGGTATGCGCGGCTTGTCTACAATATTGCAAGATCTGAACGTGAAGAAGGCTATGTGCTTGCCGCTGAAGTTATTGGGGCTTCGAGCGGTCATATTACATTTCGAGAAATTTTGCCCAATTGTCTCCCGGCGATCATAACAAAAATGACGCTGGATATGGGTTTTGTCATCATCATCGCGTCTTCACTTTCATTCCTTGGACTTGGCGTTCAGCCGCCAACGCCAGACCTTGGATCGATGGTGGCGGAAGGCGCACGTTATTTACCAGATAGTTGGTGGCTCAGCGTGTTCCCAGGGCTTGCGATCTTGTTAGCCGTATTTGGGTTTAATCTCTTAGGTGATGGCTTACGGGAGATATTGGGGGTGGAAGAATAATGACCCTCCTTGATATCAAAAATCTCGAACTATCCTTTAAAAATTTCAAAGGTGTTACCCAAGTGCTCCATGGCATTGATTTGTCAATCAGGCGGGGTGAACGCGTTGCACTTGTTGGTGAAAGCGGCTCCGGCAAATCAGTGACTGCGCGCCTCATATTAGGTCTATTGCAGGAGGCCCATAACGCAACTGCACGCGGCCAGATTCTATTTGATGGTCAGGATATAAATCTGATGAAGAATAGGGATCAGATGGGTTTGCGAGGCACCGATGTTTCGATGATTTTTCAAGACCCAACATCATCGCTCAATCCAAGCTTTACAATCGAGACGCAATTCTATGATGTGCTAAAACGCAGAACGCTGTCACTCACAAAGGACGAGAGTTTTAAGCGCGCTACTCAATTGTTAAGTGATGTTTCAATCGCTGATCCTGAACGTGTTTTAAAGTCCTATAATTTTCAAATGTCTGGAGGCATGAACCAACGCATTATGATCGCGATGGCGTTGGCGAACAAACCAAAACTGTTACTTGCGGATGAACCTGGGACCGCACTTGATGTGACTGTGCAATCTCAAACTCTGAAACTGATGCAGGATCTTGTGGTAGAGAATGAGACCGCGGTCTTACTCATCTCACATAATTTGGGCGTTGTTCGAGAATTTGCAGATAGGCTTTATGTGATCTATCGCGGCCGAATTGTCGAGGAAGGCCCGACAGCTGCGATCTTTAATAATCCACAACACGCTTATACCAAAGCGTTGCTAAACGCCATTCCGCGAATAACTGGTGGTGGTTTGCCTGAAATTGCTGAGGAAACAGATGATTATTTAGCTCCAAAATTCACTCATGGAGCGATCTGATGTCATTTTTAGAAGTTAGAAATATATCGAAAAATTTCAAAACCAAACATGGTGAAGTTAAGGCTGTGCAAGACGTGAGTTTTGACGTGGCAAAAGGTGAGTGCCTTGCTGTTGTGGGTGAATCTGGCTCTGGAAAATCCACCATCGCAAATATGATCTTGGGAATTTTAGAGCCAAGCGCTGGCACGTTTCATATGAAGGATAAGCTGCTGCCGCAAAAGCGCACCAAAGACCATCGCCGCGCCATTCAGTTTGTTCAACAAAATCCGCTTTCTTCGCTCAATCCAAAACGCACCATTGGGGCCTCCGTCAGATTGGGTTTGGACACCTACAATATGGGCGCGCCGAACCAGCGTTGGGCATTGGTTGAAAGGGCATTGAGTGACGTTGGCCTTGATGCGGAACTTCGGTCTCGACCTCCAGCAGGACTTTCAGGTGGTCAACGACAACGTGTGAGCATTGCGCGCGCATTGGCATGTGAACCTGAACTCCTTGTTCTTGATGAACCAACATCGGCTTTGGATGTTCTAGTACAAACGCGCGTTCTTCAGCTCTTAAACAGGTTACGAATTGAGAAAAACCTAACTTATATTTTCATCACCCATGATTTAGCGGTCGTTCGCAATGTGGCAGATCGCGTAGCGGTTTTTAAAGCGGGCAGGCTCGTTGAAATAAACACAACTGAAAACATATTCACCAACCCACAAACGCAATACACGAAAGAGCTCATCAATGCTGTCCCAGTTATCGATGAAGATGAACTCATGCTCAAAGACAAACTGGTGGTAAAACCATGACCGAATTCCACGAAATTCTATCCAAAGTCGATCAACCCATGACGGCCTTTAAAGCTCTTGAGCATTTAGTTGATCAGACCATTGGTGTGAAATTGTTCACACTCATGGAAATAGACCAAGAAAAAGGTGTCGCGCGTCGCACCTATAGCAATATGCCCGATGTCTATCCGTCATCTGGTGAGAAGCCAATAGAAGACAATGCCTGGACGGCGAAAGTTCAAGAGCGTCATGAAACATTTGTCGCCAATTCTATTGAAGAAATTGCCCAAGTGTTCGGCGATTACGAACTTATTCAATCGCTCGGATGCGAAAGTTGCTTGAACCTCCCAATCATTGTCAATGGCGAGACAATCGGCACCCTAAACTGCCTTCATGTCGCTGGCAGATATACACCCGAACGAGTGGCGGCAGCTGAAGAATTGAAACAAGCAGGTGCGATGACCTTTTTATTGGCGGCATCTTTGAGAAAAGGAAATTAGAATGTCAGAAAAAGTCTTGCGTGCTGCCACTGATGTTGGTGGAACTTTTACTGATTTAGTCGCATTTGAAACGGCTTTAGATGGTAGCATCGAAATCATCATGTCAAAATCCGACACCACCCCTCCAAATTTTGAACAGGGTGTTTTAAACGTTATTGAGAAAGCCGGTATCAACGTAGCAGACATTGATTTCATGGCCCATGGAACGACTGTTGTCATCAATGCACTCACCGAGCGCAAGGGTGTAAAAGTAGGCTTAATCACCACAAAAGGATTTCGCGATACGCTTGAGATCGCAAGGGGTAATCGCCCTGACTTTTTCAATCTGCATTATGTCAAACCAGAGCCATTTGTGCCACGTTACTTACGCCATGAAGTTCCCGGACGGATGACCTATAAGGGCGAAGAACGTGAAGCTCTTGACCTTTCCGCGTTGCCTGAAATTATCGCATCTTTAAAATCAGAAGGTGCCGAAGCAGTTGCGATCTGCTTATTGCATTCTTATGCCAACACGCATCATGAAGTTATGCTTTTGCGTGCGGTTGAAGAATTATGGCCGGAAGTTTCTGTTGTTGCTAGTCATCAAATAACTCGAGAATGGCGAGAATATGAGCGCACAAATACCACAGTATTATCCGCATATGTTCAGCCTGTTGCTGCAAAATATCTGGGTAATCTTGATAAGGGGTTAGAAGAAAAAGGCCTCAAGAAATCACCTTATATCATGCAGTCCAACTGCGGCGTTGATAGCCTAAAGGCAACGTCACGTGTACCAATTACAATGGTGGAAAGCGGTCCGGCTTCCGGATTTTGGGGCGCAGCAGAATTGGGTAAGCTTATCGGTGAACGTGATATCTTGGCGCTCGATATTGGGGGTACGACGGCCAAATGCTCACTCATCGAAGATGGCGAAGTTCGTATTATGACGGATTATTGGATTGAGCGCAGCCGTAAATCTGCCGGTTATCCAATCATGGTTCCGGTGGTGGATTTGGTTGAGATCGGAAATGGTGGCGGCTCCATTGCATGGGTAGATGATTTTGATAAACTTCACGTTGGGCCAAAATCTGCCGGTGCGCTCCCGGGACCTGCAGCTTATGGCAAGGGCGGCACCGAGGCGACAACAACAGATGCAAATTTATGGCTTGGTCGCATAAACCGCGATTACTTTTGCGGTGGAGCAATTGATGCAGATATGACAGCGACTGAAACTGCGATTGATGCTTTGGCGCAAAAATTAGGTGTTAGCAAAGATGAAGCAGCGCAAGGGATTGTGCGCATTGCTAATAATAATATGGTCAATGCACTCAAACTTGTTTCCGTTAACCGAGGGCATGACACACGCGACTTCACATTGCTGGCTTTCGGCGGTGGCGGTGCCATGCATGCCGTGGCACTTGCACAAGAATTGCAGATGAAAAAGGTTGTCGTGCCGATGGCAGCTTCTGTGTTTTCGGCATGGGGCATGATGATGTCTGATCTAAGACGAGACTATTTTGTAACGCAACTCATCGATTTATCACCGCCAGCCGCTGAAAAAATTGAAAGTGTTTTCGCAGATACTGAACAAATTGCAAAATCAACTTTCGATTCAGAAGGTATTGATCAAAGCAAGGTCAGTTTTTTACGTTATGGAAAATTTAGATACCAAAATCAGGAGCACACGACAGAAGTCTTGATTGAGGGTGAAATTACGCCGCAAAGCCTTGAGGAAATCGCCGACAAATTTCATCAAACCTATGAGCGAGAATATTCTTATCGTCTCACAGCTCCTGTCGAAATGGTGGGGATCCATTTGGTTGCACGTGCTGAGGTTGGCAAGCTTTCCATGAAGCCTAAAGCGCTTACAGACCGACCAGCAAGCGATGCGCTTAAGGGTGCGCGTATCGTGGATTATGCACTTGAAGGCAAACACGAAGCGCAAATTTATGATGGTGAAAAACTGAAACCGGGAATGACGTTTGACGGTCCTGCAATCATTGAGGATCCGGGAACCACGATCGTCGTTCATCCCCAAAACACGGTCGAGATTGATGCTTATAAAAATATTCATATCATCTTAGGAGATGCGTCATGAGCACGGATCCAATTACATTAGAGATTATCCAGAATTCTCTACAAGCAACCGCGGACGAAATGTTTGCTGCAATGAGAAAAACAGCGATGTCGTCCATCATTTATGAAGTTTTGGATATGGGAACCGGCATCACGGATGCAAAGGGGCGCATTGCGTCTTCCGGAGCCGGTATCCCGGCATTTATCGGCGTGTTGGATAAATCTGTCCAGTTTATCCTATCCAAGCATGATGATATTAAACCGGGTGATGTTTTTATCACAAATGATCCCTGGCATGGTGGCGTAACACACTTGAATGATCTGGTTTTAGCAATGCCAGTTTTTTCAGATGGTGATCTTATCGCCTGGACCGCTAACATTGCTCATAACTCAGATGTTAGCGGCATGGCGCCGGGTTCTTTATCGGGAGAAGCAACTGAGATTTTTCAAGAAGGGTTGAGGTTGCCAGCGGTGAAATTAATCCGCGAAGGGATAACCGATCAAGCGGTGATGGACATTATCACCTGCAATAGTCGTATGCCTGACTTCATTTTAGGAGATGTTTGGGCGGCCATTGCCAGTGTACGCGTCGGCGCAAAGAGGCTTGAAGCGTTGGCTGAAAAATATGGCGTTGAAACCTTCTCGACAGCCATGGATAAATTTATGTCCTTTGGTGAGCAAACAGCTAAGGCTGAGCTAAAGAAATTGCCAAATGGCACTTTTGAACTCTCAGAAGAGCAAGACGATGGCCGGATTTATAATGTGAAAGTCACCATCTCAAATGAACAGATGATTGTCGATCTTCGTGATAATCCGGATCAGGATTTTGGACCTACAAATACAAGCCGTGATGGAACAGTTGTTTGCGCGCAGATGGTATTTAAATCGATCACGGATCCACAAACGCCCGCCAATGACGGTTCTTTCAGACCGTTAAAAGTCCTAACGCGAGAAGGTTCGGTCTTTCATGCAAAAGAACCGGCGGCCATAGGCTTTTATTTTGAAACAGAGGTTCGTGTCTATGATCTAATTTGGCGATGCCTTGCACCTCATATTCCCGAACGCTTACCAGCGGGACATTTTTCATCAATTTGTGGGACATTTATTGGCGGGATTCATCCAGATACTGGGCGGCAATATACAATTATCGAGCCGCAAATTGGTGGATGGGGTGCGTGGAATGGCCGCGATGGAAATCCTTGCATATTCTCAGGCTTTCATGGTGAGACCTACAACACTCCCGCGGAAATTTCAGAAGCCCGAAATGGCCTTTATGTGGATTGCATGGCGCTCAACGATGCCCCCGGTGGTGAAGGCGAGTTTAACGGAGGGCGCGGTCTTATTCTTGAATATCGTATTCGAACCGAAAATGGTTTTCTAACCGCAGGTTACACGCGATCAAAAATCAAACCTTGGTCTTTGAAAAATGCCCAAGAAGGCTCCGGCAATTTCATTGAAGTTATAAAAGCATCTGGCAGCAAAGAAACCTATAGCTTTGTTTCAGGAATGAGTGTGAGCACTGACGATGTAATACGCGTCATCACTTCATCGGGTGCTGGTTATGGCAATCCTAAAAAGCGCAATCGAGATGCCGTTGAAATGGATATCAAGAACGGCTTTGTTTCCCTAGAAAGAGCTGAAAAAATTTACTAGCTATGATCTAGAGATTTTAGGTGAACACCTGTTGCAAATAAATCAGCGCATAAGGACAAACAAGATGCAGCGACTTCAAGCATTACGCAGTAAAATGACAGAGCAGAAAATCGATCTGATTGCGATTGGTCCAGGCATGCATCTCAAATGGCTGCTTGAAATATCACCACATGCAGATGAACGCGTACTTTTGGCATGCATTACGCAAGAAGGTGCTGCATTTCTAATGCCTGCACTAGAAGCTGATAGTGCCCGCCAACACACCAATTTGCCATTTTATACCTGGACCGATGCCGAGGGACCTACCGGCGCCTTTGAGAAGCTTTTGACAGATCTTAAAGTTAAAAGCGTAAAAAGCATCGTCTTAGATGAAGCCATGCGGGCAGATTTTGCCGGCCTGGTGCAGGACGCACTGCCGCAAGCAAGACGGCAATTTTGTGAAACGACGATCGGTGCCCTGCGTCTAAAAAAAAGCAATGACGAGTATGAGAAACTAAAATCAAACGCACTTATTGCCGACCGGGCCATGCAATCGGCATGGGCTAAAATGAAAGCCGGGATGAGCGAACTCGAGGTTGCAGACATTATAAAAGCAAGTTTTGTTTCCCAAAGCGCCCGCCCGTTATTTGCAATAATAGGCGCAGGCGCCAATGGCGCTTTCCCACATCATCAAACAGGCAAAACGACACTTCAATCAGGCGATGCGGTCGTCATGGATATTGGCGCGCGTTCTCAAGGCTATTCAAGTGACATCACGCGAATGGCTGTCATCGGAAATGAACCAGATGGGTATTCAGAGATCCATACGATTGTAGAAAACGCTGTACAAGCAGCACTTGAAGCCGCTCGACCTGGCGTAAAAGCTCATGAAGTCGACGATGCAGCTCGTGGTGTGATCGAGGCTGCCGGTTACGGAGAATATTTTGTGCACCGAACCGGGCACGGGATGGGGATTGAGGGGCATGAGCCGCCCTTTATAACATCTAGCTCTCAAACAATCCTGGATGAAGGTATGGTCTTCTCCATAGAGCCCGGCATTTACCTTCCAGGCCGCTTTGGAATTCGATTAGAAGATATTATGATCTTGCGCGCAGACGGCCCAGAAATCTTATCATCAATGCCGCGAAAAGCTGCCATCATTGACGGGTGATCCCATCACACACCAAAATTTAAACGCCGCAATTGAAATAACATTGAACTCATCATACACCCACATATTTTTCAGTAACATCAGGTGTCAGCTCACCAATTGAACCGCTCCAAACGGATGCGCCACGTTCGATAATAAAAGCGTTATCACAAATGGCTTTGAGCTCTTTGATGGATTTATCAATCAACAAAATTGCCATGCCTGTTTCAGATTTTAACTTGGCGATCGCCGCCCAAATTTCTTGGCGCACAATCGGTGCAAGGCCTTCGGTCGCCTCATCGAGTATCAGCAGTTTTGGATTGGTCATAAGCGCGCGTCCAATCGCAAGCATTTGCTGCTCTCCACCCGACAATGACGCAGCAATCTGATGCTTGCGTTCCTCTAACCTCGGGAAAAGCTCAGCCACATTTGCAAAGTCCCAATGCCCGTCCCTGGATGCAGCTTGTAGATTTTCAATCACAGATAAATCTCGAAAACAACGCCGCCCTTCTGGCACAAGACCAATACCAAGCCGCGCAACCTGATGACTTGGCAATTTGCTGATATCACGCGCGGCAAACGTAATCTTTCCTTGTGAAGGCAACATCCGGCAAATGGATTTCACGGTGGTTGATTTTCCCATACCATTGCGGCCAAGAAGGGCAATGACCTGCCCCTCATCAATTTGCAATGACACATCAAATAAAGCCTGACTTGAGCCATAGGATGCAGACAGGTTTTCAATTTCTAAAAGACTCATTCCGCATCTCCCAGATAGGCTTCTTTAACGCGTTTATCAGAGCGAATTTCATCAACCGTGCCCGAGGCAATCACTTTACCATAAACCAAAACGCTGATGCGATCAGCCAGGGCAAAGACAGCATCCATGTCATGTTCAACCAGCAATATCGGTGCTTCATTACGTAATTCATCTAAGAAACCTGTCAGCCTCTTTGAACCTTCTGCGCCCAGTCCAGCCATAGGTTCATCCATGATAAAGGCTTCTGGTCTGAGCGTTAAAGCGATTGCGACCTCAAGCTGGCGTCGTTGTCCATGGGACAATTCAGAGGTTTGCATATGCTGCATATCTTCAAGGCCAACGCGTTTGAGCGCATCTTCTGCGGTTGATAAAAGCGCATAATCACTCAGTGCTTTTTGAAAGAAGCGCCAGGGTTTTTGTGATGCGCCCAATGCACCTAAGACAACATTTTGCAGAACGCTATCTTCCATGGCGAGTTGTGAAATTTGAAATGTGCGTCCGAGCCCCATTTGCGCACGCTGTTGTGGTCCATCATGTGTGATGGTCCGTCCAAGTAGCTCAACATCACCCATATCGGGTTTTAGCGTTCCGCAAATTTGCGCAATCAACGTGGATTTACCAGCACCATTGGGACCAATGACCGCGTGGATCTCTCCAGGGTATAGATTGATCGATACATCATCGCTGGCTTTCAAAGCCCCGAAGCTTTTGGTGATGTTGCGGGTGGATAAAATCGCGTCAACCATGTTTGACCTCCCGCCCGGCCAAAATACCGATCACGCCACCTTTGCCAAAAAGCACAATCGACAGCAATAAAAGTCCCAAATAGATATGCCAAAACTCGCTCAATCCACCAAGGAAATGTTCAAGACCAACAAAAACGAGCGCACCAATCACCGGACCAAACAAACGTCCGACACCACCTATGATAATAAAGATTATGATTTCGCCGCTGAGCTGCCAACTAAACATGGAAGGGCTGACAAAGCGATTAAGATCGGCAAAGAGCGCACCGGCGAGACCAGTGATCGCACCCGAAATTACAAAGGCGATGAGCTTAATGCGCGTTGGATCAAGACCGACGGTCACGACACGCTGTGGTGTTTGGCGCGCAGCATTGAGTGCTAAGCCAAAAGGCGACTGCGCAAGTCGATGTACAAAAAACAAACCCACACTCAATATGACGAAACAAATGGTATAGAATTGGATGGGATCAAGCGTGTTTAAACCTGGAAATCCATTGCGCACATAGATCGATAATCCGTCTTCGCCGCCATATTCTGACCAACTGATGGAGAAAAAGAAAAACATCTGGCCAAAGGCAAGCGTAATCATGATGAAATAAACGCCCGACGTGCGAAGCGACAAGACACCTATCAAGAAAGCCGCCAGTGCGGATATAACCACAGCGACAAGCCAAATGATGGGCATGGATTTAGTGCCTTCAATTAAAAACGGCCATTCCATAAAAGGCGTGTAGTTCTGTGCGTGATAAGCAAGAATGCCCATTGCATATCCACCCAGGCCGAAGAATACCGCATGACCAAAGCTCACAAGCCCGCCATAACCTAACGCGATATTTAGACCCAACGCCGCGAGCGCAAATATTGCTGCACGTGTCATTAAGGTAATCGTAAAGGGCTCATCCACCACAAGCGCATAGGCCGGAATGAGCACAAACAAGGCAAGAATGAAAATATTTAAGTAGCGTTCTTTAATCATGCACGCGCTCCAAACAAGCCCGTTGGTCGCCAGATCAAAACGGCACCCATTAAGATGTAGATCGCCATGGAAGCAAGTGATGACCCCACCGAAGTCGCCGCAGAATTATCCAAAAACAGTGCGAAAAATCTTGGCAAGAAAACCCCGCCTAACGTGTCAGTTAGCCCGACCAATATGCCGCCGACCAGTGCGCCCTTGATGGAACCAATACCGCCAATGACAATGACCACAAATGCCAAGATCAGCACCGGCTCGCCCATGCCAACTTCCACCGATTGGATGGTGCCAACAAGCGCACCCGCAAGCCCGGCTAATGCCGCACCCAATGCAAAAATAATTGTGTAAAGCTTGGAGATATCAACACCGAGCACAGCAATCATTTCACGATCATTTTCGCCGGCGCGAATTTGGATGCCAATCCGTGTTTTCGTAATAAGAAAACCAAGACCTGCAGCAATAACCAAACCCACAATAATCAATACAAGCCTATAGAGCGGATATTCAATACCGCCCGGAAGACTGATTGGCCCCAAAAGGTAATCAGGAATATCAAGAAACAATGGAAACGAGCCAAAGACCCATCGAGTTCCTTCTGAAAAAATCAAGATCAGAGCAAATGTCGCCAGAACTTGGTCAAGATGGTCCTTGTTATAAAGCCGTCGGATCACCAAAATTTCAATCAATGCACCTGCAGCGGCTGCAGCCATGAGCGCCGCTATGAGTGCAAGCACAAATGATCCAGTTGCACCTGCAACGGCGGCAGCAGCAAACGCACCCACCATGTAAAGTGAACCATGCGCCAGATTAATCAAACCCATCACGCCAAAGATCAACGTTAGGCCAGCAGCCATCAAAAACAGCATAATGCCAAACTGAAGACCATTGAGGATCTGTTCTGCAATTAAAATAAAAGACATTAATAACCCAAGCTTTAAATGAGGTCGGAGAGACCCTGCCTCAAAAGAAAACGAACGCAAATGGTCTACATCGCACAATCGACGGCGTAAACATCCGAATGCGTATTAAAAGCGGAACCGACCAATTTGTTGGAGTAAAGATCGCTTTCTTATAAAACTCCTCCTTAAAGAAGTTGAACTGAATTTCAGATTCACAAACAAACCAAATGATACGCGAATTACACCCCAACACTCACCGTAAGTTAAATCTTACAAATAAGAGAGCAACAGGTTTCATCGTTCATATCGCCTACCTTACACATCAGCTTGGTCCGCTGCGGCAATGCAAACGTATAGGGATAGCAGCATGAGATCGACAAATTTGTCGGCATAAATCTGCGACAGATTGAGGATCAACCGGTTAAGGTGCACGATGACGAGAATTTACCCCTATCTAACTTATGCTGGCGCAATACCATTTATTATTTGCGCGATTTGTCTAGTGACGGATATTCAGCAATTGCCTCTCATCGGATCTGTAGAGAGCATATTGGCTGCCTACGCCCTGGTAATCTCAACTTTCTTGGCGGGCGTTCATTGGGGGCAGCATCTTCAAATGGACGATACACCATGGACAATTTCACTGCCGATCATCAGTAACATAATTACGGTTTTGCTCTGGATCGGATTTCTCATACTCAGTTTCAAATTATTATTGCTTTTATTTGTGATCGCCTTTGCTGTTTTACTGATGATTGATTATCGCCTTTTCGAAAAAGATCTCATAACGGTTCATTATTTCAGAACACGTTTATATGTATCCGCTATCGTCATGGCGTCTTTGATTATCGCCGGAATATATGCATGACAAGAATAGCAATTATTGGTGCGGGAATATCAGGTTTAACAACGGCAAACCTGTTAAAGCAAGACGCAGAAATCACAATTTTTGAAAAGTCGAATGGTGTTGGTGGTCGGATGTCAACGCGTCGTGCAGAGCCCTATTTTTTTGATCATGGTGCTCAATACTTCACGGCTAAAACGACAAAATTTCAAAGTTTCATTCAGCCGATGCATGATCAAGGCATCATTGAGCGGTGGAACGCGCGTTATGTACGAATAGACGGGGATCAAATTATCGAACGAAGAAATTGGCATGACGAAATACCAAGATATGTTGGCGTTCCAGGTATGAACCATGTGGCAAAATTTTTGGCTGATAGCATAGACATTCGCTTCAACACACGCATTACCTCACTCAGCCAAAACGGCAAGTGGCAGCTCACCGACGACCAACACCAACAACTCGATGATTTCGATTGGGTGATAAGTACCATCCCTTCCTACCAAGCAGCAGCAATACTGCCAAAAAACGTGCCATTTGTCAGCGATATAAATACAATAAAAATGTCAGCATGTTTCGCTTTGATGCTTGGATTTAACAAAAGCCTGCCGATTGAATTTGACGCAGCGCATGTCACAAATTCCGATATCAGCTGGATTGCCGTTAACAGGCAAAAACCCAAAAGATCTGGTCCCTTCACATTGATGATCCATTCCTCTGCTAAATATGCAGATGCACATATTGATGGCGATCGAGACCAAGCGATGCGGCATTTAATTGAAGAAACCGCACAAATTATTGGACATGATCTTACCTCAGCAGATTATAAAACCATTCATAGATGGCGATACGCCAACAATGCAAATCGAGATCAAATGAACATATCGTTCTTTGACCACGAACAAAAAATTGCGGCTTGCGGGGATTGGTCTCATGGGGGTCGAGTTGAAGGAGCATTCACATCCGCATACGACTTAGTTCAGAAATTAAAAAAGCAGTATTTTATAAAATAGCCAGCACTCACTATGATGCCGTTTTCACTGTGCCAGAAACCCAAAATTCGTTCTTTCGAGCCTTGATTTGTGCAGCGAGAAAATCAACAAATAATCGCACTCTTGCTGTGTTGCGTAAATCTCTGTGAAGCAAAAGCCAAAGGCTACGATATGCCAAAGGTTTCTGAAATGGGGCTCTGATGAGATCGGGATGTCTATCGCCTAAATTGCAAGCGATATAGGCCATACCTAAGCCAGACGCAGCTAAGGTGATAAGTGGAACCAGTTCAGACACACGATGGCGTAATATGGCTTTTGGATAATAACTCTCCCGAATCCATTTTGCAGTCGTTGCATGTTCGGCTTCATGCCATCCAATTAAGTTTAAACCCTCCCCACCATTATCTTTGATCCGCTCCGCATATTCTTTTGAACAATAAGCGGCTTGCGACATCTGAACCAGCTTGCGTCCGACCACGTCATCCGTCACCTCATGCGCGACCCGCAAACTCACATCGGCCTCTCGACGCGTGAGATCAGCAATATCATTTGCAAATGTCATATTGAGTTCAATTTCAGGATAGGTTTGCGCAAAAAGTGTCAAATCATCCATAATTGACGTCATAGCCAGACCATGTGGCAGGGTCAGATAAATCGTACCGCTGGGTTGCGCATCGCGCCCAACAATAATGCGTGACGCAGCGGTCATTTCATCTTCTACACGTTCCGCATGAGGCATCAGGTCTTCACCTAATTGCGTTAACACCAATCCTTGTTTAGATCGGTCAAATAGTCTCGAACCAATTCTTTCTTCTAAGATGGTCAAGCGCCGCTGCAATGTTGTGTGATTGGCATTCATACTGTCAGCACCCCCGCGCAGCGTTCCCGTCCTTGCAGCAGCGAGAAAAAACTTTAAATCATCCCAATTAAAAATGTGGCTGTTTTCTATGCTCATTCACGTCACCATGTGGTTCATTTTTGAAACAAGATGTTCATTTTTACCTATCTACACACCATTTTTCAAGCACGATAAGTTATCTCCAACGAATGAAGTTCGAAAGGAGATTAGACATGAACCCCATTCAATCAGTCCTCATTACTGGGGCAAATGCTGGCCTCGGCCGAGAGGCTGCGAAGCAGCTGGCGACACAAAATGGCATTGAAAAGATCTATCTTGCTTGCCGTAATGAGGAAAAAGCGCAAGCCGCGAAAACTTCGCTGAATGCCGATACTGGCCGCGATATTTTTGAGATAATCATCATGGATGTATCAGATCCAGAATCTGTAAAATCTGCCGTTGCAAATCTCAATAAACCAATTGACGCGGTCGTGCTTAATGCTGGTGGAACTGGCGGCAAAACACCTAACCATGTTGATACGAATGGCGTGACGCATATCTTTGCAGCCAATGTCCTTGGTCATGTAATTTTGGTGGAGGAACTGCTTGCCAAACAGCTAATTACATCCACCGTATTATATGCTGGATCAGAGGCTGCGCGTGGCATTGCAAAAATGGGCATTACAAAACCTGAACTCACGTCAGCATCAATTGATGAATTTGTATCGATTGCGAACGGCAAAAAATTCGGCCCAGATGGCGACCCACTCGATATTTATTCCTACATCAAACTTGTCGCCACCTATTGGATGGGCGCGATGGCAAAAAAACATCCACATATTCGTTTTGTCACCATGAGTCCAGGCGGCACAACGGGCACAAATGGCATGGACAATCTGCCATTTTTAAAGAAGCTGTTCTTTAAACATGTGGGAGGCGTACTCATGCCGATATTGGGCATGATGCATTCTGTGGAAACAGTTGCAAAACGTTATGTAGACGGCCTCCTGAACCCCAAATTCGAAAGCGGCCATTTCTATGCCAGCGCATCAGAAAGCCCGACCGGTCCTGTGATTGATCAGGCCCAGCGTTTCCAACAATTCAACAACCCAGAAACTCAAACCAACGCTTATCAAGCGATCTACAAATTCGTGTAATTAAAACTCTTAAACCCATAAGGAGAATGTAAAATGGAACTTATTATTCAAACTCTTGTTGGCCTTGCTGCCCTTATGTTAACCGGGCTTGGCATCATGTCTATGTTCGCACCTCGAAAAATGGTTGCTAACTTTGCCATTGAACCTATCGGAACGGCTGGCCTTAGCACCATTCGCTCTGTCATTGGCGGATTATTTCTCTCAAGTGTTGCGCTGTTGGCAGTTGGTCTGCTTCAAGGCCAAACGATCTTATTCGTCGCTGTCGCCGCAATCCTTGGCATCGTGGCCATTGGCCGATTGGTAGGAATTGTTACGGACGGATTTGACAAAGCTGTTGTGCCGCCTCTCCTTGTTGAAATCGTGATGGTAACTGTCTTGCTAACAGCTTACACACAGCTAAGTTAGACGCTAAATGTCTATCCATTCCGATAATATTGATGAATGGCGGTGAAATATTTCACCGCCTTTTTCGAATATTCTCAAATTCAGTAATTTGAGTATTTCATGATTTTAGCCTATGTGTGGATGCAAGTTCAGACGCACAGAACAAGGCAATAATGCGAAAACAATTCACACATATGGTCAAACAAAATAGGTTTTTGGTGATCACATTGATTTTCCTTGTCATTGTGGTGGCAGTGGCTATTGCCTCCAACCCTTTTGTGAAGCGCTATTTCCTTCTTCAAACAGCACAAAGCCAATCGGGAACCCTTCAACTGGCAACCGAAGGTCTACGTTTAACGCTTGATCGCTATGCGCGTATCCCAGCTCTTATTGCTGCCCGACCTGAAGTATCCGCATTTTTGAATAATACAGGTTCAAGCGCCCTCAAGAAGCAGGCGGAAAGCCTCCTCCTCGAAACCGCAAATGCTCTTGGTGCAGGAGGTGTATATTTAGAAGATGCAACAGGTAAATTGATTGCCAAATCAGGTCAGGATGATGGCGCAGTCACAACGGAAAACGGTGGCTATTATCGCCCCTATTTTGACCAGGTCATAGCGGGGGGAATTGGTCAATATTTTGCAATGAGTACACAAACCGGTCAACGTGGTTATTTTTATGCAGCGCCCGTTCGGTCTGCCGGCCGCATTAAAGGTGTTGTCGCGGTTCGATTTACCGTCAATCAATTTGAAGCCAGCCTGCGAGATGGGAATTCAGAAGTGATTGTCAGAGATTCAAATGACATTGTCTTTATTTCCAGCCGAGATGAGTGGAACCTTAAATCCTTAACGCGATTATCTGATCAAAAACGCACTATCATCGCGTCGGCCGAGCAATATCCACTAGACCTATTGCAACACTTACCCAATGAGCAACGCGAGTTTCAGTCAAATATTTCTCTGATTGAAATCCAAACAAGTGATGAGGTCGATCAGTTTATTGCAACAACATCCTTGATCGCGCGAGCCGGCTGGCGTGTTACCATTTTAACCCCCACGCGCCCATCAACTGTTTTAGCTGTTCTAACCGCAGGCAGTATCATAATCTCAGCGCTTTTGATCGCCGCAATAGCGCTGTTGATCCGGCAAAGGCAGGTTCGATTGGCTGAAAAACTGGCTGCTGAAAATAGAGCGAAATTGCAACTGGAACAAAAAGTTGCCGAGCGGACAAGCGAGCTTAATCAATCCAACACACTTCTAATTGCCGAAGTAGAGGAACGTAAAAATGCTGAACTGCGACTTCGCAAGACCCAGACTGAGCTTATCCAAGCCGGTAAGTTGGCGGCCTTAGGACAGATGTCAGCTGCAATTTCACATGAGTTTAATCAACCGCTTGCAGCAACCAAAGCTTATGCTGAAAATGCAAATCAATATTTAGAACGAGATCGAAAAGAAGAGGCAACAACAAATATCAGCCATATTGTGTCCATGGTTGATCGCATGTCATCCATTGCCAAACATCTACGTAATTTTGCCCGCATGCCACAAGAGCGAACCAAATCAATTTCATTGTCCCAAGTTTTAAACAGTGTTTATCAATTGATGCGCCCCCAGATACTTGCTGCTGGGGTTGATTTTGTTTTTGAAGATCCCGATGAAAAACTATCTGTGACCGGTGGCGATGTGCGCTTGCAACAAGTCATCGTCAATTTGCTGCGCAACTCACTTGATGCTGTTGAAAATGTTGACCAGCCAATGATTACCATGAAGACCCATCAAAACGATAAAAGAATAGACATTATCGTACAGGATAACGGTCCAGGTATATCTGATGAAACGCTCGGCCAAATCTTTGATCCATTTTTCAGCACAAAACAAGCCGGCCAAGGCATGGGTCTTGGACTTTCCATCTCCTACAATATCATCAAAGATTTTGGTGGAGAGATAAGCGCGACAAACGCAGCAGATGGTGGTGCGATCTTTAAAGTGACATTGCTTCTTGCCGAGCGAGAGGAATTAAATGAGGCTGCGCAATGAGTATTGTATTATTTGTTGACGATGAAGAGCATATAAGGCTGGCCGCAGAGCAAGCATTTGAACTTAACAACATGACTGCCGAGCTGTTCGAAAGTGGCTTGGATGCACTTGCACGCGTGGATGAGGACCTCGACGCTGTTGTTGTAACCGATGTGAAAATGCCAAAGATGGATGGTCTGGATTTATTGAAATCTATTCGTGAAATCGATCCCGATTTCCCTGTCATTTTGGTGACCGGCCATGGAGATATTCCAATGGCTGTCGACAGCATGCGCACCGGAGCATATGACTTTATCGAAAAGCCGTTTTCGCAAAAACACCTCATTCAAACAGTAAAACGCGCACAAGAAAAACGGCGTTTAACACTTGAAGTCAGATCATTAAAAGCCTCACAAGAAGGTCGGCGAACGTTAGAAAGTGCTCTACCGGGGAAATCGCAAGCAATTGAAAAACTTAAGTCCAAAGTCAAGATGCTTGCCGAGCTTGAAGCAGACGTTTTGATCGTTGGAGATACTGGAACCGGCAAAGACACGGTTGCAAAATTATTACATGATTTAAGCCCTCGGAAAAACGCTGAGTTTGTCTCAATCAATTGTGCGGCTATTCCCAAAGACCTTCTTGAACTTGAACTATTTGGCCATGAAGCTGGTGCATTTCCGTCTGCAACGACCAGTCGATATGGAAAGTTCGAATATGCCCGTGGCGGGACCGTTTTTCTAGACGCTGTCGAGATGCTGCCAATTGATACGTAGGCAAAATTACTGCATGCAATTGATAAAAGAAGCATTACAAGATTAGGTTCAAATCAGGCGATTGAACTTGATGTTCGTTTTCTAACTGCCTCGCATTTGGATTTAAAGGACCTGATTGCCAAAGAACAATTCCGCAGTGATCTTTATTACCGATTGGCAAAAGCGGATCTTGTATTGCCCGATCTTGATGAAAGACGAGAAGATATTCCATTTCTGTTTCAAAAGTTTGTCGTCGAAGCAGGTGTTCGGCACAATAAGGAATCACCCGCAATTCCATCAGAGTTATTAACGCAAGTCGCCACGGCGAAATGGCCTGGAAATCTTAGAGAGCTGAACATCGCAGCCGAGCGCTTTGTATTGGGCATTGATGTGGAATTGGGTCAAGAACCAGCCAGGGCTCAACATGGTAAGTCGTTGTCTGAAATGATTGCGGAACAAGAACGCGCAATTATCGCATCTGTACTTGCCGCACATAAAGGCAGTTTGAAAGAAACATATGAAACGCTTCAAGTGTCGCGAAAAGCCCTATATGAGAAAATGCAAAAGCTGGATCTAAGACGGGAAGATTTCGTCGAAGCTGAACACTAAATGCAGCTCACAAACAGTCTATGTTACGAAACGGGTACAGGTTTTCGCACGCAATGTTACCTTTTGTGCTCAAGAGTAAGTCATGACCGACGAAAATATAAAAAAAATGCAAATTGATGTTTGATTTCTTATGCTGAATGATCTTTGCGTTACGTGAGGTCGCCAAGTTTAAAGGTAACTTGCGTCACTCATATTTCAATTTGACCCCGCCCTTGGGGTCTAGGGAGGAACTATGAAACTTCGAACTCTATTAACTGCAACAGTTGCATTTGGTTTGGTATCAACGGCAGCGATCGCAATGGACAAAACCGGTTGGCCTGAAAGCTTTACTGTTGGAACTGCATCTCAAGGTGGAACATATTTCGTTTATGGTTTAGGATTTGCTGGCATCATTGCTGAAGATCTTGGCATCTCTGGCGGCGGTGAAATCACTGGTGGCCCAATGCAGAATATGGCGCTGGTACACACTGGTGAAGCAGCTTTCGGCATGACCACTATGGGTCCAGCGAATGAATCGCTTAATGGAACAAACCCAATTGCACCTGGCCTTAAAATGGACAAAGCCTGTGCGATGTTCCCAATGTATCAGACACCATTTAACGTGACAGCGCTTACGTCATCTGGCATCAAGTCAATCTCTGACATTCCTGCTGGTTCAAAAATTGGATTTGGCCCTGCTGGTTCCACATCTGACACTTATTTCCCATCAATGTTGGAAAGCCTTGGTGTTGACTTTGAACGCCGCAATGGTTCGTGGAACGATTTGGGTTCACAATTGCAAGACGGATTGTTAGACGCAATTGCGTTTGCCGCTGGTGTTCCGACAGCAGCAGTTTCGCAGCTTGAAGCACAAACAGAAGTGAATTTTGTTGAATTCACAGAAGATGAGCAAGGCAAAATCCAAGAAGGTTTCCCTGTGGCAAACTTCGTCGTACCTAATGGCACATATGCGACACAGCCAGGCGATCTTCGTTCTGTATCAATGTGGAACTTTGCGATTGCAAATTGCGACCTTCCAGAGAGCTTTGTTTATGAAGCAACAAAAGCTGTTATGGGCGATCATGACCGTATGATGAAAGTTCACAAAGCAGCAAAAACCACTGTGCCTGCAAACTGGGATAAGAATACAGTTTTGAGCTGGCATCCTGGCGCTGCAAAATGGTTCAATGAAAACGGTGCAAGCATTGAAGCCGGTAATATTTACGGCAACTAATCGCACCTGATAAACACCCCAAGATCTTTCAAAATGGTCTTGGGGTTTTTTACAACATCAATTTCTAATTCAAATTAATACAGTTCCAATTGGTGATCGCGCCGATTGAACTTGCGAAGGCAATGTGCAAACATGCCCGGGGGATAAACCAATGAGCGAAGCAACTCAAAAACAGGACATCGTCGAACCGATCAAAGCAGAAGGCATTGACGACGAACCCGTTGAAAGCAATCGTCGCCTGTTCTCAGGTCGATTTGGCCTATTTGTTGCAACATATGCCGCGATCTATGTGATGTTTCACATCATCGCATTAAACGGCGTCTCGATTTCTGCAATCACGGGCATTAACATCCCCTTCTTACCAAACCTGCCATTAGAAACATGGAATTTCCGCATCATTCATATTGCGGGTGCACTTGGTTTGGGCTTCTTACTTTTCTCGCCAACACCATTTGGCGAAGAAGGTAAAACATCTTCATTATTCAATATTATTTCGGTTTTTCTCAGTGCCGCAGCACTTTTAAGCCTTGCAACCGCTTTGTATTTTCAGTTTCAAATCTCTGATGGCAAATTGTGGAACGGTTTGGATCTAGAAATTAAGTTCAATGAAACTTGGCTGTATGGCGCGCCGCTGCTCATCGCAACCTTTAGCGCGATCATTTTATCTTGGTTTGATAAGAAGGCCAAAGGAAGCCTATCAGGCTTGGACGTGACTTTGGCGATCTCCGGCCTTGCAGTTGCGGCCTATTTAATCACGATATTTGGGACCCAAATGCGCAATGCCACGGGTACGCCATTTGCGCCAATTGGCATGTCCATCGCAGCGGTTGCCGGTACGGCTCTTATATTGGAGATGACGCGCCGCGTTGCCGGTCTTGCATTGGTTATCATCGCTGGCATCTTCTTGGTATATGTGTTCACAGGTCAATTTATGCCAGGCGTGTTGAACGCGCCTTCCGTCACATGGCAGCGCTTCTTCTCGCAAGTTTACACAGATGCAGGCATTTTGGGGCCGACAACAGCTGTGTCGTCCACATATATCATTCTCTTCATCATTTTTGCTGGCTTTTTGCAGGCGTCAAAAGTTGGAGATTACTTTGTGAACTTCGCTTTTGCTGCAGCTGGTCGCGCGCGAGGCGGCCCGGCTAAAGTGGCAATTTTTGCGTCCGGTTTAATGGGCATGATCAATGGCACAAGCGCGGGCAATGTGGTTGCAACTGGATCTCTGACTATCCCACTCATGAAGCGTGTCGGATATTCTAAAAAAGTATCGGGTGCTGTTGAGGCAGCCGCGTCCACGGGTGGTCAGATCATGCCACCTATTATGGGCGCCGGCGCGTTTATCATGGCAGAGGTGACAGGAATTCCGTATCAGGAAATTGCTATTGCTGCGATTATTCCAGCTGTACTGTTTTATGTGTCGGTTTATTTCATGGTTGACTTTGAAGCTGCAAAACTTGGCATGCGTGGCATGCGCAGTGAAGAGCTGCCAAAGCTCGGCGACATGGCCCGCCAAGCTTTCCTATTCCTACCAATTATCATTCTAATTGGCGCGCTCTTCATGGGATATTCAGTAATCCGCGCTGGCACACTCGCAACCGTGGCTGCTGCCGTTGTAAGCTGGCTCACACCTTATCGGATGGGACCAAAATCCATTGCAAAGGCGTTTGAATTATCTGGCTTAATGTCTATCCAAATCATCGCGGTTTGTGCATGTGCTGGTATTATTGTTGGTGTGATTTCACTCACCGGTGTCGGCGCACGCTTCTCAGCACTCTTGCTCGGCTTGGCAGAAACATCTCAGTTGCTAGCATTGTTCTTTGCAATGTGTATCGCAATTCTGCTGGGTATGGGAATGCCCACAACGGCCGCCTATGCTGTGGCGGCATCAGTTGTGGCACCAGGCTTGGTTGATCTTGGTATTCCGCTCTTAACCGCACATTTCTTTGTGTTCTATTTTGCGGTTGTCTCGGCAATCACGCCCCCCGTTGCACTCGCGTCTTATGCCGCGGCCGGCATCTCTGGCGCGAACCCAATGGAAACGTCTGTAACCTCATTCCGGATTGGTATTTCAGCATTTATCGTACCGTTCATGTTCTTCTATAATTCAGCATTGTTGATGGATGGAACAACCGTTGAAATCGCACGTGCCTTTATCACTGCAGTTGCCGGCGTGTTCTTGCTGTCATCAGGCATGCAAGGCTGGTTCATTGGCAAATCGGTTGTTTGGTTCAACCGCATCGGATTAATCATTGCTGCTTTGTTCCTCATCGAAGGCGGTCTTTATACGGATCTTATCGGCGGTGCTATCGCAGCCTTGGTATTCTTCGTACAAAGATTCATTAAGCCAAAACCTGGCGCGGTGATGGAAGTTTCAGGTGCTGATTAGGCATATCTATGTCTGTTCTGAAATCACTTTTTTAAACAAAACGATTTCACAATCTCATATAAAGACGGTGCGCGAGATATAATTTTGCGCATCTTCGGCCAGACATAAGAAACCTCAGAACTTATAACGTGTCATCAAACATTAAGGTGACAAAAGCTCTGTCGAGAAATTATCCGAAATGAGTGCCCAATTTGCGTCTATTCTTTTGTAAGATGTTGACTTGGATTTCTTAACCACAACATCTAATTCAAAGGGCGGTAAGATGTCGCTCATCTCAATTAGGCTGCCTGCATCTAGTTCATCTTTTATGATAGATAATGGCAGCCAGCCAACACCAATACCTTCTCGAACAAACTCAAGAACCGCTGGCCCTAACCCAGATTCAGCCACAATAGCGACATTTAAACCCTTGCTCAGGCCTTTCGACAAAGCACGCTCCAAAACCTCTCCTAAATAAATATCGCGCGGATAAGCAACCAAGGGAACACGTGTGGTTTCTGTCGATTGTTTAAGGATGGTATCAAGGCTTGATGCTGCCACCGGTAAGAATTGCTCCGTTGCAAAACGGAAACAATCAAAGAGATCGGGGTTCTTTTCACTTTGCAGATTTGGGTCATCATAAACGATTGCCAAGTCGGTATCGTTTCTCATAACGCTCAAAACACATTCGTCTTTTGAACCAGATTTAATCCGCATCTGCAAGCCATGGAGCGTTAGCAGTTTGGCGACTTTCGGCGCCCAACTTACAGACAATGTATGCTGACAAATTATACGTGTAATTTGCCCATCATCGCCCAGACCGCTTAAATCATTTTGAACTTTTTTAAGACTGATCGCCAATTCACGAATACTCGGTATCATTGCAACAACATGAGGTCGAAGAGTGACAGGCTTATTGCTCCTGTCAAAAAGCTCGCCTCCAATCGCTTCTTCCACCACACGAATTCTGCGGGTGAAAGCTGATGCCGTTAAAAGTCTTTGATCAGCAGCTGCGCGAAGAGATCCAGCGTCATGAACTGCCAAAATATCCTCTAACCATTCCAAACGCATTTATACTTTCCCAAGGGCTAATTACACAAATAAAATCATGTATTTTTAAATATATTACAAGTATATATTATATAAATTGCAATAGATGCAATTTAACGGTCCACCATATCGCGCACCAAATCACAGCTGAAATCCAGCGATTTCTCGCTTAATCAAATTGCCAAAAAGGCAATGAAATCCATGAATTAATCAGTAATTTGACCATGAGAAGGTGTGGCCTACTCACCAAAAATATGAAAAGACAGGTCCAATTTAGCGACAAGTATCTGCATATATATTGAGCAATTGCCTAATAAATTCAACTTTAGATAAGTTGTAAATTTTGCAATTTACAGCCCCAATTTCGAACTACCAATGGGTGTTTTCTATCTGTAACTTGATGATTGCGACATATTATGTGGGACATAAAACGCACTATAAATAATTATCTCACCCCATGTAATTTCATCAAATGGACCCACCCAAGAATGGGTCGCTAATGGAGAGAACTTTCATGAATAAATCAGCAATTATCGCTTCAGGAATGATTGCAGCGCTTGCCACACCAGCCGCCGCCAGTGATATCGTCATCGGCGTGCCAAATTGGTCATCAGTCAATGCAACCGCGCACATTCTTGAAGTGGTTATCGAGCAAAACCTTGGTCTTGATGTAGAACTTCAAAACGCCACAAATCCAATTGTATTTGAAGCAATGGATAAAGGATCGATGCATGTGCACCCTGAAGTTTGGATGCCAAACCAGCAAAATCTGCACGACACTTATGTGAAGGACAACCAATCCGTTGTCATGAACGAAAACCCTGTACAAGCTTCGCAAGGAATGTGCGTTCCAACATTTTTGTCTGAGCAATATGACATCACGTCAATTGATGATCTCAGTGATCCAGAAAAGATGAAAATCTTTGATCTTGATGGCAATGGAAAACCAGAAGTCTGGATTGGCGCGCCTGGTTGGGCATCAACTGTGATTGAAAAAATTCGCGCACGCTCTTACGGGTATGATCAGGTTTTTGATCTGACCGAATATGAAGAAACAATTGCTTATGCAAATCTTGCAAATGCCACAAAGGCAAAAGAGCCATGGATCGGTTTTTGCTACAATCCGCATTACATCTTTGTGACCCAAGAATTGACTGTTCTTTCAGAGCCAGCTCATGATCCTGCAACATGGACAATTGTGCAACCAACAGATGATCCAGATTGGTTGGAAAAGTCCCAAGCGTCCACAGCATGGAACGGTGCGACACTCCACTTACATTATGCGAAAATGCTGGAAGAGAAATACCCAACGGTAGCGGCTCTTTTTGCAGCTTATCAAATGAAACCAGAAGATCTAAGTGCGATGGGTAAGGCACTGGCAGTTGATGGACAGGACCCAGCGGATTTCGCGGCGAGCTGGGTCGCTGCTAATGAGGAAACAGTTCTAAACTGGTTATCCAACTAGTCCTAAACCTCCTATCGTTGATCGCCGCGCGCAAGTGCGGCGATTTTCTGGTTTAAACTCTTTTTAAAAGCGGCAGACTAAAAGGCCGTTGCAGGGACATGCATATGACTGAAACAGTCGTAAGGTTAAAGGATGTTTGGAAAATCTTTGGAGCCGAGGCTGATGAAGCCATGCGCGCCATCCATTCAGACAATCTCAGCAAATCCGAAGTACTCTCACAATTTGGTTGTGTCGTGGGCGTTCAAAACGCAAGTTTCGAAGTTGGACGCGGCGAAATATTTTGTATCATGGGTTTGTCAGGTTCCGGCAAATCAACCCTTGTACGCCATATCAATCGACTGATCGAACCGACATCAGGCACCATTGAAATCCTCGGCAGAAACATCTCCAATTTATCAAATAAAGAATTGCGCCTTATGCGTTCTCAACAGATCGGCATGGTTTTTCAACACATGGCGCTCATGCCGCATAGATCGGTACGTGACAATGTGGCCTATCCATTGGAAATCCGAAAAGTCGCAAAATCCAAACGATGGGCAGTCTCTGATCATGTGTTAAAAATGGTGGATCTCGCAGGTTTTGAAGACCGGCTTCCCAAAGAACTCTCCGGCGGCATGCAGCAACGCGTCGGCATTGCGCGCGCTCTCGCATCAGACCCAGATATTCTTTTAATGGACGAGCCTTTTTCAGCGCTTGATCCTCTTATTCGAGTTCAATTGCAAGATCAGTTTAAATCCCTCGTGGCGCAGCTGAAGAAAACCACATTATTCATTACTCACGATTTGGATGAAGCCATTCGAATTGGTCACAGGATTGCTATTATGAAAGACGGCGTGGTTGTCCAAATCGGCACACCAGAAGAAATCGTCATGCAGCCGGCCGATGATTATGTCCGCGACTTTGTGCAAGGCATCTCGAAATTAAAGCTCGTCAAAGCGAATTCCATCATGAAGCCTTTGGATAGTTTTGATGGCGCAAAATCCAACGCTCTTCGCGCGGAACATAATGTTGATCTGGATCATCTCATCAATCTGGCTGTTCAATCCGACTTGCCAATCATTATTACGGATAAGGGCAAAGATGTTGGCGTGGTTTCAAAGTCGACACTTCTTCAAGGCATACAAGGAGGCAAAGATGACTGATACGCCCATTCAGAAAGTTATTTCAGCATCTGACATTGAAATTGATCAAAGCAAACTCCACACGTCAATCAATCGGTTTGCTGAAAAAAATGGTGCCTATTACTCACAAGCCTTTATGAAGATACACGAGAAGACCAGCATTTTTTCGATCTCGTTCAATTTGTGGGCATGCCTCTTAGGACCATTTTGGTCGGCATCACGTGCCCTATGGGGTATGTTCTGGTCATTTCTTATTCTCGAAATTGTTGCTTGGTGCAAATTGGACAAGGGTTATGGGGAAATCCTGGCGCTGAATTTTTAGATCGCGCAGCTACGCAACAAGCACGCGCCGACGAGCTTCTGCAACGCGCAAAGGACGCAACCGAAGCAGCCGATGTCGAACGCTTTACAAAACTGTCTGACAATATTGCAAGGGCCGCTGAGATTTCTCTCGAACGTGCCGCCGAAGCACAAGCGGAAGCATCGAGCATATTGATCGGTGGTTTATTTATTCTGATTATCGTCAAACTCATCCAAGGCTTATATGCAAATTACGCCTATGAAAAACAATATTCGCGCTGGCGGATAACCCCCGATGAAGTCGAGAGCGGATTTCGCCTTTCAAACATCATAACTGGTGTCTTGTTGGTCATCGCCATCGCCCCGCTCGTGGTCTATAAATTCACATCGAACCACTCCGTTCCCGAATTTTTATCAGCGTTTCCGGAAAATTCAGTATCTCAGTTGTTTCTAGGCTCGGATAATGGAACGTTATTTGCAGCAATCGCTGGGTTTATGGAACGTCAAATTGATGCCGCCGCAATTGCCGGGGGCGGCGTGTTTGATGGCATTGTCCGAACTGTCCGAACTGTTCTTGATGCGCTGACATTGGCGCTGAATGGCTCACCTTGGCCCGTGGTGATGATTGTCATAATTGTTACGGCTTGGCGATCAGCAGGACCACGAGTTGCGACATTTACCGCGGCAGCTTTGTGCTATATCGCTTTCTTAGGCTATTGGGAGATAGCTATGGAAACGGTCGCGCTTGTGGGTGCAGCCGTAATTTTATGTGTGGTCATAGGAATTCCGCTGGGCGTTTGGTTCGGAAAGTCGCTCCGCGCATTTCGAGTTGCTGAGCCAATACTCGATCTCATGCAAACACTGCCAGCTTTCGTTTATCTCATACCGATTATTGCGTTTTTTGGCACGGGTAACCCACCGGGGATTTTGGCAACAATTATTTTTGGAATGCCGCCCGTCATTCGTCTCACCGCTTTGGGCATGCGAGGTGTGCCAGAAAGTATTAAAGAAGCATCTGTGGCGTTTGGTGCGTCGCGCTGGCAACTTCTTAAAGACGTGGAGCTGCCTTTGGCTCTGCCATCTATTATGGCTGGCGTGAACCAAACAATTCTCATGTGCCTGTCTATGGTCGTCATCATCTCTTTGATCGGCGGTGGTGGATTGGGACGTGAAATTCTCGAAGCTCTGCAATATGCTGCAAAAGGACCGGGCCTTTTGGGTGGCTTTGCCATTTTATTTGTCGCTATGGTGATCGATCGGATCGTCCAAGGGGCATTTAAACGTTCCGATAATAAGTTATAATCATGCATATTGAAGAGTAGCTCATCGCCCAAACTTCAACTAAACAATGATCGATTGCTCACCGATTGACGTATGTTCCATAAAAGAAATTGGAAATATATCTTTGCGGTGAGACACCGTTTTTTGGTTTGAGGACGAATTGATATGAGCGATACAGTTACCATTGTAGTTAGACAACGGGTCAAGCCAGGTCGTGAAGTCGAATATGAGGCGTGGCTCAAACAGATGACTGAAGGTGCGTCGGAAAAATTTCCAGGCTATATCGGTGTTGGCTTTCATCGACCTGAAAAGCCGGGCGACACATATAGACAGATTTTCCGGTTCGATAGCATCGAGCAGTTGGAAGAATTTGAACGTTCTGACTATCGCAATGATATGCTCGCTAAAGGCTCAAAATATTTCGAAGCTGACCCGACCTTTGAGCGTATGACTGGCTTGGAATTTTGGTTTGATCCACCCAAGGGAACAAAGATCGCGCAGCCCAGCCCGCACCGTATGGCATTGGTTATGATCGTTGTTGTTTTTTCAATGATCCTGATCCTTAGCACTCTTATTGCCATGATGACACCGAGCTGGCCACAACCACTTCGACTTTTAATTACGGTAATCATCCAAGTTTGTTTGATGACGTATGTGGTGATGCCTCGGTTAACACCATTAATCGCGCGGTGTCTATCCAAAAACGCAAACAGCAAAATGAACAATCAGTTTTGGCTAATCGCTTGAACAGCTTTTTGTACTGCAGCTTCAGTGGCCGTGAGGTCCTCGTCAGATATCGCTAAAGAAGGATAGAGTTTGCCTGGTGATTTAAAGATGCCGTTGTCACGCAATACTTGATTATAGGCTTCATTGCGTTTTGGATCATCATGCTGTGCGCTGCGATAATCGCGACAAGTATTGTCAGTGAAGAAGATATCAAATAGCGTTTCATCACCGCAGATCTGGTGTGCAATGCCTGCTTCGTTTAAGGCTTCATGCTGCATTTTTTGTAATGCGGCCCCAATCGCGCGCAATTTGTCATAAGCACCGTCGCGGCGGAGCACTTCCATGGTTTTTAACCCTGCAACTGAAGCAATTGGATTGCCGGATAATGTACCCAATTGCATGAGCCATTTTTCGTCGCCGACGATCTTTTTATCAAAATGGCGCATGATGTCTGCACTGGCGCCTAGCGCTGCAAGTGGGAAACCGCCCCCGATAATCTTACCCAATGTGCAGATATCTGGAACAACGCCGTAACGTTCTTGTGCACCGCCATAGGCTAGTCGAAATCCTGTGACAATTTCATCAAAGATTAAAAGCACATTATATTTGTCGCACAGATCGCGCAGGCCTTGTAGATAACCCGGCTCTGGCGGAATGATCCGCTGGAGCGGTTCAACAATGATGGCTGCGATATCATCATCTTCGCGCAATAGATTTTCAACAGCTTCGAGATCATTATAGGGCGCAATGACCATTTGCTCCGCGACACCATCCGGAATACCTGCACTGTCGGGCACTGCTTGCGGAAAATTAACCCGCCGTGATGGTGCTAAACTCATTTGTGCTTCGGCGCTCATGCCATGATAACCGCCTTCAAACTTGAGGATTTTATTGCGACCTGTAAAAGCGCGTGCAAGGCGAATGGCATACATATCCGCTTCACCACCTGATGTGACGAAGCGAACTTGCTCACAGCAGGGGACCGCATCGATAATGGCTTGCGCGAGTTCAATACCCTTACTGTTATTGGCAAAAAAGGTCATGCCCTTTGGCAATTGTTCCAAGACAGCTTCCATGACCTCGGGGTGTCCGTGACCTAAAAGCATCGGGCCGGAACCAATCAAATAGTCGATATATTTATTGCCATCTTCATCCCAGACGTGTGCGCCTTCTCCGCGTGCGATGATGATTCCGGGATCAAAATTTCCAAAGCCTCCGGCTGGCAACACCTCTTGCGCTTTTTCAATCCATTCGTCTTGGGTTTTGATCTTTAACATGTGTTAGCTCAATTCTAAAATGGGTTCACCCAAGATATCAGGATCTGGCGTGACACCCAAGCCCGGTCCTTCTGGTGGCGCAATTCGTCCGTTTTCCCGCACCGGTCCGTCCGGGCACAAACGGGGCGATACATAATTGGCAAGATCGCAGGTATTTAACAATGATCCGTGAGGTGTAGATGCTGCTAAATGCAAAGACGCGGCTGTAACAATGTCAGAGCCCCAGGTGCATTCTGCGCAAATTTCAGCACCTAAATGAACGACCAGATCGCGAGCTCTACGGGTGGCGGATAACCCACCAAATTTCGATAACTTGAGTGCGACAGCATCAAGACATCCCAATTCATAGGCTTTCAATAAGGACGCGTAATCATGAGCGTTCTCGTCAATCTTCATCGGCAAGCCCGTTGCATTGCGAACCGCCGTGCAATCTTCCAAAGTTTGACAAGGTTGTTCTAGCATCACATCAAGATGGGCAACCGCGCGACCGGTTCGTGTTGCATGCAGGCGTGAAGCCCCGCAATTCCAGTCACCATAAACCAGCGGGCCTTTGCCTACAGCTTCACGCACTTTGATAAGCCGTTCCGCGTCTTGTTCCCAATTTGCGTCCGCGCCAAGTTTAACCTGAAACTGCCGGATACCTGTGGCATAAGCATCCTTTGCAATGCGGGCCATTTCATCCGGCGCAATACAAGTGATCGAATGGTAAAGCGGCATATCATAACGCGTGCGGCCACTAAGCAGTGCATAAAGCGGTAAATCGGTCGCCTTGCCAAAGAGATCCCAAAGCGCAATATCGATAATGGATTTCGCGTGCAGATGCCCGATCAAAAACCCATCGAGTTTGCGCATAGGGGCATCTACGCCAAAGGGTTCGATACCCAAAATCTCAGGCGCCATTTCAGTCACAGCGCTTGGTACACCTTTTGCAAAAGCCGGGAGGTAATGCGGGATGGGGCAAACTTCGCCCCAGCCTTTCAAACCATTATCTGTTTCAAGACACACAACATGCGTTTCAACCGTGGCGCACGTTTTGCCATCCGCCATATAATAGGTTTCATGGCTAGTTAGATCGACAGACCATAATTTGATTGATGATACTTTCATGCACTCACCATGCTTGGCGCATCAACGCGGGGTAACAAGCTTTCAGGATCATAAGCGGGTTCTGAAAGTACGCGTGCTGCGCGCTTTTCACCGTGAATAATCACTTCGAGCCGCATGCCCGGTTTTGCAGCATCAGGCTTTATGTAAGCAAAAGCTAACACTTTGCCGATTGTATGACCATAGGCCACGGATGCAGTGGAGCCAACAACGACGCCATTGTGCAGCACCGCTTCGCCGCCATGCCCATCAACACTGCCGTCAGGTTCAATTTCAAGATAAGCGCAAATCCATGGCAGATCTTCGTTGAGCGTGAGGTCGCGACCCAAATAGTCTTTATCCGTGCGCGCAAAGCGCAATACATCAGCTTCGGCGAGCGTAACTTCGTTGGTTAGTTCGCCTGCGCCTTTGAAACCTTTTTCCATGCGCATGACATTCATTGCAAAGCTGCCATAGTCTGAAATGCCGTGGCCTTCACCAGCAGACCAGAGCGCATTATAGACATCAAGGCATGCGTTATTGGGCATATGAAATTCCCAACCCAATTCGCCCGCATAGGACATGCGAAACGCCCAAATTTTGTGATCTGCGACTGTGATTTCCTGAGCTGACAACCAACGAAAAGCTTTATTCGAGAGATCGGCGTCTGTGCATTTTTCCAGCACGTCACGTGATCGTGGACCATTTAACGACAGCGCTGACCATTCGGATGATAGAACCTTGATGGTCACATCACGATCAGCTTTGTTTTGATGAAGATGATCTTCAAGTCGTTGCTCAAAAAATGCAGCGCATACCAAATAGAAGCGCTCGTCCGACATGCGAACAATCGTTGTTTCAAGCTCGATGCGGCCTCGACGATTGAGCATATGAGTGAGCGTTATAGAACCTGTTTTTTGCGGCATGCGGTTGGCCGTCAACCCATCTAAAAGTGCATAGGCATCGGGACCTGAAACTTCGATCTTGGTGAAGGCGGTCACATCCATAATACCGACGCGTTCGCGGACGGCGCGCACTTCTTCGTCAACCATATCATGCACATCATTGCGGCGGAACGAATATTGATCTTCTTGCGCAATACCATTTTTGGCAAACCAGCGTGGGCGTTCAAACCCATAAACTTCCTCATGCACAGCGCCTTTGGACTTAAGCAATTCGTGTAAGGGAGAAGGCTTGATGGGACGGCCAGCCAATCGGTTAAAATGTGGAAACGGGATTTCATGGCGCAGGCAATAATCTTCTTCCGCTTTAACAACCTGCCAATCCTTTGTGGCATAAGGGCCAAAGCGGCGGGGATCATAATCACGCATGGAAATATCAGCAGCGCCATGTACCATCCAACGCGCCAATTCGCGCGTGAGGCCTGGTCCCCAGCCAATCCCAATTTGCGTGCCACAACAGCACCAATAATTTGTCACGCCTGGTGCTGGGCCAATCAATGGATTGCCATCCGGCGGGTGACTGATTGCACCATGAACTTCGCGCTGAATGCCAAGCTCGGCAAAGATCGGCATGCGATTAAGGCTTTCTTCCAACCACGGCATGACGCGATCATAATCGGCATCAAATAACCAGTTCTCATAATCCCATGGACAATGATCATGCCAAACCGAGTTAGGATTGGATTTTTCATAAATGCCAATCAGTCCTCGTTTTTGCTCCATGCGGATATAGCCCGAGACTTTTTTATCATCGCGGATCACCGGAAGTTCTTGATCCAAATTTTCAAATTGAGGAACTGGTTCAGTGACAAAATAATGGTGCGTCATTGACGTCATAGGCAATTGAAGTCCTGACCATTCACCCATCTGACGTGCATAGGTGCCGCCCGCATTGACGACATGTTCGCACGTAATGGTACCCTGTTCGGTTTCAACAATCCATTCACCATTTGGCGCTTGCGTGATGTTTGTAGCGCGGCAATTTCGGATAATGCGCGCGCCTTTCTGGCGCGCACCTGCGGCCATTGACATTGTGACATTGGTTGGATCCACATGACCATCATCAGGCGTATAAAGCGCGCCCAAAACACCGTCCAAATTATAAAACGGATGCAGCTCTGCAACGCGCTCAGGGCCAACAAGTTCGATATTAAATCCAAGTGAGCGTCCAACCGATAGCGTGTGGCGCAACCAATCCATCTCGTCCTCTGTGTAAGCTAAACGGAAGGAACCGCAACCATGCCAGGTCACGGCTTGACCAGTTTCTTTTTCCAGCGCACCGGAATAAAGACCGATATTGTAATCGACACATTTCCCGAGACTGAAGCTGGAGGTGGAATGAGTAATTTGCCCCGCAGCGTGCCAGGTACTGCCGCTGGTGAGTTCTGCCTTTTCCAAAAGGACAGTTTCTGGGCCCCAGCCTTCATGTGCGAGGTGATAAGCAAGGCCTACGCCCATCACGCCGCCGCCTACGATGACAACGCGCGCATGTGTCGGAAAATTTTTTGTCACTGTCGTTCCTTTTAGTAATTTTTCTCTCGACAATGTAATCAAACAAATGTACCATAGTCAATCATGAATGTAACAAATGTATCAAATACGATTTTAGAGCGGTTAGCCAACGAGCTGCCAGAACTCACGCCAGAAGCGCAAAAAGCAGCGACTTATGTGCTGGAAAACCCGCGCGATGTTGGTGTGTCCACAGTGCGCGAGATTGCTGAAGCGGCAAACGTCAAGCCCAATACGTTTGTGCGCATGGCGCGCCAAGTTGGCTTTGAAGGGTATGATGATTTCAGAGTGCCATTTCGCGAAGCCATCCGCCGCGGGGCTGTTGATTTTCCGGATCGTGCGCGATGGTTACAAGATGTTCGAAAGTCCGGTGATCTGGGTGGTCTTTATGCGGATATGGTGCAAGAAGTGCTCAACAATATTGAGGAAACATTTGCGGGCATTTCTGCAGATCAGCTCAAGGATGCAGCCAATTCTATTTGGAATTCACGCAATATTTTTGTGCTTGGCGTCGGGGTTCATAATTCTAATGCGCGCAACTTCACTTATCTGGCATCCACTGGGATGGTACAGTTTCATTCAATCCCAAAACCAGGATCGACGCCTGTCGATGATTTAGCGTGGGCAGATGAACGCGATGTGCTGATTGCCATCACCTGCAAGCCGTATCGTTCTGAAGTTGTTGAAGCGGTGAAGATCGCACGTGAGCAGAATATGACCATCATAGCCTTGTCCGATAGCCCAGCAAGTCCGATCTTAAGAGATGCAGATCATGGATTTGTTGTCTCTGTCGATACGCCTCAATTCTTCCCGTCATCAGTCAGTATTATTGCACTTTTAGAAACGCTGCTATCGTTTGTGATAGCGGTCGCCAGTGATGAAATTGTTGATCGGGTGGACACCTTTCACAAACGTCGCCATCAGCTTGGCCTTTATCACGAGCCGATCAAATGACCGAACCCATCAGATCATTGGATGCGAGATATTACACAGATCCTGAAGTCTTTCACATTGAAGCAGCAGGTCTTTTATCAAGCACATGGCAATTTGGTTGCCATGCATCACAATTATCTGAAAAGGGTTCCTATGCGAGTTTTGAGATTGCCGGTGAAAGCCTGTTTGCCGTGCGCGGGCGAGATGATCAAATTCGCGTTTTTTATAATGTTTGCCAGCATCGCGCACATCAACTGGTAAGTGGTACGGGCAAGTCCTCTGTCTTAGTCTGCCCCTATCATGCATGGACATATGAATTATCGGGTGAATTGCGTAGTGGTCCCAATATCAAAGCCGTTGAAGGATTTGATAAATCATCCATCTGCCTCACTGAAGTGCGTTCGGAAGAATTCTTGGGATTTATTTTTGTGAACTTGGATCCAGACGCAACGCCGATGGATGATTGGTTTCCTAACGCGCGCCAAGAGCTTTCTGAATGGGTACCAAACTGGGCCGACTTAAAGCCACTTGAATGGATTGAGATTCCAGAAAACTGTAACTGGAAAGTTTCTGTTGAGAATTATTCAGAATGCTATCACTGCACGCTTAATCATCCGACATTTGCAAGCGGTGTCGTCAAGCCAGAGACCTATGACATTCAACCTCAGGGCAAATGTTTGCGCCACACAACGGAATGCCAAAACTTAGAAAACATGACCTATGATATTCATTCAGGTTTTCAACATTTTGATGAATATTCGAGCTGGTTTTTATGGCCGATGTTTTCATTTCAGGTTTATCCGGGCAATGTCTTAAACACCTATCATTGGCGCGCGATAGATACAGAACGCGTGGCGGTTTTTCGCGGGTGGTATTCCGTAGATGGCGTTGAAGATGAGAAGATCCGCCAACTTGCCATTCAGGACCGAAAGACAACTGTTGAAGAAGATATTCATCTTGTTGAATCCGTGCAGCGCGGTTTAAATTCAAAAGGATATAGGCCAGGACCTTTAGTGATTGATAAATCCGGAGGGGTGAATTCTGAGCATCCGGTGATGCACTTACAACGCTGGATGCGGCAAGCAATCGATGGCCAAGACAAAAGATGATGATCGTTGAAACGTAATATGAAAGAATTTTGGCAAAACTATATCAATGGCGAATGGGTCGATGGTGGCGCGGGGCGTCTTGATGTCATTAATCCGTGCACCGGTGAGAAACTAGCCGAACAAGCACTCGCGGATGCTGGCGATGTCGATAAAGCCGTGACTGCAGCGCATGAGCTTCATCTGTCAGGCGCATTATCGGGTCTCAGACCCGTTGAGCGTGGCCGTATGGTCCAAGCCATGGGTCGATATCTGCTTGAACATATTGATGAGATCGCACCGCTTCTAACACTCGAGCAAGGCAAGCCCTTATGGGAGGCGCGTATCGAAGTGGAAGGTGCGGCCCGCTATTTTGAGTATTATGGCAACCAGGCAGAGACCGTTGAAGGGCGTTCTATTCCCCTCGGCAAGGGTTATTTTGATTTTACCACGCACGAACCTTATGGCGTATCAGCACAGATTATCCCCTGGAATTACCCCGTTGAAATGACAGCGCGATCACTTTCGGCGGGTTTGGCAACCGGCAATTGTTGTGTGATCAAAACGCCAGAGCTGACTCCATTATCCAATGCATGGTTTGCCCATGCAGCCGAATCCGTTGGCCTGCCAAAAGGTGCGGTGAATATCATCTGCGGGTATGGTCATGAGGCAGGCGCTGCATTATCTGCGCATCCCTTGGTTAACCAGATCGTGTTCACGGGATCCGTGCCAACAGGCGTCGCGATCGCATCTGCGGCTGCAAAAAATGTTGTTCCATGTGTGTTAGAACTTGGTGGAAAGTCTGCTGCGATAGTCCACGATGATGCGGATCTAGAAGCCTTCGAAAATGATGTACGCTGGGGGATTTATTTCAATGCCGGGCAAGTATGTTCAGCCATGTCACGCGTCATTGCTCATGAAAACGTGCATGATGAATTAGTCGAGCGGATTACCAATGTCGCAAAGTCTTTGAACGTTGGTCCGGGCATTGAGCGGCCTGAATTTGGTCCCACTATGGGCGCAATGGTATCGGAACAACAACGCGATCGCGCTGTTAATATGGTGACTGATGCCGTCAAAGAAGGTGCTAATCTTTCCACCGGGGGCCATAAGCTTAATCGAGAAGGTGCCTTTATGGAGCCAACTGTGCTTTCAGGCGTTACGCCGGATATGAAAATCGCAAATGAGGAAGTGTTTGGTCCGGTTCTTTCGATCCTAAAATTTAAATCAGACAGCGACGCAATCAAGATTACCAACAGCACACCTTATGGCTTGGTGGGTGGCGTATTCACAAAAGATCTAGATCGCGCCATGCAAGCCAGTCAAAAACTTCGTGCTGGTCAGGTGTTTGTCAATGAATGGTATGCAGGGGGAGTGGAAACGCCTTTTGGCGGCTATGGCAAATCTGGCTATGGGCGTGAAAAGGGCCGCGAGGCACTTTGGAATTACGTTCAGACCAAAAATGTTGCAATCAAACTGAAGGATTAGAAAATGAGCTTATTTGATGAAGATCTTTTTTTGAAAGGTTTGGAACAACGCAAGAGTACACTTGGCGCTGAATATGTTGAGAATAATCTGAAAAATGCGGATTGGCTCACCCAACCTTTTCAAGAAGCCATGACTGCATGGTGTTGGGGGTTTGGCTGGGGTGACGATGTGATTGATCCCAAAACCCGGTCGATGATGAACCTTTCGATGATTGGCGCATTGGGCAAAATGCATGAATGGGAAATTCATTGTCGCGGGGCGCTTAATAATGGTGTGTCGCATGAGGAAATTCGCGCTATCATACACGTGGTCGGTATTTATTGTGGCGTACCGCAAGCGCTTGAATGTTTTCGTGTTGCGCGCAAAGTAATTGAAGAAACAAGCGCGGATAATGCTTGAGGTAAGCTCATGTCTTTCCAAGGATTTTTTTGCGTTCATCACCTTTAATATCGCGCAAGGCATAAAGCGTGATTTTGCTGCTTATACCTTTGGCCCGTAGGTCGATCACATAGGGTAGAATATCCTCTTTGTGCCAACGCATAAGATCTCGCAGGCACCAGCCAACACCGGTTTGAACCAAATGTTCCTTCGCATGGGTTAAATTATTGCAATTGGCCAATGCCACATCCTTATAGCGTTCTGATCTGGCGACTTGACGGGTGAAGAGTACAACGCTTGCACGACGAAGCCATTGGTCGTCATGAAGGTTCCAGGACTTCAGCAGCGCGATTAATTCCGTCTCATGGGCGTTCAATATCTGCCTTAAAAATAAACCAGTATAGGCATCGATTTTGCTCCATCCGTAGAGTTGGCTGAAGATCTCTTCCAGCAAATCAAACCGGTCCGGGGTGAAATATTGAGCTTCTCGTTCAAGTAAAGCAAGTGCAACAGTTTTTTGCTCACCAAATCCAGAGGCAATGAGGCGTTGTGCCAGGCTAATTTTCTCGTTTGTATTCATCTTGGAGAAAGTCGGCTTGAGCTGCGAAATATACCGCTTCATTTCTGGCGCTCTTACACCGTAACTCTTGTAACGGGGATCTATTTCATCGGCATCGGCTTTATAAGCTGATTGCGCACCAAGGAGTTCCAAATCATCGGTTATCGATTTGCTTAAGCTTTCAATTTCTGAGTTCGATTCTCGCGCCGTCATAGCTGAAAAATACCATCGCGTAATATCGCTCGCAAGGCGGTGTCATACATTGCGTTGCAAAGATTTAGTGAGGATGCAAATATTGGCCATCAGCACCGTCATGATATATAAGCAAATCATGGTTATGAAATTTACCCTATTGATCGCGCTTACATGTTTATCAGCATTTCCCGCTAGTGGCATGACCCATGACATATTTTTCGGAAGCTGGGGTACAAAAGCACAGTGCGAAGGTGAACCCATTAAACCGGGTGGCACGGTTTTATCTGCACCGTTTGAAATTGATAAACTTTGGCTCAAACAAGGGCAACAATGGTGCGCGTTAAATTGGGGGGTGATTGAAAAACGCAAAGATGGGTTTTTCACCGCCGCGAACGCTCTATGTGGTGAAGACAGCCCCCAGAGTTATTTCCTTGGCTTAGAATTGAAAGAGCAGAACCTTACTTTGAAATGGGACTTTCCGCGCTCCAACGGGCCGCTGATGCGCTGTGAGTTAAAATAAAACGCGGAAAATTTACAGGTTCTAGCGTTGAACGTCTGGCAATAAGGGAGTTTCAAAACTTCAATAAAAAAGTGACCAACCGCTCTCTATAAGTTGTCTCATCATCATTTTTTGCAATTAAACATTTATCAATTTTGATCGGCTAGAAGTACCGTAAATGTACTAAGTTCAAGGAGTGATAAGTTGAAACAATTCGTAGCCTCTAAGTTGCACGGCATTTATGTGACCGAAGCTAATTTAAACTACCATGGATCTATCACACTTGATCCAGACCACTGCGAGGCAGTTGGTTTACAGCCGCTTGAATTTGTCGACATCTGGAACAAAAATTCAGGGGCGCGTATTTCAACTTATGTCATCTATGGCGAGCGCGGATCTAAAGTTTGCATCCTAAATGGTGCTGCGGCTCGCACATGCCAAAAAGGCGACCAGGTCATCATCTGCGGTTCAGAATATCGCCCAACTGGCGAGGTTTTTGACATGACACCAAAAATTTTGACATTTAATGAAGATAATTCCATCGCGGATCGTCTCTCTTATGTCGTTAAGAAAGATGAGCATGGCAAAGTTGATTTCCAGATTTTGGATGAAAAATCACGTCCATTACCTGTGCCATTGCTTGAGGGTGAAGAAAGTTCACTTGAGCCAACAATTTAATTAGCTTGCGATTGAGCTTTAAAGATTTTGAAAAGCGGTTTGAAATTTCAGGTCGCTTTTTTCATGTCTGGTTACATCAATACGACGCCTGATAAATTGTCACAGCATCATCAAAAGTCACTTCACGTGGGTTATTCACCAATAGTCTCGTTTGGTTCATCGCATCAGTTGCGAGCTTTTCAATATCGCTTTCATTAATCCCAACATGCCGGAGACCTGCCTCCAAGCCCAATTCAATATTTAGGGCTCCTAATCTAGAGATGAAGGCGTCTGCGATCATCTGACTGCTCTGAGAAAGATTGATATCAGGGAAGACATGCGGTGCAAGTTCCGCGTAATCTTCTGAACATTCAGGTGCGTTAAACCGCATAACACTCTGCAACACTAACGCATTGGACAATCCATGGGGCACATGAAACAAACTACCGACCGGATAAGCAAGAGCATGAACGGCGGCGACCGGCGAGTTTGCAAAGGCCTGTCCCGCGAGCATGGATCCAAGCAGCATATTGGATCGCGCTTGTTTATTATCTCCTTCAAACACTGCGGTGCGAATATTGGCGCCAAGTAGATCAAGTGCTTTTAGCGCTAACATCTTTGAGATCGGGTTATTGTTGGCGCTTTTCGACGTATAAGCCTCAATCGCATGCACCATGGCATCCACGCCCGTGGCCGCTGTGACATGAGCTGGCAATCCCATGGTCAGCTCAGCATCCAACAACGCAACATCTGGCAGAATAACGGGCGAGACCACACCCTTCTTCTCAGCTGTTCCCGTTGTCAGAATTGAAATGCCCGTGACTTCAGACCCTGTTCCAGCTGTTGTCGGCACAAGGAGGAGCGGTAAGCGAGTTCCATTGACCATGTTCACGCCATACATCTCATCTAGCGGTTGATCAGATCGGACAAGCAGCGCAACCATTTTGGCGACATCCATCGAGCTACCACCACCGAAACCAATGACGCAATTGCATCCTTCAGCTTTTGCCATTTCAACGGCCGCGAGGACGCTCTCGGCGCTTGGATCTGCTGAAATCTGATCAAACAATGTGAGCTTAAAACCAAGGGCAGTGATGTTTCCGATCGCCGCATCAGCCAAACCCAAAGACATAATCCCCGGATCCGTCACAAAACAAATATGCACATCGCATTTCGAAACTGGTAGATCGTTTATCAACTCCCCAATGCGCGCTGCACCACCTAAAATCTGGCGGATCGAAGGTGTCGTATTGAATACAAAATCATTCATTTGGGTGTTCTTCTCGTTTGACTTAAGTCCAGATCTATCAAGTTCTATCCCTATCTGCGACAATTTGTTTAGAATAATTCTAAATTCGCGACAGTCTGCCACATAATTTTCAATGCCCGAAATATAATATATAATCCAGCGCATTGGAGTACGACATTATGGACCCATTTATATTATCGAGAATGCAATTTGGTGCCAACATCACCTTTCACATTCTATTTCCAACCATCACAATTGCCCTTGGTTGGATCCTGCTATTTTTTAAATACCGATATAATAAAACAGGTGATCAGGCCTGGATGGATGCCTATTTCTTTTGGGTCAAAATCTTCGCGCTCTCCTTTGCTATGGGCGTTGTTTCGGGCATTACGATGAGTTTTCAATTCGGCACAAACTGGCCCGGATTTATGGAAACTGTCGGGAATATCGCGGGACCACTCCTTGCCTATGAAGTCTTAACCGCATTCTTTTTAGAAGCGGTATTCCTGGGTATTATGCTCTTTGGCTTCCGGCGCGTGTCCAACCGAGTACATACGCTTGCGACCTTCTTGGTTGCCTTTGGCACCACCATGAGCGCCTTCTGGATTTTGGTGTTAAATTCTTGGATGCACACCCCGCAAGGCTATGAAATTATTGATGGCATTGCTCATGCAACGGACTGGTTTGCAATTGTGTTTAACCCATCCCTGCCCTATCGCTTATCACACATGTTATTGGCTTCCGGACTAACAGCTGCCTTTCTTGTCGCCGGGTTATCAGCGCTGAGATGGTTGTTGGGCGATCGAAGCGCATCCATGTTCAAGGCACTTAAAACCGGTGTCACACTCGCTGCATTCTTAATCCCATTGCAAATTTTTGCTGGCGATCTTCATGGGCTGAACACGCTTGAACATCAACCTGCCAAAGTTGCTGCCATGGAAGGCAATTGGGAAACGAAAGGCAATGTTCCGCTTTTATTATTTGCGCTGCCTGATGAGAAAACCAGAAGCAATAAGTTTGAGCTCTCAATTCCCAATGGCGCCAGCTTGATTTTAAAACACGAAGCAGATGGCGTCGTGCCCGGTCTTAATGATTTTGTGGCTGAAGATGGCACAATACTTCATCCACCTGTTGCTGCCGTATTCTGGGGTTTCCGCATTATGGTTGGAACCGGTTTTGCCATGTTATTTTTATCTTGGATTGGCAGCTATTACCTCTGGCGAAAAGATGAGTTTCCAAAACCTTTGGCCTATTTATTCGTTCCCATGGCTTTATCGGGCTGGGTTGCGACAATCGCCGGATGGTATGTCACTGAAATCGGTCGCCAGCCTTGGCTTGTCACAGGTGTGTTAAAAACAGCTGATGCACTGGGCCCTATCGCCGGCGGCATGGTTCTATCCACCTTCATTGCCTATCTCGCAACTTATTTCATATTGCTCGGCGCCTATATTTTTGTGGTCGTGAGACTTGCCGTGAAAGCCGCTAAAACCGGGGATCAACGCCCCGAGCCGGGCGCAACAGGTAAACCCGCCCTGCCCGGTGCAATGCCAAATCAAGCCAGCCTGCCAGCGGAGTAAATCAAATGGATATCACTTTAATTTACCCTCACCTACCGCTTATCTTCGCAGGATTAATGGGCATTTCCATTCTTGTTTATGTGGTGCTCGATGGCTTTGATCTAGGTGTCGGAATTCTCTTTCCGCTCGCACCGACAGAAGACAGAGATCGCATGATCGCTTCGATTGGTCCTTTCTGGGATGCCAATGAAACCTGGCTTGTTTTAGCGATCGGTATCTTGCTTGTGGCATTTCCAGCAGCGCATGGCGAGATCCTCACAGCGCTTTATTTACCAGTGACAATTATGTTGATTGGGTTGATTGCACGAGGTGTTGCGTTTGAATTTAGAGCCAAAGCGCAAGCGAGCGAAAAATGGCTTTGGAACCGAATATTCTTTGCAGGGTCACTCATCACAGCTTTGAGCCAGGGCTATATGCTGGGCATATATACGCTTGGTCTCCAGTCCGGCTTTCAAGCATTTGCCTTTGGTATTCTGGTTGCGATTTGTCTGACTGCGACCTATGCCGCGATTGGTGCGGCATGGTTGATCTATAAAACTGAGGGGCAGTTACAAGCCAATGCCATTTTATGGATGAAGAAGGCACTGTTTTTCACGCTTATCGGCATGGCGGCCATTTCGATCATCACACCGCTTGCAAGTGATCGAATTTTCGAAAAATGGTTCACCATTCCTGAGATCATTGCTTTGGCACCATTACCACTCATGTCTGGCTTGTTCTTTATCTTCACTTATTGGCAGCTGAAACATTTACCGGATGAAACAGAGCGTTTTTCTCTGCTTCCCTTCATTGGCATTGTTGCGATCATGGTTCTTGGATTTGCAGGATTAGCTTATTCTTTTTACCCTTATATCGTGCCCGAAAAGATGACGATTGTTGAAGCGGCTTCTGCACCTGAAAGCCTGTTGATCATATTGTTTGGCACCGCTTTTGTGCTGCCGGTAATCGTCGGATATTCAATCTTTGCCTATCGCGTCTTTGGCGGCAAGGCGACGGAACTGCGCTACGATTGATCAAGATGCGGTGAGCATCTCAATAATAAAGGCTAATTGGCTTGGCGTTTTGCTCGTTATGTGGCATTGAGACTTTGCAAATGTCACCATTTCATGGCGTTTGACCTCATTGCTAAACTGAACGAGTAAGAATTCAACAACTCAATGTCAAATTTTGATCTCCCAAAAAAGATATCGATCCTAGGCGCGACAGGCTCAATCGGTAAAAACACTTTGGATGTGCTTGCCCATCATGGCGGTGCGGAGACTTTTGACATTGTTGCACTTACTGGAATGTCCAATGTGCAATTGCTCAGCGAGCAAGCACGAACCTTTGGTGCAAAATTTGTCGTCACTGCTGATGAAACAAAATATGCCGAGCTCAAAGAGCTACTCGCAGGGACAAACATAGAAGTTGCTGCTGGTCGAGATGCATTAATTGAAGCCGGTCGACGAGACAGTGATTGGGTGATGGCTGCCATTGTCGGCATGGCAGGGTTAGCGCCCACAATTGCAGCTGCTGAACGCGGTGCGGACATTGCCCTAGCCAATAAAGAATGTCTGGTGTCTGCTGGCACTTTATTTAAATCGATCGTCGAAAAAGGTGGCGGCAAGCTCCTTCCCGTTGACAGCGAGCATAGCGCCATCTTTCAAGTATTAAACCGTGCGCATGCACCTTCACTGGATAAGATTATTTTGACCGCATCGGGCGGCCCCTATCGCAATTTCACCCGCAGCCAAATGGCCAATGTCACGCCCATCAGCGCAGCTGCGCATCCCAAATGGTCCATGGGCACAAAGATATCTATTGATAGTGCCTCGATGTTCAACAAAGCGCTCGAAATGATCGAGGCCATGCATTTGTTTGACACGCATCCAGACAAGATTGATGTCGTTGTTCATCCGCAATCCATTATTCATTCGCTCGTCGCCTATTGTGATGGGTCGGTTTTAGCCCAATTGGGTGAACCTGATATGCGTACAGCGATTGGCTATGCACTTGCCTATCCAAACCGCATCGACCTTCCGGTTGAAAAGTTGGACCTGATCAAACTCGCGCAACTTGATTTTGAAGCCCCGGATGAAGAAAAATTTCCCGCGCTCAGATTAGCGCGTCAATCCATGCACGCGGGTGGGTTGAGCGGTGCCATCTTTAACGCCAGCAAAGAAGTTGCATTAGATGCATTTATCAACGAACGCATCGGATTTTTAAAAATGGCCGATATTGTCGAAGCTGTGCTTGATAAAATTCCAGCGCGGAATGGCAGCGATATCGACATCCAAACAATTTACAACATCGACGTAACAGCTCGTGAAGAAGCGCAGGACGTCGTTAATAAATTAGCCTGATTTTTGTCATATTTTACCCCTAGCTTATCGCTAACCAGAAGGGGTTTGTAATGAAAAAAATTATCGCAATCGTCGCTATTTCAGCTGCACTCGCAGGCTGTAATTCAACACAACAAGGTGCCACAATCGGCGCAGCCACAGGTGCAGCAGCAGGTGCTTTGGCAACTGGCAATCTGAGAGGCGCGGCTGTTGGTGCTGCGGTTGGTGCAGCAGCTGGTGCGCTCATCGGACGTGTGACAGGCGATCCAACAAAATGTCGATATGCTGATGGCAATGGCGGCACATATATCGCAGCTTGTCCATAAATCTTAGACTAAAGCTTTAAACTTATTGGTAGGCAGTCACGTTGATCGCGTTGGCTGCCTATTTCTTTGTAAAGATATATTCAGTGCGCTGAACCAACTGCTCACCAGACTTCAAAATAGAATATGGAAAGCTTGATTGATTAGGTGCATCCGGCCAGGCTTGCGTTTCAAGACAAAGGCCCGCCCCGCGCTGATAAGGCACTCCAGAAAGTCCGTTGGCCGTTGGAGAAATACCAAAACCTGTATAAAACTGTATCCCAGGCTCAGTCGAATTGACTACTATTTCAACGCCAGATTTCTTGCTACCAAGCGTCGCCACATGACGGCAATCTGTCTGAGCATCAGACAAACAAAAATTATGGTCATATTCGACAAAACCATTGGCACTTTTGATGGATCTCATAGCTCGGAAATCAAAATCTGTGCCCGTCACATCTTGCACATTACCATGCGGGATCAATGCATCGGACACTGGAAGATAACCGTCGGCCTTAATCATAATATCATGATCAAAAATATTCTCTGATCCGTCGAGATTAAAATAGCTATGATGGGCAATATTGGCAGGTGTCGTTTGATCGGTTTCGCACGTATAGACAACCTCAAACACACCATCAGACTTTAAGCTATACAAACAGGTGATTTTGCAATTGCCGGGATATCCCGTCACGTTTCCTTCATCGATAACAGTTAATCGAACCGAGCTTTCATCATGGTCTTCAATTTTCCAAACTTGATTGGATATCCCCGACGCGCCGCCGTGCAAAGAATTGCCGCTAGTCTCATTTTGATCGACCTGAAATGTCTTACCATCAATTTCAAATTGACCTTTATGGATACGGTTCGCAAAGCGGCCAACACTCGCGCCGAAATAGGGTGAGTGCGCTATATAATCATCAAACTTTTGAAATCCGAGGACCAAGGGGGCGTCATGTCCTTCAAGCCTTAAATCCTGCAAAACAGCACCCCAGTTCAAAACCGTAGCAGTTAAACCGCCACCGGTGATCGTAATGGCCTTAACATCAGATCCGTTAACTCTGCCAAATTGATTGATCATCTCTATTATTCTCCTGCCTCAAGCTCTTCGCGAAGCATTTCCAATTCAAGCCATTCCTCTTCCATTGCTGTAATGCTGGCTTTGATTGTTTCGAGCTCTTTCGCTGCCTTAGCAAACCCTTCCGGATCAGTGGCATAAAAACTGCCATCTGCCATTTTTGCTTCAATTATGTTCGCTTTTTCTTCTGCTTCTTCCATTTGGGTCGGCAGGTTTTCAAGCGCATATTTTTGCTTGAAAGAGAGTTTGTTAGATGACTTCTTACCCGCTGGTTTTTCATTCACTGCTTTTGGCGCATTCGCCTTCTTCTGCTTCTTCTCTTCTTGAGCAATCTCTTTTTGTTGTGCGAGCATATCAGTATAGCCGCCGGCATATTCAATCCACTTACCATCCGGAGCAAGCGGATTGGCCGGTGCCAATGTTGAGCTCACCGTGCGATCTAAAAAGTCACGATCGTGGCTTACGAGGACAACAGTGCCAGGATAGTTTGAAACGATCTCTTGAAGCAAATCCAAGGTTTCCATGTCCAAGTCATTGGTCGGCTCATCCAATACCAACAAATTCGAACTGCGCGCCAAAATACGCGCCAAGATTAAGCGAGCCCGTTCGCCACCGGATAATTTCGCAATCGGTGTTCGCGCTTGTTCGGGCGCAAACAAAAACTCTTTCATATAACCCGTGACGTGTTTTTGCTCGCCGCGAACCAATAAATTCTCACCTCGACCATCCGTCAAATAATGCGCCAATGTATCGTTTAAAGGCAGCTCACTGCGCTTTTGATCTATTTGCGCAATATCCAAATTCGTACCCGTTTTGATCGTTCCGCTGTCGGGTTCCAATGCGCCTATCAACATTTTAAGCAATGTCGTTTTACCGGCACCATTGGGGCCTACTAAGCCGAGGCAATCACCACGATTGATCCGAATAGAAAAATCATCAACAATCTTTCGACTGCCATAGGATTTGGAAATATTTTTGGCTTCAATCACCTGCTTGCCAGATTCGCGGCTCTCAAATTGCGGTGCATTGATCTTGCCAAGCGGTCCCTTATGACCACGATATTCTGCGCGCAGGCTATGTAGATCCTTCAGGCGGCGTTGATTGCGTTTGCGCCGCGCGGACACACCATAACGGAGCCAATGTTCTTCACGAACAATTTCGCGACCAAGCTTATGATGCTCCAACTCTTCTTCTTCGAGTATCTTATCGCGCCAAGCTTCAAACTTAGAGAAACCCTGATCCAATCGGCGAGCCTCACCGCGATCAAGCCACAAGACAGCATTGGAAATATTCGCTAAAAACCTTCGGTCGTGCGAGATTAAAACCATTGCGCTGCGTGAACGTGCCAGTTCACCTTCAAGCCATTCAATTGTTGGCAAATCGAGATGGTTGGTTGGCTCATCCAGCATCAAGATATCGGGTTCAGGTGCTAAGACGCGTGCCAATGCCGCACGGCGCGCTTCGCCGCCGGACAATTGATTGGGGTCTTCATCACCAGTTAGTCCAAGATGAGACAATAAATAATGCGCGCGATGCGGATCATCGCTTGGACCAAGACCTGCTTCAACATAGGCTGCAACATTTGCAAAACCGTCGAAATCAGGGGCTTGCTCTAAATAACGAACAGTGGTGGACGGCTGCAAAAAGATATCTCCACCTTGGGCTTCAAACTGACCAGAAGCGATCTTTAATAAGGTCGATTTTCCAGATCCATTCCGCCCGATCAGACAAATTCGCTCACCCGGCAGCAATTGAAAATTGACCTGATGAAGCAAATCATCACCACCAAAACTGTGTTGAATATGATCCAATTTTAAGATGGGTGGTGCCACATTATACTCCTGAAAAATCGTGCGGACGTGCAATCAAGACCGCTCGACCTTCTACCAGTGAAATTTTGGTTTGTCCTTTTGAAATATTGGACAAGGTCAGTGTTGAGCCAAACTCGGTCTCGATATTATCCAATGGATATTCCGCTCCAGTGATGGATAGGCCCTTTAAGTCTTCATATGGCAGAATAGAAAACATCGACCCTTCGGGCAGATTAATTTCAAATTCGCCTGCATCTAATGGCCAACATTCTTCCAGACCGGATGTCATCATGGTTTCAATGCCGGCTTCATGGAGCTGCATCATTTGGTTCATCACAGCAAAAGTATGATCACTTCTTGAGCCACCAAGCGCGCCTAGAAAAATGATGGATGTGGCACCTTTATCAAGCGCCGTTTGAACCGCTAAAGCACCGTCACTCATAGCTTTTTGCCGCTCAAACGTCATCGTTTGGACATGTTTATATTGTTCTTTAAGCGCATCGGGGTTCGAATCAAAATCACCCAACCAGAGTTCGGGTTCGATACCGAGCGCTGACGCGTGCTTGATCCCACCATCAGCCGCAAGAATATGGCCCGTTTGACACAAAGATCGGACTCGGTCATCGACGTATAAATCGCCGGCAAGTAAAATAATATAGGTGCTATCAGTTTGCATAACAAAGTGGGGATATCAGTTTTTGGTCTTTATAACACCAACAATTTTCAATGATGATACAATAAATCGAATTCTAATCGACCGCCAATCTCAACCGCTAGGAATTTTTAGTAAATACCGTTACGTTAGCGACCAAATCAGTTAAACGCGTTAGACCATCGATGAAGACCTCAATCCGAAGACATGATCCACTCCAAAACCGGCTTACAACGCGTAATGCTGGTCGTTGGATTTCCTTTGCGTGTATGGGATTAGTTTTAACGAGTTGTATCACAGCCAGCGATCTCGAAGCAGATTTCGCACCCTCTGATAATCCACAGACGGTTAACACGGTTCAGCAAAATGATGAACGGGCCAAACTCGGTGCCGCGCAGCATCCAAAAATATTGGCAAGTTATGGCGGTGAATACCAAGATTCCGGCACATCCAAAATGGTCGCGCGCATTGTTGGAATATTAACGACGGTATCTGAAAATCCAGTTCAATCCTATCGTATTACAATATTGGATTCTCCTGATGTGAACGCCTTCGCACTACCGGGCGGCTATTTATATCTGACAAGAGGATTGCTCGCGCTGGCCAATGATGAAGCGGAGGTGGCTGCCGTAATCTCACATGAAATGGCGCATGTGATTGCCAATCATGGTGTCCAACGCCAACAACGCCAAGACGCAGCACTGATTGCCGGTCAAGTCGTATCAGAAATACTCACGGGACGTCTTGCAAGTTCAAGCGTGTTGGCGCGCAGCAAATTAAGATTGGCAGCGTTCTCGCGCCAACAGGAATTACAAGCCGATGAGATTGGCATTCGCATGCTTGCGCAAGCCGGCTATGACCCTTTTGCCGCTGTGAGATTCTTAAAATCGCTGGAGGCCTATTCAACCTTCAACAGCAAAAGCCCATCAGGTCTGAATTTCTTATCAAGCCACCCATCAACACCAAAACGTCGGGCAGCAGCATTAAGACATGCGGAACGATTTAAAAATGATCGCGCGAATTTCACCAATAAGACGACATTTTTAAATGACATTAATGGCCTAACTTTTGGTGATAATGCTCAACATGGATACGTGCGCGGGCAAACATTTTTGCACCCAGGGCTGGGTATTCGATTTGACGTGCCAAGCGGGTTTGAAATCGACAATACAAGCGACGCGGTTTTGGCCAATGGACCCAATGATGTCGCAACGCAATTTGATGCAGTTGAAATCGAAAGTGGCAGCACGCTTCGCTCTTATATTTCAAGCGGCTGGATTAAGGGTTTGGATGAAGCCTCGATACGAGAGACATCAATAAATGGCTTGCCAGCATTAACAGCCCGCGCTCGGGCCGACCGATGGATCTTTGATGTTACTATCATTCAATACCAAGAGTTTTATTACAGGTTCTTAACCGCGGTACCCAGCAATAAACCGCGCGCCCTACTCATTGCAGGTAATATTTCAGGGACATTTAAAGCTTTAACGCCCGGCGAAATTGAAAACCTACAACCCTTACGCATTCGAGTGATCAAAGTACAAACCGGTGACACTGTGGCGTCGATTGCGGCTAAAATGCAGGTAAACTCTCGCAAAGAAGAGCAATTCCGGATCCTAAACGCTCTCTCACCAGGTGCAGCGCTCCAACCGGGCACACTTGTGAAGATCGTTGCGGAATAGCTTTTAAGTATCTGTCACAAACAAAAAACCCGAAGCGAACTTTATGTCCGGCTTCGGGTTAATTAGATTATTTGTGTCAGACTTAAGCTGCCGCTTCCTCTGAACCATCATCCGCTTTTTTGCGTTTTGCTGGTGGAGTTTTGTTCAAATTCACCTCGATCAACTGAATTGCTTCAGTATCTGAAATTTTCTGAACTGCTGACAATTCACGTGCCATACGATCAAGCGCTGCCTCATAAAGCTGACGCTCTGAGTAAGATTGCTCAGGCTGATTTTCAGCGCGATAAAGATCGCGAACGACTTCTGCAATCTGAATAAGGTCGCCAGAATTGATCTTTGCATCATATTCCTGTGCACGACGTGACCACATGGTCCGCTTGATACGTGCACGACCTTGAACAACTTTCAACGCACGCTCAACAAAATCTGTTTCTGACAATTTACGCATGCCGATTGAAACAGCCTTTGCGACCGGCACTTTCAAACGCATTTTGTCTTTTTCGAAATCAATTACGAATAGTTCGAGTGAATAACCTGCTACTTCCTGCTCTTCAATCGCTGAAATCTGACCCACTCCATGAGCTGGGTAAACAATTGATTCACCGACTTTGAAGCCTTGACGCGTAGAAGATTTTTTTACTTGGGTTGCCATTTGTGTACAAACACTCCCTGCTACATTTCCCGAAAATACAAGTCCCGAGAAACTCTTATTATAATTTTGCGAAACGCCCGCAAAAGATGACCGCCAACCATCTGAGTACAAACAAAGACACCCGTCCGCCGTGAATAACTAGCGCGGGTATGTTTTCCAATTATCGTGAAATTACCATGCCAAAAGTGTTAATATGGTCATGGTAGAAATTGCCTCGTTTGCCAAACTCTTGTTGTTAGAGGGGCAGGATAACACAAAAAACACCAAATTTCAACGCCTTGGCTATTTACCAGGGTCTAGATCCTAAAAATTGGTTAATTTCTATAATAATCGGTAAATTTTAAATCGCAAAGGCTTAGGACAAATGAGTCTTAATCACCTTGGCCTGGAGCTTCCGAGAAGAACTGTTTAAACTTGTCGGCAACCCCATCCATCTCTGTCGCATCACTGGGCGCCTCGCGCGCGATGGTGATGTTTGGCCATTTTTCTGCATATTCAGTGTTGATTTTAAGCCATTTATCAAGACCAGGGTCTGTATCAGGAGAAATTGCTTCCGCCGGACATTCTGGCTCACAAACACCACAATCAATACATTCGTCCGGATGAATAACCAGCATATTTTCACCTTCGTAAAAACAGTCAACTGGGCAGACTTCGACACAATCCATATATTTGCAGCGAATGCAATTTTCAGTCACGATATAAGTCACTTAGAACTCCGGAATATTTTAATTTCTTGCGCATCTGGGTAAATGCTTTGATGGCGCATTGCAAGACATTATGTTCCACAAAATGCGATCAAAATAGACGCGTATTTCAATCAATTGACGCATTGCAAAAACAACAGTGACTTCTTTAGCCTTTCGAGCGAAACTTATCCATCTCTCGGCGCTCTTTTTTTGTGGGTCTTCCTGAACCAGGCTCGCGTTGCGCTGGCGGCGGAACAAAAACGCTCTTTTCGCGCTTCACAGGTTCGGGAGACATGTCCTCATACAGCTCTTTGGCTTCAATATAAGGTCCACGTTTTTCACCCGGCGCCAAGATTTTAAGAACAAGGATTTTACGCTCAAGCGTAATCGTCAAAACATCATCGACTTTAACCTGATGGCTGGCCGAGCTAATTTTGTTGGAATTAACTCTGACTTTTCCCGCTTCTGCAAGTTTTCCTGCCAGAGTTCTGGATTTCACAACCCTGGCAAAAAATAACCATTTATCGATACGTTGTTTTGCGACGGGAGCTAAACTCACTTATTCAATTGTTCCTTCAAGGCTGCCAATTTTGCAAAAGGTGAATCTGGATCAAGTGGTTTGTCTTTGCGCGGAGGACGGTTGTTACCACCTGCATTTTTGCCCTTATTATTATGACGTGGTTTGCCGCCATCTTTAAACTGAGCTTTGCCACCTTTACCACGGGCACGATTGCCAGAATTATTGGCGCCGCGTTTTCCTTGATGAGGACGGGCGCGATTGCGATCATTGCGCCCCATCGGACGCCATAAAAGAACAGGCTTAGGTGCATCTTCGGCTGCTGCCTCTGCATCCGCTGTGTTCTCTGTAGCATCCAATGACGTCTCATCATCTGATTGAGTTTCATCACTCGGCGTGTCTGCCGCATCATCAGACTTTGAAATTTGCTTAGATGTCACGACTTCAACAACCGGTCCTGCATCAGCACCGTCTGTTGAACCTGCCACGCTATCCAAATGGGCTTTCGCATCTTCCGCAGAAACTGCTTCAGCGCGATAACCAAGACCTTTCAGGATCTCTTCAATATCTTCAGCTGTCGCGCCCAAAATAGAGAGCATAGCTGGCGTTGAGATAAAGCTTTTGCCGTCATAGCCTGCTTCTGGACGTGGGGCATCACCCGGGTTCCAGCTCAAAGCTGGACGGATAAGATCTGCCAAACGCTCTAAAATATCTATTCGAACCGCACGTTTGCCCAAGAAACGGAAACCTGCCAAACGGTAAAATTCGCGCTCATAGCTTTGCTCTGTTGGAAGCGATGTGCGACCCGCAGCAAGAGCTGGAATAATTTCGCCATAACCAGGCTTTTCAAAACCATCATTCTTGATCGCCCAAAGCAGGGTAACAAGTTCAGCAGGTGCTGGTTTTAACAGCGCTGGCATGAAGATATGATAAGCACCAAAACGAATGCCATAACGACGCAAAACACCGCGCGCTGTCTGATCAATGCTTTTCACAGTTTCATGCACATCGCGGCGGAACAATACGCCTAAGCTCTCGACCAATTGGAATGCAAGACCGCGGCCCAATCCATCGATATCTTCCGCGTGGGACAATTCATCAAGCGGTTTTAAGATTGTTGTAATGTGATGATTGACGAAACGTTCAATGCGCGCAGTAACCAGTTCACGGACATTTTCAGCCACTTGATCATCTGCAAGCAAAACAACATTTGGGCGCAACACATTTTCACCCGATGTGAGTTTGCCAACCGGTTCACCCATCCAGCGAATAGTGCCATCATTGCCAATCGCAAAATCACTATTACCGGAGGCATGCAAGCGCGCAGCGCGCGCTTCAAACTCAATCGCAAGCGCTTTTTGCGCAGCTCCTGTTACCGCTTTGGCATCCAAACCTTCTGCGGAGCTGTCCGGTACAAATCTAAATCCTGTTAGCTGTCCAACAAGATGGCCTTCGACGAACATGTCGCCATTTACACTAATTTCTGCTTCTAGCATCGTCTTCTCTCTTAAACGCCTCATCAGCACAGATGTCCTGCGGTCTACAAAGCGTTTCGTCAACCTCTCATGAAGTGCATCTGATAAATTGTTCTCTATTTCTCGTGTTTTTTCCTGCCAATGGCTAAAATTTTGCAACCAGCCAGGATGATTTGCCACATAGGTCCATGTTCTTATTTGTGCGATTCGCGCGGAAAGCGTATCAATTTCACCATCGGTTTTGTCCAATAACTTTATTTGCCTTGCAATATAATCTTCGTTCACGGCACCTTTATGAACAAGGTCTTTAAAAAGGATTGCGATCAATTCTGCGTGTTGTGCAGGTGCGATGCGCCTATAATCCGGCAAGGCACATATATCCCACAAGAGTCCAACATTTCCAGCATTTTGTGTCAGTGCAATAATATCCTCATCACGCGACAAAAATTCTAGAGCGCGTTGATCAACGGCAGGAACAGCCTTTGTTAGGCCTTCAATTTTTGGCACCTGCTCCAAACTGGATTTAAGAGCTTGTAACGATGAAAAATCAAAATCTTTCGAGCGCCATTGCAATATTTTGACAGGTTCAAAAACATGAGCTTCTAATCGCTCAATGGTTTCATCACTAAAGGGTGCTGCATGGCCCGTTACACCAAAAGTGCCATCCTGCACATGTCGCCCGGCTCGACCCGCGATCTGACCAAGTTCTGCAATATTTAACGGACGATATTGGAACCCATCAAATTTGTGATCCTGAGCAAAGGCAACATGCTCAACATCTAAATTCAGCCCCATCCCAATCGCATCTGTCGCAACGAGATAATCCACATCACCATTTTGGTAGAGCTCAACTTGCGCGTTGCGGGTTCGAGGAGATAACGCTCCCAAAACAACAGCCGCGCCACCCTTTTGGCGACGGATAAATTCGGCCACCGCATAAACTTCTTCCGCCGAAAAAGCGACCACGGCAGAACGGCGTTTTAACCGCGAGATTTTTTTGGAGCCAGCATATTCTAATTTAGATAAACGTGGACGCTCCAAGATATGAACACCAGGCAATAGCTTTGTCAGCACATTGCGCATGATATCAGATCCTAAAAGAAGGGTTTCTTGCGTACCTCTTAAATGCAAGAGACGGTCGGTAAACACATGCCCACGCTCCAGATCAGAGGCGAGTTGCACTTCATCGATTGCCACAAATTCAGCACTTGTCGTGCGCGGCATGGCTTCCACCGTGCAAACGGTATAACGCGCATTTTTGGGACTGATTTTTTCCTCGCCCGTTACCAGGGCCACAGCGCCCTCACCGACACGCAACACTAGCCGTTGATAAACTTCACGCGCTAGAAGCCTTAGCGGCAATCCAATCACGCCCGATTTATGTGCGACCATCCGCTCCAGCGCATAATGTGTTTTGCCTGTATTGGTCGGACCCAATACGGCCGTGACACCCCGCCCAGACACAATTAATGGCGCGCTCGCGGACGCGGCGAAATTACTGGCGGATATCTCGGAAAGTCTATTCATCATCAGAACTCTAAATTCGAGTTACATTGCTAGCATAATGGACCTCAGGTTCAAACCTAAAATCGTCCTTTAAAAACCACGTTAACGATTGAAGTTATTAACCTTTGGAACAGGGGCGGAACGAATCGGCGACGAATCACTGACATCCAAAGTTTCCCGTTTCGTTCACCGCTATATTTAGAGCGAATATGGCCTGTTTTGACAAAATCGAGCATGAAGGTCGTTAACCTTTTATCCAATGCAAAGACAAAGATTAACAAACGCATCCATGACAATATATCTAACAGGAGAATATGGCGGATTTATAAGTTTAACCAAAAGTTTACGAAGCCAAACAAATCGTTAAAATTTTAATCAAATTTGAATTAAATGCGTTAAGAATTAGACCAAAGGCGGAACGAATCAGCGACGAATCACTGACATCGAAAGTTTCCCGTTTCGTTCACCGCTATATGTGGTGAAAAGCGCGACCGCCAACACAAAAGCGATCGGAAAATTAAGGGTCTTTTAAAAACCGGAAGAGAGACTTATTAACCTCTCTTAAGAGGGCATTAAAAAAGGCGCTTGTAAGAAGCGCCTTTTCGTTTCATACCTTAAGAAAGTCTTAAGTAAAGTATTGACCACCATTGGCAGAAATTGTTGAGCCAGTGATGAAGCCTGCATCTTCAGATGCCAAGAAGACAACACAACGTGCGATCTCTTCAGGCTCACCCAAACGACCAACTGGGATCAGTGGAAGAATGTGTTTGTTCAAAACATCTTCATCAATCGCTTTGACCATTTCTGTACCAATATAACCTGGGCAGATAGCGTTTACAGTGATGCCAGCGCGTGCACCTTCTTGTGCAAGTGCACGTGTTAGACCAAGGTCACCAGCTTTCGCAGCTGAGTAGTTGGCTTGACCAGCTTGACCTTTTTGACCATTGATCGATGAAATATTGATCACACGACCAAATTTGCGGTTGCGCATTCCAGGCCAGATTGGGTGAGTCATGTTGAACACACCATTGAGGTTGGTGTTGATGACTTCATTCCATTTTTCAGGAGTCATTTTGTGGAACATACCGTCACGCGTAATACCAGCATTGTTGACAAGAACTGAGATCTCACCAAGCTCTTCTTCAACTTTTGCAATTCCATCAGCACATGCCTGATAGTCAGCAACTGACCATTTATATGTATTGATGCCTGTTTCGGCAGTGAATGCAGCTGCTGCTTCATCATTGCCTGCATAGTTTGCTGCAACTGTGTAACCCGCTGCTTTCAACGCAATTGAAATGGCTGCGCCAATGCCGCGTGTTCCACCTGTTACTAATGCTACTTTACTCATGATTAAATCGTCCCTTTGTTTGTGCCTGCTAGAATCCCCCTAGCAATTTAACTAGGTGTCCTCTAGCAGATTCCTCCTTATTTGACCCGTGCGATTATGTAATGGCTGCCTAACGCTCAACGCAAAGCGCGACGCCCATACCACCACCAATACATAGAGTTGCAAGACCTTTATGCACGTCACGGCGTTCCATCTCGTGCAGCAATGTTGTCAAAACACGCGCGCCAGATGCACCAATTGGGTGACCAATCGCAATCGCACCGCCATTAACGTTCACAATCTCTGGGTCCCAGCCCATGTCAACGTTCACAGCACAGGCTTGCGCTGCAAAAGCTTCATTGGCTTCAACAAGATCAAGATCACCAACCGACCAGCCAGCACGCTCAAGAGCTTTGCGTGATGCTGGGATTGGACCTGTGCCCATGATTTGTGGATCAACACCAGCAGTTGCCCAAGATGCAATGCGTGCCATTGGCTTAATACCGCGTTTATTGGCTTCTTCTTCTGACATCAAAATCGCAGCAGCTGCACCGTCATTAAGACCAGACGCATTTGCAGCTGTTACGGTACCTTCTTTATCGAAGGCAGGACGAAGTTTTGAAACACCATCAAGTGTGACGCCATGTTTGATATATTCATCTTCTTCAACAATTGTATCGCCGCGACGACTTTTAACCGTAAACGGCACAATCTCGTCTTTAAACTTGCCAGCTTTTTGCGCAGCTTCAGCTTTGTTTTGCGAATTCACCGCAAACTCATCTTGAACCTGACGAGATAATTGCCACTGTTTGGCAACGTTCTCAGCTGTGTTACCCATGTGATAGCCATAAAATGCTTCGGTCAAACCATCTTTGATCATGGTATCAACCATTTTCAAATCACCCATTTTTGTGCCGGCACGCAAATGCGCACAATGAGTAGACAGTGACATAGATTCTTGACCACCGGCTGCGATGATATCTGCATCACCTGATTGGATCTGCTGCATGCCAATGGCCATTGCGCGAAGACCAGAACCACAGACCTGGTTAAGACCCCAAGCTGTCGCTTCTTTTGGCACACCTGCTGCCATAGCCGCTTGGCGTGCAGGGTTTTGACCCATACCGGCAGTTAGAACCTGCCCCATGATAACTTCATCAATGACACCAGCCTCAAGACCAGCTTTTTCCAAAGCACCAGTGATTGCAGTTGCACCTAATTCATGCGCCGGCGTTTTACCAAATGAACCATTAAACGAGCCGACAGCTGTACGAGCAATGCTGGCTATTACAATTGAGGAGTTACCCATAAATATTTCCCTTATAAATCAGACCGATTTTCCCTGAACGCTACGTGCGCTCGCGCTTTCATCAAACATAAAAAGTGTTCGCACACAGATCATACGGTCATATAAGCGAATACTAACACAGTCCGTCAAGCTGTGTTTATGTTGCAGCGCAGCATTTCTTTACACAAATTAACCGCGTTGCACAATAGACTTGGCATAAGCGATATTTTTGCAGTAGGGTCTATAAAAGTATTTCGTAATTTGCATTTTGGAGGGTCAGATGAGCGGGAATGAGTCTGTAGTTATCAAGAAGTACGCAAACCGGCGTTTATATAATACAGGCACAAGCGCTTATGTAACTTTGGAGGATCTTGCCGAGATGGTCCGCAAGGGCGAGGATTTCACAGTGAATGATGCGAAATCTGGCGAGGACATCACACATTCAGTATTGACGCAGATTATTTTTGAGCAGGAAGCCAAAACCGGCAATACACTTTTACCGGTTTCCTTCTTACGCCAGTTGATCTCCTTTTATGGTGACCAAATGCAAATGGTCGTGCCAAGTTACCTAGAACATTCCATGTCTGCACTGACAGAGCAGCAGGAAAAATTCAAAGAACAGATGACGAAATCCATGGATGCCAATCCCATGATGGCAAACATGAAAGCACCGATGCAGATGGTCGAAGAACAAGTCAAGCGCAACACAGAAATGTTCCAGCAAGCCATGTCGATGTTCTCTCCATTCGGACTTCCAAATGCGGACAAGGCCGAAGAAGAAGAGAAACCTGAAGCCAATGATATCGACGAGCTAAAAGCGCAATTAAAAGACTTGCAAGGCAAGCTCGATAAATTCAGCTAGTCCTATTGGCGTGAACTCTAAAAAGGGATCACGCCGGATTTAAACCTATCTACACATCATTGAACGTGCAGTGTTTGGATTAATATCCGATCGCCAACCCATCTTTGCGCGGATCTGAACCACCACAATAATAACCGCGCTCATCACGCTGGATAATTTGCCCGCCACCAATCGGTGTATTAGACTGGCGAATTTCATGACCACGCGCTTCAAGTCCGCCGATTACCGCACGTGAAATGCCGCTTTCAGCTTCTAACACCCCATCAGGTGCCCAGAACATGCGCGGATGATCAAGTGCAGCTTGCGGATCAAACCCATGATCAACAAGATTGGAGAAAACATGGGCTTGTCCCATAGGTTGGTAAGCACCACCCATCAAACCAAATGAAAATGCAGGATTGCCGTTCTTAAGTGCAAAGCCAGGAATGATCGTATGCAATGGACGCTTGGATGGACCAATAGCATTCGGATGACCCGGAATAGTGTTAAAACACGCCCCGCGGCTCTGAAGTACAATGCCAGAGTTAGGCGTTACAATCCAAGATCCAAAATCAGTGTAGATGGAGTAGATCAAGGACACCATCTGACCGTTTTTATCGGCAATAGAGAGATATATTGTGTCAGAACTCGGCAGATCCGGCAGCAGAATTTTTGGGTTCCGCTTAAGAGGCTTAATTTGATGGTGTAACGTTTTTGCAAATTCCATCGATGTCAATTCTTCAACTGACATCGTCATATGCGCGGGGTCTGCAAGCATTGCATCGCGCACAGCGTAAGCAATGCGGCCAATTTCAATCTCGTGATGATAACGTTCAGGACTGTCATGCGCCATGGAACGCACATCAAGAAGTTCCATCAAGTTCATCATGATAAGGGCAACCATGCCCTGCCCGTTTGGCGGAATTTCAAAAACCTGATGACCGGAATATTTGGTTGAAATCGGCTCGACCCAGTCGGCTTCGACCGCGCCCAAGTCATCCTCATTTAAAAAGCCGCCTTTAGACTGAACGACTTCAGCAATCTCAGCAGCAATACTGCCTTTATAAAACGCGTCGACACCATCTTTCGCAATGGACTTCAAACTATTCGCCAATGCACCGAACTGTACACGGTCGCCCATTTTTGGCGCATTACCGTTGTGCAATAAATGCATTGCAGCACCGACGTCCTGGCTCAAGGGTGCTACATTTTTGGCCCAATCATAGGCCACACGCGGGGTTACCAAAAACCCACCGTCAGCGATTTGAACAGCATCGGTGAACAAACGATCCCAACTCAGAACACCAAATTTGTTATACAACTCCTCAAATGCTTTCAAAGCACCTGGCACTGTAATCGAATGCGCGGACGCATCTGAAATTTCGTTAAATCCGTTCTCCTGGTACCATTCAATGTTGGCACCTGCCGCTGAACGTCCAGACCCATTAATGGCATGCATACCTTTTGAAGGGTCCGAAATAATTGCAAAACAATCTCCACCAATACCCGTCATTTGAGGTTCGACAACGCTTAGCACCAAGGAGGCAGCCAATGCAGCATCTACAGCCGATCCACCTTCGCGCAACACGCCAAGCGCGGTTGATGACGCAAGCGGGTGGGATGTGGCCACCATGCCATTATCAGCAAAAACCTGAGAACGGCCAGGTTTATCAAACAAGCGCATATTATTTCTCCTTTGGAAATAATGTTAATCGAATACAAGCAAATGACTTAAAGTAGGATCGTCTATATAATCATTTTCAAATAATCGCTATCGTTTATAGCCCAAATTTCATCAATCCCAACTGAATAAAGAGTTACAATCATGCAAATCAGTCTTTCCAAAGCGAATAAAATGATCACGTCTGCCCTAAAAAAAGGTGCTGATCTTGGTCTTAAACCACTTGCCGTTGTCGTGTTAGACGCAGGCGGTCACGTCAAAGCGTTCCAACGCCAAGATGGCGCATCAAATATGCGCTTTGAAGTGGCCAAGGGAAAGGCGTATGGCGCAGTCGCTGTCGGTGTCGGCTCTCGCTGGTTGGATGCTCAAGCAGCCACACGTCCGCATTTCTTAGAAGGTCTCTCCGGCGTATCAGGTGGCAATATTGTGCCAGTACCAGGTGGTGTATTGGTCAAGAATAAAAAGGGTGAGATTCTAGGTGCTGTTGGCATCTCTGGCGATGTGTCAGACAATGATGAAGCTGCCGCGATTGCAGGCATTGAAGATGCAGGCTTTGTTGCCGACGCTGGCTAACCTTCAAGGCAGATAGATCTAAGCAAATTGGGCGGATCAAAACCCGCCCATTATTCATTATAAACCGATAGAAACGTCACGTCCCGCAGATCGGATCGAAACGGAAAATCCGGCAATAACATCGATAAATGCGATTGCCATAAGGATGAAGAACACTTGTGTGGCTGCGCCTCGTACCAGCAAGAATTCGAGCAAAAACGCAATAAACACAAATGTCGAGAGCAAATGATCGACAACCGAGAATGCGCCGGTTCGCGTGGCTTTCAAAATCTCAATGAATAAAAGCACCAGTGCGATTAGAATAAACAGATCACCGACATTTAAAATCCAAGTTGCACCAGAGAGCATCGGAATTTCCAAAATGTGGTTTTCCAAACCACCAATGCCAGAACCTGGCCCCAACATCACAACATTATACAAAATCAACGGAATGATCATTAAAGGGATTGTTACAAGCATGTTTATCTCTCTTTGATATGAGTAGTGAATCGTCGCTTGATATATTTCATACAAAAAGGCCAGCCGTAAGGCTAGCCTCAATGAAATCATTCATATCGATAAAAAAGCGCTTATGCGTCTTCTTTTGGTGTCAAAACTTGACGACCACGATACATGCCAGTTTTAAGATCCACATGGTGTGAGCGACGAAGCTCACCTGAATCTTTATCTTCAACATATGACGGCGCGTTCAACGCGTCTGTTGAACGGCGTGCGCCGCGCTTTGAGCGCGAAATTTTCTTCTTTGGTACAGCCATTTTCTACTCCATTATAACGGGCATTACACGAGGCCAGGCAGTTTATACCGCCATAATGGACGTGATGCCAAAATTGGGAATTGGCGCGGCTTATACATCGACTTGATGAGTTTGACCAGTGGGATTCGAAAGATTTTTTTCCAATCACGCCAATAAACTTAAAATCAAGGTAAATTGAGCTCGCTCAAGACCTCAAAAATCACTCTAAGCTTCGTCTTCTTCAACAATCCAAGGCTCAGCTTTGCCAGCTTCTTCCCATTCCCGCCAGGCATCGAGCGACTTCATATACTCAATATAGCTCAATACAGCTGGATGGTCGCTGAGTTTATAGACCTCAATGCGATTCACCACAGGCGCAAACATCGCATCAGCAATTGTAAATTCGCCAAATAAAAATGGACCGCCAGATTCTTTAAGACAAGCTGACCAGATCGCTTCAATGCGTTTCACATCCTTTTGCAAGGCTTCATCCTGCTCCATCTTTACAATGGGACGACGCATATTCATCGGGCATTGATTTCGAAGAGCTGAAAAACCTCCAAGCATTTCGCATGATATTGCCATGGCATGGCTATGCGCGCGCGCATCTTTCGGCCAAAAGGCCTTATCCGGATATTTTCGCGATAGATGGTCCAAAATCGCCAGAGACTCAAAGATTGTCTGATCGCCATCTACCAAAACAGGAACCTTACCCGTCGGCGAAAATGCCTTGAACTTAGGATTGCCAGCAGCCATATCAAACGGGATCAATTCTTCGGCAAAGTCGATGCCTAAAACTTTCATCCCAATCCAGGGCCGAAAGGACCATGAAGAATAGTTTTTATTACCGATATAAAGCTTCAATTCAGACATGGATCACCTCAAAAATTTTTCAAGCAATATTGTCGGTGCGATCTTAAAACACTAGCGAAATATTTTGATCTAAGGATAAATACATTTGATATATGCGCCTGATTGGCGTGCACGTTTTTCAACCTTATTGGCCAGACGCTGCAAACCATTGCTGGGCTTTGCCGGATTACGCAATATCGGATTGGGCAGCGTGACGGCCAATAAAGCGGCTTGTCTGCGGGTTAGCTTGCTCGCAGAACGGCCAAAATAGGTTTGCGCTGCAGCTTCAATTCCATATACACCATGTCCCCATTGCGCAATGTTGAGATAAAGCTCCATCATGCGCTCTTTTCCCCAGACATAATCCGAGGTCAGTGCCAGAGGGATCTCTAAACCTTTTCGAATGACGGAACGCGTCTGCGTTAAAAACAAGTTCTTTGATGTTTGCATGGCAATGGTACTGGCACCGCGTGAAGCTTCCCCCTCTAAAGCTTCTTCAATCACAATGTTGATCGCATCCCAATCAACACCTGAATGCGCGCAAAATTGACCATCTTCTGACATCATCACAGATTGAATGACAACCGGCGCGATCTCATCCAGGTCAACCCATATCCGTTCATAGGAACGACCAGCCAAAGTTTCGCTGAGCATCAAAGTTGATACAGGTTTCACACCATCAATTTTATAAACGAAGATCAAAAGGTAAGGCGCAATGAGTAACAACACCAAAAGCAAGGCCAAACGCTTGAGCCATTTCCAAACAAATTGGCGCAATACGAATTTTGATTTTGCTTTGGTTTTCTTTTTTTTGCCAGCCTTGGCCAAAGGACAGCCCCCACATGAAAGTGACGCGATATTTAAAAAATGAGAACACCGCTTTGATCTTTGCGGTTAGCTCTAGTGCACAAGGAGCAGAATTTCCAGTTATTCAGCAGGTTTTATGCAAGAAAAGATTGCTCAATCGAAATAGCCGTGGCAATAGGGCGTCATGTCTGAGCAAAGTCAAAATCAATTCAAGCAACGCATGAAAGATGCGGCAGAGCGCGTCGAAACGGAATTAAAATCGGTTCTATCCGATAAAATCCGTGGCAGCGAAATCGCACGGCCTGCGCACCTTATGGCTGCCATGCGCCACGGGTCTTTAAATGGTGGCAAACGTTTGCGCCCTTTTTTAGTGATGGAATCAGCGAAAATCTTTTCCGGTAACGAAACAGCAGCATTACGCGTCGCAACTGCGCTCGAATGCATCCATTGTTATTCTCTGGTGCATGATGACTTGCCTGCCATGGATGACGATGATTTGCGCCGTGGGCAGCCAACCGTGCATGTCGCATTTGATGAAGCCACAGCCATTCTTGCGGGCGATGGGCTGCTCACCTTAGCATTTGATATTATTGCGTCTGATGACACGCCTTTGGATGCGTCAGCAAAAATCAAACTTATCTCCGAGCTTTCACAAGCGGCAGGCTTAGGCGGCATGGTGGGCGGCCAGGCACTAGACTTAGCGGCAGAAAAACAAAACCCCGACGAAGCTGGCATTTTGACATTGCAGCAAATGAAAACAGGTGCGCTCATTCGTTTTGCCTGCCAGGCAGGTGCAATCATCGGAAATGCCGATGAAAATTATCATGCGCGCATGACCAAGTTTGGCCAAATTGCGGGTCAGGCATTCCAACTGGCTGATGATTTGCTCGATGTTACATCTGACGCACAGACCATGGGTAAAAACACCGGCAAAGACGCGGATGCAGGCAAAGCCACGCTTGTCGGTTTGCACGGAATTGATTGGGCCAGGTCGCAATTAAAACAATTGGCGCAAGAAGCCGCCAGCACACTAGATGATATGAATTGCGAAACTGAAATTTTGAAGCAAACCGCACAATATATTATCCTACGAGATCGATAAAAAATTTCTATCGAACCATTGAGATGGAGGCGGTAATTTGTCAATTTATTTCCATTTATTGAGACGAATTGCCTCTAGAAGTATCGTTCTTTACGGATTTGGTTTGACTTGCTTACAAATATACGATTATTGAATCTTCAAGCGGCGAAGCTTGGGCCCAATTTCCCCAAAATCCATAGACCAAATCTATTGATTTCGCCGACAACTTTGGTGTGACTGAAAAGCAATAGATTGCTTGATGAAAATTGATGAGAAGGATTTGAAATGAAGGTTCTCGTACCCGTTAAGCGGGTTGTTGACTACAACGTTAAAATTCGGGTTAAGCCGGATGGATCAGGCGTTGAATTGGCAAATGTTAAGATGTCCATGAACCCATTTGATGAGATTGCTGTTGAAGAAGCCTTGCGTTTGCGTGAAGCTGGTACAGCAACAGAAGTGATTGCCGTTTCCATTGGGCCTGCTAAATCAGAAGAAACAATCCGCACAGCTTTGGCCATGGGTGCCGACCGCGGTGTGTTGATCGAGACAGATGAATTGGTTGAACCGCTTGCTGTTGCAAAAATCCTTAAATCGGTTGCAGAAAGCGAAGGCGCTGATCTGGTTATTGCTGGTAAACAAGCCATTGATGATGATGCGGGTCAAACCGGTCAGATGTTAGCCGCTTTGCTTGGTTGGTCTCAGGCAACTTATGCCTCTGAGATTAAGATCAATGGCGATACAGCCGAAGTCTCTCGTGAAGTTGATGGCGGTATGCAAGTTGTTTCACTTAAAATGCCAATGGTGGTGACAACAGATCTTCGTTTGAATGAGCCACGCTATGCGTCGCTGCCAAACATCATGAAAGCGAAGAAGAAGCCTGTTGATAAGAAAACTGTGGCCGATACAGGTGTTGATATTGCCCCGCGCTTGGAAGTGGTGACCACCGAAGAGCCAGAAGCACGTAAAGCAGGTGTTATTCTTAACTCTGTGGGCGAGCTTGTCGACAAATTGAAAAACGAAGCTGGTGTAATCTAAGGAGCTGAATGATGACTACTCTTCTTGTTGCTGAACATGATAATTCAGCTCTATCTGATCAAACCGCAAAAGCACTGACAGCTGCAACGGAAATCGGTGGTGATGTGCATGTGCTTGTTGCTGGTAAAGGCGCGTCCGGCGTTGCCGATGCAGCTGCCAAACTCTCAGGTGTTGGCAAGGTTTTACTTGCGGATTCTGATGAATATGCCAATGCACTTGCAGAACCAATGGCGGATCTGATCGTATCAATGGCTGGTGATTATGATTGTGTGATTGCCCCTGCAACAGCCTCTTGCAAAAACTTCATGCCACGCGTCGCTGCGCTTTTGGACGTTATGCAAATCTCAGAAATCACAGATGTGATTGCAGCAGATACATTCAAGCGTCCAATTTATGCAGGTAACGCTATTCAAATTGTGAAATCCTCTGATGCAACAAAGGTGATCACTGTGCGGACGGCATCCTTTGCGGATGCGGCTGAAGGTGGCTCTGCCAGTGTTGAAGCCATTGCAGGCAAAGGCAATGCGGGTCTATCTTCCTTTGTTGAAGATAAGATTGTTCAAAATGATCGTCCTGAACTTACATCTGCTAAGATCATTATCTCAGGTGGTCGTGCATTGGGTTCTGCTGAAAAGTTTGAAGAAGTAATTCTACCTGTTGCTGATAAGCTTGGCGCTGCAGTGGGTGCGTCCCGTGCTGCGGTTGACAGTGGTTATGCACCCAATGATTGGCAAGTTGGTCAAACGGGTAAAGTTGTTGCACCGGATCTTTATATCGCAGCTGGTATCTCAGGCGCTATTCAGCACCTAGCGGGTATGAAAGACAGTAAGATCATTGTTGCAATTAACAAGGACGAAGAAGCACCGATCTTCCAGGTTGCAGATTATGGCCTCGTTGCTGACCTCTTCGACATTCTACCCGAATTTGAAAAAGCGCTTTAAATCTAGCATTCAAATTCAAACACTAATTATGGCTGGCAAATTCATTTGCCGGCCATTTTTTATGCGGTTGATTGAAGTAGGATTGCATTTTTTGCAACGCAATATAAATTGGCGCAAAAATTAACGATATAAAAGTGGATATTATCATGGCGATTGAAATTAAAACTGTTGGCATTATCGGCGCAGGACAAATGGGCAGTGGCATTGCGCATGTTTGTGCTTTGTCTGGCTATGATGTGCTCATCCATGATGTGTCTGCAAATCAAATCGACAAAGCTTTGGCCAGCATTGATAAAAATATGAGCCGCCAAGTTGCCAAGGAAAAACTAACCGAGGCTGATAAAACCGCGGCACTGGCGCGCATTTCAGCAGCACCTGAATTAGCCGCTTTGTCAGATTGCGATATGGCAATTGAAGCCGCTACCGAAAATGAAGCGATTAAAAAGAAAATCTTTGAAGCGCTTTGCCCAATCTTAAAATCGGACGCAATTCTAGCAACCAACACATCATCGCTTTCGGTGACTCGTCTTGCGGCCTCAACGGATCGCGCAGACAAATTCGTCGGCATTCACTTCTTCAATCCTGTTCCATTGATGAAACTCGTCGAGCTCATCAAAGGTATTGCGACCAGCGATGACACCTTTAATGCGGCTGACAATTTTGCTGTTTCCTTGGGAAAAAGCGTGACCGTTTCCGAAGACTTCCCAGGCTTTATCGTCAATCGCATCTTATTGCCGATGATCAATGAAGCCGTTTACGCACTTCATGAAGGCGTGGGCTCAATTCAATCGATCGATCAAGGCATGAAGCTTGGTACAAATCACCCAATGGGGCCATTTGAACTTGCTGACTTCATTGGGCTTGATACGTGTCTTTCTGTGATGCAGGTGCTGCACGACGGTCTAGCGGATACGAAATATCGCCCTTGCCCATTGCTCGTTAAATATGTTGAAGCCGGATGGCTTGGTCGCAAATCAGGCAAAGGCTTTTATGATTATAGGGGTGAGGAACCCGTTCCAACTCGATAAATTGGCGCGTTAGATTGGTAAACTAACCTGGCACACTAATTCAGCGCGCTAATATTGGTTTCTTTTGTCGCGATGGCTGCATCAATATAATTGAGCGCATCTGGGCTCGACCAATGAGCAGGGCCATTCATAGACGCCATGATATACCCGTTTTCATCGACAAGCAGTGTGACCGGTAGACCAAAAGCAAGGCCTTCTTTTTTCAGCGCATTAAAAATGCCCATTGTGCTGTCTTGATATAAAGGCAAGTTCGCAACACCAATTTCATTTAAAAAACCTTCTGGCTTATTGCGATCGCCACGGTCGATATTGATCGTGACCACTTCAAAATCAGCGCCCTTCTTAGCAGTTTGCAATTCAGAAAGCGCTGGCATTTCTTCACGACATGGTGCGCACCATGTGGCCCATAAATTCACCAATGTCATTTTGCCTTTGAACATATCAAGTGACTGCGCATTGCCATCTGGATCAATAAACTGATGCTCTGGCATTTGCTTCGGTTCTTCCAGCGCAACCATGGCAGCGACATCACCTAGCGCACTTTTTCCGATCTCATTCGCCTTTGCGACAACATTTGCGCTTGGTTTTGTGCTAGCAGTATTAATTGTATCATTGCCATACCCCCCCATCATCACGTATACCCCAGCCGCAACCAAGCTAATTCCGCCAACCAATAAAATGGTTCCAAGAATTTTGGATCTGCGATTACGATTACTTTGCTCAGTCATTCATTTCTCCGAGGTCTTCAAAAATGTCCGAAAACGAAAACAACAAATCTTCGAACAAAATGTGGGGTGGCCGTTTTGGCTCCGGGCCGGATGCTATCATGGAAGAGATTAACGCTTCCATAGGGTTTGATAAAAAGCTATATGCGCAAGACATTGAAGGTTCAATGGCTCACGCACAGATGCTTGCAGATAATGGCATAATTTCGGCAGAAGATCGCAACAAAATCACTCACGGGCTGAACACAATTTTGTCAGAGATTGAAAGTGGTGAGTTTGAATATTCCCGCGCGCTTGAAGATATTCATATGAATATTGAATCTCGCCTGCGTGAATTGATCGGTCCAACAGCTGGACGTTTGCACACAGCCCGCTCGCGTAATGACCAAGTTGCACTTGATTTTCGCCTCTGGGTGAAAGCTGAATTGGGCAAAACTGCGAAATTGATCGAGCAGCTTATTTCAGCCTTCGTCAAACGCGCCGAAGAGCATGCAGATACGGTTATGCCGGGCTTTACCCATTTGCAGACAGCGCAACCGGTGACTTTCGGTCATCATTGTCTGGCTTATGTAGAAATGTTCTATCGCGATTTATCACGCGTGTTGGATTGCATTGATCGTTTGGACGAATGTCCACTAGGTGCGGCAGCGCTTGCCGGCACGGGCTTCCCGATTGATCGTCACCAAACAGCTGAAAAGCTCGGTTTCAGGGAACCAACGCGCAACTCGTTGGACAGCGTATCCGACCGCGATTTTGCCATGGAATATTTATCTGTGGCAACGATCTGCGCCACGCATTTGTCGCGTCTTGCTGAAGAGATCGTCGTTTGGTCAACACCGCAATTTAATTTTGTGAAACTGTCGGATTCCTTCTCAACAGGCTCATCCATCATGCCGCAAAAGAAAAACCCAGACGCCGCTGAATTGGTGCGCGCCAAAACTGGCCGGATCAATGGCGCGATGGTTGGCCTTTTGACTGTTATGAAAGGGCTTCCGCTCGCCTATTCAAAAGACATGCAGGAAGACAAGGAACAAGTTTTTGATGCTGCAAACAGCTTGGAACTCGCATTGGCTGCTATGGCCGGCATGGTTTCAGACATGCATGTGAATAAAGATGCCATGCACAAAGCTGCAGGATCCGGTTTCTCAACCGCAACGGATTTAGCGGATTGGCTTGTGCGTGAAGCGGGACTTCCGTTCCGTGATGCGCATCATGCAACAGGTGCAGCTGTGGCACTTGCCGAACAACAGGGAATTGAACTGCACGAGATCAAGCTTTCTGAATTGCAAGAAATCAACAGTGCAATCACCGAAGACATTTATTCCGTCTTGACCGTTGAAGCTTCTGTCGCATCGCGCAAAAGCTTTGGTGGTACGGCACCTGATAATGTGCGTGAGCAAATAAAATATTGGAAATCAAAGAGCTGGCTTACCAGCTAAGCACAGGCGTAAACTCGCTTTTTGAAATCAACTTTCAGAAAAGGCGTGCGCTGCGTCAATTTTTTCGCTAAAAGATTGCCCATCCACAAAGCCAAATAAAGGACAAGGCTCATGAAGCTTTCAAGACTAATATTCGTGCTCGCCGCTCTGATGGGCGCATTGTCCGCATGTGGCAGCAAAACTGACCTGATCGCACCTGCGTCACTTGACGAACCGGTTGCGGAAACCACAACAGTTACTGAGCCTAAAAAACCTGGCATTCTTTTAGACTAGTTCTCGAGCTTATCATGAACCATTTTGACTATATCGACGGCGTTTTGCATGCCGAAAATGTGTCTATACAAGACATTGCACGTGAAGTTGGCACACCATTTTATTGCTATTCAACCGCTACATTTGCGCGCCATTTCAACGTTTATAAAGACGCCTTTTCGGGTCTGGATTCGCTTGTATGCTATGCCATGAAAGCCAATTCTAATCAGGCGATATTGGCGACATTGGCTGATCTGGGCTCAGGTGTTGATATCGTATCAGAAGGCGAATTACGCCGCGCGTTGCAGGCGGGGATTGACGCGAAAAAGATTGTTTTCTCCGGTGTTGGCAAAAAAGCCTATGAGATGGATGCGGCGCTACAGGCCGGTATTTTATGCTTTAACGTTGAGTCAGAACCTGAATTAGAGCTGCTTAATGAACGCGCGTTAAAAATGGGGGTTAAAGCCCCGGTCTCTTTTAGAATAAACCCTGATGTCGACGCAAAGACCCATGCCAAAATCTCTACGGGTAAAAAAGAGAACAAATTTGGCATTTCTTATAAGCGCGCACCGGAAGTTTTCGCTCGTGCCAGCAAAATGGAAGGCATCAATGCGCATGGCATTGATATGCATATCGGCAGTCAGATCACGGATCTGCAGCCCTTTGATGATGCCTTTGTGCTCGTTGTTGATCTCGTTGAAGAATTAAGATCCAAAGGCCATACAATCGATCATGTCGATATTGGTGGTGGCTTGGGTATTCCTTATAAAAATGATAATTCACCACCGCCGGATCCAACAGCCTATGCAAAGGTTGCTGAAGAACGGCTAAAGGATCTCGGCTGTAAAGTGCTGATGGAACCAGGTCGGTTAATTGCCGGCAATGCCGGGATATTGGTCACCGAAGTTATCTACGTCAAAGATGGTGGCGAGAAAAACTTTGTCATTGTCGATGGCGCCATGAATGATCTTATTCGCCCGACGCTTTACGATGCATTTCATGAGATTTTGCCGGTTGAAATATCAGCGGTGAATTCCCCGGCAATGACAGCGGATATTGTCGGCCCTGTTTGCGAAACAGGTGATTATCTTGCGCTTGATCGACAAATGTCCGAACCACAGCCTGGTGACCTAATCGCTGTTAGCAGCGCAGGTGCTTATGGCGCTGTGCAATCGAGCACCTATAATACACGCGCGCTTGTGCCCGAAGTTCTCGTCAATGGCAGCGAGTATCACGTCATTCGGCCACGCCAGGAAATTCAGGACATTATTGCAATGGATTCCATTCCTGACTGGTTGAAGTAGGCTGAGTAATCGCAAATGCTGGTATTTACTTTTATACTCTTAACATTTGCGATATCACTGATTGGATTTCTTGGTGTTAAACGACTAGCCGGAGCACAATCACCCGAAACAGTAATTGGACTACCGTGTTGGCTCATCATGGTTTGGGGCCCAAGCCTCGCAACCATATTGCTAACTGCCTATCATGGCAATTTGTCTGCATTAATGTCTCGCAGTTTTAATCTTTCAAATGTGCCAATTGAAATTTGGATATTCACGCTCGCTCCGCTTGTTCTTTTGGCGATTTTAATGCCATTTGGCAAAGGGAAACGCGAGACGATTAGTTTCAAAATGTTTGCCGCAATGTTCGCGCTTAATCTCGTTCTAGGCCCACTGGGAGAAGAACTTGGTTGGCGCGGATTTATGCAATTCGAATTAAGCCCAACATTTGGTTGGCTCATTTCAAGCATTATCATAGGTGTCATATGGTTTATCTGGCACACCCCCATGTGGATGGTTGAAAGCCCAATTTCAGAAATTTCACCTAAATATTTTGGGCTACATTGTATGGCCTATTCGATTATTATCGGCGCCAGCTTTGAATTGTCCCAAGGCTCTATCATCCCTGCAATTCTCTTACATCTAACGATAAATCTTGCATCGAATTTGGCGAGCTTTGCAGGTTTTACCAATCCAAACGATTGGTTTCGTGTCAGTATAATACCCTATTTCGTTCTTGCATTTTTGATTGGTTTTTACACATTGAACTAGCTTGAGACCGGGGTTTTGATCATCAAGACTTAATCGTTTCTGATACCACACAAATTATTGAATAATATCTATCTCGTTTTTGACACAAGACCGTGTTAGGCTCCAAGCAAATCAGAGCGAAAACGACGTGAGGATCCATGAGCGAACGCCCCTTTGATATCAAAGGCAGACTAGCGAGACATCGCTGGGTTACGCGCACAATCATGATTTTTGAACGTTTATGGTCTGCTGCATTCGTGCCCATTTCCCTAATTGGTGCGTTTGTAGCGCTTTCATGGTTTGGCGTATTTCGCACGATCCCTTATTGGGCCGGTTATATTCTTGCTGCGATTTTGGCCATCGCATTCTTGGTCTCACTCCGAAACTTCACGAAGTTTCGCCTACCAAGCGATGATGACGTCAATACGCGCCTGGAGCAAGATAACCAGATTGACCATGAAGGCATTGCCGTTCAGCTTCAGACGATCAGCCAAACAGATGATCAATCAGCTTCAGCTCTCTGGAAAGAGCATCAGGCACGCATGTGGGCCAAGCTTTCCGATGTGGAACGCGGCAAATATCAATCGGACATTCCCGATCGTGATCCCTATGCCTTGCGTGTATTGGTGCTTTTACTTCTGGTTTCAGGCTTTGCCTATTCATTTTCCGGCCAGTCTGGTCGGTTAACCGATGTTGTGAATTTACGCCCGCCTGTTGCTCAAAGCGCTGATCTTATGCGGATTGATGCATGGGTGACCCCGCCTGCTTATACCAATCGCGCGCCAATATTTTTAAATCAGTTGGACGCGCGTGAGACAGCGATCTCAATTCCCGAGCAAAGTAAAGTGACCATCCGGATCGTAGGGTTCACGCGCGATGAAAACGTGCCGCAATTGGATGTCAATTTCACAGCAAATGATGGCACCATACTCCCGCTCACTGAATCCGATGAAAGCACGATTTCCTCAGTAAGTTTTGATTATGTTCCCGATGAGGATGGTACGCTCAATGTTCTAGATCGCCATTCATGGCAATTGGCGGTGGTTGAAGATAATCCACCAGAGATCGAGTTTCATGAGGAACCCACTCAAGCTCAAAACGGTGCTTTGCAACTCGCCTATAAAACTACGGATGATTATGGTGTTGTGAGCGCACGCGCGGAAATCACATCCATCTATGATCCCGATGATCATGCGCTGCAGCTTTACGATGACCCAATTGTTGATTTGCAATTGCCACGACGTTCCAGCGAAGATGGCCTGGCAAACACCAGCTATGACTTAACCGATCATCCACTTGCTGGTGAAGAGGTTTACATCACCCTTGTGGCCATTGATGGTGCCGGCCAAGAAACGCGCACAGAGCCTCTTCAAACAGTTTTACCCGCTAAAAACTTCGTCTCATTGCTCGCGCAGTCTATCATTGAGCAACGCCAAATCATCGCCTTTGACGCTTATGAGCGGTTCCGCGCGATTGAACTCAATGATGCGCTGACAATCATTCCAGAAGTGACCATTCCAAGCATTCGCGATTTTCTTTTGGTCAAATCAGCCCGCGAGGGCCTAGCGCTTGCTTATAGCGATGAAGCCTTACTGCGTTCGATTGATGAGTTGTGGGAAATTGCACTTCTGTTGGAAGATGGCAATCTATCTCTTGCCGAACAACGTCTTCGAGATGCCCAGCGCGAATTGTCAGAAGCTTTGGAAAATGGTGCAACGGACGAAGAAATTGCAGAATTGATGCAAGAGCTCCGCGAAGCCATGCAAGAGTTTATGGAAGCACTGGCACAACAAAATAACAATAACAATCAACAGCCGCAAAACCAGCAATCCAATGTGCAGGAACTTGAGCAGCAGGATCTGCAAGACATGCTGGATCAGATTGAAGATATGGCCAGATCCGGCAATCGCGAACAGGCCCAGCAAATGCTACAAGATTTGCAAAACATGATGAACAATCTGCAAGCCAATAGACAACAGCAACAACAGCAAAACGGCGAGCAAAGCCCTATTGAGCAACAAATGGAAGAGCTCGGGCAGATCCTGCGTCAGCAGCAACAATTGATGGATCAAACCTTTGATCTGCAACAGCAGCAGTCTGAAGCTGAGCGCCAACGATCTCAAAACCAGCAAAACAACCAGAATAATCAAAACAGCCAAAACAACCAAAATGGCCAGCAGGAACCCATGACGCCAGAAGAATTGGCGGACGCCCTTGAACAATTGCGCCAACAACAAGAAGCCCTGCAGGAGCAATTAGAGCAGCTGATGGAGCGGATGGAAGAAGAAGGTTTGGAACCTCCCGAAGGACTTGGTGAAGCAGGCGAAGCCATGGGCCAAGCTGAAGGTGAACTCGGCGAAGGCAATACGGGTGAAGCTGGCACCCAACAAGGACGCGCGTTGCAGGCTTTGCGTGAAGGCGCGCAAGAAATGCTCAATCAGCTTCAACAGCAAATGCAGGCGCAAGGTCAAGGCCAGGGGCAAGGCGAGCAACAGGGTCAGCAGCAGGGTCAACAAGGTCAAGGCAACCAACGCGACCCGCTAGGGCGTCAGCGAGGAGGTGAACGTGAGGGGATTTACGGTCACAGCGACAATGGCAATTTCGACGATGCTGATAACGTCCAGCGCGCCCGTGAGATTTTAGAAATCATCCGCAAGCGCCTTGGAGAAAACTTCAGGCTTGAATTCGAAAAAGAATATCTCGAGCGGTTGTTAAAACCGACAGAGTAGTCCTAAATCAATCTGTCCATTTCGGAAAATGAATTAAGCAGCTAAAGCTTGTGCAACAGCCGTGCGAATATCCGGCAATGAGAATGGCTTTGGCACCACATCCACAATAATCTTTTCAAGATTATCAGCACGTTCACGCTGTTCAGCATAACCTGTCATAAGCAAAATTTTGGTATTCGGATAAAGTTTTGCAGCCTCTTCTGCGAGCGCAATCCCGTCCATGACAGGCATACGAATGTCCGACAATAAGAGATCAAACTCATCTTGGCTCAATTTTTCCAAACCGTCGGATCCATCCTCTGCTTCGGTTGTTTCATGCCCATCCATACGCAAGGCGCGCGCAACAAATGAGCGTAAAGCAGTTTCATCTTCGGTGATTAGAATTTTGGCCATTGAACACATCCCTAAATCCGCATCTTATGGTGATGCCAAGTCGACTTCATTCGAGCTTTTCGATAATTTAATTAAAACACGAATTTCTTTTCGGGGCGTAAAGACTGTTGGTAAACAATCTCTCAATTTTTGCCGGATGTATAAGTGGGATGCTGACGCTTATTCAGCATCACCTGTAACAATGCCGACATAAGGCAATTCACGGAACGCGTAAGCAACATCCATGCCGTAACCAACGACAAAATAATCCGGACAAACAAAGCCGACATAATCGGCCACAAGTTCACCTTTGCGCTTTGATTCTTTGTCCAAAAGCACCGCAAGACCCACATCTTTCGCACCACGCTCATACATAAGATCGCGCGCAAAACGAAGTGTATTGCCAGATTCTAAGATATCATCGATCAACAGAACATCGCGCCCGGTCACATCACTATCAATATCTTTGATGATCTTAACTTCCTTGCCGGTTGTTCCGGTGCCGTAGCTTGATAACGTAATGAACTCAACTTCAGGTGCCAGTCCAGCGCGATAAAGTGCGCGAACCAAGTCGGCCGCAAAAATGAATGAACCTTTTAGGATGGCAACAACCAAAAGATCATTCTTTGGGCTCGCCGCAATTTCATTGGCTATCCGCTCGATCTTTTGTTCAATTTCTTTATCTGAAAAAAGAACATCAATGTTCTTGCCGCGCACTACTTCCATAATTTCACTCTCGATCTGATATTAATGCCTTTGCGGCTTGTATCAGTCCTGCGAGCCGAAATAAATAACAGAACCTTCGTCGGATCCTTTAACCACAGATCCTTGACCCACCGCATATAGAGATGAACTCTTATCATGCTTGGACGCATTTGGCTTGTTCAAAATGGGTGATGTTGTCGGGTCTTGGCTTTTTATCTGTGGAACGGTGAGAGCTGGCGCGATGCTGCCCGTTGAAATAGATGTATCTGGTGAAACGCCTTTTATTTTGTTTGCAATCAGGTCGGCGCTGTCGGGTGCGCTTAACATCCACACAATGGGCAGGACAATTGCAATTGTGAACGCGCATACTGCTAAAGATAGAACAATTTGGCTCGCAATCGGCTTTGTCTCATTCGGTGAAGAACGCTTGGAGAAAATGTTCAAACCGGCCTTTGCTGAATTATGATCCTCAACATCGCGCGAATTTAACTTTCCAAAACTTGGTCTCTGAGAATGATAAGATCCCTTACGCTCATTTCGAGGTGAAACTTGACCATCTTCAATGGTTTCAAATATCGCGTCTTCAATATCGCGTTCGAAGGACGCAAAGATTTCTGATCCAATCGCTGACGTTGCCTGGTTTAGCGAATGAGGTTGGGTCTGAGCTGACATAAAATCTTCTCTATGTAGAATTATAGCTAAAAAACACATTCCTGCGCCTTAAAAATTGGTAAAGGAATATGGTTAACAGATCGGTAATTTCTTCTGTGCTAGGGCTATTTTTAGGCAAGTTGACTGATCACAATGCGCGTAAACACTTGGCTGGCATTATCAATTAAAGCTATAAGCACCACATAGTAATTAGGAATTTTCAAATTGATTCGATTGGAAAATGTTGGGGTGAGATATGGTATGGGTCCTGAGATCTTAAGGGACCTGACTTTCGACATCCCAAAACACTCATTCCAATTTTTAACGGGTCCGTCCGGCGCCGGTAAGACCACACTTATGCGCTTATTATTTATGTCGCTGCGCCCGACCCGTGGCAATATTTCTATGTTTGGCCGCGATGTGGTGGATATCCCGCGAGATGAGTTGCCATTATTGCGCCGCCGCATTGGCATTGTGTTTCAAGACTTCAGACTGCTCAACCACCTCACAACTTATGAAAATGTGGCATTGCCTTTGCGCGTTCGCGGCAAGGATGAGAGTTCATATCGCGCTGATGTGGTTGAACTGCTTGAATGGGTAGGTTTGGGTGAACGCATTCACGTACGGCCGCAGGTTTTATCCGGTGGTGAAAAACAGCGCATCGCCATTGCACGCGCACTGATCGATCGTCCGGAAATTTTGCTGGCTGATGAGCCAACCGGTAACGTTGATCCACCGATGGCCTTGCGCCTTTTATCACTCTTTAAAGAGCTCAATCGTTTGGGAACAGCGGTACTGATCGCCACGCACGATTTAAATTTGATGGAGCAGGTGAACGCTCGACACATGATTTTATCTGAAGGGCATATCGACATTTATGATAGATAAAGCCAAAAAAAGTGTCGCCAAAGTGAAACAGGTTGCCAAACAGCAGTTCAAGGCACCTGCCCCGATCGTGCCGCCAGCTAATCTTTCAAGCAAAGCTCTGATTGTTGTCGTCATCATCATGTCCTTTTTGGCTTGTCTCACACTCGGCTTCGTGACGCTTATTCAGGAAACATCAAAAACCTGGCAGAACCAAATTTCTGAAGAAATCACCATCCAGATCAAACCGGCTGATGACCAAGATATGGAAAAAGCATTGCTCGATGCCAAAAGCTTGGCGCTTGAATTTTCAGGTACATTAAGCGCTGAAATTGTTGATAAAACAGATACAGCAAGATTGTTGGAACCATGGCTCGGCGAAGGTTTTGACATGGATGAATTACCCGTTCCAAGATTGCTGATCATCACGATTGATAAAGACAATCCACCAGACCTTGCCAGCATGCGCAAAACGCTGACGGACACCATACCAAACGCTTATCTCGATGATCACCGAACATGGGCAGGTCGCCTTGTCAGCATGGCGCAAAACACTGTGTTTATCGGCGTTGGCCTATTGTCCCTGGTATTGGTGGCAACAACTTTGACGGTCGTATTTGCAACGCGCGGTGCTATGTCAGTCAATCATGAAATTATTGAAGTTTTGCATTTTGTCGGTGCTGAGTCTTCCTTTGTCGCCAATGAGTTTCAAAAACACTTCTTACTCACCGGGTTTTATGGCGGCGCTATTGGTGGGGGTCTTGCTGCGCTGGTGTTCTTCATAACCGACATCTGGCAAGATGCCAGCATGGCAACGGCATTAAATGATCAAGCGAGCGCACTTTTTGGCAGCTTTTCTATGGGGCCTGCCGGCTATTTGGGAATCGCGATTATCATCGTCACCGTGGCAATACTGACAGCGCTAACCACACGCATTACAGTGATTAGAACCATTCGCGAAATCGACTTGGTGAGATCCGACCCAGCCCGCTCTGATCTTACATGACCATCTACTAGGCCTAGCCTAAAGCACTCCTAGGCAATTACCTAAAAACGAGCATAAAAAGGTCTGGTCTTTGCCATATTTCAAATGTACAAAGAAGCATGGAAAATACTGACGAAGTTGTTGAAAAAGATACCGAACAACAAGATCAATCAAGCGTAGCAAGCGATGCGCCTGATGATAAAGCAGCGCCAAAAATCAATAAATCGCGATTGGTAGGTTGGATTTGGACACCTGTCGCAATTCTATTGCTCTTGGCCATCGGCACAAGTATTGGTGGATTTGTGCGGTTCGCGGAAGACGTCGCCAATTTAAAAGCGCCTGAAATATCGGAAAAATCAGACGCGATTGTTGTCTTAACCGGTGGCAAAAGCCGGATCACCGAAGCCGTTGGCTTGCTCAAAGATGGCAAAGCCAATCACTTGTTTATCTCCGGTGTCAATCCAGATGTATCAGATGATGAACTTAGACGCGTCTCAGGCGCTGACAAAGCACTATTTGACTGCTGCATTCATATCGGCAAAGACGCAAAAGATACCATTGGCAATGGCAAGGAAATCGCACAATGGGCGAACGATCAAGATTTTAAAACGCTGATTGTTGTGACCAATAATTACCACATGCGCCGCAGTCTGTTGGAGCTATATTCAGCAACATCAGGTATTGAACTGATCGCTTATCCGGTGATGAATTCGGAAGTAAAAACCGATAATTGGTATAAAGATACCCCTACTTTGCGCACATTAATTAATGAATTTGCCAAACTCAATCTTGCATATTTCAGACAATATGTCGGTGTCGAGATGGCCGGAAACTTGTATTCAGAACAAGTGGTTACCAAGCACGCTGGCGTCTAATTTTTGCCCCAAAAACCACCTCTGACTTTTATTCCATGGTTAATGAGACATTAACCCCCTGCGGGTAACATGACGCGAATGCCCAATTTAGGGCTTTAAAACAGGCATTGTTTGTCTGTTCAGTTTAACTCGCGTATTGGACCTGTTCTGACCATGCAAACGACAGCACATTCGGCCTCAAACCGTAACTATGATCGAAATTCAAGCCAGAGAATTATGCCATATTATCTCAAACGGCAGTTTCAGATCGTATGTTCTTTTGCAATCTTTTTAGGTCTGGTCTTTGCGTGTTTTTCATTGGCAACATGGAATGTTTTAGATCCAAGTTTCTCTCATAAAACAGCGAATGTTGCGACCAATGCATTTGGATTTATGGGCGCATCTTTTGCTGATTTGATGATGCAATTCTTCGGCTTAGCCTCAGTTATCGCTTTGCTGCCAAGTGTCGCTTGGGGCATCGCACTTTTGCGCGGCAAACCTTTTGATCGCGTCGGTTCACGCCTCACAGCATGGTTTTTTGGTGTCATTTTAACAGCAGCCATTTTTGGCTTGTTCCCGACAACAGAAACCTGGCCACTTCCAACCGGTCTCGGCGGTGCTTTGGGCGATATGTTCTTAAAGTTACCCGCAACCATTATTGGTGATTTCCCCAGCGGTATTCTCGCATTTTTACTTGCCATTCTTCTTTCAGCGCCTGCTTTGTGGCTTTTGTTAAAAGCTTCTGGTCTTGTGCAGCGAAAAATTCAATTGCCTGATGAAGCTGAAACGGAAGAGCTTCCTTGGGATGATACTGATGCTCAAGACGATGACGAGCGCGAGGGATCACTTTGGCTTGGCGTACTCGCGCATACAATGTTCACCATGCGCGCAAGACTACGCAGATTATTTGGTTTTAAAAACAAAGCCTCAGATGATTGGGAATATGAAGCTCCATACGATATGCATGATGGTGACGCTCAATTTGCGCAAAGCGGATATGGTCAAAATACAAGCCAACATATCGAGCCTTCTTTCCGACAAGAGCCTGAATTTAATGCACCTCCAATGGAGGCGCCATATATGGACGAAACGACCATTGATCCGAACCAATCACTTTATCAGCCGGTTGAGCGTGTTTCACAAAGACAGCCAGTTCAAGAGCCTGTGACGCCAAGCCCGCGTGTGGCGCAAGCAGCCCCACCACCTCGCCCCGGTAAACGCGTTGTTCGTGAAGCGCAAGCATCGCTTCTCGATTCAGGTGATTTTGAACTTCCATCTATTCATCTATTAGCAGAACCTAAAAACGTGGTGCGTGATGCGACTTTGTCTCCTGAAGCCTTGGAACAAAATGCCCGCATGCTTGAGGGTGTGTTAGAAGATTTCGGTGTTAAAGGTGAAATCATTCACGTCCGTCCTGGTCCTGTTGTGACACTTTACGAACTTGAGCCAGCGCCGGGGATCAAATCATCGCGTGTTATTGGTCTTGCCGACGATATTGCGCGCTCAATGAGCGCCATTGCCGCACGCGTGGCTGTTGTGCCCGGCCGCAATGCCATTGGTATCGAGCTGCCAAACCAATCGCGCGAAACGGTTTATTTCCGCGAAATGATCGCCAGCCGCGATTTCGAAGCGAATAAAGGCAAATTGCCGCTCTCTTTGGGTAAAACAATCGGCGGTGAGCCGGTCTTTGCAGATCTTGCAAAAATGCCTCACGTTCTGGTCGCTGGCACCACAGGTTCAGGTAAATCTGTGGCGATCAACACCATGATCCTGTCCATTTTATATCGTTTTAATCCAGCGCAATGTCGCTTGATCATGATTGATCCGAAAATGTTGGAACTGTCGGTTTATGATGGCATCCCACATCTACTTACGCCAGTTGTGACGGATCCGAAAAAGGCGGTTGTCGCGCTTAAATGGACCGTGCGCGAGATGGAAGATCGCTACAAAAAAATGTCGAAACTCGGCGTTCGAAATATCGACGGTTTCAACCAACGTGCTGAAGAAGCACGTCGCAAAGGTGAAGCAATTACCCGCACGGTTCAAACAGGCTTTGATAAAGAAACAGGCGAAGCGGTCTACGAAACCGAAGAATTTGATCTCGAACCGCTACCATATATCGTCATCATTATTGACGAGATGGCCGATCTCATGATGGTTGCTGGTAAGGATATTGAAGGCGCAGTCCAGCGCTTAGCGCAAATGGCACGTGCTGCCGGGATCCATGTGATTATGGCGACACAGCGTCCATCTGTGGATGTGATCACTGGTACAATTAAAGCTAACTTCCCAACCCGTATTTCTTTCCAGGTGACATCGAAAATCGATTCGCGCACAATCCTTGGCGAACAAGGTGCAGAACAATTGCTTGGTATGGGTGATATGCTCTTTATGGCAGGTGGTGGCCGCATTCAGCGTGTTCACGGCCCATTCGTGTCCGACCGCGAAGTTGAAGGCGTTGTGGATCATCTTAAAACGCAAGGCGTACCACAATATCTTGATGCAATTACAGCCGATGATGAAGAAGATGAAGAAGGTGCTGGCGGCGGGCCAAAAGGCACTGGCAATCTGGCGGATTCTGATGATCCATATGATCAAGCGGTTGCCGTTGTGCTCCGAGATGGGAAAGCCTCCACATCTTATATTCAGCGTCGCTTAGGTATCGGTTATAATCGTGCTGCGTCTTTGATCGAACGGATGGAAGAAGAAGGAGTTATTGGACCCGCCAACCATGCCGGCAAACGAGAAATTCTTGTGCCCACTGAAAAAGATATCATGGGCGAATAAACATTAACCAGGTATTTGACTTATCAGATACCTTGTCGCAATCATGCCTCAGTTTTCTAGTATTTCGTATGTCTGATGGATCATTAAACCGCATTGGAATGAACATAAATGAGAAATGCATTAGATTCGCTTTTCGGCTTAACGAGCAAATTTAAAAAGCAATCCAAGCTTGCAATCGTTGCAACGAGCATGCTGATTGCTGGTGCTATGGGCGCAAGCGCCGAAAATGGGACAGCGCAAAATATTGCCGACCATTTTGCATCCGTAAAAACCATGATGGGAGAGTTCGTGCAGCTTAGCCCGGATGGAAATCAAGTAGCTGGCAAGTTTTTCATCTCTCGTCCAGGCAAGTTACGTTTTAATTATGAAAAACCATCCGCTGTCCGTGTGATTTCAGATGGTAAAAATTTGGCCGTTGGCAATCAAAAACTCAAAACGTGGAGCCTTTACCCACTGCGTACCACGCCTTTGAAACTGCTTTTGTCTGACAAAATCGATTTGTCCTCAAAAACAGTAAAATCAGTCACTGAAGACGAAAATTTGACAACAATTGTCATGGGAAACAAATCCATTTTTGGAAAATCGACCATTACAATGATGTTTGATCCAAAAACCTATGAATTACGCCAGTGGACAATCAAAGACGCACAAGGCAAAGACACAACCGTCATGATTTTCAACATCGAAACCGGTGTTGAATTTGCACGCAGTGTTTTCCGTGTTCCCTATGAAAGCGCGAAAAAAAATAAAAACGGATAAGCTTTAAAAGCTGATCAAAATACTTTAGACCTCCTTGGGCTGTTAACTGCAGATCAAGGAGTTTTATTTTGGCATTTACAATCGCAACCTGGAATATCAATTCCGTCCGCCTACGCATGCCCATCGTAGAAGCGTTTTTGGAAGAACATCAGCCTGATGTTTTATGTTTGCAGGAAATTAAATGTGAAAATGATTCGTTCCCTTCTGGGGGTTTCCGAAAATTAGGTTACCAGCATTTCGCTATCCATGGTCAAAAGGGCTACCATGGCGTGGCCACAGTTTCCAAAACACCTGTGCAGGACATTCAACGCCAAGACTTCTGTAATATGGGTGATGCAAGACATGTTTCAGCTATTGTCGATGCAGGTTCCAAGAAACTTCGTATTCATAATTTTTATGTTCCTGCAGGTGGCGATGAACCCGATCGCGACAAAAACCCAAAATTTGCGCATAAACTTGATTTCTTAGAAGAGATGAAAGCCATCCACGCAGAAGCTGAACATAAAGACGATGTCTCGTCCGTTCTTGTCGGTGATCTCAACATTGCACCTGCTGAAACGGATGTTTGGTCGCATAAGCAGCTTTTAAAAGTCGTTAGCCATACACCGATTGAAGTGGATGAGCTGAATGACGTGCAAAGCAAAGGCGCTTGGCTTGATCTGGTTCGCGCGCATATTCCTGTTGAAGAAAAGCTCTTTAGTTGGTGGAGCTATCGTTCCAAAGATTGGAGCAAAGCTGATAAAGGCCGCCGTCTTGACCATATTTGGTCATCCAACGATCTTGGGAGCAGTTTGGAAAAAGTAGATGTGTTGCGTCATATGCGCGGTGTAGAAAAGCCGTCAGATCATGTTCCGATGATTGCGCATCTAAAGCTGTAGATCAGCGGAATTTATGACCTAACTCAGTAAGTTTGATCGCTAATTCTCCCAGATTTTGCTGAATGCGTTCTCGGAGCATATCTGCAATCTGGGGATATTCAGACATTAGTCTATGAAATACATCACGATCGATGCGGATAAGCTCGGATGTCTCAACGGCTTTGATGGTAAATTGTCGTTCAGAAGGCGCAATAAGAGCCACTTCACCCATCAAACCACCGCGACCTAATACACCTTGGGATACCGGTTCACGCTCTCCCAAGGTCCAAAATATTTCCACTTCACCAGAAGCGACAACATAGGCACAATTGGCAGCATCGCCCTGACGGTACAATGTATCACCTTTAATGAGGTTGCGATGATCACCGCCAAACGCCACCAGCCGCAATGCATCAACAGGCAGTTGAGAAAATAGCGGCGTATCGCGTAAAACACTCAGATCATCATTTAAAGCCATATGGCTTAATCCCCCAATTCAAAATCAAACACTTAAGGTACGAGTTTGTAACCACCACTCTCGGTGACCAAAATCTCAGCATTCGATGGGTCTTTTTCAATTTTCTGACGCAAACGGTAAACATGCGTTTCCAAAGTATGGGTGGTCACACCTGAATTATAACCCCAGACTTTTTCCAAAATATCATTGCGCGGCACAACTTTTTGTTCAGCACGGTAAAGGAAGCGGATGATTGATGCTTCTTTTTCTGTCAAACGTATCTTGTTTTCATCTTCATCGATCAAAACTTTTTGGCTTGGTTTAAATGTATAAGGCCCAACCACAAATGTTGCATCTTCACTTTGCTCATGCTGACGAAGCTGCGCACGAATCCGCGCCAACAAAACAGCAAATCGGAACGGCTTTGGCACATAATCATTGGCGCCAGCTTCAAGACCCAAAATTGTATCTGAATCTGTATCATGACCAGTGAGCATAATGATCGGCGCTTTAAAGCCACCTTTACGCAATAGTTTTACCGCTTCACGACCATCCATATCCGGCAATCCAACATCCATAATCAACAAATCAAGATGATTGTCTCTGGCAGTTTTTACGCCCTTTGTCGCTGTGCTTTCCTGAATGATGAAAAACTCTTCATACAAAGAAAGTTGCTCAATGAGCGTCTCACGTAAATCATCATCATCGTCAACGAGTAGGATTGTGCGTGCAGACATGAATTATTCCTTTTTCCTTGTTATGGCGAACTTATTATAGAACACCAGAATTGGCAAAGAGTTAGTTCTATTCTCCAATACCAAATCTTTTACCAATTGGCCTTAGTTAAGAATCGTGGCAATTTGTTGGACATGTCCAGATCCTTTTTCAACCCAGTAGCGTTAAACCATGCACCTCGCCAGTAAATCTCGATCACATAATGGTGTAGATCACGTCATCGTGAGACCCAAACCAGGTGTAAAAACCCAATGCCTAGTTAGGGTGGGCAATATGACATTTCAAGGCGCATGGGGACGAACTGGCCGCACCATTTTCAAGCGCGAAGGAGATGGCGCAACACCAATAAAATCAATGCCTTGCCTAACAGGATATTATAAATATCACCGCCGTTTTCGCGCACGATCTAAGCTGCCAATGAGACCGATATCGACGAATTTAGGATGGTGTGATGAACGTGATCACGCATGTTACAATCAAGCGGTCAAACTGCCCTTTTCATCGTCGCATGAAATCATGCTCAGAGACGATATTCTTTATGATTTTGTGATTGTGCTTGATTGGAATATCAAATCCCGCAAACGAAATTGCGGCAGTGCGATATTCTTTCATGTGGCAAAACCTGGTTATCCACCCACGCAAGGATGCATCGCCATTTGTCGACAAGATATGATCCGCATGCTGCCGCTTATTGGAAAAAACACGATTGTTGAAGTGGTTTAACTAAACGCCAAACCACCCGATCACGCTACCCATGGCACATGCAACGAGCAGCCAGTGAAGCCCATCAATGATCGTTAGATCCCAACCAAAATCCTGATATCTATGGTTGATTGTCATGGTCGGCATAATGATGCCAAGCCAGAGAAAGAAGCCTGAGATAAAGCCATTGGACAAGGTGACCTGCCCCTCTCCCAAATGCCCGACGACACCAGCGATCATAAATGCCAAAACAAGCTGACAAACAAAAGTAATGGCAAACAAGCTCGGCTTCATATTGGGCTCTTGGCCCTCAGGTATCTTAACCGCTTTCATCCATTGTTTGGACAAAGTGCTGTAAAAAACCGCCCCAATAACAAAGGCCACAATTGTCGCTGCGATAATTGCGATATAATTAATTCCATCAAATTGCATATCTAACCCTCCATTCACGGATAGGGCTAAATTAAATCAATTTTCAATGAAATTGAATAACTAAGTTTTATTCATGCCAAAATTGCATAAACGAAAATTCTGCGGCGCTACATTGGCGGGTTGGCCAATCCACCCATGCGGCAAACTTCAAGATATTCCTCTTCGGTCACAGGCTGAACCGATAGGCGCATTGAGGTCACCAAAGACATTTGCGCCAAAGCTTCATTGGCTTTTACGGCCTTAAGCGAAACGGGCTTTGGCATATCGCACACAGCTTTGATGTCCACACAATCCCAGCGCTCATCATCTGTTGTAGAATCTGGATGCGACAGGGCACAGACTTCCACAATACCAACGACTTCTAAGCCTTCATTTGAATGATAGAAAAAGCCTTTATCGCCTAATTTCATCAAGCGCATGTTATTGCGCGCTTGGTAATTGCGAATGCCATCCCATTCTTCACCAGCCTCACCCTTTGCTTTTTGCATGTCCCAAGACCATTTGAACGGTTCGGATTTAAATAGCCAAAATGCCATATTATTTATGCCTCCGGTGCGTGGAAAATCCATGTGTAAGGTTTAATGTCGACCTTTTCGAATAGTCCCGCATGCGCATAAGGGTCCTGCGCGGCAATCTCTTCAGCTTCTTTCTTGCTGTCCAGTTCTAAAATGATCAGGCTACCGCATGGCTTTTCATCGTCATCTAACAAAGGCCCGGCAGCTTTAACGATCCCCTTTGCATCAAGGTCTTTTAGAAAAGCCACATGATCGGGACGCGTATCCATCCTAACCTGCAAAGCACCTGGTTTGTCATGACACATAAGGGCAAAATACATTTGATAAACTCCGATTATTCTTGTTCCTGACGCAAAGGACGCGCCAAAAGCTCTTGAATTGCTTGCGCTACATCTAGCCGACCTTCGATAATATCCGCAACCGAATTTGTTATGGGTAAGATAATATTTTCACGATTGCTCAGGGCGCGCGCGGCAATCGCAGCATTCGCACCTTCGACAAGCGGCTTGTCCGGACCAACGAGACTTTCAGAGGATGCTCCTTTGCCGAGCTCAATTCCAAACCGGTAATTGCGCGATTGTGTACTTGTGGCCGTTAACACCAAATCCCCAAGACCTGATAGACCCGATGCGGTTTCAGCCTTACCACCCATAAATGAGATATATCTCGATAATTCCGCCAAGCCCCGCGCAATAACCGACGCACGTGCACTTTCACCAAGCCCTGCACCCATCACAATACCAGATGCAATCGCCAGGACATTTTTCAATGCACCACCAGTTTGCACACCAATAAGATCATCGCTGCCATAAAGCCGGAACGTTTGGCGCGATAATGCTGCCGAAAGCCTTTGCGCAAGGGATAAATTTTCTGCTGCCAGCGTCATCGCCGTTGGCAGACCCTTGGCGATATCTGACGCAAATCCTGGGCCGGACAGCACAGCAATATCCTGATCTGGCAATACATCTTGCACGCATCGGCTCATCAAGCCACCCGTTCCCTTATCGAATCCTTTGGAGCAAATGACAAAAGGCGTTGTTATTTTAAGATGAGGTTTAATCTGTTTTGCAAATTCAACTTGCGCGCCCGTTGGCACAACGGACAGCAAAATATCTGCTTCTTCAACACAGCGCATATCACTTGTAATTTTCAAACCATCCGGCACGTTTACATCGGGCAACCGCGTTTTGTTCATGCGCGAAATTTGCATATCTGCCGCATGATCAGCATTGCGCATTAAAAGCGTGATATCAGCGTTTTGGTCAGCGGACATAACAATCGCCAAACCAGTACCAAATGCACCTCCACCTGCGACAACAATCTTCTCGCCCATTACGCTTTTGCTCCTCGTTTGCCGGATCCAACTTTTGTTGCAGCACCTTCATCAAGCGGCCATCGAGATCGCGGCGCCACATCTAATGCGTCAGCTTCAAACCCATACGCCATCCGTTCAAGCGCTGCCCAGGCAATCATCGCGGCATTATCTGTGCAAAGATGATGTGGCGGAGCGACAAATTTTACCTCATGCTCATCACATAAAGACTTGAGTAATGCTTGGATTTGTTTATTCGCCGCAACACCGCCAGCCACAACAAGTGCAGGTTCTGCAGGCAGATTATCGAGTTCTGAATAGCGTTTTAATGCGCGAGATATCCGATCACGCAACGTTGCGGTAACTGATTTTTGAAAACCGGCGCAGATATCGCTGACATCCTGCTCACCCAAAGGCTGGATGTTTGTCGCCGCCTGCCGAACCGCCGTTTTCAAGCCGGAAAATGAGAAATCCAAACTTTTATGACCACGCATTGGTACAGGCAAATCAAACCGGTTCTCATCACCTTGTAACGCAACTTTTTCAACTGCTGGACCACCAGGATATGGCAGACTGAGTAGTTTCGCTGTTTTGTCGAAAGCCTCACCCAAAGCATCATCAATCGTTGTGCCCCAGCGCTGATAGCGATCAACACCCTCAACGAGAATAAGTTGGGTATGACCGCCGGACACCAATAGCAACAAATAAGGAAATTCCAATTGATCTGTGAGGCGCGCGGTCAGAGCATGGCCTTCAAGATGGTTGATTGCATAAAGCGGTTTATGTTTCACCATCGCCAATGCTTTGGCCGACATTAGCCCTACCATCAACCCACCGATTAGCCCCGGTCCAGACGTGGCAGCAAATGCATCAATATCATCAAGCGAGCAGTCCGCTTTTTCCAACGCTTGCGCGATCAAGCCATCTAATTTTTCGACATGCGCCCGCGCTGCTAATTCAGGCACAACACCACCAAATTGAGAATGCTCATCAATCTGAGAATAGACCATGTCGCTATGAATAACCGAGCTCCCATCTTCTAAGCGCGTGACAACAGCGACAGCCGTTTCATCACAACTTGTCTCAATTCCCAAAATTTTGAATTGTTCTAAGTTTTTTATCGGCTTTTTCGACATAGATGGTTTCCAACAAATACACTTTGGCTTAAAGCCATATATGGTCAGGTAGCAACGGAAACTCCAGGATGCAAACAAAACCTTTTCAAATCGGCACGCGAGGTGGCCCATTAGCACTTTATCAAGCCCATGAAGTGCGTGATCGCCTCATGAAGGCGCATGATCTGCCGATGGAGGCATTTGAAATCGTGGTACTTTCCACCAAAGGCGACCGCATCACCAATAAGGCATTGTCCGAAATTGGCGGAAAAGGCCTCTTCACGCTCGAGCTTGAGGAAAAACTGCACGATGGCTCGCTCGATTTTGCTGTGCATTCGTCCAAAGATATGGCAACGAAACTGCCAGATGGACTATACATATCGGCATTCCTTCCGCGCGAAGATGTGCGCGATGCCTTTATCGGGGGCGCTGCGCCGACAATAGAAGAACTGCCTGAAAACGCATTGATTGGCTCGTCGTCATTAAGACGTCAGGCGCTTATTCGGCGAATGCGTCCTGATTTGCGTGTGACGATTTTCAGAGGCTTGGTGGAAACAAGATTGCGCAAGCTCGAAGAAGGACAAGTGGATGCGACCCTGCTTGCCTATGCAGGCATGAAGCGCCTCGGTATTGAAGACAAAGCGACAGAAGTTTTGGATCTCGATAGATTTTTGACGGCTCCAGGACAAGGTGCGATCTGCGTCGAAAGTCGAATTAGCGATCAGAAAATCGATGATTTATTGGCACCGATTAATCACAAACCGACCGAAACCGCGCTTTTATGCGAACGGGCTTTTTTAAGAGCATTGGACGGCTCGTGTCGCACCCCAATTGCAGGCTATGCGACATTGGACGGCGATAATGTGAATTTCTCAGGCATGATCCTTACCCCTGATGGTCAAACCGTTTACGATATTCAATCAAGCGGTTCAGCACCCGATGCAGCAGATCTTGGCAAGAAAGCTGGTGACACATTGCGCGAGCAAGCCGGCACATCCTTCTTTGATGGTTGGGGCTGATCAATCGTGGCGCGGGTACTTATTTTAAGATCAGAACCCGCAGCGTCGGAAACGGCGCAAAAATTAGAAACACTTGGCCATCAGCCTATTGTGCTTCCGCTTAAACAATGCATCTGCGCACCGGATATAGTTTTCCCAGCGGTCAACGAATTGTCTGGATTTATCTTTACCAGCGCCAATGCCATTCGCTGTTTGAAAGAAAACGCCAATATCGATCCAGCCTCACTTGCACTGCCAACTTTTTGCGTAGGCGGTAAAACAGCTGAGATTGCCAAAGACATCGGTTTTTCAAATATCACCATTGGTGAAGGTGGTGGCAAGGCCCTCGCAAAACTGATATTAGAGCAACACAAATCCGGCAAAATTCAAACCAGCGATAAGGCCCCTTTATATTATTTTACGCTTGATAAACGCACTCCCGATCTCGAGCATGCGCTTGAAGGCAGCGATATTTTCATCAAACCTGTCATTTCCTATGAAATGGTCGATCAAATTTCCGATCAAAGCCTTAAAAACACCTTAGAAGATAGCCATATAGATGTTGTTCTGTTTTACGCGCAAAGTGCAGTGCGGCGTTTCTTCGCGATTGAAGATGAAATGCAGCACAACTTGTTTACAAAGCTGCGGTTTGGGTGTTTAAGCAAAGAGATAGCGGGCGCTATTCCGAAGCAATTTGCTGACCAAATTGTCATTGCAGAAAAACCGAACGAAACACATCTTTTGGCCTGTATTGGCTGATAGAATTATACTAAATTACAAGTCAAAGTTATTCCTGCTTTGATATTTTATGAGATAATACAACATGGTCAAAACACCTCGACACTCCAAACCGACAGATGAAGGCAAAACGATTGATCTGGATTCCAAGGACGTGACGAAAGTCGACGCGGAAAATTTGGATAACGAGACGAAAGACACATCGAACGAAGCAAAGCCTGATCAGAAATCAACTGGTGAAAAAACTGCAAGTTCTGAGACCAAAGATGATGTTCAAAAAGACAAAGCTAAAAGTTCATCTTCGCTGGTTACAGCTGGTGTCATCGGCGCTGTAATTGCGCTCGCAGGTGGGGCCGGACTTCAATGGGCCGGGATATTGCCATCTGCACAAAATTCAGCACCTCAAATCAGCGCTGAAATTTCAGACAAAATTAGCGGTCTGGAACAGAGCTTAACGGCGCTCGATACGAGATTTTCGGAACAGTCTACATCTGATTCAGCATCCCTCATGGGTAGCCTTTCAGCTGTAACCTCTCGTATTGATGCACTCGAAACCCTTGTACAAAACGACAATTCCGGTGCGCTTGAAGCCATCAGCACAATTAATTCGCGCCTTGATGAGATTTCTGCACAGATCATAACATTGGAACAAACACCTATTGTTACTTCGGAAAACGGCGTTGCGCTTCCCGATGGACTACAAGACGAGATTGCAAATCTAGTGGCCTTAAGCGCTGCCCAGGCCACTGAGATCAATAATCTCAAAGCCCTGATAGAAGCAACAGCCCAGGCATCAACGGTCGATGAAGCTACGCAGCAATCCATCGCGGACATGCAATCTCGCTTGGCAAATGCGGAAGCGGCCTTGGAGAAATCGCAAGGCGATGTGCCTATCGCACGCTCACTTGCTGCTGTGACCATTAAAAATGCCATAGATCGCGGTGGGCGTTTTGCCGTTGAACTTGACGCCTATGCCCAACTTGATGGCGATAATCCAGCTCTGCCAGAATTGCAAAAAATTGCGGATGCCGGTGTCTTGTCCCGCTCAGATTTGCTCCAACAATTCGATACGATCGCTAACCAGATCATTGCTGCGGACAAACCTGAAACTGCAGAGACAGACATTATGGCGCGTTTACTTGATAGCGCCGCCAGCATGGTCAAGATCCGCAAAGTTGGTGAGATCGAAGGTGATACCGCAGAAGCGATTGTCGCGCGCATGGAGCAACGCCTCATCGCAGGCGAATTAGAAAGCGCTATGAGTGAATGGCAAAAGCTGCCGGATCCAAGCAAAGCGGTCTCCCAAAACTATTCTGATCAATTGCAAGCTCGTATCACTGCCGAGAAACTTGCAGATCAACTCTTGCAGGCACGCCCTGCCACCGCAGGTTAAGGTAAAAGCGTATGATTAAAGGTCTCATATTTTTTGTAGTGGTTCTTGCGATGGGGATTGGCTTTGCTTGGCTCGCTGATCGCCCAGGTGAAATGTTGATTAACTGGCAAGGTCAGCAGATCGAGCTTTCCTTAATGACAGCCGTAAGTATGATCGTCGCGATCATTGTGGCTGTTATGCTAACCTGGTGGATTATCCGAGTGGTTTTGACATCACCTGAGATCATGTCGAAATTTTTGAAAACCAGAAAACGTGACCGGGGTTATAAAGCCTTATCAGATGGATTGATTGCAGCTGGTGCCGGCGATGCGACCATGGCAAAAAAGCTGACCAAGCAGAGCAAAAACCTGCTTGATGAGGACAATGAGCCATTGTTGAATTTACTTGAAGTGCAAACAGCGATGATTGACGGCCGCGATGATGATGCGCGCGCTTCACTTCAAAAAATGGCCGATAAACCTGATACCGCGATCTTAGGTTTGCGTGGATTATATCTTGAAGCCAAACGATTGGGTGCGGGTGAAGCAGCCCGTCAATATGCGATGAAAGCAGCCGACCAAGCGCCGCATTTGTCTTGGGCGAGTGAAGCCGCCATTGAATATTGTGCACAGGATGCCAATTGGGATGATGCAATCCGCCGCTTGGAAAAACAACGCACTGCGGGCGTGATTTCCAACGAAGATGCAAAGCGCAAAAAAGCTGTTTTGCTTGCAGGCCGTGCGCTCACGCGATCCGATGGCGAATTGCAAGACATCAGCAAAGATGCGCAAGCTGCGCTGTCTCTAGCGCCTGATCTTGTCCCAGCCGCCACAATTGCCGCAAAAGCGCTGTTCCGTCAGGGCAATCTGCGCAAAGGCTCAAAAATTCTCGAAAAATTATGGAAAGAAAATCCGCACGCTCAGATCGCTGACACTTACGTCAACGCCCGTGTGGGTGACACAGCTGGTGACAAATTAAAACGTGCGCAGAAACTAGAAAGCCTCAAAGGTAATCAAGTAGAATCCTTGTTCATTGTTGCCAAGATGGCGCTTGAAACTCGTAATTTCGGGCTTGCACGACAGAAAGTCGAAGCCGCTGCAAGATTGGATCCACGCGAAAGCATGTATTTGCTTTTAGCAGACATTGAAGAAGCTGAAACAGGGGACCAGGGCCGCGTGCGCCATTGGTTATCATGCGCGGTGAAAGCCCCACGTGATCCGCAATGGACGGCCGATGGTTATGTCAGCGATAAATGGGCGCCGTTTTCTCCAGTAACCGGGAAATTGGATAGCTTTGAATGGAAAACACCACTGACCGCCCTTACTGGACCCGTTGCTGAAGGTGACGTTGCAGAAAACGGTTTCGAGGAAGCCAAATCCAATCTGCCTGCCATCGCCGCAATGCCGGAAGCTGAACCTATAGAAGACGCGGCCGTTGAAGAAGACATTGTCGTTGCGACTGATGATGACAAGGTCATTGAGATCGTGCCTGATCAGGCATCAGAGGAAACCGTTGAAAACTCTGAAGAGGCCTCATCGAACGAAACCGAAGCACCTAAGGAAGCGGACACCGAGACAATTGCGGAAGATGTGCCTGTTACGCCGGAAGCCCCTGTTGACGCAACGGTGCCGGAAGAAGAACCGGTAAAAGAAGTGACAAGTTTGAGAGTTGATGATCCTGGTGTGGATGAAAACGTGGACGAAGCGGAGAAAAAAGGCCGTTTCAGCTTGTTTTAATCCCATATAGCAACCATATTCAGCCAACACATTCAGGTTGGAGAAAAAATGCTCATTGATCGGCTGCATCAATTTTTTGAATCCTTGGCACAAGATGATGCGCCGAGTGTCAAAACAGATAAAAACGATCCTCAAGTCGCAGCCACAGCGCTGTTTCATCATCTCATTGAAGCAGATGGTGAAACCGCGGAGAGTGAAACTCAGCGCTTGAAGGAAATTCTAAGTTTAGAATTTGATATCAGTGTTGATGAAGCTGTAGAGCTTTATAAGGCAGGGCAAGCAGCAGATAAAGATGCGGTTGATCTTTATTCATTTACCAGTGTGCTCAAAGTCAAATTAGATGAAGAGCAGAAGGTAGATCTCGTCGAAATCCTTTGGGATCTGGCCTATGCAGACGGGCATCGCCACGAGCTTGAAGATCATGTGATTTGGCGCATCTCCGATCTATTGGGCGTATCTGCGCGCGAACGTGTTTTGGCAAGACAACGCATTGAGGCTGAGCGTAACCAAAGTTCATGATTGATCTAACTCCCAATTCAAAACCAAAAATTCTTATCGTTTTACACCAGGCCACATCAACACCGGGGCGTGTTGGTCAGCTATTGGTTAAAATGGGATTTGATCTCGATATCAGGCGCCCACCATTGGGTGATCCATTGCCTGAAACACTTGCAGACTATCATGGTGCCGTCATGTTCGGCGGGCCCATGAGTGCCAATGATGATTTTGAATATGTCGACCGCGAAATCAATTGGCTAGATGTGCCGCTTAAAGAAAACAAACCGTTTCTGGGTATTTGCTTAGGTGCACAGATGCTCGTCAGACATTTGGGTAAAAAGGTTTATTCTCATCCGGACAAATTGGTTGAGATCGGCTGGTATCCGCTGGAAGCCACAGATGCGGGCAAAGAATTAATGGTTTGGCCAGATATGGTCTATCAGTTCCACCGAGAAGGGTTTGAATTGCCAGATGGTGCAATTCGGTTGGCAGGTTCAAAAGACTACCCCAATCAGGCATTTCGTTATGGCGAGAATACGTGGGCTATACAGTTTCATGCAGAATTGACACTTGCTATGATGCATCGATGGGTGGTTAAAGCCGAACATCGCTTTGAGTTGCCGGGCGCACAGATGGGCCCAAAGCATCTCAAAGGTCGGCTTTTATATGACCGGGAATTGCTAATCTGGCTTAAAGCATTCCTGCTCAAAGTATTTGGCGAACCAAAATAGCGCTTAAATGCGTTGATCTACTGATAGTGCTCTTCGATATATTTTTTCACCAGAACTTCAAAATCCTCAGCGATATTTTCTCCACGCAATGTGGCTGCCTTCTCACCATCAATGAAGACAGGTGCTGCTGGCGTTTCGCCAGTACCTGGGAGTGAAATTCCAATATTGGCGTGTTTTGATTCGCCCGGGCCATTGACAATACAGCCCATTACGGCGACCTGAAGATTTTCAACGCCCGGATATTTCTCACGCCAAACCGGCATGTTTTTGCGCAAATCACCTTCGATCTTTTGCGCAAGTTCTTGGAACACGGTCGAGGTGGTGCGCCCGCACCCAGGACATGCAGCGACAACTGGCAAGAACTGGCGGAAGCCCATGACTTGCAACAGTTCTTGCGCCACCTGGACTTCACGTGTCCGATCACCACCCGGCTCAGGCGTTAGTGAAATACGAACCGTATCTCCAATGCCTTGCTGCAAAACAATACCAAGTGCTGCGGATGACGAGACGATACCCTTTGATCCCATTCCGGCTTCAGTCAATCCCAAATGCAAGGCATAATCACCACGCGCGGCCAATTGCGAATAAACCGCAATCAGATCCTGCACACGAGAAACTTTCGCAGATAGAATGATCTTTTCGCGCCCGAGGCCAACTTCTTCTGCCAATTGCGCCGATAAAAGTGCGGATTGAATAATCGCTTCATGCATAACTTGATCGGCGCTCAAGGGAGAACCGTTTTTCAAATTCTCATCCATTAAACGCGTGAGCAATTCTTGATCAAGCGAACCCCAGTTTACGCCGATGCGCACGGGTTTATCATATTCAATCGCAGTTTCGATGATTTGTGAAAACTGCTTATCTTTCTTAGCTTTAAAACCAACATTGCCGGGGTTAATGCGGTATTTCGCCAGTGCTTCCGCGCATGCAGGATGATCGGCTAATAATTTGTGGCCGATATAGTGAAAATCACCAATCAGCGGTACATCGAGCCCCAAACGCTCCAAGCGCTCGCGAATTTTCGGAACAGCTGCCGCACTCTCATCGCGGTCCACTGTGATACGTACCAATTCAGAACCAGATTTTGCCAAAGCAGCAACTTGCGCAACCGTTGCATCAATGTCCGCAGTATCCGTGTTTGTCATGGATTGCACAACGATGGGTGCATTGCCGCCTACTGTGACACCACCAACTTTAACCGCGACAGAATTTCTGCGTGGCTTTGGACCTAGATCTAAACATTCAGACATCGGAAACCTTTGTTCAATAAAGCTAAAACAAGCGTGGATTTGCTGCCCCAGAAGTGGGAAATTGCAATCCAATTGTCAACAGCTGCAGATATTATAGGAAAAGAAAACAGCAAATTCGTGACTATTTGTCACCGTCTTGTATTGCATGATCGAGTTCACTTATATCTTCATCGTTTCGCGTATCCGCGTGTCGCACCGTCCAAACAAGGAAAAACACAATCAAAAGGCAAAATGGCATAATCCCATAAACCACTGTGTAGTTCCATGTTTGCGCGATAAACCCAAATAAAGGCGGCGCCAACAATATCCCGCCATAACCAACTGTTGTCACCATGGATACGGCAATCCCGCCCGGGATATTAGGCACATTACCAGCGGCTGAGATGGCAATTGGAAACAAATTCGCTAAGCCAATTCCCGACACAAAAAAACCAAATACTGCCACATATGGCGATGATGACAGCGTGATAAGCGAGAACCCGATAATCGCTGTTACAACAGAAAACCGCAAAGTTTGCTCGGCACCAAATCGCTTGCGCAAGTGATCGCCTGAGAAGCGCATAATCGCCATAGCCGTAGAAGTTGCTGCAAATCCGGTTCCTGCCCATGCAATGGAAACACCGCGCTCAGTATTTAAAAAGAGCGCGCTCCAATCAATGATCATGCCTTCGGGCACAACGGAAAATAATGCGACGACGCCGAGCAAATAGGGTAAGACAACTCTGGGGAACTGAAGCTTCGGCTTTTCCTCTTCTTCGGACAATCCAACGCGTTTTTGCAGTCTCGGCACGGCATAGAAAAACAGGCTAAGAAACACCACTTGCCAGAAGAGGCCATGACCCACTTCGCCAAAAAACGATAATGTAAAGCCGCCGATTAAAGCACTGACCAAAGCACCAATGCTCCAAAAGCCATGGCAAGACGACATGATGGGAAAGCGATGCTGTTTTTCAACTTCAATCACATTGGAATTCATGGCGACATCCATGCCAGCCCATGTGGCACCAAATAAAAACATCACGACAACCGCTGACCAAAATTCTGGCACGATTGTTAACAGCAGGATACCAAAGGAACAGATGAAGGCGAGATATTTAATCGGCAGCCGCGTCCCATTTCGAGCAACAAAAGCACCCACAAATGGCATGCTGATCAGCGAGCCAAATCCGAGCGCTAGGATGATCAAACCAATCTGACTTTCTGTCAGATCAAGCCGCGCTTTGAAGGTTGGTATCATCGGCGCCCATGCACCAATCAACATACCATTGATAAAAAACAGGATCGAAACTGCGATACGCGCAGGCGGCATCGGGCCAAGTATTTTTTGCATAGGGATAACCAAAAAAAGAAACCAGACCGCAGCTAAACACCATTATTGGGGACTTAGCAATCACTCATTTTTGTCACATTAATTATGTGACTGTTGGGAGAAAATCACGAAGTGCTGTGTGAAGGCTTTATCACACGTCCGTTACATCCCTATTGGCAGAAACAAACTTAGTTGAGGAAAATTGTGGCATGACACATATCTCACAGACCAAGGCTCGACAGTTTGTCAAATAGTGAGCGAGCGTTTTTCAGGACGTCATCGTAAGTGAGGATTTCATCGACGTTGAACTGACGTTTCAATTGATCCACCTTGGCACGCAGGGCTACTTGGCTATCAAAACCATTTTGGGTTGAACGTGAGAGAATTATGGCCGACGGACTATTCTCAGAAATATTAGGGAAGGTATTCTCCAGAACGTGGTAGTTTTGAGCGATGAACTGTTTCCATTCGGCAATTTGGAATGCCGATTGGGCGAGGTCTTGTCGGGCATGCCCCGCTTTCGTCGCGAGATTTTTTGATGCGCGTTCGATCTCAATTAACCGGTACGATCCGGTTGGCGAGACCACTATGAAGTCAGGCTCAACATACGTCTTGCCGTCGGGCGACGTTTTGCCGTTGGGTAGATAAACCGCGGTTTCGATACAATTTTTCCGATTGGGTCTAGCAGTATGGGGTTTTGCTCTAGGAATTGGTGGAAAACATCTTCAACAGCATCCGTATTGAATGCAAGCAAAGCCTCAAATTCAGTAACAGCTTCCGATAGTTTATGCAGTGATCTTTGATAGTTTTCTACCCATTGACCATATTCGCCAAATCCGATGGAAGCACTTTCATCTTCTTCGTTGGTGAAGCGAGCGAAGTCGCGGCGCACATCCGCTGCGGCGCGAAGTGCAATCGTACGGGTGTCCCAAGCTGCCCTGTCAATGTGTGGCAGAACCTCGATGTAATTGTAGAATCGTTTCCCTGTTAACTCAGCGTTAAAGAAGCCAAACCTTGATATGATATGAGGCTTCCAGAAGTCTGCACGATTTCGTTTGAGTTGTACATCTAAGACCCTTCCGAATGCACCAAAGGTCAGCCGTGCCACAACCTCTTCGATATCACAGTCCATCTGCATAATGTTGATTTGCGAACCATCTTTTAGCTCGACCTGCTTAATGGGAGTCGGAAGGACACCTTTCCATACTTGTTCGGAGAGAGGTTCTTTACTTACTACCCGATAGATTCCAATTGGTTTACCAAGCAGGTTGTTATCTGAGAGTGTCGCCGTGACCCAAGATGGGGTTCTTGATGGCTCAAAGTCGACTTTAATCGCTGGCCCCCCTGCAACCCACCAGTTGTGTTTCGGTGGATCGTCCGCAACAAAGATGACCACACCGTCCTGAGCCAATAGTAGTTCGAAGCGGCGACATTGAAGGAATGGTGAAAGGGGAATTTGAGGCAAACCTGCGCCGTTCGGCGGCATTTCGACAAGTCGTTGATACTCCTTCCGGTAGGCTTCTAAGTACTTGGAAAAGTAGTGCTGTACGTCCTTAGCATCTGCTTTAGCAGGCACACGCCGATTTGCTTTTTTGCTCATATTCTTTTGCCTCGACGGATCAATCTATTGGATAGCACAGATGGCACATTACGTATACCAACCACTCGAAGGTAGGGGCTTTATTAGACATTTTGGGTTAAAAGCACCGTTACTTTGAAAACCAAAAAAGTTCTGCTCATTCGTCGAAAGCGGAAATATTCTGGACCTATAAAAACCTGTTTTACCCTACCACACACTGATATCATAAACCCACACAAAAAAGCGCCAGACCATTAAGTCCAGCGCTTCTTTATCAATGTATATCTGGCGTTAAAGACTAGTCTTTAAAACTCACCAACAAGTCTTTCGCATCGATCTGATCGCCAACTTTGACGGACACTTCATCGATAACGCCATCTTTTTCGGCGTGAATAGCTGTTTCCATTTTCATCGCTTCAATGGACAGCAATACATCGCCAGATTTCACTTCTTGACCTGATGAAACAGCAACCGTTGAAATCACACCCGGCATTGGCGCGCCAACATGATTGTCATTACCAACCTCTGCTTTGGAACGAACAGCAGAACCTGAGGCACCATGTGCGCGATCAATCACTTTGATCCGGCGAGGCTGACCGTTAAACTCGAAGAATACGGTGACCATGCCCTTCTCATCAGTTTCGCCAACCGCCAAGTTGCGCACCACAAGTGTTTTACCTTTTTCAATTTCGACAAAGGCTTCTTCACCCGCTGGCAGACCGTAGAAATAAACAGGTGTGGCAAGCGTGCTCACCGGACCATAGGTCTCAGATACAAGCGCGAAATCTGTGAACACTTTTGGATACATCAAATAAGATGCAAACTCGTTTTCGCTGATTGAACGCTCAAGCTTGGTTTCAATATCCTTGCGCTCTTGATCAAGATCAGCATCTTCAAGCAACGAGCCCGGACGAACCGTATAAGCTTCTTCGCCTTTAAGCACTTTCTTTTGCAAAGCTTCTGGCCAACCTTTTGGCGGCTGACCCAAATCACCACGCATCATCGACACAACTGATTCAGGGAATGCAACATCCTTGTCTGGATTTTCAACATCCGCAACAGTCAGATCCTGGCTCACCATCATCAAGGCCATATCGCCAACAACTTTCGACGAAGGTGTTACTTTTACGATGTCGCCAAACATTTGGTTGGCATCTGAATATGTTTGCGCAACTTCATGCCAGCGTGTTTCCAACCCAAGCGAACGCGCTTGTTCTTTCAGGTTTGTAAACTGACCGCCTGGCATTTCGTGAAGGTAAACTTCAGATGCTGGACTTTGGCTGATGGATTCAAAGGCTGCATATTGATCGCGCACAGCCTCCCAATAGAAGGAAATGCGACGGATCCATTCACTATCAAGATTAGGATCACGATCGGAACCTTTGAGCGCTTCCACGATGGAACCAAGACAAGGCTGAGATGTGTTGCCTGATAGCGCATCCATCGCAGCATCCACTGCATCCACACCTGCATCCACCGCTGCAAGCACAGTGGCCGCTGAAATGCCGGATGTATCATGCGTGTGGAAGTGAATTGGCAGATCCGTGGATTCGCGAATTGTCTTGAACAATTCTTTCGCAGCATTTGGCTTTAACAAACCAGCCATATCTTTAACCGCGATGATATGCGCTCCGGCTTTATCAAGCTCTTGCGCAAGTTCAGCATAATATTTCAAGTCATATTTCGGACGCGCTGAGTTTAAAATATCGCCTGTGTAGCAGATCGTTGCTTCACAAAGTTTGTTTTCTTCGCGCACCGCATCCATTGAGACGCGCATGTTTTCAACCCAGTTCAAGCAGTCAAATACACGGAACAGATCGATGCCGCCCTGTGCTGCCTGTTTAACAAAATGCTTCACCACATTGTCAGGGTAGTTTTTATAACCAACACCATTGGCGCCGCGCAGAAGCATTTGCAGCAAGATATTTGGCGCAGCTTCACGGATAAGAGACAAACGCCCCCATGGATCTTCGGTTAAGAAGCGCATGGACACATCAAATGTTGCGCCACCCCAGCATTCAAGCGAGAAGAGGTTCGGCAACACGCGGGCATATGTGCCAGCAATATTGGCAATATCATGCGTACGCATACGTGTGGCCAACAATGACTGGTGACCATCGCGCATGGTTGTATCAGTAATCAACGCCTGCTTTTGAACACGCATCCATTTGGCAAATTTATCCGGACCCAATTCGTCTAATTTGTCTTTTGTACCCGGGACAATGTCATTGGTTGTGTAAGGCACAATTGGTGGTGTTGCATCAGCTTGTGGCAGCGGACGACCCTTTGTTTCAGGGTGACCGTTAACTGTCACATCAGCAATATATGTGAGAAGCTTTGTGGCACGGTCCTGACGTTTAACTTCTTCAAAGAGTGCCGGCGTCGTATCGATAAACTTCGTTGTATAGGTGTTGTTTTTAAATTCCTCATGGCCAATGATTGCCTCAAGGAAGGTCAAGTTGGTCGCAACGCCACGAATACGAAACTCGCGCAATGCACGGTCCATACGAGAAATGGCTTCTTCAGGGGTTGGCGCCCAGGCTGTCACTTTTTCAAGCAATGGATCATAATAACGGGTGATCACTGCCCCTGAATAAGCGGTACCACCATCAAGACGAATACCAAAACCGGTCGCGCCACGATAAGCGGTGATGCGGCCATAATCTGGAATAAAGTTCAGCTCAGGATCTTCTGTTGTAATCCGGCATTGCAACGCATGACCATTAAGCTTGATATCTTCTTGTGCAGGCACACCAGATTCAGGTGTACCAATTGCTTCACCATCCAAGATATGAATTTGCGCTTTCACAATATCAATACCGGTGACTTCTTCAGTCACGGTGTGCTCAACCTGAATACGTGGGTTCACTTCGATGAAGTAGAATTTGCCTGTATCCATATCCATCAGATATTCAACGGTACCCGCACCAACATATTTCGTCGCGCTGGCAAGCATCTTTGAATAATTTGCAAGTTCCTGGCGCTGCTCTTCAGTTAGATATGGCGCAGGTGCACGCTCAACCACTTTTTGGTTACGGCGCTGAACCGAGCAATCGCGTTCAAACAAATGTACCACATTGCCATGGGTATCACCCAAAACCTGGCTTTCTACGTGACGCGCACGCTCAACAAGCTTCTCGAGATAAATTTCGCCTTTACCGAAAGCTGCGATCGCTTCACGACGCGCTTCTGTTGATTCACGCTCGATCTCATCTTCAGAGCGGATGACACGCATACCGCGGCCACCGCCGCCCCAAGAGGCTTTTAGCATCAATGGATAGCCGATATCTGCGGCCATCTTTTTCACTTCATCAATATCATCCGGCAGCGGATCGGTTGCAGGCACAACAGGAACACCAACTTCTAAAGCGAGATTACGTGCAGCAACCTTGTTGCCCAAACGACGCATGGTTTCACCGCGCGGTCCGATAAATGTAATACCGGCTTCATCACAAGCATCCACAAATTCAGGGCTCTCAGATAAGAGGCCATAGCCGGGGTGAATAGCATCCGCGCCAGACAATTTGGCAACACGGATAACCTCATCAATAGAAAGATAGCTCTCAATCGGGCCTAGATCACGATCCAAATGCGGACCACGGCCAATTTGATAGGATTCGTCTGCTTTGAACCTGTGTAGGGCAAGTTTGTCCTCTTCAGCCCAGATTGCGACCGTTTTTATGCCGAGCTCATTTGCGGCACGAAAAACACGAATGGCAATTTCAGACCGGTTCGCTACAAGAATTTTGGATATTTTCACGAATACATCTCCGTCAGATGGATCAAATTGATCGGGTAAGCTTTGGAAATGGCCAAAGCCTGGAAGTTACAGGAACTTCATAACGGGTGATGTATTGCATTGCAACATTTGATAATCAATCCGTAGAACTGACGATGGAACTCCGTAGTCCTACGGTATATGATTTTGAGCTAAAAACCCTGCTATGCAGCGCGTTTAGAGCTACCCTTGCGGCCGCCAGAACGCTTACGGGTCGATTGTGGACGACCAGAATTATTTGCGTTGGCACCACCTGATTTCTTCTTTCCATTGCGTGCATGCTGCTTAAAGCTGAACGGTTTTGCCTTGCTTTTACCCTGTCCAGCTTTGCCAGCACCACCTTTGCCAGCAGGTTTTTTGCGCGCAGGTTTTGGCACATCGGTATTCGGGTTCATCAATTTGCTGATGGCATACCATTTGTCATGATCAGCTTGCGAAATGAAACATAACGCCTCACCTTCAGCGCCAGCGCGCGCTGTACGGCCGATCCGGTGAATATAATCTTCCGGCGATTGTGGCAGATCAAAATTGATCACATGTTCAATATGCGGAATGTCCAAACCGCGCGCTGCGATATCAGTGGCAACCAAAATACGAATACGTTGTGCGTGGAAGCTCTTGATCACACGCTCACGCTTGTTATGGCGCAGATCGCCATGGATCGCATCGGCTTCATGGCCTTCTTTGCACAAACGTTTAGCCATTTTATCGGCATTATACTTGCTTTTCACAAAGACGATAATTGAACCATCGCGACTGTTCAATTCATCTAAAAGACGCGGATATTTTTCGCTTTGAGTGAGGTGAACGATCTCTTGCTTGATGTTTTTCGCAGGATCGGTAACAGACCCAATCGCAACACGCTCCGGGTTGATCATATAAGATTTAGAGAGATTTACGATATTATGCGGCAACGTCGCTGAAAACAGCAAAGTTTGACGCTTTTTCGGCATATGACTGACAATCTTATCGATCTGAGAAGCAAATCCCATATCCAACATACGATCTGTTTCATCCAGCACCAAAAAGCTTGTGCGATCCAAACGCAGTGATTTACGCGCCAAGTGGTCATTAATACGGCCAGGTGTACCAACAATAACACGTGGTTCGCGTTTAAGGTGATTAAGCTGTTTTGGCATTGGTTCGCCACCGATCAAAAGCGCGGTGAGAATTTTTGATTTACGACCCAAAAACCCTTGGATCGCTTGATGCACTTGCGTTGCCAATTCGCGTGTTGGGGTGACAACAACGGCCATATCATTTGGGTTTTCCATCATTTTCACAACAAGCGGAATGCCAAATGCACCGGTTTTACCCGTTCCAGTTTGCGCAGAACCCAAAATATCACGCCCCTTTAAAGCAAGCGGAATGGCTTTTTGCTGCACCGGTGTTGGGGTATCAAATCCCAAATGATCCAAACAATGTTGAAGCGATTCAGGTAGGTTGAACGATTTAAAGTTCATCATAAAATCCTTTGCATTGGAACGGCTTCCAACACATATCAATACGGTTTCGCATCATCATTTTCGACAATGGATAAAAACCGTGGTCATGTTTCGTCAGACAATAAAGGATCAACAAAGATGAAAATGATCGAAAAAGCCTGAGCTGGGGCAAGCCCTCAGAGCTCAACTGCTTTAGGGCCTTTAAAATGAGTTTTCATCAACTCTTCATGCGCTCACTAAAGGGATAGACGCAAGAAAGCAAGGACAATTGTGCATAGCAGCATTGTTATGGTAAATGATTACACGCAAAACCATGCCCTCAACTTGGTCCGAAATAAGCAAATTTCCTTGACTTAGCGGCCAATTGGGCGTATCGGATATCCAAGCGGTGCAATTTATTTTGCGCCGTTTATCTTTGCTTGCAGACTATCGCAGCAAAATTGAGCCGATAACCTCAAACAATACAATAGGTTATCATTAACCGAAGACTGAAAAAAGACAGTCGTACGCTAGAGTTACTTAAAACACGAGCGGATAGAACTGGACTGAACACTCGAAGGAAAAAAAATGTTCGCAGTCATTAAAACAGGTGGTAAGCAATATCGCGTTACTGCTGATGACGTTCTCAAAGTAGAACGTGTTGCCGGTGAAACTGGTGACATTATTGAATTCACAGAAGTCATGATGGTTGGCGAAGGCGCGTCTGCGACTATCGGTAAACCAACTGTTGACGGCGCAATGGTAACAGCTGAAGTTGTTGACCAAGGCCGTGGTCGTAAGATCATCGCGTTCAAAAAACGTCGTCGTCAAAATTCACGCCGCACAATCGGTCATCGTCAGCATTTCACAACAGTGAAAATCGCTGAGATTTTAACAGATGGCGCAAAGGCTTCGAAAAAAGCCGCTAAAAAGCCAGCTGCAAAAGCAGAAGCACCTAAGAAAGCTCCTGCTGCTGAAAAAGCACCGGCTAAAGAAAAAGCAGCAGAAGCTGCACCAGCAGCATTGTTCACCGCACCTGAAGGTCCAGCTGACGATTTGAAAAAAATCTCAGGCGTTGGCCCAGTGCTAGAGGAAAAACTTAACGTGCTTGGCGTGACAACATTTGCGCAAGTTGCTGCAATGTCACGTGATGACATTGAAAAACTAGATGACGCATTGTCTTTCAAAGGCCGTATCGATCGCGATAACTGGCTTGAGCAAGCAGCTGAACTAGCAAAAGCGTAATTGACGAGATCGTAGGAGATAAAAAATGGCACATAAAAAAGCTGGTGGTTCATCCCGCAACGGTCGCGATTCTGAATCAAAACGCCTAGGCGTTAAAAAATTCGGCGGCGAAGCTGTAATTTCAGGCAACATTATTCTGCGTCAGCGCGGCACAAAGTGGCATCCGGGTACGGGTGTTGGCCTTGGTCGTGATCACACTATTTTTGCCACAACAGCTGGTAATGTAGAGTTCCGAAAAAAGGCCAACGGACGCACTTACGTGTCTGTATTGCCTATGGCGGAAGCAGCGGAATAACCGGAAACGCTCTAAATCATCCGGTGTCTCATCGACCCGGCTGATTTAAAAAAGCCAAATGTTTTTAAAGGGAAGATGAGAGATCATCTTCCCTTTTGTTTTTGCATTCACAGGAGGCTTTAAAATGCAATGTCAGTCAGATGAACAATTTAGTGACGAATATGAAGAACGGATAAGCCAAAGTGATGGGCTCAGTATCAGCGTTACAGGATCTGTAACACAAATTGACACCCCTCGCCTTACTTTGCGCAAACCGCATTGTGATGACATAGACGCAATTTCCACTTTGGCAAATGACATTGCCGTGGCCTCAATGCTTTCTCGAATGCCCTATCCGTATAAACGCGCGGATGCGGAAGATTTCGTAAACACGATCGCTAAATTGGAAAATGGAAATTGCGTCTATGCCATTACACTCAACGAAACGGGCGAGTTTATTGGCTGTTGTGGAATTGAAAAGAAACCAGGACGTGAGCGGATGGAAATTGGATATTGGCTGGGCAAACCCTATTGGGGCAATGGCTATGCAACCGAAGCTGCCCATGCGCTTGTCGATAAAGCGTTTCGAATTTGCAATATCGAAGAAATTATCGGCCGTTGCAGAATTGGCAATATGGCGTCCCGCAATGTCTTACAAAAAAGCGGGTTCCAATTTATCGGCACCGGCATGAATTTTTCGCTGGCGCAAGACACACAGGTGCCGGTGGAACTTTATAGATTAGAACGAAAGATTTGGGATTCCTTACGTAATTGGCCGGAATCCACCGAACAAAAAACCAAATTGAAAGGAGGTTAAGATGTTGGAAATAATAAAAAATCACGAGGAACGCATAGCGCTGGAGCCGATCGCTCAGAAGCACGTAGTACCGATGGCGAGTTTGGCTGGTAATCCGAAAATTCTTGACCGGATGCTTTTCAAACCGCAGCCTTTTACAGTGAAAGATGCGCAAGATTTTGTCACGCGCGCGCAAAACAGCGATCCGCTGGATCTATTGTCCTTTGCGATTGTTGACCGTTTAACGCGCGAATTTTTGGGCGTAACCAGTATCTCGGTTAAACCCAACCACATCATTCCATCATTCGGATATTGGTTGGGCGAGCAACATTGGAACAAAGGCCTCGCAAGCGAAACTGTTGGTGTCGTTGTGCGGGATGTTTTGCCAGAGTTTCGTTTTGCGATGTTACGCGCAGGATGTGAATTAGATAATTTGGCATCACAACGCGTACTTGAGAAAAACGGTTTCAAACCGCAAGAAACTGCGCCGCTTCATATTGGTGATCAAAAAACCATCGATATCAAATGGTATCAGATCAATTTGGCACCATATAACGGCTATACGGCTAAAGATGCGAAAGAAGATATAACGAATTCGCTTTAATCTTTGCCTTTTAGTGCAAGCATCTATATCCCTCTCAGCAATATCTCGTTGAGATTAATTTAGCCCCATATTTTGATCATTTCAGAATATGGGGCTATATGAACATTTTATCTAAGAAGACCAAGTAACAGGCAGCACATATGAAATTTCTAGATCAGGCAAAAGTCTATATTAAGTCTGGCGCAGGCGGTGCTGGCTGTGTCTCATTTCACCGTGAAAAATACGTCGAATTTGGTGGACCAGACGGTGGTGATGGCGGCAATGGCGGCAATGTTTGGGTTGAAGCTGTTAATGGTCTTAATACACTCATCGATTATCGCTATCAGCAGCATTATAAAGCTCAGACCGGTGTCCATGGCATGGGTCGAAACCGCACGGGTGCAAAGGGTGACGATATCACGCTGAAAGTGCCTGCCGGAACACAAGTCTTTGAAGAAGATAACGAGACCCTCATTTGTGACTTGACCGAAGAAGGTCAGCGCTTTCGGATTGCAAAAGGCGGTAATGGCGGTTTTGGTAATGCGCATTTTAAGTCTTCAACCAATCAGGCACCGCGTAATGCAAATCCTGGTCAACCAGCAGAAGAAAAAACCGTTTGGTTGCGTCTTAAACTCATCGCGGATGCTGGGCTTGTGGGTTTACCTAATGCTGGCAAATCGACTTTTTTATCAAGTGTCAGCCGCGCGCGTCCAAAAATTGGCGCCTATCCATTTACAACGCTTCATCCAAATTTGGGTGTTGCAACATCTGACGGTTATGAATTCATCATTGCCGATATTCCAGGTCTAATCGAAGGTGCGCATGAAGGTGCAGGCATCGGCGATCGGTTCTTGGGCCATGTCGAACGCACACGCGTGATGCTGCATTTAGTATCTGCGCAAGAAGAAGATGTCGGCAAAGCTTACACTACTGTACGCAAGGAACTCGAAGCTTATGGCAAGGGGATTGCGGATAAGCATGAAATTGTCGCGCTCTCACAAACTGACATTTTGGATGAAGAAACGCTTTCTGAGAAAATGAAAGCGCTCGAAGATGCAGCCGGGCGAAAAGTTGAAAAAATCTCTGCCATTGCCGGATTTGGCATGAAAGAAATGCTGCGCAATCTACGTCAGCATATCGACCAGAATTTAGCGGAAGAGGCAGAGTAATGGGTGGCGGTCGCAAACGCGTTGATGCTCACACAAAGATTGTGATCAAAATCGGCTCCGCTTTGCTTGTTGATCGCCAAAGCGGCTTAAAGTCCGATTGGTTAAGTTCATTATGTGATGACATCGCGGCGTTAAAAGCAAAGGGCGCAGATGTTTTGGTTGTCTCATCCGGGGCGATTGCCATGGGCCGAACCGTTTTATCAGCCACCAATAAACGTCTTAAACTCGAAGAAAGCCAAGCTTGTGCGGCTGTTGGACAAATTGCCTTGGCGCGCGCCTGGAGCGAATGTCTCTCGCACCACGATATTTTTGCAGGCCAAGTGCTGCTCACCTTAAATGACACGGAAGAGCGCCGCAGATATTTGAACGCCCGCGCAACCATTGGCGAATTGCTCGAACTTGGCGCAATCCCCATCATCAATGAAAATGACACGGTTGCCACGAGCGAAATCCGCTATGGCGATAATGATCGCCTGGCGGCGCGCGTTGCCACAATGGTGGGTGCTGATCTGTTGGTTTTATTATCCGACATTGATGGGCTTTATACCGCCCCGCCACATGAAGATCCGAATGCTGAATTCTTAGACGTGATTGACGAGATCACGCCCAAGATCGAAGCAATGGCCGGTGATGCAGGATCAGAACTCTCTCGCGGGGGCATGCGCACGAAAATTGATGCCGCAAAGATTGCAACAACGGCCGGCTGCTCGATGATTATCGCGTCGGGTCAAACCAATAATCCATTATCCTCCATTGATAACGGCGCCCGTTCATCTTGGTTTAAGGCTTCAGGCACACCGCGCACTGCGCGTGCGGTTTGGATTGCCGGTCAGCTTGAACCTGCGGGCGCACTGACCATTGACGATGGTGCAATCGGGGCCTTGAAAAAAGGTAAGAGCTTACTGCCAGCAGGTGTGCGCCAGGTGAAAGGTAATTTTTATCGCGGCGATACGATTTCGATTCAAAGCCATGCGAGTGACGAAATTGCTCGTGGTATTTCGCGGTATGATGCGGATGAGGCCAAAGCGATTGCTGGCCTTCAAACATCGCAAATTGAAGAAAAACTGGGTTATGCTGGCAGAAGCGCCATGGTGCACCGGGATGATTTGGTTATGATGCATGCAAAAGAAAAAGCATCCTAGAGTTTTGAAAACAGGAAAAGATCATGTCTGATACATTAGAACGTACGCAATCTGTTGAAGAAATTATGATGGATATTGGCGCGCGCGCCAATGCAGCAAAACCGGCACTTGCGATCGCCAGCGCTGAGCGCAAACATGCAGCTTTAATTGGTATGGCAGAGGCCATCGAAGCCAATGTCTCCGACATTTTAAACGCCAATGCCATTGATATGGAAAAGGGTGTTGCCAATAATATGTCATCTGCCATGTTGGATCGCCTTAAGCTTGATGATGATCGCGTGCGCGCCATGGCAAATGGCATTCGCGCGATTGCGGAGTTAAACGATCCAATTGGTGAAGTGATTGCAAAATGGGATCGCCCAAATGGTCTTAACATTGAGCGCGTTCGCACGCCGCTCGGGGCAATTGGCGTGATTTATGAAAGCCGCCCAAATGTAACAGCTGATGCCGGAGCGCTTTGTCTTAAAGCTGGTAATGCTGTGGTATTGCGCGGCGGTTCCGATAGTTTCCATTCGTCAGGAGCCATCCATAAATGCTTGGTCAAAGGCTTAGAAGCAGCCAATCTACCCAAAGACGCCATTCAGATCGTCCCAACATCTGACCGTGCGGCCGTTGGTGAAATGCTTAAGGGCTTAAATGGTGCTATTGATGTAATCATCCCACGCGGCGGCAAAGGATTGGTCGCACGGGTACAATCCGAAGCACGCGTACCTGTATTTGCGCATCTTGAAGGCCTTTGCCACATCTATGTAGATGCATCCGCTAGTTTGGAGATGGCAACAGAGATCGTCTTAAACGCAAAACTACGCCGCACCGGGATTTGCGGTGCTGCTGAAACTCTGCTGATCGATGAAAATGCTGACCCATCATTTGTGCCAACACTTGTGAACGCCTTGAGAGATGCGGGCTGTGAAGTGCGTGGATCTGAAGCGATCATTTCACAAGTGGATGCGGTGATCCCAGCCACGATAGAAGATTGGTCAACAGAATATCTTGATAAGATCATCGCCGCCAAAACGGTCGATGGGATTTCAGGTGCCATTGCCCATATCAATCAATATTCATCAAACCACACTGAAGCGGTGATCTGCGAAGATACAAGCGTTGCCGAACGGTTCTTTAATGAAATTGATTCCGCAATCTTGCTGCATAATGCATCGACACAATTTGCCGATGGTGGAGAATTTGGCATGGGCGCTGAAATTGGTATTGCCACAGGTAAAATGCATGCGCGTGGTCCGGTTGGCGTTGAGCAGCTGACCTCGTTTAAATATCGCGTGCGCGGTAACGGCCAGATCCGCCCGTCATAAGTCATAGATCAGCATATTGAACGCGACACCAAACAAACTTGATTTTTTAAAAATGCCCCTTGTGCATAAAGGCATGCGCGTGGGGCTTTTTGGCGGCTCGTTTAATCCACCACATGATGGTCATGTATTGGTGGCAGAAACTGCTATCCGTCGCCTGCAGCTTGATCAGGTTTGGTGGATGGTCACACCTGGCAATCCACTGAAGAGCCATAAAGAATTAGCGAATTTGGAAACACGTGTTCAGCTTAGCCGCAAGATTTGTGAAGATCCGAAGATCAAAATCACCGCATTTGAAGCGGCGCATAATTTACAATTCACCGCCGAAACGCTCGATTTTGTGAAGCGCCGCAATCAGGGGGTGAATTTTGTTTGGCTGATGGGTGCAGATAATCTCGCCAATTTCCACCTTTGGCAAAATTGGCAATATATCGCGAAGCAGTTTCCCATCGCAGTCATTGACCGACCAGGGTCGACTTTGGCATATTTATCATCACGCATGGCGAAAACATTTGCCCATGCGCGTATAGACGAAACCGACGCAAAACGCCTGCCATTTTTGAAAGCACCAGCATGGACATTTTTACATGGGCCACGCTCAAGCTTGTCGTCCACAGCGCTCCGAAACGCCGCGAAAGCGTCAAAATAACGTCATGTGAACATAATAAACTCGCCTAATAACGGGATTTGACTTGCTTCACAAAAGCTTTCAATCGTATTATCCTGTTGTCGCGGCAATGGCTCACATTGTCCGATTTAGGCGTGTTCTTATAGAAGAAAGGGATCAAGCTGAGAACAGCAACCACAAAGACAGACGCTGATAAAGCCCTGTCATCAGGTCAGAACTCTGGCGAAAATGCCGTGAAGGAGACCTTAAAGACCGTATTGAACTGCTTGGAAGAAGCCAAAGCTGAAGATACGATTTCAATTGATATATCCGGAAAGTCGTCAATCGGTGACTATATGATTGTGACATCTGGACGTTCAAACCGCCATGTTTCCGCTATTTGCGATCAACTCATCAAAGACATCAAAGGTGCAGGTTTTGCGTCTCCTCGCATTGAGGGGCAAAATGCCGGCGATTGGGTTTTGATGGATTGTGGCGATATTATTATTCACGTCTTCCGTCCGGAAATTCGTGATTTTTATAATATTGAGAAAATGTGGATGGCACCAGAAACAGATGAGAAGGTCGTGCACTAACCATTAGTGTAGGCACATTTATCATCTGATAAAGGCATCATGGAGCCATTAACAGCTCCATTGAATCGACAGTGACGACTGGCCAAGCCGGCCAGAAAAGACGTTTGACGCCTTAATCTGCATAAATTGAAAGACAAAGATTATGCGCATTCATCTTTTTGCCGTTGGTAAATTAAAATCTGGGCCCGAAAGTGAATTGACCAAGCGTTATTTGGACAGATTTGCCAAATCTGGATCTGCAATCGGCCTTGAATTTGGCAAAATGACAGAAGTCAGTGAAAGCCGCTCATCCAATGCCAATACCCGCAAATCTGACGAAGCTGCACTGCTTGAGAAAGCCATTCCCGATAATGCAAAGCTCATAATCTTAGATGAGATCGGCGAAACCATATCATCTGAGAAGTTTGCGAAAATGCTTGGCGATATGCGTGATAATGGTGATCGCGATGTAATTGTTGCCATTGGCGGTGCTGATGGCCATGCGGACGTATCCAGGAACAAAGCTTATAAAACCCTTTCATTTGGAAAAATGACCTGGCCACATCAAATGGCGCGCTTCATGTTAGCTGAGCAACTCTATCGAGCCGTAACAATACTGTCAGGGCATCCCTATCATCGCATTTAGGAAATAATTGGCATCAAGTTATCCTCAAGTGCCCCATTGCAAACACAAGTTTGTGAGATGACAATAATTCTATAATTTGAGTATATTACTCTAAGTTATTTAGATAAGGTTTGATCAACACCCCGATGAATTTGAACGCACACAGATATACGACTGCTCTTATTGGCATAACTATGCTGATAGGATCGGCAGGCCTATCGGTGGCGGAAGATGAAAATATATTACCAGCCGACGATCCTACCAATCAGCTTGAACAAAATCGCACACAGACAGAAGCTGAATTAAACGCGCTGCAAAGCGAAACGTTGGAAATCACATCAACCCTCAAACGCCTTGAAAATGACATCCAATCACTCAAAAAGGATCGTGAAGCATTAGAGGAAAAACTCAATGCCGCGGAGCATCGCCAAAATGTTTTAGACGAGCGTATCGTTGCTGGTGAAGAAAAATTAGCTGATCTTGAAGAGCGCGAAACAAGTGTCAAAACATCATTGCGCGAACGCAACGATGTGTTGGCTGAGGTGTTAGCTGCGTTGCAAAGGCTCGGTTCCAACCCACCACCAGCTTTATTGGTGTCACCTGAAGATGCGCTCTCGTCAGTCCGTAGCGCAATTTTGTTGGGTGCTGTGGTTCCCGAAATTCGATCCGAAACTGAAAAGCTCGTTTCAGATTTGCAAAAACTCAGCGATATTCGGACTGATATCACAAACGAACGCGCGCAGTTGGCGGCTGATTTAGAAGCAAGTTTTGAAGAACAGGAAGAACTAACAGCGCTCATAAAAGAGAAAGCTGCGCTTAATATCGCAAGCCTTTCCCAACTCGAAAAAGAACGTAAACGCGCTAGCGAAATAGAAAATAAGTCTTCAGAATTAAAAACCGTCGTCGCTGCACTTACATCTGAGATCGCGTCCATACGAGAAGCGGCGGAACAAGCGAAGCTTGAGGAAATAGAGCGTCAAAAGAGAGCGGCGGAACAATTGGCACGTGCCAAAGAATTGGCCAAGGCAAGAGAGCTCCCTAATCAGGAGCGCTTAACACCTGCCTATTCCTTTGCTGCTTTGCAATCAACATTGGAATTTCCGGTAACTGGTGCCATTGAAAAACGCTTTGGTGATGAAGATAATTCCGGGCAAACTTTACGCGGTATTTTAATGTCAGCGGATAAAAATGACCGAGTTTTAGCCCCTGTTGACGGATGGATCGCCTATGCCGGACCGTTCCGGACATATGAGAATATTGTCATTTTAAATGCTGGCGAAGGCTATCATATCGTGATGGCTGGGCTGGACCAATTAAAAGTAAATCAAGGGCAATTTGTCGTATCGGGCGAACCAATTGCCGTCATGGGGAGCGAAAGCTTTACCAATAATAGCGCATTAACACTAGCGTCGGGCAAGCCAACGCTCTACATTGAACTTAGAAAAGATCAAACACCGATTGATTCTGCCCCTTGGTGGGCAAACATCGCTTCTGGAAGGGCAAGTAATGATACGTAAAATAACACTTCTCGCCTTGGGTATTTTTTTAGGTGCCGCAGCGACCAGTTTTGTGAAAACACAAAGCCTTTCCGCTGTCGCAGCTGGATCTGATACCTATCGGCAAATTTCCATTTTTGGCTCAGTGTTCGAGCGTATTCGCGCTGAATATGTCACGCCACCAGATGAGAAGAAACTTGTCCAGAGCGCTATTAGCGGCATGCTATCTTCGCTTGATCCACATTCAAGTTATCTGGATCCGGATGCTGCAGGTGACATGCGTACGCAAACACGCGGTGAGTTTGGTGGACTTGGTATTGAAGTCACCATGGAAGATGAGTTGGTGAAAGTGATCACACCAATTGATGACACGCCAGCAGCCAAAGCCGGCGTTCTTGCAGGTGATTTCATTTCTGAAATTGATGGCGAACCTGTCCGCGGGCTATCTCTCACGGACGCCGTTGATAAAATGCGCGGCCCCGTCAACACACCGATCGTTCTGACAATCCTGCGCCAGGGTGCTGATGTTCCCATTGAAATTGAAGTCATCCGCGACGTCATCGCAATTCGCGCAGTCCGTTCGCGTGCTGAAGATGACATTGGTTATCTACGTGTTATCTCGTTCACTGAAAAAACCTATTCCGATCTAGAAAAAGCAATTGATAAGCTCACCGATGAAATTGGAGAAGACAAGCTCAAAGGCTTTGTACTTGATCTGCGCCTAAATCCAGGTGGTCTTTTGGATCAGGCAATCAGCGTATCTGACGCATTCCTTGATCGTGGAGAGATCGTTTCAACACGTGGTCGCGACCCTGAAGAAGGTCGTCGCTTTAACGCTCGACCCGGCGATTTAACCGGCGGGCTACCGCTGATCGTAATGGTCAATGGCGGCTCTGCATCAGCTTCCGAGATTGTTGCCGGCGCATTGCAAGATCACAAACGCGCAACTGTATTGGGTACGCGCTCATTTGGTAAAGGTTCTGTCCAAACCATCATTCCATTGCAGGAATTTGGTGCACTTCGCTTAACAACTGCGCTTTACTACACGCCTTCTGGCACATCTATTCAGGGTAAGGGCATTGAACCTGACATTAAGGTCGATCAGCCAATTCCTGAGGAATTGCAAGGTCGTGTGCGCGCATCCGGAGAATCTGAACTTCGCGGCCACATCCAAGGCCAGGAAGAAGATGAGGAAGGTTCAGGCTCAATCGCTTATGTTCCTCCGGATCCAAAGGATGACGTACAGCTTAGCCATGCATTGAAACTGTTGCGTGGGGAAATCCAAGATGATGCATTCCCACCGCAAAAGGATCAGGCAAGCAACGCAAACTAAACCTGTTGCCCATGCAATCGGATCTTAACCGCCCTCTTGGCCAAAATAACAAGTCAAAGAGCAAAGCGACAAACAAAAACAAGCCTGCCAACCAGTTCAAATGGTTGGCAGGTTTTGCTGTTGTGGCGATTATCGGTGGAGCAAGTTTTACAGCAATTCATCAAGACCCCATCGAAAGCAAAATTGAAACAGCTGCCATTCATGTTAAAAACACGGAAGTCCCAACAAAATCTGAACCTGAGCAAGCTCCAAACGAGATTGCAGCAGTACCGGAAAACACTGAACAAATTCAGCCAGGTATCATAGACCGACAATCTGGCAATTCTGGCGGCAATATAGAAACCGTAACGACATCCGACGGTCTAAAAATCACCAAAGTGACACCGAGTGATCGGGACAATGATGGCGCAGTCCTGTTAGACGCGCCCAACCAACGCGGACAAGACCCGCATTTAGCACATCTTCCAGATCCAAAGATCACAGATGACACCGAATTTGGTCGCCTACCTGTCTATGGGCAAAATGGTGAACGCGCTTTTGATATCTATGCGCGGCCATGGTCCGGCGCTCGTGGCACGCGTATCGCCATTATTGTTGGCGGTCTTGGGTTGAGCCAAACCGGATCAAATTACGCCATTAATACGCTGCCTGAGGACATTACATTGGGTTTTGCCGGCAATGGCAATAGTCTCCAACGTTGGATGCAATCTGCGCGTCGAAAGGGCCATGAAATCATCTTACAGGTTCCATTTGAACCATTTGATTATCCTAATAATAATCCCGGTCGCGGAACATTAGTGACGACCAACGATCCTGTATCGAACTTAAATCTGCTTCATGAAGCCATGGGCCGGATTACCAATTACACTGGTATTGGTAATTTTATGGGCGGCAGATTTTTATCAGATCCAGAATCCTTCGAACCCATAATGCGAGATATCGCTAGCCGCGGAATTTTGTTCTTCGATGACGGCACCTCATCCCGATCTCTCGCGGAAACATTTTCAAAAACACTCGGCATACCCTTTGTTGCAGCTGATCTCGTTTTGGATGCAACACCTCAGAAAGCGCAAGTATTGAAAAAATTGGATGATCTAGAACGCATCGCCAGACGAAATGGTTTCGCTGTTGGAACCGCATCCGCGTTTACTGACAGCGTTGACGCCATTGCTGAATGGAGTAATGAAGCAAAAGCACGCGGCATTGAAATTGTTGGATTATCGGCGCTCGCAACAGAACCAAATACACGATAGAACGAGACATCATGGCTAAGAAATTAAAAGCTGAAGACCTTCCCTACCGACCATGCGTTGGCATTATGGTTTTGAACCAAGAAGGGCTCGTTTGGGCCGGAAAACGCGTATCCAACAATGAGCGCGATGAATATAAAGATAGTCCGTATGAATGGCAGATGCCACAAGGCGGTATCGATAAGGGCGAAGATCCAAAACCTGCCTCGCTTCGGGAGCTCTATGAGGAAACGGGCATTCAAAGTGTCGAGTTTTTAGACGAATCTAAAGATTGGTTGACCTATGATTTGCCAGACGAACTTATTGGGATTGGACTGAAAGGGAAATTTCGAGGTCAAAAACAAAAATGGTTTGTTTACCGCTTCGTTGGTGATGAACAAGAGATACAAGTGAACCCTCCAGTGACCGGTGAAAAAGCGGAATTTGACGATTGGGATTGGAAACCCATGGAGGAACTTCCAAAACTGATTGTTCCGTTCAAACGAAAGTTGTACGAAGACGTAGTAGACGAATTCTTAAAATGGGCGGAGCATTAGATGAAAGAATTTGCAGGAGAAATCGGAGATTTTGACGAGATCATTAATCGCGTCGGCAGCCATTCGGACAAATGGGATTCGATGGAAACCAATTATGGCGTCTCACCCGAACGAGGATTAGCGATGTGGGTTGCGGATATGGATTTCCGCCCACCCCAATGTGCAACGGATGCCGTTAAACGTATGCATGACCATGGGATCTACGGCTATTTTGGTGATGATGCGGATTATAAATCCTCGATCATTTGGTGGATGAAGGAATGCCACCAATGGCATGTAAAACCAGAATGGATCTTCTCAACCAATGGCCTGGTGAATGGCACTGCATTATGCGTGCAGGCATTTACCGAAAAGAATGATGCGATTGTTCTTTTCACGCCCGTTTATCATGCTTTTGCGCGCGTGATTGAAGCTGCAGACCGAACTGTCACGGAATGCCCGCTGGCCATTGAACATGGTCGTTACGTATTTGATTTTGACGCCTATGAAGAGCTACTGACCGGCAAAGAAACAATGCTGATATTGTGTTCACCGCACAATCCAGGGGGAACAGTATGGCTTCGTCAGGAACTGGAACAGCTAGCAGAATTTGCTATTAAACATAATTTGATGATTGTCTCAGATGAAATTCATCATGATCTCATCATGCCAGGGCAACTTCACATCCCAATGGCTGAGGTTAAACGCGATATCAAAGACCGTTTGATCATGATGACAGCGCCGACTAAGACCTTCAATATTGCCGGGTGTCATACAGGCAATGTTATTATTGAAGATGAAGAACTGCGTGCAACATTTGCCAAAACCATGAAGGCCACAGGTACATCTGCAAACGCCTTTGGCATGCACATGACCGAAGCGGTTTATTCTCCTGAAGGCGCTTATTGGGTGGCAGCCCTAATGCGCTATATCGATGAAAATGCCCGCATCTTTGATGAAGGGATCAACGAGATTAAAGGCGCGCAATCTATGGGCTTGCAAGCCACCTATCTCTCCTGGGTTGATTTCACTGAAACAGGGTTAAGCCCTATGTATATTGCTGAACGCATTCAAGACGTGGCTGAGATTGCTGCAAGTCATGGCACGACGTTTGGCAAGGGTGGTGAAAACTTTATGCGCTTTAACATTGGCATGCCACGTTCGCGGCTTGAAGACGCTGTTGTCCGACTTCACAAAGCTTTCGCATAAAACAAAAAAGCCTCCGAAATCGGAGGCTTTTTTAGTACATATTTCGCAGAAATTAGATCGCAGCTTTAAGATCTTCAAGCTGTGCAGCAAATGCAGCTAAGCGTGTTTTATCAGCATCGCCCACTGCAGCGTCTGCAGCTTCGTTTGCAGCCTTAATACGGTTATCAAGCTCATCTGCTTCCAAAGCATCAACAGCAACAGCTGATTCAGCTAGCAATGTGCAGCCTGTTGGCACAATATCCGCAAAACCGCCAAACACAACGTATTTGCTTGAACCATCGGCACCTTCAACAGTAACCACACCAGGCTTAACAGTGCTCATTGTCGGTGCATGATTTGCCATTACAGTCATTTCACCCTCAGAACCAGGAAGCACAACTGAGTTGACTTCAGCAGATAGCAAAAGCTTTTCAGGAGAAACGAGTTCAAATGTAAATGTGTCAGCCATGACAAAACGTCCAATTAGAAACGAGTGATGTTCAAAATATAAATGCTACGCGACACCATATGTGTCGCGTAGCTTAATATTATTAGGCAGCTTCAGCAGCCAATTTCTTAGCTTTTTCGATCGCCATGTCGATGCCGCCAACCATGTAGAAAGCAGCTTCTGGAAGGTGATCGTATTCACCAGCAACCAAGCCTTTGAATGAATCGATTGTATCTTGAAGATCAACCAACTGACCAGGTGAACCAGTAAACACCTCAGCCACGAAGAATGGCTGTGACAAGAAGCGCTCAACTTTACGCGCACGTGCCACTGTCACTTTATCTTCTTCAGACAATTCATCCATACCCAAGATGGCGATGATGTCTTGCAAGGACTTGTAGCGCTGTAGGATTTCCTGAACAGAACGAGCAACTTCATAATGCTCTTCACCCACGATTTGTGGATCAAGCATACGAGAGTTTGAATCTAGTGGATCCACAGCAGGGTAGATACCTTTTTCAGAAATCGCACGGTTCAACACTGTTTGCGCATCCAAGTGAGCAAATGTTGACGCAGGCGCCGGATCGGTCAAGTCATCGGCAGGCACGTAAACGGCTTGCACTGATGTAATCGAACCTTTTGTTGTTGTTGTAATACGCTCCTGCATGGCACCCATGTCGGTTGACAATGTTGGCTGATAACCCACAGCAGATGGGATACGACCAAGTAGCGCAGACATTTCAGAACCAGCCTGTGTAAAGCGGAAGATGTTATCCACGAAGAACAACACGTCCTGACCTTCATCACGGAAGTGTTCCGCAATTGTAAGACCAGTTAGAGCCACACGAGCACGGGCTCCTGGAGGTTCGTTCATCTGACCGAACACAAGCGAACATTTAGAACCTTCGCCGCCGCCTTCAACGTTCACGCCTGATTCAATCATCTCGTGGTAAAGATCGTTACCCTCACGAGTCCGCTCACCCACACCAGCAAACACTGAATAACCACCGTGTGCTTTCGCGATGTTGTTGATCAATTCCTGAATAAGAACTGTCTTGCCCACACCAGCACCACCGAAGAGGCCAATTTTACCACCACGCGCATATGGCGCTAGCAAATCAACAACTTTAATACCAGTCACGAGAATTTCAGCTTCCGTTGACTGATCAGAGAAATCAGGTGCGTCTTGGTGAATAGCACGCTTTGATTTTGTTTTAACAGGACCAGCATCATCCACTGGCTCACCGATCACGTTCAAGATACGACCAAGTGTTTCGTCGCCAACTGGCACTGAAATCGCTTCGCCTGTATCTGTCACTTGCTGACCACGAACAAGACCTTCTGTAGAGTCCATCGCAATCGTACGAACAGTGTTTTCACCCAAGTGCTGAGCAACTTCAAGAACAAGGCGGTTGCCCACATTGTCTGTCTCAAGAGCACTTAGAATTTTTGGAAGTGGACCATCAAATGATACGTCAACCACCGCGCCGATAACCTGCGTTACTGTACCAATTTGACCGGCTGCAGCTGTCTTAGTTGCTGCAGCTTTTTTAGCTGGTGCACGTTTCGCTGGCGCTTTTTTTGCTGCGGTCGCTTTTGTCGTCGCTGCTTTTGCCATGTTTATTAACCTCTTTATATCGCCTTAGAGTGCTTCCGCACCCGAGATAATCTCAATGAGTTCTTTAGTAATTTGTGCTTGACGCTGGCGGTTATAGCTCATCGTCAATTTGTCGATCATGTCACCCGCATTACGCGTCGCATTGTCCATCGCGCTCATCTTAGCGCCCATTTCACCAGCAACGTTCTCGAGCAATGCACGCAAGATCTGAACTTTGATGTTGCGCGGGATAATGTCTTCCAAAATCTCGTTCGCATCAGGCTCATAATCATAAGCTGCATCAGAACCTTGAGCATCTTCTTCAGATACTTCAATTTTTGCAGGAATGAGTTGCTGCGCTGTTGGCACTTGTGAAATCACAGACTTAAATTCTGAGAAGAACAATGTGCAAACGTCGAATTCGCCAGCGTTAAACAATGTTGAAATGCGGTTTGCGATGTCTTCAGCATTGGCAAAACCAATGTTTTTAACTTCACGAAGATCCACGCGGTCAATGATCGCACTTTCAAACTCGCGCTTGAGCTGATCAAAACCTTTTTTACCAACGCAGAGGATTTTGACCTCTTTACCCTGGCTTTGTAGTTCTTTTGCATGAAGACGCGCAAATCGAGCAATCTGGGTGTTAAAACCACCGCAAAGACCACGTTCAGCGGTACAAACAACAAGCAGATGAACATCGTCCTTGCCTGTGCCTGCCATCAAACGTGGCGCATCATCACCACTTACTGCACCGGAAATATTTGCCATCACAGATGCCATGCGCTCTGAATAAGGGCGCGCAGCTTCCGCAGCTTCTTGTGCACGACGCAGTTTCGCAGCCGCCACCATTTGCATGGCTTTGGTGATCTTCTGCGTCGCCTTCACTGAGGCAATCCGGTTTTTCAGATCCTTTAAAGAAGGCATCCGTATCGTCCTTAGTTTAGCCTATTAGGCAAAAGTTTTCGCAAATAAATCAATCGCAGCTACAAGCTTCTCTTTGATTTCATCGGTGACAGCTTTCTTCTCAGCAATGGCTGCAAGAACATCTTTGCCTTCACCACGCATGTGGCTTAGAAGACCTTGTTCAAACGCACCAACCTGGCTGACTTCAAGGTCATCAAGATAACCGTTCACACCAGCAAAGATAACTGCAACTTGCTCTTCCGTTTTAAGCGGAGAGAACTGAGGCTGTTTCAATAGTTCTGTTAGGCGAGCACCACGGTTCAGCAAACGCTGAGTAGAAGCATCCAAGTCAGAACCGAACTGCGCAAACGCAGCCATTTCACGGTACTGAGCCAATTCACCTTTAATCGAACCAGCAACCTGTTTCATCGCTTTAATCTGAGCAGATGAACCCACACGTGACACGGAAAGACCGACGTTCACAGCTGGGCGAATACCTTGGTAGAACAATTCTGTTTCCAAGAAGATCTGACCATCTGTAATCGAAATCACGTTTGTTGGAATATAAGCAGACACGTCGTTCGCTTGAGTTTCAATCACAGGCAGAGCTGTTAGAGAACCAGAACCATTGTCTTCGTTCAATTTCGCTGAACGCTCAAGAAGACGTGAGTGAAGATAGAAAACGTCACCAGGATAAGCTTCACGGCCTGGAGGACGACGAAGTAGAAGTGACATTTGACGATAAGCAACAGCTTGTTTTGACAAATCATCGTAACCGATCAAAGCGTGCTGACCATTGTCACGGAAATATTCGCCCATTGTACAAGCAGAGAATGGCGCCAAGAACTGCATTGGAGCAGGATCAGACGCTGTCGCTGCGATCACGATTGAATATTCAAGCGCGCCGCGATCTTCAAGAACTTTCACGAACTGAGCAACAGTTGAACGCTTCTGACCAACCGCAACATATACGCAGTAAAGCTTGTCAGCTTCGTTGTCTGCATCATGTGCTGGCTTCTGGTTCAAGAATGTATCAAGAAGGATAGCTGTTTTACCTGTTTGGCGGTCACCAATCACAAGCTCACGCTGACCACGACCAACTGGGATCAAAGCATCAATTGATTTAAGGCCAGTTGCCATTGGTTCATGCACAGACTTACGAGGCATAATGCCTGGAGCCTTCACATCCACACGAGCACGCTTTTTAGCTTTAATTGGGCCTTTGCCGTCAATTGGGTTACCCAAAGCGTCAACCACACGACCAAGCATTTCAGGACCAACTGGAACGTCCACAATAGAACCAGTACGCTTTACAACGTCGCCTTCTTTAATGTCACGGTCAGAACCAAAGATAACAACACCGACATTGTCAGCTTCAAGGTTAAGTGCCATGCCGCGAATACCACCAGGGAATTCGACCATCTCACCAGCCTGAACGTTATCAAGTCCGTAAACGCGAGCGATACCATCACCCACTGACAATACTTGACCGACTTCAGAGACTTCTGCCTCTTTGCCGAAATTTTTAATTTGATCTTTTAGAATTGCGGAAATTTCCGCGGCACGGATGTCCATCAGCCAACCTCTTTCAATGAGAGCTTAAGGGTGGAAAGTTTAGTACGCAAAGATGTATCAATCTGACGCGAACCAATTTTAACAATAAGACCGCCGAGAAGCGACGGATCAACGGTAAGTTTGACCGCTACGGTTTTGCCAGTCACGCTTTTCAGCGCAGCCTGCAATTCTTTTGTCTGCGTTGCATTCAGCTCATGCGCTGAAATCACATCCGCAGTCACTTCCCCACGATGACGCGCGACAAGTTCACGAAACCCTTGCGCGATTGCAGGGAGCACGAACAAACGTCTGTTTTGCGCGACAACATTTAGGAAGTTACCGGTCAAACCGGAGATTTTAGCCTTTTTGGCCAATGCTGAAACAGCGTTAAACTGATCTTCAGCGGAAAACACTGGGCTTTCAATAAGTCTTTTTAGATCGTCGCTCGCATCGATCATGGCTTCAAAGCTTGCGAGCTCTTTACCAACTTTATCTATAGATTTTGCTTCAAGAGCAAGTTCAAACAGCGACGACGCATATCGTTCTGCAACACCGGAAATGAGATTGGAACTGTCAGCCACGGGCAATTTTCTCTGTTCTGGTCAAGCAATATCAAATTTGGAAGAACTCCAAGGGATATCGGCTTAATTATTTACGATTTTAATGAAAAACGCGAGAATTCTCCCCACACATTTTCCATATTTCGCGGGTACCTAGCATAGGATTTTCTGACAGGCAACACACGTAAGGCACCAAAATTCACTCTAGGTGAGATGAAACGCCGCACCTTAACGAAATGTTCGACATAACTCATTGATATTTATATGCGTTTCTAAATCAGATCAAAAACATATAATGTCGGCAAAATGCCCAATAAAGCTTCGATGGGCCAGGATATCCAATTGTACTTGGTATTTCCCCCATCAAGCACCATGGAAACGATCCTACCGCAGGCTGTAATTATCCAACTAACACCTAAAGCAAGGTATAAAAGCGGCTGCGCGAGCAAAATGCAGCAAAACCCAACACCCAAATAGAAGCCGGCCATCGTCGCACGTGATTCTGACACGGCCGATGGCACATCATCAAAAGTTTTCAAGCGCAATATTTTCAGCGATAGCCGCGGCATCACCAGCAAAAGCACACCAAATCCAATTGTTACGATCACGGATGCAAATGCAAACCACTCGCCTGTTGAGGTGGGAAAGTAAAAATCGATCATAATATGCGACCCTAATTGCGTATGTTTATTCTAATTACGGCAATACACGAAGATCAGATTAAAGAAAACTCTGGGGATCAATATCAATCTGCACCCTAAGCGATCCTCGCTCTTTGGGTCCATTTTCAAACATCTGACGAATAAATTTCTGAATGTCCGCACCCTTCGGCCCATGGATGAGCAAACGCATTCTATAACGCCCCCTAACCAGAGCTAAAGGTGCATCTGCCGGTCCCAGCAAATTAAACGGAGAACCTGAAGGTGCTGAATTGCGCAAGGCTTTGCCATGTGTTTCAGCTTCAGGACGCGTGGCGGCGGAAATAATGATCGATGCCAAGCGGCCAAATGGCGGCAAATTGCTGCGCTCACGCTCGATTGTCTCGCGCTCATAGAACAAGTCACCATCACCCGAAACCAACGCCTGCATCACCGGATGTTCAGGCTGATAAGTTTGAATGAGCCCAGAACTTTTCCGACCTGTTCGCCCGGCCCGGCCTGTCACCTGTGACAACAATTGATAAGTACGTTCTGCTGCCCGCGGATCGCCATTGGATAAACCAAGATCCGCGTCGACAATCCCCACAAGTGTCATCAGCGGGAAATTGTGCCCTTTCGCGACCAGTTGTGTGCCAATGATAATATCAGCCTCACCCTTGGCAATCGCGTCCAGTTCAAGCCGCAATCGTTTCGAACCACCCATCATATCAGATGACAACACAATCACCCGTGCATCAGGAAAATGCTGATCCATTTCTTCCGCAATGCGTTCAACACCCGGTCCACAAGCCACGAGATGATCCAGCGTTCCGCATTCTGGACAAGATTCGTGCACTGGCTCATGATAACCACAATGGTGACATTGCAATTGACCGCGAAATCGGTGTTCAACCAACCAGGTTGAACAGTTTGGGCATTGAAACCGATGTCCGCAAACACGGCATAATGTTAGAGGCGCATATCCCCGACGATTTAAGAACATCAAGGCCTGCTCTTCACGGTCCAAAGTTTTGCGAACCGCATCAATTAATACAGGTGAAATGAAGCCACCACGCTTTGGTGGGGTTTTACGCAAATCAACCAGCGATAAATCCGGCAGAGCCGCATCAGAAAATCGCTTGGACAACACAATCCGCTCATAGCGACCCTGCTCAGCGTTTACATGGGTTTCAAGCGAAGGCGTAGCGGAAGCTAAAATCACCGGAATATCATTGAGCTGTGCCCTGACAACTGCCATATCGCGTGCGTGATAAAACACGCGATCCTGCTGCTTATAGGCTGGGTCATGTTCCTCATCGACAATGATCAGACCAAGATTTTCGAAGGGCAAGAACAAAGCACTTCGCGCGCCGGCGACCACGCGCAATTGACCGTCAATCACCTGTCGCCAAACCCGCTCGCGGTTCTTTGGCGCAACATCAGAATGCCATTCCGCAGGTGGCGCCCCAAAACGATCTTCAAAACGCTTCAAAAATGACGCCGTCAGCGCAATCTCCGGCAACAATATCAAGACTTGCTGGCCGCGTTTAAGAACTTCAGCGATCGCTTCGAAATAAACTTCCGTTTTACCCGACCCCGTCACACCATCGAGCAAGATAGAGTGAAAGCCTTCATCAGACATAATCTCGATCAGATCATCCGCGCCAGCGATCTGCTCATCGCTTAATTCGGCACGACCATAGGCTGGATCAGGCTCTGCCACTACGGGTGGCGCAGGCAGCATAATGGTTTCAAACACGCCTTGCTTTGCCAGGCCATCAATTACACTCGGCGTCACACCTGCAACATGCGCTAAACCAGATTTGCTCCATGCCATCCCATCAGAACTATGCTCTAGAACGCGACGCCGTGCATCCGTTAGCCGTTCTGGCATTTGACCCGTATTTCGCAATGCCGGGATTAACGGCTCCGGTTCAAACGCTGCTGGTGCACGCAGTGCCATTCGCGCAACCAATCCCGGTGGTGAAATGGTATAATTTGCTATCCAATCAATGAATTTTCGCATGGAGTGCGTGAGCGGAGGGCATTCAAACACTTCACTAATGGATTTGAGCTTTTTGGGATCAACGTGATCCGTCTCGCCGTCCCAAACAACACCCACCACCTTACGCGGACCAAGAGGCACCTGAACGATCGAGCCTGGCTCAACGTCCACGCCATCGGGCACTGCATAGGTAAAGGGACGATCTACCGGCATCGGCACCAAGACTGGCACCGAACGCGGTTTATCTTCCTCAAATAATAGGTTTTGCGAATCATTCATCATTAAGACGTGACCTTGCCCTCAGATTAGTCTAAAGAAAAGCTGCGCCCACTAAAAATGATGGTTTTTACCATCAGCTTGAAAAATTCGGAGTTCAATTATGAAATTTTTTGTCGATACAGCCAATGTAGACGATATCAGAGAAATTAATGATCTGGGTCTATTGGATGGTGTGACAACGAACCCATCGCTGATCATGAAATCAGGTCGTGACATCATCGAAGTAACCAAAGAAATATGTTCCATTGTAGAAGGGCCAGTGTCTGCTGAAGTCACGGCAATGGAATATAGTGAAATGCTTAAAGAAGCTGAAGTACTTGCTAAGATTGCGGACAATATCTGCATCAAACTGCCACTCACACTCGACGGTTTGAAAGCATGTAAAGCACTTACTGGCGACGGACATCAAACCAATGTCACATTGTGTTTTTCTGCCAACCAAGCATTACTTGCAGCGAAAGCTGGCGCGACATTCATCTCACCATTTATTGGTCGTTTGGATGACATCAGCCTAGACGGTATGGAGCTTATTGCTGAGATCCGTCAGATCTATGACAATTACGATTTCCAAACAGAAATCCTGGCCGCATCTGTGCGCACAGTGAACCATGTGAAGGATGCAGCGTTGATTGGTGCGGATGTGGTTACTGCGCCACCTGCAACTCTGAAAGCTTTGGTTAAACATCCTTTGACGGATAAAGGCTTGGATGCATTTATGGCTGACTGGGCGAAAACAGGTCAGTCAATCGGCTAATTTGATTACATCAGAAATAAAAAACCGGCGTTTACACCAAGCGCCGGTTTTTTGTTGTCTATAAAATAGATTTAAAATGCAGATGCATATTTTGAGCTAAGATCGTGCTGATAGCCCAAATCAAATTGACGATCTAAATCTTCAACAAGTCCTTGAACCGTGTGTTCTTCAAGTGCTTTTGTGGCAGCATTCATATCATTGCCCAGCTGATCTGGCATGATGATGTTACCGATCTTGAAATTGAAGATCTTGTTCTTTTTATTAAGCAGCTCATGGAACACGGTAATATCACGCAGTTCCGCAGAATATTTTGACAAGAAATAGAACAGACCTGAATTACGAGAGCTCATATTCACCGGCAAAATCGGAAGATTATATTTCCGCGCCATAGAATAAACAGACGGCTTCCACTCGCGTTCAGCCAATTTGCCTTTGTCGTTGTCCCAATAAGCAATGCGTCCGGATGGGAACAATATGCCTGCTTTGTCTTCTTTGAATGTTTTTGACGTCAGCTGAAGAGTTTCACGTGCTTTCAAACGAGATTTATATTCTTCGCGCCATTCAACTGGGATAATAATTTCATTTAATCGCGGATTAACACGAATAGCATCACGATTGGCAAAGAACATCATGTCTGGGCGCACACACTTAAGCATGTCGAACATTGCAATACCATCGGCAATGCCGGTTGGGTGATTGCTCACCAGCAAAAATGCGCCTTGACGCGGGATCCGCTCAAAACCGTCAACATTGATCTGAAGTTTCAAGATCTGACTGATATATTCAAATGAATCATGACCCGACAATTGACTGGTTGCGTCGGCAAATTGAATGGCCTCGCGATAATGCAAAACGGCATGCGCAATCGGCCGAATAACCGGCCACAACGGATGGCTCATAATACCTGTACCGCGTTCAGCGATCAACTCATCGACAATGTGGCCAGGTCGACCATAGGTCAATAGTTGCAGAGCTTCGGTCAAACCACCAAAAGCAGTCATTTCATTGCGCTTAAACATGTTGCACCATTATGTTTGTATACTACTTGTTTCAAACACACCCGAACCAATTGGTGTCGTTTGCTGCCTTATTGCAGCCAATTGTGTAGTTACTATGACGTAGATCCAATTTACGTCTTTTTACCCGTATTTAACGGCGCAATAACATATCTGTTGTAATATTTGAAAGAGTTGAACCCAAAATATAGTGGAATTCATGGCCGAATTACTCACATTTGCCCATAAAGATGTAATCAAGCAACAGTCCAAATGGATGACTAGCCTCGAATCTGAGCGTCGCTTGTCTGACAAAACAGTCGAAGCCTATGAGCGTGATCTGCGGCAATTTCTCATTTTTATGACCGATTATTTGGCAAAACCGCCACAAATCAAGGATTTGGCTGACATTCGACCTGCAGATTTGAGAAGTTTCTTGGCATCTCGTCGCCGCGATGGAGCAGGCGCGCGCACTTTGGGGCGTGGATTAGCTGGGGTCCGCTCATTTTTACGATATTTAGAAAAACAAGGTTTGGCCAATGCGACAGGCGCAAGGGCTGTGAGATCACCCAAGCAGCCAAAATCTCTGCCCAAACCTTTAACGGCACAAGATGCGATGCGCGTCACCAATCAGGATTTACAAATGATTGATGAACCGTGGCTCGCCGCACGCAATACCGCGGTGATGATATTGCTCTATGGATGCGGCTTGCGGATTTCTGAAGCGCTTGACCTCACTCGAGGTGAAATCAATCAAAAAACCGATGCCCTTCGCATTCAAGGCAAAGGCGGCAAATCTCGGATTGTTCCGATATTGCCAGTCGCAATAGATGCGATTGAAACATATATCGATCTATGTCCATATCAACTTGATAAGTCTGAATTGCTCTTTCGCGGCGCACGCGGTGGCAAACTCCACGCGGCCATTATCCAACGCGATATGAAAAAACTGCGTTCGGCGCTCAATTTACCAGATACAGCGACACCACATGCGCTGCGTCACTCCTTTGCAACCCATCTTTTAGCCGGCGGAGGGGATTTGCGTACGATCCAGGAATTATTAGGTCATGCAAGTTTATCAACCACGCAAATCTATACCAGCGTTGATACAGCTCGATTGCTTGATATTTATAACAAAGCCCACCCGCGCGCTTAAGAATTTGCCATTTCAGAACAACCAGACATAAGCGTTAATAAGTTGCAAACCATAAGACAGGTTCCCACGCACCCGTTTACCAAATCTATGGCATGCTCAGCTAATATCTAACGAAGATTTTTAGATAGGGACGTTCACGTTGACCAAAACCATCACTTGGCGCAAATTTTTAGACGAAAACCTCGATCATACAGTTGCGATTGGGCTTCATGTCCTCGCCCTGATCAGCTTTGTGATTTTCACAATGTTTGCCGTCAGCAATGTGCAATCAGATGAACTGGCAGAAGGGCTGGATAAATCCTGCATCGGTAATAACTTGATTGAACAATTATCTGCCGAGACACTTGAGCAAGTGAAAAAGGAAGCCTCATCAACACCCAACGGCCAGGGTCTATTTTGGAAGATATCCAAGGATGGATTAAAGCCGTCATGGCTTTACGGCACAATGCATGTGACTGACCCACGCGTTCTAAATCTTCCTGATCAGGTCAAGCAAGCTATTGATCAATCGGACACAGTTGTCATTGAAACATTGGATCTTCTTGATCCAAGCAAGGCGCAAGCAGCTTTGTTTAAAAATCCAGAACTGACAATGTTCACAGATGGTCAAAGGCTTACAAGCACAATGTCACCCGAAGACAAAGCTTTTGTTGAGGCGGAACTCAAAGAACGCGGCATTCCAGCAAGTTTGGTTGCCCGTCAAAAACCCTGGATGGTGATGAGCCTTGTCAGCATTCCGCAATGTGAACAGCAACGCCGCGCTAATGGTCAGCAAATTTTGGATTTTGACATTGTTGAGCGTGCGAAATCTCAAGGCAAAAATCTCGAGGGGCTAGAAACAATCTTTGAACAAATGTCCGCGATCGGATCACTGCCAATTGATTTCCAAGTCAAAGGTCTGATTGAAAGTTTGCGATTGGGTGATCTGCTTGATGACGTGCATGAAACCATGACACAATTATATCTTCAGGAAGACATTGGCCTGATCACACCTGCGCTGACGGCAGTTGCCAAAGATTTAGGTCAAGAAGACGATCCAGATGCAGATTTTGGCGAGTTTGAAGCCAAGATCATTCTCGCACGAAACTATCTCATGGCGGACCGCGCTGAACATATCTTGGATAAAGGCAATGCATTTATTGCGATTGGCGCGCTTCATCTTCCCGGAAAAAAAGGCGTGATTGAGCTGCTTCGGAAAGAAGGTTATGAGATCACGCGGGTGAAATAATCCACCCGCATCATCTGTTATTATTTAACTCGGCAATTTGCTGGTTAATACATATTGCAGAATATCAACAACTTCACCGGCCTTTTCGCAAACGGCAAGTGCGGCTGCATCGACTTCTTTAAGCGCATGCTGATGTTCAGCTGAATGAATGACGATGATGGATTTGCCAAGAGCGGACGCATAACCTGCATCAAATGCAGCATTCCATTGCTTATATTTCTCACCAAAGCGCACAACAACGACATCAGCATCTTCGATGCCTTTTCGCGTGCGGATCGCATTCATTTTAGCACCCTTGTGATCGTGCCAAAACTTTTGATCCTCAGCACCCAAAATCGCAACACCACAATCATCTGACGCATCGTGATACGTCACTGGTGCTGAAAAGCTCACATCAAGATTTTTCGCTTTGCAGCCATCCATGATTTCTTCGCGCCAGGATGTGTGTATTTCACCGGAAAGATAAATATTTAGTTCCATGAGACCGACCTACATGTGAATTGGTTTTGCAAAGGTCGCAAGCGCAGCTTCTTTAACGGCTTCTGACATGGTTGGATGCGCATGACATGTGCGGCCAAGATCTTCAGACGAGCCACCAAATTCCATCAACACAGCGGCTTCATGGATCATATCACCGGCGCCAAAACCAATAATATGAACACCAAGCACGCGGTCTGTGGTTTTATCCGCTAGTACTTTCACAAATCCGTCTGATGCGAGCATTGCACGCGCACGACCATTGGCTGAGAATGGGAACTTGCCGGAACGATAGGCAATCCCAGCAGCCTTAAGCTCTTCTTCGGTTTTACCAACAGAAGCCACTTCTGGTTGGGTGTAAACAACGCCCGGAATAACATCGTAATTTACGTGTCCAGCTTGACCGGATAAAATTTCAGCAACAGCAACGCCTTCATCTTCTGCCTTATGCGCAAGCATTGCGCCACGCACCACATCACCAATGGCATAAATGCCTTTGATCGATGTTTGGAAATGATCATCGATCTCAACGCGACCACGATCATCCATGGCAACACCAGCCTCTTTAAGACCAAGATTATCGGTGTATGGCTTGCGGCCCGTTGCCACGAGAACGATATCCGCACCGATGCTTTTTGCGTCCCCACCTTTAACAGGTTCAAAGGTGACGGTCGCACCACTGTCGGCCTTTTTAACTTCCGTCACTTTGGCGCTAAGCTCAAACTTAATGCCCTGCTTTTCCATGATCTTCTTAAACTGTTTGGAGACTTCTTTATCCATGCCACCAAGCACAGTATCAAGATATTCAACCACTGTGACATCAGCGCCAAGACGCGCCCAGACCGAACCAAGCTCAAGCCCGATGACACCGCCGCCAACAACAACCAGTTTGCTTGGCACTTGCTCAAGTTCAAGCGCACCGGTTGATGAGACAATCACTTTCTCATCAATGTCGACCTCAACACCAGGAATACCAGCGACATCAGAACCTGTCGCGATGACAATATTCTTTGTTTCCAAATCTTGAGTGGATCCATCTTCCACAGTCACAGTGACTTTGCCAGCGCCTGCGATTGATCCTGTACCTGTATAGGTATCAATCTTATTTTTCTTCATCAAAAATGCGACACCATCCACATTGGATTTAATCACCGCATCCTTGTGCTTCATCATATTTGGCAGGTTCAATTCTGGTTTTTCAATATCAACACCAAGCTCACCAAATTGATGGCCAGCATGATCAAAAACTTCAGACGCATGAAGGAGCGCTTTAGATGGAATACAGCCAATGTTGAGGCAGGTGCCACCAAGTGTTGCGCGTTTTTCAACAACCGCGGTTTTTAGACCCAATTGTGCAGCCTTAATGGCGCAAACATAGCCACCAGGTCCGGTGCCGATTACGATGAGATCATATGAAGACATGAGTTTTTCCTTAGTCTTAAGCTAAATAATTGGGTTTAAGGGACAATAGAGCGACCACCTGAGACGTCGATAATCGTTCCTGTTGAATAAGATGCATCATCTGACATGAGCCAGATAATAGCTTTGGCAACTTCAATGGCGTCTCCCGGACGCTTCATTGGAATAATGGATGCAAGCTCTTGCGCACGATCAGGCTGACCGCCGGAGGCGTGAATATCTGTGTCAATCACGCCAGGGCGTACCGCGTTCACACGAATCCCTTCTTCGGCAACTTCACGCGCAAGACCAACAGTCATTGTATCAATCGCGCCTTTTGCTGAGGCATAATCAATATATTGCGTACCAGCCCCAAGCTTTGCTGCCGCAGAGCTTAAATTCACAATTGATCCGCCCGAACCACCATGCTTGGTCGACATAGCTTTCACGGCTTCTCGCGCACACAAAAATGCACCGGTGAGATTGATCGCAAATATCCGGTTGAGGCGCTCAAGCGACATTTCATCAAGACGCGCTGCTTTATCGACAACACCGGCATTATTGACCAATGCTTTAATCGTGCCTTTAGATTTGGCAAATTCAAACAGCGCCAAAACATCATCTTCATGCTGCATGTCGCCTTGAAGGGAATATGCCTTACCACCCGCAGCAGTGATCTCGCCCACAACTTTGTCCGCGGCAGATTGATTGGATACGAAATTGACAATCACAGTATAGCCTTGTGCGCCAGCAAGCTTTGCAGCTTCAGCACCGATCCCGCGGCTACCGCCTGTAACAATTGCAACTTTATCACTCATACCATTCACCCCTAACTTTTATCAGCCACATCATTATTGACGCGATGTTGCGACACGAACCGCCAACATCACAAGCGCAGCACCTGTAATGCGGTTGAACCACTTGCCGATTTTGTAAAACGCGCCACGCACACTCGGTGTTGTGAAGAATATCGACACGAGCAAGTACCATGCAAATAATTGCAAGCTCATTGTCGCAACATATATCGCCTTCACCTCAACGACTGTTGTCGCGCTAACGATGGTGGAAAACAAAGCAAGGAAAAATAGTACTGCTTTTGGATTCAAAAGATTTGTTAAAAATCCAATCGTAAATGCACCAATTGCACTTGGTTGATTGCTTTGTTTGACATCGTCAAAATTTGGTTTCTCCGGTGGCGCGGATCGGATCGTCGAGATCCCAAGATATAACAGATATAAAGCGCCGGCTATTTTCAAAAGAGAAAACAACAACAATGACTGGCTGACAATCAAACCAATACCAAGCAAGGTATAAGTGCCATGGACTAATATCGCTGACGCAATACCAAGACTTGTCAGAATGGCTGTCTTACGTCCATGCACGATGGATTGACGCAAGACCATGGCAAAATCTGGCCCCGGCACCACGGCATTAATGCCGAAGGCGATAAAGAGTGCGGTAAATTCGAGCCAAGGAAATTCAAATCCCATCATCAGATCCTATTTGCCTTCGGTAAATTCATCATAGGCTTCAAGCGCTTTCGCACCATAAGTTAGCCCGGGGCCTGAGGCCATGTAGCCGATCATCGCAAGGCCTTCGCAAAATTCATCGCGCGTCGCACCAAGGCGAATGAGCGAACGCGTGTGGAATGCAATGCAGCTTTCGCATTGGGTCGCAATGGACATCGCCAAAGCAATATATTCTTTGGTTTTCTCATCCATGGCGCCGGGCTTTTTCGCAGCTTTGCCCATCGCTTCAAACGCCCCATAAGCCTCAGGCATTTCAGCCTTAAGCTTTTCAAGCCGTTTGATATTGGCGCTCATTAGTTCTTTCCAAGCCATTACCCTGCTCCACAATCTAGAAGATCGAAGACCTCAAAAGGTTCGCGATCAATATTTAACTCACTCCATAAGGGCTTAGACATAACAGATCGTGCAAAGTCTGGCAGTAACAATTGCTTGACCGCAGGATCACTTTCATCCGGCAACAGGCCAACAGCGCCATCTGAATACAAACCGTAAACCACGCCTTGCCAAATGGTGCATTCAGCTAATTCATCACCGGTTATATCCCCATCTGGGCATTGATGAACGGCGTAAGCAATCGGACGCAGCGGTTCACCCTCGAGTGTTATAAAGCCTTCGATTTTTGTTTCAGACTTTTCAGAACCTATGGAAAAACTTTGTAAAAACGCTGAGCTTTCAGAACCAGCTTCAAACGCGAACACCAGTTCAGATTCTGGATCGATATAACGCGCTTTGCTTTGTTGGCACTCCGATAATGCCGCTTGAGCTGGTCCCGCAAGAAGCAACATCATCGCGAAAGATGAAAGGACTTTTTGCTTCTTGTGCGGAACCATAATTTTACTCAATCAACTTAGAGGTCAAGAACCAAACGCTCTGGATCCTCGAGGCTTTCTTTCACGCGGACCAAGAATGTCACAGCTTCTTTGCCGTCAACAATTCGGTGATCATATGACAGTGCCAAATACATCATCGGACGAATGACAACCTGACCGCCAATGGCCATTGGACGCTCTTGGATTTTGTGCATGCCCAAAATACCAGATTGTGGGGCATTCAAAATCGGCGATGACATCAGCGATCCATAAACACCACCATTTGAAATGGTGAACGTGCCGCCTTGCATATCGGCCATACCAAGTTCGCCATCACGTGCAGCACGACCCAAACGGCCGATTTCCTGCTCGATGCCAGCAATTGACATTTCATCGGCATCACGAACCACAGGCACAACAAGACCTTTTGGTGTACCCACAGCCACACCGATATGGCAGAAGTTTTTATAAACAATATCTGTGCCATCAATCTCAGCATTCACGGCTGGGATTTCTTTCAGCGCATGACAAACTGCCTTTGTGAAGAAGCCCATGAAACCAAGTTTCACGCCGTGTTTCTTTTCAAATAGCTCTTTGTATTTCTTGCGAAGTTCCATCACAGCTGTCATGTCCACTTCATTGTAAGTGGTCAGCATAGCCGCTGTGTTTTGGGCATCCTTCAAACGCTTTGCAATGGTTTGGCGAAGACGTGTCATCTTCACGCGTTCTTCGCGTGGCGCATCAGCTTCAGACGAAGGCGCACGAGGCGCAGCCGCAGGAGCAGCCGGTGTAGACACACCTTTTTCAAGTGCGCTGATCACATCACCTTTCAAAACCTGGCCACGTTTTCCTGTACCATCAACCCGATCAGATGAGATATTGTTTTCTGCCATCATTTTTGCAGCAGCAGGGGCGGCTGGCATATCTGATCCAGATGCCGCAGGCGCTGGGGCAGCAGCAGGTGCTTCGTCTTTTGGTGCTTCCGCAGCAGGCGCAGGCGCAGCGCCTTCACCTTCTGCGATCTGGCCCAAAAGCGCATCCACTTCCACAGTGTCACCTTCTTGAGCGACGATCTTAGACAAGACGCCCGATGCCGGTGCTGGTACTTCCAAAGTCACCTTATCAGTTTCAAGTTCCACAATCGGCTCATCTGCGGTCACCGCATCACCAGCTTTTTTGTACCAGGTGCCAATCGTGGCTTCGCTCACACTTTCACCCAATGTTGGGACGCGGATTTCAGTAGCCATAGTGTTTTCTCTCGTTGTTGTTTTAAACGTTAAAATTCAAATAGGTTCGATTTATCTAATTACCAAGTGCATCTTCTAAGAAGGCTTCAAGCTGCGCGAGATGCTGAGACATCAGACCCGTCGCTGTTGAAGCGGCCGCTGCACGACCCGTATAACGAACACGCTGATATTTCGCATTGATATGCGCAAGCACCCATTCCAAATATGGATCGATGAATGACCAGGCGCCCATATTTTTAGGCTCTTCCTGACACCACACCATTTCTGCATTGGCAAAACGTGATAGCTCGTTGATTAATGCCTTGGCTGGGAATGGATAAAGTTGCTCAAGACGCAACAGATAAATATCATCCAAGCCACGCTTTTCGCGCTCTTCATAAAGATCGTAATAAACCTTACCAGAACACATCACCACGCGACGGATCTTGCTGTCTTTCTGCAGCTGGATTGGTTCATCCTTTTTCACTTCCGCATCATCCCACAAGAGACGGTGGAAAGTAGATTCACCTGTTAGCTCAGAGAAGCTAGAAACCGCACGTTTATGACGGAGCAATGATTTTGGTGTCATCAAAATCAGCGGTTTACGGAAATCGCGGTTGAGCTGACGGCGCAAAATATGGAAATAGTTCGCCGGGGTTGTACAGTTTGCCACCTGCATATTATCTTCCGCACAAAGCTGTAAGAAACGCTCAAGACGCGCCGATGAATGCTCAGGCCCCTGACCTTCATAACCATGTGGCAGCAAGCAAACGAGACCTGACATACGCAACCATTTGCGCTCACCTGATGAGATGAACTGATCAAACAGTACCTGCGCACCATTGGCAAAATCACCAAACTGCGCTTCCCACAATGTGAGAGCATTAGGCTGTGCCAACGAATATCCATATTCAAAACCAAGCACCGCCTCTTCCGACAGCATGGAGTTGATCACTTCATATTCGCCTTGAGACGGTGACAAATGGCTCAATGGAATATAGCGGTTTTCTGTCTCTTGATCATAAAGCACTGAGTGGCGTTGCGAGAACGTCCCGCGCTCACAATCCTGACCAGACAGACGCACACGCGCACCGTCTTGACACATAGAACCAAAGGCCAGCGCCTCACCCATCGCCCAATCGATGCCTTCACCGGTTTCGATCATCTTGGCGCGGTTTTTCATAAAGCGCTCAATGGTTTTATGTGCTTTAAAGCCATCGGGAATTGTTGAAATCTTCTGGCCAATTTCACGCAGTGTTTTCGCAGGCACTGCTGTTTTACCGCGGCGCTGCTCATCAGCATTGTTTGCAGTCGACAAACCAGACCATTGGCCATCGAGCCAATCGGCTTTGTTTGGCTTATAAGCTTGGCCCGCTTCAAATTCGACTTCGAGTTTGGCACGCCAATCCGCTTTCATACCATCAAACTCAGCTTGTGAAATCACACCTTCTTTCACCAAACGCGCACCGTAAATTTCAACGGTCGTTTTATGCGCGCGGATGTTTTTATACATGATTGGCTGCGTAAACGCAGGCTCATCGCCTTCATTGTGGCCAAATCTGCGATAACAGAACATGTCGATCACCACAGGCTTGTGGAATTTCATCCGATATTCCGTTGCAACTTTCGCGGCATAAACTACAGCTTCCGGATCATCACCATTGACGTGGAAGATCGGTGCTTCAATCATTTTCGCCACATCAGATGGATAAGGCGAAGAACGAGAAAATGCCGGGTTTGTCGTAAAGCCAATTTGGTTATTGATGATAAAGTGAACGGTACCCGCAACGCGGTGTCCGCGCAGACCAGATAGGCCTAAGATTTCCGCAATCACACCTTGGCCTGCAAATGCAGCATCACCGTGCAACAAGAGTGGCATCACTTTCACACGCTCCGTTAAGGGAACAATGTCGCCTTCCGGCTTACCGATGATGTCCTGTTTCGCGCGAGCTTTACCCATGACAACAGGATTAACAATCTCAAGGTGAGATGGGTTTGCCGTGAGTGACAAATGCACTTTATTGCCATCAAACTCACGGTCGGATGAGGCACCTAAGTGATATTTCACATCGCCTGAACCTTCCACTTCATCCGGGGCAAATGAACCACCTTTAAACTCATGGAAAATCGCGCGATGAGGCTTGGCCATCACTTGACTAAGCACGTTCAAGCGACCACGGTGCGCCATACCGAAGACGATTTCTTTAAGGCCGAGGTTACCACCGCGTTTGATGATCTGCTCAAGCGCCGGGATGAGGGATTCACCGCCATCAAGACCAAAACGCTTGGTGCCTTTATATTTAACGTCAATGAACTTCTCGAAGCCTTCCGCTTCGATCAGCTTCTGCAAAATCGCTTTCTTACCATTTTCGGTAAATTCAACGCCCTTATCCGGACCCTCAATACGCTGCTGAAGCCAAGATTTTTCTTCTGGGTTTGAGATATGCATAAATTCAACGCCCATTGTCGAACAATAGGTGCGCTGAAGAATATCGATCATCTGTGGAATTGTTGCATATTCAAGACCAAGCACGTGATCGATGAAAATTTTGCGATCATTATCTTCCGGCGTAAAGCCATAAGCTTCAGGGGAAAGCTCGTTATAATCTTCTTTTTTCTTTGCAATGCCAAGAGGATCAAGATCAGCATGCAAGTGACCACGCATGCGATAGGCGCGGATCATCATGATAGCGCGAACACTATCGCGCGCAGCACGCTCAATCTCAGCTTGGTCTGGCGTAGCACCGGCGCTTTGTGCTTTGGCTTTTAGTTTTTCTTCGACATGTTTTTCAACAGTGCCCCAATCGCCATCAAGAGCAGAAACCAATTCACCATTTGGCTGTTGTGGCCAATGAGCTTTTTTCCACGACGCACCAGCGGCAGACTTGCGAATGCTATCAGGATCATCACCCAATTCGGCGAAGAAGGACTGCCACTCAACAGGCACCGAATTCGGACTGTCGAGGTAGCGCGCATACATATCTTCGATATAGGCGGCATTCGTCCCATCTAGGAAAGATGTTTGTTGGAAAAACTCATTGGCTTCTTGGCGTGCCATGTTTCATAACGGGATATCCCCGTCCCCTATCTATCGCTGAGGCTCAAACTCAGCCATTTGGTTTCACTTCAGAACGCTTATAGCGCCTCAAGCTTTGTGCGAAGCTGGTAACATTGTCTGTTACCAGCTTCATTTTTCTAACCGTTCAACACTTTCACAAGTGTTTTGCCCAATTGTGCTGGTGATGGAGAAACTGTGATACCTGCAGCTTCCATGGCTGCAATCTTATCTTCAGCGCCACCTTTACCGCCTGAAATCACCGCACCAGCGTGACCCATTGTGCGTCCTGGAGGTGCAGTACGCCCTGCGATAAAGCCAACCATTGGTTTTTTGCGACCCAATTTAGCTTGCTCGATGAGCCATTCAGATGCTTCTTCTTCCGCAGAACCACCGATCTCACCGATCATGATAATGCTCTCGGTTTCAGGATCATCGAGATACAGATCTAGCATATCGATAAATTCTGTACCCTTAACTGGATCACCACCAATACCGACAGCAGAGCTTTGTCCAAGACCTTCATTGGTTGTTTGGAACACAGCTTCATATGTCAGTGTACCTGAACGTGAGAGGATGCCGACAGAACCTTTTTTGAAGATATTGCCCGGCATAATACCGATCTTACATTCATCTGGTGTCATGACGCCTGGGCAGTTTGGCCCAATCAAACGTGAATTTGATTTATCCAAACGCGCTTTCACTTTAACCATGTCAGACACTGGAATGCCTTCCGTGATACAAATGATCAGTGGGATTTCAGCGTCAATGGCTTCGATAATCGCAGCACCTGCGCCTGCTGGTGGAACGTAAACCACAGAAGCATTCGCGCCCGTTGCTGCTTTACCTTCAGCAACACTTGCAAAGATTGGAAGCGTTTCGCCGCCTTTTCCTTCCCAAGTCTGACCACCTTTTTTCGGGTGGATACCACCAACCATTTTGGTGCCGTGATAGGCAAGCGCTTGTTCGGTGTGGAATGTACCAGTTTTACCAGTTAAGCCCTGAACGAGAACTTTTGTGTCTTTGTTAATTAAAATAGACATCGTTTATCCCTTCACCGCTTTAACAATTTTCTGAGCGGCATCATCAAGATCATCCGCTGCAATCACATCAACATCGGAATCGTTGATAATTTTCTTACCAGCTTCGACATTGGTACCTTCAAGGCGAACAACCAATGGCACTTTCAAGCCTACGTCTTTCACAGCTGTCACAACACCTTCTGCGATCACATCACATTTCATGATGCCACCGAAGATATTGACCAAGATACCTTTCACATTTGGATCAGATGTGATGATCTTAAAGGCTGCGGTTACTTTTTCAGTTGTCGCACCACCACCAACATCAAGGAAGTTGGCAGGCTCAGCACCATAGAGTTTGATGATATCCATAGTTGCCATGGCAAGACCAGCGCCATTGACCATGCAGCCGATATCACCATCTAGAGCAACATAAGCTAGATCATATTTAGACGCTTCGATTTCTTTCTCGTCTTCTTCAGTCAGATCACGCAATTCCTGCACATCTTCATGACGGAACACTGCATTACCATCGAAAGAAACCTTCGCATCAAGAACACGTAAGTGACCATCTTTCATAACGATCAATGGATTGATCTCTAAGAGCGCCATGTCTTTTTCAACAAAAGCGTTATAAAGAATTGGGAACAAACCTGCACCGTCTTGTGCTGCAGCACCATCAAGCTCAAGCGCATTGTTGATTTTTGCAACATCTGCAACCGTTACGCCTGTATCTGGATCAATCGCGACTGTGATGATCTTTTCAGGTGTTTCTTCTGCAACAGCTTCAATATCCATGCCACCTTCTGTTGAAACAACAAAAGCAACGCGACCAACTGTACGATCAACAAGTAGCGAGCAATAAAGTTCGCGCGCAATATCAGCACCATCTTCCAAGTAGAGACGGTTTACTTGCTTACCCGCTGGGCCTGTTTGCTTGGTGACGAGCGTATTGCCCAGCATTTCAGCCACATGAGAGCGAACCTCATCTGGATTAAACGCCAAACGCACACCGCCGGCCGCATCTGCGCCAAGTTCTTTAAACTTGCCTTTGCCGCGTCCACCCGCATGGATTTGGCTTTTGACCACATATAGTGGACCTGGCAAAGCTTCGATCGCCGCATCAACGTCATCCGCTGATAAAATTGGCACACCTTGTGCAACCGGTGCGCCAAACGACTTTAACAAAGCCTTGGCTTGATATTCATGAATATTCATAAATTCGTTCCCGTTTCTGGAAGATTATTTAAGGTTTGGTGCGATTTCCGCACATGTTTCGCAAAGACCCACAACCGCTGATACAGATGCATCAAATGCCGCTTGCTCGCTTTTGTTCAAGTCAATCTCAACCACACGCTCAACGCCTTCAGCGCCGATGACGGTTGGAACGCCAACATACAAATCTTTAACGCCATACTGACCTGAAAGGTGAGCGGCACATGGAATGATACGTTTTTGGTCTTTCAAATAAGCTTCTGCCATTTTGATGCCAGATGCTGCTGGTGCATAATAAGCTGAACCAGTTTTTAATAGACCAACGATTTCAGCACCGCCATCGCGTGTGCGCTGAATGATTTCTTCAAGACGCTCTTTTGTTGTCCAACCCATATCAACAAGATCAGGCAGTGGAATACCGCCAATTGTTGAATAACGAGCCAATGGCACCATCGTGTCGCCGTGGCCGCCGAGCACGAAAGCTGTGACATCTTTCACGGACACTTTAAATTCGTCTGCAAGGAAATATTGGAAACGTGCACTGTCAAGCACACCAGCCATGCCAACAACTTTGTTCTTTGGAAGACCAGAGAATTTTTGCAATGCCCATACCATGGCATCAAGTGGGTTTGTGATACAGATCACAAATGCATTTGGTGCATATTTAGCAATACCTGCACCAACTTGTTCCATGACTTTTAGGTTGATACCCAAAAGGTCATCACGGCTCATACCAGGCTTACGTGCCACACCAGCTGTTACGATACAAACATCTGCATCCGCAATCGCTTCATAATCATTGGCACCTGATAGCGCGCTATCAAAACCATCGACTGGTGATGATTCAGCAATATCGAGCGCTTTACCCTGAGGAATGCCATCTGCGATATCAAAAAGAACAACATCTCCAAGTTCTTTCATAGATGCCAGATGTGCCAGTGTACCACCGATCATACCTGAACCGATGAGTGCGATTTTTTTACGTGCCATTGAGCTTCGTCTCCGATTTATTGTGCCTGAAAAAGGCCATTAGAACTGTGGCGATGAGAAAATGTCATGATTTTGTGTCGCCCCATTTGGTTTTAACGCGTTCAGTTGCAGCGATGGGAAACTCACATGCATCCAAAAGCCTGGAAGAGTTACTGAAAAGGCTTAGAATCCTCATGAAATAAATGCAAGTCAATTTTTTAACGTAATCTTATCAATAACTTACATTGTGTTATTCTTACGTAAACGTCAAATAAATCGATTTAAATGAGTTTTAGAAAACTCGGAAAATCAGGTTATTTCCAATGATTCCAGATATTCTGCACTTTGCATTTCAAATAAACGGGAAGCTGTACGCGCAAATTCAAATGCTTCCGTGCCCCGCTCCCCTTCATACAGGTCATCAGCAGGTTTAACGGCTGAGATAAATAAGCGAATTTTCTTATCGTAAAGAACATCGATTAAGGTGATAAATCTTTTGCTCTCATTGCGCTTTTGATTGCCCAATTGCGGCACATCATCCAGCACAATAGTATGGAACTCCTCCGCTACAGCGATGTAATCTGATGCGCCAAGCGGCTTGGCACACAGATCGTCAAATGTGAATCTTGCGCTTCCCGTAACCGAGGCAGGTACCTTAATCTTGCGACCCTTGTTCTCAATCTCGAAACGGTCAGAGACAATCTTGCCGGCAGTGACGAGCGACCAGGCTTCATCCATTTTCGCACGCGTGTAGTCATTGAGCGGCGTGAGATAAATCGGCAATTGATTGGTTTTCTCCATGCGATAATCGGTTGGAGAATCCAAGCTTAAGACATCGACATATTCGTTAAGCAGATCGATAAATGGCAAAAACAATTCACGACTTAATCCGTCTTTATACAGATTAACGGGCTCTACATTAGACGTCGCAATTAAAATGCAGCCTTTCGAAAACAACTGTTCGAAAAGGCGCGAAAGGATCATCGCGTCGGTGATATCAGTGACAGAAAACTCGTCAAAACATAAGATCCAGGCTTCAGCAAACAATTGTGAAGCAACCGGTGGGATGGGGTCTTTTTCACGGCTTTCACCATTTTGAAACTTCTGACGATGCGCGTGAATGCGATTATGAACATCCGCCATAAAATCATTAAAATGGATGCGTTTCTTTCGTTTCGCTGGAACCAGCTCATAAAACATGTCCATAAGCATTGTTTTGCCACGGCCAACTGAACCGTGAATATAAAGACCTTTTTGGATTTCTTTTTTCTGCCGTTTGGCAAACAACCAACCCAGCGCGCTGGATTTCGACGAGACCCTACGATTACGGATATAATCGAGAACTTGATCCAGTGATTTCGTGATGGCTTTTTGCGCGGGGTCTGGTTGGACTTCCCCGGAATTGACCAACAGCTCATAAGAAGCTGAGACCGTGAGCATTTCCGACTGAGGCATGTGCGCCTACCCTAGCCTATCTAACCTATTAACGGCTCATTCCGACAGTGCCGCCAGTTGTGAGTGAACCGCTATAACGTTCAGATGCTGTCTTATACAAGCGCGCAACATTTGTACCCGTGCTGTCGGACAAAACGACCTGTTTGCCTTGGACATCCCATGCAGAAATCACTGCAGACTGGCCTGAACAACCGCGAGAAGCAGCTCTGTAACCACCTGTCCATTTGGTCAGTGAAAGGAAAATATCACAAGTCTGATTGTCAGCCGCGAGCGTCCAACGACCGATTAATTCTTCTTTCGTTAGATCCTGTGCGCTTGCTGCCAATTGCGTAGCGTCCGCGCTCGAGGCATTTGGTGCATCCGGGAATTGATTATTGGTTGCATCCGGTAATTGACTTGATTCGACACCACCAACTGGAGCCGGTGAAATCGGTGCTGGCTGGATCAACTGGTTATTATTGTTATTTTGACCGGGAAAACCGCCAAAAGTTGTGCGTTGACAACCAGATAGCACAGCTAGAACTGCCGCCGCAGTTACCAAATATGTCAATCGCATAGTGAATACTCCCGTATATTGCCGCTTTTAAAAACGCGAAACTCTATGACGTCTATTATCGTAGACGTCATAAAACCGCAATATGGTTAAAAATAAACAAAAATTCGACTAAACTACGGCAAAACCACAGTTTATCTCAATTCAGACAATAATCTTTCAGCGGCTATACGCGGCGCTCAACCATCATTTTCTTGATTTCAGCAATGGCTTTTGCAGGATTTAGACCTTTTGGACATGTCTGCGCACAATTCATGATCGTGTGACAACGATATAGACGGAACGGATCTTCCAAATTGTCCAAACGCTCACCGGTTGCCTCATCACGGCTATCAATCAGCCAACGATAAGCTTGCAATAGAACTGCAGGTCCTAAGTAACGATCGCCATTCCACCAATAGCTCGGGCAAGATGTGGAACAACATGCACATAAGATACACTCATAAAGTCCATCCAATTTTGCACGATCATCATGGCTTTGCTTCCACTCAGTCGCTGGCTGAGGAGAAACCGTCTGTAGCCATGGTTCGATTGAACGATGCTGCGCGTAAAAGTTATTTAGATCAGGCACGAGATCTTTCACCACAGGCAAATGTGGCAAAGGATAGATCTTTACCGTGCCGTTGATCTCATCCATGCCCTTTGTACAGGCCAAAGAGTTTGTGCCATCAATATTCATCGCACATGATCCGCAAATACCTTCGCGGCAGGAACGACGGAATGTCAAAGTTGGATCAATCTTGTTTTTGATATAGAGCAAGCCGTCCAAAACCATTGGACCACAATCATCTAAATCAACATAAAATGTATCTACGCTAGGATTATCGCCATCATCAGGTGACCAGCGATAGACCTTATATTCGCGAACATTTGTGGCGCCTTCCGGCTTTGGCCAGGATTTACCTGTTTGTACCGTTGAGTTTTTTGGAAGTGTTAATTCAGCCATATCTCAAATTCCCTAACGTCGTTATTTTCCAACGACCCGTTCTAGTAAACCCGCGCTTTTGGTGCGATTTTTGCAATATCAATGCCTTCGGCAATCAGCTCAGTGTGAACCGGACGATAATCCAGCGTCACATCGCCTTTTTCGTTGACCCATGACAATGTGTGCTTACGCCAGTTTTCATCATCACGCCCAGCAAATGCACCTTCGGTATAATCTTCACGCGCATGCGCACCGCGGCTTTCTTTACGTGCTTCAGCACCATAAACCGTTGTAATCGCATTTGGCATGAGGTTGGTGAGTTCAAGTGTTTCCACAAGGTCTGAGTTCCAGATCATGGATGTATCAGTGACTTTCAGATCACTCATTTCGCCCCAAATCTCAGTCAAACGCTTACAGCCAGATTCAAGTGATTCTTGTGTTCTGAACACCGCTGCATCTTCTTGCATGGCAGCCTGCATCTTATCGCGCAGCGCAGCCGTTGGTGTGCCACCTTTTGCATGACGAAGACCATCAAAGCGATCCATGATTTTATCGCAAGCCTGTGTGTTCAAATCAGGAATAGGCTCATCTTTGTTGATTACTTCAGCAGCACGGATTGCCGCTGCGCGGCCAAAGACCACCAAGTCAATTAAAGAGTTTGAGCCTAGACGGTTTGCACCGTGCACGGATGCACATCCAGCCTCACCCACAGCCATGAGGCCAGGAGAAATCGCATCTGGAGACCCAAGCGCTGGATTAACAACTTCACCCCAATAATTGGTTGGAATGCCGCCCATATTATAGTGCACTGTTGGCAGCACTGGAATTGGCGCTTGCGTCACATCAACACCCGCAAAAATCTTCGCAGATTCAGAAATGCCTGGAAGACGTTCTGCCAAAACCGCTGGATCCAAGTGATCAAGATGCAAGAAGATATGATCTTTGTTCTTGCCAACACCGCGACCTTCACGAATTTCCATTGTCATACAACGAGACACAACATCGCGAGACGCTAGATCTTTTGCAGATGGCGCATAACGCTCCATGAAGCGCTCGCCCTCGGAGTTGACGAGATATCCGCCCTCACCACGTGCGCCTTCAGTGATCAAAGTACCTGACCCATAAATGCCAGTTGGGTGGAATTGAACAAATTCCATATCCTGTAAAGGAAGGCCAGCACGTGCGACCATGCCGCCGCCATCACCTGTGCAAGTATGCGCAGAGGTTGCTGAGAAATAAGCACGGCCATAACCACCTGTTGCCAGCACAACCATTTTGGCTGAGAAGCGGTGGATTTTACCGTCATCAAGGTTCCAAGCCACCACACCTGTGCAGCGACCATCGTCTTCCATGATCAAATCAAGCGCAAAATATTCAATAAAGAATTCGGCATTGTTTTTTAGAGATTGACCATAAAGCGTGTGCAAGATCGCGTGACCGGTTCGGTCAGCGGCAGCACATGTGCGCTGTACGGGCGGACCTTCACCATAGTTTTGCATATGTCCGCCAAATGGTCGCTGGTAAATCTTACCTTCTTCATTTCGCGAAAATGGCACGCCATAATGTTCAAGCTCATAAACAGCCTTTGGCGCTTCCATTGTCAAATATTGCATGGCATCAACATCGCCGAGCCAGTCAGAGCCTTTTACCGTGTCATACATATGCCACTGCCAGCAGTCTGGTGTCATGTTGACAAGCGAAGCGGCAATACCACCTTGGGCGGCCACAGTATGCGAACGTGTTGGGAAAACCTTCGTGATACAGGCGGTTTTAAAACCCTGTTCTGCCATACCGAGCGTGGCGCGAAGTCCAGCACCACCGGCGCCGACAACAATCACATCATAAGCATGATCGACATATTCATAGGCGCGCTTATCTTGCGCATTTTCTGAAGCTGCCATGAATTAACCCCCAAAACCGAGTTTTAAGATCGCAAAGAGTGACAAAGCACCGATCAAAATTGCGAAGAAAGTATTGAAAAGTAAAAGCGCGATCTTCGTGCTTTCTGTGTGGATATAGTCCTCAATGATAACTTGCATGCCAAGCTTCATGTGAACCACGCCTGAAATGATCACCAATCCAAACAGAACGGCGACAATTGGGTTACCGAGTGCAGCGGTAACTTCTACGTAAGACGCACCATTATAAAGGATGATAAAGCCGATGAAGAAGATCAACAAAGGCACATTGGCAAGGGCCGTTAAACGCTGACGCCAAAAGTGCTCTGTGCCTTCTTTGGCTGAACCAAGACCGCGAACTTTGCTTAAGGGTGTGCGATAATCCATGATTTACTCCTTACATCCGCGTTGCATAGCCGATGATCCAGATGAGGATCGTCAGGACGATGGAACCAGCAAGCGTTGCCCAAGCCATTTTGGTTGAAACATCTTTGTCAAAACCTTTACCCGTATCCCAGATAAAGTGGCGAATGCCGCCAAGCATGTGGTGGACCAAGGCCCATGTGTAGCCAAATAGGATCAAGCGCCCGATAAAGGATCCGAAAATGCCGTTGACCAGATCGAAATAGGCTTCACCCGATGCGGCAGCTATCAGCCACCAGGCAACTAAAATGGTGCCAACATAAAGCGCAGCACCTGTAATACGGTGTGCAATTGACATGACCATCGTTGGGATAGGCTTATAAACGGTAAGATGTGGCGACAATGGCCTGTTTTGAGGTGCACTGCTCATAAAATAAGCCCCCCTTTTTTATGTGTTGGTGTAGGAGCCAATATATCTACCCTGCAATCATCTAAGCAAATAAATGACTGTTTAACTCCCACAGATTTGAAACAAAAATGCATCATTGCGGCGTTCTTTAGCAGTTCGAATCGCTTTGGCAAAGATACTTAACCAAATAAAATCGGTTTAGGTTCGTTTCGAATAGGAAAAATAGATTTCTATTTTTGCATCTTTGGAGAGAAATAGCGTTCTGTAACCTCTTGATAAGCTGAATCAATTGCATCGATTAAGATCACAAAACCTGCGCCGCTAATGATCGCAGCTGCTGCGCGATTTAGCCGCAATAATGCCTTGGTAGATGATAATAAACTCGCTGCTTTTGAGGCCACAAATGCATAAGGAAACAGAGTTAGCAACAAAACGACCATGGTTAAAACACTCAAAATTACCCAATCAACAAATCCAACCATGCTTAGGTCCAAAACATTCGGAAGCAGAGCCATATAAAAAATTATGGTTTTTGGATTGCCGAGCGTGACAAATAATCCATACAGGAAACCACTCGCTACGCGTGGCTTCCGCACGTCAGAGTTGTCTTGATCAACGCCGATTGCCTGGCTTTTCATCGTCCAAAGACCATAGGCAATATACACGAGATAGAGCCCACCCAATATCTTGATAGCGATAAAAATCCCCGAAAATGCTTTCGCGACCACAGATAGACCTAAAACAGCAAGTGTTAAGAAGAAGATGTCACCAACAATCAGACCGAACATGAAAGGTATGGACGCAGATGTCCGCCGACCAAGTGCTCTGCCCACAAGCGCTGCAATACCTGGACCGGGAATGGCAGCCGCCACTGCAAGTGCTGCCGAATAAGCAATAAAAGGTGCGATTGTATCCATGAATTAAGCCTTTAACCTCCACCAAAATCTGGTTAAACCTAAACTACATCCATAAATAGCACCATCACCTAATTTTCAATTTCCAGCGCATTTTTAGTTTCAGCATTGGAAGCTGATCGCTTTATACAAATGTGTCCGATAAAACCGGATACAAAGTTGCGACCAATATCAGCGCGCACCCAATGTTAAATGCACGATATGCGTTGGGTCTGGTAAAAAATATCCGTAATTTCAATCCAATGATCGTCCACATATTCGTAGACAGCATACCCGCTGAGAGAAAAACAAGGATCACGATAAGAACACTTAAAAACATGTTATTCGCAACGGTATAGGCAGAAATCGCGGTCAGAGCCATCGTCCAGGCTTTAGGGTTTACCCATTGAAAAGCTGCAGCCTGAATGAAGGTCAAAGGCCGGGTGTTTCTCTGATCTGAATCAAGTGTAACCGGCTGTGTTGAAGCAATTTTGTAGGCGAGGTAAAGCAAATAAGCCGCACTTAGAACCTTCATAACCATAAGACTGGTTGGATAGGCCTCAAAAATTTGCGTAATTCCCATACCAACCCCGAAAATCATAACCGGGAACCCAATCGCAATCCCTAAAATATGGGGCACAGATTTTCGCCAGCCGAAATTCATTCCTGAACTCAGCAACATTAGATTATTAGGGCCGGGTGACAAAGACGACACCAACGCAAAACCGATTAATCCGATAAGAAGATCAATACTCATAACATATAATTTATTGCAGGTGGCCAACAATATAATTGCAAATATCCGAAAATATTGTTTAAAGTAGCAACTTATGAAAGATTTAGATCGGTTTGACGAAATTATATTGCGTGAACTTGCACGTGATGGGCGTATCTCCAATGTTGACCTGGCGGGAAAAGTTGGCCTGTCGACATCCGCATGCCTAAGGCGCGTGCAAGAACTTGAGAACAATGGAACAATTCAGGGTTATCGCGCCATCATTGATCCTGAAAGATCAGGCACAGGATTTGTGGTCATCGTCACCGTAGGATTGGCGCGTCACCTTAAGAAGGATCAGCAAGAATTTGAACGCGCCATGCAAGCTGCCCCACAAGTTAAAGAATGTCACAGTATATCTGGCGAGTTTGAATATATGCTGCGCATCGAAGTGCGTGATCTTGCAGCTTACAAATATTTTCATACTGAAATTTTAGGCACAGTGCCGCAAGTCGCGCGCATAACCTCCCATTTTGTCATGGCGTCTCCCAAAGACCAGCGCGGGTAAGCCAAGCCTTTTCTCAATGCAAATTTTGACTTTTGCACCAGTCGATCAGCAGCTAGGCGGACAAATCAACGATGGTTAATCTCGCAGATCTGATGGGAGAGGCGGCAATCTAAGCTCGACAGGCGATGACTGAATGATTGATGTGTTCGTCATAGCATAAGGGATGATCAGATCAATCACCCGTTCCATGTCTGCCACAGAAGCAAGATTGGCACGTGCAAGAAAGCAGTCCTCACCCGTCACACGATCACATTGGGTGATTTCGGGAATGCTTCGAATGATCTCGGCAACGCGCTTCATCTCTCCCGGAACTGGTCGCACTCGAAACCATACAGCGATTGGTCGGCCAAGCGCCTCGGCAGAGACCTGTGCAGTATAGCCAGTGATAATCCCAGCCTCTTCCAAACGCTTCACTCGTTCCGCAACACTCGGTGACGAGAGCTTGACGGTGCGGGCAAGTTCCGCTGTTGTCGTTCGCCCGTTTGCTATCAGCGTTTTCAGGATTACCTCGTCTATCGCGTCAAGAGAGCCGTTTTCATATCCAAGGCGTTTCATAATATTTTACCTTCATTTGTGTGGCACAATATGACTTTTAGCCTTCATGATAGCATATTAATTGCTCCAAGTAACCTATATTATGTAGGAAAAAATGGATATGACCATGACTTCGAATGTGATTGCACCAAATCGCCTTAATCCTGCGGCTCAGAGCGTTCCGCCCCATGCCTGGTTTGGGGTATCAGCCGTTTTCCATTATCTCGGCCCATCCTTCGCGGTTCTGCTTTTTCCCATTATCGGGGTGCTTGGCGTTGCGTGGTTTAGAATTGCCTCAGCAGCTCTCGTCTTTGCACCCATAACGAAGCCTTGGCGGACGTTTCAGAAGTCAAACAACCGCGAACGTATCTTGCTGCTCGCCTTGGGAGGGTGCTTGGCGCTTATAACAGCGCGTTCTACCTCGCCCTCGACCGCCTTCCTATCGCGCTTGTAGCAGCGATTGAGTTTGTTGGGACAATCGGAATTGCCTTGTGGGGACTGCGCACGGGCCGCAATTACATCTCTTTTATCTTTGCGATTATCGGGGTTGCCCTGCTTATCGACGTCCCGTCTCTTCTCGCTACCGATGGCGACGAACTCTCGACCGACTTGTTGGGTCTGTTTTGGGCTTTCCTGAACGGATCGCTGTTCGTTCTCTACATCATCCTTGGGCACAAGATTTCCGAAGGCGGGGCATCAGGTGGTGTCGAAAGATTGGGGGCGGCAATGACAGCAGCGTTCATCTTCGTCATGCCCATCAGCTTCTTGCAGGCTCTTGAAGCCTTTGGTGCCCCAATGCTTGTGCTTGCAGGAATTGGTGTCGGCATCTGCTCATCCGTCATCCCATATGTTTGCGACCAGCTCGCAATGTCTCGGCTCCCACGAGCAAGCTTCGCGTTCTTGCTCGCGCTGCTTCCAGCAACGGCAACCATCATCGGGGTCATTGTACTACGCCAGATACCGAGCGCGATCGACATTCTAGGCGTAGCCTTGGTCATGATCGGCGTTGCTATCCATAAGCCCGCGCCTATGCCGGAAACGAGTTCCGAAGCGGTGCAGTGAATGTCTCGAAAGGGCCCAAAGCGGTCATTGGATTGGTTCATAAATTATCAGCTGGGCCTTACATTTCGACCGTTAATTCGGTTCGTACAAAAATAATTGATTGACATTCATCTCAAATGAGACATATTTGTCTCATGAAAAAAATTAAGTTAGATACCAAAGACGCGATTCTTGAAGCAGGATTTGACGTCTTCAGCAAAAACTCAGGTGCATCATTGGACAAAGTTGCCAAACGTGCCGGCGTCGGTCGCGCAACCTTGCACCGTTACTACGCATCCCGCGATGAACTTATCGAAGCACTCGCATGGGCCGCCATGGAAGAATTAAACCAAGCTGTGGATGATGCCGTCAAAGATGCGCAAAGCTATACGGAAGGCCTGCGATTGGCGCTTGAAGCCATTGTTCCTCTTTCCAATCGGCAATTGTTCTTAGCCAATGAGCCTTTGGACAAACATCCAAAAATCGCTGAGGCCTATCAAAAAGAACAGCAAGAACTGATTGCTGATATTGAACAGGCAAAGCGCGAGGGCACATTTGCAAAAGACATCCCATCCAAATGGATCGCTGAAAGTTTTGAAGCCCTCACCTATTCCGCATGGGTGATGGTTAAAGATGGCGATGCCACTCATAAACAAGCCGCAGATCTCGCGTGGCACACGCTGACATCTGGCCTCTCAACACCAATGAGTAAGTAGACAATGAATTTAGAACTTTTGGAAAATCTAGGCACGCAAATCGATGATGCATTCTTCATCATTGGCGCGATCATCCTTATCATCGAAATCGCAGAAGCCTTCTTTAAAGGTAATTTAAAGGGCCGCACATTTTTAGAAATGCTCGCCAGTGCATCCACGCAAATTCCATATTTGCTTGTCGAAATCTTTATCATGACCAGCGCATATGGATTATTTTACATCTTAGCTGAAGGCCTTGTGCCATGGTCAATCCCAATGAATTGGTGGACGCTGGTGCTGGTCGTTATTATTGCCGACATCACTTATTACTGGGAGCACCGCATTGCGCATCAGGTCCGGATCTTATGGACCCAGCATGCCGTTCATCATTCGTCTCGGGATTTTAACATCATCACTGGCATCCGCTTTGGCCCGCTTGAAAGCGTTTGGGCGCTCATCGCTCATATCCCAATGGTATTTATGGGCTTTCCCCCAGAGATGATCTTCTTCGGCTCGCTCACGGTCCTCGCTTATCAAACATGGATCCACACCGAAACCATCGGCAAATTAGGGCCATTGGAGCAGGTGCTCAATACACCATCTCATCACCGCGTGCATCACGGATCGGATGCTAAATATCTTGATAAAAACTACGGTGGCATTCTGATCATCTGGGACCGCATGTTTGGCTCATTCCAAGTGGAAGAAGAAACACCGCGCTATGGATTGACCACCGATTTTAATTCACCAAACCCTATACATGTCTGGTTTTCAGAAATCCCGCAGCTCTACCGGGATCTCAAATCAGCCAAATCTGGTCGTGAAGTCTTTATGCGCCTCTTTGCGGGTCCCGGCTGGTCACCGAAAAAGGACTAACAAACAAACCGCCAAGTGAACTGATCAAGTGGGGTTTATAACCCCACCCACAATTCAGTTTCAGGATGGAATTGCGACCAAGCAAACCAAAATGCCTGATGGCTACCAATATCTTCGCCATCTTTACCAACGGCCTTTACGCCACTGCCCGATAGCTCCAATCTTATATCGCCAAATGTGATCTCCTGACCACTTGTCAGTGCAGCAACGGCATTTGAACGTTGGAAGGCAATTGGCTGGCCAGATTCTGTGATCACGCCGATGATATCCTCATGAACCGGCAAACGCGGGTCAACATCACCGACCGGGAAAATCGGTCCATTGGCGTCGCGTCCATTTCTAAAATCAGGATCTCTGCCAAGCGCGTATCTCTCAAGCAGCACAGTTGTTTCAGGATGTGCTTTTTTCCAAGCACCCCATGTGGATGTCACAACACTTGCCTGTTTCAGCGTGATGCCTTTTTCATATAAAGGTCCCGTTACAGCATTACCTTTAAACGTGTCCAATACCGAATAGGTCGTAAGGTCATACATCACCTTGTTTGACCGGATTAAAAGACCAGATGTGCGCAAGACCGGGCGTTCAATGCCATCCGGCAATTGATCTGTAAAATAAGCCTGTGCTGCGCCACACAATGTGCAATAGGGAATGCCGAGATGACGTCCGCCGAGCGTGTCATTGACCATTTCGCGCACTTCCATAATTCGGCGCGGGTAAGCGCGATATTCGCCATTGACTTCAATCCCAAAGACCACGTCCTCATCTTTGAGCCATGTTGCATCTTCTGCGCTCGAGACTTGAGGGTTATCAGCCGCCGGGATACAATTGCATGGTTCATCTGTGGTATCATAAGGACGGTTATCGATGAGAACCCCACCCCAAGAGACGTGACGCCAATCGATATCACCTTCAACGAAAATTCGTTCCCAACCCGGCACAATTGTTGTGAAGATCGCGCGTTTAACCTCAAGATAATTTGGCGGTTCAGGGATATCCCAAGCGATCAAATGATCAGTTGCGATTCCCCATTGGTTCTGCACGGGTATTTCTTTGCCCAACAAGTTTGTCGATGCTGCGGAAAGTTCAATATTCAATCGCTGCCCGGAAGAAAAACGCATCAGATCGCTTAAAATCCAAACAAGACGTGGGTCTTTAGACTGCGATATTGTGATCAGCGCAACGGACTGATCGCGCCCCCAGCTTGATTGCGCCATGGCATCAATAAAGGCAACTTTCACAGCCTCAGCCACCTCATCAGAGAGGGGACCTTCAGGAATGGCTGGTGGCTCGCCAAATTTCTCAATCACGTAATCAGGCAGCGCTTTGCGTTCTTCAGCCTGCGCAACATTTACAAGCATCGCGCATAAAGCGAGCATCGAATAGAAAACATAAAGGTGAGGTTTTGAGCCAATTGCCATGAGAAAGCCTTTTCGCAAACTTATCAATTTGCGGAAAGCGTAACGGCAAGCCTTTATAGACGCCAATCACGATTACATCAGGATTTCGTGATCAGCTGCGAAAAGATGACTTGAGAAATGATCGAAACTACTTGCCCAAAACCTGTTCTTCTTTGGCAATCGACCATTCAATCAGGTCCCGCCAAACCGTTTCTGCGATCTGAGGGTCAAGATTATTCTGGCTCGCCAATCGCTTCACATTGTCAACGACTTCTTCCACGCGCGAGGTAATTCGCGCTGGCAATTTCTCGCTCTGTTTAAGCACAGCAGCGCGATCAATATATTGAGTTCGTTTGGCAATCAACTCGATGAGCTGTCGATCAAGCTGATCAATTTCCACGCGCAATTCCGCCATAGAATGACATTGTTCTGGAGTTTTTTGGGTCATATCAAGCTCATGTTCAAACGAATTCTTGGCGTATTAGCATCCCTTCGACCCAATAAGCAATTCTGCAAATTGCCGCAATCGCGAGTTAGCTTAACCTCAGCTCAAACCAAAAATTAGCTGCGCGACTGATAGCTGGCGTTAAAGAAATCAACTTCGCAATCAACCGCCTTGCCAAACATCTCTTCAGCTTTCTTGCGTTGTGCGTCATCAAGATCAACCCACGCTTTATCAAGCTGATCGCGCAGATAATTTACAACGCCTTCAAAGCCTTCACCGCAATGAAGATCAATCCATTCTGAGAACCAAAATGGCAGGCTCTCATCATAATTTTCATAGCGTTCTGCCCAGGACAAATATGTCCATTCAGCAACCACCAAAACCGCAAGCATTTGCTCATATCGACCAGATGTCTGCGCTTCATACATTAGGTTCTGAAATGCGGTGGTTTCTGGTGCTGCAGCAAGATTACGCTCGTCATCACTCATCTCAAGCGCATCAAAGGAACGTAGAAAATAGGTGTTTTCCGGACCAGTGATCACCGCCAAAAACTGTGCTGCGGGCACGCTGTCAGCCAAACTCGGTGCATGTGCAATCGCTGTTGCCAATAACCTCACAAAGCGATCGATAAATTGATAATCCTGCGCCAAATACCATTTCATTTTTTCAATCGGCAATGTGCCATCAGCAAGCTCTTTGCAAAAGGCATGGTCAGTTGCAATGTCCCATTGAGATTGAAATTTTAAACGGAGTTGTTCAGTTGCGCGCATGATTTATCCTCGATCAAAAAACCACCACAGAGCGTGGCATATTCGGGGAATAGATGAACCTGAACCCTATGGCAATGAAAAAACCGGATAGGTTTGCACCCATCCGGTTTGAATCTATTTGAACTTTAAAACAGCTTAGATTTTGCGAACATCCACAAAGTGGCCGTTGATCGCAGCAGCGGCTGCCATGGCAGGTGACACAAGATGTGTTCTACCTTTAAAGCCCTGACGACCTTCAAAGTTACGGTTGGATGTTGATGCACAGCGCTCCTCTGGTTTCAAGCGATCATCATTCATTGCCAAACACATAGAACAGCCTGGCTCACGCCATTCAAAACCAGCTTCTTTAAAGATCTTATCCAAACCTTCTTTTTCAGCCATAGCTTTGACCAAACCAGAACCTGGAACGATCATGGCATTCACGCCATCGGCAACCTTTTTGCCTTCAACAACCGCGGCCGCTGCGCGGAAATCCTCGATACGGCCATTGGTGCAGGAACCGATAAAGACGCGATCAATTGCGATATCCGTAATTTTCGTGCCTGGCTCAAGCCCCATATATTGAAGGGCACGCCATTTAGAGGAACGTTTATTCTCGTCTTCAATCTCATCCGGATTTGGCACCACACCTTCAACAGAAATCACATCTTCAGGTGATGAACCCCATGATACGATTGGCGGCAAATTCGCAGCATCCAAAACAATTGTCTTATCGTAATGCGCGCCTTCATCAGACGCGAGCTTCTTCCAATATTCTAAAGCATTATCCCAGTCTTCACCTTTTGGTGCACGAGGCTTGTCTTTGAAATATTCATATGTTGTCTCATCAGGTGCGATCAAACCAGCGCGTGCACCGCCTTCAATTGTCATATTACAGATGGTCATACGACCTTCCATTGACAATGAACGAATAGCTTCACCGGCAAATTCAATCACATAGCCAGTACCACCAGCTGTGCCGATCTCACCGATGATGGCGAGAATGATGTCTTTTGCGGTCACACCTTCAGGCAGTTGACCATCGACACGCACAAGCATGTTTTTGGCTTTTTTCTGAATAAGAGTTTGCGTTGCAAGCACGTGCTCAACTTCAGATGTTCCGATACCATGTGCCAAAGCACCAAAGGCACCATGTGTTGATGTATGGCTGTCACCACAAACAATTGTTGTCCCAGGAAGCGTAAAGCCTTGTTCAGGACCAACAACGTGTACGATACCCTGACGAACATCGCTTTCATTGAAATATTCAACACCAAACTCAGATGAGTTATTGGCCAAAGCTTCCACCTGAATGCGGCTCTCTTCGTTTTTGATACCTTCATAACGGTCAGCCGTTGTCGGCACATTGTGATCCACCACAGCGAGCGTTTTTTCAGGCGCACGAACTTTGCGGCCTGTCATGCGCAAACCTTCAAAAGCCTGCGGGCTTGTCACTTCGTGAACAAGGTGGCGGTCAATATACAATAAGCAAGTGCCATCATCCTGAGTTTCAACCACATGGTCGTCCCAGATTTTGTCATACATAGTGCGTGGAGTATCAGTCATTTTAGTGTCCTTGAAATATGAAATGCGAGTAAAAACGGTTCAGAAGTCTTTTAAAGACCTAACCATTTCCTCGCCCAGCGCTGGTGACAGCGAGCAAAAAACGTGAAGGCAAGCGTTTATGATCATCAATTAGGATGATCTTTCCCTGCCGATTTTGCGTTAATAAGTTCATGACGTGCTCATAGCAATCTTTATCCCAAGAGGCAATTGAGTGTTTAATTTTAAATTTCGCAAACTGAATATCTGTTCGAAGGTGATCACGATCAAAAGATGCCTCTAAACGCATCAAATTTGGCAAAAAATACCTTTAAAGTTAAAAAATGAGACTTATGATGGAGCCAATTATTCTTCAATAATAGAGCCAAAATCATGTCTTCCAAACAGGTCGCCCTTGAATTTGATCAGCAACTCGCTGCATTAGATTTATCACAACGTATTGAATTTATTGATAATTCTACACAGAAAGCCACATTTACAACCAGTTTAGGCAAAGAGGACCAGTTGATCACGCATCTCATTGATGCCGGATCGCATAATATTTCTATCGCTGCGATCAATACGAGACGATTATTTCCGCAAACCATCGAACTTTTAGACGCCACGCGGAAAAGATATCAGACAAAAATCGATGAATATCTTCCTGAAAATCAGGATGTAAAAACTTACGAAGACATTTTTGGTGCAAATGGGTTCTATGACAGTATAGACGCGCGCCATGAATGCTGCCGCATTCGAAAGCTTGTTCCACTTGAACATATACTTCCACCGGCCGATGCATGGATCACCGGTTTACGTCGCGAACAATCCAACAATCGTGCGCATGTGCCGTTTTGTGAATACTCGGACAAATATCAAGTTCTCAAATTCAATCCACTTGCTGATCTCACATCGCAATTGATGGATGAACTGATTGCCAAACATGATGTGCCCATCAATCCGCTTCACGATAAAGGCTTTCCATCCATTGGGTGCGAACCATGTACGCGCGCCATTAAACCCGGTGAAGACGAACGCGCTGGCCGTTGGTGGTGGGAGAACGATAATTCACGCGAATGCGGTCTCCATCAAAGAAAAACTCTTCAAACAAACGACTAAATTATGACAGATACACAAACAAAACCGCCACTCGATCCGCATTTAAAAGCGCTCGAGAACGAAGCCATCTATATTTTCCGCGAAGTCGCAGCTGAATTTCAAAACCCAGTGATGCTCTATTCAGTGGGTAAAGATTCCTCCGTCTTGTTACATCTCGCACGTAAAGCATTTTACCCAGGTCCCGTGCCCTTCCCGCTTTTACATGTAAATACCGGATGGAAATTTACCGAAATGATCGCTTTCCGCGATCAGATCATTTCCGAGTACGGTCTTGATCTCATCTCTTACACAAATCCACGCGGCCCTGAGGAAAACATCACACCGTTTAACCACCCGCGCTACACCGATATTATGAAAACTGAAGCCCTGCGCACGGCTTTAGATCATGGTGGCTATGATGCAGCCTTTGGCGGAGCGAGACGCGATGAAGAAGCATCGCGCGCTAAGGAGCGGATTTACTCCTTCCGCAAATCAGATCATAGCTGGGATCCGCGCAACCAACGCGCTGAACTTTGGTCAATTTATAACGGTGACATTTTCAAAGGTGAAAGCGTCAGAGCCTTCCCATTATCCAATTGGACCGAGCTTGATATCTGGCAATATATCAAAGCGGAAGATATCCCAATTGTTCCGCTTTACTATGCAGAGGAACGCCCCTTTGTGGAGCGTGATGGCATGATTATCCTGGCTGAAGATGAGCGCTTGGAACTCGCCCCAGGCGAAATCGTTCAAAAAGATTACATCCGCTTTCGCACATTAGGGTGTTTCCCACTGACAGGTGGTGTGCGCTCAACAGCGTCCGATATCGACCAAGTCATTGCCGAAATCCAAACCGCCACAACATCTGAGCGCCAAGGTCGCGCCATCGACAAAGATAAGGCCGGTTCCATGGAACTGAAGAAGAGAGAAGGATATTTCTGATGAGCGCCCTTGAAAAAATTTCAGAAACCGAAGGACAAACAAGCGTTGAAAGCGCCAAGTCACTCGCTGCGAAAAATTCAATACCGCTGCGCTTTATCACATGCGGTAGCGTGGATGACGGCAAGTCAACTTTGATTGGTCGCTTATTGTGGGACACAAAGGCCGTGTTTGACGATCAAATCGGCGCGATTGAAAAACAGCCGGGCCAAATGGGTCATGCTGACGGCTCACTTGAATTTGCCAATCTGCTCGATGGTCTGCAAGCCGAACAAGAGCAAGGCATCACCATTGATGTGGCTTACCGGTATTTTTCAACGCCGAAAAGATCCTTCATTGTGGCGGATACACCTGGCCATGCTCAATATACCAAAAACATGGTGACTGGTGCATCAACGGCTGATCTGGCAGTTTTGCTCATTGATGCACGTTCAGGTATTTTGGAACAAACACGCCGCCACGCAAATGTCGTCTCTTTAATGGGCATTAAGCAGGTTGTTCTCGTCATCAATAAGATTGATCTGATAGATTATGACAAGGCTCGGTTTGATGAAATCAGCGCTGAATTTACAGCGCTTGCGAAATCATTTGATTTCACATCGATTACCGCCATTCCAACCTCTGCGATCAATGGTGAAAATGTTGCATTCCCGGCAACAAAAAACATGCCTTGGTATGACGGAAAAACCCTTTTAGAAACGCTCGAACTCGCACCTAAATCAAACCCACGCTCGATGGGGTTTCGCTTTCCAGTACAACGCATTTCAAGACCGGATGAAAGTTTCCGTGGTTATCAGGGTACCATTGCCGCGGGATCAATTAAGCCCGGTGATCCAATCACCGTACTGCCATCTGGTGAGCAAGCAAATGTCAGTAAAATTGTAACATTTGACCTCGTTAGAAATGCCGGTGTTCAAGGAGATGCAGTGACGTTGGTGCTCGACCGTCAGATCGATATTTCACGCGGGGATATGATCGTTTCAAACGATGATAGGCCCAATCTTGAATATTCCTATAAAGCGCAGCTCATCGCACTTACAGATCATGGCGTTCAGCCCGGCAAACAATATTGGCTGAAATCCAGCACGCGCAAGCAATATGTCACCGTTTCAGCCGAAGAAATACTTAATCTCGACACAGCGACTTGGGAAACATCTGATAAGATCGCATTGAATGATCTGGCAAATGTGCAACTGGATTTTTCTACTCGGATTGCCTTTGATACCTATCTCGACAACAAGACAACGGGGTCATTCATTCTCATTGATCCTGACACCAACAATACGATCGCGGGCGGGATGATTACCAAAGCGGTCGACAATGTGGAGAGATTAACGCCGAAAAACGAAACGGAACGGACATCGTTTGACATGCCGCATATTCTTGTCGAGGAATTTTATCGATCGGAATTTTATCTCAAACACAAAACCGAAATTGGGATTACTGGTTCTCACGCAAAGTCCTGACCATATAAATATCCCATGAAAACGAAAAATCTGGGTAAACATCTCACAGTTTTCCTATTTCACGGAAAATTTGGGAGGTACTACCCAGATTTATATGGCATAATTACCGTATCTCTTCATATAAAAGGACATGCGATTTAATGTGTCGATTGACCGCCTATTTGGGACCGGATATTCCACTTGAACGGATCATCGTTCTTCCCAGCCATTCACTTCTTCAACAAAGCCAGCAGGCTAATGAAGCAAAGCTGGCCGTTAACGGCGATGGATTTGGGATTGCCTGGTATTCGGACGAAATCCATCCCGGACTGTATCGCGACGTTCTTCCCGCATGGTCAGATGGCAATCTGACGAGCCTTTGCCGGATGATCAAATCTCGGCTGTTTCTCGCACATGTGCGTGCATCAACGGTGGGCGAAACAACACGCTCAAACTGCCATCCTTTCACTTTCAAAAACTGGTCGTTTGCCCATAACGGACAAATTGCCGAATTTGGAAGTATTCGACGTGGGTTAGAGACTAACTTGTCCGATGAATTATATAATCATCGAAAAGGCACGACAGATTCCGAACTATTCTTCCTGCTCGCCTTACAATTCGGGTTACAAACCGATCCGCAAAAAGCAATCGAAACAACCATTGCCAAAATCCGCGAAGCACAGCAGGGTTTGGGTAAGAAAATTCGTGATCCAAACCGGATCGCCAGCGTATTTTCAGACGGTGAAAATGTTTATGGATTTCGCTGTTCAAGTGACCGAAAAAGCCCAACGCTTTATGCCTCTGGGGATCTAACTTCGGGCGGCCACGCATTAGCATCAGAACCGCTTGATGGAACGATGGACAATTGGACAACCCTTGACGAAGGCCAGTTTGTGAAAATGAACAAAGACGGTGTGCAATATTCACAACTTGCCGTCGCCTGATCTCGATCTCAGCTATTTTGTGAAGCGGGCAAAAATAGGTGCGCCGAGGATGACCATGACAATCCGCACGAGATGATGGGCCACAACATGGGCAACATCTGCGCCAGCCACAATGGCAATCACCGCCATCTCCGCCTGGCCACCTGGAGCAAAGGATAACAGCGTATCGATATCTGTGCCCAATCCCAGCAGCAAAATCACTTCAATAAATATGCCGCTGATGATTGCCAGCACCACACAAAATCCAATCGCTGCGGTAATATCATGCCGGATCTCTTTCATGGTGATCCCAACATATTTTACCCCAATGCCAAGCCCAATAAAAAACTGCGCTAAAAGAATGGCTTCTGTTGGTGGTCTGACCTGAAGAACACCTGACAAAGACAACGTCATCGCCACAATTAACGGACCCAAAATGCTGGCGCCAAAGAGCTTGATCTTTCTTGCACCCCACCAGCCAAAAACCGCACAAAACAGCATGATGGCCATTTGCGAAATGGGGGTTTGCTGTGCAGAAATTCCTGGCGAGATCGTCAGATCAACATCTCGATAAAACTGCAAGAAAAACGGCAGCACTGCGACAATTACCAAGACACGTGTCGCATGAATGAGCGATAACGCGCGCACATCGCCGCCCGCCTCTTCACCAAAGGCGAGCATATCCTGCAAACCACCGGGCATGGCTGCGTAAAAACTCGTTGGCTTATCAAAACCTGCAAAGCGAAAATAGGGAACACCAACCACACCAATGACAATTAACATCAAAGGCACAAAGGCGACGCTGCCAATCATGGTGTCAAGCCGCGTGAATAATTCCGGCGTTATAGACGCGCCAATAGCAACACCCAAAATGGTGCGCATGGAATCAGAGACAGGCTTAATGCCCGACATGGGAACGCGCGCAATCGCTGCAATCAAACAAAAGAAAATTGGCCCCAGCAAAAAGGGCAGCGGTATGCCTAAATAAGAGAAGCTGATGGCGCCGCATACAGAAATAAGGATCGCGATGGATAAAGTTAGATACCGCTTCATTCGCGCAAGGCCTTCAAACGGAAGATCAAAGATGATTCAATATGAGAACCCGCGGCTTCAGCAGCACGCTTTTCATCCCGTGCCTCCATTGCATCAATAATCAAATCATGTTTTTCGCAGACCGATTTGATCCGCGGAATACCTTCAAGCGTCGTTGGGCCAAGAACAAGCAGAGCATTGGACAAAGATTGAAAAGACGCGAGCAAAAAGCGATTGCGCGCAGCATTAAAAATACATCGATGGAAGAGTTCGTTGAGCCGCGCAACTTCAACTGGGTTGCCAGAGGCTTTCAACATGGCTGAATTGAGCTCTTTCATCTCTTCAATTTCAGTCGTTGAGGCGTGTTTAGCCGCCATGGATGCAGCTGTTCGCTCTAAAACGGCCCGCATTTCATAAAGCTCGACCACTTCCTGATGCGATAATGATTTTACGACAGCACCAATGCGCGGTTGATGCTCAATCAGCCCATCATTTTCCAGTCGTTTAATGGCATCGCGCACTGGCGTACGGCTAAGGCCTACCAGCTCGGCAATCTCGGTTTCTCGAATGCGTGTACCGGGTGCCAATTGCCCAGATCGGATCGCTTCATAAAGTTTTTGATAGGCGCGGTCCGAGTTAGAAATTTTATCATTCATGGGTTTTTAACTTGAGGGTCACCAAAGATATCTAAATTGTATACATTTGCATACAATTTGTAAAGAGACATCAAGACATTTCTGGATTAATCCGTGGAACCACCAAAACCAGGACGTAAAATTAGTAAAAGATCTTATCTAGCTAGCGCTATCATCTTCCCAGCGATAGCGAAAATCACAATGGGTTTTGCCTTCCATTATGGTCTGCGTACGATCAAGTTTGATCTTGGGATTATAACCAGTGCAAAACGTTCCATCCCGGCCGCAGGACAGAATATGACCAATGTCAGCCAAATCCATCTCGCGATACATCTCAGCATATTTACAGCGTGTGACATTATAATGAACTTCATGCTCATATTCTTTGAGCGTCTCGACTTCCAAAGCACCACCCGCCTTCCATTGTGGCAATAATGCATGAAAACTATGAAGTGTCGCGTCACCCTCTTCGCTTTCGGCATAGGCGGCGGCTTGCTCGATGGAGTCTTTAGTGATTGCGGCTTGCAAAATAGAGTTAGCCTCCGCCTTGCCTAGTCGAGCGGCCATTTCATCATAAATTGGTTTGATGATATTAGCCTCAATCCGGCGCTGCTCCAAAATTGGTAGATCTGTTTTCGCCATTGTCTAAATCTCAAAATCGATATGGATGTGATTACCATCGGGATCGAACACATTATACTGGCGAATGCCGGCATTTGGCGGTTCGCCACAGCGATAGTCTATGCCGCGTTCTTCCAAAAGCGCTTTAAAGGCATCTTCATCTGTCGCAGAAAAGGCAAAATGCTCGAGTTTTAAATAAGCTTCCGATCCCACCGCATCATCGCGCTCGACTTCAACCAGATGCACAACAGGATAATCGCCTGCATACATCCAAGCCCCGCCAAATGGGAAATTGGGCCGCCATCCGGATTTCAATCCCAGAATGTCACTATACCATGCGATTAACGCATCCAGTTGCGTGGTTTGAATATTGACGTGATCTAGCCTTTTAATGGTCATTTGAGTCTCTTAATCATGTGCGTTTGTTGTACGAGATTATGTAATATCGACGACGGGACATCAATATCATTATACGGTCGTTCAACGTTAAGTTAGGGTTCGTAATCCGTTAGGTGTTTCGATCACTGCTTTAAAAGCATGAGAACCTTCGAAGACAGAAATGCGATCATCCTGCAACGAACCTGCAAGAAACTCTTGGATTTTAAATGCGTCTGGATGCGAAATTTCAAAAGATTTCAGCTGACAGCCTCGTTTTCCCATATTGCCAGCTGGATGCGCAATTTGCGGCCATTCAATGATTTGCGGAAACGCCCCATCATAGGACAATAGTCCGTCGTCTCGAACCGTGATCTGCCACTTAAGATCGCCGCGCGTCATATCGATGATCTGACCATGCGCTCTATCGAAACTCGCGGTAATATTAGATGTGCCTAACAACCAAGCACCAATTCTCGGTGTTCCATCAAATCGATCTAGACCAAACCAACGCGGCCTTTTGGGTGATGTCGCATCCGGGTCAATGGCGATCACTTCCAAAAACTCTGTCTCGCCTAAAGACAACAATCGATTATGCGTTCCCATAATAGGATGCGCGCCCCCTTGCGGCATCTCAATGCCTAATTGCTGGCGCACATAGTCGACACCCTCATCGAGATTGCGGGCGACAATTGCAATGTGATCAAAAACAAGTTTAGGGGAATTGGTCATGTGACCTTTTATCAAATAAAAAAGCGCCGACATATAGCCAGCGCTTTCAAATCATTTAATTTTTGAAAAAGTCTATTCTTGAGCAGGTGCTTCAGCTGCTGCTGCTTCTTCGGCTGCTTTTGCCGCAGCTTCTTCAGCGGCTTTTTCCGCTGCAAGAGCTTGTGCTGCTGCCACTTTTTCTGCCTCAATACGTGCTTTTTCTTCGGCGATTGCTGCGCGTTCAGCATCATTAAGCTTGCGAGTACGTGTACCTGTGTTTTCCACGATACGTGCAGATTTACCGCGACGACCACGAAGATAGTATAGTTTCGCGCGACGAACCTTACCGCGACGAACAACGATTACTTCTTCAACAAGTGGAGAATAAATTGGGAATACACGCTCAACGCCTTCACCGTAAGAAATCTTACGAACTGTGAAGTTCTCGTTCAAACCGCCACCTGAGCGAGCAATACAAACACCTTCATAAGCCTGAAGACGTGTGCGGCTGCCCTCTGTCACGCGAACCATTACGCGAACAGTGTCACCTGGTGAAAATTCTGGAAGAGTACGTTTAGCTTCAATTTTTGCTTTTTGCTCAGCATCGAGCTGCTGGATAATATCCATAAGCTTTAACCTTTCATTCTTTTAGCGGCCAGAGCGCTTTCACTCATCCTAAAGTCATCTTGCTTTAGGACTATGTCCGAAGACAGCAGCGTGTTCACCAAGCATTATCTTTAATGGTTGCGATCATCCATATTTTATCGACCGCGCTCGCTTATATTTCGAGTTGGCGGGTCAATACAGCATCTTGGCGGCTTTGTCACCCCTATTTTCTAGGTTTTTGTGTGTTTCTAGCCGTAATGAGATCAGGACGGCGTTCGGCTGTTAACGCTTCCGATTGCGCCCTGCGCCACTCATCTATTTTCTTGTGATTGCCAGACAGCAAAACCTCAGGGATTTCACGGTCTTCAAACACTTGTGGCCGCGTATAATGCGGATGTTCCAGCAAATTATCTTCAAAGCTCTCATAAGTGCCAGATTCATCATTGCCCATCACACCGGGCAAAAGGCGAATAATCGCATCCAACATAATAAATGCCGCGGGTTCCCCACCGGACAAAATATAGTCCCCGATGGACACTTCTTCCAAGTTCCGCGCGTCAATCACCCGTTGGTCAACGCCTTCAAAGCGCCCACATATGATCACCACACCATCACCAGCAGCTAGCTCGCGCACACGCGACTGTTTAAGCGGTTTACCGCGCGGAGACATGAGCAATCGCGGGCGTCCATCTTCGGGCAGGCTATCAATTCCGCGTGCTAATACATCTGCGCGCAACACCATGCCAGCACCGCCGCCAGAGGGGGTATCATCAACATTGCGATGCTTGCCTTCGGCAAAATCTCTTATGTTGATTGTATTGATTTCAACATCGCCGCGCTCAATCGCACGTCCGGACATAGAATGCCCCAAATGCCCGGGAAACATGTCCGGGTAGAGCGTTAATATGGACGCATTAAAGCTCATGATTAGCTTTCCGGTTTTGGATCATCGCCCTCTTCGGGCCATTCATCATCAGCTGATGAACCATCATCGATCAATCCAGCTGCTTCTGGGTCAACAATGATCTTACCAGCTTTAATATTCACATCCACCACAGCTGTTTGGGTAAATGGAATGATGACCGATTTCTCACCCTTGGCCTGCAATTCAATCAGATCACCACTGCCAAAATCAAAGATCGCTTTGATAAAACCCCAGCTTGCACCAAATTCATCAACGGCTTCTAAGCCTTCCAGATCGGCGTAAAAATATTCGTCTTCATCAAGATCCGCGTCTGACAAGTTCGCACGTTCTACAAATAAATCCGTGCCGTTTAACGCCTCTGCCGCATTGCGATCATTAACGCCCAAAAAACGCACAACAACCACATTTTTGTGCGGTCTGATGTCCAACACCTCAAATCTTTTACCGTCTTTGGAAAACAAAACGCCGTAATCACCCAAAGCAACGGGATCATCGGTGTGAGATTTCACTCGCACTTCACCGCGCGCACCCTGTGCACGTCCTATCGTTCCCAGCAAAATCGGATTCTCAAGTTTCATATTACATTACCCAAATAACTTCAGGTGTCTCTTACAGCGCTTTTGCCTCAAGGGAAATTAAATTCGCGTGGAGAAAATAAAAAGGCGGCACTTCAGCACCGCCTTTGAAGAATTACCATATGTAATTGCTTATTCTGCAACAGCTTCCTCAGTTGCTGTTTCTTCTGCAGCAGCTGCTTCTTCAGCGGCAGCAGCAGCTTCTGCCGCAGCTTCTTCAGCTTTTGCAGCAGCTTCATCAACACGCTCTTGCGCTTTTTTACCCAATTTAGCTTTATTAGGGTTGTTGCGTGGCTCGCGCTTTAGAAGACCAGCTTCGTCTAGGAAACGATGAACACGATCTGTTGGCTGTGCGCCACTTTCAAGCCAGAATTTTACGCGCTCTTCATTCAAACCAACGCGGTTTTCATTGTCTTTGCCCAACATTGGGTTCCAGTGACCGATTTGCTCGATGAAACGACCATCACGTGGTGAACGCACGTCAGCGACGACGATGTGGTAGTAAGGACGTTTTTTTGAGCCACCGCGGGCCAAACGAATTTTAGTTGCCATTTTATTTTCCTTCTCTAATGACGTTTGATGCATCAATCTTCTGCATCGGATTTATTGTCGCGAAGATTAGCCTCGCGCCTGTTTGTGGTGCTGAATGACTTCCTTGATGATGAATTCAAGAAATTTTTCAGCGAAATCGGGGTCAAGGTTCGAACGTTCTGCCAAACGTCTTAACCGATCGATCTGTTCACCCTCGCGCTTCGGATCCGAAGGCGGGAATTCGTGATTTGCTTTGAGCTTGCCCACTTCTTTGGTCACGCGAAAACGCTCAGCCAAAATGTGCACAAGAGCTGCATCAAAATTATCGATAGATGCGCGCAACTCTAAAAGTTGGTCCATTGGAGTTTGTTCGCTCATGCGTACCTCTCTAAAAATTCTTCTTTTGGCAAGTGGCGCCAGATATCCGCAGTGAAGTCAGTGACGTCCACACCAGGTTGATCCAGCGTCGCACCTAGTTTTCGAGCGACATTCTGAGATGCAGCATTTTGCGGATCAATGAGACTGATCGCAGAGCTCCAGCCTAAAGTTTGATAAGCAAATTGAAGCGATGTTTTTGCAGCTTCCGTTGCATAGCCCTTACCTTGTGCGGCCTTTGAAAAACCATATCCGATCTCATTTTCAGGCCAGCCTTCAGGGCGCCAAGGACCACAATATCCAATTGATTGTCCTGAAGATTTCTCTTCAACACAAAAGAAACCAAAGCCTCGCAAAAACCAATGGCCTAAAATTGATGCCATAGCTCGCCAAGTATCAGAGCGTGATTTTTTGCCACCCAGAAAACGCGTCACATCTTCATCTGCCCAAAGCTCGGCAAGAGCATCGAGATCTCGCTCTTCAAATCCGCGCAAGACGAGTCGGTCCGTCTCAATGGTTGGTATGTTGATGGAAAGGCTCATACTTACTTCTTACCCTTTGGCAAACCAGGCAGACCCGGAAGGCCACCACCGCCCAAACCAGGCAATCCACCGCCAGGGCCACCAAGACCTGCAGCTTTGGCTTGTTTTTGCAGCTCTTCGAGCTGTTTAGGATCCATATTGGATAGATCAGGCATGCCACCCATACCGCCTGGCATTCCTCCAGGCATACCGCCCATGCCCATTTTTCCACCAAGCGCGCCGAGAGCCTGCTTCATCATACCGCCGCCTTTTTTGCCGCCCATAGCTTTCATCATGTCACCCATTTGGCGATGCATTTTCAAAAGCTTATTGATGTCAGCAGCTGTGGTGCCGGAACCTGCTGCAATGCGTTTCTTGCGGGAATTTTTCAAGAGCTCAGGATTTGTGCGCTCTTTCTTGGTCATGGATGAAATGATGGCAAGCTGACGATCAAAAATCTTGTCATCTAAACCTGCGGCAGCCATTTGATTTTTTATTTTACCCATACCAGGCATCATGCCCATAATGCCGCCCATACCACCCATGGACTTCATCTGTGTAAGCTGCTCGGCAAGATCGTTCATATCGAACTTTCCGGCCTTCATGCGTTTTGCCATATTCGCAGCTTTTTCAGCGTCAATGGTTTCAGCAGCTTTTTCAACGAGGGAAACGATATCGCCCATGCCCAAAATGCGGTCGGCAATACGCTTTGGATGGAACTCCTCAAGCGCATCCATCTTTTCGCCAACACCAATCAATTTGATCGGCTTACCAGTAACAGCACGCATTGAAAGTGCTGCGCCGCCACGGCCATCACCATCCATACGCGTTAAAACAAGACCCGTAATGCCAACGCGATCATCAAAATTACGCGCGAGATTCACGGCATCCTGACCAGTTAGTGAATCGGCAACAAGAAGAATTTCATGCGGATTGGCTTTGGTTTTGATATCCGCCATTTCCTGCATCAATGGCTCATCAATGCTCGTGCGGCCGGCCGTATCCAAAATCACCACATCATGACCACCAAGCTTTGCGGCTTGCACAGCACGAGCTGCAATATCTGTCGGCGATTGACCTTCGATAATCGGCAATGTGTCGGTATCAGTTTGCTCACCCAATTGGCGCAATTGCTCTTGCGCAGCTGGACGGCGTGTATCAAGCGAAGCCATAAGGACTTTTTTGCGGTCACGAGAAGCTAAACGCGCAGCAATCTTACCGGATGTTGTGGTCTTACCAGAACCTTGAAGACCGACCATCATGATGACAAAAGGCGCAGGTGCATTTAGATCAATCGACACGCCTTCGGTGCCGAGCATATCAACAAGTTCATCATGAACGATTTTAACAACCATCTGCCCTGGCTTGATGGATTTTAAAATCTCAGCGCCAACAGATTTTTCGCGAACCTTTTCGGTGAAATCGCGAACAACTTCCAAGGCCACATCAGCTTCCAACAATGCACGGCGCACCTCACGCAGAGCCATGGACACATCTTTATCAGATAGTGCACCTCTGCCTGTTAGGCCGTTTAAAATGGAACCCAAGCGGTCCTGAAGATTATCAAACATCTGCTTTATCGTCCTTTTTTCCGTAAAATCCACTGTGATCTTACTAAGAAAATCGTCATCCGCGGCACAAATTTCAACTTTCACCTTTGAAATTGATCAAACCAATGACCAAAGCCAAAACGCACCCGAGGGCGCAACGCGCTGTCGGATGTGAACCTTGGGGATCTCTTTATACCTTTTCGGGTCCCGGTCGGCGGCTAAGAGTTAAAACTCACAGCTTTCGGATATGTGATGCGGCTTAAACAGCAATTACGTGGATATGTCAAGTTTATAGCATATTTCAGCAATCACGTGAGGCTTATTATCAGAAGCTTGAAATTGAAATCATAAATTCGCAACCCTATCTAGGGGCATGAGCAAAAATCCATATTACCAAGGTCCGGTATCTGATCACTTTGACGGCACCTATTTTTTCAATCCAAATGGCACGCCTCCCGGCAGTTTCAAAGATCTGTTGAAATGGCGTTTCGCCGACAAAACCGACAAAGCCTGGCCTGTTGAGCACAAGAGCCCGTTTGAGCCTGCAAAACCCGATGTGGCGCTGGCGCAAGACGCCATGCGGCTGACCATGATTGGTCACGCGACTTTTCTCATTCAAACCGGTGGGCTCAATATTCTAACCGATCCGGTCTGGTCATTTCGAACCAGTCCTTTCTCCTTCATCGGCCCCAAAAGACGCAATGTTCCGGGCGTAGCCATGGATGATTTACCAAAGATTGATGTGATCCTACTCACACATAATCATTATGATCATCTAGATTTGGCAACGCTCAAACAGCTTCATCAAAAATTTGATCCACTGGTCATCACCCCGCTCGGCAATGATAAAATCGTTCATAAAGCCATCCCAAATATGAAAATCCAAACCGGCGACTGGGGTGATATTGCAGAATTTGCCAGCGTGAAGTTCCATTTCGAACCCTGCCATCATTGGTCAGCGCGCGGTATGAATGATCGCAGAATGGCATTATGGGCGGCTTTCGTGATCGAAGGTCTTGCTGGCAAACTTTATCATATCGGCGATACCGGATTTCACGATGGGATTAATTATCGCGCAGCAAGTGAAAAACACGGCGAATTCCGCGCAAGTATCTTGCCGATTGGCGCCTATGAACCGCGCTGGTTCATGCAGCATCAACATCAAAACCCCACAGAAGCGGTTGAGGGTTTTAAGCTGAGTAATTCAAAATATGCAGCGGGCCATCACTTCGGCACGTTCAAACTCACCAATGAAGCCATTCATGAGCCGGTTGAGCATTTAGCCAGAGCCCTAGAACAAAGTGCGATTGAGCCTGATCGTTTCAGGCCAATGCGCCCGGGCGAAGTGTGGGATATCCCAAAATCTTAGGACTAAAGACTTGGGTGTTTTGATCTATTTGCCACCCCAACATCGACATACTTGCAATATCTAAGTCGAAAAGTGCGACATTTTTGGCTTTTTTGACGAAAAAATATTGCAGTTCGTTTCAAAAAAGATACACAACAAGTCGAACAAAACAAAAGCGCGGATCAATGATCCCCGTAAAACTAGCCTGTAAACCTAGAAAGAGTATCGTCTTGTCTAATTCTAAACCTGTCACACTTGATGCACATCCTGGTCGTAATGCGCAAGCCATCGGCATAGCGCGTGAACTAGGTACAGATATTAACCTGATCCACAAACCCTCGGTGGGTGTGATCGGCACGAAAGGCGATAGCCAGTGCTATATGGGTGTGCAGGACAAGGTGGAAGCCATTCACCAAAACCTCTTGGAAAATATCGGTGATGAAGAAGGCAAAATGGCGCTCCGTCTGGTGCAGCCTGAATATACGATTGCGACATCTGACGGTATTCGCAATGGTACGCGCGAAATGCGCTATTCACTCATTGGCCGTGAAGTCACCAATGACAGTGTGTGTGAGCATTTAAGTGCAACAGGTTTGGGCGGCACAATTGCCGTTGTTGCCTGTGACAAACCACCTGTCGGCACATTGTCTGGCATTTTGGAGCACAATCAGCCAGCCATCATCATGTCCGATGGTTCTATCCATCCAGGTACGCATCCTGACACCAATGAACCGATTGATATCGTGTCCGCCTATCAGGTTGCAGGTCACGATGATGCTGATTACAAATTTAAAGTCTCATGCGCGGCATGTCCTGGTATTGGAAGCTGTGGCGGCATGTTTACCTATAACACTATGCAGACATTTATCGGCGTGGTTGGCATGCAGCCGTTACACATGGTTGCCCCTGCTTCTGACGATCGTCGTCGTTATGAGCAATTCCCAGCCGAACTTGTTCAGCATTTGAAAAATCTGATCGACAAACAAATCTTGCCACGCGACATCGTCACGCGCGATTCCTTGCGCAATGCGTTGATCGTTGCCATGGCCGTTGGGGGTTCAACCAATGTGATCTTGCATATTCCTGAAATTGCCCGCGCTGCTGGCTTTGAACATTTCTGGCGCGATGTCATGACACCAGATGAGTTTAACCATCTGTCAAAACATGAAGTTCCTGTTCTAACAGACGCGCGCCCTTATGGCCGCTATTCCATGGTTGATATTGATGCCGTGGGTGGTGTTCAAGTGATCGTGCGCGAACTATTGGATGCAGGTCTTCTCAATGGCGACACAATGACATGTACCGGTGAAACATTGGCGCAGCAGGTTGAAAGCCTCAACACACCAAAAGCTGATGGCAAAGTCATCTACCCAGCTGAAAAACCTTATAAACCAACAGGTGGTTTGCGTCTCTTGGGCGGCAATCTATCACCTGATTTCGGCGCTGTGCTTAAATTGGCTGGCGTTGAAGGCGGTCTTGAAAACAATGTCTTTAAAGGCAAAGCCAAAACCTTTGCTGGCGAGCAAGCACTTCTTGATGAGTTGGAGCAGCGCCCAGAGCGTTTTGAAAATAATGACATTGTGATCGTTCGCTATGAAGGTCCAAGCGGTGCACCGGGCATGCCAGAGATGCTTGATTCCACATCACGTATCACAACGCTATGTCGCGAGCGCGGCATTGTTGTGGCACTGATGACAGATGGCCGCTTCTCTGGTGGTTCTGTTGGTCTTGTGATTGGTCATGTTGGCCCGGAAGCTGCCATTGGTGGTGCGATTGGCCTCGTGGAAGATGGCGATGAAATCGTCATCGATCTCAATGACAATGTGCTTGATTGTATTCCGCTTAAGGATGATAAAATTCTGGCTGACCGCAAAGCGAAATGGCAGAAAGAAGTTGACGACAATGGCGGCGCGCATCCAAATTGCGGCATTGCCGATACGCGTTTACTTCATCGTATGCGTACATCTGCGGTTCCTGCAGTTCGCGGCGGTGGCATGCATCCAAATCGTGAGGTTTGGGTTCGCAACATGCGTTCTGCAGAACCAACAGGTTTTGAACCAAAGAACAAATATCGCTAGATTCGATATTCCAATTTTATGAGACCATGCGCGGGGCTTCTCGGTCTTGCGCATGGTCTTTTTATTTGGGCTAGGAAATTCAAACACCCAACACTATATTGGGGCCTTGAATGGATAAATGATATGACCGAACACGTCCCTTTCGCCAAAATGAATGGCGCTGGCAATGAGATTTTAGTGGTAGATATGCGCGGAAGACCCGCGCCTGTCACGCCGCAGGCTGCGATTAATTTAGCACAGAACGAAGCGACAAAATTTGATCAAATCATGGCCATTCATGACCCGCGCGTTGCAGGTACCGACGCCTATGTCATGATCTTAAATTCTGATGGATCTGAAGCGCAAGCGTGTGGCAATGGCACGCGTTGTGTCGTTCAGGCATTATCCGCTGAAACTGGCAAAGATGCGTTCACCTTCCAAACACTTGCCGGCATTTTGACCGCCAAGGAACATGCCACAGGTTTGATCTCGGTTGATATGGGCGAACCTGAATTTGCATGGGACAAAGTTCCGCTCGAAGAAGAATTTGCAGACACACGCAAAATCGAATTGCAAATCGGACCGATTGACGATCCGATCCTTCATTCGCCGTCTGTGATGTCGATGGGCAATCCCCATGCGATCTTCTGGGTTGATGAAGATGTCTGGTCCTATGATCTTGGAAAATTCGGACCGCTGCTTGAAAATCATCCGATCTTCCCAGAGCGCGCCAATATCTCGATTGCGCAATTAACGGGTGAGAACCAAATGGAGATGCGCACATGGGAACGCGGTGCCGGCCTCACATTGGCTTGCGGGTCAGGTGCGTGTGCGGTTGCCGTGAGCGCTGCGCGGACAGAACGCACGGGCCGCAATGTCTCACTGAAAGTACCAAGCGGCGCTGAACTTTCCATTGAATGGAAAGACAATAATCATGTCATTATGACAGGCCCCGCTGAATGGGAATGGTCCGGCATGCTGAACCCTGAAACCGGTGACTGGGTTCGGGATCAGGAATAGATTGCGCCGTCTTTTACGGACACTGCTGCATAATGCCGGGGATGGGACCACCCGCTGCGCAAATTGTGCCGCCCCAGGCAAAGGCTTCGGAGACGAAACCATTTCGCCCTCTGTTATATTCGACCTTAAACCAGTCAAAACCTTGGTAATTGTTACCTATATTCTCGACAATATAGATCTCTTCATACTGCCCCAGCTTTTGTAATCTCCGGCCATTGGGTGATGGTTGTTCGCGAATAATCGTTTCATATGCAAACCCATCGGACAGACCATAACTCTCACTATTGATGACAGCGGCTTGTTGATCATTTGATTGCGCGGCAAATTCGCAACTTATGACCAAGCCACTGCCTTTAAATTCAATTTCAGCGCCATAAGCCGAAACATAAATCGAGAGCTTCCCATTGCTGTAAGTTGTCACATCGCCTTCATCACCTACATAAGGGATTTGCTCGGATGGATCCTGATAAGCTTCCATAGCCACAGAATTGTCAAACACATAAAGGTTCTCACCCAGCGAATAGCCATCGCGCTGTAGGAAAGTTCCCGGGGGAATGCGACAGGTATAAGTAGGTTCAGGAGAGGCATAAGCATTGCCACTTGCCAAAAGTGTTAAAATCAACCCCGCCAATAACAATTTGATTTTTGACAATTTTTCTCTCCCCAGATCATCGCTTGGTTAGAAGGTAAACCGAGTAAGATCGCAAAATCAAGCAGGTTGATCCCGACCACATGGGAGATTGATGGCTGCAGGGGTAATTCACGACTGGCAATTTCAACTCACATGAGCCATATAGGCTCTATGTCTGATGATAGAAACGTAAAAACGCTCACATTTGGCTGTCGCCTCAACACCTATGAAACACAAGTGATGAAACGCGAAGCCGATAAAGCCGGTTTGGAAAACGCGATTTTGGTCAATACCTGCGCTGTGACCGGCGAAGCTGTGCGTCAGGCAAAACAGGCCATCCGCAAAGCGCGACGCGAGAATCCAGAGGTCCGTATCATCGTATCAGGTTGTGCTGCGCAAACCGAACCTGAGACCTTTGCGAATATGGACGAGATTGATCTCATCATTGGCAATGACGACAAGCTTAAAAGCCAGTCCTATCGCGCGCTGCCAGAGTTTGGCGTGAATAATTTTGAAAAGGTGCGCGTCAACGACATCTTTGAGGTGGAAGAAAACGCACCGCAAATGGTGGATGCGATTGAAGGCCATACACGTGCTTTTGTGCAGGTTCAAAATGGTTGTGATCATCGCTGCACATTTTGCATCATTCCCTATGGCCGCGGCAATTCGAGATCTGTGCCGATGGGCGCAGTTGTCGATCAGGTTAAAAATCTTTGCGCTAATGGCTATCGCGAAATTGTGCTGACAGGTGTTGATGCAACAAGTTATGGTGCGGATCTTCCAGGAACGCCATCGCTAGGCCGTCTTGCCAAAACCATTATCAAACAAGTACCAGATCTCAATCGCTTACGATTATCATCAATTGATAGTATTGAAGCTGATCAAGATCTCTTTGATCTCATTGCAGATGAAGAAAAGTTTATGCCGCATCTGCATCTGTCGCTGCAACATGGCGCGGATATGATCTTAAAACGCATGAAGCGTCGTCATTTACGCCAGGATGCGATTGAGTTTTGCACCAAAGTACGAGAATTACGCCCGGATATCAGTTTAGGTGCCGACATTATTGCAGGCTTTCCAACCGAGACTGAAGAGATGTTTGAAGAAAGTCTCTCATTGGTTGATGCATGCGAAATTTCGCTTTTACATGTGTTCCCGTTTAGTCCACGCGAAGGCACACCCGCTGCGAAAATGCCTCAGCTTGATCGAAGCATCATCAAGCAACGTGCAGCGAGATTGCGTGCAAAAGGTGAAACCGCTTATCAAAAGCATTTAGAAAAAATGGCCAATTCTGGCCAATTATCAAAGGTTTTGATTGAAAAATCCGGCATGGGCCGAACCGAAAACTTCACCATGGTTGAAATTTTCGATGAAAACGGTGGAGTGTTGGACGCGCTGCCAACCGGCGCAATTGTCACCGCCACCATTAATGGCCACAATGGCAAACAATTATCTGCGGTCGCAAAGCAAGCAGATCTCAAACAAGTGTTCAGCGAGGCGTAGTCTTTTATGGCGATGGGCTTTATCAAAAAAGTGTTTTCTTTCGGCAATAAAAAAGTCGAGGAGAAAAAAGACGACGTTGAAAAGAAAAATGTGGTGCCGGAGGCCATCCAGACCCACGAAGTCATCACCATTGGCCTAAGCTCAGATGACGAGACCAAGCCGGAAACGACGCCTGAAACTGATGTCACTGAGCCACTGAGCGAACCGGATGACAATGTTACAGACAGCGCGGAAGCCGAAGCTGAAGCACCTATTGGTGAACAAGTCATAGATCAGCCGGAAGAAACGCCACCTGTAGAAGAGGCGCCGCAACCATCTGAAGACATCACCGAAGAAATAACTTCTGAGCCCGCCGCTCCTGAAGTCGAAAAAATCGCGGAAGTTGCCCCAGAGCCAGAGCCAGAGCCAGAGCCAGAGCCAGAGCCAGAGCCAGAGCCAGAGCCAGAGCCAGAGCCAGAGCCAGAGCCAGAGCCAGAGCCAGAGCCAGAGCCAGAGCCAGAGCCAGAGCCAGAGCCAGAGCCAGAGCCAGAGCCAGAGCCAGAGCCAGAGAAAATTGCGTCAGCACCTGTCGAGGATCAAGAAAAAACGGATGATCCATCCGAAAAAACTGATCCTGAACCCAGCAAGAAAGTTGCTGTGTCTGACACTGTGTCTGAAGTCGAGACGCCCCAACAACCCGACACGCCTGCGTCACCAGAAGAGCCGAAGCTCAGCTGGTTCAAGCGCTTGCGCAAAGGTCTGTCGCGCACATCCAATCAGCTCTCTGAGCAGATCACCGGAATTTTCACCAAGCGGAAGCTGGATGAAGACACCTTGCAGGATTTGGAAGATGTGTTGATCCAATCTGACTTGGGACTTGAGACAGCTATTCGCATCACCGATACGCTGGCCTCCACACGTTATGGCAAGGATGTCAGCACAGAAGACGTGACCTCGATTATGGCCTCTGAGATTGAGAAGGTTCTGTCACCGGTCGCTATGCCACTTGAGCTTGATCTATCGCACAAGCCGCATGTGATTTTGGTGGTTGGCGTTAATGGCACCGGCAAGACCACGACGATTGGCAAATTGGCAGCGAAGCTTACTGATGGTGGGTTAAGCGTCATGCTCGCAGCCGGTGATACATTCCGCGCCGCGGCGATTGAACAGCTTCATATTTGGGGTGAGCGCACAAACTCCCCAGTTGTATCGTCCAAGCTTGGTGCAGATGCGGCTGGCTTGGCATTTGATGCATTTGAACAAGCCAAAGCTGCAGGCTCTGACGTCTTGATCATCGACACGGCCGGGCGATTACAGAACAAAGCTGAATTGATGGACGAACTTGAAAAGATCGTGCGCGTTCTTGGCAAACATGATCCGGAAGCACCGCATACTGTCTTGCAAACGCTGGATGCCACAACGGGTCAAAACGCGTTGAACCAGGTTGAAATTTTCCGCAATGTCGCAGGCGTCAATGGTCTTGTGATGACCAAACTTGATGGCACTGCACGCGGTGGTATTTTGGTATCGATTTCTGCCAAACATAAGCTACCAGTTTATTTTGTCGGTGTGGGCGAAGGCGTGGATGATCTCGAACCATTTGAAGCGCATGAATTTGCGCAAGCATTGGCTAATAGCGGTGCCGAGGAATAATAATCTAAAAGGCAAAAGAAAAACCGCCACTTCAAGAAGTGACGGTTTTTAAGTACCGGTGGGAGACCGGATTTTATCCGCATGAATGGTCGAAAAACATGCGAAGCGCTCCTCGTGTCTTTTTGCAGGGTGACAATGGAGCTACAAATAAAGAAGAGGGGGGACTTTATTTGTTAATCAGATATACGGTCACCATCCGTATATGGATCATGTGATCGGATTATTTATTTGAAAAAATCTGAATCCGGCCCTCGCACGTAGAGTTGATAAAGGCGTGACTTGTAATCACCGCCTATTCATCATATCTGCAGAAGAGTTATTTAAACAAATATTGGAACACTTTATGAGTGATACGCAAATCAGTGAGAAGCCACCTATCAACCCAGTGCTAAAAATGTCGCTGGAGCTTGGTCCACTCGTCGTGTTCTTTTTCGCCAATTCACGTGGTGAATGGCTTGCAGAAAAATTCCCGGCTCTGGCTGAGCTCGGAGGTCCAATTTTCATTGCGACAGCCCTATTTATGGCCGCGACCAGCATTTCTCTCGCCGTATCGTGGGTGCTTACACGTACCATTCCGATCATGCCGCTTATAACCGGCGTGATTGTTCTTATTTTCGGTGCGCTCACACTCTGGCTGCAAGATGAGACTTTCATCAAGATGAAGCCTACCATTGTAAATACGCTCTTTGGCTCGACGCTTTTAATCGGCTACCTCTTTGGCAAATCCTTTTTGCGTTATGCCTTTGATGCAGCGTTTAACTTAGATGATGAAGGTTGGAAAAAACTGACTATTCGTTGGGGTATTTTCTTTTTCTTCCTGGCAGCGATTAACGAAATTGTCTGGCGCAACTTCTCAACGGATTTCTGGGTCGCGTTTAAAGTCTGGGGCGTCATGCCAATTAGCATGATCTTTATGGTTTTCCAGATGCGCGTTGTCATGCAGCATTCATTGGATAATGATACCGACGACGTGAAAGCCTAAATTCGGGATATCACCCCGCAATTATGTTTCGGCTTTTGCGAATAGCAATGGTGTTGAGCAATGTTGCCATCAACATGTAAATCGCAATCCATAGCATCTGGTCTTCAAACGAAATGCCAATGTCAATCAGCCACCCGGTGAGACCCGGGCCAATGGCTGACCCCAACACCATGGCAACAGCTGCCATCGCTTTGATAGACCCTAGATATTGCGTGCCGAAATATTCCGCCCAAAAAGCGGCTGATAAAGTTGATTGAAGTCCCGCCGTGATCGCCATAATGGAGATTGCGATCGCAGCCCCAAATAAGCTGTCAACATACCAAAACAAAATGAAGCTCACGGCATAGGGAAAGACATAAAACTGCATCAAGCGACCTGACTTGAACCGATCAATTACCCAGCCAGACGTCATTGTGACAAGAACTGATAAGCCCGTCAGCAACGGAAAGAGCGACACAAGTTGCAAATGTGTCCAGCCTTTAAATTCTGCAAAATGCACCTGGTGGAAAAAGAAGGACGTTCCAAAAATCGCGGGGCCCACATAAGCTGGCATTATGAGCCAAAACAGCCAATGCCTTAAAACGTCATTGCGCGTCCAGTGCCTATCTTGCATCCCTGTTGAATTGTTTTCCTTCGCAACTGCTTGCGGTGTGCGTTCTCTCAACAAAAGGATATAAAATAGCGGCGCAGCACAAAGCGCAATCCCTGCGGCAATCACCCAGGATTGTCGCCATCCGATCATGGTGGAAAGCGCAACAAAGGATAAGGGCAATATGGCCTGCCCAAAAGCAAAGCCAAGCGCTGCAAACGCCAAGGCGCGCCCGCGCGTTGCAACAAACCAACGCGCCATCGCGACCATGGAAATATGCGAGGACATTCCCTGGCCAAACAAGCGCAATGCAAAAACTGCAAAGATTAACAAAAACGCTGAGGAAATAACGGACATAAACAAACATGCAAGCGCCAGACACAACATCACAATGATACTTAAAGTGCGCGCTCTGAAGATATCCGTTAGCCCGCCAACGTAGAACATGGTGAAGGCGGAGATCAATGTTCCGATCATGTAAATCCCACCCCATTCCCCATGGGTAAGCGAGAACTCGCTTTGCAGTTCACCTGCATAGATGGAGACAAAATAGGTCTGTCCAAAGGAGCTTAAAAACGCCAGTAGGAACCCAGCGATCAACCATCTGAAATTTTCTCGGATAAAAATGAGGCTTTCCATAAGATCATCCATAGCAGAAATGCGACATTACGATAGGGTGAGCACGAATTTTGTTGCCTTGAAACTGCAATTGACACATAGGGTGAAAAATTTTCTTGCATTCTAACATTTATTTCTATAATTCTAGAAATATAGAAATAATGGATTAATCATGGAAAATTTCGTTGCCGCTGAATCCTTTTCAGCCATGGGGTCTGAATCTCGTTTAGATGTATTAAAAGTGCTGGTGCGTGCCGGCAATAAAGGCTTGTCTGTTGGTGCGATTGGTGAGCGGACGAAGATACCAGCCTCAACGCTTAATCATCATCTGAAATTTTTGACCGCTGCAGGTTTGATTACCCAAACCAAAAATGGTCGCACTATCACCAACACCGCCAATTTTGATCATCTAACCGCGCTCGCAGAATTTATTCTCAGCGAATGCTGTATTGAGGAAAACGAAGATGAGTGACATTGCCGCAAAACAGTCGATATCCTTCTCAAACACACTTAAGCGTTTGAAATCACCGTGGACGATCACAATCGCTATCCCGATCTTGGTTGCGATTTTGGATGTCACAAATCTGGTTCCAGTCGTCGAATTTGCCGTCACCGCGTTTTTAAATACGCTTCCCTATGTGCTTTTTGCGGTTATTCTCATCGCATCCTTAAAAGCTGCAGGCGCTGAAGCGTCCATTGCCCGCGCGTTTCAAGGGCGCGAAAACTACATGATTTTACTCGCAGCGCTATTTGGTGGCTTGGCACCCTTTTGCTCTTGCGAAGTGATCCCCTTTATCGCTGGTCTTTTGGCCGTGGGCGCGCCCTTATCTGCCGTCATGGCATTCTGGCTATCATCCCCATTAATCGACCCGCCAACCCTCCTTATTACTGCAGCCGCCTTGGGCTGGCCCTTTTCCATTGGTAAAGCCATCTCTGCAGTTGCGCTTGGCTTATTTGGCGGTTTTGCTATGAAGCTTCTCATTGGCACGGGTCAGTTTTCCCAACCCTTACGCCAGTATCAGCAAAAAGGATGTGGTTGTGGTCCCAATCCTTTTGACGGCAAACCGCAATGGAAATTTTGGCAAGAAAAGAACCGCCGCAATACATTCAAAATCGAGTTCATCGATAACGCCTTGTTTTTAGTTAAATGGTTGGCTCTTGCCTATATGCTCGAAGCTATTCTAGTCACTTATGTGCCCGCGTCACTGATTGCAGGTGTAGTTGGCGGCGATGGCATTGTGCCCATTGCAACTGCAGCCTTTGTCGGAATGCCAGCCTATCTCAATTCTTATATCGCACCGCCGCTTTTATCGGGGTTGATGGATCAAGGCATGAGCGCAGGAGCAGCCATGGCATTTATGGTGGCAGGAGCTGTCAGTTCGGTTCCTGCAATGGCAGCCGTTTGGTCTTTAGTAAAACCAAAAGTCTTTTCCGCTTATCTCATATTTGGCGTGAGCGGAGCCATTATTTCAGGCGTAATTTTCCAGCTTATTGCTTAGCAAATTCAGCTTCTAGAACCGGCATGATCTTATCGGCAAGTGCGGCATCGGTAATGGGGCCAATATGCTTATAGATGATCGTGCCATCTGGTGCGATGACGAATGTTTCAGGCACACCATAGACGCCCCAGTCAATGGTTGCCTCTCCAGTGGAATCGACACCAACGGCAGTATATGGATTACCAAGACCGGTTAAAAACTGCGCTGCATTAAACGGCTTATCTTTATAGTTTAAGCCGACAATGTTTAGGCGCTCATCTTTGGCTAGATCAACCAGAAACGGATGTTCTTGACGGCAAGGCACACACCATGACGCCCAGACATTGAGCAAGGTAAGCTTTCCTGAAATTGCCTCATCATTAAGTGCAGGAAGGTCAAATCGCTCGAGGGCAGGCAAATCAATCGACGGCGCTTTTTCACCAATTAATACCGATGGCAGGACTTGTGCGTTACGACCTGATGTCAGCTGCAGATAGAAAAACACTGCAAGCGCACCGAAGATAATCAGTGGAGAAAACACGATCAGCTTTTGAAAAAAACTGCGTTGCGGCTTTTGATCAATATCGTCAGACAAAGGGAATTACCTTTAAGAATTTTGCTCAGAGCGTCGTTTCACACCAGCGGCTTCTAATCGCGCCAGTTCAGCCTTGCGTGCTTTGCCATCCAAAAGGATCCAGGCAATCACTACACCCAGCACAAGAACGGCCGCGGCATAAGACAAGAAGACAAACATTTCATGTGACATATTTCGTCCCTCTAAGATGCAGATCGCGCAGCTAAGCGTCGGAGCGAGCGCACGCGCCGGCGCCAGATCTCATTGCGCATTGCCATAAAATGCAGGGTAAAAAACAGCATGGTAAAAGCGATCGCCATCACCAAAAGCGGATATAACAAGCTAGCATGAATGGTTGGCCCATCAAGACGCACAACACTTGCAGGCTGGTGAAGCGTATTCCACCAATCAACAGAGAATTTGATGATCGGGATATTCACCCAGCCGACAATGGTGATGATCGCGACCGTTTTTGCGGATTTCGCCGGATCATCCATTGCGCGGGTTAGCGCCATCAGACCCAGATACATCAACAACAGCACAAATACCGATGTTAGTCTGGCATCCCAGACCCACCAAGCACCCCACATAGGACGACCCCATAAAGAGCCTGTTGCAAGGGCAATAATTGTAAAAGCTGCACCCAAAGGAGCGGCTGCGCGTGACGCCACATCCGCCAAAGGATGTCGCCACACAAGCGTACCAATGGATGATATTGTCATGACCGTGTAACACATCATGCAAAGCCACGCGGCGGGCACGTGAATAAACATGATCTGGACGGTAATACCTTGCTGGTAATCCTCTGGTGCAGTGAAGGACATATAAAGACCAACTGCGAATAAGATCAGCGTAATTCCCCACATCCACGGCAGGAGCTTGCCAGACAAATGCAAAAACTTTGTCGGATTGGCCAAATCGCTCGGACGTTGGATGGAAAGATCAAGCTGGTTCATAGTGTTTTTTTAAACCCTTACGAAGCGTTGTGCAATCAGTCAGTTGAGGCGCGTATCGCCGCAGCCGCAGCCAGTGGGCCGATCACCGCAAAAAACATAGTAATTGCACATAAAATCAAAAACGGCGGCAAAAATGGGGCGGGTTCTTCAACGGCGGCATAAGCGGCACTGACGCCAAAGATCAAAACCGGGATCGCAAGCGGTAAAATAAGGATCGATACAAGCAATCCACCGCGCGGTAGTGTGACAGCTACTGCGGCTCCCACCGCGCCGATAAAGGTGATTGCGGGAGACCCGACAAGCAAAGTTGCGCTCACAGCACCAATTGAGAGCAAATCCATATTCATCAAAAGCCCAAGCAAAGGTGTTGCTAGAACCAGGGGCAGACCTGTGGCCACCCAATGTGCCACGCATTTAATAAACACCGTAACTATAAACGGTGTTTCCTGCATGAGCATAATATCAAGTGATCCATCATCGCGTTCAGCCTGAAATAATCGATCAAGACCCAAAAGCGTTGAGAGCAATGCACCAATCCAAAGCATAGCAGGACCAATGCGCTGCAAAAAATTAAGATCCGGTCCAACAGCGAAGGGCACGACGGCAATTACGGCCAAGAAGAACAAAACGCCTAGTAAGGCACCGCCGCCACTGCGCATTGCGAGTTTGATGTCACGCCAAAACAAGGACATTAAAAATAATCCTCTTGAATGGGTGGCGGCGTCATTTCCAATTGCTTTACCTCTTTAAACCCGAGCGGAACATGCGTTGCTGCAATAACAATTCCACCCTTTTCGAGATATGTATTGGTCATCTGGGCAAAGCGATCGCTTGAGGCTTTATCAAGTGCAGCTGTGGGTTCATCTAAAAGCCAAACAGGTCGGTAAGAGACAAAGAGCTTAGCCAAAGCAATTCGGCGACGTTGTCCTTGCGATAAAAATCCGAAAGGCAGATCCAGCGTATGTGACAAACCGAGCAATTCGGCCGCCTCTTCTGGTGATAGGCTCGTATGTGAACCTGTGCCTTCCTGCGCCATATTGTTTTGCCAGAAAGATAGATTTTCAAAAACCGTCAGCTCGGCCTTCATCGCATTTTTATGACCTATATAATGGCAATATTCACTGTTTGGTCTTGGTTCAGGATCATCTGTTTTAATCTCAAACGTGCCGCTTTCGATGGGCAACAACCCCGCAAGTGCGCGCAAAAGCGTGGATTTTCCGACACCATTTGGTCCTGAAACCGTTAGCGATTCCGTTGGCGCAAGCTCAAACGAAACATCTGAGAATATGAGCTGCTCACCTCGCTTAACGCTTAAATTTTGAGCAAATATGCGCATCGTAAACCTTCTTGGCACTAAATTTTGCGTGAGGTCTCAGAAAATTCGATAAAATCGCCATCCAACCTCTAGGCGAATTGATTAAAATTTTTTATAAATCGCTCAATAACGTAAGCGACCGACGTTAATTCTAGTCAATGCCGAACAAGGTTATAAAGACCTTATGCGGATAGCGGAAGGGTCGTAACCGCATTTGTTGAATGCTTTTTTAAAAGCATTAGCGCGCACTTCCAGAATTCGGCAAGAAAAATGAAAGTGGACTTTAATGGCAAAATCCCTTGATAGCTTCAAATGTCGCTCAACGCTCACAGCTGCAGGCAAAGAATATACCTATTTTGATTTGAAAGTTGCGGAAGAAAACGGGCTCAAGGGTATTTCAAATCTTCCCTTTTCCATGAAAGTTTTACTTGAAAATCTTCTTCGTAATGAAGATGGGCGTTCGGTGACCAAGCAAGATATTGAAAACGTCGCTGCATGGCTCGATAGCAAGGGCAAAGACGGCAATGAGATTGCCTACCGCCCGGCCCGTGTACTCATGCAGGATTTCACTGGCGTGCCAGCGGTTGTGGACTTGGCAGCCATGCGTGATGCGATGGTTAATTTGGGTGGCGACCCCGAAAAGATTAACCCACTCGTGCCGGTTGACCTTGTGATTGATCACTCAGTCATCGTCGACAAGTTTGGAACTCCAACCGCCTTTGACCAGAATGTGGAACTTGAATACCAACGCAATGGTGAACGTTACCGCTTCCTCAAATGGGGTCAGCAAGCGTTTAAAAACTTCCGCGTTGTGCCTCCTGGCACTGGAATCTGCCACCAAGTTAATTTGGAATATCTTAGCCAAACCGTGTGGACCAAAGAAGAAGATGGCGCAACCATCGCCTATCCAGACACATGTGTCGGTACCGATAGCCACACCACCATGATCAATGGTTTGGGTGTGCTTGGCTGGGGCGTTGGTGGCATTGAAGCTGAAGCTGCCATGCTGGGACAACCGGTTTCCATGTTGTTACCTGAAGTTATTGGTTTTAAACTTACAGGCAGCGTTAAAGAAGGTGTCACCGCAACAGACATCGTTCTCACTGTGGTTCAAATGCTCCGCCAAAAAGGCGTGATTAGTAAATTTGTAGAATTTTTCGGTGATGGGCTCGATTCCATGACCTTGGCGGACCGCGCCACCATTGGAAATATGAGCCCTGAATATGGCGCGACTTGCGGCTTTTTCCCAACCGATAATGAAACAATTCGATATTTAACAATGTCTGGCCGTGATGAAGATCGCATCGCACTTGTAGAAGCCTATTCCAAGGCACAAGGCATGTGGCGCGAAGGCGATGGCTCAGACATTGCCTTTACCGATACGCTAGAACTCGACCTGAGTGATGTTGTACCATCCATGGCTGGGCCAAAACGCCCAGAGGGCCGCATCGCGCTCGAAAATATATCATCTGGCTTCGCAACCGCCTTGACAGACGAATATAAAAAGCCAAATCAATTGAACGACCGTTATGATGTTGAAGGCGAAGACTATGATCTGGGTCATGGCGATGTGGCCATTGCGGCGATTACATCCTGTACCAATACATCAAACCCATCCGTTCTCATTGCGGCAGGTTTGATGGCGCGAAATGCCGTTGAAAAAGGTCTGGATTCCAAACCTTGGGTCAAAACATCTTTGGCACCAGGATCGCAAGTGGTCGCTGAATATCTGGAGGCATCCGGCTTGCAGGATTATTTGGATCAGATTGGCTTTAACCTTGTGGGATTTGGCTGCACAACATGTATCGGTAATTCTGGCCCTCTTAACCCGCCGATCTCAAAAACCATCAATGATAAAGGTTTGATCGCAGCTGGTGTGCTCTCCGGTAACCGAAATTTTGAGGGTCGCATATCACCAGATGTGCAGGCAAACTATCTTGCCTCACCGCCGCTCGTTGTGGCCTATGCTTTGGCAGGCTCCGTACAAAAGGATCTCACCGTTGAGCCACTTGGTCAGGATAAAAATGGCAAAGATGTATTCTTGAAAGATATTTGGCCGTCAAACGCTGAAATCCAGGAATATATTATGAAATATGTCACCCGCGAGCTTTATGCAGCCAAATATGCGGATGTCTTCAATGGTGACGAAAACTGGAAGGCTGTGAAAGTGCCTGCTGGCAATACTTATGCATGGGATGATAATTCAACCTATGTGCAAAACCCACCCTATTTTGTGGGCATGGGTAAAGAAGCTGAAGGCACAACTGATATCCATGATGCGCGTGTTCTGGGTCTCTTGGGAGACAAAATCACAACTGACCACATTTCACCAGCTGGCTCTATCAAAGCGCAATCACCAGCCGGCGAATATCTCATGGATAATAATGTTGGCGTTGCGGACTTTAACCAATATGGCACGCGTCGCGGCAATCACGAAGTGATGATGCGCGGCACATTTGCTAATATTCGTTTGCGCAATCATATGCTTGGACCAAATGGGCGTGAAGGCGGATATACAATCCACTACCCATCCGCGGAAGAGGTTTCAATCTTTGAAGCAGCCATGCGCTATAAAGCTGAAGGTCGTCCATTGGTGATCTTTGGCGGTGTTGAATATGGCAATGGTTCATCACGCGATTGGGCGGCCAAAGGCACCAACCTTTTAGGTGTTCGCGCCGTGATCACGCAAAGCTTTGAACGTATTCACCGATCAAATCTCGTCAGCATGGGCGTTATTCCATTCTGCCTCGAAGAGGGCACATCTTGGGAAAGCTTAAATCTGCAGGGTGATGAGACTGTGACAATCGAAGGCCTGACAGATATTCAGCCGCGCGCGAAGAAAACAGCTGTGATCACCTATGCAGATGGCACGGTGAAGAATGTTCCTATCATTTGTCGTGTCGACACATTGGATGAGGTGGATTACATCAATAATGGCGGCATTTTGCATACTGTATTGCGTGATCTGGCGGCATAATCCGCCAACAAGGTCTTTAAAACCGGGGCTCAGCTCCGGTTTTTCGAAAGAAAACCTTAGCCAATTCATTCAAAGCTGGAGGCGTGAGAACAGGACTGTCAGCCTGTTATCTGATTAGTCTGACAGCTAATTTGATCTTTTACAAACTCAGCACTTGAAGCTATGCAACATATCTGATTACATTAGGCCAACAAAAAATGAGACTGTCTTACGCAAATGTAACGCTCAGCCATTAGCTTTTAAAAAAGCCCATTTTGAAATTACTTTTTATTCAAAGAGCTTAATGCCATGCAAGACGACGACAAAAAATTGGAACAACTCTTAGAACAGACCTTAAAAGCAGCAAAAGCCGCAGGGTCAGACATGCTTGTTCATTACCTCAATATGGCCATTTATGAGCACAAAGAAGATATGAAGATTAATGAATTGAAGAAGCTGGGAATTGTTGAAACTCCCAGCGAACACCAAACTTAGCTGTTATCGTCAGCGTCAGCCATGGCTTTGATCAGTTCAAGTGCCTTGGCACGAACTTTCGGATTTTTAATCCGTGCAAACGAACGGTTAAGTTTAATACCTTCCGTTGTTGCAATAAATTCTAGATGTTTTGTGGACGAGTTGTCCATGTTCAGGACTTCAGCACCTTTACTACTTCCGCTCACTTCAGGAGCGCCATCAAAGAAAAACTCTACAGGTGTCTGCAATATCTTTGATACAGCTTGAAGTCGGCTAGCGCCTACGCGGTTGGTACCTTTTTCATATTTTTGAACTTGTTGAAACGTCACGCCAAGCGCATCACCCAACTTTTCTTGGCTCAAGCCAAGCATGTTTCGACGTAGCTTGATACGGCCACCTACATAAACATCAATTGGGTTTGGTTTCTTATTTTTCATATTTGTCTCAGTCGTCATTATTTTTCTTCTTTTTAATTGTTATTCGATTATTGACCGTTAACAACTTGGTGCAAACTCTCAATCGCCTACAAGCTATAGTCTCACAAAGTTTAGACCTGCAAGTCGATATTTATTATGAAACTCATCGATGCATCATAAAACATTATGCTACTCACACGACCAGCAAACAACTTTGTAAAGTCGTTTTTAATCATTAAAGTCGATATAATCAAGATTTGAACGAAAATTTCCAAAGATATTCGTAAAATCGATGTAGATCACATAATTGCTCACCACAACGTGATTTTACCCTTGAATAGGTTTTAATTATAAAACAGTTAGTCGGGGATTGGCGCAAACTTGCACGGATTATGCAAAATAATAACAGGACTAACGATCTAGACATGAAAAAGCAGCTTTTCTCTATGTTGAGTTCAACAACTATTGCATTAACAATGTCACTAACGATGGCAACAGGTTTAAAGGCAGCAGATGCGCTTCAAAACCCCATCGGTGTGGTTGAGCTGTTTACGTCCCAAGGATGTTCATCCTGCCCACCGGCGGATAAGACCCTCACGAAATTGATCGAAGAAGGCAAAGTGCTCGCGTTATCCTATCACGTCGATTACTGGAACTATCTTGGTTGGGTGGATACACTTGCAACAAAGGAATCGACTGACCGTCAATATGCATATGCAAAGACTCTAAAACGTCGCGGCGTTTATACCCCGCAAGTCATAGTCAATGGTCGCGATCATTTGGTTGGCAGCAACTATAATGGCATCAAAGCAAAGGTATCGACATTTGAAAGTTCCGAACGTGGACTAGCCGTTCCGCTAACAATTTCCGCGACTGGTGATGAACTCAGCATTTCAATTGGAAAAGGTGAAGGTAAAGCTAGTATCGTTGCAGTATATTTCGACAATGAAAATACAGTGGATATCAAACGCGGTGAGAATCGGGGGCGGCAAATAACCTATCACCATTCTGTACGTGATATTGAGACCATTGGCATGTGGTATGGCGAAGCACAAGAGATCAAACTCCCAATGGCCGTGATGGAAAAAGTGAAAGATGGTGGCGCTGCGATATTATTACAATCCATGGCTAGTGGCGGCACGCCAGCAGCTATTTTAGGCGCAGCAAGTTACAAAGGTTCGTCATGAAAGAAATCCTAACCAAAAAGACCGACCTCGAAAGGTCGGCCTTTATGGCGGTGCCATTTAATTATTGAACCTGTTCATCGTAGAAAGTCGGTGGGCTGGGGGGCTATTGGCCGACTTTAGGAACATTTTGAATTAAATGACAAGGATAAGATCGTCGCCAAATAAGGAGAGGGTTTGACCAAAACATGGCGAAAACTTGTTCGCGCAGTAAAGTATCCCAACGCAAGTTTAACATGTCGTGAGGAGTGTAAAAACACTCTGTAATCCACGCGTCCTGCAGTAAAATCAGCTACTGATCTCGAAAATATGTAAAAAGAAACAAAAAACAGGCCAGCAGGAAGAAAATACTACCAAACATCGCCCAAAAACTGCCGATACTTGCGATGATAAAACCAAAAGCGGATATTAAAAATAGTAACCAACCCAAAATTTCGATACGCCTGTTACTCATTGTTACAATCTGTCCAGTTTTCATTGACCCACACTGATTTAGTGACAATTATGGTCACGTGGTCAATGGCACAATTAAAAAGATATGAATAATTTTGAAGACCAATCTTGCATTTTAAATGGTCCCACGCAAAGATGACACATCAATAAGGGAACATAGATGTCAGATCAGGTAAGTAGCAAACAACCATCCCAAGAAAATCAGGTCCTTGTCGATCTTGCGAGTTACAAAAGACAAAAAGACCCCATCCCCGTCACATTTCATCGCACAGAGTTGGATCGGATATTGCAGATATATTCCCGCCATGTGGGTTCGGGGATTTTTCGCGACTATGCAATTGATCACTTAAAAGACCGGGCAGTGTTTTCGATCTATAAACGCGCCAGCGAAGTGCCCATGTATACAATCGAGAAAGAACCAAAACGGGCCCGCAAACAAGGTGCCTATAGCGTTGTCAACGCCAGTGGGCTTGTTTTAAAGCGCGGACACGAATTGCCTCAGGTTCTTAAGGTTCTTGATAAGATCAAAAACGACAAATAGAGCTAGTGCACATCACCTCGGTCTACAAGCACTGAACACTGTGCATGTCGAACAATGCGCGCTGCTGTTGAGCCTATCAGAAAATCCTGAATGCCAGGATTGTGCGATGCAGCCAATATCAGATCAATCCCTGCTTCTTCCGCATATTCCAATATTTTGACGTGTGGGCGTCCGCGTTTAACAACAACTTCCGCATGGATCCCATTGTCAGAGATTAATTTTTTAAGCTGTTTTCGTGTGTCTTCCACGCCCTCATCAACAACATCCTGAGGAACGGCAAAATCCATGTAGCTTGGAATTTCTTCACCGACATAGATGACTTTTAATTCACCACCTTCATTACACAATTCTTGGCCGCGCTTTAAAATCGTCAAACCGTGCTCTTTATGAGCAATGTCAAAGGCAACAAGGACTTTCTGGAACATCATCTTCTCCTAACATCTTCATTTATATCTTGATCATAAAGGAAGATTAGCAATCAACATTGATACAGATCAAGCTTACGGATCTTAGCAGTGTAACGAACTATTCGTGGTAAAGGTTACCTGGATAGGTCTCTAAATCCGGATCCGTGTCCTGCCCTTCGCCAAGTGCCAGTTGCATAATCGTCGTATCGAGCCACTTGCCGTGCTTATAGCCGGTTGCTTTCATGACACCTGAATGCTCAAAACCGGCTTTTGCATGCACCGCGATTGATGCTTCACTTGCACCTCCAACAATGGCGACCATTTGCCGAAATCCAAGCGACTGGGCGGCTTCAACAAGTCTGACAAGCAATTTGTATCCCACGCCCTTCCCTTGCGCCTGAGGGGAAAGGTAAATGGAATCTTCAACCGACCATCGATATGCTGGTCGCGGTCGAAAGGGTCCCGCATAGGCGTAACCGAGAATGACACCATCTTCTTCAGCGACGAGATAAGGATAGTCTTGCGACTTTAACGCTTTAAAACGTCGTTCCATCTCAGCAAAGTCTGGCGGTGTTAATTCATATGTCGCTGTACCGTGCTCAACGCTGTATCTGTAAATCTCAACAATGGCTTCTAAATCTTGGTGCGTGGCTACGCGAATGTTCAAACTCATCAATCAATTTCCCACAAAAAAGGCGGCATAAAAGCCGCCTTTAAAATCAACTTTATAAGTTATTACTATTCGCGATTACCTAGGAATTGCAACAAGAACATGAACATGTTGATGAAGTTTAGGTAAAGGCTCAGAGCACCCATGATTGCCTTGCGGCTCATAGTGTCAACGCCATCGCCATCATAGTACATTTCTTTGATACGCTGTGTGTCATATGCTGTAAGACCCGCGAAGATCAACACACCGATCACTGAAATTGCAAACTGCAATGCACCAGAACCTAAGAAGATGTTGACGATCGAGGCGAGGATCAGACCAAACACACCCATGATCAAGAATGAACCCATGCCAGACAGGTCTTTCTTAGTGGTATATCCGTAAAGTGACAGCGCACCAAATGAAGCTGCTGTTACAAAGAATGTTTGAATGATCGACGCGCCTGTGAACACCAAAAAGATGTAGGAGATCGAAATACCCATAATAGCCGCGAAAGCCCAAAATGTTGTTTGCGCTGATGCAACGCTCATTTTGTGCATGCGAGCACCTAGGAAAAACACAAAGCCCAATGGTGCGAACATGATCACCCATTTAAGCGGGCTGTTATAAAGTGCGTTAAACACAGCTTGGTTCGATTGAGCGAATGACGCTGTCGCATATGCCGCAAGACCTGTAATACCCAGACCAATCGACATGTAGTTGTAAACACTCAACATATAGCTACGCAGGCCCTCATCAATCTGAGCCGCATCCTGCTCGCGAGCAGTTGCTGTACGCATGTGAGAATTTCTGATATCAGCCATTTGTTCCTCTTTGTTAAATAGCCAGCGATGAAGCCAATCTCCATCGTGAATTTATATATACCCATAATATGGGAATTTTTTCAAAAACAACAAGTTATTACTAGCATAAAAGCAGATAATAACAATAAACAAGGTTAATAGTATAAGCCTATCACAACCGCCTTTATTACAAATCACGCAGTATTGGCGCAGCTTTTTGCCCAAGGACACGCCAAGTTCCCACCAAACCAATGCCTACAGTCAAAATTAATGCCGAAAGAAGCGTTGAAATGGCCACATCTGGCAATACGCTATAAGGCAGGTTCATAATCTGATTAATCACATACCATGCAGCAATTGCGCCTGAAATAAGGGCAAAAATCGCGGTTGAGAGACCCAAGATCATATATTCGTAACTAAAGGCTCTAATCAGCGTTCGTCGTGTTGCACCCAATGTTTTGAGCACAACGGAATCATGTCGCCTTGTTTGGTTGCCCGCTGCCAACGCGCCAGCAAGCACCAAAATCGATGCGATTAGCGCCACAGCTGCTGCCGCACGAATAGCCAACGCGATTTGTCCAACCAAACGTTCGGCGATATCGAGCGCGTCTTTCACGCGCACTGTCGTCACCGTTGGATAGGCTTTCGTCACCGCACGTAGGATCTCGCCTTCCTGTTCTGGGGTCGCATCACTTTCAAGCAATGTTGCGAGCCAGGAATGCGGCGCACCAGCAAATGTATTTGGTGAGAACACCATGACAAAGTTGATAGAGAGTGATTCCCATTCCACCAAGCGGAAATTGGCAATCCGCGCTGTAATTGTGCGTCCAAGCACATTGACAGTAACAGTATCACCCAATTTGAGCCCGATTTCAGCGGCCTCTTCGGCGGAAAATGATACCAGTGGTTCACCACTATGATCTGGTGCCCACCATTCGCCCTCAGATAAAACTGAGTATTCCGGTAAGTTTTGCGCATAAGTCACACCACGGTCACCACGCGTTACCCAACGCGCTTCTGGCGGGATCTCTAAATCTTTAAGTTCTGTGCCGTTAAATTCCAAAATGCGTCCGCGCAGCATCGGCACTTCAACCAATTTGCCATCGGGTGCGACCTCACTGATGAGCTTCTCAAACCCTTCAATTTCACTTGATTGAATATCCACAAAGAAGAAATTGGGAGCACGCTCAGGCAAATTGCCGGATAATTCACGACGCAAATTCCCGTCAATCAAAGCCAATGCAACGAGCAGCGTCAATCCAAGACCAAGTGACATAACAACGGATGATGTCAATGCGCCCGGACGATGGATATTTCCGATCGCCATGCGCAAAGGTGTGGATTGAACCTGTGGGCTGCGTTTGGCAATCCACTGCACCATCCAAGCCACAATGCGCAGGACGATAAAGGAAAAAGCCACAGCTCCCAAGAAAAGCGAAGCGATTTGATCATTATCAGATGTATAGATCACAAGCCACGCCAGAAGTGCTGCAAAAGCCAATGCCATGACCGTATAGATCGGCTTCGGCCATCCTGATTGCCCCAAATTCCATTGGCGGAACAATGCCGTTGCCGGCACGCTGCCGGCATTACCAAGTGGCAGGATTGCAAATGTCAACGCAGCCAACAATCCAAATACGGCAGCCAATAGCAACGCGCTTGGATAAATCGAAGCGCTGATATCAATCGCAAGCGCTGCGGATAACAAAGAAGCTGTGATAAATGGCAACATCGCACCAATGACGAGACCAACGATCACACCGATAAGTGCGATCATAAAGACCTGCGCTAAGTAAATACCAAACACAAATCGCGCAGACCCGCCAAGGCATTTAAACGTTGCGATCACACCCCGTTTTGAATCTAAAAACGCCCGCACAGAATTACCTACACCAACGCCGCCAACCACGAGAACAGTGAGGCCCACAAGCGTTAAAAATTGCGAGAAACGTTCGATATTGGCAGTTAAAGCAGGTGCCGCATTGCGACTTGTGCGCACTGACCACCCCGCATCCGGGTGTTGCTCTCGCGCCAAAGCGCGAACGGCATTGAGATCCGATAATGTCGGCTCACCATCAAGATCAACGCGATAAGAATATTCAACCAAGCTACCATTGCGAATGAGCCCGGCATTTTCCAATGCCTCGTTTGAAATCATCATCCGAGGCGCAAAGCCAAACCCTTCTGACAAGGCATCAGGTTCAGCGATTAATGTGGCTCTGATCTGAACGGTTGCATTTCCTAAGAGCAACTCATCTCCAATATTTAGGCTTAGGCGCTCCAGCATTAATGGCGCCACAACAGCCCCGTACGCATCACCGCTTTTGGCAAATAGTTCAGATTTTGACAGAGCTGGCTCGGTCACCAATTCCCCAAACAAAGGATAAACATCATCCACCGAACGCAATTCGACCAGCGCCTGATCAGACCCATCAGGCTTACGCGCCATTGACCGCAAATTTGACCCAGCTGTCACGTCACCTAAGCTTTGAACAAAAGCGACCTCTTCTTCGGTTGCGCGTCTGTTTTCGATCTCAAAACGGACATCAGCACCTAAGATCGATTGCCCTTCGGATGAAATGGATTGATTGATTGATCTGGAAACGGAATTAACGCCAGAAATGGCTGCTGCACCTAGGGCCACACAAGCCAAGAAGATGTAAAATCCACGCAAGCCACCGCGCATTTCGCGCATTGCAAAGCGCAATGCGAGGCTCACTTTTTCAAAGAGCCCAAGTTGTTGAAATGAATTTTCCATTATTCTGCAGCCTCAGAATAAGCTTCGATTTCGCCTGAACGTACCGCAATCTTTCTCTCACATCGATCCGCCAGAGATGGGTCATGTGTCACTAGAACGAGTGTCATGTCGCGTTCTTTTTGTTTTTGGAACAAAAGATCTGCAATCTGTTGACCTGTATCACCATCAAGGTTTCCTGTCGGCTCATCCGCAATGAGCAATTTCGGAGATGGTGCCAATGCGCGCGCGATCGCCACACGTTGTTGCTCACCGCCTGATAATTCTGACGGATAATGGGTTAAACGTTCGCCTAGACCAACTGCAACAAGCTCTTCTTTCGCTTTTTCAAATGCATTCTTCTCGCCTGCTAATTCGAGCGGCACCGCCACATTTTCAAGCGCTGTCATATTGGGAATGAGGTGAAAACTCTGGAATACAATACCGATGTTTCGCCCACGAAACGCTGCCGCTTCATCCTCGGTCATCTCATGGATAGCAGAGCCTGCGATGTGAACTTCTCCGCTATCGAGACGCTCCAATCCTGCCAACACCATCAGCAGAGTAGATTTTCCTGAACCAGACGGTCCAACGATGCCCGCGCTCTCACCTTCATTCAATTCAAGGTTCATACTTTTTAGTACATGAACGGAGGATGCTTCGCTTCCTAAGGTCAAATCAGCGTTTTTTAATTCGATAAGTGTTTGCGGCACGGCTCTTAGTCCCTATATGTGGTATCTTAGTATTATTAAAGCTCATTACGACTGCAAATAGGTATTGGACTATGAAAATAAAAGATCTCTTACGTGCATTTACTGGATTCTTCTCAGCATTATTAGTCATGACCAGCATGTCCATAGCATCAGCCATTGCCAAACCGCTCAATGTGGTTGCGTTTGGGGATAGTTTGATGGCTGGTTATCAGCTTGATCGACAGGATGCATTTCCCAACAGATTGGCCGAAGCACTTAATGCAAATGGACTTGAGATCAACATGACAAATGCTGCCGTGTCGGGTGATACAACATCAGGCGGATTGGCGCGTTTGGATTGGTCAGTGCCCGACGGCACTGATGTTGTCATTTTAGAACTTGGCGCTAATGATGCCCTACGTGGTTTACCGGCAGAGACTACACGAGAAAATCTCGACAACATGATGACACGTCTGAGAGAGCGGAATATCTCGGTCTTTCTAATGGGCATGCTCGCACCCCCCAATATGGGCACCGCCTATGAGGAAGCGTTCAATTCAATCTATCCAGAACTTGCGGATAAATTCGAAGTTGAACTTTATCCCTTCTTTTTAGATGGCGTGGCAGGTATTCCAGAGCTTAATTTATCCGATGGGATTCATCCCAACCCCAGAGGCATTGCCGTCATGGTCGAAAATATCTTGCCAACAGCAGAAGCCTTCTTCAAAGCGCAGGCTGTGGACGAATAATCACGAATTCTTCAAGATTTGAATAAGTCTTGAACTTGTCATGAACTCATGGTCACATCATAGGTGATTCGATCAGGAGTACCGCCATGCCAAGGTTATTTGCAGCATTGGAAATCCCGAAGGATGTCGCGCAAAGCTTGTCTCTGCTACGTGGAGGCTTACAAGGCGCACGTTGGATTGACGTCGAAAACTACCACATAACCTTACGATTTATTGGTGACGTTGATGAACGCACAGCAGATGATGTCTTAGATGCGTTTGATCATGTGTCAAAGAAAAGTTTTGAACTTCAGCTCAACGGTGTCAATGTATTTGGGTCTAAAAAACCACGCGCTATTTACGCCGATGTGAACCCATCTAACGAATTGAATTCATTGCAATCTTGCTTGGATAGTCAGTGCCGGCGGATCGGCATTATGCCCGATGGCCGCAAGTTCATCCCGCATGTTACGCTCGCAAGATTGCGCCATGTCAATCCATTTGCTGTAAGCGATTATTTAAATGCGCGTAGTAATTTCAAATCAGCGATATTTCATGTGTCTGAATTTGTGGTGATGTCTTCAAGAAACTCGCGAGGCGGTGGTCCTTATGTTGTTGAAGAACGATATCCGTTGGCAATAACAAACCAACAGGATCATTTGGTCTCAAGCTTTTCAACCAATCCGGCCGAGCCTCTGACCAACATCTGATAGACGATTTCAAAACCATCACCCTGACCGTAATATGGATCTGGAACAGGCGTCTCTTCTCCTAGCGCATAATCCATAAATAAGTGGATTTTATGCTGTTGTTCGATCGGCGCATCGGCAAAAAGCATGTCTAAATTGTCGTGATCCATGGCAAGGATCAGATCAAAATCAGAATAATCTCGTCGATGAATAGGACGTGAGCGCTGATCGGTGATATCAATATCATATCGATGCATGGTTTTGATCGCGCGCGGATCAGGTAAATTGCCCTCATGCCAGCTCCCAGTGCCTGCAGAATCGACGATCAACTGCGTCGCCAATGAAGATTTTTCCAATTCTGCTTTGAATACGCCTTCAACCATTGGGGAGCGGCATATATTGCCCATACAGACAAATAGAACTGACTTTACCAAGCTAATCATCCCATTTTTTCAAATAAACATTGAAGCAGATATATCACCATATCAAACAGGAAAATATCCGCCACCAATTGAATTTAACCAGAATCCACCCCAAGTTAAGTATATGGGTAAGAAAACAATCAGCGAAAATGAAATCAACGCGATTCTATCGCCAGCCGATATAAAACAGCAACAGCAGCAAGAAAAAAAGATTCGGTCAAAATTCTGGCCGACTTTTAAAAATGCGCTGACTCAATTGCCATTTGCGGAAGATGTCGTGACCGCATACTTCTGCGCGTTGGATAAAAATACACCCGCTCACGTCCGCGGTGTTTTGCTGGCAGCATTAGCCTATTTTGTTTTGCCTGCTGATCTCATTCCGGATTTCATTGCCATGATTGGATTTGGTGATGACGTGGCGGTGCTAACCGTTGCGCTTTCCACATTGAAAAAACACATGACGCCTGAACAGCGTGAAGCAGCGAAAAAAGCGCTCGAAGAGTTCAAAGGTGAGAAAGTGGACTAAGAACGAGATCGTCAGAGATCATCTGCTGGGCCGATATCACCCTCGAGCGTTTCCCTAAGCTTCTGAAATGCAACACGTATTCGCGATTTCACAGTGCCCAAAGGTAGACCAGATTTTTCCGCGATCTGACTATGAGATAAGCCCAAAAAGAACGACATGCGGATAATATCAGCATGTTTATCCTGTAAAAGTGCCAGCGCCCGGCGAACATGTTCATCACGCTCTTCTTCCTCCACATAATCATCTGGAGAGATTGGTTCGGGAGGGACAAAAATGGGATCATTGACGTCAATCAGCGCTGATCGATCACGGCGAAGCAAATCAATACGGCGGTTTCTGGCAACACGAAATAGCCAAGTCGAAAGCGAGGATTTTGATGGGTCAAACAGATGCGCTTTATGCCACAGAGCGGACATCACATCTTGAGACATATCTTCAGCCTGCTCAGGCGCGGCGCCAAGCTGGATAAAGTACGACTTAATGCGTGGTGAAAAATAGTCAAAAAGCTCCGCAAACGCTTTTTGATCACGATCAACCGCTACTGCATTGGACAGCTTAGCAAAGTGATCATGCTGATCACGCCCCATTCAAATTAATCCCTTTATTATTCTTATTTGCCCACACCAAAATCGACCGCAGTTTCGATTTTTATATTTGGCCTGAACGTATCTGCCAAACTATTGCCGAAATTTATTCATATTAAAAGAGCTAATGGGCTGAAATTACACGTTAATCGAAAAAAAATCTGAAAATTTGAATTGTTTGTTAATTGTTGACGGTTTGGTAACCACAATTGTTGCAAAATGGGACTCGGCGACAGATCCGTATAGGTCGACAATGCTGATCAGGCGCCAGGGGTGTATAAAGTGAGGGGGATGACAATGTTTTTGACGAAAGAGATCATCGCTATGTTTAGTAAAAAATTCACAATGGCATTAGCTTTCAGCGCATTATGCGCAATCGCTAGCCCAATGACCGCAAACGCGCAAACGCCTGCGCTTATCAAAGAATTCACCGATTGGGGTGCGTATTCCTACCAATCTCCAAATGGTAAAGTTTGCTACGTTCTATCTCCTCATAAAACAGCTGCGCCACTTTCGGAAGAAGGCCGCACATTATCGCATGGACAGAATTATCTGCTGGTTGCGCAGCGTGTAGGCCAAAACGTGGTTTATGAACCACAGGTTATGATGAGCTACAAACTGCGCCAGGACTCAAAAGTCAAAGTACAGGTGGGTGACAAAACCTATCAATTTATCTCACGTGGCAAGGTTGCTCACATCGAAAATGCAGCTGAAGGCCCTGCTTTTGTAGCTGCACTTAAAGCCGGCAGTTCTGCAACAGTGCAAGTTGTATCGTCTCGCAACGGTAAAAACCGCGATTACAGCTTCTCACTATCTGGCATTACCGCTGCTTTAAACAATATTTCCAGCTGCAGCTAAAATTAGCTGGTTAGTACTGAGATTGATTAGGCCGGGTTTCCGGCCTTTTTACTGCGCGGAATAAAACTCCGTGACGCTTGTGCAATTTGATGGTATCTGAGCAGCAAGCACGAAATTTTAAAAAAGGCATAGACAACAATGGCGATTTCCATTGATTTGACCGATAAGAGCGTTCGCGATGACGTCGATACGCGCATGAAAGCCAAGACAACAGGTAAAAAACATCTGATTGGCTTGCCGAAAGCTGAGTTGATCGACGCACTGAGATCTATTGGGATTGCAGAAAAACAATTGAAAATGCGCGCCAGCCAACTTTGGCATTGGTTTTATGTGCGCGGTGTTTCAGATTTTGCAGATATGCATAATGTGTCCAAAGATTTGCGCCAAAAGCTGGATGAGAATTTTGATATTTCAAGACCTGAGATCATCGAAGAGCAGATTTCAAATGACGGAACACGTAAATGGTTGATGCGCTTCCCATCAGGTGGCGCAGGCAAACCTGTTGAAGTGGAAACAGTTTACATCCCCGAAGATGATCGCGGTACTCTATGTATCTCAAGCCAAGTTGGCTGTACATTGACCTGCACATTTTGCCACACTGGCACACAAAAGCTTGTTCGCAACCTCACATCCGGTGAGATCTTATCACAATTGCTGGTCGCACGTGATCGTTTGGGCGATTTTCCCAACAAAGATACGCCAACAGGCGGCATCATCCCATCTAGCGAACGCAAAGTTTCCAATATTGTAATGATGGGGATGGGTGAACCGCTTTATAATTTTGAGAATGTGAAAAAGGCGCTGCATATAGCGATTGACGGCGACGGTATTGCATTATCTCGACGCCGCGTGACTTTATCAACATCTGGTGTTGTGCCAGAGATCTATAAAACCGGTGAAGAAATAGGTGTCATGCTCGCCATTTCGCTTCATGCAACGCGCAATGATCTGCGCGACGTATTGGTGCCGATCAATAAAAAATATCCACTTGAAGAATTATTGGATGCCTGCCGGAATTATAAAGGTGCCAATAATGCCCGTCGCATCACGTTTGAATATGTCATGCTCAAAGGGGTGAATGATAGTTTGCAGGATGCCAAAGAATTGGTGATCTTGCTTAAAAATATTCCTGCAAAGATCAACCTTATTCCGTTTAATCCTTGGCCGGGTTCAGAATATGAGTGCTCCGATTGGGAGCAGATCGAAAAGTTCGCTGATTTTATCAATCAAGCAGGCTATGCGTCTCCGATTAGAATACCGCGTGGCCGTGACATTCTCGCCGCATGCGGTCAGCTAAAATCAGAATCCGAACGTTTGAGAAAGAGCGAGCGTCAAGCACTTGAATCACAGCTTATGGCGAGCATGATTGCTGGACACGGCGAAAGCTAACTCACCAAAGGTAAGAAAATGGTACAATTAGTACGCCTGATCTTACGATTTTTGGGCATAGTCTTTGGTTATTTTTTCGCCTGTTTGTGTGCAGCTGGCATCCATGCGTTTTTATCAGGATTAGTCACATTTCAAGACTTCGTAATTTATGATGATTTTGAAGTTTATCTAGCACTCATTTTCAGTGTCAGTGCTTTAACATTTCAATTTGCCAGCATTGCTTGGATTCCAGCATTTATCATCATCTTGATATTCGAAGTTAAATCGATCCGGGATTGGTTGTATTATCTTGCGGCAGCCGGCCTTGTTGCAATATCTATCTTATTCTCACCCTTCGCATCTATTTCTGCGCAGGATCAGGCACTGGCCTATATCGTCAGTGCAATGGGGGGTGGATTTATCTATTGGTTGTTTATCGGAGCACGCGCCAGCAATTGGCGAGACAAGAGATAAGACATTAAATTTGCAAGTGCTCGCGAATTCATTCAGAAGCCATTCCCCAATAAAAAGGGCCCGATAAAAAATCGGGCCCTTTTCTTTTGATCGCGAGCTTGCTGTTTTGGGAAGGGAGGTGGAGGAACAGCAAACTCACTTTCGATAAAGCTAGTACTTAGCCTTTGCTAAACTCAGGGTAAGCTTCAATGCCAACTTCAGCTTTGTCCATACCCATGATTTCGTCTTCTTCAGAAGCACGAAGACCGATAGTTAGTTTCAATGCGTACCAAACAATCGCAGATGTAATCACTGTGAATGCACCCATTGCAACGATACCTAGGATCTGTGAACCGAAGTTTGCATCGCTGTTTGATACAGGAACAACGATTGTGCCCCAAATACCTGCGAATAGGTGAACTGGGATCGCACCAACAACGTCATCGATTTTAAGCTTATCAAGCAATGGAACCGCGAATACAACGATCACACCACCAACAGCACCGATGAGGATTGACGCACCACCTGAAGGAGCCAAAGGCTCAGCAGTGATAGAAACAAGACCAGCAAGTGCACCGTTAAGAGCCATTGTTACGTCGATTTTCTTATACATGATTTGTGTAAGAATAACGGCTGCAACAACACCACCTGCAGCAGCAAGGTTTGTGTTCGCGAAGATGCGTGAGATGTCAGACACATCACCGATTGTGCCCATAGCAAGCTGAGACGCACCGTTAAAGCCGAACCAACCGAGCCAAAGAATGAATGTACCCAATGTTGCAAGCGCAATGTTTGAACCAGGCATTGGAACTGTACGGCCATCAACATATTTACCGTTACGAGCACCGAGGATGATAGCGCCTGTTAGAGCTGCCCAACCACCAACTGAGTGAACGATTGTTGAACCAGCGAAATCAGAGAAGCCTGCTTCGCTCAACCAACCACCACCCCAAGTCCATGCACCAGTGATCGGATAAAGAACACCAGTCAAAACGGCTGTGAAGATCAGGAATGGCCAGATTTTAACACGCTCAGCAATAGTACCCGAAACAATTGAAGCTGTTGCTGCTACGAATGCCATTTGGAAGAACCAGTCAGATGCTGTTGAATAACCAGTATCTAGTGCGTCACCGCCAACTGCGTCGAAGCCGTAACCCCAACCAAGTGAGCCGACATAACCGCCGCCAACATTTGCATACATAAGGTTATAACCAATCGCCCAGAACATGATGCCGGCAATTGAGTAAAGCGCGATGTTTTTCAAACACTGCATAGATACGTTTTTAGAACGAACCAAACCAGCTTCAAGCATAGCAAAACCAGCTGCCATGAACATCACTAGGAAACCACCGATCAAGAATAGCAATGTGTTGAAGATATAAGCTGTTTCAGCTGATGGATTTGCTGCATCTTGTGCAAGCGCTGGAACTGAACTTACAGCCAGCCCCGCCAATGTCATCGCAAATAGCGATTTTTTACTAATTGATTTCATAATCATAACTCCTGAGGGCGCCTTAAAGGGCTTCTGCATCTGTCTCGCCAGTACGGATACGTACAGCGTGATCAATTGAATATGTGAAGATTTTACCATCACCAATCTGGCCAGTTTTGGCAGCAGATGAGATAGCCTCAATTGCGCCGTCAACCGCATCAGCAGCGACTGCAATCTCAATTTTTAATTTTGGCAAGAAACTCACAGCGTATTCTGTGCCGCGATAAATTTCTGTGTGTCCTTTTTGACGTCCGTAACCTTTTACTTCCGTCACTGTTAACCCCTGAATGCCGATGGATGTGAGTGCTTCGCGCACTTCATCCAATTTAAACGGCTTGATAATGGCCATAACGATTTTCATCTCGTTTCCCGTCCTTTGATTACTCGCGGTTTTTACGCCGCATCTAACGACCTACGCAGCAACATCGCCGCGCAGCTATCCGATAAGAATCAAATGCCATGCCAACTTAACTTTTTCTTAACTAATCACTTGGTTTTAAAAGGAAATTTTTGTTACCGCGAGCAATTCATGGTGATCGCCTATTTTTTAGGCATACTGGATATGATTAAATAATGTGCAATTTAAAAATTCTGCATAATTATCGAGCAGATGCACGTTTACGAATCAAACCTTCCTGTGTGACGGACATTAACAGCTCACCTTTTTGCGAAAAAATTTGGCCGCGCGCGAGCCCACGAGACCCAGATGCCGTGGGGCTTTCCATGTGATAAAGCACCCAATCATCTAATTTGAACGGTCTGTGGAACCACAATGCATGATCCAAACTTGCACCCTGAATGCTGCCGTCAAAAATATTCGTTGAGTGCGGAAAGAGTGCCGTGTCGATCAATAAGGCATCTGAAATATAAGCCAACATCGCGATATCATATTCCGCGTGAACATCATCATTCACGGGGCTCACAAGTTTGAGCCAAACAGATTGATGTGGTTCAAGCGCATGACTGTTCAAATAACGTTCAGTTGAAACCGGACGGAACTCAAACGGCCGCTCTTTATCAATATAGGCTTTAAGCGGACGAACCACGTCATCAGCGGACTTATTGAGCATATCTAGAAAATCGAGTTCTTCAGGCGGTGTAACCTCTGGCATCGCTGATTGATGCGATAGACCCTCTTCAACGCCATGGAAAGAGCACTGCATTGTAAAAACCTGCCGATCAGCTTGAAAAGCTTCAACTATGCGCATGCTGAAACTCGCCCCATCTCGCACTTTCGTCACGCGATACTGGATCGGAACATCTGGGTCGCCCGGACGCAGAAAATAACAATGCTGAGAATGGATAACTTTGTCTTTTGATACAGTTCTTTGCGCAGCGACAATTGCCTGGGCGATAAATTGTCCGCCAAAGATGCGCCGCCAACCAAAGTCTGGCGTCTGACCTAAAAATTCTGTTTCCGATTGTACTTCCAGATTGAGGCAGTTTAAGAACTTTGTCATTGTTGCAGAACGGTCGCGCGACATTATGAACCCATAAATTAATTTCGAACTCTCACAGACTTACGATATACTGCTCTTATATTGCAATCAGGGATTAAACAGATTTTGCAATTGGTCATTGAGCAAAATTCGACCAAATGTTGGAAAGTGATATCATGGCAAGTACAAACAAACAGATTGATATTCTTGTGGCCGGAGCAGGATATGTTGGGCTTGCAACAGCTGTTGCGATCAAAGCAGCTTCACCTCCTCTCAACATCACCATTGTTGATGCAGCTCCAAAAGATGTTTGGAAAAATGACACGCGCGCATCTGCGATTGCGGTGGCTGCGGAAAATATGTTGACGGCACTTGGTTTGTGGGAACAGATTTTACCAGACGCGCAACCGATCAATAAAATGATCGTCACCGATTCTGAAGTTAATGATCCTATTCGTCCAGTTTTTCTAAATTTCGATGGCACTGTTGATGGGGATCGCCCTTTTGCGCATATGATCCCGAACCTGTCTATGGTCACTGCACTGCGCGGCAAAGCAGATGAACTTAATATTCCCATATTACAAAGCAGTCCCGTCACTGATTTTACCAGAACAGATAGCCAAGCAACCGTGTCGCTGGCAAATGGTGATCAGATTACAGCCAAGCTGCTCATAGCCGCTGATGGGGTAAATTCACGCATTCGCAAAATGGCCGGCATTAAAACCATGCGCTGGCAATATGGACAATCGGGCATTGTGACAACTGTTGCCCATGAACGCGAACATTTTGGCATGGCAGAGGAACACTTCCTACCTAGCGGGCCTTTTGCGATATTACCGCTTACGGGCAATCGCTCGTCACTTGTCTGGACAGAGAAGACCGAAGAAGCCAACAAGCTTGTTGAAAGCGATGATCTTGTTTTTGAAATGGAGCTTGAACGTCGATTTGGCCACAAGCTGGGTGAGCTGAGTGTTGAAGGAGGTCGAAAAGCCTTCCCGCTTGGTCTCACACTCGCACGCGATTATGTCCAAAACCGTTTAGCACTCGTCGGCGATGCAGCGCATGGCATTCACCCAATTGCAGGACAGGGTCTAAATTTAGGATTTAAAGGTGCCGCAGCTTTAGCAGAAACCATTGTCGATGCTGATCGCTTAGGACTTGATTTTGGATCCAAAACAACACTTGAACGCTATCAGATGTGGCGCCGATTTGATACGGTTCAAATGGGCGTGACAACCGATGTGCTCAACAGATTATTCTCAAATGATATTGCGCCCATTCGACACTTAAGAGATTTAGGCCTTGGTTTGGTGGATCGCATGCCGAAATTGAAAAACTATTTCATCGAGCAAGCCGCCGGGTTGCAAAATCAATCCGGGCCAAAGCTTTTGAAAGGTACGATGATTTAGTTGGCTATAATTGCCGCGCTTCTGACACCAGCATGATTGGAATACAATCGCGAACTGGATAGGCGAGCTTTGCTTTCTCGGAAATCAACTCGGAGGCTTCTTTATCGTAAGACAGGGAGCCCTTCGTTAAAGGGCAAACCAGCAATTGGAGCAATTGCGGATCGATCTCAGGATGTTTTTGTTTTCTATCGCTCATAATGCAGCCTTATTGCACAGTTTGCTTAGAATCAGATGCGTCATTGGAAAAACCCATCTCTAAAAGAGCAATGAGAGTTTGAACTCGGACCTCAAAGTCAGCTTCCAACAATGCTTGTTTTTCCGTTACATCAAATGGCAGCAAACCGGACAACAAATTAACAAGATCCGAAACTTGCAATTGTTCAATATCTTCATAATCGACTTCGATATTGTTTTCTTCCACGTAGTTTCGCATATGCTGAAGCAACTCAATCTTCGCCTCAGGCATCTCTAGATCTTTGTCCTCAATATCAGTCATAAAAGGAGTGATCTTGGCAACCCGGTAGGGTGACTTAACAGATAGCTCTTCTTTTATTCTGAACCGACATACACCACCCAAAGAAATCAGATATCGCCCATCGCCAGATTCTGCGAGCGAAATAATCCGCCCCAATGTGCCAACGCTGCATAGATCTTCAACTGGCACATTTGGTTTGTTGAGAAAGTTCGGCTGCACCATGGCCACCAAACGATCACTTGCAAGCGCATCATCAAGCAATTCAAGATATCGCGGCTCAAAAATATTAAGCGGCATCACGCTACCTGGCAATAAGAGCGCGCCTGACAATGGAAACAATCTTGCCTCTTTGGGAAGATCGCCTTCCTTAATGTAATGCTTATTACCAACTTGCATATCTTACGCCTTTCGCACGAACAGCTTTTCACATGATAGGCTGTCAGAACGGTGACACAAGAGGCATCACCGAATAAGTCTTATGAAAACAAAATAGACGAAAGCTTGCGACGTCCAGAGGCGCTCGCAGGATCTGCAGCTCCCCAGGCTTCAAAGAAATCTAGAAGCATTTTACGCGCTCCGTCTTCTTGCCATTCACGGTCTTTGCGCATGATCGTAATGAGCGCATCAACTGCTTCATCACGCTTGCCCTGCGCTGCAAAAATCTTTGCAAGATCAGAGCGCGCTTCGTGATCGTTTTCATTACTATCAATACGTGCTTGCAATTCGTTTGGATCGCCAAGCTTGGCAACCTCTTGCGCCATTTCAACGCGCTTTATAGCACCTGAAATCTCCACAGCCTGTTTGTCATCCTCGGGCAGTTTCTCCAAAAGCGCTGCAGCCTGATCAATACGGCCGGTTTCAAGCATGCAATCGACAATACCAGCAACCGCTCGTTTATTACCTCTGTCATGTTGCATCACCATAGAAAAGGCTTGCGCTGCTTGCTCAAAATCACCGTTTGCAAGCGCTGCATCGCCAGCATCTAAAACCTGCTCAATCTGTTCCTGCATATCATTTTGCGGATTTGCTGCGGCGAGCTTTGCAATAAACTCTTTAATCTGGCCTTCAGGCTGCACGCCCATAAACCCATCCACAGGCTGACCCTTTGAAAAGGCAACAACAGCCGGGATAGATTGAACACCCATTTGATTGGCGATATCGGGATATTTCTCAATATCCATTTTAACAAGCTTCACCGCACCACCAGCATCTTGAACCGCTTTTTCAATAATTGGCGTTAGCTGCCGGCATGGTCCGCACCACGGCGCCCAGAAATCAACGATCACTGGCTGGTGTTCAGACTGATCAATCACATCGGCCTTAAAATCATTGAGGGTCGTGTCTTTGATCAATTCGCCAGGATTTACGTTTGGCGCAGGAGCGGCGGCAGCGGCTGACGATGGCATCTGCGCGCCTGTTGTCATTGTGCTTGTGCCATATGATGCAGACCCCTGATATTGCGCGCCAGAACTGTAAGCATAAGGGTTATCTTCATCGTTCATATTATTTATCCATCCAATTAAAGCAAAGATCTATACCACAAATCGCTGATCTGCGTGAGGTATCTTCTTCTATAGACTTATTGCGAAACTTTTATAATTAAAGGGTCATGACCAAAATGTTTCGCAAATTTTATCAAGTCGTCTCGTGAAAGCGAAGTTGTCGCGTCATTTATAAGCGGATGACAATTGATAATATCATGCTCCAAAAGCGGTGCATCAATCACCATAGTCACATTTGATTGCGTGTCATTTATCACTGATAAAGCGGTCACCGATCCCGGAGCCACACCCAAATATTCCATCAGCTTATCAGGCTTGCCAAATGACACGCGACCCTTTGCGCCGATCAATGTGTGGATTGCTTTAAGATCCACCACCGCATCTTCTTCCAACGTCACCAGAAAATAATTACTTTTCTTATCTTTTAGAAACAGGTTCTTGGTATGACCGCCAGGGATATCATCACGCAGGGATACTGATTCTTCCACTGTGAAGACCGGTTCATGATCAAAATTCTTATATTCGATCCCAAGGTCTTCTAATGCATTAAACAAATCCTGTTTTGATTTTACGTCGCTCACTATCTTATCTCACTTTACAAATCACATATGAGATTTATCGATGATTGCGCCTTGATGTGCAATCACTTTCATCGCCATATTATGACCAGCGAGCATAGATTTTTCGATGGCTACCCCGTTAAGGAAGCTTGCCAAAAATCCACCATTAAAACTGTCGCCGGCTGCCGTGGTGTCTACCACATTGCCCGCTGAGGGGAAATCTATTTCTGGATTGAGTATTTGACTGTTAATCAAGGCAATGGGCCCGCGGTCTCCGCGTTTAATCACAACGTCTTGAATATTGTAAGATTGGAACCTTCGAACCAGCGCATCTTCGTCCTGATCTTCAAATAATTCCATTTCATCATCGATTGATGGCACAGCAATATCTGTTAATCGCAAGGCTTCTTCAACAATCCTTAATGCCTGCTCCCGGCTTTGCCACAAACGAGGGCGATAATTGGAATCAAAAGCGACTTTACCGCCATTTGCACGGAACACCTTCAGCCATTCAAACCATGCCTTCACCACATGCTCAGGAAAAATGGCGAGCGTAATGGCGCTGAAATAGACGACATCCATGTCCTCAAGAATTGAGAAATCGGTCTCACCTTCTGGTGTTTGAAACAACTTACGCGCTGCCGAATTTTCACGCCAATAAGTAAAGGTTCGATCACCATCATCATTTTTGGAGATCGAATAAATCCCCGGTAATAATGATGGATGTTTTGAGATGGTCGACGCGTTGACATCTTCAGCTTCAATATAATGAAGCATCCACTGTGAAAATTGATCCTGACCCAAAACACTGGTGAAAAATACGTCGCCTTCCGCTCCTAAATTTCGCTTTAAATAAATAGCGGTATTAAGCGTGTCCCCGGCATAACCCACTGCCGCATTGCGACCGGAGGGATCCACCGACAATTCAACCATGGCTTCGCCTATACATGCAATCTTCATAAATAATCTTTCAAATTCAATCTCAAAATATAATCTCAACCAACTGCGGATCTAACCCGCAAGTTGATCCAATTCACCAGCCAGAAGGCGCGCAAGTTTACATGTCACCTGTTCGCCCCATTCTTCACTCTCGGCGAGTTCCTCAGGTATAAAATCAGACAATCCAAACAGCCCATTTCGAAGCGCCACCGCATTAGCTCCTACACCTTCAAGCGCATTTTTGATCTCCGCTTCTCTCGGATCGCGCAATGCGTAGGGACCAAGTCCACTTGCTGATTGTCCATTTACCCCTACATGACAATAAAGCATCCAAGCAGCCGTCGCTAATGCAAAACTATCAATATCTTGACCTAGTTTGAGGGCATCGATGGCTGGAGAAAAGATGCGTTGAGGAAGCTTTTGTGTCCCATCCATCGCGATCTGATACGTTTCATGCGCAATATTTGGATTTTCAAACCGCTCGGCCAACTGCTGAGCATATTCATTAAAATCCACATCATGCAGAGGTGCCAGCGTTTGCAAAGCGGCTTTAAAATGGTTCAGCACCAAGGGCTGAATATGGGGGTGCGCCATGGCGTCCCGCACATATTTGCAGCCGTGAACATGACCAAGATAAGCAATTAAAGAATGCGCACCATTGAGCATGCGAAGCTTCATATGCTCATAAGGTGCAACATCATCGACCAAAAGCGCGCCGACTTTTTCCCATTGAGGACGGGGTCCACAAAATTTGTCTTCTATGACCCACTGGGTAAATGGCTCTGTCTCAATCGCGAGTTTATCTTCGACCCCAAGCATTTTTGAAACATTGTCCAAAAGTTCGGGTGTTGCCGCAGGTGTAATGCGATCCACCATTGTATTGGGGAAACATCCATGTTCAGCAATCCATTGTGCCAATTCCTGATCAGTTCGTTCAGCAAAATCCAAAACCCCTGAACGCACCAGATCACCATTATGAGGCAGATTATCACAGCATAAAACCGTAAAAGGTGGCAGTGCATTTGCTTTCCTCAGCGCGAGCCCTTTCACAATCATACCAATCACACCAATAGGTGCGTCCGGATTTTGCAAATCATGTAAAATATCTGGATGATCATGAGAAATTTGACCGGTTTGTCGGTCGATCCCATAAGCTTTTTCTGTGACAGTTAAGCTTAAGATATGAGTTTTTGGGGAGGTCAGTGTCTCATACACATGATCCGTTGTCCGCGAAGCAGCCTCTGCGCCCACGATCGAACCAATAACCTCGACTTCATTTTCACCAGATGCAGATTTGATTAAGAGCGAATAAAGCCCATCCTGCGCATTTAAATCATCCACTGTCTGAGTGCTTTTTAAACTCACCGCCAGAATGCGCCAATCACCGCCAAAATCAGATAAGACCTTATCCGTGTAATGAGCCTGATGTGCACGATGAAACGCTCCAGGCCCGAAATGAACAATACCCACACCATGATCTTCAGGCTGGTAGCTAAGTTTTGATACGCCCTTTGGCGCCTTAAAATGTTGATTTAAAAGTTTCATATGTTCAAATTTTCAGGTGTAATTTTATCAACATCACTAAATATAGCTTCGATATGTTGACTGATGAGATCAAGCGCAGTGTCTGATTGTTTCTGCTTTAATGCATCAATAAGCTTTAGATGTTCATCAAAAGCTTGATTTATGCGATCTGGTAAATTGCTGGTAACGCGGATACGCGCGCGATCGATATGCGCCTTAACCGACTGTGCCATTTTCCAGGCAGTCGGTATGCCAGCAAGATCTGCGAGCATTAAATGGAAGGCTTCATCCTGCTTAAAAAATTCAATAGCGTCTGACTGGGAGACAGCCACCCTTTGCAAGGCAAGATTGGCTGAAAATCGGTCCAGATCGACATCGTTTTCACAAATCAGACGCACCACTTCCCGTTCAAGCGCACGCCGGATAATAATGCCTTCTTTAATGCGTTTATGATCAATGGATGAAACCACCGACCCGACTTTGGGCTGGGTGATAACCAACCCATCGCTCATCAGACGTTGATATGCCTCACGAACAGGCGTTCGGCTCACGCCCAGCCATTTAGCAATGTCCAGCTCGTTAATCTGCATACCAGGTTGAAGCTGATCCAAAATGATAAAGAGACGCAATAAATCATAAACCTGCCCGCCGATCGCGCGCGAGCGATCAATCTGATGCTCGGACAACAAATCCGACAGATCTGTCTTATTTTCCGACTTTTTCGGGCGTGGCATTTTTCAACTTTCTGGGTTTCTAACATCATTCAATTCATATGATGTATTCATATATACTAGTTATTGAAGCGTTTGCCAACAAGGAAGATTAAACCATTGCTTAGAGCCGCATTTTCGGCCTCTTAAAACCAGAACCAAATTCAGATGGGAGGCTATAAATTTTCATCAAAATTAGAAAACTACAATTTCGGCGATTTTCTTGACATTTTGTTGTTGCAATTCATTTCATCTTGCGCCATATAGCGCAGGTCTTCACTGACAGTCATATTCATAACACCTCAGAATATGATGATGAGCGGGCGTAGCTCAGGGGTAGAGCATAACCTTGCCAAGGTTAGGGTCGGGCGTTCGAATCGCCTCGCCCGCTCCAAATTCCTCAAAGAAACCAGTTGGTTGCCATATCCATAACTTTGAGACTTATCACCGATTCATGCACAACACAACGTTCTGTACACACAAATTGCACACGAATGTAGTTGCTAACTAAAGGCAAGGTGCTCAAAGCTGCCCGCTTTGGCATGTAAGCTCTACCCCTGCGCCAAGACCTGTTTTCCATAAACTGGGCACTTTGCGAAGCGGCATCAGAAAGCTTTTCTCTGTGACCACCCTATTGTACCAAAACTATTCGATCACCAAAGGTACAAATTTGTTTCTGATCTCACGCGGCATTCTGTTTTGGGGTGCCTCTTTGTGCGTCGGCATCGGTCTGAAACTCGTCCAATAATGATGAGAGTGAGGCAACTTCGCTGCTCAACACATTGCTGGCGGCATTGGTTTCTTCCAACATGGCTGCACTTTTCTGTGTGCTTTGATCAATTGAACTCACAGCCGAATTAATCTCTTGCAATCCTCCAGTTTGCTCCTGTGACGCTTGTCCAATAGCAGCAATATGTCCTGACACCTCGTTAACCGAAAGCAAAATCTGTTCAAGCGTTTTTCCAGTTTGACCCACCAGTTCGACACCATGCTTAACCTGATCACCAGACTTAGTGATGAGTTCCTTAATTTCATTTGCCGCAACCGCTGAACGTTGAGCCAATTCACGCACTTCTTGCGCGACAACTGCAAAACCTTTTCCCGCTTCACCTGCGCGTGCAGCTTCTACACCTGCATTGAGCGCCAGCAAATTTGTCTGAAAAGCAATGTCGTCAATCACGGTTATAATACTCTCAATCTGATCGGAAGAGTTCCTGATTTCATCCATTGCAGACACGGCATTCTTTACTACTTCACTCGACTCTGTTGCTGCATTTTGAGTTTTACCAACCAGTAACTCAGTTTCATTAACACGTTCAGCGGTCGTTCTCACAGTCGCTGTTATTTCTTCAACGGCTGCAGCGGTTTCTTCAACGGATGCTGCTTGTTGTTCTCCACGTTGAGATAGCTTTTCAGAACCAGAACGTATCTCATTCGTACCACTCTCGATATTTCTAGCACTGTCCCCCACTTGGATCAGTGCGTTCATGAGATCTGAGATTGAAGTGTTAAAGTTGGATTTCAATTCAGTGTAAGCTCCTGGTAAATCTTCCATGATTCGATAAGAAAGATTTTTATTTGCAATATTAGATAACGCGACTCCAAAGGTATCGACAACAATCTTGCGCTCAGCTGCAATAGCTTGTTCCTGTGAAATCCGCTTGGCTTCATCAGCCTCTCGTTTTTGGGTAACTTGCGCTTCAATCAGCTGATCATTCTTAATTGCATTTTCTTTAAATATATAGACCGCCGAAGCCATAGCGCCAATTTCATCTTTTCGATTTGAGTGCGGCACTTTCACATCTTTATTACCTTCAGCTAGCGCAGACATGGTGTCGGTCATTTCGACAACTGCCGCCCCCAGGCTTCTGTTAAGCAACCATCCAAGTGCAACTGCCAATGCTAAAACAATCAAACCACCAGAGATAAGAATAGCGTTAGCGAAAAAGGTCGTAGAATTTTTCAGTCCTGAACGAATGACCAGCAATTCGCGCTCCGCTGTTTCGAAATCAGCATGCGCCGAACGAATAGCATCCATCATGGTTTTCCCGGCACCAGAGGCTTCAATTGCCCTAGCCTCATCAAGTGTTTCAGGATTTCCACCGAGTTCCAATTCGGGCTTCACCACCTGGTTGAGCCAAGCCTCAGATCCTGCTCCAATGCGTCTAAGACGTTCTTGTTGCTCGGGATTATCGGAGGTCAAAGTTAGAAGCGCTTCCAACTTAGAGTCAAAAGTTTTCCGCCCCGCATAATATGGCTCCAAGAACTTTTCATCTCCCGAAACCAAAAAACCTCGAACACCCGTTTCTTGATCCACAATCGCAGCAATCAACGCCCCGGAGTGATCTAGAACATTGTAAGTATGAGAATTCCATTTATCTGCATCCTTCAAATGAGAGAAAGACAATAATGATATCCCTATAAGAATGGTAAAAATCAGTGTCAAAATCCCAAAGGAAAAGATAAGTTTTTTAGCCACGGGTAAGTTGTTTAACATAATACTCTACTCCTTAATTGGCGACCTTACATTGCAGGAAGAATATTCTTTTACCGCTTTAATACGGGTAAGTTTTTGGAATATATATGCTCGCATATTTTCAGGTTTATTTGGTAAATATTCAGTAAAACCACCATATGAGAAGTCAGAAGTGATAGTTCACTTAAGAAACATTGAGGGTACATTCAACCTTAGCTCACAGACACAATTCAGGCGCAACTTACAGGGGGGATAGATCAGTACTTTAACACCGTCGTCTTTGCGCTTGAGTTGGCAGTCTTCAACCATATCAGCATCGATAATGCCGATATCCTCCTCACCAATCACATCTAGAACATTGGCTAAGGCACTGCGTTCTTTCTCATACGAGACCAGTTTCTTGCGACCGATCTTGATCTTCTTCAACTGGGCTTCTTCCCAGTGATGGAATATGTCATTCAAACGAAAACCAACGTGGCCATCGTTTGCAAGCTGATCTGCGAACTTAAGGTCCTGAATGCGTTTACGTGCTGCATTCCGACACGCTGTCTTGGACGAGAAGCGATGTCGTTCCCGACGCTTATTGCCATCGAATTCTGGATGAATATCCAGAATCCAATAGCCTGTCGGCTTACCCTTCGCCCTCTCCTCGCGAATGGTGAGAGGTCCAATTTTCACAGTGGTCTTCTTCATTGTCCGTCATCATATGATTTGAGACTAGTTGGCTGATTGGTTAGAGGAGAGTTTGGCTCATCTGTTTGTTTAATTATGCGGCTTGTCTTTTGTTTTGCAAGCGTCGCTGTTCAATAGTCTTTTGTTTGATCCTTTCTCTGTGCTGTAAGATCTGTTCACCACGCTGGAAGTACACATCCGCAGGCGTGAGGTTTTTAAGGCTCTCATGATATCGATTGTGATTATAATGTTCGATGAAAGCCTCGATTTGTCGTTCTAGATCACCAGGTATGAAGTAATTTTCTAACAGGATGCGGTTCTTCAAGGTCTGATGCCATCTCTCGATCTTACCTTGGGTCTGCGGATGGTATGGCGCCCCACGAGTGTGAACCATGCCTTTGTTATCGAGATATACAGCAAGCTCTTCAGATACATAGCTGGGGCCATTATCTGAGAGTAATCTGGGCTTATGAATGATCTTAGCTTGATCGCAGCCTGAAGCTTGCAAAGCCAAGTCCAATGTATCTGTCACGTCCTTGGTCGTCATGGTTGGTGTGAACTTATATGCAATGATGTAACGTGAATAATCATCCAGCACCGTTGATAGATAGAACCAACCCCAGCCGATGATTTTGAGGTACGTGAAGTCTGTTTGCCAAAGCTGATTGGGTGCTGTTGTCTTATCACGGAACTCGTCAGCAGCCTTCATAACAATATATGCTGGGCTGGTGATCAGGTCATGTGATTTAAGCAGCCTGTAAACGCTGGCTTCTGACACGAAGTATTGCTGTTGATCTGTAAATCTGACCGCCAGCTCACGAGGCGAAAGCTCTGGCTCATTCAGTGCTAAATCAACAATTTGCTCACGGATATCATCAGGGATACGGTTCCATACCCGTGCTGGCATTGGGGCTTTATCTTCCAAAGCATCCACGCCGCCAGTTTGATACAAATCATACCAGCGGTAAAAAGTGGATCGTGGAATACCCAGCTTTTCCAGTGTTTGCTTGGCAGACAGATGTGATTGTTCAACCAACTTAATGATCTCAAGCTTTTCAGATGCGGGGTACCTCATTCGTCGTCTCCCCCATCTTCGTACATGCTTTTTTTGAGTAAGCGCAATTCCAGAGCCTGCTCAACAACCACTTCCTTTAAATCACGAGCCTCTTTGCGAAGGTTCTTTACTTCACCAGTATTCGCTTCTCTGGCTGTATCACCAGCCAATCGCTTCTTACCTGCTTCCAGAAACTCCTTGGACCATGAATAATATTGGCTCTGGGCTATACCCTCTTTCCGACACAATTCCGCAATGCTGTCTTCACCACGAAGGCCAGCTAATACAATCCGTATCTTATCTTCTGAGGAATATTTGCGTCGTGTTTGTCGCCGTATATCCTTAACTACACGATCTGCATCATCAGTACGTCGTTCGTTTATTACCTGACAGGCGGTTTCACCGCCGAGAGGGCTTTCGTCTCATCATTTGCTCCATATGGGCTATGATGAGCCTAAATCACTCTCTTAAGAAATCAAAACATCTATCCATTAGGCGTTGATGGCTTACATATTGAGTAAGAAAATCAATAAATTCAGATAGTTAAATGAAAAAAGGTCGCCTTGCCAAGGTTAGGGTCGGGCGTTCGAATCGCCTCGCCCGCTCCAATTTTCTTCAAATATCATTGAAATCATCGCGTGAGATTTTAACTTCGCGCGTCTACAGCTGTTGCTAACACACACAATAATTCAAACATTAATGAAACACCCACCCAAGCGGTCCCGCCTGATGGATCAAATGGTGGCGACACCTCAACAAGATCAGCGCCAACCAAATTTAAACCCGCTAATTTTCGTATCATTTGCTGGGCTTGAAACGTATTAAACCCACCGATTTCAGGTGTTCCGGTGCCCGGAGCAAAAGCCGGATCGATGGAATCGATATCAAAACTGATATAGGTCTTGCCGTCACCAACAATTTCCCTCGCCTCGGCCATCACACTATCAACACCGCGATCAAAGAACTCTTCTATTTCGATGATCCGCACTCCCTGTTCAAGCGCCCAGTCAAAATCGGTGACATCATATTTGACTCCTCGAATACCAATTTGAACAGTACGTTTTGGATCAAGATAACCATCTTCAATCGCCCGTCGAAAAGGTGTGCCATGAGTGAATTTGCTGCCACCAAAATAACTGTCATTCATATCCGTATGCGCATCGAAATGGACCATACCAACAGCTTCATTAGACGCGAGCGCGCGTAAGATTGGATATGAGATTAAATGATCCCCTCCCGCGGTTAGCGGTGCGATATTATGCTGAACAAGTTGGGCATAAAAACCCGTTATGAGCTCAAGGCTTTCCATCACATCAATCGGATTGATTGGCGCATCGCCCATATCTGCACAATTTACCAGAGCAAAAGGATTAACCCCGCTTACAGGATGTGTTGTTCTGATCATTGTCGATAGATCACGCAATTGCCGTGGGCCGTGACGTGTACCTGGGCGATTAGACGTGCCACCATCAAAGGGAACACCGACAATGGCGATATCAACTTTGGACACATCATCTTTGTCCATGTTTAAATAGGGCAAGCGCATAAATGTTGCCAATTCAGCAAATCGTGGCGTTTTCAATCCAGGGATAGGTTGAAAGAAAGGGTCTTTAATTGTCATTCAGAATCCATTTCCTAACTCATTTTAGGGCTCATATTATCGATTTCAACCCATATGTAAACGGCAACACATCACAACCTGATCCAACACATTACAACCCAATCAAAATCAAGGCCATTTGATAAGAGTGCGGCTGACAGTGCAGTTAAAGCAAATGCAACACACTCTTAAAAGACTGAACCTTTCCAACGATCCTGCCTTTCAAAACTGGATTTTCTAATGAATAAAATTGTACAACCTCACCCAAAAAAGGCAGTTTTTATACACGAAGCTGAAAACAAAAAATACTACTTTAGGTATATGTAATATAATCAATAATAAGTTGTAAAAATACTTGGTCACGCAAAATAAAAGTGAATTTTTTCTCCTGCTTGTTACAATTAATATTGCATTGCAATAAATAATTTTACCTTCTGCTTGAAAAGTAATTATTGAATTAAAAATTATAAAAGGCCTATATTACGGGGAGTTACAACGAAGTTTTATTCAATTTTCATTAATCCTGTTATAATTCTATTACAAAAGGTGGTTATCTTTTATGCATAAACTGGAATTTTTTGCGCAAAGATAATGCAGTGCACCTAAAAATTAATCTAAAAAAAATTAAATAAAGATTTTTTATAGAACTATGTATTAAAAGTTGAAAAAATTTAGTTGTTTGGTAACCTTAAGTGAATGTTAACGGCGAGTTCAAACGCCGATGTCAACAAGGTGTATAAAATGTCGACACAACAGATTAGTTCCAACAACCACCTCCCAAAACAAAGTCACATGCCAAAGAATTTGGATGTCTCATTTAACTACCGATCATCTACTAAGAGAATGCTTGACCTCATTATTAGCGCTCTTTTAATTCCGTCAATTTTGCCGATGATTGGCATTCTCTGGCTTATTGCCCGTTCGGACGGAGGGTCAGGTTTCTTCGCTCATGAACGAATTGGTAAAGACGGTCGCAAATTTAAATGTTTCAAAATCCGCTCTATGCGCCAAGATGCTGAGAAATTCCTTGAGGCTTATCTTGAAGAAAACGAAGACGCACGCATCGAGTGGGAAAATGATCGTAAACTTAAAAATGATCCCCGTATCAGCAAATTTGGCGGATTTATCCGCAAGACAAGTTTGGATGAACTTCCACAGTTAATCAATGTGATTGCCGGCGACATGAGTTTAGTCGGCCCAAGACCCGTTGTGGAAGATGAGCTCAACAAATACGGAAATAAGCGCTCATATTATTTGTCGGTCAAGCCGGGCATAACCGGGCTTTGGCAAGTCTCAGGAAGAAATGACGTGTCGTATGACGAACGTGTTCAACTCGATATGGATTATTTTAAACGGATGTCATTGGCGCTTGATTTAAAGATCATCCTCATGACTGCATTCTCAGTGATGAAAAAGTCTGGATATTAATCCTCCAAAGCAAGCCTCCGCAGAATGTCATCTGCGGGGTTGAACCCAGAGATGAAACCTACAAACTGATAAATGTCTGAAAATGCGTCTCAAAACAAACGCTCCGTTGATTTTATATATGGTTCATGATGTTTCCGAGCCCGCTGTTCGGCGACGTATTTTGATGTTGACCACAGGTGGCGCAAAAGTTTGTCTAGCAGGTTTTCGTCGAACCGATGAACAGGTTAAAGACGTCGAGGGGATAGATCCCATCGATTTAGGGCAAACACAGAACGGAAATTTTAAACAAAGAATAATAAGTGTATTCAAAACACTCTTTCATCTGGAAGCAAGATTCCGCGATCAGCTCACGCCTGACATCATTGTCGCGAGAAATCTTGAGATGCTTTCAATTGCTGTCGCTTTACGGGCTAAATTCGGAGATAGCGACATCCGTATAATTTACGAATGTTTGGATATTCATCGATTGATGTTGCGATCAGATCCAATCGGCCTAGGCTTGCGCAAGTTAGAGGCTTTACTAACGAAAAACGCAACAATGGTTATCACCAGCTCACCGGGGTTTATTAGACATTATTTTGACCCAATCTCCGGCATCGATCGCGACATTCAAATTGTTGAAAACAAGCATTTAGAATTGGAAGCTGGACCTCAGCAGAACTCAGGCCTCTTAAGGAAAAAAGAACCAAATACTCCATGGAAAATTGGATGGTTTGGCGCGCTACGTTGTAAACGGTCCTTACAAGTACTCTCTGAATTTGTGAATTCCAAACATGGAGAATTTGAGGTTATCTTAAGGGGGATACCGTCCCTCGACGTCTTAGAAGATTTTCATAATTTCATTGAGCATCAACCCTATATGAGATTTGAAGGGCGATATAAAAATCCAGAAGATCTCTATGAAATATATCACGAAGTTGATTTCTCGTGGGTTATCGATTTTTTTGAAGTTGGGCAAAATTCGGAATGGCTTTTACCAAACAGGCTTTATGAAAGTTGCCGATTTGCAGCTGTTCCAATCTCATTAAAGCGGACTGAAGTTGGTCGATATCTGTCACAACATAATCTCGGCATCTCCTTAACGGAAGCCACAAGCCAAGCGCTTAATGATGTGTTTGATGGGTTAACTGATGTCTCCTATCAAAAACTTCAGAATGTCATCTTTGATCATCCACAACACACTTGGGTTTACAAAGATCATGATTGCAAAAACCTAGTCCAGATGATTGCCGAAAAACCCTCACATGCCTTTGCATGAATGGGTTTTGAGCGAATTATGAAAGAGTAAACAATTGAATATGAGAGTAAAAAATCACTATTTTATTGTCATCCCTACTTTCAACGAGGAGGCTAATATTGGCACGCTTCTCGATCATATTACTCGCACAAATTCATCTGAAATAAAAATCATTGTTGTTGATGGCTTGAGCACGGACCGCACCCGCGAATTGGTTTTAGAAAAGCAAGAGGAACATCCCAATATACAACTCTTAACGAATCCCAACAGAACGCAGAGTTGGGCAGTTAATCTGGCAGTTTCCGAGTTTGGCGAAAGCGCCGATTATTTTATTAGAGTTGATGCACATGCTGCATATCCTGACGACTATTTCATCAGCTTGATGAGCGAAGCCAACAAAATGGATGCGGATTCCGTTGTTGTTTCAATGATCACCAAGGGCCAAGGGTTTATTCAAAGCTCAAATGCGATTGCGCAGAATTCAAAACTTGGCAATGGCGGGTCTGCGCATCGATCCCTGGCGAATGGAAAATGGGTTGATCACGGCCACCATGCTTTATTCAAAGTGAAAGCTTTCCAAAAAGTCGGTGGGTACGACGTCACTTTTCGCGCCAATGAAGACGCAGAACTAGATCATAGATTGAACAAGGCCGGGTTCAAAATATGGCTTACAGCAGAAACATCCTTGGATTATTTTCCACGAAAAACATTCTCAAGTTTATTCAAACAATATCTAAACTACGGACGTGGAAGAGCGATGAATATAACAAAGCATCGCGTTATTCCAAAGATCCGCCAGATGTTACCACTTGCAATCTTTCCAATCGTACTTCTATCAGCTCTCAGTTTCATAACGTGGCTTGCCGCCCTACCCGCTTTGGGTTGGGTTATGACCTGCTTAGGTCTCGGGTTTATGTTGTCTTATACGCAGGGTCATAAAATATTCCTTGGAATGGGAGTGGGAGTATCAGCCATGACCATGCACTTCGCCTGGTCTTTGGGCTTTTGGGCGGAAATTATCTCAATCCTGTTTCGAGCAGGAGAAAGAAGAAAATGACGCTCCCTAAAATTGCCAACAATATAGACATATGCATTTGCACATTTCAGCGCGATCATTTGACAAAAACCCTTTTGTCAGTGTCTGAGATGGAGCCCGTCTCCGGCTATAAAATCGCGATCATCGTCGTCGACAATGATTGGGAGCCCAGCGCGAAAACAAAGGCTGAAGATTTTGCCAAGACAAGCAAATACCCGATCAAATATTTGCATTGTCCTGCGGGCAATATTTCAATCGCCCGAAACGGATGTTTGAACGCAAGTTCAGCAGAATTTTTGGCCTTTATCGATGACGATGAAACGGTTGGAAAATACTGGCTGAAATCGTTGATCGAACATATCGAAAGCAAACGCGCAGACGTGGTTTTGGGGCCAGTCATCGCACATTACCAAAAGAATGCAGCTGCTTGGTTAAAACGTGCCGACTTTCACTCAACTTATCCCGTTTGCTCAGATGGTAAGATCAAAACCGGCTACACGTGCAATGTTCTAATGAGAATGACATCAACATCTATCGCTGGACAACAGTTTAATCTCGAACGGGGTCGTACAGGCGGCGAAGATACTGAGTTCTTTTCCAAAATCTATAAGGCTGGTGGTCGCATCTCCTACGACAAAGATGCCATTGTTGAAGAAGTTGTTCCAGAGGATCGAGCAACACTTAAATGGTTGCTCAATAGAAAGTTCAGATTTGGTCAGACTCATGGCAAACTTTTATTAATGAACTTGGGTCCAATAGGTAAAATTGAACAAATTTTCATCGCATTTTCAAAAGTTATCTATTGTCTGATTTTCGCCACCCTAAAGATTTTCGATAAGCCAGCTTGCTATAAAAACTTACTCCGCGGCACGCTGCATGTCGGCACAATGAGTGGATTATTCAACTTCAGCGAATTGACGCTATATGGCAAACCGACGCCAGCGAAGGAATAGTATGACCCAACCTGACGTATCTTTCATTATTCCATGCTACAACAGTGAAAATATGCTGGCCAATGCAATCAAGAGTGCCCTTCAGCAGATTGATGTCACAAAGGAGGTCATTATTGTTGATGATTGCTCAACAGACCGGTCTTTTGAGATTGCCAAGAGTTTCCCAGACAGCCGTGTGCATGCATTCAAACACAAGCAAAATAAGGGACCAGGCGCCGCGCGCAATACCGCGCTCCAGCACATTAAAGGAAAATGGGTGGCGATTTTGGATTCAGATGATAGGCAAAGTCCTGATAGACTGAAAAATATGCTCGCACGCGCGACGGTCACAAATTCTCAAATAGTGGTCGACAATCTTAAAGTAATTGATCAGCTGAATCAGCAAACATCCATCATGTTTGAAGAAAACGAATGGGCAAAAATGAAGTTCATTGATCTTGAGACATACATAATGGGAAATCGTCTTTTCTCCAGCAGTTTTAACCTTGGGTACCTAAAACCGATCATAAAATCAGATTTTCTATCTAAAGTTGAATTAATGTATGATGAAAAATTACGTATTGGAGAAGACTATTTGTTTTTATCCAAAGCAATCGCATTAGGTGGATTATGCGCGGTTGATCATCATTGCGGTTACCAATATTTGGTGCGCAAGGGTTCGATCTCACGTGTTTTAGAACAAGAGCACATCGATGCGATGAAACATGCCGATCAAAACTTCTTTGAATCTGTCAGGCTCACAATTGGAGAAAGAAGGGCATACCAAGCAAGGCAGAAAAGCATTCAACGCGCTGAGGGTTTTTTAAAGCTTGTCGCTGCGATCAAAGATAAGAAAATTCTAAAAATCGCAACAACTATTGTCGAGCAACCCTTGGCCTTGTGGTTGCTAAGATATCCTATAATTAAGCGGTTTAAGGGTTTATTTAAAAATGTACAAAGGAATATAACCGTCGAACACGCCCAAACTGACACCAAGAACTAAACTCAGTAATTACATCCATGAATGAGACGTTTTGCCACCAGATTTCAATAAATTTACGGCTGATTGAAACGTTGAGTGCACAGCTTTCAAGGAATAGTTCAAATTTACTATAAAATTGTATTATCCCGAAATTTTGCACTTTTTTGCTGTGTATTTGCTGATAATAATTGCATTATTAAATGTGACTAATTGACAAGCAAATTTGACCATTATGACTAAGATTAATATCGAAAAAGAAGATAGCGCAAAAACAGTCGACGAACTATTAGACTTCGGCCGCCTTTTTGCCGCGCTCAGGCGGCAATTCTTCGTTCTACTCTTTTTTGGTGTATTGGGTATCGCATTTAGCATTTTCTTTCTAAAACTTTCTCCATCCTTTTACACGGCCGCTGCGACGGTGCTTGTCTCCGACAAACTGGCCAAAGTCGTAGACGAAATTTCTCCTGCATCGGCAAATATACGCAATGATGCATATATCATGAGTGAAATTCAGGTTCTTAAGTCGGCGCGAATAGCAGATGCGGTCTCGGAAAGATTAAATCTTGTCAGTGATCCTGAGTTTTTATCACCGCCACCTTCGCTCCTGGCAAAAGTCGTTGGGGGAACAAAGCAAATTCTGAGTGTCATTTCGGTTTCTGCTCGAGAAAGCCTGGAGGCTAGAGATGAAACGGCGGATCGTCAAAGTAATTTACCCTCTGTCCGCAACGATCCCAATGCAACGCCTTCAAGACTTCTGGCGCAATATGATCCAGAACGGGTTAAACAATTTATAAGACTGATGCTGCTTCGAAATGTTGCTGTCCAACGGGTTGGTCGCAGCTATGCGATGCGAATTGTGTTTCGCTCTCATGACCCGGAGCTTGCAGCAAAAATTGCCAATGCCTATGCCGAAGCCTACATCAATGATCAATTGATAGCCGATTTCGAAGCAACACAAAAAGCAACCGATTGGATGCAAACGCATATTGAGGACTTGCGTGTGAATTCTCAATTGGCGTCAAAACGAGCTGAAGATTTTCGTGCCGAAAATGGCCTCACGACCACGCAAGGTGTTTTGGTAACGGAGCAGCAACTGGCTCAGTTAAATACCCAACTTACTCTTGCAAAAGCCGAAACCGTTGAATCAAAAGCAAGATATGATCAGTTTAAAAACCTGTTTGAAACACAACATCCAGACTTGTTTCGATTTGCGAATTTATATGCCCAGCAATTATCAAACACGGCATTACAAGACCTTACCAAACAGCTAGATCTATACCAATCCAGAGAGCAAGAATTGATCACCAATTTCGGAGCTGATCACCCACAGGTTCGCAGCTTGCGCCTTCAAAAAAGTGAGCTTGACCGGAGAATTGTTCGAGAGCTTGAAGGAATTCTAGAGGGCTTAAACAGTAAGTTTGAAGTCAACAAAGCTAGAGAGCAAGCTATCTTGGGGAGCGTTGAGCAGGCGACAGGTCAAAACAGCTTAGCATATCGGACGCAAGTTGAATTACGTGGCTATGAACAAAAAGCAGAGGCTCTCAACAGCCTCTATCAGAGTTACTTGTCGAAATTTGAAGATATTTCTAACCAAGAAACATTTACGGTTTCAAGAATTCGCCTCATCTCAAGTGCCACACCTCCAACCAGTAGCAGCAGTCCACGCACAATACCGATTTTGATATACAGCCTTTTTTTCTTTGGGATGATCGGGCTACTTTATGCTGTTTTTCGCGAGTATAGAGAGCGCTTCTTCCGCATTGGTTCACAAATTAGACAATTGCTCGGACAGAAATTTCTTGGTTATTTGCCAATTATCAATCTCGAAAATTCAGGCCTTCTCGCGGATACTTACAGACTTGATGTTAAGGACAATCTCAAAGTAGCACGCATGTTTACCGCCTATAATCGGCCAAATTCGATCATTGCGGAAACACTTCGTTCCATTCGAATTGCTGGTGATATTGTTTTGGAAGACAAGCCCAACAAAGTCATCGGCTTCACATCGGTTCTGCCGGGCGAAGGCAAGTCTACGACTGCAGCGAACTTTGCCGCTCTTTTAACCGCTTCCGGTGCACGTGTATTATTGATTGATGGAGATCTGCGAAATCCTGGGTTAACGATAGATCTTTCGGCAGAAGTTCACATGGATATTGTCGACATCGTTGTCGATCAGAAACCATGGCGAGAAGCTTTGCAAAAACTTCATGGCACGGAACTAAGCTTCATTGGCTGCAAAGTAAAAAACCGTTTTACACATACCAGCGAATTATTGTCTTCAAAGGGCATGATTGCATTCTTTGAGGAGATTAAGCAATATTTCGACTATATTATTGTAGACTTGCCACCGGCTGGACCCATCATCGATGCCAATGCTGCGAACGTCCTCGTTGATGCTTATGTAATGGTTGTGGAATGGGGTAAAACTCCGCGACAGCTTGTTATGTCTTATTTGGATTCCGAGACAACAATTCCAAATAAACTTCTTGGCGTAATATTAAATAAGGTCAATTTAAAGCTATTGCCAAAATACAGTGATGGCGATTCATCAGAACAGTTCTTAGACGCTTATTCGAGTTATTACAGGTAGAAAAACGACATCGTTGCCAGGACTGTTAACGGTTCCGACACTTGCATAGGAGAGCTAGGTTGATAGATAATCGGTTCCACTTGATGAAAGTTTGATCGCAGACAATCGCCCCGTCATAAAGGCACCTGTATCAACATTCACGCGTCGATGATCAATGCTGACACTCGAGACGGGTGTGTGACCATGAAAAACCCAATATTTGAGTTCACCGGATTTTCGATAGAAGTCGTCCCTGATATTTAATAGGTCCCATTCTTTTTGTTTGTCGACCGAAACACCGACTTTAATACCCGCATGCACGACCAATATATTGCCAATTTCAAGCGTGATCGGAAGCTGCTTTAAAAAGCGCTTATGGGTATCTGGTATACGTTCTTTTATCAGACGATTAATGTCTTTTTTATTGTAACGCTGCTCAAGATGCTCTGGATCGAGCCCATAGGAATACAAGGTTTCTTGTCCGCCCATAGCCATCCAATCTTGGAGACGAAAGTTACCATCTATGAATTGGCTCATCACCAAATCATGATTTCCCAGCAAACAAATGCGATCAAACCCGTCTGGCGGCGGCGCAATTAAATGATCAATAACCTTTGATGAACCAGGGCCCTTATCAACATAGTCGCCCACCATGATGATCAAATGTTTTTGGTCGCCAATTTTTGTTTTCGAAACAATCTGCTGCTCTAACAATTTAAGTTCATTATAACAGCCATGCACATCACCAATAATGTGAATTGAATTCCATTGATTGGTCAATTTCAGACGCGCTCTTTTTTGGTAATTGTATCTTTTCCGAATGGTCTTCCACATATTGAATCAGATTCTCGTGCAATTTACGCCTTTAGTTAAAATCATAATCCATATCGTCGATAGATACGCACTAAACAGCAATTGCAATATACCTTTCATTTGAACTTAAATTTTGATGGATGGGCACTTAAATTCTTCGGATATTCATATCCAGACTTATGAAATATAAAAGGAATGATCCAATATCATACGCAGAAATCACATCGACCTCAGCAAATGATCGAATGATCAACATCGATAAAAGGCTGAAGGCTAAAATTGTGTAGGCTGAAAGATCCTTGCGCAAGATTTTTGGAATAAACTTTAAATATGTGGAAAGTATAACCCACACGACTAATGCACATCCAATATATCCAAGGCTTACGATCAGCTCGACATAAGTATTGTGAAAATGGAAACCCTGTCTGTTAGGAATGTAGAACTCAGCCCATAGTCTCTCAGCTTCTGAGTATCCTTGCACCCAAAAGGCTTGGTATCCAATCCCAGTTAAATAAGCGTCTGCTGCCGCCGCGAGACCCGTCTCCCATAAATACGTTCGCCCGGTTAAGGTGGTATCCTTTCCAAGCAAGCCCAATACCATTCCATATAAATCTATTTGAACAGCAATCACCAATAAGCCAATCGCAAAAATCAAGCCAATAGCAATCATGACCGTTCGCTTATATTGGTTAAACGCCCGCAGAAAACATAATGTTAAAAACAGCGCCAAAGCCGCAAATAAAGAAATCCATGAGGTCGCGGACTTGCTAGCAAATAGAAGATAGCAGCCGAGCAAAATCGTAAAAATCGCAATGCATTTTACAAGACGAGAGGTCGATAAAAAACTAAGTGTATATATGGAGAACAAAATCCCCAGCGATGCGTAAAACCCAAGCTGATTTTTTGAGCCAAACATGCCAACGAAGGTATAGCTTCCATCAATCGGATCATATGAACTTCTACCAAAGACAAGCGAAAACAAAAGCACCAATAGTGCGCCAAGCATCAGACCCAAGCTGAACGACCGTCGACTGGCGACATTGACAGCGATAACGACGCAAAGAAAATGACTGGCCAACTGGATAGAAGAACGCGCCGTAGCATTGGGAAATTGAGACCATAACACAGATAAAACCGCGAAGAATATAAAGCCGGCCAGCACCGGACTAAAGACTATTGTCGATATAACCCGCTTATATTCAAGCGCGAGAAACGGAAACCAGCATGCAAAATAAACAAGAATCGCAATAGGGCCAAATATAAAAGAATAAGCGAATATAAAGACCGATAACGAAATCGCTGGCACTGCCAAAATACTGTTTTTGTCCGGGTCAATAAGCGAAGATTTCAAAATTAACATTGGGACATCTCGCCTGTTATTTTGCACCCGTAAAAGACATTTATTCCGTTAAAATAGATATGCTGACTTCAATTGAATCTCCAGGACTCACCGGCGTGTTCTTATCTGCATTAAAGTCAAAATATTCGCCATTTAGTTCGCGCGTGATAACATAAGTTGTTCGATATTTTTGCTGAAACATATCATTCAATTCTGTCGTTAAAGACGACGATTCGGCAATCAAACCACCTTGGATTTCGATTTTTTGCTGCACTTCACTGATTTGCGCATCAATTATTTGCAACTCCTGAACAAGGTCAGCCTTTTGGCCATCCACAATTGCGATTCTGGACTGAAGCGCTTTACTTAATTCTTGTTCAGCCCTTAATCGTGACGTCGTCAAATCAAGAATTCTGCTTTCCAAATCGCTCAGAGCCCGAATACTGTCATTTAACTCAGAATTTGTCGCAAAACCCTTTTTGGCCAATTCTGAAATATTTTGCTGTTCATCCAATAAAAGGACACTGCGTTCTTCCGCCAATTTTGTTTTATTTTGAAGGGCAACAATCTCTTTTTCGAGCAAATCAATCAAAGAATTCAACGCTGAAAGTTCCCGTTCAACCTTCTTTTGGCGCGCTGCGGCGATGATCTTCTCTTTGTCCACCAGCGTCGTAATTTGGCTGGCTGAAACGCCAGACAATGGCGGTGAAATAATATCTTCGCCCGAAATTTCTGAAGTTATTCGCGCCCGCTTCACCGATAAACGCAAATATTGGTCGTTTAATATGGCAATATTTCCATTTGCATTAATCAATTCACGTTCAACGCGGCTGGTAACCTCAGACGGACGACCAATGCCGCCGGAAAGGGCCAGTGCTTTTTGGACGGTCAATCCGGGTGCGTAGGGGAATTTACCTGGAGATCGTACGCGGCCATAAATGAAAAACGGTCGGTATTCTGAAATTTCGATTGAGACGTTAAGCTCTTCGATCAAACCTAATGTTTCTTTTAGGTCTGAGCCTATTAGATCCGCAAGTTCGATAGTAGATTTTCCAATGACTGGAATTTCGCCCAAAAAGGGTATTTCAATTGAACCGGATTGTCGAACTTCATACTCTCCGCTGATGGCCGGCCACTCGACGATGACACCCTCGGCCGTTTTCCATTGAAAGATCTTAATATGCAATTGATCTTCAACCCCTAAGCGGTAACTTTCCTGCTCAAGTGACACACTCGATTGAAACTGTAGTAAAAGAGCGAAAAAAGCGAATAATGTTAATGAGAAAACATATTTTGTAAGTTCCAATTTTCACTCCGTAAATAACACGTCATCATAAATTCTGAGTCAATTTCAATAGATGAAAAAATGAGCATTTTACTAATTAAATGACTAACGAATAGGCTGTTAAATCACATTTTGTATCAATATTTTTGGAATTAAAACAAACCGTTAAGATGAGACTTCGTCTTTGATAATTGATAGCACTCAAATATGTCATTTTCAACTATTGAGTGCTGAAATGTGCATTCAAATAAACGACTAAGTCTCCAATATTATTCTCGCCAATTTACCGCCTGACTTATTGACAAGTTTACTAAATTTACCGCGCTCGACGATTTTACCCTGCTCGAGAACAAAAACTTTGTCAGCGATGGAGATCATGGATGGCCGGTGATCAATTAGAATGATGGTCGTCTCACTGCGAAGACGCTTCAGAGAATTGATGATCATGGATTGATTATGCAAATCAATAGCACTGGTGGCCTCATCGAGTATCAATAGTTTAGGTTTTCTAAGAACTGCACAGGCTATTGCGATACGCTGTCGTTCACCTCCCGATAAAAGGCTGCCTCTTTCCCCAACAACCGTATCTAATCCGTGCGGCAAATTATTCACAAAAGCCAAAGCTTGCGCAGCATCAAGCGCGTCGAACATTTCTTCTTGAGTGGCATTTTTATTAAAAAATTCCATGTTCATGCGAATGGTATCGTTTAATAAAAACACATCCTGCGTGACAATCGCAATGTTGGACCGCCAACCTTTCATCAAGGTATTATCCAACGAAGTGCCATCGATCAAAATTTGACCGCTGCTCTTCTCCAACAGGCCTGAAACAAGATCAACTAGAGTTGTTTTGCCTGAGCCAGACAGCCCGACGAAAGCAACGATTTGACCTTTATTGATTTTCAGTGAGACGTTTTCTAGACTGAACCTTCGACCATTACTATTGTGCTCGTAGGATATATTTTTAAGGACAAGTTGACTGCTCAATTGCGGCACGTCCTGGTACCAGTTATCCCCTAAATCTTCTTTACTTGCCTGAAACTCAGAAGTTAGATTTCGTACAGATAAGTATGCAGGAAAACCCACCAAAAATTGCTGCAACTCAATTTGTACGGCCGTAATCTTTGGAAAAGCCCTGAGCAATATTACAAGCAGAACCAAAAACTCCACAAATGAGATTTCCAATATTATGAGGGCTAAATATGTAAAAACCGCGACACAAACAGCGCCGCAAATCTGCATGATCGCTGTGCCAATCGCGTTGAAACCAACATAGTTTCGCCCTTCATTAGAAATATGGCTCAAGTTCTTGTCCAATTGCTGGAAATAGAAATTCTCTCGGCTCAACAATTTGGCCACTTTCATGCCGGTTAGAAAGTCAGATATGATTGCAAATTGTTGCTCACGATTTGTCGTCGAAGACACACCAAAATTTGTTGAACGCACACGAAACGGATGCATCATGGCAAGCAACAAAATCCCAATTACAATCACTGCCAGCGTCAACGGTGGTGAGATCATAAAGCTCACGACAAGATAAATGGAGAGCATAACCAGGTTTTGGCAAAAATTGAGCGTGAAAAACCCGGTGGCGTTTATTTTGTCAATTTCAGAGGTCAGTGCGTGCTCTAGTTTTGAAACCCGTGACTTTGAAACTTTTTCCCAGGATGCACGAACAATAGCATCAAACAAATCAATACGAATTTTGCAAACAAACTCATTTAACAAGACCACCAAATAGATCGACTTTATTCGCGTGAATGTCACTTGTAATGCAATTAGCAACACAAAGAGAGCAAGAACCCAAGGCAATGAGATTTGCAGGTTTGGCAAGATGCTCGAGAAAGATCCTAGTTCACTGATATTAAATATAAAATTACCTTGATCATTGTTCATAATATGAAGTAACGGCAAGAGAAGAAAGATTGAGATTCCTTCTGTAAAACTGCTTAATAACAGCAAGAATAACGCAACCCAGAACTTTCGGCCTGATATTGAGATAAACTCACCTATCAGATCCAAAAACTGATGAAATACTGCGGTCATTCTTTGTGTCTGTTTCATTTTGTGACCACATTTTCACTGTTTCTCGCGGTCACTTGCATTTCTACAAAAGCAACCACAGCCTTCAAACCAGTCAATTTTCTTGGGATACGAAGCTCATAGCATAATGATCTATTGGCTAAATCAGAACAGATTTGAAGGTGACGTTTCCCGACCGCTCCATTGATGAGTTCCGACCCAAACCGTGCCATATATGAAAACCGCAACAGGCTAGTGAGGCTATCAATTTTGCTCAAGGGCGTAAGTGAGATTTGGTCACCTTGATTTAATATGTAAAGCGCAAACAAACCAACGCTTTGTCCAGAAAATTTGTGATGAATCAAATGCCGGTTCTTATCGATCTGATCATGCGCTTTTGGCCGGACGATACTATGTTGGAGTTGGATTTCACGTTCAGCATCTGCCTTTAGTTTTACTTGAGGAAAAGCTGGCAGGACTATGGGAGCCCCATCTACAAACTTCAAGGCAACATTATCGTCCGATAAGAGCGAATGCCCGCAGGACATCATTGCTGCAGCGGTTGTTGATTTACCCGTGCCTTTATCACCAAGAAAGCAAACCGCTCGGCCGTTTATTGATACAGCACTTGCATGAAACAATAAGAGATCGCGCTGATGAAGTAATACGGCCAAAACCGGACCTAGAAGAGGAAATGCAACAAGATCATCATCCACATCATCATGTCGGTCAACAAGAATTACACGACCATCAGTCACCTTAAATGTACCGATAGCATCCCAATACAAAACGGCTTCATTGCCATTAAAACTAAACCATGTTCCCTCGCGATTTGGCTTAGATAAATAGGCAAGGTTTGCTTCTGATATGACGACATCTGCGCCTTGCATATTATGTGTGCATAATTCGGGGAGATTGATTTCCGAACTGATCACCAGACCAAATGCCAGATAAGAATGGTTCTGCCTTTTTGTCGGTGATGTATCATTCATTGGCAAACAATCTCAAATGGAATTAAAAATTATGTTTCTTCAACCATGCTGAAAGCAGGATCGACTTCCAAATGCACAAGGCATCATCTAAGGCAGATTTATCCGGTCGCATCTCAAGGCGCTCAAACGCTGATTTCAGATAATCGATGTTGATGAAAGGTGCGATCCTATCGGCACCTCGACCATATCTGACATCGGATAATATACTGGCATCCGTTAACATCAACATCTGCGCAAATTGCCGAGTGAAATTGGTTTTATCTTGACGCCATTGCACCGATCTTGGCAATTTACCAGTCATCGAATTCCTCAAAATATAGCGCGTCCAACCATTGTTTAATTTCTGTTCGCTTGGCAGCCCAAGACAAAACAATAATAGGTCTTCATCCCAAAAGGGATATCTTGGCTCAACACATTGATAAGCTGCGACGCGATCTAGGACTGCAAAGGAATTTGCACGCATTGCTGATTTTACAAGTTGTAAATGATCTGTTTGCTCATCTATGTTTTTTCGACTTCTATGAAATCTATTAAATTTGTCAGCAAGATTTGTTTCATGCGCAAATTGCCGATTAACCAAATGCTGCGTACCTCTGCGATATCGAGCCGCTCCAAAGCCTGGTATTCGTCGAACAAAAGAGTTTAGGACCCGATTTGAAGCCTTGGTTATTAAGGGAGGAACAAAGTGAGTATTAACTAACTGGGCAAACAACTTAGTCGGACTGCAACCAAGTGTTTTTGATACGCCTGAAACTTCACGCTACAAAGCGATAAACTTGCCAGAATGCGCCAATTGATAAAGCAGACCAAATCCATTCGAAACAACTTCATCCCCGCCATGACCATCTAAAACGAGGCTGATGCCGTCCTCGCTCACTTCCCGATAGATCTGTCGCATGTTTGACAAGGTCGGAGCAGAATACAGCTCAGTTTGCTCGCGCAACGCCTCATCTAAATCATCAAAGGGGCGCGGCATATCAGGCCCAATACGGAAATTTTTGATCGACCCTTCATCGATTATGTCAACAATATACTGAGTTTCATCAGCTCCACTGTCTTTGGGAAAAACAAGAGAATATGATTGAACACCAAATTTTTTCGATTTTAGGCTAAGCTCATGCGTAACGCACGTAATCGAGGACGAATCCAAGCCCCCACTCAGCATTGTAGCAACCCGTTCTTGTTCTGGTATTCGCCGCTTAACCGCATCGATAAACAAATCTAGAAATCGTTCAGTCAGCTCTTGCGGGTTATAGTTTGTGACCGAAGGCTTAACCTGCCAGTATTGACGTATATCCGAGCGTGTCTTTGTTACGGTTAAACTATGGGAGGCCGGCAGTTGTTTTAAGGATCTGAAACTGGTGTGAGATTGCTCCTTGGGAAGATCAACTAAAAAACCGGCAATGGCATTTTCATCAATTTCAAGGCCTTTCCTATCTGTATTGATGAATGCGGGAATGTCAGACGCGAAAGACAAGGATTTATCATCCAAAGCGTAATAAAATGGTCGAATACCAAATTTATCACGTGCGCAGAAAACAGAATTTTTGCCTCGATCCCAGATCGCAAAAGCAAAATCACCCTTGAGATAACTCGGAGCAAGTTCACCCCATCTCAGATATGCTTGTAAGACAATCTTGTGATCTGAATTGAATGACTGATCCAGACCCAGCATATGTGACAGATCAGATTTGTTATCCAGCCGAATGTCACCAACTATGATCAAGTTGCCGCATTTGGATGTTTGAACACCGGTTTCCTGGTTAATCGCGGTTTTGAGCCAACCGTAACCAAAAGCTATGTCATTATTTTTTTCAATTGTCCGTCCATGGCAGAACCTATTAGACAGTGCATCCAACATTATGCTTGCTCGATTGCATTGTTCCCCAATTGATGAATGTCGTGCAAAAACACCTACGATAACACTCATCGGATCGTACTCACATTTCCAATATCGTATTATATTTGTGAAAATCTCTCGCGGCGCCGCCAAGGACAATAAACTCACCACATAGCAACCACGCATGCGCCCGAAACTCATCCGTTTGTTGGTTATCTATACTAATGTTGATTGTTGAATGACATTTATACTTTGCCAACAAATATTGTCCCGAAATAGCCTGAGTGAGACATGTCGCACCCGGAATATACCGGCTTGCTGCAGTTACACCTCATGCAACACGTTTAGAATGCTCAACACTCGTCATGTGATTGGGGATTAAAGTCTTGGAATTAATCGCAATCGCCACACGGCTCAATCTTAAGGCCAAAAGTAATCGGACACATAGCACAACAAGGGCGCATAACATCAAGAACCCATAGTCTTTTAAACGGTGTTTGAATATACGTTCTAACATTGGAACAATTACTCAGCTCTGATGAGGCCTGCATCAGACATATCACTTATGATTTCATTGACATCAGACAACAAAACGTCTTCAGCGACATCATACTCATCCTGAAGCAATTTCAAGATTGTCTCAATGTCACTGCCATGTTGTGCGAGCACCCAAATCTTGGCACCAACTTCATTCAAGCTAAAATAAATATTGGTTTTCAGGTTCAAAAGCGCCAAGCCATCGCCGAGCTCGCAGCTCACTACATGTTCGGCGGGCTTTAAGACGTCTTTGTCACCAAAAATTCTGTTTGCCACGACAGACCGCCTTTTCAAATCGAACAAACATTCCTGTCTATTTTACTGGATGGCAAAATGGATTGAACCAAAAGTCGGCTAAACCTGAAAGCCAGCATCGGCAAACCTTCCAAGCGGCTTACGAGAAAGTAAGATCACCAAATGGTGTACCCGCAGTAAAACTTGAATCTAGGAAGCTGCCGACAGACCCGCCTTGCGTGAGCGTTTCAATTGAGCCATGTTTGGTTAGCTTCGGAGCCTTGTATTCTAACTTTTTTTGGACGGCATTATTCTTCATGATGATTTCCTTGGTTAGATTTGTGAGGGATAGTAGGTGGCATTAACACTTCACGCCTAAATTGTTACATGACACTACAACTTAGAGTCAATATTAAACTTTACATTTCTAGTAAATTTGCGTGGCCATATTTGACGATATCGCAAACAATTCATTCTTGTCACATCTGCAAATGAAACCCGGTGGGAGCACGTTCAAAACTGCCATGCATCCAAATATTTTAGATTGTTCATCTCAGAGATTGAACGATTTAATCAGTAGTAAAATAATCCGAATTTTTTTAAACTTAATTTGCTTCTAACAAGCTATAGTTTAAACAAGCAATTAATCAATTATCCCGACAAGGAATAGAATTGAATAATTTTTCAATCGGTAATGGCGACAGCACTCATTCCAAAAATGCTCAGACAGATACATTTGAGCAAGCTCGAAGTCATTTGGAATTTTTCATAAAACAACAGTTTAATTTGATGAGCGAAACTTCAGAGAAAAAACTTTCGTCCATCGAATTGTTTGATCTCCTGCGCTTTAATAAAATTCCGAACTTTCTGACGGATGGCTTTATACAATCAAACCGGGAATTATTCGTTATAGAAAATCAGTTACGGAGCTATCAACTTCGAACAAAGTTTTTAAATGCAAAGGGGCTATGGCAAATCGAAAAGGTAGTCAAAACTCTCACCGAGAATGAGATTGATTTTGTAATTTTCAAAGGTGTTTTAGCACAAGGGATTCGATATCAAAATTACTTCCTGCGACCCGCTGGAGATATAGATATATTGGTTCAACGCTCCAGTTTTACCAAAGCCAAACATGCATTGAAATCACTAGATTACTTTGTTCAACCAGCGCATGAGACAAGATGGTGGACTGAATATATGGGTGAGCAACATTTGGTCTCAAAAACTCCGGATAATCCGAAAATCGATCTTCACTATCGCATTCAAAAACCTGGCTTACCCCAGCCCAGATTTATCGAAGACTTTATAAAGCGAAAGCAGTTTTATAAATTGGGTGATTTAGACGTTCCGGTTTTGGCTGAAATCGATGCATTTCTGGTATCTGCTGCCAGCATTGTTAAAGCTATTTTTAACCGTGAGGCGTGTTTAGATCATGTAACTGACGCCTTTGTCTTTTTGCAAAATTTGCGGCTCGAAGACCTCAATTCACTTGAAAGACACGCCGAAAAACATGATTACAAGCAGGTTGTGCAATTCACCATTCGTATAGTCGACATAATTTTTGATGATCTCAGGATTTCAAATATGGCGCAGAAGATAACAATCCTTAATTCCATCGACGATGAGACACTGAAGTGTATTATTTTCCGTCCTCAGCGTGAGGCCAGTTATTGGCCAAGACGAAGAAGTTTGCTTTGGGAACTGTCAGGACGTTCACTCACAAAATTCTCCTATGAAAGCTGTCGAGCCCTACTAGCTGAAATAGCAAGGCGCATACATCAAACAAATGACAAATAAACCTGAAACGCCAAAAGCGGCAATTGATTTCCAAACACGAACTGAACAATCCATTAACGGAATAGTCAAGCACTTAATGCAGGCAAATTGAATACACTTAAAAAGTGATTTCTGTAATATTATGTGTACAGATTTTCAGTCACATTTTTAACAATATGCTTGGCATCTATAACATTCTAGACTACTATTATAAATGGCACACTTCATAAGTTTTACAATATATACGTTTAACTCGTAACATGAAGGCTGCTCCCATTGAATACGAATGTTTTAGTTGTAGGTGGAGCCGGGTATATCGGTTCGCACACCACATTGGCGCTTGAAGAAGCCGGCTTTAACGCCATTGTTTATGACAATTTTTCCACCGGTTATAGTGATGCCTGCTTTGGGACATCTATGGTTGTAGGTGACCTACATGACAAAACCAAATTGGTTCAGACAATCGAAGAATATGATATAACCAGTATCATACACTTCGCAGCTCTAATTGAAGCGGGTCAATCGGTTGTTACACCAATACCATTCTTCCAAAATAATGTTGCAGGCACGATTTGTTTGCTCGAGGCAATGGTTGAAACAGATGTTAGAAATCTGATTTTCTCATCGACTGCTGCAGTTTATGGAAACCAACCTGGGGAGGCGTTACTCACTGAAACACTTCCCATTCAACCCATTAATCCCTATGGCGAAAGTAAAGCTATGGTTGAAACGATTTTGCGATCTGCTGCAGACGCTTATGGACTACAATCAATTGCGCTACGATACTTCAACGCATCCGGTGCAGATCCACTGCTGCGAACAGGTGAACGACACCAACCGGAGACCCACCTAATTCCGCTCGTTATGGAAGCAGCAATAGGCAAACGCGAGAATATCAAAATTTTCGGTACAGATTATCCAACCGATGACGGTACGTGTATCCGCGACTACATTCATGTATCAGATCTAGCAAAAGGCCACGTTGCTGCGCTTTACAAACTTTTGGGTTCGAATGGTGCATTTGGATTTAAATCCTATAATTTGGGAACAGGTAAGGGATACTCCGTTCGCAAAGTGATCGATACAGTGCGAGATGTATCTGGGCTTGATTTTGACGTGGTCGAAGTGGCTCGGCGCGAGGGAGATCCCGCAAGTTTAATCGCAGATGCTCGCGAAGCAAATTCTGCGTTAAATTGGAAACCGGAAAAAAGTAACATCGAAAACATTGTGAAAGACGCGTGGAATTACCTTCAGGTCACGTCACAATTTTAAAAGGTTTTTTGCGCCACATACTAATTCTTGTGGCGCAAATACGCCACAAAAATTGGAATTGCACCTCCGACGACAAAGCCGAGTGCTAACAATAATAAATTCCAATCCCAACCTAATGCCCAGTTTAGAACCAAAGACACTATCAGGCCAAGATTAGCCATCAGCGCAATACGAAATATCATTCCTATCCCCTAGTAAGGCCCCCAATTTGCAACTAAAAGTAAAATAAATTACTAACTTCTAAAAATTAGAGCATTTATGGTGATGCGGAAACAATTATCAATATTTGATATTATATATAAAAACGGGTCTTTTTGACCCTAACTATTGGCAGGCCAAGGAATCCTCAAATTGGCAAGCCTCGCCTAACTTGGTATATGCCAAGCGCTGAATCTCAAAGAAAATTGGGCTCGAAGGCGGTTGAAACGGCCCCAACCAGTCAGTAAGTGTTCCAGTGCTCCACAGACTAAAGAATATTTTGGACGGTTGGTCTGGCACTTTTGATGGGTCGTCTATTGTATGCATAAGCTTGCCATTCACATAAAACCGCAGTCGTTTTGGCTCCCATGTAAATGCGTAGTCCGAAAAGGCATGGTTCGACTTTTCCAACAACGGCACCATTTTTTCATTACCACCGACACCATTCACATAGGAATTCAGCTGCACCTCACGTGTGTCCTTTAAAAGAAACTCGAAGTCAATTTCATCGTGTGGCTCTTTCGATGGATAGCCGATATAGGTAAAAAACGCGGCATTTAAACCTGAACCAGTAGGGGTTTTTAATCGCGCTTCGTAGGTTCCATATCCAAATTTTTGCCGCGTTTGAATTTCAGCGCAGGCATATTCAAGATCTTTAATCTTCTGTTCTGAAAAGCCCAGATGTACGGCACCATCCTGCATTTTGATTTGATGTTTTGACCACATGCAATTCTGATGCGCACCATTTGTCCAACCATCTGAAATATACCAACGTTTGCTGTCAAATTGATCAAAATGATCAACGAAGGATCCGCCTATATCACTTGACTTTGCGGGCGCAGAAAAGCCGACAATTGAGCACGCAATTATTGGGAGAAATCTATTCATCAGATTTAGTCCTGCGATGTTTAACGTTAGAAATATTCAGTGGTTAGTAATTCATGAGACATCTTTTACGAATTCGGTTGAAACAGACTGAATTCCAGACAGGTTTCAGCTTGCTGATTTAGCAAGCTATTTGTCATGCGCCCCAAAAATCTCGCCGCCCTCGCGATGTGAGCAAGGAAAGCGATGACAGTAATTTTAACAGTTTTACAGGTGACCGTAAAAGATATTTATGAAAGAAAAAGTGCTCTATCAAACCAACGGATTTACTATGTGCATTTCTATGTCCAATTCTGTAGACCGCACCGATAAACGGCAATGGAGAGATCGGCTTACCTCTTTCGTCAAGAACCTGTTTAATTTTGACATGGCTACCCATCATCAACTTTACGTTTTCCATATCAGCATCTTCAAACGTTTCAGGTAGTTCATACAAATCGGAATTGATAATATGCGATGTCCCACAAAATAGGTGAAATCCAGATTGCTCAATCAACAAGCTGCCACCTTCACCCCAAACATATCCATTATCGATATACCAGCCATTAGCCGATAGATCCTTCCCCACAAACGCGCATAATTCTCGATGCACAAAGTCATCATCATCCACAATCATAAAAAAATGAGTTTCACCGGCACACAACATGCCTGCTAATACTCTGCGTCCTTTATCGACGCGAAATGCTTCGTAAAACACTTCCTTATCGACATCGCCTTGTGCGTGCAGTTGGTTTGGTGGGAAGTCTACGTAACATATTCTGCAATTATTCGGCATTATAGGTAAATCAGAGCCATGATTGGCAACAACAATACATTGCCAATTATCTGAAGTTTGGGCAGAGATTGATAACAACGTCTCTTGCAAGTTTTTCTTTGTCATGTCCCAACTATTTGCATTCTCAGGGTGCCTAATCGGAATAACAAACGTCAAATTTTTTTTCATATGATTTTTCGCTTTTTAGATTTTGTCACGGGCGTAGAACAGTCTTGGGTTGGAGGAGATCTAAGCCTCAATACGTTTCTTAATTTCTGAGATTTTTTCCACCGCTGTTTCGAAAGTTTCCGCTTGCTCGATAATATTGCTTTCATGGGTCCACTCAGAGCCAAAGCCGGAGACCTTGCCGTAAAAATTATCAAGACGAACATGGGGTATATCGAGCAGAAAACTAATAATATGACCGTGTAAGCGATCGGTAATTCCATACTTCCCAGCACAAAGCATTTTAATGCCTCGATCAAAACGCGTCTGCGTGAGAAGTGAGTAGTAAAATTCACGTCTGCGATACTTGTTTAGCGCCTGAAAACCAAGCTTGAAGGGAAGCATCAAAATAGCTTTCCTCTTCACCTGTCTTGCAATATCCGTCGATTCTGTGATCCAATCATCGATTTCGATACTGAAATCTGTATTCTCCAATTGCCCTTCTTTTGTCGATCTCAGTTTCTTTTCATGGTCCGTTCTTAATAAGCAAAAAATATCTGCTTTTTGCGTGTATGGTCGGGGAAGCAATCCCAAATAACAGGCCATATCAGGAACAAGAATTGTGCGACATGTGTAGTTCTCTTCGGCAATTTTCAGGCTCTTTCTATCTCGCACCAAAAGCGTGAAATCTTTATGAGCATTAAAGGACGTTCGTGACTTCTCCAGCTCTTTTGGATCTGAAAAATGTATAGATTGCGGAAGTTGAATTATTTTATAATCTTTAAATTCATCAAGCACATCTTCGCGAAACCTTTGGTGCGAATCCCAGATATCACCTAAATTACCACCTCCATGAATAAAGATCGTTCCATCCGAAGGCAAAACTGATCGTAATTCGCGACTGGAGAAAGAATTGATATCGCTTAAGTAAGTTGGTTTTCTTCCACAAACTTCATCAAAATAAGCAATTTGACCAAGCCAAATAGCATTATCTCCGACATTGCGCTGATTGGGGAAATCCAGGATGGCATAGGGTTTTGACGTATCAAAAAAAGGGGTTACTGTTTCTCTTATTTTGTTTTGTAAATTCTTGATTATTTCGACTGTATTGCTTTTGATTTGTACCATGAGAAAAACTTACCTTCATTAAAATACCCCCCAAAACAAAAATCTAACGCCACAAGATTTTTACATTCCGAGACCTCATAAATGTCTCAAATTATCTGCTTGAGATAATTCACTTCTTTCATAATTGCAGAATATTGAGTTGCGGTGCTAAGACCGAAAGCACATGCACCCAACGCAATCGCGACTATAAACTTATAGATAGCATCTAATGCAAAAAAATCAATTAAAAATAGGTATACAAATACACACGTTAAACTTGTTGTTATCGGTATATATATCACTGATAGATATGCAGGAAATCCAAGATTGATAAGTGGAAACAGTTTCTTTAAAATGTATGGCGTATAGAGCGCGTTCACCAGCGTAACCGATAAGGCCGCAGCCTCAATTCCATGAAAAACAAAGATACAAAGTGCACCTAAGATCAGGACTGTGATCTCTAATGATTGACGCACCAATATATCCGTTCGACCAAGTGCCATAAAAACGGTATTTCGCAAAAATGTGAGGCAACTGATGATAGCTGAGGGCGCTAGAAACATAAATACGACGCCGGATTGAGTCCATTTTTCAGACAAGACAATGCGGAATATTGGCTCATGGGCAACGGCCACCATCGTCATTGGCGGCACGACGATAATGGCAATACACCGCGAAACAAACAGAAAAAATGAGCGCAATATTTCAATGTTCTCTTGTTGCGCAGACATACGTGGATATAGAACAGATTGCACAGGACCTGTGACGACCTTCATGGGCAATTCAGCAAAAAGTGCTGACATTTGATATATACCCACAAGATGGGTCCCCAACACTTTTGCTAAAATGATATTTCTCGCCGATTCGCGAATAAACATAATCAAGTAGCTTCCCAGTAGGTCGCGACCGAAAATGACATGTCGTTTAATCTCCGAGAATACAAAAGTAAGGCTCGGCCTGAACCCACTGATAAATAAGGTTAAAATCGTTTTGATACAATAATGGACAATTTGTTGCGCAACGAGCGCCCAGGCGCCCCAACCATAAATGGCCGCCAAGCAAGTCGCAATAAGACTAAACAGCGTCGATACAATTTCAATGGATGCCAATACCGGAAAACGATTTTGATATTGCATCCGTGCGTTGGGCACAATTGTGATTGATTGCAATATTATTGTAACCGATAAAACGGCTATTATGGGGAATAGGATCGGCTCCGACAGTAGGGACGACATGATGTAGCCAATCAATCCTATAATCGAAGCAAGACAGAAGCCAAGACCGATGATAAACCAAAAACTCGTCGACCATTCAACTAGATTGTCACCTGCACTGCGTATGAGAGATGAACTCACTCCTGCATCTGAAAGTAACATTGCAAAGACCACAAATGGCATAGCAATTGCTATGATGCCATATTCTGTCGGCGTTATGTAACGCGCCAGTAATGGCAAAACAAACAATTGCGCTGTCATTCGCAACACGGTGACAGATGACATTGCGGCAGAGCCAATTGCAATTTGGCGTAATGACATTGATTAACTTCTCAAGATACTTTGATGGGTCAAAAATGGATGCAATTTTTACGTTTATTTCTCATTAAACATACCCTTCAAAGAGATGTAAATATGCTGCACTGCACTTTTAATTTTTTTTTGACTTTTCAAACGTGATCAAGTTCATAAAACCTTACCCGTCGCAACTTAAATTTTTGTCTAATTTCATAGATTTGATCAACATAATATTGGCAGTAACTTCTAAAGTATGATATCAACGTATGGTAGGCGTCGCTGTAATCACTATTTATCTATAATTGCTAACAGCTTCGGCTATTTCCTCACCCGTGTTGGTCCAAAACATGGCGAACAATTGCAAAAACTTTATTCAAAATAACGAAGAAATTAGTGGCATGAAACTCACATATTACGACAGTGGCCCTAACTTTGGTGATGACCTTAATAGATATGTATGGCCTCGCCTGTTACCTGAAGGATTTTTGAACGACGACGATAGTGAATGGTTTTTGGGCTTTGGTTCAATTTTGTGGGACGACCTGCCGAAGGATAAAGTTAAATTCGTTATGGGATCCGGCTATGGCGGATATACCGCACCACCGAATATATCGGATGGGAGCTGGGACATTCAGTTTTTAAGAGGGCCTCGGACAGCGCGAGCAATTGGAGCTGATGACAGTAAAGCGATCTGCGATTCAGCAATTTTAATTCGAGAAACTGAATTGCCCAAAGCGGCAACATCAACGATCAACGTTGCTTTTATGCCGCATGTAGACAGTTTGAAACGAGGAAATTGGCAAGATGCTTGCCAATTAGCAAATGTGCATTTGATTGACCCGACGACTGATCATGAGTTAATTTTGTCACAACTCTTATCAACGAAACTGCTGATAACGGAAGCCATGCATGGGGCAATTGTGGCCGATGCCCTCCGCGTACCTTGGATTGCTGTTGAACCGATACACCCGGCCCACAGATTCAAATGGTATGATTGGGCGGATGCTCTAGAGTTAAAACTACGTCCTCAAGCGCTCACTTCCTCCAGCGCCAGAGAACTTTGGACTCAGATCACAGGGCGACAAGGCGAAAGTGCATTTGTCCGTGGCTTAGATGGAAAACTTGCGTTTCCAGTTAATTATATCACGGCTCATAAAGCGGCAAAGAAACTTACAGAATTGAGCAAATGCGAACCACAATTAAGTTCTGATTACGCGATGAATAATGCTCTTGATCGTTCTTTAACGGTTATTGATAATTTTGTCAGAGCTCGTAAGGCGGTCACATAACGAAAGTATATGAAGAATATAATCCAAGTACACTTTAAGGAGCATGATTGGCTAATTTTAACCTAGATTGGAAGACTATAAATTCCTCCAACTTTAAGCGCTATTCTGAACAACCAGCACCTGATAATCGCTTCTTAAAAGTTTTAATCGAGCAAAACCAATCCTTATATAATATGACCTTAAACGAGCATTCATCTTCGACAGATAAACACCCAGACGTTAGCGTTATTATTGCAGCATATAACGCAGAGAAAACACTCGCCAGAGCAGTTGAAAGTGCCATCGCACAAAACCATTGCCAGGTTGAAGTCTTAATCTCTGATGATGCCTCAACCGATCGCACACTCATTGAAGCCAATAAACTTAAAACACTGCATGAAATGGTATCCGTATTTTCAACCGATCAAAATGGAGGGCCATCAAAAGCGCGCAATACCGCGCTTTTACGTGCAAAAGGTCAATATATTACAGTTTTGGACAGTGATGATTTTATGGAGCCAAGCCGCTTATCATCCCTATTGAAAATTGCGAGAGATGGAAGTTGGGATTTTGTGGGCGATGATCTTTATAAAGTCAACGAAGATGATATATACGGTCCAAGAAACAACCTGTTATCCGTGCCAGAAGCGCAAAAGCCTCAGCGCATTGGTCTGGCAGATTTTATTGAAGGCAATCTTACCAACTCAAACAGCCAAAGAAGCGAGCTCGGTTTTTTAAAACCGCTCATGCGAAGAGATTTCTTGACCAGGAACAAGCTGATTTATCGCGAAGACATGCGACTGGGTGAGGATTTTGCGCTATATACAGAAGCCCTCATAGCTGGTGCTCGATTTTGTTTGGTGCCGGCAAAAGGATATATTGCGGTTGTCAGAGACAATTCTTTGAGTGCATTACATAGTGCAGCTGATCTGGAAGCACTTGTGCGAGTAACAGAACGTTTTTCAAAACTGAAAGGGCTTGATAGACAAACAAAAAACGCGCTGAAACAACTACGAATGGATACGCGTAAACGCTGGTCATGGGTACGGCTGATTGAGGCTGTCAAAACTCGAAATTACAACGAAATGTTACAAACTTTTATTGGTCCGGCCCCAGTGGCATTACACCTTATATATTGCTTAGCTCAGCAAGCAGTTAAACGCACTTATCAACGCATAAACAATTGATTAGAAACATTTTTAATCAAAATAGTTTATTATAACTCAACTTAAAATGCTGTTTTACTTAGCTTAATCTCGGTTCTTTCATCGAGACATTCAGACTTGGTTTCATCATACTGTCTATAAAATGATCAACTTTGTATCATTGCCATAATACACTCTCAAAATTAACAACATATAGCAGTAAACGGTTGCAAAAATCGCGTTGAAAATAATTGAGGTTGCAGCCACATGAAACTTACATATTACAACAACAGTCCAAATTTCGGTGACGATTTAAATGAATATGTATGGTCACGTATTTTGCCGAAAGGTTTTCTTGATGACGATGAAAGTGAACTATTTTTAGGCATCGGTTCAATATTGTGGAACGACCTTCCTAAAACTTCAAAAAAGTTTGTCATGGGTTCAGGTTATGGCGGATATACACCTTTACCCGACATATCGGATGGCAGTTGGGATATCCAGTTTTTGAGGGGACCGAAGACTGCAAAAATCATTGGTGTGGACAGCGATAAAGTAATTTGTGATTCCGCAATCCTCTTAAAAGCGATAGATTTACCGAAAGCAGCCGACCGACAAATTGATGTCGCCTTTATGCCCCACCGTGACAGCCTCGACCGTGGAAACTGGCCATTGGCATGTAAGCTAGCTGGGATACATTTCATTGATCCAACAGGGGACCACAAAGAAATCCTGGCACAATTACTGTCCACAAAGCTTTTAATTGCAGAAGCAATGCATGGCGCAATTGTCGCCGACACATTGCGCATCCCATGGGTTGCTGTTGAGCCTATTCATCCACTCCACCGCTTCAAATGGTATGATTGGGCCGCGGCATTGGACATTGAATACAGGCCACAAAAACTGACCCCGTCAAGTTCAAGAGAAATGTGGACGGCCTTAACCGGCATGCATGGCGGCGGCCTATTAAGCAGAAGTTTGGGCGGTAAAATTGCGTTTCCAATCAACTACATTGCAGCGAACTGGGCAGCATCGACCCTTATAAAGCTATCAAAATGCCAACCGCAATTAAGCTCTGACTCAGCGCTTGAGCGAGCACTTGATAGAGCACTCACGGTGATTGATGATTTTGTCAGAACGCGCAGAGCGGCTGCATAGGACAGAATATAGATATGTTGACATAAAGATATGTTTATGTGATTAAGTCCCGTAAATCATTTTCTTTAGGTGACCAATGAACATCAACACGAGTTTCCAGGAAGCTTTTGCAAAAACTGGGCCGGATTCCGATGCACTAAATCAATTGCGCCAACTTGCAGCGAAACGCATTCTCATACTTGACGGCGCTATGGGGACCATGATCCAAACCCTAAGGATGAGTGAAGAAGATTTCACTGCAAATGGACATATCCATGGCCCAGGATGCCGGCATCATTATCATCCAGATCATGCCCAACAGGGCAATAACGATCTTTTGGTTCTGACCCAAGCGGAAGCGATTGAGGATATACAATATCAATTTGCTATGGCTGGTGCCGATATTCTCGAAACCAATACGTTTTCCTCGACCACTATCGCCCAAGCCGATTATGGATTGGAAGATGCCGTACATGATCTAAATGTCGCTGGCGCAAAGATTGCAAGACGCGCGGCCGATCGTGCCACGAAAGAAGATGGCCGCCCCCGCTATGTCGCTGGCGCTGTTGGCCCCACCAATCGAACCGCCTCCATTAGTCCGGATGTGAATGACCCTGGTTATCGCGCAGTCAGCTTTGATGAGCTACGCATCGCATATCGCGAACAGATTGATGGTTTGATTGAAGGGGGTGCAGACCTCATTCTGATTGAAACGATATTCGATACTCTCAATGCAAAGGCTGCGATTTTTGCATGCTTTGAAAGTTTTGCAAAAGTGGGACGAAGATTGCCCATCATGATTTCAGGCACGATCACAGATGCATCAGGGCGCACACTTTCGGGGCAAACCCCCACCGCATTCTGGCATTCGGTGGCACATGCGCGCCCTTTCACTGTGGGACTAAATTGTGCTCTGGGCGCATCCGCCATGCGGCCGCATATGACTGAGATTTCTAAGGTCGCAACATCATTGACCTGCGCATATCCAAATGCAGGTTTGCCAAATGCATTTGGACAATATGATGAGACACCTGAACAAACCGCAGCACAAGTTGCAGATTTTGCCCGAGATGGAATTGTTAACATCGTCGGAGGCTGCTGTGGAACAACACCTGATCACATCCGCGCAATCTCCGACACGGTGGCATCATACGCGCCGAGGAAACTGCCCTCATGAGCAGATTTCTTCGCTTATCAGGTCTTGAACCTTTTGTCCTGACGCCTGACATACCATTTGTGAACATTGGTGAACGTACAAATGTGACGGGCTCAGCACGATTTCGAAAATTAATCGTCAATCGCGATTTTTCAACGGCTCTTGATGTGGCCCGCGATCAAGTTGAAAATGGTGCGCAGATCATCGATGTAAATATGGATGAGGGGCTTATTGATTCAAAACAAGCCATGATTGAGTTCTTAAATCTCGTCGCCTCCGAACCAGATATCGCACGCGTTCCGATCATGATCGATTCGTCCAAATGGGAAGTCATCGAAGCCGGTTTGCAATGTGTGCAAGGAAAATCTGTCGTCAATTCCATAAGCCTTAAAGAAGGTGAAGACGCTTTCCGCCATCATGCAGCTTTGGTCATGGCCTATGGTGCTGCGGTTGTTGTTATGGCCTTTGATGAGGAAGGCCAAGCCGATACCTGTGCGCGTAAAATAGAAATTTGCACCCGAGCCTATCGTATCCTTGTCGATGAGATGGGTTTTCCTCCTGAAGATATTATCTTTGACCCCAACGTATTTGCCGTCGCAACAGGCATTGAAGAACACGACAATTACGGTGTTGATTTTATTGAAGCAACGCGATGGATTCGGGAAAACTTGCCACATGCACATGTCTCAGGCGGCGTATCAAATCTATCCTTTAGCTTTCGGGGCAATGAGCCAGTGCGTGAAGCCATGCACGCTGTGTTTTTGTATCACGCCATTCGCGCCGGAATGGATATGGGGATCGTGAATGCAGGTCAGCTTGCAGTATATGATCAAATAGACCCTGATCTGCGAGAAGCCTGTGAAGATGTCGTACTAAACCGCGCTCCAAAACAAGGCGGCACAGCCACCGAACGTCTGCTTGATATTGCCGAACGCTTCCGCGGCGATAAACGAGAAGAGAAAACCCGTGACCTGGCCTGGCGCGAATGGACCGTTGAAAAAAGGCTCGAGCATTCACTGGTCAATGGAATCACCGAATTTGTCGAAGCTGATACAGAAGAAGCGCGGCAATCGGCAGAGCGTCCATTGCATGTGATCGAAGGCCCATTAATGGCGGGAATGAATGTCGTTGGTGATCTGTTTGGCGCGGGTAAGATGTTTTTACCACAAGTGGTAAAGTCCGCCCGTGTAATGAAGCAAGCGGTTGCTGTATTATTGCCTTATATGGAAGAGGAAAAAGCAGCGTCTGGTCAATCAGGACATCAATCTGCAGGAAAAATATTGATGGCGACCGTTAAGGGCGACGTGCATGACATTGGTAAAAATATTGTTGGGGTCGTTCTCGCCTGTAATAACTACGAAGTCATTGATCTGGGTGTCATGGTCCCAGCCACAAAGATTTTAGAAACCGCAAAATCAGAACAGGTCGACATCATTGGTCTGTCTGGTTTGATTACACCATCTCTTGACGAAATGGTTCATTTGGCCGCAGAAATGGAACGCGAGAATTTTGATATTCCTCTCCTCATTGGTGGCGCGACGACAAGCCGGGTCCACACGGCTGTGAAAATTCATCCTCAATATGAAAAAGGCCAGGCGATCTATGTCACTGATGCTAGTCGCGCGGTTGGAGTTGTTGGCAACTTGTTATCGGCGGATGCAAAACCTGGTTACGTTGAAAACTTGCGTGCGGAATATCAAAAAGTCACCGAAGCCCACGAACGTTCTGAGCGGGAAAAGCAACGGTTACCACTAGCCAAAGCGCGCGCAAATGCTCTTAAGATTGACTGGCAAACTTACACTCCACCGAAACCTTCATTTTTGGGAACAAAGGTCTTTGATCAATGGAGCCTTGAAGAACTTGCGCAATATATCGATTGGACACCTTTTTTCAGAACCTGGGAATTAAAGGGCAGTTACCCAAAAATTCTAGATGATGAAAAACAAGGGGCAGCAGCGCGCCAGCTATTTGATGACGCAAATTTAATGCTGCAGAAAATTATTGATGAGAAATGGTTTGCGCCCAAAGCAGTTATCGGATTTTGGCCTTCCAATGCGGTCGGAGATGACATCAGGCTATTTACAAATGAAGACAGAACGCAAGAACAGGCGACTTTTTTCACGCTCAGGCAACAACTTTCTAAACGCACTGGCAAACCAAATCTTGCCTTATCAGACTTCATAGCGCCCTTAGATACTGGCAAACCTGACTATATCGGTGGGTTCGTCGTAACTGCCGGCATTGAAGAAATTGAAATTGCCCAACGCTTTGAACGCGCAAATGATGATTATAATGCCATTTTGGTCAAAGCACTTGCGGACCGATTTGCGGAGGCTTTCGCAGAATGCCTGCACGAGAAGGTGCGAAAAGAATATTGGGGTTATGCGCCAGATGAGGATTATGCGCCGCAGGAATTAATTGGTGAACCATACCACGGAATTCGCCCGGCACTGGGCTATCCGGCTCAACCTGATCACACCGAAAAACTCACCCTTTTCCAACTTTTAGATGCCGAAAAAACAACAGGCGTCAGCTTAACGGAAAGCATGGCGATGTGGCCCGGCTCATCTGTATCCGGGATTTATCTATCTCACCCTGAGAGCTATTACTTTGGGGTCGCTAAAGTCGAGCGAGATCAGGTCGAGGAATATGCAACTCGCAAAGGCATGAACTTAGAAGACGTCGAGCGCTGGCTCAAGCCAATTTTAAACTACGAACCGGCACCGCTCCATGTCGCTGCGGAATAATGTCCCATCGTTATAGATTTTGGCGAAACAGATAATTGACCTGGCACGTTCACGGTATCACATAAAATTTATCGGATAAAATATAATATATTATAATTACAATATTGTGGAAATTTTTCCGTTATGGTAGATTTATGGATGAAAGGACGTCATCCATGGTCAATTTATTAGTGTCAGACACCACGAAAAAACTGCAGGACATCGAAAGTGATGGACTGTATAAAGTCGAACGCTTGATTGATACGCCACAAGGCGGAACAGTTGGCGTTGATGGAAATTCATTCATAAATTTATGCGCGAATAATTATCTTGGTCTTGCGGATCATCCAGCATTGATTAAAGCGGCAAATAGCGCGATGGGGACACATGGTTTTGGCATGGCCAGCGTGCGATTTATCTGTGGCACGCAGGATCTGCATCGCGATTTAGAACAAAAACTCGCCCAGTTTTTAAAACAAGATGATTCGATCTTATTCGCTGCCTGTTTTGATGCAAATGGCGGTCTGTTTGAACCGCTTTTGGGTCCGCAAGACGCCATCATATCTGATAGCCTCAACCATGCCTCCATCATTGATGGCATTCGCCTATGCAAGGCCAGACGTTTTCGATATGCCAATAATGATATGGCAGATCTTGAGGCGAAGCTGAAAGAGGCGCGTGAGAGTGGCGCGCGCAATCTGATGATCGCCACTGACGGCGTGTTTTCCATGGATGGCTATCTTGCCAAGCTGCCACAAATTCGCGCGCTGGCCGATGAATATGATGCAACGCTCATGGTCGATGATTGCCATGCCACTGGATTTATGGGCCCGCGCGGCGCAGGCACACCTGATCATTTTGGCGTTAAAGTCGATATCTTAACCGGCACATTGGGCAAAGCTATGGGTGGTGCCATTGGTGGATATATTGCAGGGCCGCAGCCTATTATCGATCTCTTGCGCCAACGGGCTCGACCTTATCTGTTTTCCAATTCCTTGCCACCTTCCATCGTTGCCGCCGGGCTGGAAGCGATCCGTCTGGTTGAAGAAGGCGATGCTTTGCGCGCGCAACTATTTGAAAACACGAACTATTGGCGCAAGGGTCTCACTGATCTCGGCTTTGATTTATTGGAAGGTGAACATCCAATTGTTCCGGTCATGCTGGGTGAAGCCAAACTCGCGCAAGATATGGCTCGCAAATTATTTGACGAAGGGGTCTATGTATCAGGCTTTTTCTTCCCCGTTGTGCCAAAAGGACAAGCGCGTATTCGTACTCAGATGAATGCGGCTTTGACGCGCGAAGAGCTCGATAAAGCACTCGTTGCATTTGGGAAAGTTGGGCGCGACTTGGGGATCATTTCATGACCACCAATATGATGAAAGCGCTGGCGAAAACCAAACCCAAAGAAGGTCTTTGGATGGTGGATGCGCCACTGCCGGAAATTGGCTCAGAAGATGTTTTAATCCGCGTGCACAAAACCGGGATTTGCGGCACGGACATTCACATTTGGGATTGGGATGAATGGGCATCAAACACTGTTCCACTTGGGTTGATCACCGGTCACGAATTCTCAGGTGAAATCGTTGAAATCGGCCGCAAAGTTACCGAGCTGAAAGTTGGGCAATATTGTTCTGGCGAAGGTCATCTGGTGGGAACGGAAAGCCGCCAGTCTCGTGCTGGAAAATTTCATCTTGATCCTGGCACACGTGGGATTGGGGTGAATGAACAGGGAGCTTTTGCAAATTATCTCAAGCTACCAGCCTTTAATGTCATTCCGCTCCCGAAAGATATCCCGCAAGAAATCGGTGCCATTTTGGACCCACTTGGAAACGCGGTGCACACGGCTCTAAGTTTTGATCTTTTGGGCGAAGATGTCTTGATCACCGGTGCTGGTCCCATTGGCATTATGGCGGCAGCAGTGGCGCGATATGCCGGCGCGCGCCATATTGTCATCACAGATGTGAACCCAGCGCGATTAAAACTTGCTGAACATGTGGTTCCTTCCGTGCGCTGCGTAGATATCACACAGGAAGATTTACACGATGTGACCCATGAGCTTGGCCTGCGGGAAGGGTTTGATATCGGACTTGAAATGTCGGGCAATCAAAAAGCCTTTGATCAAATGGTGGATATGTTGGTAATGGGCGGCAAGATTGCGCTTTTAGGAATTCCGCCAGGTCTATCGCCTGTGAGATGGAGTAATATTGTTTTCAAAGCCATCACCATTAAAGGCGTCTATGGCCGAGAGATGTTTGAAACCTGGTATAAAATGATTGCGATGCTCGAAAACGGATTGGATGTTTCGCGCGTTATCACACACAGATTTCATGTCGATGATTTTAAAGAAGGTTTCGCTGCGATGAAATCTGGGCAATCCGGCAAAGTTGTTCTGGATTGGCAGGAAAGACACGCGTAAATAATGTGCGTTATTTATAAGCGATAGGGGATAAAAAGCATGGACACCAAGGATGTATCAGAACGGCTGGCAGTGCGCCTCAAAGAAGCGCGAAAGTCATTGGGCCTAAGTCTTGATTCCTTATCGAAATTATCCGGTGTGTCCAATTCCATGATCTCGCAAATCGAACGCGCTGAAACCAATCCGACAGTTGTGACGATCTTGCGTTTAACCAATGCGCTCAATGTAGATTTTGCCGGACTGATCGAAGATGAAATTTCAGATCAAAACCCGATTAAAACCATCACCCGTGCTGAACAAGTGCCGGTGATCGGTGGATATGGGTCTGATTGCACCATCCGCGTTTTAAGCACGCCTGAAGATTTGGGCGACACGGAGATCTATGACATCACATTTGAAAAAGGCGGCGCACTTCAAAGCGAAGCACATGCAAAGGGCTGTGTGGAAACACTAACTGTTTTTTCCGGCGAGGTGATCGTCACCTCCGGAAGCGCCTCTGAAAATTTAGGCCAGGGCGACACCATTCGCTATGCCGCCGATCATGCCCATTCCATCAAAGCGCCCAACGGACCGGTGCATTGTTTACTGGTGGTGAGTGGGGCTTGAGGGTTTCAATTGATTATAAACCGTATTTTTCTAAGTAGCCTCTACTCGCATTTCGTCGACTCTAAAGCGATCTATACACCATTTATGCAGTGGGCTTTTCCTATTGCGCTTGTGAATAAGCATCGAGATTGTGAAGGGACGTATGTCAATCGGTGGCGCATGGAATTTTAGATCAAATACGCCTGCATATTGCCTGACAAGGCCAGCCGGCAATGTTGCGATGAAGTCAGTGCGCGACAGAATTGATAACGCGGGCATAAATGCGGGTATAGCGTGAATAACCCGCCGCGTTTCGCCGATGTTTTGCAAAGTGACATCAACAATTCCAGTTAGCGATCCATCGGCAGAAACCAATATGTGCATGGCATCACAATATGCTCTCAGCGTAAGATCTGTCTGCCAGATGGGATGGTCTTTTCTACCAACCACCAAATAGGTTTCACTTTGCAGATGAATCTGATCACATTCAGCTCCGGGGTCTTGAAAGTAACCGATGGCTAGATCGAGCGACCCGTCTACCAAACCACGCAAGCTGTCAGCATTCGATAAAGATTGAAATGAAAATCGAATGCCAGGTGCTTCTTTTGCAATTTGTGCAAGACTATCTGGGATGAGCGAAGTAATGGCGCGATCACTAGCCGCAATGTTCAAAATTGCCTTCACCATTTCAGGCTGAAAATCAATAGTATCATGAAGTACGGACTGGATGGCATCGACCGCGCGTTTTATATCTGGCTCAATCTTTAGAGCATATGCCGTCGGCTCTAGTCCATGCGGTCGGCGCAAAAACAAGTCATCGTTAAACACGCTTCGCAGACGTTGAAGTGCATGGCTAATCGAAGAATTCGTCAAACCTAATTCGGCTGCGACCATCGATGCTTTGCCCGTTCGCAACAACCCCAGAAAGATGAGAAGAATGGAGAGATCCAATCTCCTGATTTTAATGTTATCGTAATCAGACATGAATTGATTTCGGTTTCTTTTACATCTTCCCCCTGTTACCTGTTGCGGCAACGAAAGACAAGTCGCAGCGCTTGAAAAGCAATAAAAGGAAACATCATGGAACTCTATTACTGGCCAATGTCTCACAACGCCCGGAAAACACGCGCCATCGCAAAACACTTAGAATTGGATATCGATGAAAAGATATTGTCCATGCAGGATAAAGAGCATAAATCAGATGCATTCCTGGCGATTAACCCTATGGGTCAAATCCCTGCCGTTAAAAACGGCGAATATACTGTTTGGGAAGCCAATGCGGTCTTGATTTATCTTGCAGCCCAATCTGAAAACAGCCTTTTGGGCCAATCAGCTAAAGAATGGGGTACCATCACCCAATGGATGATTTGGCAAAGCACCGAACTATCACCCATCGTGGTTCCGCTTCATGTTGAAAACTATTTCAAGCGCGTCAAAGGTATTGGTGTGGATGAAGAAAAGCGCGATGCCGCTATAAAGCGCTTATCAGAATTACTAACAGTTCTAGATCAGGTTCTGGAAGGTAAAAATTATCTCATTGGTGACCGGCTCACCGTTGCTGATTTTGCTGTGGCGGGCGATTTCACCCATGCCCAAAATGCAGGTTTTCCGCTCTCAGATTATCCAAATGTTACAAGTTGGCTCGATGCGATTGAAGCCCTCCCAGCATGGCAAGACACAGCCCCTCCCCAGATTGGGTAAAACTATCGAGAGGTTTAATTAAACCTCTCGTTCTGATCTTATGAACACATGTCCGCAAAAGGCGAGAGGTAAATAGATACCGATCGCCAAAACCGTAACGATTCTGACATTGCCTAAATCCCACTCTAATTGACCCTACCCAAAACCCTCTCTTCCAAACCCTTCAAATTGGCATCGATGATTTTTCCCATCATCATTTTCATGAGCGTTTGCCCCATCAGCCAGCCAAAGGGCCCATATTTAACGTGGTAGTCAAATGTCCAGGTCACTTTTGATTGCGTGCCGTTGGGCGAGATGCGAATTTCTGAGCTCGCTGCATGAAACGGCTAAGCACCTCCTAAATGGCCTTAGATGAGGCATTGATGGAGCGGTCACATCCAAATCCATGTCTCAATGAGGGAAAGTAGACAGCTTAAATATTATTTGCTTGAATGTATTGGGTTTGGGGTGGAGGTCGCAGTTGAGCAAACATTATTTGATATCCGCTATAATTGCAGCTGTAATCTGCATATTCACTCTTCCTGTCTATGCAGCTGAGATGCCAAAGCAGCTCTCACTGATCATTAAAAACAGAGAAGCAATCCTCGGCAATTTAACAGAGCAGATCGAATATTGTGTCAACCGAACAGACACAAGACATATCTATTTCCATGGCTGTATCGATTGGCATTCATCTGTACATGGCAATTGGTCGCTTCTAGCCGCTGCGCGCGCAGATGTAACGACAAAATTTTCCCAAAAGTTTGACCAACTTAAAATTAGCTCTGACAGTCTTAAGGCTGAAATTGCGCTCTTAAAATCCAACCCGCGTTTTGAACGACCTTATGGGCGCGCTTGGTTTTTAAGGCTCATCATTGAACAAAATGCGCAAGATAATTCAGATGCGTTGTTAGAACTCTCTCTTGGCGTGTTTGACGAACTATTAAGTTACATCGCGCGGAGTGGCCGTGGCCCCTATAGCAAATCATACAACAGTGAATCCTGGGCACTTATCAACTTATATGATTATGCCGACCACTTCCTCCTCAAAGACCGACGAGAGAAAGTCAAACAAGTCGTTTTAACAAAATATTTCAGAGCTAACACCGCTGATTGCAATTACGCTTCCGAGCGCGGATCATTCATGGCAATATGCACCAATTGGGCTATGCTGGCGCGACGTGTGATGGACACGCACACATTTGACAGTTGGGCGGATAATTTTATCAAACGAAATGGACTACCAACACCGATCACCCGGCCTAGATCTGCCCATGAATTTGGTTTAAATTTTAGCCGCGCATGGGGTCTGTGGGATCTCATGAATGCATCGAGTGTTTATCGACCCGAAGTGGCAAAAGCTTATGCAAACCACTTCATAACCGGCTATACTCCCGCCACCAATTGGTCGGGTGATTATTATCAAGTCGGGCATTGGGTTGCACAATTTGGCGTTTTTGCACTGCAGCCACTTATTGGAGGACGCGTGAAGTGAAACAGTTTTTATCAGTCATTATTATCCTGATAGCAATCGGCCTGGCTCCATCATTTGCAAGCGACAGGGTCGCACTTGTAATCGGTGTCAATGACTACACAAACTTGCCGAAGCTTAAAAACCCACGCAACGACGCTAAGCTCATAGCAAAGACGCTCGAAGATATCGGCTTTGATGTCTATTCCGCTTTTGATCCCGGGCGGTTGGAACTTGATGACGCGATTTATGATTTTTCAAATGCTGTCAGCCAATCTGATATCGCCGTTGTTTATTTTGCTGGCCATGGCATCCAGTTTGATGGCGTATCCTATTTATTTCCGGTGGATGGCAAAGCTGAAAATGCACGTGATCTGCGGCGATTATTTCGAGCAGATGAATTGCTGCAAGATATCTCCCGCGCTAAAAAAATGTCTCTTTTGATCCTCGATGCCTGTCGGGATAACCCCTTTCCAAAACAACTTATCGAAGATGACGCAAAGCATTCAGGCTTAACCCGCTCTGTCTCAGCAGGCCGTGGTCTATCCAATGTTCAGGATGTGCCAAAAAATGTGCTTATTGCTTACGCAACACAAGCTGGAAATGTAGCCGTTGATGGTGACGGGGAAAATAGCCCCTATGCATTGGCGCTGTCACGACACCTGTCCAATACGTCTGATATCCGCATCGTGCTCGGGGCTGTACGCGATGATGTGTTAGTTGCAACAAACCATGCTCAGGAGCCATTTACTTATGGTTCACTTGGTGGCGCCACTTATTCCCTGCCCGTTGCATCAAACACCGACCCAAGCACAATTGCAGACCTTAATGTTCAACCCAACACGGTCGAACAAACGGGCATATTGGCAAACACAATTTCAACAGCATCCGTCTTTAGTCCCGCCTATGTTGCATGGGAGAAAACAACCAAACAGGCGACCCGTCAAAGCCTTGCAACCTATAGTCAGAACTATCCAGATTCCGTCTATTCAGCGATTTCGAGGGAATTATCCAACGGCGCCAATTTTTCAGATCTAAGCTCACGTCCAGTGGTATGGAGAGATCTCAGCAAGAATGAAAGAATAGATTTGCAACGAAAGCTGTCCCATGCCGGCTATTATAGTGGCAAGCTTGATGGAGATATCGGCCGCGGCAGCAAAAAGGCATTATCTGCTTTTGCATCTGACCTCTCGCTCAGCGGCCCGATAACCTATAAGACCCTGCAAGTGATCCTAGAAGTCGCCGACACAAAAGACTTCACCGCGTCCTTGTCTGGCAATTGGGTTGGTAAATATCGCTATCCCAAACCTTTAAATGGCGTGAGTGAAGTTAATTTTGAAATGAACCTGATCCTCTCCCAAAGTCGTATTTCCGGATTTGTTGCTGAACCAAATACCTTTGGCGATAAATCTGCTTCTCATCTTTACGCGAATTTTAATGGTACGATCCAAGGCAGCGACATTTCTTGGAAGAAAACATATGACGGCACTGGCGGCGTGTCACATACAGTGAATTACAATGGGAAGATCGACCGAGAGAATGCAGAAATTAAAGGAAAATGGTCGATCCCTGGCGGATGGTCCGGACCATTTGAAATTAAACTTCAGTAAACTCTCAGATTCATTACCTTACCACCTGCACAATTTCATCTGGCATTGCAGCGTTTTACAAAGCGTTTTATAAGGGAATCGCTGGTAATTTAACGATAAAAGAAAGCGGTATATGTGCCATGAGTGAGTCTAAAAAGAGAAAAATCGTATCATCGAGACATCTAGCATCAGGCAAAGCCTGGCAGGCGTCCGAATTCGAGTATGGAATGATCATCGCCTATAACGGTTTTAATCGTTGGATGCATAAATGCATGGCAGCTTGCGGGCACCCGGAGCTCAACGGCCTTGAGATATTGGTCGTGCATCACATCAACCATCGCGAAAGCTCTAAGCGCCTGTCTGACATTTGTTTTCTTTTAAATATCGATGACACACATACCGTCAATTACGCGATCAAAAAACTCCTCAAAGCTGACCTCGTCAAAGGTCAAAAGCAAGGCAAAGAGATGTTTTATAGCACCACTGAAAAGGGCCGAAATGTCTGTGATCGATATCGCGAAATTCGCGAGCAGTGCCTGTTAGAAAGCATTACGCGTGTGGATGGTATGGATGAGGAATTGGGCGAAATTGCGAATACGCTTCGCACCTTATCAGGCATGTATGATCAAGCATCACGGGCCGCTTCGTCTCTTTAGCGACCCGTGATACATCTTGGGAGGATGGCTTATCTAGCATCCATCAGTGACGGTAAAACCGTCACAATCTCAGGAAAGACGGTGATAACACCGACGGCCAAAAGCAAAAGCAGGAAGAACGGAAACGCCGCCGCTGCAATCTGCAGGATATTTTCCTTAACCAGTCCCTGTATGACAAAAAGGTTGAACCCAACCGGCGGCGTGATTTGAGACATTTCAACCACGATCACCAGATAGATGCCAAACCAAAGCGGATCGATGCCCGCAGCTTCAATCATCGGCATAATAATCGCAGTTGTTAATACCACAACCGATATGCCATCTAAGAAACAGCCAAGGATGATGAAGAACACAGTCAGTGCTGCCAGAAGCGCAAATTGCGAGAGCTGAAAGGTATCAATCCACGCAGCAAGGTTTCGCGGAATTCCGGTAAAGCCCATGGATACCGTCAGGAACCCGGCACCAGCTAAAATAAATGCGATCATACAAGATGTTTTAGTTGCGCCCATCAAAGCATCGATAAACATTGACTTGGATAATGCGCCATTAAACCAAGCTAAGACCAGCGATAGGATCACACCCACCGCCGCTGCATCAGTTGGTGATGCGATCCCGATATAAATCGAACCGATTACACCCATGATCAACAGCAAAATCGGGATCAGACGTTTCGACCCTTTGAGCTTTTCTATGAAAGTGAAAGATTGCTTTTCTTCTGGGAACAAATCAGGTCGAACCAACCCATATATGCCGATGAAAATCGCAAACATTGAGACGAGCAAGAGCCCAGGCAAAACACCTGCGATAAATAATCTTGCAATCGATTGTTCGGTTGCCACACCGTAAACGATGAGAATGATCGAAGGTGGGATGAGCAGGCCCAAAGTCGCAGATCCCGCCAAAGTACCGATAATCAGCCCCATAGGATAATTGCGGCTTTGAAGCTCTGGCACCGACATTTTGCCGATGGTCGCAGCCGTTGCTGCAGATGATCCAGAAACGGCTGCAAAGATCGCGCAGCCAAGAATATTCACGTGAAGCAATTTACCCGGAACGCGACCAAGCCATGGTGCCAAGCCTTTAAACATGTGATCCGATAATCGCGAGCGCAAAAGGATCTCACCCATTAGAATAAACAGCGGCAATGCGGCGAGCGCCCATGAATGGCTGTGACCCCAAAGGGTGGTTGCCATGATCGGACCAATCGGTGCATTGGAAAATAACAGCATGCCCAAAGCACCGGTGAGTGTGAGCGCAAATCCCACCCAAACACCGAGCCCAAGCAGAAAGAAAAGTGTGATGAGTAAACCAGCCGTAAGGACAATTTCAGACATAATCTCTCCTATTCGTCCAGAACTGCATCGTCAGTTTCAAGCGGACTTAGCAGGGTGTCGATAATTGAAATTGAAAAAATCAACAGGCCTAAAAAGACGAAGAACTGAGGGATGAAAAGTGGGATTGCGATGATGCCAAATGACTGATCGCCAAATTCATAGGCTTCTAATGTCAAAAGCGCCATGTAATAGGTCGTATAGCATGCGGTTACCGCTGCGATGGTAAGCACCAGACGATCAACGTAATTTTTAACCTTTGGCGTAAAAGTATCGCGCACCAAAAGAACGCGAATATGGCCATCGTGCTTAAACGTATAGGCCAGCGCCATAAAGGAGCTCGCCGCTAAAAAGTAACCCGAAAAATCTGCATATGAAGGAATGGTCAGCGCAACACTGGTTCCAAATATCTTTGTGATCAAATTCGCCACAACTTGTGCCGAAACCAAAAGGCAAATCGCAAAGATAAGGATCGCAGCCAGCGCGCCGGACGCATTGTATAAACCGTTGAGATGTCGTCTCATGTTTAGTCCTTTATCCAAATGGAAATTGAGCGGCTCAAAGCAAGCCGCTCAGGTTTTAAGAGAGACGAAAACTATTATTGGTTATAGCTTTCAACGATTTTCTTAGCTTCTGGAGACGCGCTCGCCTGCCATTCTTCCAGAAGCTGGGCACCAATCTTGGCAAGATCTGTTTTCAAAACATCACTTGGTTCGATGATTGAAATACCATTATCGCCTAGGACTTTGGTTTTCTCTGTTGCTTCTTTCTGGCTCATTTCCCAACCGCGTTTTTCCGCTGCAGCCGCTGCATCCATCACAGCTTTTTGCGTTGCTTCATCAAGTGCATCGAACGATGCTTTGTTGATCACAACAACATTTTTTGGCACCCAGGCATTGATCGGAGAATAATGGCTTAAGAAATCCCAAGCCTTGGTATTTGCGCCTGTTGACGGAGACGTAATCATCGCTTCAACACGACCTGTGGTGAAAGCTTGCGGGATATCTGGCGCTTCAATTTGTGTTGGCGCTGCACCAATTAGCGTCGCGAATTTTTCAAGATTCGCATTATATGAACGGAACTTTGTTCCTTTCAAATCATCAGCTTTGGCAATCTCTTTTTGCGTGTAAAGACCCTGTGGCGGCCACGGCACTGAGAATAGCGGCTTCAGCTTTTGACGTTCCAGCAGTTTTTCAACTTCGGGCTTTTGCGCAGCCCATAGTTTTTCTGCATCTTCATAACTTGTTGCAACAAGCGGAAGTGTATCAATACCAAAGGCGGGATTCTCATTGGCAAGAAGACCCATGAAGAATTCACCGATTGGCACAAGCTCTGAACGAATGGCGTTTTTAATGTCGCCATGCTTTAAAAGCGATCCGGCAGAATGGATGGTAATATCAAGTTTGCCATCAGTGGCAGCACGCACATCATCAGCGAATTGCTTGATGTTTACGGTGTGAAATGTCTGATCAGAATATGGTGTGGGCATATCCCATTTCTCAGCTTGAGCGGCGGAAGACGCGACCACAAGACCCGCGACCATTAGAGCTCTGTTTAACAATTTTCCCATTTTATTTTCTCCCTAATTTGAGAATTTGTTGAATTCTTATCTTGACAGAAAAAACTAATAACGGCATTTAATCAATAAAACAATGATAATTTATCGATAAAATGTAAATTTATAAAATAAAGGTTTTGGACATGTCGCAAAAATGGGATTTCTGGATTGATCGCGGTGGTACATTCACTGATATTGTGGCGCGAACACCTGATGGAGAGCTTCGACCGCACAAATTATTGTCGGAAAATCCCGAAGCCTATAAGGATGCAGCAATCCAAGGCATTCGTGATCTGATGGGGATCGAAAAAGACGAAAAAATCCCGTCCGACAAGATCGCGACCGTCAAAATGGGCACCACAGTTGCAACCAATGCCCTGCTCGAGCGCAAAGGCGATCGTGTCGCGCTCATCACCAATGTCGGCTTTGCTGATGCGTTGCAAATTGGTTATCAAGCGCGCCCAAGATTGTTTGATCGTGAAATTAAAAAACCCGAACTTCTATATGATTGCGTCTCAGAAGTTCCTGGCCGTATGCTCGACGATGGTACGGAAGAGGAAGCGCTCGACATCGATGTCGCACGCGCTGAGCTGCAAAAAGCATATGACGATGGCATAAGATCCGTCGCGATTGTGTTTATGCATGGCTATAAACATCCAAATCACGAGATTATCGTTGCAGAACTCGCCCGTGAAATTGGCTATGAACAAATCTCACCGAGCCATGAAGTCTCACCGCTGATCAAATTTGTTGGCCGCGGAGACACAGCCGTTGTTGACGCTTATCTCTCACCCATCTTACGCCGATATATCGATCAAGTTGCCAGTGAACTAGATACAGAAAACACCGATCTGCAATTGATGTTTATGATGTCATCGGGCGGATTAACTGCAGCTAATTTGTTCCAGGGCCGTGATGCTATTTTATCCGGCCCAGCAGGTGGGATAGTTGGTGCTGTTGAAACATCAAAACTTGCCGGCTTTGACAAGATCATTGGTTTTGATATGGGCGGTACATCCACAGATGTTGCTCATTATGCCGGAGATCTTGAAAAAGACTTTGAAACTGAAGTTGCTGGCGTTCGCATGCGCGCGCCAATAATGAAAATTCATACCGTTGCTGCAGGTGGCGGATCTCTTTTGCAATATGACGGATCAAGATACCGCGTTGGCCCTGAATCCGCAGGCGCCAACCCAGGACCTGCAAGTTATCGACGCGGTGGACCTTTGGCAGTAACGGATGCCAATGTCATGCTTGGCAAATTGCAGCCAGATTTGTTCCCGGCCGTCTTTGGACCCAATCAAGATGAACGGTTGGATAAAGATGCTGTCGCTGAAAAATTCCAAGCGATCGCAGATCAATCTGGCGCCAACTCAGCCGAAGAAGCCGCCGAAGGGTTCTTAAAAATCGCCGTTGAAAACATGGCCAATGCTGTGAAGAAAATTTCCGTTCAACGCGGTTATGATATCACCAGATATGCGCTGACATGTTTCGGAGGCGCAGGCGGGCAACATGCCTGTGCCGTCGCGGACATCTTGGGCATGAAGACGGTTATCGTTCACCAATTTGCCGGCATTTTATCCGCCTATGGCATGGGTCTTGCTGATATCAAAGCCTCCCGTCAAAAATCTTTCGAGAACGAACTTGATGCAGAATTTTGCGCCAATCTCAACTGGACATTTGGTCAACTTCGCAAAGAAACAGCTTTGGAATTAATCGATCAAGGTGTGGCGTCTGATGAGATCAAGACCACCGCAACTGCTCATATTAAATATGCAGGAACAGATACAACGCTTGAAATTCCACTCGGTCATATCGATGAAATGAAGACAGCTTTTGAAGAGCTTCATAAAGAGCAATTTGGTTTTGATATGCCAAATACCAAACTGCTCATTGAGCTTCTGGAAGTGGAATCCGCTGGCGGAAAATCAACAGACACAGAAGCCAGACAAACCGTTTCAGATACGCAGCCAGAAGCTATGCGCGCCACCAAATTTTTCTCAGGTGGCAAATGGCAGCATGCAAATATCTATAAACGCGCAGAATTGCGGTCAGGCCAAACCGTTAGATCGCCGGCAATCATTGTGGAAGATATCGGAACCATTGTTGTTGAACCTGGTTGGGATGCCATCGTCAATGAATATGGACACATCATCTTAAGCAAGGTTGCCGTTGCACAAGACAAACACGATATTTCAACCCAAGCTGATCCGGTGATGTTGGAAGTTTTCAACAATCTCTTCATGTCGATTGCCGAGCAAATGGGCATTCGCTTGCAAAAAACGGCGCATTCGACAAATATCAAAGAACGGCTTGATTTCTCTTGCGCAATTTTTGATAGCGACGGCAAGTTGATCGCTAATGCACCACATACGCCGGTGCATCTCGGTTCGATGGATCGATCGGTAGAGAGCATCATCCGCGTCCATCCAAATATGAAACGCGGCGATGTTTATGTCACAAACGCGCCCTATAATGGCGGTACGCATTTACCGGACATCACTGTCGTCACGCCAGTCTTTAAGGATGGTAACAAACCAACATTCTTTGTTGCTTCGCGCGGTCACCACGCCGATGTCGGAGGGATTGCGCCCGGCTCTATGACACCAAAAGCAACATCCATTGAAGATGAAGGTATCGTATTGGACAATCTTCATCTGGTAAGATCCGGTCAATTCCTCGACAATGAGATCCGCTCAATCCTCAGCAGCGGAAAATATCCGTGCCGAAATGTCGATCAAAATATCGCCGATCTAAAAGCGCAGATCGCTGCCAATGAAAAAGGTGTTGCGGAACTTTTATCCATGGTGGGTTCATTCGGATTAGATGTGGTTCATGCTTATATGGGCCATGTTCGCGACTATGCTGAAGAATGTGTGCGTCGTGTCATCGCCACATTAAAAGACGGCGAAGCAGAAGTCTTTTTCGATCAGGGATGCAAGATCAAAGTCAAGCTGACGATTGATAAAGACACGCGCTCAGCGACACTTGATTTTACTGGAACTTCCGATCAACAGGCGGACAATTTTAATGCGCCAGAACCCGTTACGCGTGCCGCCGTGTTATATACATTCCGCTGCATGGTGGATGATGACATCCCAATGAATGCGGGCTGTATGCGACCGCTCAAAGTCATCTTGCCAGACAATTCCATGCTGACCCCAAAATATCCTGCGGCCGTTGTCGCCGGAAATGTAGAGGTTAGCCAAGCCGTGACCGATTGCTTATTCCAGGCATTAGGTGCGCTTGCTGGGGCACAAGGCACGATGAACAATTTCAATTTTGGGAATGATCAATACCAATATTATGAAACCATCTGCGGTGGCTCAGGTGCCGGGGAAGGTATCAAAGGCGCACATGCGGTGCATACCCATATGACAAATACCCGCCTCACCGATCCGGAAATTCTTGAACAACGCTATCCCGTTGTGTTGGAAACTTTCCAGATCCGAGACGGGTCAGGCGGCAAAGGTCAATGGAACGGTGGCAATGGCTTGAACCGGACGCTGCGCTTCCGCCAAGAGATGGATGTCTCCTTCTTATGTGGTCGCCGCATCGTCCCACCAGCAGGGCTAAATGGTGGTGGAAATGGCGCTCTCGGTCATAACTATCTTCGCAATATCGAAGGTCAGATTGACGAACTCAAAGGACGTTCCCAGATTAAGGTGAATCGAGGGGAAGCGGTGATTATCCAAACGCCCGGCGGTGGCGGATTTGGTAAACCCGAATTAGCAGACGCTTAGAGTTTATGATGAGAATAGCCGTGCCAAACTCAAATATCTGGCTCGGCTTTTTTAAACGGTATTATAAATCTCACCAGTCAACCAAGCCGGCCAGTCACGCTCAAAAAATGACTTAGCATTTTCATCAAACCGGCGAATAGGCTGGGAGGAAACTTGCATCTGGTGACCGACCATGCGCACGATCAATTGCTCGTTCTTATGCGCGTCTTTCTCAGATCGAAAACGAATGTCCTCAAGGGGGCCATGCGCAGATTGCGGCAGCGAGTCTCCATCAGGATCACAGATTGCCCGCGCCCCGCGACTGCCACCACCCTCAGAAATATAATGATCCAGGGCAGCTAACACGGCTTCGGACACCAGTGCCATTTGTTGCCATTGCAGAACGCGGACGATCTCACTGTCACGCATCGCGCTAATACCTTTGTCGCGAATTTGCGCGTTTAATGATTTAGCATCCTCGTATGCATCTCGAACATCGCGCGCAAAGCATAGAACACCGGCTTGATCGCTCATGCGCGCCTGTACATCTGCCCGCAAAGACTTAACCGTCAAATCACTCTCAAATTGGAGTACAGATTGAATATCTTTCACTGCTCGTCGCGCTGCATCTGCAACATCCGTCGAAGCAGGTTCGCCAGCCTTTCCACTTGCACCAATATGTTCCCCGACGCGCGTGCCAAAAACCTGACCTGCATTGAGCGCTGATCCGCCAGGACGCGTCACACCATGGGTGCCGGACGCTTCGCCAATTGCATAAATACCTGCAATATTGGTTCGCCCCCAACTATCAACAGCAATGCCGCCATTCATATGCTGGTTGTTAACAGCAAACTCTAATGGATCATTTTTAATATCAACTTTGTAACGTGCATAAAGTTCGATCGCGAGCGGATTCATATGCAACAAACGATCAATGGGCATCTCTTGTGTTGCACCGGCGTTTTGTAAATAAACGCTGACATCATCATCAAGCCGCGCGAGACTGAAAGGTTGATCACCCGGGACCGCCAAAGGATTGCGATTGAAATCCATGAAGACGCGTCGGCCTTTTTGATTTTCCAAGACGATAGCAAGATCAACAAGGCTGGATTGGAAATCGAGCATACGAGTCGCATGAAATGGCCATTGGTAACCTTTGCGAAAAATATTGGACGCCATCTCTTGTGTGGTTCGATAATAATCACCTAGAAAATGATGCTCGATGCCATCCTCATCAACGGAATAAATATGCGGGATCACCTGCACATAGGTGCCAGACAGGTTCCATGGGAAACCTTCCCGATGGGTGCCGATACCAAACTGACTTTCAGTAATATTGACAAGTTCAAGCCCTGTTTCAAGCGCGAGCCCAAGTGTACCAAAACAGCTATTGGGAAATACGCTATCACGATATAATTCGCCCGGACCACCTGCAGCAATCACAAGTGCTGCACATTGGAAAATAATCAGACCCAGAGGATTGGCATCGGTCTGTAACCTTGGACGAATGGCAAGCAAACCGCTAACGCGTTTGGTATCTCCCTCGCCTTCAGTCAAAACCTTAATCGCCGTTGTATGATTAAAGAACGCGATATCCAACTGGATCGCTTCCTTGGCCAATACCTGCACCATCAGCCGAGATGTACGCGGTCCGCAAGAGGTTGCACGCCCGACCTCATCATGATCAGTTTGATATCGCAATGTCCCGCCCAAATCATCTTGCGGTAAAGGCAATCCCAAATATTGCAGTGAGGCCATGGCACGCGTTGAACCTACCGCTTCGATATAGGCGGTATCTTCATCCATCGCGCCACCTGCACGAATGGATCTTGCCATCTCTTTGAAATTATCACCTTGATCAGCCGTATTGGCCGTATGCAAAGTCTGTTTGTCAGAACCCGAACAGGCTGACGTTCCACCCCAGGCACTTTGGCTGATAATGGTCACATCAGCTTCGCGGCGTTTGGCTTCAACGGCCGCACGCAAACCCGCAGCACCACTACCCACCACAAGACATCCTGTTTGATGAACAGGCACCTGATAATCATCAATGCGAATGGTTTTATCCAATTCAGGCTCAGCTTTAAGGCGCGGCATATCCACGTCTGTTAGTGCGTCCAAAATAGATTGCGGGATCTTCACACTCACGAGGGTAATCGTCCTTTCAAGTCCGGATATTATTTAATATCGACCCACGCATTAAGGCGCGAGGATTCCATGCAAGCATCAATGATCTGGCAGATGTGATGACCGTTTTCAAAAGTTGGCCACATGGGCTGATTTTCGGTGATTGATTTGATCACTTCAGCCGCTTCAATAATTTTGCTTTCGTTATATCCAACGGCAAAATTTGGCAGCGGCGAAAACTTTTGAAACGTTTCATGCTCTGGACCGACATCAATTTCGCGAAAGCCACGTCGACCCACACCATCATTATTGGAATAAAACCTGATGCGGTTGATTTCGTCATAATTATAAACAAGACTGCCCTTGGTGCCGTAAATCTCATAGCCCTGCATGAACTTGCGCCCCGTGGCCACGCGCGAAAAATCAACCATGCCGCGGGCGCCATTGGCAAACCGGCAAAGAACATTGGATCCATCAGGATTGGTAATATCGGCCCATTCTTCATCGCCTTTCAGCTCAGGCACTTCGCCAAATGCTAAACCATCCACCACCGGGCGCTTTGGTGCTGTAATATAATTATCTGCAATCAAAGAGATGACGTTGCCAACGAGAAATTCCATAAAACTAAATACATGGCTGCCCGTATCACCAACAATACCCGTGGGCGCTAAATCACCATTGGCGCGCCACATATAAGGCGCATGCGAGTCACCATAGACATCAATATGTTGACAACCTTTAAACAGTTTGATCTCACCAATTTCGCCGGCATCAATCAGCTCTTTTGCAAGATCATGAACAGGATTGCGCGGGAAGGCATGACCAACGCGCGTGATCAATCCTTTTTCGCGAGCGATATCTGCCAATTCACGCGCTTCTTCTGCGGTATCAGCAAGCGGCTTTTCACAAAAAACATGCTTGCCCGCTAGAAGCGCTGCCTTTGCCACATCATAATGCAAATTGTCAGGAAGACAGATATCAATTAGATCGACATCAGGATCGTTGACTGCCTCTTGCCAAGTTTTGTAAATTTTGGCGTCAGGTGCGCGTTCACTCAACTCTTTTGCAGATGATGAATTTCCTTCAACCAGTGCCACAATTTTTGCCCTGCCGTGACTATCACCAAAGAAATGCGGGAATGTTTGATAGGCCATCGTGTGGACTTTTCCCATCCAGCCGGACGCACCCAATACGGCAACTCTCACGTCTTTCATCTGCTTTCCTTTTTGCTTTTTAACTGGCAATCTTCACGTGTCATTAGACATCGAGATCAAGCACCAAAATTCCATCAATGCCACCGATCGCATTTTCTACGAGCTGGCCACCAAGCGCTTTGTGTTCTTCGTTATCCGCGTAATTTTTAAGCGCGTCCCAGCTATCAAAATCAATCACAAAGCCATGCATATATCCGCGTTCAATTTGCTCAGGGCTCTCTGAACGACCTCCGGTGAAATTTAAGGCACCGGGCAGCTTCTCAACCAATTGAGACAAACCAGTATAAATCTCAGCGATCTTATCTTCCGATGTTTCAAGTTTGAATTTGGTCAATACGATATGACGGATCATTACATAATTCCTTGATCTTGTTTGATCATGTCGGCAGCTTTTTCGCCGATCATAATTGCGGGTGCATTTGTGTTGGATGAATTTACGGTCGGCATGATGGACGCATCGGCAACACGTAGTCCTTCAATGCCATTAAAGCGCAATCGTGTATCGAGCACCGCTTCGTCATCACTTCCCATCCGGCAGGTACCAGCGCAATGGTGTGATGTTTTGGAATGCTCACATATGAAGTTGAAATAATCTTCATCTGTTTGAACAGATGGCCCCGGCAAACGTTCCGCCATGATGTATGGTTTGAGCGCATCTTGCGCTAAGATATCCTGGACCAATTTGAGCCCACGGATCGACATTTCGCGATCGTAGGGATCGCTCAAATAATTTGGATCAATCAGCGGCATGTCTTTTGGATTATCAGATTGCAATCTCACTGTGCCGCGAGAACGAGGACGCAAGTGGCAAGCATTTAATGTCACGCCGCCATTGGCCATGACTTCTACACCGGCTTCAATACCTGTGCCCAAACCCAAATGCATTTGAATATCTGGCGAACGCGCATTTTCATCGGCATACCAAAACCCACCCGTTTCAAACAGACTAGAAGCGACGGGCCCTTTGCGCGTGAAAATATATTGTAGTCCCGCCAAAGCCGACAAATGCAGCTTGGCAAATCGATCATAGGTATGTGGACCAGTCACCTCACAAATTGCATAAAGATCAAGATGATCCTGCAAGTTTGAGCCAACGCCCGGCTGATCATAGACAACATCTATACCCAGCGCTTTTAACTCATCAGCTGGACCAATCCCGGATAATTGCAACAAGCGCGGTGAACCAATTGCACCGGATGAGAGAATAACCTCTTTATCTGCGATGAGTTTTTCGCCACCCAGCATCTCAACGCCCGTCGCACGGCCATGCTCAACAATAATGCGTTTCACTTGTGCATTTAATTGAACGGTCAGATTGCTGCGACCTTTAACCGGAGCGAGAAAAGCCATGGCAGCTGAAGAACGGCGCGCATTTTTTTGTGTAAGTTGATAGTAACCAACGCCATCTTGCTGAGCACCATTCATATCCTTGTTGTGCGGAATACCAAGCTGGCCTGCAGCTTGAATATAGGCATCGCAAATCGGCAATGGCGCACTTGGTTGCGACACACCTAATGGACCATCTTGCCCATGATACTCGCCGGAATAGGTATCATTGTTTTCTGATTTTTTGAAATATGGAAGCACATCTGAATAAGCCCAGCCGTCGCATCCCATCTGCCGCCAATCATCATAATCTTGTGCCGCACCGCGCGTATAAATCTGCGCGTTAATAGCGGACCCGCCACCAATGACTTTGGCTTGTGTATAGTTAAAAACCTTTCCTTGCATCGATGTTTGAGGCGTTGTCGACCAACCCCATGCACCAATGCCTTTGGTCATTTTTGCAAAGCCGGCTGGCAAGTGAAAAAACGGATGACGGTCGCTGCCGCCAGCCTCAAGCAACAACACCGAAACCTCGGGATTTTCACTCAAACGAGCTGCCAAAACAGACCCTGCGGATCCACCGCCAATAATGATGAAATCATAACCCTTCGTCATGCAACCAACCCCAAACTGATATTATGTTGAGCATAACACATTGAGCTTATATTCAAGCTTTTTTCCCACATATCCATTATCGTTATCTTTATCACATTTCACAAAGTGTAGACCGCATCTCATCGCGTCTTTGAACCGTGTTTAGAGGCTGCGTAAAACCGCGCAGATTTCTGCGTAAGTCAGTCATAAAACTTATATACTGGAACGTTCCAATTTTGGCAATAAAAAAGTTTTATACTATAACTATCAACGCGTTAGATCAAAATCTCACAATGTCTCATAAAGCTCGATAGGAAGATCGTCAGGATCTGCAAAAAACGTAAAGCGCGAACCAGTTAGTTCATCCACACGAATAGGCTCTAAATCCACACCAAGCTCGGTTAATCGCGTAATCTCACCTTCAATGTCTGAAACGCGAAAGGCTAGATGTCTTAGCCCACATGCTTCGGGTCTCGACACGCGTTTTGGGGGTTTGGGAAACGAGAATAATTCCAATTGCCCACCGCCTGGAATTTGCAAATCAAGCTTCCAGGATTCGCGCTCGGATCGATAGGTCTCAGCGATGACTTTCAGACCCAGAATTTGCGTATAAAAATGTTTTGAAACATCATAATCACTGGCAATAAGTGCAACATGATGAAAGCCGGTGATCAAAGTATTTTTGGCATCGATATCAGACAAATCAGATCTCCGCTCTAAAGCGTTCGTGAATAATTACATTTAAACAAACATCACGTCGTTGAACGCAATATTAATTCAACTGGCATGCGTTCGGGCGTATTTGGATGAATATCTTTTTCAAGCCAATCAAGCAGTAATTGGGTAGTCCATTTACCAAAAGCATTTACATCACAACGCACTGTCGACAATGCCGGAAAACTTTGTGCTGCTTCTTCGATGTCGTCAAATCCGATGAGCGAGAAATCTTCTCCGAGTTTCACACCTGCTTCCGCAAATCCAGCAATCATCCCGATTGCGACCAGATCGTTAAACGCCATCGCGGCATCAATGTTTGAATGATTTTTTGCAATATCGAGAGCTGTCTTATAACCAAAGGCTCGACTGGCATCACCAGAAAATGTTTGCAGATTTATCTTATGCTGTTTTGAAATTTCTTCCAGACCGCTTCGTCGTTCGGTCATGATGTCAGTGCCTTCAACACCACCAACAAAAGCGATATTTTTTGCACCGCCTTTGACCAAATGTCTAGCTGCCGCGATACTACCTTCGTGATAATCCATCGAGCAGAACGGAATTTTATCACGATGAAATTTGGATTGCCGTAAGACTTGCATGACCGGAACGCCAGCGTTTAACACCGCTTCAAGATCCTTGCCATCGCCACCATAGCTCGGCGCAATCAATAGTGCATCTACACCATGCTCCAACATCGAACTAATGACATTTGCCTGAATTTTTGGATCTTCATTTGAATTGCCGACAACGGCCGCATAGCCACGTTCAGACAATGCCATTTGTGCCGTAACGCCCAGCTCGGTGTAAAAAGGGTTTCTCAAATTATTGATAACTAATCCGATCAGCCCAGCATTGGCGCCACGTAAATTGGCTGCACCACGATTATACACATAACCCGTTTCACGCATCGCCTCGCGCACTTTATTGCGCGTATCAGATTTCACGGTTGGACTATTTTGCAAAACCAAAGATACCGTCGATTTCGATACGCCAGCATGTTTGGCTACATCAATAATCGTCGGGCGTTTGTTCATATTTGCGTTCATCCATTGTCGCATACGTAAAAAACTTACCCAACAGGCTTACTGGTATTTCAGTTTTTGTGCAATCTCACGACCAAATCCAAACGCTTGAAACCACAACCTCTTCAACAGTTTCATACAGTTTAACTGCGTTGATCACTTAAACAGCTTTCATAGTTTCTTGGATATGATCGCCGACACGCAAGGCTTGCGCCGCGATAGTTAAAGCTGGATTGACCGCAGCTGATGTCGGCAGAAAGCTTGCATCCATCACATAAAGGTTCGAATGATCATGGGATCTGCAATAAAGATCCAACACACTTTCTTTCGGATCTGCGCCAAATTTAAGCGTCCCGCATTGATGCGAAGGTGTACGCCGATCAAATGCTCGGGATAAGACAAGCGGGAAACCAGATTGTTTAAAAACCTGTTTGGCACGTTTAACCAAAGCTTGATGGCATTGCCAGTTTGAACGTTTCCAATCCAGCCGTATTTGATCTTTCTTAATCGTCACACGACTGTCGCGATTGGGAAGGTCTTCGCTCATCACATACCAATCGACGGAACGGTCTGCGACATAGTTGGCCAAGGCTTTTGGCAAACCAGATTGCGCAGATAGAATAGAACCTGAAATTTTGCCCAAGAGCTGAACATTGCCAAGTGGCATATTTTGTGGGCCACCGGAGAAATAAAAATCATTAAACTGAAGCGTTTTCTGATACACCGAACTATTCTTGCGAAACGGATGTAATGCCAATACAGCGGTGCAGTTATGGTTCATGAAATTTCGGCCCACCATATCAGATGAATTTGCCAGACCGTTTGGATGAGCTTCATTGGCAGAGCGTAGTAATAAAACTGCAGAATTAATCGCCCCTGCTGCCAGAATAACCAATTTAGGCTTTAAAGTTTTTGACGCCCCGTCTTGGGTGTATCGCACTTCAGAAATATCGCCATTGCCATCCGTCAACAATCTATCGACATGGCAATTCACCTCAAGGGAAACATTCTCGTAAGACAATGCTTTCGCAAGCGGTATAGTTTCAGCATCACCTTTTGCGCCAGTTGTATCGGGAAATGCATCCCACGGGGATTTACCTCGGGCGAGCCAGGATTTCACATCTACGCTAAGCGGCAAGGATGATGGTGACACGCCAGCCTTAGTCAATCGCTCTCGCAAATCTTGAATAGAAGGTTCATCTTCAATCGGGGTATTGGGATATTTGCCTGAGTGACGCGGCTCCGTGGGGTCTTGCGTTTCATCTCCTGAGACATCAAACAGCTCTTCCGCTTTTTGATACCAAGGTTCTAAGGTGTCGTAAGAGATTGGCCATGCAGGTGATGTGCCACCCAGATGCTCGACCTTTTCAAAATCTCGCGCGCGATAGCGCAGCAAAACCGAACCATAAAACTTGGTATTGCCACCAACATTATAATAATTCCCGGGATTAAACGGTCTGCCTTCACCATCAATCCAGGTTTCTTCAGGCCGGAAATATCCATCCCGAAAGATCGCAATATCGTCTCGCGCTTCTCTGGTGTCTGATAGGTGGTCGCCGCGTTCTAATATGACGATCCGTCGTCCGGATCCCGCCAAGGACGCGGCTATTGTTGCACCGCCCATACCGGATCCGATGATGACAATGTCTATTTTATCGCTCATTAGGGAATGCGCATTTCCGTGTCTGTGTCAAAGACCACGGCCTTATCCATATTGATCGCGAACCGCGCCTGACTTCCGGGCTTCACTTGCACATCAGCGCGCATTCGTGCGTTACATTCCTTACCGCCCAATGTCGTCATCACAAATGTATCGGAACCCGCGGGTTCTGTCACAATCACTTCATTGTCAATTTCAACAATATTGGAGGCATCGCGATCGGCACCGCCCGGATCTGTAAAGGCTTCAGGACGAATGCCCAAGATGACCGTTTTCCCAACATATGATTTCAATTCATCCGATGGTGATGAGAATGGCAGTGAAACCGTTTGTCCATGCGCGTTCGATGTTTCTGCCGCTATCCCTTTATCCAGTTTGACGATTTTGACCGGCACCAAATTCATCGATGGTGAACCCATAAAGGTCGCGACAAACAGATTATTCGGCGTGTTGTAAATTTCTTTCGGCGTGCCGAGTTGCTGCACATAACCGCCATTCATCACAGCAATACGAGTGGATAAAGTCATCGCTTCGATCTGATCATGGGTTACATAAACAATTGTGGTTCCCAATTTTTGGTGCAATTTTTTAATTTCCGTACGCATATCAACACGAAGTTTAGCATCCAAGTTAGAAAGCGGTTCGTCGAATAAAAATACATCAGGATCACGCACAAGCGCGCGCCCCATGGCAACCCTTTGGCGCTGCCCACCTGATAATTGCCCTGGCTTTCGATCGAGCAATTGTTCGATCTGCAAAAGTTTGGCAACATCGTTCATCGCTTTTTCACGCTCGGGCTTGGGAACATCATGCATCTCCAAGCCAAAGGTAATGTTTTGTCCAACTGACATATTGGGATAAAGCGCATAGGACTGAAACACCATGGCTATATTGCGCTTAGATGGATGTACACCATTCATTGTCGTGCCTTTAATGGCGATCTCACCTGAGGTGATTTCTTCAAGCCCAGCAATCATATTGAGCAAAGTTGATTTACCGCAACCCGATGGACCCACAAGCACGAGGAATTCACCCTCTTCAACTTCGATATCCACCTTGTGAAGAACCTCAAGTTCCCCATAGGATTTTGTCGCATTTTTTATATCAAGAAACCCCATTTGGATTCTCCAATTTCATTTTACTTTGAACCCTTGTTCCAACTCTGCGGAAACTGGATTTATGATGAACACACATCTTGTTTTGTTATCCTTTGACCGACCCGGCCATCAGACCGCGGACGAAATATCGACCGGCCACGATGTAAACGAGCAATGTCGGAAGCGCGGCAAAGACGGCACCTGCAAAGTGCACATTATATTCCTTCACCCCATGCGAAGATTGAACGAGATTATTGAGCGCAACGGTCATGGGTTGACTATCAAGATCCGCGAATGAAGCACCGAACAGAAAGTCATTCCAGATATTGGTAAATTGCCAAATGACACTTACAACGATGATCGGGCCGGAGCTTGGCAATAAAATCCGCTGAAAGATCCGGAAGAAACCAGCCCCATCAATTTGCGCCGCACGAATAAGCTCAGTTGGAAAGACCTGATAATAGTTTTTGAAATATAGGGTCGTAAATCCAAGACCGAAGACGACATGAACCAAAACCAGTCCCGGTGTTGAACCGGCCAAGCCTGTAAGCCCTAAAATACGCGCCATTGGGATAAGCACAATCTGGAACGGAATGAAGCAGGCAAAGAGCATCATGCCAAAGATTAAGGTGTCATATTTAAACCGCCACTTGGTCAGAACATAACCATTCAGCGCACCCAAAATCGTCGAGATCGCAACAGCAGGAACCACCATTTTGATGGAGTTCCAGAAATAGGGGCTAAGACCTGTCGCCTCAACGCCAATCTGGGCCGATGACCAGGCTTTAAACCAAGGCTCCAATGTCCATACATCTGGCAAGGACAACATATTGCCGCCTGTAATTTCAGCCAAAGGCTTAACCGAATTCACCAACATTACGCCAAATGGCAGAAGATAAAACAGCGCGAACAGGATCAGGACAAGATAGAGAAAAAATCGAGTAACGCGTCCAGTGCGGATAGCGGTATCAGAACTTGCAATAGCCATTATTTTTTCTCCCGCAATTCTGAGTAAAGATAAGGCACCATAATCGCGACGATTGTGAGCAACATGATCACAGCAGAAGACGCACCGATCCCCATCTGGTTACGTGTGAACGTGTAGGAATACATGAAGGTTGCCGGCACTTCCGTTGCACGGCCCGGCCCGCCACCAGTGAGTGCGACCACAAGATCGTAGGACTTAATCGCAAGGTGACTTAAGATCACAAAGGCGGACAAAAAGGCAGGGCGCAATTGCGGGATGATAATACGACGGTAAAGACTAAAATTGCTCGCACCATCCATTTGTGCCGCTTTGAGCATCTCATTATCAATGCCGCGCAAACCCGCTAAGAACATTGCCATCACAAATCCGCTCGATTGCCACACGGCAGCTAAGACAACAGTGTAAATCGCAAAATTTCGATCTTTGATCCAATTAAACTCAAAGCTCTCCCAGCCCCATAGATGCATGGTATGTTCAAGGCCAATGCCGGGATCTAAAAACCATTTCCACGCCGTACCTGTAACGATGAAACTCAGCGCCATTGGATAAAGATAAATCGGCCGCAACACGCTTTCACCTCTGATCTTCTGATCAAGGAAAATTGCCAACATCAAACCGATGACTGTGCAGAAGAATATGTAAAGGCCGGAGAAGACAACGAGATTGCTCACCGCGATATCCCAGTGTCTTAAGCGGAATAATTTTTCATAATTTTCAAAACCAACCCAGCCAAAGCTTGGTAAAATTCGACTGTCTGTGAAGCTTAAATACACAGTGAAGAATATGAACCCGTAGACAAAGAACAAGATCAAAGCCAATGAAGGTGATAAAACCAGCTTGGGTATCCAATTCTGGAGTCGTGTTCTAAAATCGGGATTTGTGGCGTGGCTCGCCATCTTAAGCCCCCTTGGTTGGTTATTGTGATTGGTTAGAAGCCCCTCAAAAGAAGGGCTTCCGTTTTTAAGCTTGATTGCTATTTCGCGATGGAGACAGCATCGACGAGTTCTTCAACAGCTGTTGCTGAATCATATTCGCCATTAAAATGTGCTGTAATCACATCATACATTGCGTTTTTCACGCTGGCAGCTGATGCATGGCCATGCGCCATGGAGCCAAATAGATTGCCAGATTTCGCAGCTGCTGCGAGATCAGCCATGCCTTTTTTACCGCATGCATCAAATGCTTCGTCAGACACATCAGTACGTGCAGGCACGGAACCTTTCACCACGTTAAAGGCTGATTGGAATGATGGTGCCAAAATCGCTGATGCCAGCGCTGCTTGTTCTGGAGAGACGTTGCCGCCCTGATCAAACATCATGAACTGGTCAGCGTTAAATGTCACCTGATCAGCAGTGCCTGGGAAACGGAAACATAGGAAATCTTCACCAGGAACTTTACCGGCATTGATAAATTCGCCTTTCGCCCAGTCACCCATCATTTGGAAACCAGCTTCACCATTGATCACCATGGCTGTCGCCAAGTTCCAATCGCGGCCTGAGAAGTTTTCATCAACATTGGCACGAATAACGCCCATGCGGTCAAAGACTTCTTTCATGCTGTCTGAACCAAGTGTTGCTTCATCAAGATCGATAAAGGCAGCTTTATAACCATCTGGTCCAAGAACAGACATTGCAACACCGTCAAACACAGTTGCTTCCTGCCAAGCTTGACCACCATGTGCAACAGGAGTGATGCCAGCAGCTTTTAGTTTATCAAGCGCTGCAACAAACTCATCCCATGTTGTTGGAACCGCAATACCGTTTGCATCAAGCACAGCTTTATTGGCCCAAACCCAGTTTGTAGAATGAACGTTCACAGGCGCTGACACCCATTTACCGTCGACTTTAGCAAATTGCTGAAGCGCAGCCGGGATCACATCATCCCAACCTTCTTTTGCAGCGACATCGTTCAAGTTGGCAAGTGAACCTTGTTTTGCCCAATCGATGATATCAAAACCAAGGCCTTGCACAGCTGTTGGTGCATTACCTGCTGTCACGCGCGCGCGCAAAACAGTCATGGCGCTTTCGCCACCACCACCAGCAACGGGCATATCATTCCAGCCAATACCTTGACCTTCAAGACCTTCTTTAAGCACATTAAGCGCGGCAGCCTCACCACCAGATGTCCACCAGTGAAGAACCTCCACATCACCAGCAGCAGCAATATTCGTTGAAGTTGCACCCACAAATAGGGCAACAGTCGTCATTAATACGTGTTTACGCATGGTATTCCTCCGTTTTTGCGTTAACAATGATCAGCCTAGGCGGATCAAATCCAAGGTGCGCGCGTGCGGCCTATCCGCATTTGCACTGTTTTAACTTCGAGAAATTCATCGAGGCCGTATCGGCCGAGCTCGCGGCCTTGACCGCTTTCTTTCACGCCGCCAAAAGGCAGCTCTGGAAACCCATCCATCCAGGTATTGGTCCACACTGTGCCAGCTTGCACACGGCGACTAAATTCCAGACATGTGTGAATGCTTTCACTCCACACCCCGGCAGAGAGACCGTAGCTGGCGCCATTGGCCATGGCGATGGCCTCGTCCATTGTCGAGAACGTCAAAACAGACAGCACCGGGCCGAACACTTCTTCGCTGGCAATGGGCATATCTGCCGTTAAATTCGACACCACAGTCGGTGCATAAAACGCGCCTTCCAGCCCGTCGATTTTGATCGGTGCGCCGCCTAACTCAACTTTCGCACCATCAGCTTTGGCATCTTCAACATAAGACGAAATTTTGTCCTGATGACCTTGATGGATAATCGCACCCACTTTTGTATCGGGATGCAAAGGATCGCCAAATGGCACTTTCTTGCTGAGCTCTACGACACGCGCAATCACATCCTGCGCAATATCGTCATGCACGATGATGCGGGATCCGGAATTGCAGCATTCACCGGCATTGAAATAGATGCCAAAGACGATGGCATCGATCGCGCTATCTATGTCGGCATCTGCAAACAGAACCTGCGGGTTCTTACCGCCCAGTTCAGAAGACACTTTTTTAAGTGTGTCTGCCGCCGCGCGTTCAATCGCCTTGCCGACAATTGTCGATCCAGTGAAGCTCACCATGTCGACATCTTCATGTGTTGTCATGACAGAGCCAACAGGATCACCAAATCCGTGAACGATATTCACAACACCAGACGGTAGACCAGCTTCAATCAAAAGTTCGCCCAAAATCGCTGTTGTTGACGGTGTTAATTCAGATGGCTTAACAACCGAGGTGCACCCAGCTGCTAACGCAAAAGGTAGCTTTTGACTAACAATGAGAAATGGAAAATTCCAAGGCGTGATGATGGAAACAACACCGATTGGTTCTTTCAGCACAATGCCAAGCATATCGCTGCCAAGGCTGTTGTGACTATCACCGTGAAGAGTTCGCGCTAAAGAAGCTGCATAGCGCCAAAGATCTGCTGCGCCTTCTATCTCAGCCTCAGCCTGCGAAATTGGTTTGCCGCTTTCAAGAACTTCCAACCGCGCAATACGGCTGCGATTTTGATCAATCAGATCCGCTACGCGAAGCAATAATGTTGCGCGTTCTTTACCAGATGTTTCAGACCAAGATCGACTGTCAAATGTTTGGCGCGCGGCTTGAATCGCTGCCTCAGTTTCAGCAATTCCACCCTTTGCAATGCGGGAAACCAAATGCCCATGCGCAGGGGAATGACGCTCAAATGTAGCACCATCAGCACTATCCACCCATGCGCCATTAATGAGATGGCGGACAATATGCACATCATCTTTGGGCGCATCTTGGGCTGAAATGAGGGTATATTCGTCACGTTTCATAATTATTTTCCTGAAAATTTCGCTGAGCGTTTGTCCTGAAAGGCTGTGACCCCTTCACGCTTATCGTCTGTGGGTGCGATTGCGCCGCTACCGAGCGCTTCAATCAGCGCGCCTGCGTCTTCGCCTGCTCCGGCATGGATCATGTTTTTGGTAATTTCAATGGCGCGCGGTGAGAGCGTTGACACCTTGGCAGCGATCTCTTTTGCCACGGCCATCGGGTCGTCTGATACGTCAGCAACAAACCCCAATTGTGCCGCACGAGACGCTTCTATTTGGCGGCCAAACAATGCCATTTCTTTGATCACCGGTTCTGGCAATAAACGTTGCAATCGCTGCGTCCCTGACCAACCCGGTGTGATACCGACACCAGCTTCTGGCAGTGCAATGCGCGCCTTTGGATGAATGACGCGAATATCGCAAGCGCTAGCAAGTTCGAGACCGCCGCCGAATGCGTGACCGTTTAGAACCGCAATTGTTGGCTTACATAGTCGTGCGAGACGGTCGAAAATTCTATGACCGCCCCGCACCCAAGACCTCGCGAAGTCTCTGGGAGAAATTTGTGCCCATTCATTGATATCCGCCCCCACGCAAAACGCTTTTGGATGGTTTCCAGTTACCAATACAACATGCACCGCATCATCAAATTCAAGCTGATCGCAATAGGCATTGAGTGCTTTCAGCATATCAGGCGTTAAAGCATTAAGCTTAGACGGATTGTCCAAAATAAGTGTCGCGATATGATTTTCGATTGTGAGATTTATTTTGCTCATAGCGCCAACCCCATCGGTTGATCTTGCAACAAAGAAAGCGGGATGGTTGATGCATTTGGTGCGATTTGAACGCGACCAGATGACGCTTCAACAATGTCTCTTTGGATATCAATACCCGGCATGATCTCAATGGCTTCTAAACCACGCTCTGTCAGGCGAATAACGCAGCGCTCCGTGATATAAAGAATGTCTTGTCCAAGTTCCAAAGCGCGCTTGCCCGAGAATGTGACATGTTCAACCGCCTCGACCATTTTGGTGAACTTACCAGGTTGCTCAACGGTTAAACCCTCATCGGAAATATCCAGCTTTGCACCGGCTTCAAAATAACCGGTGAACACGATTTTCTTCGCATTAGATACGATATCAACAAAACCGCCGCAGCCTGCAGTTAGATAAGGTTTCTTACCAAGCTTTGACACATTGACATTGCCTTCGATATCCACCTCCAAAAACGAGAGGAACGAGACATCAAAACCACCGCCTTGAAAATAAGTAAATTGTTGTGGCGAAGGCATATAAGCATCGGCATTGGACGCACAGCCAAAAGCAAATCCCGTTAGCGGAACCCCGCCAACAGCGCCTTGTTCAATTGCCCAAGTCACCGCTTGCGGATAACCTTCTTCGATCAGAATACGCGGGATTTGCGCAGAAATACCAAAACCTAAATTCGCAGATTGCCCAGCTTTTAATTCCATCGCAGCGCGACGTGCCAACACCTTCTCAATCGACATATCTGGAATTGAGAATCCATCAAATGGTCGCATGATCTCACCAGAAATTGCTGGGTCATGCAATGTTTCAGTGGTCTGTTTCTGATCGGGATCCACCACGACGAAATCTACAAGATGGCCAGGCACGCGCACATCATGAGGATTAAAGCTACCCCGTTTGGTCACGCGTTTGACTTGCGCGATGATTACACCACCATGATTGCGAACGGCAATCGCTTGCTCCAACCCACCAAGATAAGCGCCTTCATGTTCATAGGTCAGATTGCCATGCTCATCAGCGGTCGTTGCTCTTAAGATTGCGACATTGGGAACAATGTTTGGAAAATGCAGCCACGTGTCACCGGCAAATTCTTGGCGCGTTACAATGGGTGCGGCTTCCGCAAGTGCATTCATCGCGCAACCTTCGCGAATTGGATCAACAAATGTATCCATGCCAACTTTGGTTAAAACACCGGGGCGGTTCGCAGCAACATCTTTGTGCATATCAAACAAAATGCCAGAAGGGACATTGTATGCGGCGATCTTATTTTCAACGACCATCTTCCAAATTTCAGGCATTTCAAAGGATGAAGGTCCGGACGGAAAGCTTCCAGCTAAAATGCGATCGAGCAAACCCGGCTTGGCAATATGGTCGATACCTTTGATACCATACATATCCCCAGCTGCAATGGGATGAATGGTGGTAATATTTTTTGGATGACCTTCTTGATCAAAACGCTCGCCAAGCGCTTTGAGCACGAGATCAGGGCATCCCAATCCTGAGGAAGATGAGACCGTGACCACTTGACCATCAGAAATATGAGATACGGCTTGTGACGCAGAAACGACTTTTGTCATTTGTAATCGCCTCCCAACTCCACATAACTATCTTGCAAAATCGCGGCCATAGAATGCGCACGCCAATTCGTCACCATTTCTCTCCCTAAATTGGAACGTTCCAAGTTAAATATTCTGGAACGTTCCAATTGTCAAACTTTATTTTTACGAATCGAGAAAGGTCACGCGACAAGCCTTCAGATTATTCCTAAATAAGGCATTGGTTTTATTCATGAATATTTTAGTTGAATACGCATAATATCGTGGCAATCAATTCTATGATCGATTATATTCATCTCGGTTTTGAGGAGATTTAATATGGCAAACCCACTTTACGATGAGCTCTTTGGCAAACATTTGGGTCAAGACACAATCTTCTTACAGATGGCAGATGGCCAGACAATCACTCATGATGATTTTTTGAAAATGAGTGCACAATATGCGCATCTATTTGCCAAGCTGAACATCAAAACAGGTGACAGAATTGCTGTACAAGTTGAGAAATCTCCACAATGCCTTGCGATCTATGCAGCTTGCGCACAAAGCGGTATCATTTTCCTGCCACTCAACATCAGCTACACACCAAACGAAGTCACATATTTTATCGAGAATAGCGGCGCAGCCTTGCTCATCTGCGATGAAAGCAACCTTGATGAACTTGCGCCCATTGCAGAGACTTTAAACACAGCTGTTGAAACTCTAAATGCCGATGGCACAGGAACATTGTCGACAAAGGCGCAAGCCGAACCAACCATCTTTCAAACAATCGAATGCAACAGGGATGATCTGGCCGCTATTTTATATACCTCCGGCACAACGGGACGTTCAAAGGGCGCTATGCTTACTCAAGAGAATCTGCTGTCGAATGCAAGAACCCTAGTAGAAGCATGGAAGTTCACGTCCGAAGATGTACTGTTACATGCACTGCCGATTTTTCACACGCATGGGCTCTTTGTGGCGACCAATATCTCATTGCTTGCGGGCAACAAAATCATCTTTCTTCCTAAATATAATCTGGATGAGATTATAGCGCTGCTTCCCGAAGCGACTTCCATGATGGGCGTGCCGACCTTTTATACAAGATTGCTCAATGATGCGCGTTTCACCTCTGATTTAGCCCAGCATATGCGTGTCTTTATCTCCGGAAGTGCACCACTGCTTGCCGAAACCCATATTGAATTTGAAGAACGGACAGGCCACCGTATCCTAGAAAGATATGGCATGACCGAAACCAATATGAATACGTCCAACCCTTATGATGGTGAACGGCGCGCAGGCACAGTTGGTTTCGCACTTGAAGGCACGGAAGTTAAGGTCACCCATGCTGAAACGGGCATTGAATTACAAACCGATGAAATTGGTTTGATTGAAGTGCGCGGTCCAAATGTGTTTAAGGGTTATTGGCAAATGCCGGAAAAAACCGCCGAAGAGCTGCGCGAAGACGGATTTTTCATCACCGGCGATTTGGGTAAATTCGATGCGGATGGCTACTTACATATTGTCGGTCGCAACAAAGACCTGATCATCTCAGGCGGCTATAACATTTATCCAAAAGAAGTTGAATTGCTGCTCGACCAAGAAGATGGCGTGCTCGAAAGTGCAGTGATTGGTGTACCGCATCCAGACTTTGGGGAGACAGTTGTCGGTATTTTGGTGCCCAAACCAAATCAAGACATTGATTTGGATAAGGTCTCTTCTAATATTGCGAAATCACTAGCGCGGTTTAAGCAACCCAACCGACTTATTGTTGTAGCTGAGTTGCCAAGAAACACCATGGGCAAAGTGCAAAAAAACGCGCTACGGGATGAGTATCAAGATCTCTTCACCAAATCATAGCGCAAAGCTTTTTTGATTTAATATTCACTATCTGGATCAAAAATCGGATCCAATACAAGGAGCAAACGCGTCTCGCCGGTGCCCTCAATTGGGGGTGAGCGATGCAATAAGTTCGCGCTTGGATATTCAGGCCATTCGGATCCTCTTAGCAAGATCGGCGCGCCTGTTTGCGCGCTAAAAATCTGCTCCGGATCATTTCCGTCAAATGATGTGCCGTACTCTGTACCGCGGCCACGATAGGTGCATACTAATCTAGCATGAACCGCATCTCGATGAAATTTACGGCAGGCATTGTCTGAGACTTTCTCAAGTCTAAGGCGTAGATATTTAACTTCCATCACCGCAGCAAAAAGCTGGCTTAAGCTGTCGACATCATTGATGAACAATTCACGATTTGGATGTTCAGGCATATCAGCCATTTCACATAATTGGCGAACAGCGTCCGATATGCGTTCTTTTGGCAGAACCAATCGGCCTTCTGGCAAATTTTGTGCCAGAAGATTATCTATCCATTGACCAAATTCAGGTTGAAACTGTCGTTGCCATAGGGCGGCAGCGCAATCTGAGTTTCGTATATTGACGAGATCTTTTGGCTCTTTGGCAATGACCACGCCTTTCGCGTGGTCAATAATCTCTTCACAAATGAAACTCATGCAGCTTGATCCGCTCGGCGCCAAACTGGGAATGGATCTGGATAGTCTTTAAGATCTTCCAGCGACGATGCCTCAGATTTTGGCACCAAACAGGCATCCAATCGAGCTTGCAATGCTGGCCAGTCGATGCCCGCACCGATGAACACAATCTCCTGGCGACGATCACCCCAAGGCTCCATCCAATGAGCTTTGATATAAGCAACAGCAGTTTCATGTGTTGGTCTGAGATTCTCAGGAACCGTCGCCCACCATTGGCCCAACGGTGCAACCGAAGATAATGCGCCCGCAAGCGAAAATTCTGCGACCCATTCATGACGAGACGCAATCCAAAAATGTCCTTTGGCGCGAATAACCCCCGGCAAAGGTCCATTCAGCAATTGCGAGATTGCCTCAGGCACAAATGGTTGACGCGCTCTATAGACATAAGACGTAACGCCATATTCTTCAGTTTCAGGCACGTGATCAGCAAACCCATAAAGCTCTTTTGCCCACATCGGATGTTCATGCGCTTTATCAAAATCAAACATCCCAGTGTCTAAAATTTCGTTGGCATCAACATTGGAATGATCGGTTTCAATGATTTTGGCGTCGGCATTTAAACTGCGAATGATTTTGCGCGCAGCATCCACCAAATTTGGACCAGCATCGCTCACCTTATTGAGCACAACCACATCGGCAAATTCGATCTGATCTGTGAGCAGATGCACGAGCGTACGCTCATCATCTTCACCGAGAGATTCACCATGATCTTTAATGAAATCATGCGAGGAATAATCCTTCAACAGGTTCACTGCATCTACAACGGTTACCATCGTATCAAGACGGGAGACATCGGAAAGGCTTTGACCATTTTCATCACGAAAATCGAAAGTTGCAGCCACTGGAAGCGGTTCTGAAATACCAGTTGATTCAATCAACAAATAGTCAAATCGACCTTCGGCGGCCAATTTACGAACCTCATCCAACAGGTCCTCACGCAATGTGCAGCAGATACAGCCATTGGACATTTCAACCAGAGTTTCATCTGTTTTGCTCAACTCAGTGTCAGCGCGAACAAGGTCCGCATCGATATTCACTTCAGACATGTCATTTACAATCACCGCAACGCGACGACCATCACGATTATTCAAAACACGATTGAGCAGGGTCGTTTTCCCCGCACCCAAAAAACCAGAAAGAACTGTAACCGGCAAACGATTATCAGACATCAAATATCTCCAATGTAAATGTTATATTATTACATAACTAGGATAGAGACCATTTAAATGCAACCAGTTTTGTTACTTGAAGATGAAATTTTACCGGTGATACTCAAAAAGTTAGGGATGAAAGTCGATGCTATTCGCAGATATTCTCTTTGATGAAGCAATTTGACCCTATGCAGCCGTTCCATCCGGCATCTTTGACCGATTGCGATTTTTCGCTGAAAGCACCATCAATCACATCAACAGATTTAATCTTGTCAAATCTGAAAATCCGCTTGGATTCATAATCTCGGCCTTTGGTGCAACCACGATGCTGCCAACCATGCATATAGAGTTTGCCATTATTGCCAATACCAACTTGATGCACATCGACAAGCCTGGGAAGACAACCCTTTTTCGCATCTTGGTCATAGACAAGTTCGATCGTCCGGCCAGTTTTTGCCGCTTCACAAAGCTCAGCTTCATATTTGGATTGTGCGTTCACTGTGGACATGAGTGCTGCGGAGATGAGAACTAACATCGGTATATTTCTAATCTGCATCAATCTACACTCCCCAAAGTCAATTTACCCTATCATATTCTGGATATCTGACCTTGGGAAGTCTAAGAGATTTTACACTGCGACGCGCTGTTTATATCACCGTCTGTATGGCCTGATCCAACTTGCTCACAACTTCATCAACTTGTGCATCCGATATGATAAACGGTGGTGCCAATAAAATATGATCGCCATTTTGACCATCTATGGTACCACCCATTGGATAGCAAACTAGCCCCGCTTCAAAAGCAGCTTTTTTGATATGTTTATTGACCTGCTTGCTGCTTGCAAATGGTTCCTTTGTGGTCCGATCTTCGACAATTTCTAAACCCAAAAACAATCCGCGTCCTCGGATATCGCCGATATGCGGATGCGAACCAAATTGCGCTTGCAAAGCAGTTTTAAATCTATCGCCCATCACATTGACCTGGATCAGCAGATCGCGATCAAGGATGGACTTTGTCACAGCCAATCCAGCAGCACATGCTGTGGGATGCGCAATATAAGTGTGGCCATGCTGGAAAAATCCAGACCCGTTTTCAATAGCGCTGTAAATTTCAGATGTGCAGAGCATGGCGCCAATCGGCTGATAACCAGCGCCCAATCCTTTTGCGATGGTCAGAATATCTGGCGCAATGCCATCCTGCTCGCAGGCAAACAATGTGCCGGTACGCCCCATACCGCACATCACTTCATCTAGGATCAACAAGATACCATATTGATCACAGATCTCTCGAATACGCTTATAATATCCCTCCACCGGGGGCACCGCACCCAGCGTTGCGCCAACCACAGGTTCTGCAACAAATGCCATGACGGTTTCCGGACCAAGACGCAGGATTTCAGTTTCCAATTCATTGGCCACCCGTTGGCCATAATCAAAGGCAGTTTCATTCTCACCACGCCCGCGATATTCATAGCATGGCGATATATGACTGGTCTCAATCATCAAAGGCGAAAATGGTTCACGCCGCCACTGATTACCACCCGTTGCCAAGGCACCAAGCGTATTGCCATGATAGCTTTGCCGGCGTGCAATCACACGATGGCGCTTGTCCTCCCCACGCTCTAGAAAATATTGCCGCGCAAGTTTTAAAGCAGCTTCCACAGCCTCCGATCCGCCTGAGACAAAGTAAACGCGATCAAGTTCGCCCGGCGCTTGTTGGATCAAAAGATCCGCGAGTTCTTCGGCAGGTTGCGAGGTAAAGAAACCAGTATGGGCAAAAGCAACATGATCCAATTGATCTTTGATCGCATTGGTCACGGTTTGATCACCATGGCCTAAGCAGGAAACGGCGGCACCACCTGAACCATCAAAATAGCGCTTGCCATCTTGGTCGATTAGGTAACAACCTTCTCCAGATGCAACAACGGGCAGGTTACTTTTCGTATGTCGGGGAAATACATGTCCCATGGATCTATTCCTTGATATCGATTATTTGCGCAGTTCAAAAACCCAATAGGTAGAAACCTTCGGCTTCCTAAATCACTTTAACATGTGAAACATATATTTCATTCATTGACAAGAAAAAATTCATTTGTAACATTTAGCTTAAAGACATTCACCCGATGGAGATCAATCTTGGCACAAATGGAAAACTTCCATGATCGAATTTCAGCGCGATATTCAAAGCTCAGCAAGACATTACAAACAGCTGCCGACTTCATCATCGCGAACCCACCAGATGTTGCCTCGAGAAGCCTGCGATCCATCGCAAACGCGGCCGGCATGTCACCAGCTTCGCTAACGCGCCTAGCCAAGGCTCTAGGCTATCAAACTTATGAAGAGTTACGTGAAGATATCCGCGGCACTGTTAGTGACAAATTTGAACCTTTTTCCGACCGCGCTAAGCGCATGCGCGCCGCTCATGAAAACACATCAGATAATACGATTTTCGAACAGAGTGAAACAATTCGCAGTAACATCGATAGCCTTTATGCAGATCTGAGTGAAAATGAATTAAACCACGTTTCCAATACCTTGTTAAAGGCACGAAAAGTGCACCTAATTGGCGCTCTGGGTTCGGCAGGATTACTGGATCAGTTTGCTTATATGGCAAGCTGGTTTTCACAAAATTGGTCTGTCACCGGCAAAGACGGAAACTCACTTGCTGCAGCGCTCGCCAATCTTACCGAAGACGATGTGGTTTTTGTTTTATCTATGGCGCCATTTGCCAAGCGGTCGATTTTGGCCACGCAGTTTGCGATGGAGAGAAATGCCAAAGTGATTGTTGTCACCGACAGTCATAAATTCCCTGGGCTACAATATGCAGATGCACATTTCTTAGTACGATCTGAGAGTTCAAACTTCTTTTCATCCTATACCGCTGTTATGGCGCTGTTTGAAACGATGATTGGCAGAATAGTTGAGCTCGGGGGTCAAGAGGCGGATCTTGCCATCTCCAAAGTGGAAGAGACCAACAAGAAACTCGAACAGTTCTGATTCTTAATCGTGCTTCATCGGCACATAATCTTTGCCCATATCAATCACAGACGACCGACCATCGAGAGACAATTCGCTGATCCGCGCTGGTGTCTGGCTGATCACCTTGCCACTTTTAATCACATAAAGACGCGTTGGTTTGAGCCGCAGCGCTTCAATCACGTCATTGGCTTGCAAGATCACAAGATCCGCATTGCAGCCCACCTCAAGGCCATAATTTTCAAGCCCCATGGTTTTGGCAGAATTAAGCGTAATTGCGTCATATATTTGTTTCTTATCTTCAATGCCGCCCATTTGCGCAACATGAATGCCCATATGGGCAACTTCAAGCATGTCAGCAGATCCCATCGAATACCACGGATCCATCGTGCAATCCTGACCCAATGAAACGTTTAAACCAGCGTCCATGAGTTCACGCACCCGCGTTAAACCACGACGTTTCGGGAAAGTATCATGCCGGCCCTGCAACATGATATTAATCAACGGATTTGGAATAACATTGATCTCAGCTTCGGCCATCAACGGAATAAGCTTAGAGACATAATAATTATCCATGGAATGCATCGATGTCAGATGTGATCCGGCCACCCGACCTTCGAGCCCAAAGCGAATGGTTTCAGCGGCCAAAGTTTCGATATGGCGCGACATTGGATCATCGGTTTCATCGCAATGCATATCAACTGGCAATCCGCGATCCGCTGCAATCCGGCACAAAGCTTCAACCGATTGACGACCTTCATCCATCGTGCGTTCAAAATGAGGAATGCCGCCGACAATATCAACACCCATATCAAGAGCACGGCTTAAAGCTGACACACCATCAGGCGCGCGATAATATCCATCTTGAGGAAAAGCGACCAATTGCAAAGTAATGTAAGGTGCCACTTTCTCACGCACTTCCAAAAGCGCTTCTGCGGTTACGAGTTTTGGATCCGATGTATCCACATGGCTTCGGATAAAGAGTAACCCCTGGCTGACAGCCAGATCACAATATCGCAGTGCCCGATCGACAAGCTCTTCTTTGGTCACAATGGGACGCAATTCGCCCCAAAGCGAAATTCCTTCAAGCAATGTGCCCGACACGTTCATGCGCGGCTTACCAAGCGACAAAGTCGCATCCATATGAAAATGTGGGTCGCAAAATGCGGGGCTCAACAGACGACCAGTCGCGTCAATCTCGTCCTTAAACTCGCCTTGCAAAGATGGCTCAATAGCGGAAATCTTGCCGTCCGAAATCCCGACGTCACAACCTGATTGTCCGGTGGTTAAATTGGCATTGCGGATAATAAGATCAAACATGTCTATCTCCAATGGGTTGGATGAGCATCTAACGTTCCCCGCGTCTGAAGGGCTGCATAAGAGCTTGGGGAACGCGCGCGCGACGTGCCATGACAGCAAGCGCTGTAATCGACAAAATATAAGGGATCATCAGAAACACTTGGTAAGGGACAACGCCGCTCAGCACGGTTTGCAAACGGAACTGGAAGCCATCGAAAAATGCAAATAACAATGCGCCTAACAATGCATGTGATGGGCGCCAGGATGCAAAAACAACAAGCGCAATACAGATCCAGCCGCGACCCTGAACCATAGTTGGGAAAAAGCTGTTAAATGCAGAGAGCGTTAGAAACGCGCCACCGATCGCCATCAATCCACTGCCAACAATCACGCAGCCATAGCGAATAACAATTGGATTGATACCTTGCGCTTCAGCAGCATGGGGATTTTCACCCGTCATGCGAATAGCTAATCCAAGCGGTGTTTTAAAGACAATGTAAGCTAAAACGAACGCAAGAACGATTGCTAAGTAAGTCGGCGATGTTTGGGTAAAGAACGCCGGACCAATAAATGGGATATCTGAAAGTCCCGGGATATCAATCGGCTGAAAGGCTTCAACCGTTGGCGGCGTGCCTGCTACAGGAACCAAAAGCCTGAATATATAATAGGAAAAACTTGAGGCAAACAGCGTAACGCCCAACCCGCTCACATGTTGAGATAATCCAAGCGTCACGGTAAAGAGTGCGTGCAGGAGACCGAAAACCCCGCCCGATATCGCTGCCACCAAAATGCCGGTCCAAAGGTCCGCGCCATTAAAGACCGCCAACCAACCGATCATTGCACCAAAAGTCATGATACCTTCAATACCAAGATTAAGAACCCCAGCCCGCTCGCAAAGCAAGGCGCCTAGCGTGCCAAATATCAATGGTGTGGCGATACGCAATACTGCCGCCCAAAGACCGGCCGATGAAAGTATGTCTATAATCTCTGTCATCGGCGTATCCTATATTGGGTGAAAAAGATTGCGACCAACATCGACAATAACGATAAAGCCACGGTGACATCGGCAATATATGTCGGGATTTCCATTACGCGGCTCATCCCGTCAGCTCCCACAAACATCGTCGCAATAAAGAGCGCCGCTAAAATAACGCCGATGGGATTAAGGTTGGCAAGCATCGCAACCACAATGCCCGAATAGCCAAATCCAGGTGATAATTCGGTTGTGACATAACCCTGCACGCCCATCACCTCAACCGCGCCAGCAAGACCTGCAAAGCCGCCTGATATCATCGCCACCAAAACCAATGTGCGCCCCAATGGTACACCGGCAAAAACCGCAGCCTCCGGATTTAGACCTGCAGCGCGCGACTGCAAACCAAAGACAGTTCGTGTTTGGATGAGATAGATAATGATTGCCAATGCAATCGCTATGAACAAACCAATGTGCAAACGGGATCGGGTTAAAATGCGCGGCAGCATGGCATCATCTTCCACCGGTAGTGATTGCGGCCAACCAAATGCCAATGGGTCTTTCAACACCGTGTCAATCAACATGGACACAAAGAGAATTGCGACAAAGTTTAAAAGCAGCGTCGTCACCACTTCATCCACGGAAAACCGCAAACGAAGCCAAAGCGGGATCAACAGTAAGATCATCCCAGCGATCGCACCACAAATTAACAGAACCGGAATTTGAATAAAAGACGGGGTTCCGGCCAGGAGCTGCGAACTTACGGCGGAGACCGTTATCGCACCAATATAGAGCTGCCCTTCTGCGCCGATATTCCATAATTTGGCGCGAAAAGCGATGGCAGCAGCCAAACCTGTCAGCATAAGCGGGATGGCCCGTGTGAGTGTTTCCGTGGTTGAAAGTCGCGAACCAAATGCGCCTTTGACAATGTTCCAATAAGCTTCAAAAACAGGCGCACCAGCGAGCGCAATGAGAACCCCTGATAATGCCAGTGCCGCGACAACCGCGATCAAAGGCGTTGCAAAGATCAAGAGTAACGGTTGATTCTCACGTCGTTCAAACCTCATCGCGAACCTCCTGATCTGCCCATTCACCCGACATCATGAGACCCATCTTGCGCGCATTGGCATCTTCCGCATCAACGCTTGGAGACAATCGCCCGCCCACAATCGCTTGAATGCGATCAGCAAGCGCCAATACTTCATCTAGATCCTCGGAAATTAAGATGACACCTGTTCCATTTTTTCGCGCATTTAAAATGCGCTCGTGAACGGCAGCAACAGCACCTTCATCAAGTCCGCGAGCCGGTTGCGCTGCAAGCAAAAGCCGAGGTTGTTTTAAAAGGTTTCGACCTAAAATAAGCTTTTGCATATTCCCGCCGGATAAAAGCCGGATGCGTTTGGTTGGCGTCGCCCCACGCACATCAAATGCAGAGATCACGTCATCAGCAAATTTTACGCCGGCTGATCTATCCACCAAACCATTTTTGGAAAATTCAGGTATCCGTTCAAGCACCGCATTTTCCCAAATCGCCATTTCACCAATCACGCCTTCATGATTACGATCTTCAGGGATACGCCCAATGCCGCGATCCACGACTTCCGGAACAGAAAGATCCCCCACTTCCTCACCAAATAGCGTGATCGTTCCATCAGCACGTTTTACGGTTCCGCTTAAGAGTTGCGCGAGCGTCGCCTGCCCGTTGCCCGACACGCCAATAATCCCCAAAACTTCGCCTTCCCGAACGTGGAAATCAACAGCCTTTAGTCGGTCTACGCCGCCTTGTTGAACTGACACTTTTTCCGCGTTTAGAATAACTTCGCCAGGCTGAGACGCTTCTCGAACGGGTCGCTTCACTTCACGCCCGACCATAAGTTCAGCAAGTTCTGATTTATTGGTGTCCCCCACCAAGCGTTCAGCAACAGATTTGCCACCACGCAGAACGAAAATTCGGTCGGCGGTCGCCATCACTTCATCCAATTTATGGGAAATGAAGATCAAAGAGAGACCCTGTTTAGCCATGTCTTTCAATGTCGAGAACATTTGCTCAGCTTCAATATTGGTCAAAACCGCGGTTGGCTCATCAAGCACCAAAATCTGCGCATCATTATAAAGCGCTTTTAAGATTTCAACGCGTTGCTGTTCACCAACAGATAAATCACCAAGCCGCGCATCCGGGTCGACAACTAATCCAAATCTTTTGGAAATCTCTAGAAGCTTCTGACGCGCGTTTTTGGTATCTGTCGCAACAGACCAAATGTTTTGCGTGCCCGTGATCACATTTTCTAAAACGGTCAAATTCGCTGCAAGTGAAAAATGCTGATGCACCATCCCGACCCCGGCACGGATGGCTTCGCGCGGTTTTCCTTGCGGCAGTTCTTTGCCCATGACACTGACTTTGCCTTGATCAGGCACATAATGCCCAAAAAGAATATTCATCAATGTGGTTTTGCCCGCACCGTTCTCGCCGAGCAGGGCAACGATCTCGCCTTTGGCAAGGCTCAAGGAAATATTGTCATTGGCCAGATTGTCGCCAAAGCTCTTGCTCACCCCAGAAATTTCAAGCGCATTTTCCATCATCACCCCAATCCCGCAATTGGAAATTCATGCGACCAGCGTAGCTCAGATTCAAGCCGCGCGGCAAGGTTCAAGAGAAGCTTCTCACAACCCATTGGCGTTAATAATTGAACAGGGAGCGGAAGTGCATTTTCATCCTCTCCGAACGGCAATGTGATGGCAGGAAAACCCGAGATATTTGCAATGGTTGCAAGCGGCGCAAACGCTGCCATGCGCTCGAAATGTAAATCAATATCTTGGTGATTCATTGGGAAAGAACCAATGAGTTTCGGCGCTCCCGAAAGCATGGGCATTAAGAGGCAATCATAATCATCGAAAATGCGCCAAAGATCTCGACTAACCAGAACCATCTTGTTCAACAAATTCCAGAGCTCGACGCCGGAGATCTCATGACCTTTATCCACGGCAGCCTGCGTGATCGGTTCTGCTTTTGCAAAATCCCAATCTGTTGATTGCTCAAGCTCGGCTAAATTCGTGGTGATGATGCTTGAAAAAATTCGCCCGCTATCCTCAATCATGTGGGCGATATCTTCCCATTCAAAAGGCGCAAGCTCATGCCCGTCAGCTTCGAAAGATTTACCCGCAGATAAAACCGCCTCCAAGCGATCAGGACTTGTTGGGAACCGATCACCAGTATCAAGCAACATGCCAATACGCAATTTGCGTTCTGTAAACGGAACCTGAACCGCGTCAGGATGGGGTCCCTTTATTTTGCCGGACAAGGCCTCAAAAATATTTGCCGTATCTCTGACGGTACGGCAAATCGCCAATTCGCTCGCAATACCGCCAAGATGATTGGTAAATTGCGGCCCGGATGGAATAGCACCGCGACTGGGTTTTAAACCAATAAGACCGCAACAGGCAGCAGGCACACGGATGGAGCCACCTGCATCGGTCGCATGGGCGATGGACACAATACCAGAGGCAACGGCTGCCGCAGCACCACCGGACGAGCCACCCGCTGTTAGATCGGGATTAAGTGGATTACGGCATATCGGACCAATGGCCGGTTCACTTGATAAGGCTAGACCAAATTCAGGGCTTGTTGTTGTGCCAAAAACACAGAAACCAGCCGCGCGAAATCTCGCGGCGAGATCTGAATCTAGATTATCATTATCCGGCGTGATCCGCGACCCCGCTCGAATTGAAAATCCATTAAACGGGCCACCTAAATCTTTTGCCAAAGTTGGAACACCGCAAAAGATCTGATGATCTCCAATCGTTCCGCTCTCAAGCCTTTGATCTATATCATGAGCGCTTTGCAAACCTTGCTCGCCGGATGCATAAACAATCGATCCAAGACTTACATTCTCTTCGAATTTAGAAAGCGAGGCCGACATGGCCTCGCTCGCCGAAAGTTCACGCATGCGAATAGCATTTGCAAGCGCAGTTGCATCTTTATGCATGAAGCTTAAGTTGGCTCATCCATATTTTGCGGAACTTCAAATGTACCCGCTTTAATCTGCGCACGAATGCTTTCCATTTCAGCCTCTATCTCCGCAGGTGCAACACCTTTCACATAAGTGATGTCGCTGCCACCTTCTTTCATCAAACCGTAAGACGTGTAATCGCGGCCAACTGGTTTTCCAGCTGCAACATCAGCAATGGCTGCATTGAGGATTGGGCGGAAGTTCCAAAGCGCATTTGCAAAGACTGTGTCTGGATAACGTGACGTATAATCGATCAAAGATCCGATCGATTTGATCCCGCGCTCTTTGGCAGCATCAGCGGTTCCAATACGCTCACCGAATAGAATATCTGCACCCGCATCAATTTGCGCTAGACCAGCTTCGCGCGCTTTTGGCGGATCAAAGAATGTGCCGATAAATGTTGTAAGATGCTTGGCCTCTGGGTTAACCGCCTTTACGCCTTCTGCAAAGGCATTGATCAGCATATTAACTTCTGGGATAGGGATCGCACCGACGGACCCAACAATGTTGGATTTCGTCATTTTACCTGCAAGCATGCCAGCAAGATAGGCACCATCAAAATTCCATGTACCGAAGGTTCCGAAATTATCGCCTGAGAATGTGCCACTGGACCCCATAACAAACGCTGTCTCTGGATAATCGGCTGCGACCGTGCGTGCTTGTCTTTCAACCGGGAACGTTTCGCCGATAATCAATTTCGCACCTTGCTCTGCATATTCACTCATCGCACGCGGATAATCTGTGCCGGATACACCTTCTGAGAAGACATATTCAATCACACCCTCAGCAGCTGCATCTTGGAGCGCTTTATGCAAAACAGAGTTCCATGCATTCTCAACTGGAGAACCATGAATACCTGCAACTTTCATCGGACCCATTGCACGCGCGCTGGGAATAATCGCGCTCGCGCCGAGCGCCAAACCAGACGCCAATACCGTCCGCCGTGACAAGTGAATTTTGTTGTTATTTTTAGCCATAAAGCTGCTCCTTTTTTTTAGATTAAAGTGAGACTATGGTTTGACTAAATTAGTGTCAAGTTGTTTTGCTGCTCATTTTTGACCATTTTTACCGTAGATTCCGCAGTTTTTCGGATCAAAAATTATCAGCCTAATTCAAAAGTTGTAACGCCAAAAATTTTTTCAATTTTAACGTTTTTAGGCGTGCCGCGATACATTCGCGCTGTTGTGAAAACCGGTTCAAGTTCGAACCGTTCTGCAAGGGCAACAGCTTCATGATTTGGCTCCGGCACATCCAAAATGATGGTCGATTGGCCTGGAATTTCATTGATTAATCCGCCAACCAATTGTTGCACAATCATAGCATCATCTGCAAATAAGGGCCCTATTTTAAATCCCTCCACACATTTGCGAATGGTACCAAAGCCAACAACCCGCTCATCTAGCACAGCAACTTTGCTTTGCCGATATTCCGGTGCTGCGCCAGTAAGCCAAAAACACAGAAAATCGTCTCGCACAACGCCAAAACATTCGCGATCAAGTTTGAAAATCTGTTCATAGTCATCGGGCAAGATAGATCTGATCTGAATTTCAGGCGCGGGTTTTAACATTGATGAAAAATCGGGTGCCGCGCCTTGAAAACGGGTATTTTTGTATGCATAGGAAAATCCGCTTTTGCGATAATTATCCTGCTGCTCGACAACGCCATCCAAACCGATCGTTCGACCTGTGATATAGTCCATTCCGGCATTCCAAATCTGAAGACCAAAACCTTGGCCGCGAAATTTGGGTGCAACAATATAAAAACCTAAAAACCCATAGTCATCGTCATATTTGACTACCGAAATAGATCCGACAATTTCATCATCAATGATGCCGATGAGAAATCCATTCGGATCGGCTTTGTAGAAAGCCTCGAGATCTTTAAGCCCTGGGTTCCAACCTTCATTGGTCGCCCATCGAACGGCTGTTTGAAATTCAGATTGTGTCGCTGATCGAATGTCCATGGGATGGTATAAGATATAAAGCCCCCAGCAATGGCAAGGGGCTTTGAAGAAGTTTATAGGCTTGGCAAAGGTGGGAGCTTCTGACCCAACCACTTTTCAGACATAGTATTCAAATCGCCACCAAGCTTCTTGTGCAGGATAAATACATTCACCCATTGCAGCAGATCAATATCGCCCTTTTTAAGACCAATAAAGGCAGGCGATTCTTTGATGATGAATTTTATTTCAACCGAAAGGTCGGGATTATCTGCAGATAGTTTGGCAGCAACTGTATTGCCTGTGACAAGCACATCAACCTGGCCAGAAATATATGCTGAGAGTGTTGCAGCATTATCGCCAAAACGAATGATCTCTGTGCCTTCTGGCGCAGCGTCTGTAATTTCGAGATCTTCAAGCGTACCACCTGTTAGACCAACTTTCTTGCCAGCGAGATCAGCAACCGACGAAATCGCCATATCCGCGCTTGCAAAAGCACCGGAGAAGAAAGGTGCATAAGCTGACGAGAACCAAATTGATTTTGCGCGCGATGGATTTGCACCCATGGATGAGATCACAAGATCAACCTTGTCCGTTTCCAAAAATGGAATACGCTGCTTGGATGTTACAGGCACCAATTCAAGTTCGACGCCGAGATCTTTAGCGATCAATTTAGCAACATCCACATCATAGCCTTCATATTCACCTTCAGCACCTAGAGAGCCAAATGGTGGGAAATTTTCAGGGATAGCAATTTTGATCGTGCCGGCAGATAAGATGTCTGAAAGTTCAGCATTGGCTGGGCCAATATGACCAATTGTGCTCACTGCGACGATCGCAGCGGCTGATATAATATGCTTTATTTTTTTGAACATAGGTAACTCCTTTGGTTCAGCTAAGGTTTGGAAGGATTGCCGCGATTTGGTTGACCAGCCTTTTTCTCCAAGCGGCGCGCGAGCTGCGCAAGCGGATAGCAAAGACCGAAATAAATAAGTGCCATGAGAGGAAAGATGATGAAGGGTTCCGTGCCATCAACGGGTGAATTTGCCCAGCGTTTGCCAATGGCCATCAAGTCACGAAAACCGATAATATAAGCCAGCGATGTCGCCTTGATGATCTGCACCATAAAACCCACTGTGGGCGGAATGGAAATCTTGAAGGCTTGCGGGAGAATGATCAGACGAAGGGTTCTAAAAAACCTAAAGCCAAGCGCCTTGCCTCCTTCCCATTGACCGACGGGAAGTGATTGGATTGCACCGCGCCACACATCAGCAATATAGGCACCTGCATAAAGCGTTAGCGCGATGCTTGCCGCAAACCAGGGATCAACATCAACATCTAATAATCTGGGCGCACCCAAACCAAACAGAAAGAGCAGCATCAAAAGCGGGGTTGATTGAAATAGCCAGATATAACCAATGGCAATCTTACAAATGCGTGTGTCCGGTGATATGCGCATTAGCGTTATAAAAAGCGCCATAATGCCACCACCGATAAAGGCAATCAGCGAAAGATAGATCGTATATTGCGTGGCTTCAATCAGCTGAAAAAGCACAATGCCATAGGGCTTACCAAAGGCTGAGATAAAGATCTCTTTCATCGTGACGCCTTCCACGGAAAGAGTTTTCCATCAAGCCATGCAAGCGCTGCCTTAAAGCTCACAGCGATACCGATGTAAAGGCAGGTTAAGGTAATGAAAACTTCAAAGGATCTGAACGTGCGGCTATCGATAAAGAGCCCAGCATAGGTGAGATCACGCACACCTATTTCGGAGATAATGCCTGTTGTGAGAAACAAGAAAATGAACTGACTGTTGAGTGACGGGAAGCTTACTGCAATCGCTTGCGGGAATAAAACCTTCCAGAATGTCGTTCTTGGTGGCAGACCCAATGAGGCTGCCGCTTCATTTTGGTGATGCGAGATAGATTGGAAACTTGATCGCAAAATTTCAGCAAAATAGCCTGAGAAATTCAGCGTCAATGCCAATACCGCATGGGCCCAAAATGGCCATTCATATCCGAGCAAAAGTGGCAAACCAAAGGCGACGAAAAACAGCTGCACAATCAGCGGCGTGTTGCGGATAAATTCAACATATGCGGTAGAGATATATTTAATCACCGGGACATTCCAATACCGGCTTAACGCTAGAAATGTTGCGAGTACAAACCCAAAAATGCCGGCAAGTATCGTGATAAAGATACTCGTGCCAACGCCTTCGGCTAGCAGAAAAAGATAATCAGGCTCTCGGTATATCTCAAAGAAGCGAAGTTCCATTAGCTTGCACTTTTCAAATGAGAATTGTCAGCAGATCCTACCCTGTAATGGCGGGTCAATTCACACAATTGCACCGCGGCCTGCACACCATCAATCACTGGCTTACCAAATTCTTGGGTCAGCTCTTCCGCCATCTTGGCCATGCCGGCACATCCCAAGACCACACAATCAATTTGATCTTCTTCAAATGCGCGGGCAATTTCATCGCGTAGAATTTTCTTGGTGGCGTCGTTCTCAGTTTCCAAATCCAAAACAGGAATGCCCGACGCTCTGACTTTTGCGCATCGATTAGCAAAACCATAGTTTTTAATATTTTCTTCAATCACTGGGACAGACACATCAAGTGTTGTCACGACAGAGAATTTCGATCCCAACAACATCGCGATTTGAAATGACGCCTCACCAATCCCAATCACCGGCATTTTGGCGCGCGCACGCAATGTCATCAGACCTGTATCATCAAAGCAGGCTATAATAACCGCATCATGATCATCGACTTGATTTTCAAAAACATCAAACAAACCTGGCAGCGCCGCTTTGCCGTCTTCTGGTCCTTGAATGGATGCGGGGCTGCTCAGAGGGTTTACAGCAACAATCTTTGTATTTGACGATGCCGCTTCTTCTGCAGCCAAACCGATCGATTGCGTCATTGAGGCCGTGCTATTGGGATTAATCACGAGAATATCCATCGCCTAGACCATCCCGCTATGCGCATCAGAACCGAGGCGCTTCTTGCGTCGTTGCAAGTATATCGCAACTCCCAGAAACACCCCGATGACAATGAAAGAAAAAACAGTTGTTAGTGTACCAAGCGCGTAAAGAACAGGCGTTGTCACATTCGTTGTCATACCAAAAATTTCAAGTGGCAATGTATTGTAAGAGCCCGCCGTTAAAAGCGTTCTGGCAAATTCATCATAAGACAGCGTAAAGCCAAACAACGCCACACCGATCAGACTTGGTCCGATGATCGGCAAAACAACAAAACGGATGGTTTGCCATGGTGTAGCACCGAGGTCCCGGGCAGCTTCTTCATAAGATTTATCAAACCGGTTAAACACCGCAAACATGATCAAAAGACCAAAGGGCAATGTCCAAGTGAGTTGCGAGCCTAACCCCGATGTTGACCAATGAACATCCCAACCCAACTGATTGAAGATCAAGCCCACACCAAGCGAGATTAGAATCGATGGAATGATCAAACTGGTAATGACGAGATAAAAGATAAATCCAGAACCGATAAACTTCTTACGAAATGCCAGCCCACCCATGACGGAGACGACAACTGTGATCACCATCACCATGAAGCCAAGCGCAAATGAACGGCTGAAGGATCCCCAAATATCGCCAACGGCTTGTTGCTCAAATAAATTATAGAACCAATGAAAAGACATGCCGTTCATCGGAAAGGTCAGCCCGCCATTTGGCCCCTGAAGAGACAAGATTCCAATGGTAATCGTGGGGCCGTAGAGAAAGAGAATAAACAGCGCAAATACAAAGCTGAGCACATAAAAGGAGAAGCTTCGACGCTCCATATCAAAGCTCCTTCCGAATATTTACAAATCGCAACATGATCCCAATTGTGATCAAGACAGTAAGAAGCAGAACAACAGCTGTCGCGCTTGCAGACGGATATTGCAGCAGACCCACATCATTGGAGATGAGGCGTCCGACATTTGCCGATTGAGACCCGCTCATAAAGCGCACAGTGATAAAGTCACCCATGACCAACGTCACAACAAAAATTGAACCAATCATGATCCCTGGCTTACAAAGCGGGATGATGACATTGACCAAGGTTTGAAAACCATTAGCGCCGGCATCTCGTGCGGCTTCTAAAAGGGAATGGTCAATTCGCATCATGGTGTTGAAGATCGGCACCACCATGAACAGCGTATAAAGATGAACAAAGGCGAGGATGACCGCAAAATCTGAAAACAAAAGCCATTCAACCGGCTCGCTGATTAATCCAAGCTGGATCAAAGTTTCATTGGCAATACCATTGCGGCCCAGAAACGGGATCCATGAGATCATGCGGATAATATTGGACGTCCAAAATGGGATCGTGCACAATAAAAACAGCGCGATCTGCCAAGTCAGACTTTTGATATGGAAGGCCAAATAATAGGCGACAGTAAAGCCCAATATGAGCGTAATTGCCCATGTGATGAAGGCATACATGAAGGTTTTGAGAAAAACCGTATAGGTCACGGAAGAGGAGAACAAAAACTCGTAATTATCCCACTGAAATGCCGGATAAATTGAAAACTCTGTCGCACCCCAAAAACTCACAATCACGATCATGATAATCGGACAGATGAGAAAGAACACCAGAACCAGCGATAATGGCGACGCAAGCGCCCAACCGCTCAGATTATTCCTCTGTGCAAAGAACCTAAACATTATTGGTTTGATCCAAATCCATGAATTGAAGATTGTCGGCCCCGCATGAATTTCGCGGAGCCGACCCATTGCATTAAGCGGCGATAAATTCGTTCCACTTGCGAACCATATATTGGTTCTCATCCATGACAGAGTTCCAGCAAGCAACCGCGCCCATGCGATCAATAAACGAACCGCCATCGCGCACAGCACCGGCTTTTTCCATCACCACGCCTTGCGGGTTCACGATGTCGCCTTGTGCTGGCTTGCCTTCATACCAGAAGCCCCACTCGTCTTCGGTCATGAAGTTTTTCGATGTTTCAGGTACAGCTGAATAGTAACCCTGACGCATTAGGTAACCACCGACCCAACCGGAGAGATACCAGTTGATATATTCGTAGGCAGCTTCTAATTCGAGGCCAGACAAGTTGGCCGACAAACCAAGACCACCACCCCATGAGCGGTAACCTTCTTTAAGCGGCTGATAAACACATGGAATGCCTTTTGAACGCACAGCTGTGATCGCAGGCGACCACATGGACTGGATAACAACTTCGCCCGACGCCATGAGGTTGACGGATTCATCAAATGATTTCCAGAATGCGCGGAATTGACCAGCTTTTTTCGCTTCAGTGAAGATCTTGAATGTCATATCAATTTCTTCTTTGGTCATGTTGCCCTTATCGCCATATTTGTAATCACCAAGTGCTTCAACAACCATGGCCATATCCATGATGCCGATAGATGAAATATCGAGAATAGATGCTTTTCCTTTGAACTCAGGGTTCAGCAATTCTGCCCATGTATCAATTGGACGGTTGATCAGATCAGGGCGAATACCAAGCGTATCAGCATTGTAAATGGTTGGGATCAATGTCATCCAACCTGTTTGCTCTTTGGCAAACTCTTTACCATTGACGCTGTCTGTAAAACCTACTGTGTGAGGCGCTGTACCCTGCGCAATTTCACTTGTTGGCGTCAATTTACCTGATGTGAATGTACCAGCGATCTTGTCATAGTTTTTGATCTTGGACACATCCATGGCCTGAAGGTTGCCTGTTGGCCAAACCTTTTTACAAATCCAGTATTCGATGTCCGCAATGTCAAAACTTTTTGGCTGCGTAGCCGCACGTTGTGTTACGCTGTCACTATCAAGCGCTGTCATCTCAAGTGTGAAACCGAGATCTTCTTTCACTTTCACAGCCACATCATTCAAGTTGGAAACGCCGGTACCAAATTGGCGAAGCGTGACGTTCTTGATATTCTGTGCCCAGATTGTTGGGAAACCAGTAATTGCACCCGAGCCAATAGCTGCACCGGCTGTCGCTGCTGTTCCTTTCAAAAGTGAGCGTCTTGATAGACCCTTTTTCTTGTTATCTGTTGTCATGTTCGTTCCTTCTTTTGTTTTAGTTTTGACCTTCAACTCCAAAGGTCTGGTCTTCACTTAACTGGGCAGCATTTGAGCATCCTCAGCCTTCCAGCTGAGGAAAACACTGTCCCCGATTTCGAATGGATTTTTGAAAAACGCCTGATCTGATAAATTGACGGCAACATCGCCAAACTCGTCGTGTTTTGCTGACACCTGAACATTGGTGCCGAGATATTCAATTTCTTCAATTTGACTCTTGAAACTGAAAAGCCCGTCCTTTGCGGACTTTTCCTTCTTGGTAATGGAAATTTTGTCAGCTCGAATAGCTTGAAGCGTCCCATCGCTGGAGATCACATTATGACCACCCATAAAGCGCGCAATGAATTCTGTGGCAGGCTTGTTAAACACGTCAATGGGTGAACCGGCCTGTTCGATTTTGCCGTCATTCATCACAACAATATTGTCGGCAAGCGCCATCGCTTCATCTTGCGAATGAGTCACATGCACAAATGAAATACCTAATTTTCTTTGGAGCCGTTTCAGCTCCACGCGCATTTTGAGGCGTAAAAAAGGATCCAGGGCAGACAACGGCTCGTCGAGTAAAAGGATGGATGGCCGAGTTATCAACGCACGCGCTAAGGCGACACGTTGTTGTTGTCCCCCTGAAAGCTGTTCGGGATAGCGTTCGCTATATTGGGCCATATCGACAAGCGCGAGCATGTCTTTGGCCTTCTTATGTCGTTCAACTTTGTCGATCTTCTTAATTTTCATGCTAAAGGCGACATTGTCCAAAACGCTGAGATGCGGAAACAAGGCGTAGTTTTGGAACATCATCGCAGTGCCGCGATCAGAAGGAGCTAATGTTGTAATATTCTTGCCGCCAAGAATGATATCGCCTTTTGTTGCGATTTCATGCCCCGCGATCATGCGCAACGTTGATGATTTCCCACACCCAGAAGGACCTAGCAGGCAGGTATAGCTGGCTTGCGGAATTTTCAATCCGATATTGTCAACAGCAATGGTCTCACCGTATTGTTTGGTGAGTGCCACCAACTCTAGTTCAATATTCTTACTCATAGCACCTCTGCAATTTCGACATATCTCGTCTTGCATAATCTGTGCCAGTTGCCGAAAGAACCAGCTAAGCAATTGAAAGTAATGAATATAATTTAATTACAGGGAATACCCCCAGAAACGCAGAAAAACATAAATGCCTAAAATTTATACAATATGATTAAAGATTGTATACAATATAGAATTGTAATTGTTGACACTTCTGATAAGCTGTGATCAGAAGAGATTATCCTTGAATAAGCAAAAAATTTGGTACCCATGGGCGCGCGAGCATCAAATTACAAATACCTGACGGAACTTCCCCCGGGCAAATCTCGAGACATCTACATAGAATTGCAAAAGGCGATTTTGTCTCATGGATTACTGCCTGGTGTAAAATTGTCGGAGGATGAAGTTGGCGAGCTGTTTGGGGCAAGCAGAACCATTGTCAGAACGGCTTTACAAGCATTATCTCATGCCCAATTGGTCACAATCGAGAAAAACAGAGGGGCATTTATCGCACAACCCTCCATAAAAGAAGCGCAAGAGGTTTTCGAAGCGCGTGAATTGGTTGAACCTCGCGTTGCGGGCATGGCCGCCAAAATCATTAAGCCGAAAGATATCCAAATCCTTGAAGATCACATTCAAGCAGAACATGACGCGATTGCGTCTGGTGATAGTGGCGAAGCTTTATCACTTTCCGGCTTCTTCCATGTCATGATCGCCGACATTTCCGGGCATGAAGTGTTCAGCAAGATTGTCCGTTCACTCATTTCCAGATCTTCGCTGATCATCGCACTTTACTGGAAACGCCTCGACACAACCTGCGAAAGTCATTCACACCACGCACTTTTAGATGCCTTTGCCAAAAACGATGTACAAGCTGCGGAAGAGATTATGAAAAGCCACATTGTGGATCTTCACTCAGGTCTCGACTTAAAAAGCCGTAGGCAAACCAAACAAAGTTTGGCATCCATTCTCAAAAAATAAACTGTGTCATGGCAAAGCGCGTTGCCTAAGAACGCATTCCGGATGGAAAGCAAACTATATTGCCATTTCGGCCTTAGGTGATAGTTTTACCTGAAAATAAGGTTTCATCATGCAGCATGTGATCACACAAAACATCAAAATACTCGGGCAATTTCAGGAAGACAGTTTCCAAAACTGGGTGATGCATCGTGCAAAAATTCTTGATCTCGACGTGAAAATTAAAACGGCAAATTCCTCACTGGTGGAACTGAGCGCTTCCGGTCATCCGATCTTGGTGGAGGCTTTGGAAATCGCCTGCAGCCTCGGCCCATTGGAATCAACCGTTGAGAGTATTCAAACAATATAGTTGCCGTAAAATCAGATAAAACACTCTGCTGCCTAAAAAATACGCACTCTTTATTGTGATGATTTTTTTTGCAACTACTCTGGACAGAGGCAATAAACTATGAGTAAGTTTCAGCCGGTATTTAAGTAAGGCTGGATAATTTAGTGAAATTTATCAAAACATGTAATTTAATTACATCAAGGATATCAAATGGCTAGTGTTGCTGTTGCCTTGAGTAAAGATCTTTCAAATGGACGTGTCATGCGGGCCATTGTTTCCGATCAAGATCTGGTCATCTGGCGCAGCAAATCTGGCATTTTATCAGCCTGGGAAAACAGATGCCCTCACCGAGGCATGCGCCTGTCCCATGGATTTGTGCGCGGCGAAGCACTCGCCTGTATGTATCACGGCTGGCATTATGATAAATCCGCCACATGCCGTTACATCCCAGCCCACCCAGAGCTAGAGCCACCTGAAACAATCAGAGCACAAGAATTCCAATCCATTGAAAAAGATGGTCTCATCTGGGTCAATGTGAATGACAAAATCACTCCACCTGCCATGCCAGAGGGATTGGTGCCATTAAGATCCATGGGTTTTAGATGCCCAACTGAGACATTAAAAGATGTGATGTCTGACAAGGTGAATGACGCTGAGTATTTCAATTTCACGATTTCAAAACACGATGATAATCATTGGGTGCTAAAGCTAAATATTTCAGACATCAAACTTGATATCTTTTTCCAAGAACTTCCCAACAATACCTGCAAAATACATGCACTCATTGATAAAGATTGCCCCGCCAAGACCAAGAAACAAATTTCACGCATGATGGAAAGTTGGCGGCGCAGCGCGGAATCTCATTATGAGGTGACAGCTAAATGAGCGCCTTAGACCACGCAAAACAATATTGGTATCCGGTCAGCATGCTTGATAGCATCCCCGTATTCCCGGATGTCAAAACCACCCGCGTTCTGGGAATGGATATTTCGATCACCCGCCAAGCTGATAACAATGTCACTGTCATGCAAGGCGATGAACAATGGCAGGTTCAGGAGATTTATGATCATCTTTGGACCAGCCCATCTGAAGCGCCAAAACCAATCTTTGACGTACCTGAAGCTAATGAGAAAGACCGCCGATTTGTGCCATGTGGTGTGGTGCGCGTCCGGTGTTCACCACTAAGAGCCGTGGAAAACTTTTTAGACATCGCGCATTTTCCCTTTGTTCACACCGATATATTGGGATCTGAACCACACACAGAGGTTGAACCTTATTCTGTAGATATCGATGCGGACAAAGACGAAGTCATCGCAACGAAAGTGAAATTCTTCCAGCCGCAAGCCGCAAAATCTGCCAGCGACGGCATCATCACAGATTATGTTTATCGTGTGCCATCACCAATGAATGCGATCTTGTATAAAACCTGCCCGACCCGAGATGATGTGCAGGATGTCATCGCCATTTTCGTGCAACCGATTGATGAGGAAACCTGCGACGTCTGGCCATGGATGGCGCTTTATGATGATGACAGCACAATGGCGGATATGATCGAATTCCAACAGCTGATTTTCCTACAGGATAGGTCTATCCTGGAAAATCAGGTGCCGACTAAATTGCCTTTAGATCCCAAAATGGAAATCCCAACCCGCGCAGATCTCACATCGATTGCCTATCGGCGCTGGCTCAAAAGGCGTGGCGCACTTTATGGCGCATTGTTAAATACCTCAGACAACTCGGTGGCCGCAGAATGAGTTTTACCCTTTATGATTATGCGCTATCGGGCAATTGTTATAAAATCCGCCTTTTTGCCAATATCCTCAATATTGACTATCAGCGCATCGCTGTTGAATTCTATCCAGGGGCAGACCATCGATCAGAAAAAATGCTCGCGATATCGCCCGCGGGCACACTGCCAATTCTAACAACAGATGACATGGTTTTAAGTGAAACCTCTGCCATGTTGTTTTGGATTGCGCGCAATTATGATGCGCCCGATCACTGGTGGCCGGAACAAGATCTGACAGCGCAAGCCAATATTATGCAATGGATGGGTTTCGCATCAGACCTCACCGCTACAGTCGGTCAGGGTCGCCTGCACGCCTTGTTTCAAACACCCATTGATAAAGACAAAATGATCAAAGGCGGACGCGCAGCACTTCGTAAGATTGAAGCACATCTATCCGAACAATCCTTTGATGGTTGTTCATTCCTCACAGGTGACAAACCAACCATCGCTGATATCGCTTGTTTTCCCTATGTCGCCTTGAGCCCCGATGTTGGCGCCAATATCGGATTTGATCACGATGATTATCCCGCGATCCGCAACTGGATCTACGCCATGAAGTCGCTCGACGGATTTATCCCCATGCCCGGCATCTATGCCATGCATGAGCTTAAAGACCATGAAATTGATTATGGGGCGCAGAAGTCTGCCAAAGCAGGAGCCAGCAAATGAGTTACCTATTGCTGAAATCCTGCGAAGCCATTGTCACCTGCGATGATGACGGTCAAATCTATAAAGATTGCGATCTCCTCATCAAAGACAATAGAATCGAAAAAATCGCCGAGAATATTGATATCGCAGATATATCGGATGATCTGGAAGTCATCGATGCCACAGGGCATTTTGTCTATCCTGGTTTGGTCAACACACACCACCATTTTTTCCAATGCTTTGTACGTAACAATGCACATCTCGATTGGACAAAATATTCGGTGATTGAATGGTTGGATCTCATCTATCCAATTTTCGCGCGGCTCGATGAAGAATGCTTTTATCATTCTTCGATCGTGGCCATGGCGGAACTGATTAAGCATGGCTGCACCACAGCTTTTGATCACCAATATAACTTCCCACGTCATGCCGGTAAAAACATCGTAGATCGTCAGTTTAAAGCAGCTGAATTATTAGGAATGCGGTTCCATGCAGGTCGCGGTGGCAATTCCTTGCCCAAATCTGAAGGCAGCACAATCCCAGATGAGATGCTTGAAACAACAGACGAATTCATCAAAGATTGCGAACGCTTGATCGACACCTATCACGATGCAAACGAATTCTCGATGCGCCAGGTGGCAGTTGCACCCTGCCAGCCTGTGAATTCCTATAAAGAGACATTTGTTGAATCCATCAAACTCGCACGCGATAAGAACGTTTTGCTTCACACACATTTGGGTGAAGGGGAAAGCGAAGTTATCAAAGAACGCACGGGTATGCGCACGGTTGATTGGTGCGAAGATATTGGCTTCTTGGGTCGCGATGTCTGGCTTGCACATTGCTGGGAATTAAACGCCGCGGAGATCGACAAACTCGCCGCGACACAAACCGGCGTATCCCATTGTCCAGAACCCGTTTATCTCGTGGGCGCAGAAGTCACTCCTATTGCAGAAATGGCATCAAAAGGCGTGCGGGTGAGCTTGGGTGTGGATGGCGCAGCATCCAATGATAATTCGAACCTGATGCACTGTATCCATAGCTCCTACATGCTCCAAGCACTGGTGGCGGATCTGCATGATTTCATCGTGCCTCAGCCCAAGGAGTTTTTAAACTTTGCTACAAAAGGTGGAGCTGATTGCCTGGGTCGTTCTGACATCGGCATGTTAAAAGAAGGCATGGCGGCAGATCTGTTTGCGATCAATATCAATAAGTTAGAATATGTCGGAGCACGACATGACCCTGCAAGTTTAATCGCAAAATTAGGGATCGGGACCAGTGTTGATCTCACCATCATCAATGGCAAAATCGTTTGGCGCGATGGTGAATTGATCGGCCTTGATGAAGCCAAATTGGTCTCACAAGCATCGGCACATGTGGAACGTGTCATTTATAATTAATAATAAGAACCCAAACAGGAGAAACCTAACATGAAACTAAATAGCTTAAAGAAAATGGCGTTAGCAGCTGCGCTGTCAGTTGCAGCATTTGGCGCCACAGCCAAAGCAGAGACACTTGATATTGGTGTACTACTCCCTTCACCAATTGCGGATGTGGGTTGGTCACATGCGCTTGTCGAAGGCTTTAACACAGTTAAAGAAAAATACGGTGACAAGGTCAATTTCAACGTGGTTGAAAACATCCAGGAAGGTCCAGATGCCGACCGCATTATGAACAAAATGGTTGGGGATGGTAACAAGTTCCTTCTGCTTGGTTCATTTGGTTATATGAATGGTGGTCTAAAACTCGCACAACGCAATCCGGATCTCTCTTTCATCCACGCGTCTGGATATAAAACAGCGAAAAATTTCTCACCGTTCACAGCGAAATATTTCGAGGGCGCCTACCTCATGGGCATGGCAGCAGCTGAACTCACCAAGACGAAGAAGCTTGGTGTTGTGTCTGCATTTGCGATCCCTGAGTTGATCTCAACCATCAATGGCTTCACATTGGGTGCACGCTCAATCGACCCTGAAATTACTGTTGATGTTATCTGGATCAACTCATGGTTCGACCCAGCGAAAGCACAAGCATCTGCAAAAGCTCTAATCGCACAAGGTGCTGACATCTTGTTCTCAAATGCGCAAGATACACCGTCTGTGGTATCAGTGGGTGAAGAGGAAGGCGCTTATGTGTTTAACCTCAACAGCTCAATGAAAGAATATGCGCCAACGAAATATCTCGGTGTTGTTAAAACCGACTGGGCTCCATTCTTCACAGCGTCCGTTGAAGCACATATGGCCGGCAATTTTGATGGCAAGAACGAGTGGCTTGGCATGAAAGAAAATGTTGTCGTAAGTGAAGACTGGAACTCAGATATCAGCCCTGAGATGATGGCAAAAATCAAAGCCGTCGAAGCTGAAATCGCGTCTGGCGCACGTCATGTTTATGATGGTCCAATCTTCAACCAGGCTGGTGAAGAAGTTGTTGCTGCCGGCTCTCGTTTAGAAGACGGTGCGATCCTTGGCATTGACTGGCATGTTCAAGGCATCAATTCACCACTACCAAAATAAGCAAACAATTGCCCCGGTGTTCGCGCATCGGGGCATATTCACGCCCAATGTTGAAGAAAGTTTAGCCCAATGCATGAAGATCAATCTTCGCTTCTCTCGTTACGAGGCCTGACGAAAATCTACGGTTCATTGATTGCCAATGATGCGGTTGATCTGAATGTAACACCAGGATCCATTCACGCAGTTTTGGGAGAAAACGGCGCAGGCAAATCGACATTGATGAAACTTGCCTATGGCGTGGTGCCACCCGATGCTGGTGAAATATATTGGGAAGGTGAAAAGGTAGATCATTGGAATACATCGATCGCCCGAGAATTAGGTATCGGCATGGTGTTCCAACATTTTTCACTCTTCGAAACCTTATCCGTTGTTGAAAATATTGCGCTCACCATTAAAGGCACACGCAAAGAACTGATCGACCGCATTAATGACGTCAGTGCAGAATACCAACTTGAGATCGAGCCCGATGCAATGGTGAGCTCTCTTTCTGTTGGCCAAAGACAGCGCGTTGAAATTATCCGCTGCTTGTTACAAGATTTAAAACTCCTCATTTTGGACGAACCGACTTCGGTTCTCCCGCCTCAGCATGTGCGTGCGCTGTTTGATGCATTGCGCAAATTGCAAGACAATGGCGTTGCGATTTTATACATCTCGCACAAACTGGAAGAAATTCGCGAATTGTGTGACACAGCAACCATTCTTCGCAATGGCAAAGTCACCGGCATTATCGATCCAAACAAAAAGACGGCCCATGAACTAGCAACTCTAATGATTGGTCGTGATATTCCGAAGATCGAACAACGCCAGAGCGCTAATAAAAGCGAAGCGGCTGTTCTTAAGATTAGCAATTTATCCGTGACCAATCCTGATCCTTTTGGCCCGGAACTGAAAGATATCAATCTATCAGTTTTTGGCGGCGAGATAGTTGGTATCGCAGGTGTCTCAGGAAATGGTCAGCAGGAATTAGGCCGCATCATTTCAGGCGAGGATTTGCGCAAAGATCTGCCAAAGTCAGCCATTGAGATATTGGGGCAATCGGTGACGGACAAAGACGTAACAAGCCGTCGTGATCTAGGCTTTTCATTTGTTCCAGAAGAGCGGCTCGGTCGCGGTGCCGTTCCGCCCATGAGCCTTAATCAAAATGCACTCCTGACCGCCTTTAAAGATGGCATGTTAAAAAACGGCTTCATCCAAAACAATGCGGTTAGCCAGTTCACCAAAAAATGCATTGATGATTTTAAGGTGAAATGTTCAGGCACCTCTGCAACGGCAAATTCATTATCAGGTGGCAATTTGCAAAAATTCCTTGTCGGTCGCGAACTGATGCTCGCACCGAAATTTTTATTCATGTCTCAACCCACTTGGGGCGTTGATGTGGGCGCTGCGAACGAGATCAGGCAAAAACTTATTGGCTTGCGAGAAAGTGGCGTTGCCATATTGGTGATCTCCGAAGAGCTTGAAGAATTATTTGAAATCACCGATCGGATCTATGTTTTGCGCAGCGGACGGTTATCGCCATCCTTAAAAACGAGCGATGTAACGCCCGATGAAATCGGCGAATATATGATTGGTGAAACACGGGAGGAGACAGCGCATGCAGTTTGAATTTGAACGACGCATCACACCCTCACGACGCGTGATGCTCGCGGTGCCGTTTATCACCATTGCCATCACTGTGGTTCTGTCAGGCATTATGCTGCTCATCCAAGGTAAATCTGTCGGACTGACTTTCTACGCTTTCTTCATCGAACCTTTTGAAAGCGCTTATTCGATTTCAGAAATCTTTCTCAAATTCGGGCCTTTGTTATTAATCGCCCAAGCGCTGGCAATTGGTTTCCGCGCCAAGATCTGGAATATTGGTGCTGAAGGTCAAATGATCATGGGCGCGATTTTAGCAGGTTCCGTGCCTGTGTATTTCACGGATTCAAGCTCGATATTCATGCTCCCAGCGATGATCGTGTTGGGCGCTTTGGGTGGTATGGCTTGGGCGGCCATCGCAGCTTTTTTGAAAACGCAATATAACGCCAATGAAATCCTGGTCACATTAATGCTGACATCGATTGCCTTGCAGATCCTTTATTATTTGCTTCTTGGGCCATGGAAAGACCCGATGGGGTTCAATTTCCCTCAAACTGTCATGTTCCAAGACGCAGCGCTCTTTCCACCGATCATCTTTGGCTTTCGCCTCAATTATTCGCTTGTAATTCCGATCCTGTTTACGATTTTCGCCTGGATCTATATGGAAAAACGCTTTGGCGGTTTTCAGCTTGTTGTTGGCGGATTGGCGCCACAAGCGGCTACTTATGCGGGGTTCAGCTCAAAAGGTGCCGTTTGGAAAAGTCTGTTGATTGCGGGCATGGCAGCAGGGCTTGCTGGCATGAGCGAAGTCGCTGGTCCCATCGGACAATTGCAGCGTTCCGTCACATCCGGCTATGGATATTCAGCCATCATCGTTGCCTATCTCGGAGCGCTCCACCCAATTGGGATTATCTTCGCAGCCTTCTTCCTGGCCGTTATTCATATTGGTGGTGATATTGCGCTTGTCTCTGCTGATCTACCCATCAGCTCGGTGCACATCTTCCAAGGCCTTCTGCTGGTGACTTATTTGGCGAGTTACACATTCGTCAACTATCGCCTCAAGCCAAACAGGGCCAACCAAGAACAGATGGAAGGAGCTTGATCATGACACCCATCGAGTTTTTCCTTGCCGGCACAATGAGTGCTGCCACCGTCTTTCTTTTGGCTGCTTTAGGTGAACTGGTCGCAGAAAAATCCGGCATGCTCAATCTCGGTGTTGAAGGCATGATGGCGGTTTCCGCCGCCGTTGGATTTGTGGTCACTTATCAAACGGGCAATCATTTCCTAGGCTTTGCGATTGCGGGCATTGCAGGCATATTGGTGTCATTGGTTTTTGCGGTTGTTTCCATCACCTTTTTGGCCAATCAGGTCGCGACCGGGTTAGCAGTTGGCATTTTGGGTCTGGGTTTATCGGCGCTTATAGGCAAACAGCACGAAAGCCTTACCATCACACCACCTGGCACGCTAAATATACCCATCCTGAGCGATATTCCATTTATTGGTCCGGTCTTCTTCCAGCAAAATATCGTGGTCTATCTCACTATCCTGTTAGCAATCGCTATCAGCTTTTGCCTCAATAAAACACGCCTTGGTCTTGCCATTCGCGCAGCGGGTGAAAACCCGAAAGCGGCTGAAGCATTAAGTTATCGGGTAAAGATGATCCGCTATGGCAGTGTTGCATTTGGCGGACTGCTGGCTGGTTTTGCCGGTGCTTATGCATCAACGATTTATACACCTTTATGGGCCGATGGCATGATCGCAGGACGCGGCTGGATCGCCGTGGCACTTGTAGTCTTCGGGACCTGGAAAACAGGCCGGATTTTCCTCGGTGCTTATCTCTTTGGCATGGTCTCACTCGGCGAGCTAGTGGCGCAATCTTTGGGTATTGGTATTCCATCGCAATTATTGTCAGCCATGCCATTTATCGTCACCATCATTGTGCTGGCGGTTATATCATCCAATGGTGCACGTCTTAAATTGCACGCACCCTATGCGCTTGGCGAAACTTATGATGGATCTGAACCGCGTTAGATAAAACACCGTATTTTTAACGCTGCGACAAATCGGTTTGTTGCTAGTCACGGTCACAAGCTTTATGGCTCATTCTGTATTGAACGGGCGAAGAATTTAATGAATAGACGGCGCATAATTTGTCATGCCATCTCGATCATGAGCATTTTTGCGATGATCTGGATTGGCTTTGCACATCGTCCTGTTATCAATCCTACTGCAACCAGCAATATTGACCTTGCAGCTTACACTTTACCAGATGGTTCCATTCCGGTCATTTGTCTAGCTGGTGACGGTGACCGGGATCACACTACGCTTCAAGGTTGCCCAGACTGCACGATTGCAAATTCGATCATCGTTCCAGAACGCGCCGAGATCAGTGCGATATCCAACATCGAAATCAACTTTAATCTTGGACCACATCGACAATTTGCACTTTCAAACACTATTCAATTCGCCGGTGCCCCACCAACCGGTCCACCAAATTTCTCCTCATAAATATTTGCGTCCAACTTGTCTTAGAACCTAGTTCCAAGCATCGCGAACGCGCCAAAATCCACATTAAAAATATTTATCAAGACCATAAATCGATCCATATCGATCATCGGTCTATGGAGATCCTAATGAAAAATCTTATGTTTAAACTCACCGCCGCAGCACTCTTTTCAGCGCTTCCAACCGCATTCTTTGCCACATCAGCGCATGCCCATGCGACTTTTGATGTGAAAGAAGCTGAGGTCAATTCATATCAAAGATTGGCCATACGCATTGGTCATGGCTGCGATGGTCAATCCACCGAAAAAGTCAGCGTTACAATTCCTGAAGGCCTAATATCGGTCAAACCAATGCCAAAGCCAGGCTGGCAGTTGGAAACCACTACAGGTGACTATGCATCTGAATATCAATTGCACGGTCACGCCATCACGTCAGGTGTCACAAAAATCACCTGGTCCGGTGGAGACCTCAAGGACGCGCATTATGATGAATTCATCTTTCGCACCCGCTTTACCGATAAACTTACCAAAGAGAAAAAACTCTTCATCCCAATCGTGCAGAACTGCGCGGAAGGTGAACTATCATGGAGTGAAATCCCAGCTGAAGGTCAGGATCCACATGACTTAAAACGACCAGCGCCTAGTATTATGATCAAGGCATCAGCCGACAGCCATCATCAACACTCCAAGACCATGGATGTGATCAAAGTCGGTGATCTGGAAATCATGTCCCCGATCATTCGCGCGACCCCGCCAAATGCAAAAGTCGCGGCGGGCTATCTGACCATCAAGAACACCGGATCCGAAGCAGATCGTCTGATCGGCGGAACTGCAAGTTTTGCTGAAAAAGTTGAAGTTCACGAAATGAAGATGGACGGCGAGATTATGCGCATGCGCGAAATCGAAGGTGGTCTCCAAATCCCAGCCGGGGGAGAAGTGACGTTAAAAACGGGTGGCCTTCACATCATGTTTATGAAACTCAAAGAGCACATGAAGGAAGGCGACACACACAAGGTCACCTATCAGTTTGAAAAAGCTGGCTCCATCGAATTGAAATTGCCCGTCAAAAAAGTTGAACGCGGCGGACATAATCACAGCAATTAATATGCATGCAAATGAGCTAAAATGAGCTTGGGCGACACGGTCGCCCTGCTCAAACTCAGATCTTCATGACGCGTAGGGTCCCGTGGATAAAATCACCAATACTGCCGACTAGCATTCCAATTTGGCCTAAATTGCAGAGATATCATGCTCAATCTGACTGTAATCGATTTCTAACTTCGCATTCAACATATTGTGATGTTTAAATGAATAGACGAATACACCACTATTCGTTACCACGTATTTCTATCATTCGGGCTTTTGGGCGACTGTGATTAAAATAGCCGCCTAAGTGAATATAAATTGAGAGGAACCATGAATAAAACAATTAAAACAACTTTGTTTGCAACCGCATTGTCGATTGCATCAGTGAACGCTTACGCTGATACTGCAGATGGACAAGCGCTTTTGAACAAATCATGGGATGAAATTAAAACCATCGCCAAAGGTGGCGAGGTCAATTGGTTCATGTGGGGCGGCTCTGACAGCATCAACCAATATGTGTCCGAATATATCGGCGGCATCTTAAAAGATGAATACGATATCACGTTAAATCGCGTCGGCATCAGTGACACAGCTGAAGTCGTTAACATTGTTTTAGGTGAGAAAGAAGCCGGTGTGACCGATAAAGGCACTGTTGATATGATTTGGATCAATGGTGAAAACTTCCGCACAATGAAGCAAGGTGGTTTGGCTTATTGCGGTTACACAGACCTGTTGCCCAATAATGCGCTGGTGAATTGGGATAACCCATCGATCGCCAATGACTTTGGCGTGCCGGTTGATGGCTGTGAAGTGCCGTGGTCAAAAACGCAATTCTCGTTCACGCATAATACGGCGACAACTGAAAACCCACCGCGTTCTATTCCAGAATTGATTGAGTGGGTAAAAGCAAATCCTGGCCAGTTTACATATCCTGCGCCACCGGATTTTAACGGTGCAGTATTTGTGCGCCACGTCTTTTATCATGCAGCCGGCGGCGTTGAAAATCTGCTGGGTGAATTTGATCAAGCAAAATATGATGAGGTATCTGCCAAGACTTGGGATATCCTCAATGACCTTGAGCCTTATTTGTGGCGCGAAGGCAAGACTTACCCAACCACGATTGCCGCCCATGAACAGCTTTATGCCAATTCAGAAATCGCGCTCACATTTAACTATGAGCCAGCTGGTGTTGGGATTAAAATTGAAAATGGAACCTTCCCGCCAACCAGCCAAGGTTATGGGCTAACCGACGGTACGATCGGCAACACCAATTATACGATCATTCCGTTCAACTCACCGAATAAAGCGGCAGCACTTGTTCTACAAAATGTTCTTTTGTCCGGCAAAGCACAGCTTGAAAAAGCACAGCCTGATGTTTGGGGCGCAGCGCCAGCGATCGAAGTTGATAGAACCGCAGATGATGTGAAAGCAGATTTTGCAAAGATCAAAAAACATCCAAAAGTCGCGCCTGCTGAAGAGCTTGCAAAATATGCATTGCCGGAACTTCAAGCGTCATGGATTTCAGCCATTGAAAAAGGCTGGATCGAAAACGTCGGGCGTTAATCAAAGTTTAGATCCCGCAGCATTTCATGTTGCGGGACCACACTCCAAATATCTAAGAAGCTATCTATGAACTCTTAGATTTCTGGAGTAGCATTTCCCTCATGTCAGATCGCAAGAAAATAGCCCTCCTGCTTTTGCCAGCCATGCTGGTTATTGTGGTTTTATTTTTTGGTGGGCTCACAATTGGGCTCATGCGCAGTTTCAATTACATGCCGATCATCGGTTTGACCGAACCAAATTTTCAAGCCTATATATCTATATTTTCAGACATCGAATATTATCATTCCTTCTTGCTAACATTTCATATTGCCTTCACATCAACTGTGATTTCGTCAATCCTAGCAATTGGTGCTGCGCTATTGTTGCGCCGTAGCTTTGCCGGCAAATTTATTGTCAATTTCCTCTTCCAGCTCAATCTCACCATCCCACATCTGGTCGGTGCAATTGGCATGCTCTACTTATTCTCGCAATCAGGAAGTTTCGCGCGTTTGGCCGCTGAATGGCAGCTAATCGCCCGTCCAAGCGATTTCCCTGCCCTTGTATTTGATCCCTATGCCATTGGCATCATCATGCAATATGTCTGGAAGGAAGTCCCTTTTATAGGTGTGATTGTACTCGCCAATATGCAGGCCATTGGTGAGGATTATGAAAGCGTAGCACGATCATTGGGCGCCAGCAAATGGCAATCTTTTCGCCATGTCCTTATGCCAATGATTTTCCCAGGCGTTTTATCAGCATCGATCATTGTATTTGCCTTCACCTTCGGCGCTTATGAGATCCCAGCATTGCTCGGCGCAAATTATCCGGCAGCATTGCCGGTTCTGGCCTATCAGAAATACACAAATGTCGACCTAGCTGCGCGCCCGGAAGCCATGGCCATGGCGGTTATCATTGCCATTTTATGCGCGATTCTTATTTGGATTTATGTGCGCTATTGTCGTAAACGCATTAGGGGGCATGTATGAGCACACGCAAAAATACTCCGCTTCAAAGCCTGCGCGTTTTATCCGGAATTGTGCTAATCACCTGGCTGGTCTTACCGCTGGTCCCATTGGCAATCTGGTCCTTTGCCAAGGGATGGTTTTTTCCTGATATATTGCCAAAAAGATGGACGCTCAATGCATGGGAATATACTTTCTCGGATACGGCCGGGGTCATCGACAGTCTTTGGATCACGATCTGGATTTCACTTGCGGCAACATTTTTATCTATTTTAATCGGTGTGCCTGCGGGACGTGCGCTTGGCATGTATAAGTTCAAAGGCAAAGAACTCATCGAATTACTGATCCTTGCCCCGGTCATCGTGCCCGGGATAGCCGTTGTCTTAGGGATCCACTCAGTCTTTTTGTTTATGGGGCTCACCAATACGGTGACGGGTGTCATACTTGTCCACCTCATTCCAACACTGCCTTATATGACTTTGGTGATGTCCGGGATATTTGCCAATTATGATGCGGCTTTTGAAGATCAGGCGCGTAGCTTGGGTGCCTCGCCTCTTAAAACATTTTGGTATGTCACTCTGCCGGCAATTATGCCCGGCATTATCGTCGGTGGATTATTCGCTTTCCTTGTATCCTGGAGCCAATATATTTTAACGTTGCTCATCGGAGGTGGACGCGTGATCACATTGCCGTTGCTGCTATTTAACTTTGCAACATCTGGCCGCAATGACATAACTGGCGCCATCGGCATGATCTATATTTTGCCAGGGATTGTCATATTATTGCTAACCGCAAAGCACCTGTCCGGGCGCAGCGGTGCTGTTGGAGGCTTTGGCCAAATTTGACCCATGTTTCATTAAAAAACCTGTCGAAAATTTATCCCGGCACACAAATGCCTGCGCTGGATAATCTGTCTCTTGAAATCCCTGCAGGTGAACTGACCGCACTTTTGGGGCCATCAGGCTGTGGCAAGACGACAACCATGAAAATGATCGCCGGACTTTTAGAACCCTCATCGGGTGACATTACATTTGATGGCAAGTCAGTCTTGGATGAAAAACCCGAAGATCGCGGCGCGGTCATGGTCTTTCAGAACTATCTCTTATTCCCCTATATGAGTGTTGCTGAGAATATCGGGTTTGGTTTGAAGATGCGCAAAGCTGACCCAGACCAAATCAAAAAACGCGTTGGCGAGATGCTGGACATGGTCAAACTGCCTGATCTTGGAAATCGCAAACCAAGTGAATTATCGGGCGGTCAGCAGCAGCGCGTTGCACTTGCCCGCGCTTTGATCATTCAGCCCGATGTATTGCTGCTTGACGAACCGCTATCAAATTTGGATGCACATTTAAGATTGGAGATGCGTGACCTCATTCGCTCCCTTCAGCAGGAGATGAAAATCACCACGATTTTTGTTACTCACGATCAGGAAGAGGCCGTGGTTTTGGCCGATAAAATTGCGCTCATTCTTGATGGTAAGATGAAGCAATATGACACGCCACAGGCCTTTTACGATGCGCCAATCGACGAAGCAACGGCTCGGTTTTTTGGATCGCAGAACTTCATCCATGGAAGCGCCAAAGACGGAATCTTTGAAAGCTCGCTCGGCAAAATCTCAATTCCCAAGAACATAAAAACCGGACAAGGCGCTCTAACCTTCCGCCCCGAAAATATTCAGATCCAGCAAGACGGTTCAAAGGACAACACATTCACAGCATCCGTTGACAATATCATATATCTCGGCACCCAGACGCGACTAAAACTCAAAATATCTGATGTTGAGATTGATGCGATTGTGAACCCGCGCGAAGCACAAGGCCTCTCCATCGGCGATCAAATCAATATCTGCCTGCCAGCTGAAATTCTTTGGAAAGTAGAGTAGCGGCTTCCACTAGTCCTTCGCATAAGTCAAAGAGGCCCAAAGTGTTTCCCACACAGCCCCTTGTTGATTGCCTTGCGCTGCTGGCCTGATTTGTACAGTGTCAACAAGATAAGAGTGACCACTTTCGATCGGTAGAAGCGCCACACCTTGATCATTTGTTCGGTGCAACGTCACTTCAACATCACCTGAAGGCTGCTTATCAAAAAGTTCGATCTGGACATCTGCAAGCACTTCTCCTTGATAATAGGCTTTAACAGGCATGCCGTTTGATGTGTCATCTTGATATGGGTTGGCAAGCGCAACCAATTCAATCTCAAGCCCTACTTGGCGATCATTGCCTTGCGCATGCCCAACACCAATAAGCGATTTGGCAAATCGGCGATATATTTCTTTAAAACCAGCTTCTGGATGACCGAGCGCGATATGCTTTTCTTTATCCAGGTCAAAATCTTTGTGATTGATGAACTTCTGGAACCTCTCCCATTCCGAATAGGACAGCGAATTTGATTTTGATTCAACGACCAAAATCGCAAGGCCTTCTTGCGTAACTTTGGTCGATATTGCCGGGCGCTGTCCTAAATCTCCATCAATCATCAGTTGAGATTGTCCAACAAACATGTCAAACTTCTCATAACGATCACGAATATAAGAATAGGAACTTCCCTTAAAATTTTGGCCATTGCGAAGATCTGCAACGATATTATCCGATGCATTGATCGTATAATCTTTTGGCTCGATCCAAAATTCATGCGCTGTCACAGACGTGGCGCTCAAAAACACTAAGAGACTTAAAAACCGAGCATAAATCATGAACTTCTCCGATACCAAGGCCAGTGTAATAACTACTGCGCAGCTCTTCATACTGTCAACTCTTCTTGCTGTCTGCACAGTTTGGATCAAGCCTGCAGTTTCGCATGAATTACAGCCCGCCATTGTCAATTTCACGATCACGGAAAAGACCTTAAACGGTACGCTCGAATTATCTTTGGAGCCTTTGATTTCCGGGATGGATTTAAGCGCGCTTGAAAACACCGATGATGCGCCGGAAGCTGCACAATATGACGCATTACGTGCTTTATCACCGCAAGAGCTCCAAGCGAGATTTGATGAGGTCTGGCCAAATATCAAATCAAAGTTTCAACTCAATGCGGGCGCAGCACCCCTCGACATAATCATTGACGACATCATTATCCCCGAGGTTGGCGATATTGAGTTAAGCCGCACATCAACACTGAACATATCTGCCGCCTTGCCCGATGATGGGTCGAACATAACCTTTGGCTGGAGTGCAGAATTGGGCGAAATTATTGTTCGGCAAATCAATAATGATGGCGAAGTTGGCTATGCCAAACTCTTGGCATCTGGCAGCACATCTGATCCTATGCCGCGCACGGGTGTGGTAGACGTCGATTGGCTCGATAATTTTCTCAATTATATTGTGATCGGTTTTGAACATATCATTCCAAAAGGGCTTGATCATATCCTGTTTGTTTTGGGACTGTTCTTCTTCTCACTCAAAATGAAACCGCTCATTTTGCAAGTCACGGCCTTTACGCTCGCGCACACAGTAACACTTGCCATGGCGACATTAGGCTTGGTCTCAGTTCCAGCCTCCGTTGTTGAGCCGCTCATCGCATTATCCATCGCCTTTGTAGCGCTTGAAAATGTGAAAGGCGGGAAGATCGGAATCCGGCGGACTGCTATTATATTTGCGTTTGGTTTATTGCACGGTCTTGGCTTTGCCTATGTCTTGGGAGATGTAGGGCTTCAACCATCGCAATTTGTCTCAAGTCTGATCGCCTTTAACATCGGGGTGGAGATTGGCCAACTTAGCATTATCGCAATTGCATATGTCTTACTTGGACTGACCTTCGGCAAAAAACCATGGTACCGCTCCTATATTGCGATACCCGCATCGGTGCTCATTGCCGCTGTTGGGATATATTGGACAATCGAACGGGTATTTTTTTAGAGATTTCATGAATATTTTTTCATAACAGACTATATTTGTTATCGATAACTATTTATAAGAAATCAAGAAGTTTGGTCATAAGACTGAAGTCAATTAGGGAGAATGAAATGAGCAAAATTGCACTTATCACCGGCGGTGGTTCTGGTATCGGTCTAGCATGCGCAAAAACTTTGGCTGAGAACGGCTATCAAACAATTTTGACAGGCCGTCGATTGTCTGCGCTTGAAGACGCTTGCAACGCCATCGGCGAACTAAGCTCGGCCATTGCATGTGATGTTACATCTCCCGACGACGTTGATGCGCTTTATGAAAAGATCGAACAGGATTATGGTCGATTAGATGTGTTGTTTAATAATGCTGGCAATAATGTCACCGCGGCGCCAATTGGTGATGTGCCAGTTGAAGATTTCATCAAAGTGATCAATGTCAATTTAATTGGTGCCTTCACCATGGCGCGTGGCGCGTTTAATCTCATGCGCAAGCAAGACCCACAAGGTGGCCGCATCATCAATAACGGTTCGATCTCCGCATCTTTACCGCGTCCAGGTTCTGCGCCTTACACATCGTCCAAACACGCGATCACGGGTCTCACGCGTTCCATCTCACTTGATGGACGTCCCTATAATATCGCCTGCGGACAAATTGATATTGGTAATGCAGCATCTGACATGACGGCAAAAATGAGTGGTGGTGTGCCGCAGGCTGATCTGTCCATTAAACCAGAACCTGTGATGGATGTGCAGCATGTGGCCGATTCTGTTTTGCACATGGCCAATCTACCATTAAGCGCCAATGTGCAATTCATGACCGTAATGGCAACCACAATGCCATTTATCGGACGCGGCTAATATCATCTGATAATTAGAGACGTAAGTTAAGCGCTTTAAAGTTACGCACTTTGGCGCTTAATCAGTGTCGGCTCGGTTTTCACAATTTTGGCTGATTTGGTGTTCCCATCATCGGATAATAATTCGATGATCTTTTCAGCTGCGAATTTGCCGATCTGCGCGGCACCTACATCAATCGTTGTTATAGACGGGTTCAGGAACTGACCAAGCTCATAGGCTCCGAACCCACCGATCTTAACGTCGTCCGGTACATTGATACCCATGCGTTGGCATTCGGTAATTGCGCCATATGCAATCAGATCCGATACACACATCACAGCTTCTGTATCTGGCCATTCTTTCATGATCGAGCGAATGCCACTCGCGCCCGGCTCCATAGAAAACGGAGCCAGCTCTTGAAATGACACGCGCTCACTGGAAAGTCCGTGCTTTTCCATCGTATTACAAAAACCAAGATAACGATCACGACCGCGGCTATCGCGCGAATTATCACCACCAATAAAGCCGATCCTTTTATGCCCCTGCGCGATAAAATGCTCAAACATCAATTCAGAAGCTTCGAGATTTGAAAATCCAACCACGTGATCAATCGGTTTCTCCGGAACGTCCCATGTTTCAATCACTGGAATACCCGAATTTTCAAGCAATAGCCGACAGCGATCTGTATGCATACCGCCGGTGACGACAATCGCCTCCGGGCGCTTTTTCAAGAGCTGCTCAACCAATTGTTCTTCGCGATCTACATGGTAATTTGTATAGCCCAAAAGAACCTGCAGATCCTGCTCGGCCAAGCCATCTGAAAACGCTTTAACCGTATCTGCAAAATTGCCATTGTTAATGGATGGAATAGTGATCGCAACAAAGCCGGATTTGCCGGATGAAAACTCCGATGCCCTTGTATCGAGCACATAGCCCAGTTCGTCCGCAGCTTTTTGAATTTTCTCTCGCGTGGATTTACTCACCGAAGTGTCAGGTTTTAAAGCGCGAGAAACAGTCATGCTGGAAACACCAGCGAGATTGGCCACATCCGCCATTGTGGGCAGCTTGGTTTTGTTTCTCAATTTAAAACTCCATCTTCGTTGCGCGAAATCTAATTCGCATTGACGACGTTTCTGTCTGGTCCTTTAAAATATTCCATCAAGACTGGCAAATCTTCTTCACCCAAACCGGCCGCTGTCAGCATTTTATATATTTCCATACAAGCTGCGGTGATCGGCATAGATGTGTTTGTTGAAAGAGATAAATCCTGCGCAAATTTCAAATCTTTGATCATATTGGCAAGTCTGCCTTGGCGTGTGTAGTCCTTATTTGCATAACGCGGCATAAATTCCTGTAAAATCGCACTATCAGCACGACCACCTGCCAATGCACCTGGAATTTTCGAAGCATCTACGCCAGCGTCCAGCGCCAATTGCGTTGCTTCTGCCACGGCCACAAAGTTTAATCCACACAGAACCTGGTTGATAATTTTCGTGGTTTGCCCAGCACCGCTTGGCCCCATATGGGTCATATTAGACGCAAGCAACTTTAAACATTCCATCGCGCGAGACACATATGCTTCTTCGCCACCGATCATTAATGTCAATTCACCGATCAGAGCTTTTGGCGCGCCACCCGACAATGGTGCGTCAACCCAACCGATATTGTACTTCAAAGCTTTTTCGGCAAGTTCTTTTGTTTCTTCAGGACCAACCGATGACATATCAATAAAGACCGCATCTGATTTCGCACCAGAAGCCGCACCGCCCTCACCAAAAGCTGCGATATCGACGATGCGCGACGCGTTTAAACTGAAGATCACAAAATCAGCTTCAGATGCTGCATCGCTGGCGGATGAGGCAGCACGTCCACCCTTATCAACAAGCTCTTGAACGCGCGCCTTATCCAAATCGAAAACCGCAAGCGTGCAGCCAACTTCTAAAAGACGTGTTCCAATTGTCCCACCCATGGCACCTGCGCCGATTAATCCTACTTTAAACACTGTTACGCACCTTTACGCTTGAGCTTTAATTTTCGACATAATGTCAGCAACAATTTCATCACTTGAACCACTAATATCGACGACGATAGCCTGTTCGCGTTCAATCAAAGGTTCCAAAGTTGCAAACTGACTTTTCAGCAAACTAAGTGGCATGAAATGACCACCGCGTTTCGCCATGCGATCTGCGATGAGTTCTTGCGAACCGGACAAATGAATAAATGTCACCCGTTCACCGGCCTCTTGTTCGATCAAATCGCGATAGGCAAGTTTTAACGCCGAGCAGCCGGCAAAGATTAAACCCTCCGCTTTGGCCATTTCCTTCCCGATGATTTTGAGCCATGGCCAGCGATCCTCATCGGTCAAAGGCGTGCCTTCACTCATCTTTGCGATATTGCTGTCAGGGTGAAAACTGTCCCCTTCAAGATAGGTGCCACCAAGCTGGTCAGCGAGCGCATTGCCAATTGTGGATTTACCGCATCCGGCAACACCCATCACAATAAAAAGTCTGTTATTTTGAACCGACATATCGAACAAATTACAGGCTGGCTGTGATTCCGCCATCCACATAAAGCGTATGACCGTTTACAAAACTGGATCCTGCAGAGCTTAGGAAAACACAGGCGCCAACCAATTCTTCAACATTTCCCCACCGCCCTGCAGGAGTTCGTTTCTCAAGCCAAGCGCTGAAATCTGGATCAGCAACCAGCGCCGCATTGAGAGGAGTATCAAAATATCCGGGTGCAATCGCGTTACACTGCAAACCATATTTGGCCCAGTCTGTCGCCATGCCTTTTGTTAAATTGCCCACGGCACCCTTTGTTGCTGTGTAAGGTGCAATGCCCGGTCGCGCGAGTGCTGTTTGCACCGATGCGATGTTAATAATCTTACCAGCCTTGCGTTTGATCATGTGACGCGCAACGGCTTGTCCTACGCTAAATACCGACGCAATGTTGGTTGATAGCAGATTTTCAAACATATCAGCTGGGAAATCTTCAAGCGGTGTACGGTGTTGCATACCCGCATTATTGACCAAGATATCAATTGGGCCAACATGCTCTTCAAACTGATCGACCGCTGTTTGAACTGCGATGTGATCCGTCGCATCAAAGGCCAATTCGTAAACAGTGGCGCCCATTGCTTTAAGCTCTTCTGCCGCCTTAGAAAGCTTTGATTTATCTCGACCATTTAACACAATCGCCGCGCCGGATTCAGCCAAACCTTTGGCAAGCGCAAAGCCGATCCCTTGCGATGAGCCGGTGATCAAAGCTGTTTTTCCATTTAGGTCAAAGAGGGCGTGTGTCATTTATTCACTTTCAATTTTTAACTGGACAGGTATTGGTTCGGTGTATAAATGTTATCGATATCAAAAGCAAGCTAATTTAGGATTATTGAATGTCAAAAGTAGAAATTTTACAGATGGGCCCCTATTCAGAACGGGATGAAAAGATGCTCGAAGATGCATTTACTGTTCACCGATATTTTGACCAAAAAGATAAGGCTAGCTTCTTAAAAGACCATGCAGATTCGATTAAAGCGGTCGCCACACGCGGAGATTTGGGTGCAGATAAAGCATTGATTAATGCCCTACCCAATCTTGAAGTTATCAGCATTTATGGCGTTGGTTATGATGCCGTTGATATTGATGCCGCCAAAGAGCGCGGCGTTCGTGTGACCAATACGCCAGATGTTTTAACCAAGGATGTTGCAGATCTCGCTGTTGCAATGATGTTAGCGCTTGGCCGCCGTGTAAATGAAGCAGCCGATTGGTCAAGAGGTGACTGGGCAGTAAAGGGCATGTTCCCTCTTACAAGACGCGTGCATGGAAAGCGCGCCGGCGTGCTTGGACTTGGGCGCATCGGTTATGAAATTGCAAGACGCCTGCAAGGCTTTGACATGGAGATCAGCTATAGCGCCCGTGCGCCACACGATCTTGAAGAAAATTGGGGCTTTATCGCAGATCCGGTTGAGCTTGCGAAAAACAGCGATGTGCTTTTCGTCTCACTCGCAGCGTCAAAAGAAACGCATCATATCGTCAATAAAGACGTGATGGACGCGCTTGGCCCAGACGGCATGGTGGTCAACATATCACGTGCATCCAATATTGATGAGATCGCGCTTTTAGATGCGCTTGAAGCAAAGACGCTTGGCTCAGCCGTACTTGATGTATTTGAAGGTGAGCCGGATATCAATCCGCGTTTTCTAAACCTTGATAATGTGCTCTTACAGCCGCATCATGGCTCAGGCACAGTTGAGACACGCGAAGCCATGGGCGATCTCGTGTTTGAAAATCTCAAAGCTCATTTTGATGGCAAAGAACTCCCAACACCCGTTGTGTAAATTATAGGAAATATTATGCGTTCAATCGTTATTCACAAAGCCAAAGATCTTCGAATTGAAAAGACAGATGTACAGGCTCCCAAAGCCGGGGAAGTGCTCGTGCGCATCGCAACGGGCGGTATCTGCGGCTCGGATTTGCACTATTACAATCACGGTGGCTTTGGCACGATTAAAGTCAAAGAACCCATGATTTTGGGTCATGAAGTATCGGGCTATATCGAAGAGATCGGCCCTGAGGTTGAGGGACTTGCTGTTGGTGATCTCATCGCGCTTTCACCCTCTCGACCCTGCAACAAGTGCCAATATTGTTTGGAAGGCAAACAAAACCATTGTGAAAACATGAGATTTTATGGCTCAGCCATGCCCTTCCCACATATTCAAGGTGCATTCCGCGAAATGATCGTCGCAGATGCATCTCAATGCGTGAAAGCCGAAGGACTAACTTCGGGTGAAGCTGCCATGGCAGAACCATTATCGGTTTGCTTGCATGCAGCTCGCCGTGCCGGTGATATGTTAGGCAAAAAGGTTTTGATCACCGGATCCGGTCCGATTGGCACATTAAGTGTGCTGGCAGCTCGTGCGGCGGGAGCAGCTGAAATTGTTGTGACGGACCTGGAAGATCAGGCACTGTCTTTTGCGACTAAAATTGGTGCGAATAAAACCATCAACATGATCACGCAAGCGAGCGAGCTTGATGTTTATAAGGAAGACAAAGGCTACTTCGATGTCCTGTTTGAATGTTCTGGCGCTGCACCCGCACTTGCGGCAGGCATATCCGTTATGCGTCCGCGCGGCATTGTCATGCAATTAGGCTTGGGTGGCGATATGTCGATCCCTATGCAAGCGCTCACAGCCAAAGAATTGGATCTGCGCGGCTCGTTCCGCTTCCATGAGGAGTTTGCCATGTCGGTCAAACTCATGCAGCAAGGTCAGATCAACGTCAAACCGCTTATTTCACACACCGTGAAATTGGATGATGCGATCTCAGGTTTTGAGATTGCAGGCGACCGCAAACAAGCCATGAAGGCGCAGATCGAGTTTTCGTGAAGACCAGTCGAATTTAAAATTCGACATCGGCACCCACAACACTCAGCGCGGCAATTGCCACTTCGATGTCTTGTTCCGCAGAACCGGAACCAACACCGATACCGCCAACGCAAATACCATCCTTAATAATTGGCAGGCCACCACCCAGGCCTGTCACATTCCCCCCGGTCGCCGCTCCAATGGCCGGGCGGACAGCTTCAGGAATATTTGAACTCGGTGCACGGATAGAGGCTGCCGTTAAGGCTTTCGACATAGCGCTCTTGCGGCTCAAAAATTTAGCCCCAGTCATGCGAATTTCAGCGAGAAGTTCGCCACTGGCGTCGACAATGACAATACATTGCGGCTGGTTAATTTCTTCCGCTTTGTTTACTGCAGCTTGTAACATCGATAAGCTTGCTGCGTGCGTTAATAAAAGGCTTGTTTGAAAATTCATGTGGGAATTCCACTTGCTGTTTACGTAATATATGTTATCGATATCAAAAAAACATGCGGAGATAAATAGATGTCTTTCTTTGAAGCAGCAGATCCTGTCTTTTCCACTTATGTATTGGGAAATGCGCCATTAAAACAGCTCGCCACTGGTTTTGACTGGGTGGAAGGCCCTGTCTGGTTTGGCGACGCAAATTGTTTGCTATTCTCAGATATCCCAAACAACCGCATCATGCGTTGGAGCCCAGATACTGGCATCAGCATCTATCGTGAACCGGCTAATTTCACCAATGGTCACACACGCGATTTACAAGGACGTTTGATCTCTTGCGAACATGGCACGCGTCGCGTAACACGCACGGAACATGACGGCACTATCACAGTCATCGCTGATAGCTATGAGGGCAAACGCCTTAATTCTCCCAATGATGTTGTGGTCAAATCTGATGGTTCAATTTGGTTCTCTGATCCGCATTACGGCATAATGACCAATTATGAAGGTCATAAATCTGAACAGGAACTTCCCTGTCAGGTCTATCGCGTAGATCCAGAAACATATGAGATGAAGGCAGTCGTCACTGACCTTGATTGCCCAAATGGTTTGGCCTTTTCAAAAGATGAGAAAACACTTTATGTGGCTGACACGGGTAAGATCTTTGATGAAAATGCCAATCGTCTCATCCGATCTTATGCTGTCGATGATCAAGCAGTTACAGGTGGCAATGACTTCCACACAGTCTCAGCAGGCTGCGCTGACGGCTTCCGCCTTGATGAGGACGGCAATATATGGACATCAGCCGGTGATGGCGTTCACTGCATTAGCCCCGAAGGCAAGTTCTTAGGTAAAATTCTCGTTCCTGAAACAGTGTCTAATATTTGCTTCGGTGGACGCGCAAAGCATCAATTGTTTATCACTGCAACGACAAGTCTTTACGCGATCAAACTCAATCGCAGTGGTGTCCAAAAACCCTAGCAAATTTCACAACTAGCCAGTTTCTCAATTAGACAGTCTCGCAATTAAACGGTTTCACAATTAAACAGTTTCACCTGGGATCAAACGTGTTTCGACCACGTTGACATCCTTGGTGGGTTCGTTGCGAATGCGCGCCACAAGTGCTTCGGCGGCAGATTTTCCAAGCGTCTCTGTCGCAACTGTGGTCGTTGTTAATTTGCGCGGCAAAACGGAGGTCACTTCCATACCGCCCCACCCAGCAATTGCGATATCACTTGGGATCTCAATGCCATGCTTTTGGCAATAGAACATGCCGCCAACTGCCATTGTGTCATCCTGATAATAAATCGCGTCTATGTCGCTGGTTCTATTGAGCACATTTTCAGTGCCGTAATAGCCGGGGTAAAATCCTGCGTGATCGACTAATATTTCTTTCGACACCAATTGTAATGAACTGTCATTCAGCGCAGCTTCAAATCCATCAAGCCGGATAAGGTTGGTGCTGCCTTCATTCCGGTTTGCACCGATATAAGCAATCTTGTGATAGCCTTTAGAGAGCATAAATCGACCCATTTCATAACCACAATCATAGTGATTAAACCCAACGGATATATCCAACGGGCTGGTATTTAGGTTCCACATTTCGACGATGGGGATTGCTTGGGCTTTTAAAATTTCGATGGTAGCAGGCGTGTGCTTTCGCCCGCTTAAGATCACACCTGCGGGTCGCCATGCGAGAATAGCCCGCAACCATTCCTCTTCAGTTTCAGGTGAACGCTCATGCGCACCGATCATGGTTTGATAGCCATACTTTAAGAAAGTCCGGTCAATGGAATCCAAAACTGGACCATAAAGACCACTTGTTAAGCTAGGAACAGAAACACCAATTAAGGTGGATGTATCAACTGAACCGAAAGCCGCGGCGATCCTATTCGGCACATAGCCCAATCGTTCGACTTGCAACATCACCTTAGCTTTTGTCTCTTCGGTAAAGCCGCTGGCATTTCGCAAAACCCGGGACGCAGTCATTTTTGACACGCCTGCTGCTTCCGCAACTTCGCTCAGCGTCGCGCCACCTTTTCTGCTAGATTTTTTTGCCATTGCCGCTTCTTACTACAAATTTAAGTGATCGATAACATTTTGCTTGACTTTCGAAACATATGCAAGACATTATAGAGTAACGTTACCGGTAACTTGACATTTGTACGTCGTTTTATTGGTGTAAGGGAGGAAGTTTTATGCCGAAGTCGACACAGGACGGCTTGTTTTTTGACGATATCGTCAAATCCTTTGGAGGAACACTTGCGCTTCGCGGTGTATCACTCCACATCGCGCGCGGTGAAATTGTTGCGCTATTGGGCGAAAATGGCGCCGGTAAATCTACGCTGATTAAAGTGCTGGGTGGCATTCACCAACCGGATTCGGGTCGTGTTTCAATTGATGGCATTAATTATACGCATTCTCCGTCGCGCTTAGATGAACGTCAGGCGGTGGCTTTTATTCACCAAGATTTAGGTCTGGTTGAATGGATGACAATTGCCGAAAACATGGCGCTCTCCCAAGGCTATGCCAAAAAGATGGGCTTTATCGATTGGAAATCGGCTGAAGAAAACGCAAGGCTAGCACTTCAAAAAGTCGATTGTGATTTCGATCCAACGACACGGATCTCCGATCTCAGCCGAACTGAAAAATCTCTCGTTGCCATCGCACGTGCTCTTGCCGTTGATTGTGATTTTCTCGTGTTGGACGAACCAACGGCGAGCCTCCCTGCGGACGAAGTGGAACGCCTATTTAACGCGCTTCGTCCGCTAAAAGAGGCTGGTGTGGGCATGATCTATGTCTCTCACCGATTAGATGAAGTCTTTAAAATCGCAGACCGTGTCGCCGTTCTGCGTGATGGCATGATGGTTGGGATGCGCGACATTGCACATACCAATCCGCCGGAACTTGTGAATTTAATCGTTGGTAAAAAGACCCGCGAAATCGACCGTCCGGAAGTAGATCTTGGTGCACCGGTTATTCAGGCCAAAGCGTTACGATCGGGCATTGCCGGGCCTATTGATCTAAAAATCAATCAGGGCGAAGTCGTTGGTCTTGTTGGATTGCGCGGCGCAGGTCACGAAGAAATTGGTCGTAGCTTTTATGGTTCAAGCCCGTTTACCGGTGACATTTTGCTCAATGGGCAAACGCCAGACCTATCAAGCCCACGCGCAGCGATGAAATCGGGGGTCGGCTTGGTCGCAAGAGATCGCGTAGTTGAATCGATTGCGCCAAGCCTGACCATTCGCGAAAATTCATACATCAATCCTGAAGCTGTTGGCAGAAAACTGTTATCGTTTATGTCGCCACGCCAGGAAGATAAAAATTCCTATGATCTGGGCAAAGAGCTTGGCTTAAGCCCCAATGATCCAACCCTTGCGATTGAAGCGCTTTCAGGCGGCAATCAGCAAAAGGTCGTTGTTGGACGCTGGCTCGCAACAGGCCGCAAGCTTTTGATCGCCGAAGATCCAACAGCCGGCGTAGATGTTGGCGCGAAGGCTGAGATTTACGCGCTTTTATTTGATGCTTTGGCGACCGGAATGGGCGTGATTGTGGTCTCAACTGATTTTGAGGAAGTCGCCGCCATCTGCCACAGAGCCATCGTCTTTAGCCGCGGTCAGGTCGTCGATGAATTATCCGGTGTCAGCCTATCGACAGAAACACTCATCCAAGCTGCTTCCGCTGGGGAAGCCAATCAAAATTCACCCGCCGTAGAAGCGGGCAGGAGTTAAAAAAATGCAGTCCATTGAATCCAGCGCTCTCGAGCCAACAAAAGCTGAATTAAAAGGCCTAACCTTCGGCGAAAAACTCGTCCGGTTTATCCCTGTCTACGGGCTCCTCATTCTAACGGCGTTTCTGATCATACTCTTTTCAATCATGTTGCCGGATACGTTCCCAACCATGCTGAACTTGCGAGCGATTTTGTCGGACAAAGCCATCATTGCCATATTAAGTTTAGCGGCGATGATCCCCATGGCAGCAGGTCGCATTGATCTAACCGTTGGTTACGGCATTGTGATTTGGCATATCTTAGCAATATCGCTGCAAACGCTTTACGGCTTTCCATGGCCGGTCACTGTTATCATCGTTTTGCTGCTTGGCGCATTCGTTGGTTTCTTAAACGGTATCTTGGTGGAAGTTGCAAAAATCGACTCCTTTATTGCAACGCTTGGCACCGGTACTGTTTTATACGCGCTCGCACTTTGGCACACAGGTGGTCGCCAAGTGGTTGGTGCGCTACCTGACGGATTTTACGCGCTAAGCAGCACTTTTGTATTTGGTCTACCGATCACAGCTTATTACGTATTTGCAATCACAGTTCTGCTTTGGCTGATCCTCGAATACACCCCGATCGGCCGCTATCTTTATGCCATTGGCGCAAACCAAAAAGCAGCAGAACTCAACGGTATTCCAACACGCAAATTTGTTGTCGGCGCCTTCATTTCATCTGGCGTGATGACAGCACTTGCTGGCGTGATTTTGGCATCCAAACTTCGCATTGGCCAGGCAAGTGTAGGCCTTGAATATCTTCTGCCAGCGCTCGTGGGTGCGTTTTTAGGATCAACAACGATTAAGCCAGGTCGCGTCAATGTCTGGGGCACAATTATCGGTGTTTCCATTCTCGCAGTTGGCATTTCAGGAATTCAACAATTCGGCGGTTCATTCTGGGTTGAACCAATGTTTAACGGCGCGACTTTGCTGGTTGCGATCGGCATTGCCGGCTATGCACAAAGACGCAAAGGCGCTGTCAAAAAGTAAGAAAATTTATCAGCAACTATGGAGGAAATAATGCTGAAACGTACATTTATGAAAGTCCTGCTTGCAGGCACGCTGATGGCAGGAACAGGCTTCACTTCAGCCATTGCCATGGACAAATGGGATGGACCAACCACCGGACCAAAAGCAGCAGAAGGTAAAACAATTGTTGTGCTGGCAGGTGATCTGAAAAATGGTGGTATCTTGGGTGTCACCAATGGTGTTGCAGAAGCTGCAGAAAAAATCGGCTGGACAGTACGCGTGCTTGATGGCGCGGGTTCAATCTCTGGCCGCACAGCCGCTTTCGGTCAAGCCATGGCTTTAAAACCAGATGGACTGGTGATCAATGGTTTTGATGCGGTTGAACAACAAGCTGCGCTTGAAGGGGTTGCCGCTGCCAATATTCCAATGGTGTCCTGGCATTCAGGTCCAAAAATCGGCTGTGACGCACCGGGCGGGATTTTCGCTAATGTCTCAACAGATGCAATGACTGTGTCAGAAACAGCGGCTGAATGGGCAATCGCAGATGGAGAAGGCAAACCAGGTGTTGTGATCTTTACAGATTCCACATATCAGATTGCCATTGATAAAGCTGACCGCATTCAAGAAACCATCGAAAAGATGGGCGGCACTGTGCTTGAATATGTCGACACACCCATTGCCGATACATCTGCACGTATGGGCCCGCTTACAACATCACTTCTTCAGAAATATGGTGCAAAATGGACGCACGCACTTGCGATCAATGATCTTTATTTCGACTTTATGGGCCCCGCATTGGCAGCTGCCGGGATTTCAGGCGATGGTGCACCAAAAGCAGGTTCTGCGGGTGATGGATCTGAAGCTGCATTCCAGCGCATCCGTACAGCTCAATATCAGGCAATCACAGTTGCTGAGCCACTTAACTTGCAAGGCTGGCAGCTTGTAGATGAGCTCAACCGCGCAATCCAAGGTGAAGCTTGTTCAGGCTATATCACAGCACCTGCATTGGTGACCGAAGAAGGTCTAAAAGCCATGGGTGACAGCAACCAGTTTGACCCACAATCTCCTTATCGCGAAGCTTATGCTACGATCTGGGGCAAATAAGATTTCATAAATCCCAAACTCCAATCAACTAAGGGGCGGTTCATTGAGCCGCCCTTTTTTTATCCGCCAGAACCCAGAAACACACTTCAACAAGTGTGAGACATATATCTAACTTTTACTTGAATGGCGTGTGATGCATGTGTTGAAATTCGAAGTGGCAAGAGCCGTGTTGAAGAAGAGTAAACATTGAATGCGAATGCTTATATGCAGCTCCAACAAACTGACACCTGACAACTCACAACTGACAACGCGCACCAACTGCTGACGTCCTCAATAAAAGTCTTCGCCACGCAGCTAAACTAAACATCTCCTCGAAATCGATTAGAGACATGAAGCTTGTCGTGAAATCGATGAATCTGGTTTAAAGGAAATAAGGGCAAAAAATAAGGCCACGCATCGGGCTCAGCGTGGCCTTTGGGAGAGGCGGGGGAATTGATGAAAAGAACGCCTCTATCTAAGAGAGGTGACTTACCGCTTGAGCGCGCCAACACCTGAGAAGCGGAATGCTTCTTTTTCAAGGTTGTCAATTTCCTCAGCACTCATCTGATCGTGAGCAACGGTAATGCGGCCCAAGAACACGAATGGCAACTCACCTGCGCGATCTTCCATATCGGCTTTAATGGCTTCCGCTGTCGCGGCACCAACATCATCACCCATACGCATTGGCGTTGCATCCAGCTCACCGCGACGGATCGCATCCAGCTCAAGGCCAGTTCCACCCCAACCAGTTGAGAAGACATCTTTCTCTTTACCAACAGAAACTTGTGCTTCCACGGAACCCATAGCCATCGCTGTGTTTGCATTGTGGATCACTGTTGCTTCAGGGTAAGATTGCAATATCAAAGATGTGCCGGCAAATCCGCCTTCACGCTGATACTCACCGTAGTGTTCGTAAACAGTTGTCCAGTTACCTTTTTCTTCAACGCAAGCTTTGAAGTCGCCAGAACGTTGATTATCCGTAATACCTGGAATGCCGCGGTTCATCGCCATCGTAACACCTTCACCAAGACGCCCAAGCATATAGTCACACATGGTTAGCGCACCTGCAGCAGATGAGAAATCAAACCATGCGTCTGGTTGGTTTTCTAGATCCTTAAGAGGCGTATGGAACGCCCAGACATAAGTTGTCAGCGCGTCCTCTCCCGCGAGTTTGGAGATGTTGTCCGCCTGAACTGCAAGCTCAGATGGACCGAACACAACATAGTCATAAATGTCTTTATCAAGAACAACCTGATTGGTGTAAGTTGACTGCAATGAATGCTCGATTTGACGTGATGCAAACTCAGTTGTCTCATATTTAATGCCCAACTGATCCAGACGCTTTGTCATAGCTAGATAGTTACGCGCCCAAAAATCTGATGTGTCAGATGAAGGGTAAATCAATGCGATTTGGATCGGCTTATCTTGTGTACCTGTAAATGGGACAGCTTCAGCACCGACAACAGCTTGCATGGCTTCCAAGGCGCCGTCGGCATTCACTTCACCTGGCACCCAGTGATCGCGATCTGCGATACCTGGAAGCTCCTTAAGAGGAAGCTGCGAGTGGCTTTCGGCCATCGCTGCACCTGTAAAGGCGATCATGGCGGTGAGTGCTGTGGTTGTAAATAATCTCATATTGGTTTCCTCCCTAGTCATGAGAATGTTTGAAACTGACCGCGGGACCCCACGGCCAATTCTTTGTATGGGTTTGATTAACCGCTCGCCGTCACCTCACCAGCGGTGATACCGCCGATAGCAAGGAGTGCGATTAACAGACCGATAATGATGGCAACGAGTTGCATGGTTTTCCTCCCCTCGGCGGACTTCAAACCCGCAAAGAGACCCATGGCTCCATCCCTGTCTTTCTTTTGAATCCAAGCGTAAAGTGCGACCGAACTGATGATCACGAAGCCTGAGGCTACAGGCTGCCAGAAAAACTCGATGCGCAGCGTCACCAAAGCGTTCAACATCATGGCAAGAAGCAACACACCTGAGAATGAACCGATCATCGAAGCGCGCCCGCCGAACAGGGATGTGCCGCCCACAACAACCGCCGCTATAACATGCAGATTAAAGAATGGAGCCATTGTCGCCTGGATCGCATTTTGCTTACCCGTGAGCATCAGACCAGCGAGCGCGGCACATGCACCACAAAGCACATAAGCATAGACTTTATGGCGGTTTACGCCGATGCCGGTCAGCTCAGCTGATTCAGGGCTGGAACCAATGGCGACAGTGTAGCGACCGAAATAGGTACGCTTGAGCGCAAAGTAACCAAGTGCCATGACCAACATGCCAATCACGGCAGGCGTTGGGATAAGAAATGGTGTTTGCCCGCGACCAAGTTCGGTCAACACTTCGGGGAAACGTGCAAGAACAAGACCCTTTGCCAATAACAGCGCAAGACCTTTGTAAACGAGGTCCATCGCCAATGTTCCGATAAGATCAGGTACATTAAAGCGTGTGATGATGAGGCCGTTGATAAGGCCGAGCAACGCGCCAATCGTCAAGGCAATTGGAATACCGACATAGATCGAGAAGCCATATTGCTTGACCAGAAATGCCATGATGATGGACGAAAGTACGGCAACAGAACCGACCGAAAGATCAATTCCTCTCAGCGTAATGACATAGGTCATTGCCATGGCCATTGGCATGTAAAGCGCTGCATCCTGCAGGATCAATGTCAAATTGTCAGGCCGGAAAAAGCGCGTTGGCGAAGCGACCGCCATGAAAAGGAAAATCGCAACAATCATGGCCATCGGCGCGATGATTGCCATATAAGGTTCTATTCGTTCAGCGAATGGTTGTTTTTCCAAATTTGCAGCTGGCATATTCATGCTGCGTCCTCCTTTGCGCCAACAATCATGCCCAATACTTCTTGGGTAGAACTCTCAGCTGTTTTAACGACACCAACATTTTGGCCGCGACGTTGAACATGCACACGGTCAGCCACTTCAAAAACATCGTCCAGTGAATGGCTGATCAGGATCACGGCAAGGCCTTGCTCCTTCAGCGCTTTGATAAGTTTAAGGGTCCGCGCAGTTTCCTGTGGTCCCAAAGCCGCCGTTGGTTCATCCATGACAAGAACACGGAGATTGGTGTTGTAAACGGCACGCGCAATCGCAACGGCCTGACGCTGACCGCCAGACAGACTGTCTGTTTGCGCGTCCAACGAGCGTAGGCGCACACCAAGACGCTCCATAAGAACGCGCTCGGTTTCAGAACGCATTTTCTTGTTATCCAATAGCGTAATTCCGAGAACTTTTTTGGTGAGTTCGCTGCCAAGAAACATATTGGCAGCAGGATCAAGGTGATCGGCCAAAGCCAAGGTCTGATAAACAGCATCAATACCGACATCGATCGCATCAGCGTGCGAGCTCATTTCAAGTGGCTTGTCATCAAGCTTGATCGCACCTTCTGTGGGTTGATAAACCCCAGTGAGAATTTTAATCAGCGTAGATTTACCCGCACCATTATCGCCCACGATGGCCAAAACTTCGCCGGCATAAGCATCCAAATCGACGTCGTTGAGCGCGATAACGCCACCAAATCTTTTAACGATGCCACGCATCGAGATTATGGGTTTCTTATCAGTCATTAGTCCTCCAAAAGGCATCAAAAAACCACGTCCTGAAAATCGCGTTGCGACCAGGGTCAAATAAGGGTTATTCCGCCTAAAATTTCCTCCAGATGATCGTCATTTAGGGTGATCGATCATTGGTTATATAATCACGTTATCGGTAACATGTATCAAGTGTTATCGTTAACATTTTTAGTTTTTTGCCTGACGTGGAGCTAATTGCCAAAAAAAGTTTTGAACATAAAAAACATGCTCAAAGCTTGTTTTTATTGCCTTTTTGCAGTGCAGCGACAGTTAGGAGAATTCTCATCAATTTTTCAAATTTGAAGCAGATATATTTTCAAAAACGCACAAATTAGAGGGTTCTTGAAAACAAATTACAGTCTCAAACTGCAAAAGCTCCACATGAATCAAACACACGTTTTTACACTTATCCACCTTGAATAAAATCAATAAGTTGTAACAATCTCGGTTTATTAAGAAAAACAATCAACCAGAATTACGTTGACCATAAGCCATCACCCTCAATATAAACATGCGGGGGAATTGGGAGAGAAGCACCTGTGCTTGAGATGTCGCATAACCATTTATTGATCTCAGCATCATTGATTGTTGCAATGATGGCGGGCTTTACCGGATTAAGTGTCATGCAGGGCGCATCCAGCCTGAATTTGGTGGAGCGCAAGCGTGCTGTGATCATGGCAGCGATCACGATGGGCACCGGAATTTGGTCAATGCATTTCGTTGCCATGCTGGGAATGGAACTACCCGTTCCTTTCTTTTACGACGCACTCATCACACTGGCATCGGCACTGGTTGCCATTCTTGTTGTCGGCATCGCGCTTCTTATTATGCACTTCATGCCGCGCACAACACAAACCAAAACCGCCGCAGGCTTTATCGTCGGTTCTGGCATATTGGCAATGCATTATTTGGGCATGTATGGCATTAAGCTCGTCTTGCCAGTTTATTCAGGAATTGGAATCGTCATTGCGATCGCAACCTCAGTCGTTCTCAGCACCAGCATGATTTTTATCGCGTATAAAGAACGTGAAAACCGAAACATCATCGGTGGAACCATTTTATTCGGTATTGCCGTCTTCATGGTGCATTTCGTCGCCATGGCCGGCACCGAGTTCAAAGAAATCAGTAATGCGTCCGTTCCTGACTTACGCTTGAGCAATGAAGTTTTAGCTCTTGGGGTCGCCGTTGCCAGCTTTGTCATTAGTGGTGCATTTTTGCTCATGAGTGTGAGCTTGCTACCGTCGGAAATGAAAGTTGAACCTGCCGAAGAGAGTACAAATGACAGCACGGAGCTTGAGACACCCCAAACGGCAGAACCTATAAAAACAGACGCTGAGCCCGAAAAAGATTTGGTCCAAATTCCGTTTGAAAAAAACAACCAGACGCATTTTATCAAAGTTGAAAATATCGCCGCTATCCGCGCTGAAGGTCATTACACAATTTTATATTCCGCGGATGAAAAACATTTCTGCCCCTGGAATATATCTGAAATGAAAAAACGACTGTCTGGTCAAGGGTTCTTACAAACCCACAGAAGCTATTTGGTGAACCCCAGCCATATCAGCAGTTTTGAGCGAACTAAAGACAATGGCTATCTGCTTTTTGACCAATTTAGCTCCTTTGAAAAAGTGCCCGTTAGCCGTTCTAAGCTCAACGAAGTCCGCAAAGAACTCGACTTAAGCTAAATCGCATAAATTCGCATTTCGTGAAATTTCTTCGCATTTCGTGCGGCAGCAGCGGCGCTGGAACATCAGCGGATGCATTCACATCAAGTCTCTTATTAGGTTGTTCCATCACTTAGATGGAGGAACTAATGATACCCGCAGCATTTGAATATCATCGCCCTGATTCGATCGATGACGCGATTAAGATCATCACAGAACACGGCGATGAAGCACGCGTGATCGCAGGTGGTCACAGCTTAATCCCAATGATGAAATTGCGTATGGCTGATCTATCGCATCTCGTGGATTTGCAACAAATTGCCGAATTAAAAGGCATCATCATTGAAGGTCAATCTGTCACAATTGGCGCAATGACCACACAACATGAATTGATCGCCCACGAGGAACTGGCCAAAGTCGCACCCGTCATGACCGAAGCCGCGCTTCAAATCGCCGATCCGCAAGTTAGATATATGGGAACGATTGGCGGCAATGTCGCAAATGGTGACCCGGGCAATGACATGCCAGGTCTGATGCAATTATTGGACGCAAGCTATACTTTAGCCGGCCCCAATGGCACACGAACCGTAAAGGCGCGTGACTTTTATGAAGCCGCCTACTTTACCGCGCGAGAAGAAGAAGAAATTCTCACATCGATTACGTTCAACTCACCCGTGGGTGGATATGCTTATGAGAAGCAAAAACGTAAAATTGGCGATTATGCGACAGCTGCAGCCGGTGTATTGATCACTAAAGATGGTGGGACATGCAGCCATGCATCCATTGCGCTGACCAATTTGGCAGACACCCCAATCTACTGCGAAGAAGCAATATCAATCCTAACGGGATCTGACTTAGGCACAGAGGCTATCGAAGCCGCAACAATGGCAGCGGTGAATGCCAGTGACCCCGGCGAAGACAATCGCGGGCCCATCGAATTTAAAAAACATGCAGCAAAGATCGTCATTCGCCGTGCTTTAGAGCGCGCGATTGAACGCGCTTAATTGGCTGCGGGAGGAAATAATATCATGTCAAAAATACATATTAAATTAAAGGTCAACGGCGAAGAGGTAGAAACACTTGCCGAACCGCGTGAACTGTTAATCCACGTTCTGCGCGAACGTCTTGATATCACCGGACCGCATATTGGTTGCGAAACATCCCATTGCGGTGCTTGCACAATCGATATGGACGGAAAATCTGTCAAATCATGCACCGTCTTTGCAGCGCAAGCCAATGGGGCGGATATCACGACGATTGAAGGATTAGGCAATCCTGATGGACTGCATGTCCTTCAAGAAATGTTTAAGGAACATCACGGTCTGCAATGTGGGTTCTGCACACCAGGCATGATCACAAGAGCCCATCGCCTATTGCAGGAAAATCCAGATCCTACCGAAGAAGAAGTACGTTTTGGAATGGCGGGCAATCTGTGCCGCTGCACTGGATACCAAAATATCGTGAAATCTATTTTGGCCGCCGCGGCTGAATTAAACTCTGCAAAGGAGGCAGCACAATGAATGAGATGACACCTCCAAAGGAAGAACGCTCAGAAGCGCTCAAAGGTCTAGGCTGTTCTCGCAAACGCGTCGAAGATGCGCGCTTTACCCAGGGTAAAGGCAACTACATCGACGATATTAAATTGCCGGGCATGCTGTTTGGCGACTTTGTCCGTTCGCCATATCCGCACGCCTATGTAAAATCGATCAATCCGGATAAAGCGCTTGAGGTACCGGGTGTCTTGGCTGTTATTACTGCCAAAGATCTCGAGCCGCTTAATCTGCATTGGATGCCAACGCTGGCTGGCGATAAGCAGATGGTTTTGGCTGATGGAAAAGTTCTGTTCCAAGGTCAGGAAGTTGCCTTTGTCGTTGCAACTGATCGTTATGCGGCGGCCGATGGCGTTGAGCTGGTCGAAGTAGAATATGAAGAACTACCGCCACTCGTCGATCCATTTAAAGCAGAGATCGAGGGTGCACCTATCCTACGTGAAGATATTGCCGAAGAAAAAGAAGGTGCTCATGGTCCACGTCGGCATCCAAATCATATCTTCACATGGGAAGCTGGTGATAAAGACGCAACAGAATCTGTGCTGGATGGCGCCGATGTTGTTGCTGAAGAAATGGTCTATTATCACCGCACGCATCCTTGCCCGCTTGAAACATGCGGCTCTGTTGCCAGCATGGATAAGGTCAACGGCAAATTAACGCTGTATGGCACATTCCAGGCACCCCATGCCGTGCGAACCGTAGCCTCATTAATCTCAGGTATTGCCGAACATAATATCCGTGTGATCTCACCTGATATTGGCGGCGGCTTTGGCAACAAAGTGGGCGTTTATCCCGGATATGTGTGCTCTATCGTGGCGTCGATTGTCACCGGCAAACCGGTGAAATGGATCGAGGATCGCATCGAAAACCTCACCGCCACAGCTTTTGCCCGCGACTATTGGATGAAGGGTAAGATCTCTGCCACAAAAGAAGGCAAGATTACTGGGCTTTGGTGCCACACAACAGCCGATCATGGTGCATTTGACGCCTGCGCGGATCCGACGAAATTCCCAGCGGGTTTCATGAATATCTGCACCGGGTCTTATGATATTCCAACGGCCTATCTTGCGGTTGATGGTATCTATACCAATAAAGCGCCAGGTGGCGTTGCCTATCGTTGTTCATTCCGGGTGACGGAAGCGGCTTACTTTATCGAACGTATGATCGAAGTTCTTGCGATCAAACTTGATATGGACGCAGCTGAATTGCGCCGGATCAACTTCATCAAGAAAGAGCAATTCCCTTATCAATCTGCATTGGGTTGGGAATATGATTCAGGTGATTATCACACAGCGTGGGACAAAGCCCTTGATGCCGTGAACTACAAAGCACTGCGCGAGGAGCAAGCCCAACGTCTGGAAGACTTCAAAGCTGGCAAGACACGTAAATTGATGGGCATTGGCCTCACACACTTTACCGAAATTGTTGGTGCAGGTCCGGTTAAAAACTGTGACATTTTGGGTCTTGGCATGTTTGATAGTTGCGAGATCCGCATCCATCCAACAGGGTCTGCTATCGCGCGCTTGGGCACAATTTCTCAAGGTCAGGGACATGCAACAACATTTGCGCAAATTCTGGCAAGTGAAATTGGTATCTCAGCGGATGATATCACTCTAGAGGAAGGTGACACAGATACCGCGCCTTATGGATTGGGCACCTATGGGTCACGTTCAACTCCGGTTGCTGGTGCTGCAACAGCCATGGCGGGTCGTAAGATCAGAGCCAAAGCACAAATGATTGCTGCTTACTTGCTTGAAGTGCATGACGGTGATGTTGAATGGGACATCGATCGCTTTGTGGTGAAAGGCGCGCCTGAGCGTTTTAAAACCATGAAAGAGATTGCTTTTGCGGCTTACAATCAAGCCATCCCTGGCATTGAGCCAGGCCTTGAAGCTGTGTCCTACTATGATCCACCAAACATGACTTACCCATTTGGCGCTTATATCTGCGTGATGGATATTGATGTTGATACAGGTACAACCGAAATCCGCCAGTTCTATGCGCTGGATGATTGCGGAACACGGATCAACCCAATGATCATTGAAGGTCAGGTGCACGGTGGCCTCACCGAAGCGCTTGCCATCGCCATGGGTCAGGAAATTGCCTATGATGAAATGGGCAATGTGAAAACAGGCTCTTTGATGGACTTCTTCATCCCGACCATGTGGGAAACACCAAACTATCAGACGGATCACACGACAACACCAAGCCCGCATCACCCAATTGGTGCCAAAGGTGTGGGCGAAAGTCCAAATGTCGGCGGTGTGCCAGCATTTTCAAATGCCGTGCACGATGCGTTCCGTGCCTTTGGTCTAACCCAATCGCATATGCCACATGATCACTGGCGTATCTGGCAGACAGCCAACAAGCTTGGTCTACACGACTAGGCAGAAATTGCTTTAGGCAGAAGTTACTTGGGGCAATCGGCAATACACACCGATTGTCCCGAGCAAAACCAACCAAACATTAAGAACGAGACTGACATGAGTTGGACAGATTTAAAATCAGATCTGAGCAATAGCGGTTATGTGGCAACAGATCAGCTAGCGATGGCGCTGCATATCTCTTTGTCGCTCGGTCGACCTTTGCTGCTTGAGGGTCCAGCGGGCGTTGGCAAAACACAAGTTGCCAAAACCTTGTCAGAGATCAAAGATACCAATCTCATTCGCTTACAATGCTATGAAGGTCTTGATGCTTCCTCTGCAATTTACGAATGGAATTACCAAAGACAGCTTTTGGCCATCAGCGCATCGAAAGAAAAATCTGACAAAAATGACGATGAGATTTTTTCAGATAAATATCTCTTGCGCCGACCACTGCTGGAAGCCATCCAGCAAAACACCCCGCCGGTTTTGTTAATCGATGAAGTTGATCGCTCCGATGAAGAATTTGAAGCGTATCTACTAGAAATCTTGTCAGATTTCCAAGTGTCGATCCCAGAGCTTGGCACCATTAAGGCCAAGTCTAAGCCGCATGTGATTTTAACAGCCAATGGCGCACGCGATTTATCCGATGCTTTGCGCCGACGCTGCATCTATTCCTTTGTTGAATATCCTGAAAAAGCTGCCGAACTCGCAATCCTCAACAAACATCACCCGCATCTCAATGCGCATCTTGCAGCGCAGATTGTGGGTTTCGTGCAAGCCTTGCGCAAAGAAGAGCTTGAAAAAGTTCCAGGCGTTGCCGAAATGCTGGACTGGGCCGCAACAATTTCAGGGCTTGGGATCAATGATCTGTCCGATGATCCTGTTGCGCTTCATGCCACACTTGTCTGCTTGTTAAAAACACAAGCTGATCAAGCATCGATCCCAACGGAAATTACGCAAAAACTTGTTGGAAAGGCAGCTTAAATGCCTTTAGCGACAAAGTTTCCAACACGCGCCGATATCGTTTCAGAACGGGTCATTGATTTTATGGCGCATCTTCGAAGTCATGGTCTAAGACTGGGCGTGTCGGAAACACGTCTTGTGCTTGAAACTTTGTCACAGATTGACATGACCAATGCAGAAGAGGTCAAATTAGCGCTCAAATCGGTCTGCGCAAGTGATGCTGATCAATATGCCAAATTTGATGATCTTTTCAGGTCCTTCTGGTTCAACCATACGCAAAAAACAGAGCGTCATGAGACTTCGGAAAAGCCAGCCAATAAAAGCCATTGGTCTAATCTCAGTCAACATGATGATGGAATGCAATCCTCGGGCGTTGGACAACAAGATCTGCCAGATGACAGCGATGGCGAGGATCAAGAAGCTGCGCATTCCGGCGAGGGCAAACTTATCGCTTCGGAAGTTTACAATATCAACAAAGCAGACTTGCGCGAATTTATGAAACCCGAAGATCAGGAGCGCGCCAAACAAGTTGCTGAAAATCTCGCCCGCGCCATCAGAGATCGTCGCTCACGGCGCAGGCGATCTGCAATCAAGGGTGCATTGCTGGATTTAAGAAAGATCGCCCGCAAAAGCATTTCAACAGGTGGTGTACCATTTAAACTAGCCAAACGGATAAAGCCTGATCGTCCAGTACATTTAGTTGCGATCTTGGATGTGTCCGGATCCATGACCGTATATTCGCGCATTTTCTTATCTTTCTTAAAAGGTCTTGTCAGCGCGGACCAACGAACCGATGCTTATTTATTTCACACACAATTGGTGAAAATCTCCGACGCGTTGCGCGACCCAGATTCGTTCCGTTCCATCAATCAATTATCGATGATGGCGCAAGGTTTTGGCGGCGGCACCAAGATTGGCAAAAACATTGAGACCTTCAACAGTCAATATGCAGCGCAATCCGTCTCAGGTCGATCCGTGGTGATCATATTATCTGATGGCTATGACACAGATCCACCAGAAGTGCTCTCAAATGCGCTTGCACGACTAAAGAAAAAGGGCTGCAAGCTCATTTGGCTAAATCCGCTGAAAGGCTGGAAAGATTATCAACCCATTGCAAGCGGCATGGCAGCGGCACTGCCGCATTTGGATCTCTTTGCACCGGCCACCACGCTGAATGATCTTGCCGCGCTCGAACCACATTTAGGTAGAATATAATGATCGATGTAGTTGATATTCACGATACTGTTTCGAAGCTGAAATCTTCCGGTGAAGCATTTGCTTTAGCAACTGTTGTCAGGACGATATCTGTGACATCGGCCAAGACCGGAGCCAAAGCTGTGATCATGGCCGATGGATCAATATCCGAAGGTTGGATTGGCGGTGGTTGCGCGCGTGCAGCGGTGCTCAAAGCCGCTAAAGAAGTGATTGCCGACGGCACAACACGGCTTGTCTCTATCCAGCCTGAAGATCTATTGCGCGAACAGGAAATTGAATCCGGCACGACCCAAAACGGGATCAAATTCGCCACCAATATGTGCCCCAGTCAGGGCACAATGGATATATTCGTCGAAGCTATATTACCACGTCCAGAACTTGTGATCTTTGGGGCCAGTCCGGTCGCAATCGCGCTGGCCACTCTTGCGAAACCCATGGGTTTCACAACGACCATCTGCGCGGATAAACCTGACCATGATAAATATCATTTTGGCGATAAATTCATTGACGGTTTGAACTACGAAACCAACACCAACAATAAGCGCTATGTGATCATCTCGACCCAAGGGCGAGGGGATCAAGCGTCATTAGAAGATGCACTTTCGTTAAACGCCGAATTCGTTGCCTTTGTTGGCAGCCGCAAAAAGGCCGAGAAGCTTAAAAGCAACCTCGCATCCAATGGTGTGTCACAGGAAAAACTCGACACAATTAAAGCGCCTGCAGGTTTGGATATCAATGCCATCACACCTGAAGAAATCGCGCTTTCTATTCTTGCTGAACTCACCAAGGTGAGACGCGCTGACCAATATCAATCTTTCAGATCAGACGATGCCTGATCAGATACACATCCATATGATTTAAAGTAGGACTAAACATGGAAATAGAAGACGAAATCTTTATCAATGCACCCCGCGATGTTGTGTTTAAATCGCTGAACGATCCTGAGATTTTAAAACAATGCATCCCTGGATGCGAAGAATTGACCAAAGTGAGCGATACCGAGTTAACGGCCAAAGTCGTTTTAAAAATCGGTCCGGTCAAAGCAAAATTCTCCGGCGATGTTGAATTAAATAACGAAGGCGCGCCCGATTCATTTTCACTCACCGGCAGCGGCAATGGCGGGGTCGCTGGTTTTGCTAAAGGTGGCGCCGATGTTGAACTCATCGAACAAGATGGTGGCACTTTGCTGAAATATGTCGCCAAAGCCGATATTGGCGGTAAGCTTGCGCAATTAGGAAGCCGCCTTGTCGTCAGCACATCCAAGAAACTCTCTAAAAGCTTTTTTGAAGAATTTGATAAGGCCGTGACCGGCGGTGATTCGACACCTGATGATGACGAAGAAAAGTCAGGTTTCTGGAACAAAATAGTGGGAGACTAAGAAAGGTTTCCCATGCCCAGATTTGATCCCACCGCAAAAACGATGATCATATCATCTATAGCAACACCCAAATCTCAAAGAGATTTAGGTGGTCTAGTTTTGCATCGGGACATCATTCTGGGCACCACCCTTCTCGCCTGGTTTTACCTCTTCATCCAATCATTCCAGTTCGCAGTGGAAGGGTCTGCCCAAGATCTCGGGCACGGCATGGTTGCCTTTGATTGGTTATACCAACAGTCAAGCATGCTTGGTGCGCTCAGTCAGAACATCTGGTCTATATGCGTGACAAAGATTGAGGCCTGGGGCATAGCTGATTTTTCCCGCGCCTTTATCATGTGGCAGATCATGATCATTGCAATGATGGCGCCAACCCTATTGTTTCGGAAGCTTTATAATATGGAGAAAAATTACAGTTTCTCCGAATTTTTAAGATTTATAGCCGGCTATCTTTTCGCTTGGTCACTGTTTTCGGTTCCCTTGGTTTTTCTCCAATGGGGATTGCAAACAAATGGTTTACTCACCGATGGAATGATGATTGGGTTACCATGGTTCAGCACCGTTGTTCTTATCGCTTTAGTGGGGTTTCAACTTCATAATTGGAAGCTCAAAGTCATTGATGATCAAAACGGTTTCCAACTTGGGCTCAGTTGCATCAGGGCCAATTGGCCGCTCATGCTCAGCATGTTTGCGTTTGGATTGATGAATTTAATCTATATGGCAATGCTCACCGTTCTGATGATTATGATTTTAAAAGATGCACAAAAAAGCTAAAGCGGCCAGACAAATAAGATCGCTGGAAACGCGACGGCAATCACCAATAACTCCAGCAACAATCCCATCTTCCAATAATCCCCAAAATGATAGCCACCAGGGCCTAGGATGATCGTATTATTCTTATGACCAATGGGGGTTAAAAACGCACATGATGCGGCAACCGCGACTGTCATCAACCATGCATCAGGATTGGTGCTCGTGGCTGTTGCCATACCAATGCCAATGGGTGCCGCAATCAATGTTGTTGCAACATTGTTTAAAAAATCCGACATGGTCATGGTCACCACCATCAAGACCAACAGTGATACCCATGCTGGATACCCATCAGTCACAGATAAAATTTGCGAAGCGATGAGTTCCGCACCACCGGATTTCTCAAATGCTTCGGCAAGCGGAATAAGACTGGCCAGCAGAACAACCACTTTCCATTCAATGGAATCATAAACCTCGGACCCCGACACCAGACCGATCGCGATCATCGCAATGACAGCAACACAGAGCGCAACTGGCAAAGACACCATGCCCAAAACTGCAGCGGCAATCGCTGCAAGAAAAATACCAATTGAGATCCCGGCTTTTGAGCGTTGTACAACTTGTGTCTCTCGGCCTTGCAGAGGTAAAACCCCCATGGCGGAAATCGCGGCTGCATTACTTTCCGGCGTGCCAAGAAGAAGCAATACGTCACCAGGTTTAATCGTCAGCAAACGCACACGATCTTTAAATTTACGTCCATTACGCGATACCCCCAGCAGCGTGACCGAGTAGGAGTATAAAAGCTTCATACTGCGCGCGGTGCGATCGGCAATGCGCGCGTCTTCAGGCACAATGACTTCGCTTAGCGTCAAACCACCAGATGTTACTCTTCCGGGATGCTTTTCTGATCCTGAAAATTCGAGAGCCCCCTGACCCATAAATGCTTCAATAGCTTTGGGTTCGCCCTCGACCACCAGAAAATCACCAGTGCGAATTTCTTGACGACCAGCATAGCCCGGCAGCCGTTTTCCGCGGCGAACAAGACCCAAAATGTGCAAATCGTGCTGATCCGCTAATGGATAAAGATCAGAAACGATCGTGCCCTCTTTCACGGATTTATCACCCACGCGTAACTCAGCGATATAACGTCCATTGGCAAAATCAATTTCCTGATCAAGCGCACCTTCCCGCTTGGGTAAAAACCGCCAACCGATCAGTGACACAAACGCAATCCCCATAATCGCGACTGTGAGACCAACAGGTGCAAAATCAAACATTCCAAAGGGCGTACCAATCGCATCTTCCCGATAAGCTGCAATGACAATATTAGGTGGCGTGCCAATCAACGTAATCATACCACCCAAAATGGTCGCGAAAGAGAGCGGCATAAGGGTTAGGCTAACGGCACGTTTGGCCTTTGCCGCAGTGTCGATATCAAGTGGCATCAGCAAAGCGAGTGCTGCAACATTATTGATAACCGCAGAAAGACCAGCACCGACAATTGCCATGATCGCAATATGTAATGGTAAAGGACGATCCGAGTTCAAAAGACGCTGCGCGAGTTTTTCAATCGCACCTGATCCAACAAGTCCGCGCGAAACGATCAATACCAATGCGATGATCGCCACTGCAGAATGACCAAATCCTGAGAAAACTTGTTCTGATGGTACGAGACCCAAAACAGTTGCCAGCACCAGTGCACCAAATGCCACAAGGTCATATCGAATGCGCCCCCAGACAAGGAGTACAAACAAAACCGCAAATATTGAAATTATCAAAGTTTGATCTGAAAACATTGGCCTATCATCGTTCCAGTTAGCTCATGGATCAACTATATCATCCGAATGTTAAGCATATACCCAAGAGTTGTAGGATGAAAATCAGCAAAACCTCTTGTACACCATTGATTGACGATTATTCCAAACCATGGATAATAAACGCTACACTTAAATTGTGGGGGTATGAGATGAAATTTGGAAAAACGATTGTCGCAATCGGATTTTTAGCTGCTTTTGGAATGCAGGCACAATTAAGTTCCGCCCAATCAGTCATCACCCTCGATGATTTCGATTTAGAGGTTGAACCAAGCCCATCAAAACCAGCAGCTAAGTCACAATTGGAAAGCTGTTTGCTGGGATCTGCAGATTGTAAAAGTGATGAGTTGAAGTCCGGCGCATCCTTTAGTCTGGATGATGTTCTCAATCTGGGTGTGATTGATCGAAGCCAAGTCAAAGCAGAACCTGCCAGCACATCGACAAACACAGATAATAATGCGGCATCTGTGGCAGCTTCAGCTGATCCATTGCCGTCAGTCGATATGGAAATTCTTTTTGATTATAATTCATCCAACATCAGATGGGATCAAAAGGAACGTCTGATCGATTTGGCGCGCACGTTAAGCTCATCTGATTTTCGTAAATTTTCCGTCCTTTTTGTCGGCCATACCGACGCCAAGGGATCGGCTGAATATAACAAGAAACTTTCAAGCCAGCGCGCCGAAGCAGTCGCAGATTTTATCCGCGTAAACACTGCTATTCCGTCAACGCAAATTGTTTCATCAGGTGTTGGATTTGATCGCTTAAAAGATCGCAACGATCCATTCAGCGAAAGAAATCGCCGCGTACAATTGGTGCTTATTCCGCTGAAAAACTAACCACTTTTACTGGATGGTGAAATCCCGGAATTGAAAATTTGATGTCAGATTTTCAAAGGTGAATTCACCTTCGATATGCCCATTTCGAATTTCGGTGATGATCTGGCGCAAAGCCGCTTGAATTTGCGGCTTTTCAAATGTGCCGTCCGGTTCACAAAAATAGCCGAAATTATTCTTACCCTTTTCATCTTGCTCTTGCACCACAAGACCATATCGAGATCCCGGCGAAATCTCATATCGAAACTGGCTATTACCAAGTTCAACCTGCTTGAAGAATTGCAGCGGGATGGGTGTGAGTTTTCCACCGGGTCCAATATTTAGAAAAAATGGCCTGCAGCTTTTTGGCACATCAGCGACGACAGAAACCTCTTCCCCAACAGTCACATAAGGCGGATAAACGGCAAGCAGCGGATTGGGCTGCTGAACAGCGGCCACTTGTGCGGCTCCATTGTCCTGCTTCTCAGACTGTGAGAAATAGAACTCGTTCTGCATTTGTGAGAGCTGCTGAGGGCGTTGCTGGCGGTTCGTCTCATCCATCACATCTCGCGTCACGCGTTTCATCATCACGGAGACTTCAATATCAGGTGTCATCATATGCTTGGCCAGTGACTTGGCAAAAGGTGAATTGCCATCAGTGCCATCGGACGCCATCGCGTTTGGCAATGTTGCAAAGGCAACCAGCGTATCCCCAATCGGACGCACAAAGGCCAGACCGCGACTTAAGCCAGCGCTTCTTTGATTAGTTTTAGCTTTCGCCAAAATCGCTTCGGCAAACGGATTATTGCGGCAGGCATCTAGAAAAACCAAACCCGTTGGAAGGTTCTCCATAATCTGAAGTATCGAACGTAGCGGGATCCCGTCACGCTCAATCGATGCCGGCGACTTTAATTCGGTATCAATCGGCATAAGATAGTTCTCTCCATCCTTCTGCATACCATGACCTGCATAATAAAGCGCACCAACATCCGCGGATGCCGCTTCAACAGCGAAATTATCAATCGCATCAGCCATATCATCTTCGGTCAAATCGTAATGCTCAAAAACTTTAAAACCCAGCACCTTGAGACGATCAGCTATCAGTCGCGCATCATGTCCGGCATTCTCAAGCGCACCAATCGTTTCATAAGCTGAATTGCCAATTACCAGTGCGACCCGGTTTTCCGCTTTCGCCGTCTCAAACCAAATCACGCTTAGAAAGACAACACACACTAATCTGAAATGGTAAGAAAAACGCATTTGAAAAATCCTGACCCATCGACTGCGGATTACCTAACAATCTCCCCGACATGATGAGCCTAAATCTAAACGCACTTTGCGTATGGTTGCAATATTTAAAGTCCCCGCTTCATGGTCGCATGTTATTCAAAATACAAACAAAAACTGGCAATGATGCTGGTAATCGCAATAAATTTGTATTTAACTTACCCCAGCGGCAATCATGTTCTGGGGCAAAATTAAATTGATAAAAAACGCGCTTTTTCTCCATCCAATAAGACTATTCTTAACAGTCTTACTCATTTTTATATCTTCATCAGCATCACGGACAGCGGAATTTACACCCATTGATGATGATCTTTTTCATTGTAAGTACTTAATGGAAGGCACCATTGAAAAAGGTGATGCTGAGAAATTAAAACGCGTGATTGAAACACAACGGATCAAAACCTATCCAGCGCCCAATAACGGTTATCCTGATCGATTATGTTTAAATAGCCCTGGCGGCAATCTTCTAGAAGCAATTAAAATGGCGCGGATATATGTGGGTAGCGGCGGCACTGCGGTCCGCGCGGGTGAGCGATGCGAATCTGCCTGTGCGATCCTATTTATGTCTGGCAGTTTTCTTGGAGAAGAGGGTATTTTCCAAGGCGTTGACCGCATCATACACCCTAAAGCAAAACTTGGTTTTCATGCACCAAGTTTGGTAATTGCAGATGGCAGTTATGAGAAAAAAGCGGTCGAAAATGCTTATAAAATCGCATTGGCTGGTGCGGCAGAAATCAACCGGATCTCAAACGCAATTGATATCCCGGTGACGCTTATCACTGACATGCTCAATACGCCATCCGATGACATGCTTTATGTCGATAAAGTCTGGAAAGCAGTCCGCTGGGATATCGATGTTGGACCAACACGAGAACATCTACCCATTGATAAATCCGGTTTTTTGGCGGCTTGCACAAATATGATTGAGCGCAGCCTTGAAAGTAATCTTCGAAATTCGTTCGCCAGAGGGTCTGTATATTCAAGTGATGAAAGGGTCGATTGGAGCCCTGGGGATCGACTAAATGTCGAAAAAAAGGGCGACACAATTGAGGTTCTCTATGGTGGATTGACCTATTTTGAAGATGATTGCTATCTGAAATTACCCGCATCTATGGAAGAAATCAGAACGCTGAGCACCACACCAGAAAGGTTGTTGGTTGGCGCAAGCAAACCAGATGATTTTGTTACGTCACAACTAATTTTTTTCAAGGGTTCAACCACGCTTTCAGACATTGCACCATTATCAGATGCACAAAATCCAAAAATCGCCGCACTTTCCAAACAAAGCGATACATCCGGCATGAAGCATTTTCCGGCCTTTGATTTAAAGGGCGGCGATATCTCGATTAATCGCGGCATATCGCAAGAAGCTTGCCTTGCGCAATGCAATCGCCAAGGCAATTGCACTGCCTTGACCTATGATAGCTGGAACAATATCTGCATTTTGAAAGATTTTCGCACGAGCAGCAAAACCATGCTCATGCAGCCCAAATCACATACCTATATTAATGCTGCAAGCACAAGTGAGATATCATATTCACAAAGCAAACCGACATTTAAGCGTCGTGATGATCGGCATTTCCCGGCGAAAGCCTATTCAGTTGTTATCAAAGGAGGCCGCGAAGCATGCCAAAGCGAATGCGCCAGTGACAATCAATGCCAGGCTTACGCCTACGCCAAATATCTCAGCGAATGCGAATTATACAATTTACCGCCTGAATATTTTCCAAAATCAGGGAGTTATATCGGCGTCAAAGAACAGCTGAAATAAGCACTTAGATCAAGCAAAAGCCTGCAAACCTGTTTGCGCGCGACCCAAAATCAAAGCATGTACATCATGTGTGCCTTCATAAGTGTTGACTGTCTCTAAATTCACCATATGTCGGATCACAGGATATTCCATGCTGATACCATTGCCGCCATGCATATCGCGGGCATTACGGGCAATATCAAGCGCCTTGCCGCAATTGTTGCGCTTAATCAATGAAATCATTTCAGGTGCCGCTTCGCCCTCATCCATCAAGCGGCCGACGCGCAATGCGGCTTGCAATCCAAGCGTAATTTCGGTCTGCATATTGGCAAGTTTAAGCTGGAACAATTGAGTTTGCGCGATCGGTTTATCAAACTGCTTGCGATCAAGACCATATTGACGGGCTGCAAACCAACAGGCTTCCGCAGCGCCCATCACACCCCATGCAATACCATAGCGCGCTCGGTTCAAACATCCGAACGGGCCTTTTAGTCCTGCAACATTTGGCAATAACGCATCCTCACCCACTTCCACATTATCCATGACGATCTGGCCAGTAATGGATGCCCGCAAAGATAGTTTGCCGTCTATTTTTGGTGCAGAAAGGCCCTTCATGCCCTTTTCCAACACAAACCCTTTGATCTTGCCGTCATGCGCATCAGACTTGGCCCAAACGATAAAGACATCCGCAATGGGTGAATTGGAAATCCACATCTTTGAACCATTGATGACATAGCCACCATCGACCTTCTTGGCTGTTGTGCGCATGCCTGCCGGGTCAGACCCGGCATCTGGTTCAGTTAATCCAAAACAGCCAATCGACGTACCTGCAGCTAATCCCGGCAAATATTTCTGACGTTGCTCATCGGTGCCATAAGCGTAGATCGGATACATGACCAAACTCGATTGCACTGACATCATGGAGCGATATCCGCTATCCACCCGTTCTATTTCACGCGCCACCAATCCATAGCTCACATAGCTTGAACCCAGCCCACCATAGTCCTCAGGGATCGTGATACCCAAAAGCCCCATCTCGCCCATTTCTGCAAAAATAGCAGGATCGGTATATTCTTCTTCAAAGGCATCGTTGACGCGTGGTTGAAGCTTATCCTGCGCATATTCATGTGCGCTGTCACGGATCAACCGCTCATCCAAATCAAGTTGGCTTTCCATGTGAAACGCATCATCCCAAACAAATTTGGAAAGATCAGGGCGGCTTTTTGCTGGTAATTCACTGCTCATCTTAATTCCTCCAACCGATCTTAACGGCAATCTTTATTCGTTTGTATGCTAATAATTATGCTGACACGTGTAAAGCACAGATATGCGGGTTTGTGAAAATGTCGCAAGCAATTGACTAATAGAACCGCATGTATAATTATTTGCACACAAATGAATTCTATCTCGGTAAAATTCATCATAAGGTGAGGATATATCCATGAAGCTTGTTATCAAAAATATCGGCCAAATCCTGTCTGGTAAAATCGAAGATCCGATTTTTGAAGGTGATTGCCTCATCGCAATAGATGGAAAAATCACCGAATGGGGCAAGGAAAAAGATCTCGATACAGAAGGCGCGGACACACTCGTCGATGCCCATGGTGTCACGCTAGCACCGGGATTAATCGACAGCCATATCCATCCTGTCGTCGGTGATTACACCCCGCGCCAACAGCAATTGCATTGGATTGATTCAACCCTTCACGGCGGTGTCACAACACTCATTTCCGCAGGTGAAGTGCATATGCCCGGCCGCCCAAAAGACGTTGTTGGTTTAAAAGCAATGGCAATCGCCGCACAGCGTTGGTACGAAAATTTCCGCCCGTCGGGTGTTAAAGTTCATGCCGGTGCACCAGTGATCGAGCACGGCATGGAAGAACATGACTTTAAGGAAATGGCTGATGCTGGCGTCAAGCTGTTAGGTGAAGTTGGACTGGGTACAGTTAAAGACGGAAAGACCGCGCGCCAGATGGTGGAATGGGCACGTAAATATGGCATTCAAAGCACCATTCATACAGGTGGGCCCTCTATCCCAGGTTCAGGGCTTATTGATGCGGATATGGTTTTAGAAACCGGCACCGATGTGGTTGGTCACATTAATGGAGGTCATTCTGCCCTTCCTGATGATCAAATCATTTGCCTTTGCGAGAGCTGCAAAGCTGCACTTGAAATTGTGCATAATGGTAATGAACGCGCCGCGCTCTTAACGCTCAATACCGCGCGTGAATTAGATAAACTTGATCAGGTTATTTTAGGAACCGATGGGCCAGCAGGCTCCGGCGTTCAACCCTTGGGGATTATGCGCATGGTGGCGATGTTGTCATCGCTTGGTAATGTACCAGCTGAGATCGCATTTTGTTTTGCCAATGGCAACACAGCCCGTAAGCGTGAGCTAGATGTTGGCCTGATTGAGAAGGGTAAAAGTGCTGATTTTGTGCTCATGGATCAAGCTCAACACGCGCCTGGAAAGAACCTGTTGGAATCCGTTCAACTCGGCAATTTGCCCGGCGTTGGCATGACCATCATTGATGGTGTGGTGCGCAGTGAACGCAGCCGCAATACACCGCCCGCCCAGCGCTTGCCGGAGATCATGGCTTGAACACTCCGTTAGATGGGCTGAAAGTCGTCGAACTTGCGAGAATTCTTGCTGGTCCCTGGATTGGCCAAACGCTCGCAGATCTCGGCGCAGATGTGATAAAAATCGAAAGCGCAGCGGGTGATGACACACGGCGTTGGGGTCCACCTTTCATTGAACGTGATGATGATATTTCAGCGGCCTACTTCCACTGCACCAATCGCGGCAAAGACAACATATGTATTGATTTCAACAACGAAGAAGACTTAAACGCGCTCATTGATATTATCAAAGACGCCGACGTGTTGATTGAGAATTTCAAAGTCGGAGGTTTGGAGAAATACGGGCTCGATTTTCCATCGATCCACAAACTCAATCCACGGCTGATATATTGCTCGGTGACAGGCTTCGGCCAAAATGGTCCTTATGCGCATCGTGCTGGTTATGATTTTCTTATTCAAGGCATGTCCGGCATCATGGATCTAACTGGAGATCCCGACGGCTCACCGCAAAAAATCGGTGTCGCGTTTGCGGATATTTTCTCAGGACTCTATGGTGTGATAGGTATTCAAGCAGCTCTTGCCGAACGCGAAAGCAGCGGTATCGGACAACAAGTTGATATCTCATTGCTGGATTGCATGACCGGCGTTTTGGCCAATCAAGCGATGAACTATCTCGCATCCGGCACCTCACCCACACGCATGGGAAATGCCCATCCCACTATTGTGCCCTATCAAACCTTTGAAGTCTCCGACGGTTATATCATAATCGCCTGTGGCAATGATCGTCAGTTTCAATCACTTTGCAAAGTTTTAGAGCTCAATGAAGTCGGTATAGAAGAGGCCTTTCAAACCAATTCAGACCGCGTTGAAAATCGTGCTGATTTGATCCCACTTATTCAAGCAGAATGCATCAAGTGGACGAAGTTAGATCTGTTAAAAGCGCTTGAAGAGGCTGTGGTGCCTGCAGGCCCAATTAATAACGTTGCTGAGGCGCTTGATAACCCGCAAATCAAACACCGCAACATGCAGATTGCGCCAGATGGTATTCCAGGTTTGAGAACGCCCATCACATTCTCAAGATCAGAACAAAACCACAGTTCTGCATCCCCAAAATTACCGCGCAAATAGCGTAGACATTTATGTGAGTTTTTGAAGTAGCTTGACCAAGGTCGCGCGCTCAGCCTCATTTAACGGCGACAAGGTTTCCTCAGTAATTTTCATCCCAATCTCTTCAAGACCTTGAACGATATTCTCACCTTTTTCAGAAAGAAAAATCACCAACCGTCGTTTATCTTCAAGATCGGGTTTTAACTCGACAAATCCTTTATCTTTCAAACGCTCGACCACACCTTTAACGGTCGCAACATCCATACCCGCCAAACGCCCAAGATGGTTTTGCGAAACCTTGCCTTGTTGCGAAATACGCAAGAGCGCAGAGAACTGAGTTGGTGTCAGTTTCTCAATTGTATGGGACTTGAAAATTTCGGCATGCCTTTGGTGCGCGAGCCGGAGTAAATACCCGACCTGATCGTTGAGATTATATGCGCCCGCCTTACCATTTGTCGATTTCGTCATGGATAAAGCTTACAGGGAAAGATGCAACTTACACAATACCGGATTGTTCCATTCAATCATCGTCCACCGATTAACGCAGTCCATCTTCGCCTTTTGCGTCTTCATGGGTGAGACCACCGACACGCGGCAAGGGGCGACCACTATCAGTGACCGCCACAGCTACCATCAATTCATTCGCACGTGGTGCATCATTTAAGCGCACTTCGATGCCATCAAAATGACTGCGCACATATGCGGCATCCTTGTGACCAAGCGGCACGTCTAAAACCTGACCAGGACTTCCCATCTTTTTTGATGAGGCAACAAGCGCAGCGCCTTTTTCAACAGCCTTACGCAAAGGCGCACCGAGCTTTGGATGCAAGATTGCGGCGGCATGTTCAAGTTCACCATTTTCACCAACCATCACGGACTTGCCATAGCTTTCTGCTTCAGATGGAGAAATGCCAAGTGCTTCCACACATTTATCGCCCAAGAGACCCCCGAGCTCAGCGCCCATTTCCATAAGTTCGGATAGATCTTCTTGATAAACACCCGCATATGGATTTTCGATTACAGCTACGGCGACAGCTTTTCGTGTTGCCGGGGAAATTTCGCGACCAATTTCGCGATGGGTTTCCTCCACATTCACAGCAATTTTTCTGATTTTCATGCTCATCGTAATCCATCCTCTCCCTTAATCTGCGAAGCTTCAAGTCCACCCGACCGCGAGTGAATTCGCGCACCCGTCGACATCACCAGGGCCAGCGCCATTTCATTAGCCCGTGGCGCATCATTAGAGCCCACTTCCATCGCATCAAAATGGCTGCGCACATAAGATGCGTTAACATGTGTAATGGGCACGTCCAAACGTGCACCCACGCCACCAACTTTTTTCGTTGATGGTACAATAGCATTGGATTTCGCCAATTGATCACGCATCGCATATCCACCCGGTGCGTGCCACAGCGCACCATGCTCTAATTCGCCCGCTTCACCGATTATGGCGCCCTTACCATAACCTTCGATCTGATCGGGACCACCAAGCAATTGGACAAGCTTTTTGGACATATCCAAACCCAATGGTTTGAGATCCTCCATAAAGCTTTGAATGTCCTCTTCATAGCGCCCAGCAAATGGATTTTCGATGATCGCGAGGATGGATGCGCGCTTGACCGGCACTTCAGCAACAGGCCCACCTTCATGATAGGTCTCTTCAACAGATGTTATCAATTTTCGTAAGATGACGTCAGGCATACTGAACCATCCTTTCATGTATTTTGAGATTATTCTGACCAATGATGCGATGCTCATCTTGGAAAAAGAGAGCTGCCGCTTTGATCAATCCTTGTTGCAAAAGCATCCCAGCTTTTACTTTACCTTTTTCGATCGCGATATGCTGGTCTTGAGGCGATAATTCCTCACAGCCAACCACCACCAATCTGTCGCCCAAATCACTGTCAGGGCTTAACTCAGCCGCAGGTTTTCGCACCACGAGGGGATGGTTTGGAATATCTACCGCATTGGCAATGAGTGTGGCCGCAACATCAGCTTGCGCTGCGGTCTCCGCTAAAACAGTAACGCTATCAGCAATCCCCAGACTATGGCTGCGCCCATGCCGACCACTGGTCGCTATCCCCGATATTTCGTCCCCTGAACGAATATCAATTCGCCCAAGTTCAATACCTTCATGGGACTGCATGGATGTGACAAATCTTTGCCCGCCTTCAAGATAAAGCGCAATATCACCGCCATTATTCACATAGGCTTTTTGAAAATCAGCCGCATTGCGCATTGTCAATAAAATCGTGTCTGCCACAGCACCAGCGACAGCTGCCATGCGCGTCACAAACTGATCCCTAGCATACGGAAGACATGCCTCATGCATAAGATTTGCAATTTCACCTTCAGGGCGCACAGTTCTTTCAATGAGTGGCGATCTCAACGCAGGCAACTCAGATGCCAATTCTTCGAGCACAGTTTCAAACCGATCAATCGCCGCCTTAAATGCTTTATCATGATCGCGATCTACCGAAATGATCAAATCGATCGGACCGTGTTGCAGATGAAGCTTCTTTCCGCAAGGCAATATGGCAGCATGCGGTGTCATCATGTTCCTGATCCACCAGCTTTAGTGTCTTCGGACCATTTATAATTAGATGCCCGCATCGGATTATGATCATCTTGGCTGCGCGAAACTTTGCGTGTGGTTTGCGCATTGATCTCGTCAACCTGCTTGATCTCATCCACATAACCACCCAGAACACCATAATCACTGGCGCGCATCGAAAATTCAATCGGGGCAACCAGCGCAGGTGTGGGCACATAGCCGAAGGAATTGGTCGGCATATCCAAAACATCCACCATCACCGTAATCCCACCGCCCGGCCAGACATAAGCTTCTGCACCACCGCATGACACATGGGTGAGGGAATTTTTGACGGATTTTGTCAACCGTACCGGGTTTTCTGTAACTCCTGCTCGCAAGCTGCCTCCAGCGCCACCCATAAAGAGAACGGAACAAACTGAAGGTTCACAATTTTCCGCAATCAACTCGCAAGAGCTTAAAAGTTTGGGTGGAATATCAGCAGGTACCGGCTTTAGATCTTGATCCAAAACAAAATATGCAAATTGTTCTCCGGTTGTCGATACCATAAGCATCGTCATGCCTTCGCGGGCGGTTTTTGGATTAAACGGCCCCAATATTGTTAGCGGGTCTTCAATATCCGTACCACCCCAGCCAATCCCTGGCTCCGCGACCTGGAAATATCGACCCGGCGTTGATCGACGTCCTAGCATCTTGATACCCGTTGGCGGAATATCGAGCTGCTTGCCGGCTTCATGCTCGGATAAAACACCGGTGATATGGTCATCAACCACCACAACCTCATCCACCTCATCAAGCCATTGTTTGGCAAACATGCCGATGGTTGCCGAACCGCACCCCACGCGCATCAATTTCTCTTCAACACCATTGATGATGGGCGCTTTTCCGGCAGCCACAATGACGGTGACCTGTTCATCTTCTTCCCCGATGACCAATTCGACAGCTTCACGATTGCAAAGCTTTAACAATGTATCGCAGGTCACCCGACCTTCTTTTTTGGATCCACCAGTGAGATGTTCAACACCGCCAAGCGACAACATTTTCGAGCCATATTCTGATGTCATGACATGACCCACAGGTTCACCATCCACACGGATCACATCACGCTCATGACCAATATGGCGATCGGTATCGATCTTCACTTTCACACCGCAATAAGAAAAAATCCCTTCGGTGACGACCGTCACCATATCAACGCCATCAATATCTTGGCTGACAATGAAAGGCGCAGGTTTATAATCTGGATAGGTTGTCCCAGCGCCAATCGCGGTGACAAATTGCCGATCACCTTTCACGATATCGCCGTCCCAATCTTCCTGATCCGTGCCTGACAAAAACGGCACGATTTTGTGCTCGGTTTCATGGAGTACCGTCAAAGGATCAAGGCGCACCAATTCACCCGCATGATTGGCATAGCGATCACATGCGCCAGACTTACCTTCAGCAATGTAACACATGACGGGGCAGGCATCGCAGCGGATTTTTTCTGTCTTTACTTTATCGCTCATTGTTTAATGCCTTTATCGCCATTTGCACACGCGACGGTGTCGCCGGGATTTGAGTAATCCTTGCGCCTGACGCTGCATAAATTGCGTTTAAAATTGCTGGTGCTGTCGGAACGAGCACATGTTCTCCCAAACCTTTCGCACCATAAGGACCATGCGCGTCTGGATCTTCAATGATCAGCGTTTCAACCGGTGGCATATCGCCAATCGTTGGGATCAGATAATCATGCAAATTTTCGGTTCGCCCAGGGATATATTCTTCCATCAACGCCATGCCGAGCCCTTGCGCGATACCGCCATGAACTTGTCCCTCAACCAGTACCGGATTGATCGCCTTACCCACATCATGAGCAGCAAAGAACTTGATGGGTTTAACCGTGCCTAACTCGGTATCAACTTCCATAATCGCCATTTGCGCGGCATAACCAAATTGGGCATAAGGCGAGCCCTGCCCGTTTTCGTCAAGCGGCACTGTCGGTGGATCATAGGTCTCTTCAGCGCGGAACACATAACCCTCATCATCAGCAGTGAGTGAACTCAAATCCAGCGAGTGTTCCTTACCGTTTTCACACACACAGAGCATCGAACCTTCAAAAACAAATTCGCTGTCTTCACTCACATTAAATCGCTGCAAAATATTTGCCCGCAATGCTTCGCCAGATAATCGCGCTGCATTACCCGACACAAAGGTTTGACGAGAGGCTGAGGTTTTCCCAGCGTCTGGCGTTACATCTGTATCCGGTCCAATAAGCTCAATATCTGAGATCGAAACCCCAAAAGCAGTGGCAAATATCTGACTGATAACTGTATTCGCGCCCTGGCCAATATCCATCGCACCTTGATGGAGCATAATAGCGCCATCTGCCTTGATGCCCGATTTGATCGTGGATGGATTGGGCAATGACGTATTGCCGCAACCATACCAACCCGACGCGACACCAACACCGCGTTTTAGCACCTTGTTTTCAGCATTAAATTGCTCGCAATTATTACGCTCTTGATCCCAGTGCGGTTTTAATGCTTCGAGGCATTTTTTTATCCCAACACCTTGCGAAAACACCTGTCCGCAAACGGTCGGCTGATCTGCTTCTAGCGCATTGATAATGCGAAACTCCAGAGCATCAAACCCTGCCTTTAGGGCAAGCTCATCAAATAATGATTCCTGCGCTATCGCCGACTGCGGCACACCAAAACCTCGAAAGGCACCAGAAGGTGGGTTATTGGTATAGATGCCTTGAGATTTTGCTCGGTAGTTTTCAATCAAATATGGACCAGATGCATGAACGGGAACGCGATTAGCAACCGTTGGGCCCCAGCTCGCATAGGCGCCCGTGTCAAAGCGGCCAAAAAAATCAAACCCAACGATTTTGCCATCAGAATTCGCACCGATTTTTAACGCAATATCTGAAGGGTGCCGCTTGGTCGTGCTCTGCATTGATTCTGTACGTGTATAGGTCAGGCGCACAGGCTTGCCGGTTTTTATCGCGGCGAGCGCCAAAATCGGCTGCACAGATATATCGAGTTTTGAGCCAAACCCGCCGCCGACACTTGAGGGAATAATTCTGATCTGATCTTTGCTTTTCCCAAGAATAATTTCCAAAGCTTCCTGATCCATCACAGGTGCCTGCGTGCAGGCATGAACGGTCACTTTGCCATCAACCACCTCTGCAAAACCAGCTTCAGGTTCAATATAGGCATGCTCGACAAAGCCTGAATTAAAATGCCCTTCAACAACAAAATCCGCCTGCTCAATGCCAAACACCGCATCACCGCGCTGAACAAATCCTTCGCACATGAGATTGCGCGCGTGTTTTTCGTGTAGCTTGGCGGCAAGGTCCGATTGCGCTTTATCGATATCTTGCGCTGCATCTTCTTCATGCCAAACAATCGGAAAGTCTTCTGGGTCAAATTCGCGAATATAGTCTGGCGTGCCAACCACAGCCGCAACCGCTTCACCACGAAAACGTGCCTCGTGAACAGCAAAAACCGGCTGGTCTTGAAATTGCGGGATTACGCCAAAGGCATTTTCACCTTCAATATCATCGGCAGTTATGATTGCTGACACCTCAGGATGACGCTCGACGAACCCATCGAGATCACCCAGCTCAAAACCGGCTCGCGGGAAAGGTGATCGAATAACGAAAATCTCCAAAGAACCCGGAGGCGCAACATCATCACCATAAAGATCGCGGCCCGCTACTTTTTCAACGCCATCTAATCGCCGGATCGAACTCCCGATGTGGCCAAGGTCTTCGGAAAGCATCGGGGCAACATCCAAGACGGCATCAATGATCTTTCGATAGCCGGTGCAACGGCATAAAACGCCGCCCAATGCATCTTTAACCTCTTCTTCCGAAGGGTTCTGATTTTCACGTAACAAGGCGACGGCAGACACGATCATTCCTGGCGTACAAATCCCGCATTGTGCTGCGCCATGATTAAGAAAATTATCCGCAAGTTTCTCAGCAATCGGATCGCCTTCATAAAGACCGCTGACCGTTTCGATCTTTTTCCCACGAATTTGGTGCGCCGGCGTCAAACATGCGCAAACCACATCACCATCAACAAGAACCGAACAGGCACCACAATCACCTGCATTACAGCCAATTTTAACATCACGTGCACCAACTCGCTCGCGCAACATTTCTGAAAGCCGCTCACCCGGAATAGGATCAGATGAGATATGATCGCCGTTTAAAGTAAAATCTGTCATGAGCGCGCCGCCCGCATCACAGCACGTTTGCACTGCTCTGCAACCACATTAAGACGATAATCGCCGGTGCCACGGACATCATCAATCGGTTTAAGAGACGATAAATGTTGCAGCGTAACAGCAATCTCATCCGGTTTTTTTCCGATCATATCCGCTTCAAGCGCAGGCAATCGCTGCGCCACCGGTGAACAGGCGCCAACAGCAATTTTCGCGCTCGTAATGATGCCATTATCATCACAGGTAATATTGGCAGCTGTCATCGTGATCGAGATGACCAGATACCGTCGGCTGCCAAGTTTTTCAAAGGCGGATTTTTCTCCCTTTGAAGGATTGGGTATCAACACGGCTGATAAAATTTCATCTTCCGAAAGCGATGTTTTACGCACATGCAATATGAAGTCTGACAAAGCCATCACCCGCGTGCCATTAGATGCGCTGACAAGTTCCACTTGCGCATCTAACGCCAATAAAGGCGGCACACCATCTGCTGCTGGTGAAGCATTACAAATATTGCCGCCAATCGTGCCGGCATTTTGAATTTGAATGCTGCCGACCTCGCGCGCCGCTTGTTTTAAAGCATCAAAGCTAGGCGGCAGATCTGCTTTGATTATGTCTGTCCAAGTGGTCGCCGCTCCAATGCGATAGATGTCATCGGTCAACGTGATGCCAGACAATTCCGGGATAGAAGTAAGGTCTATTAAGTTACGTGGCGAATGCCCTTGTTGCGAGGATGGATAGACATCCGTTCCGCCAGCAACAATACGCGCGCCTTTAACCGCATATAATTGAAGCGCGGTTTCCAGTTCTGTCGGGATTTCGTAACGCAAACCTCACCTCTTTATCATTTGTATACTAACGATAAAGAGGCGAACTTATTTTGTCAAACTGAAATGCTTTTCGAAATCGATCAGAACAATCAAACGAATAGCTAGAGCAGCGATACGCCCGCTTGTGACATGCCTTCACGTGCCGCATCTAATGAACCATCAAAATCAATAGCACGGCATAAGGATTGATCAACGGTCACGTCAAAGCCTTGTTTCGCACCATCTACGGCAGAATAATTGACGCAAAAATCAGTCGCCAAGCCAACCAATAATAATTTCTCAACGCCGCGACTTTTTAGGTAGCCATCAAGACCCGTCGGTGTCGTGTGGTCATTTTCAAAAAACGCAGAATAGCTGTCGATTTCTGGGCGAAAACCTTTGCGAACAATCATATGGGCAGCGTCAACATTAAGGTCCGCATGAAATTCAGCACCTTGGCTACCTTGCACACAATGGTCAGGCCAGAGAACTTGTGGGCCATAGGGCATATCAATCAATGACATAATTTCCGCACTCTCATGGGATGAAGCAAAGGATGAATGACCGGCAGGATGCCAATCTTGCGTCAAAACAATGGTTTGAAATTCGGACATGAGCGCATTCACACCGTGCACGATCTGATCGCCTTCATTGACGGCCAATGCACCGCCGGGGCAGAAATCGTTTTGTATATCAATTACAATCAGTGCTTCGTTTGCAGCTCGCATTTGGGATGTCCTTTCATTGTCCATTGCGTGGACAATATCTTAAAAATCTAAATTGCAGCAAGTCACTAATGGAACGATCAAACACCTAAATAGCGTTTAATTTTATCAGGCGATGCGCCCAGCTCTTTTGCTGTGAGGGTTTCAACCGATTTGCCATTTTCAATCATCGTCACACGATCTGCCAGCGCCAAAACCGCATCAATGCGCTGCTCAACCAAAACAATGGCAAAACCTTCATCTTTCATCTTCAAAATCACCTGTCGAATTTGTTCGATCATCGAAGGCTGCAAACCTTCTGTTGGTTCATCAAGCAGAAGTACCTTAGGCCGCAAGGCGAGTGCGCGGGCCGTTGCCAACATCTGTTGCTCGCCACCAGACAAAGTCCCTGCACGTTGATCAAGCCGCTCACGAAGTCGCGGGAATAAATCCAAGACCCAGTCTCTGGTATCGCTGCTGACTTTCCGCACCATCAGACCCATTTCAATGTTTTCTGACACTGTAAGTTCAGGAAATAATCGGCGCCCTTGCGGGATATAACCAATGCCGCGTCTGGGGATTTCATGCCCAGGCAAAGTGTCGATGGCTTCATCTTCCAATGAGATCACACCATCCTCGATTTGAACAATCCCCATGATCGATCTCAAAAGTGTGGTTTTGCCGGCACCGTTGCGCCCCATCACGCATAAAATCTCGCCCGCCGCCACATCAAGCGACACACCGTGCAACACCTGAACCTGGCCATAACCAGCAAATATGTCTTTCACCTCAAGCATCTTCAGACGTACCCAAATATGCGCTTTGAACAGATTTATTTTCACGGATGTCAGCCGGCGTACCTTCCGCCAGCAATTCACCAAAATTAAGCACTGCGATATGGTCCGCGGATTTCATCACCACATCCATATTATGCTCAATCAGCAATATCGTCGTTTCACCAGCGAGCGACTTGATTAGCGCAATGAATTCTTCAACTTCAGACTCAGACAGTCCCTGCGTTGGTTCATCCAAGATAAACAGCTTGGGATCTTGGGCCAGACCCATGGCAATTTCCAAAATGCGCTGATGCCCATAGCTTAAATCTTTGGCCACCTGATCCGCGCGATCGGACAGATTGACCTGGGCAAGAACTTTTTGAACCGCAGCACCAATTTCTTTGGTTTTTAACTTTTGAGCACGCCTTAATGACAATTCAACATTACGCGCAACACTGAGCCCGGGAAAGATTGACGTGATCTGAAACGTATAAGCGATGCCAAGGCGAATGCGTTGATGTGCCGGCAACGCACTAATATCCTGACCATTAAAGAATACCCGGCCAGAAGTCGCAGGAATACGACCGCATAGCATACCCACGAAAGTAGTTTTGCCCGCACCATTGGGACCGATCAATGCAGTGATCAAACCCTCTTGCAGCTTAAAATCAATATCGGTATTGGCCTGCAAACCTCCAAAGGATTTACTCAACCCTTGAGTTTCTAAAATCGTTACGGAAGCCAAGGCAAATACCTCCGTCGTAATTCACCCACCAAACCCTGCGGCGCAAAGAGAGTTAATAGCACCAATGCTAAACCAGCGATCAACATATAAGCGGGTGTGATCGCGCTGGAATAATCAATGAGATAAAACATGAAGATCGTGCCGATTAGTGGTCCAATGGTCACGCCCGCACCACCCAGCAATACCCATAACAATGGAAAAATCGAATATTGAACGGTGGCAAATGTTGCCCCGGCATAGCCAAACAGCAACGCATAGGCCGCGCCAGCTGATCCGGACATCACGCCTGAAATCACAACTGCTTGGAGTTTTAAACGCATGACATCATAGCCAAGCATGGTTGCGCGTTCTTCGTTTTCGCGAATAGCCACAAGTGCCAAACCAAAACCAGATCGAACGATATAGGCGATGATGAAAAAACAAATCGCAAATAATAAAAGCGCAGTAAAGAAACGCCCCATCGGGCTGGTCAGATCAATCATGCCAACCATGCGATCTGCCTGCTGGATGACAAAGCCTTCATCACCGCGGGTATATTCACCAAAATATAGGATCGTTAGATAGCCGGCTTGCGCGAACATCAGCGTGACAATCATAAAAGCCACACCAGTAGTTCGCAAAGCCAAGAAACCCACGCAGATTGAAACCACCAAGGCCAGGATCAATCCAGCGATCACAGCAGCAATGGGATTAAAATCGAAAAATTGCATGGCAAGGCCAAGCCCATACATCCCGGCGGCAAAGAACAAGGCATGGCCCAAACTTAATAGGCCTGTATAGCCAAAGAGCAGATTATAGCCCATGGCGTAAACCGCCAATACGAGAATACGTGCAAGATTTCCGGAGTGATATTCCGGTAAAATGAAAAATGAACAGGCGAGCGCGATGACAACACCAATATGCAGCCAATTCGAACGCTGGATATCCGTCATGAGCGCAATTTCCCCATTAAACCTTGGGGTCTAAAGACCAGAACCATGGCCACCAATAATGTTGCTAAAATTTTGGCGAGCGTCGGTGAGAAAAAGACGGAAATGATCCCATCGCTCATGCCAATCAACACAGCAGCAATCACTGTGCCGGGCAGACTTCCCAAGCCGCCAATAATGACTACGATGAAGGATAAGAGCAGAGGATCATGCCCCATCAGATAATGTGCTTGTTGAACGGGTACCACCAAAACCGCACCCATTGCCGCAAGGCCGGCACCAAGACCAAATACCCAAGCATAGACACGCTTGACCGGAACGCCAAAGGCACGCGCCATTTCGCTATCTTGTTGGGTGGCGCGCATGATCAAACCAATTTTGGTTTTGGCCATCAACACCCACAAAGCTGTTAAAATTGCGATCGCAGCGACGATGATGAAAAGCTTATAACTGGTGATCGATAGGCCCCAAGGCCAATAAATTTCGAAACCATTGTCACCAAACTCAAACCACGGGATCGCCAAGCGTTGATTAAATGGCGCTTCCACCGGACGCGCTTCCGGACCAAAGGTCATGAGTGTGACTTGCTGAATGATATATAAAAGCCCGATCGTGCCAACGATCGTGCGGTCAGGATCATAATCAATGCGTTGCAGCACCAACCGATCCGAAATGGCCGCAATAAAACCAACGATTAGAGGCGCAAAAATAAGCGCAGCGATGAAACCGACCGCCGGATGACCGCCCAATAAATGGGCCACCCACCAGGCGATCACCGCCCCTAACATAAAGAATTCACCATGCGCGACATTCACGACGCGCATGATGCCGAAAACAATGCTTAGGCCCATCGCTGTCATTGCTAGAACTGCGGCAATAACAGCACCCTCAAGGGAGGCAAGAATAAGATGCGGCCCAAATTCCATATTGTTTTCTCAGTCTAAATTCCAAACTTTGCGATTAGAACGGTTGTGTTGTGTAATCCACTTCGTCCTCATACAACGTGTCTTCAATCGATGTTGTATGTGACACCACAAGTTTGCCATCTGTCACTTTTGAAATGTACTGAGATCCAAATGTTTGGTGTGTTTTACCATTAAAGCGTTTTGCGCCTTGCGGATGATCATCCGACATTGGCATATCCGACATCGCTTCCACCGCCTCAATCAGCTTGGCACGATCTTCAGGACCTTTATAGCCCGCAGATTCCATACCTTTTTTAACAATATTGAGCGTTTCCCAACAACCAAACATATGCGCAAATGTTGAGACGTCTTTTGAATCAGATGTCGAAGCACCATTTTCATCGACGCCAACAGCTTCGCGATAAAGCTTATCATGAGAAGTTTGGTTGGCCTGCGCATAACGCGGCATGCCTTCCCAGAAATATGTACCTTCCAAGAATTCAAGGCCTGGGCTGTTGATATCAACCGCTTCAAGGCTATCAATAAAGCCGAAGATTTCTGGACGGCTTGGTCCGAAGAATTCACCCAATTCTTTCACGAAAGTCAAAACAGCTGGCCCGACCATTACGTGATAAACAACTTCGGTGTCACGTGGGATTTTCGGGAAATATTTCGTAAATGATGTTTCAGCTGGTGGTACCGCGATTTTCGCAACAACCTGCCCACCTTGACGCTCAATCGCTTCACTAAAGAAATCGCGATGATCATGACCGAACGCAAAGTCCGGATAGATCATTGTGACTTTCTTACCCAGATTGTCGCCAACAAATGGCGCCATGGCTTGAACCTGACTTTTCACATCTGTGATGCCTGGCTGAAGCGTATATCTGTTCAGCTTACCACTGGCAACATGGTGTCCTTCAGACACGACAAAATACGGAAGCTTCAATTCACCAGCACGTGGCGCTGATCCGAAAACAACGTGACTGAACAATGTGCCAAATGCGATATCACAATTATGCTGTGACGCGAATTTCTCAACCACTTCGGCGCCGCGCTTTGGATCTGTACCATCGTCTTCGGCAACGATTTCAACCGGACGTCCATTGATGCCGCCCATATCGTTGATGCGTTTTACAGCAGCTTGCGTGGTGCGATCATACCAGCGGCCATAAGCTGCGCCGATACCAGTTCTATGAACCTGAAAACCGATTTTGATCGGCTCTGATGTCTGCGCTTGCGCATATCCTATCATCTTTGGCATTCCCGTCGTAGCCAAAAGTGCACCTGCGCCAATTCCCTTAAGTGTGTTGCGGCGGGAGACCAGCTTTGGTCCCTTCTTCTTATCAGTCATTTTCGTTCCTCTCTGGAGCTTCTATGGATAATCCTGCATAGGCAGTTTGTATGTATACTAACGAATTGTCCAGCCCTTTTTTCAAAAGGCCATTTGCTCCAAGACCGATCAAGCGCCCTTTGGAGCGGCCAACAACCAAAGACCAAACCATGTATAGGTTGCCATGAATAAGGCAATTGGAATATGAAAAATAACTACGTCTTTCCACGTATAAAAATGTTTGGCGATCACATAATGTGCCATTAAAACTGCAATGATATGACCGAAAACAACAAGGCTCGCTTGTGACAGCCAAATACGCCTTACACTGGCAATTTCGTTTAAATATCCAGTGGTTACCTGATAGTTTTCCAATCCTAATATATTCACGCCATTGCCCAATGGATCCGATAGGGCGGCAATAAGATATTGCCCGTTCACCATCGATGTCGTCAGATAATGTGACGCGTGATAAACAGCAGCAATAGGCAAGACTGAAATGGCCAGGGCTGAGAAGATGCGTTGGAAATTGACGTCTGTTTTTATACCGCGATCCGCTCCGCTATACCCATAATTTACCGCTTTCAGACCCGCCCAAATGCAGATAGCAAAGATGCCATAGAGCAAAATATTGGCACCTATTATGCCAAGAGTTGAGGGCCAGACCACCGCAGAACGCCCCGGAAATGCCAACGGATTAATATCAATTTGAACCAGCCACCAGAAAGTTTCATTGACCCCGTCAAAGCTACCTGACCCGAGAACCGACAACAGAAACAACGCTTGAGTGAACAGTATTTTTTGCTGGCGCAATGCCTGCCAACCGGGCAAACCTATATGCCAACCTCGACCATGTGGATTGATCTTAAATGGTGAAAGCTGCGCGAGCAGCGAAAACAATATTGTGAAACATTCAACCTGTTTGAACCAGTTTTCAGCGCCGAAAATTATCGTCCCAAGAAACGTGAAAATTAAGTAACCCAAGACGAAATTTGAAAGCCGCGCCGGATCATCGGGTGCAATATCTGCTATAATGAAACCGTAAAACGCGATGAAAACAATAATGGCAGGCCAGCAACCAATTTGGTGTGGTAGCTTAAGTCCAAAACCAATATTCTTTAGAACCCGGGTATATAATCCAGACCAGGGATTGATCCAGGACCAGATATTGCCAAACACACTATGCATCATAAAAATTGCGATCCACCAAAATGTCCAAATGGAAAGCGGCAGCATGTTTACAAGCGGATCTCTCGATCCGATCGCACCAATGACGATCAAGCCCAGCACAATGACTAAAGACAAGATACTGACGAGGTCTTTGAGGGCCGCGTTTTGAAAGATGAAATCAAATGACGGCAATCTGATATGCAACGGTTTGAAAAATGAAAACACCCGATCATGCGGTAAGAACGCCACAAGCAACATGGATGAAATCACCGCAAGGCAGCCGCTGATAATGTAAATATTGGTGGGAAGAAGCAACACAATCCCCTGCTCAGACACATGGGCTGCGGCAATTTTTGTCGTCGACAAAATCACAATCCATGCCATTATAAGCGCAATAAATAATGCTCTCATTCTCATTGCATTTATCTCCTTACGCTTGACACAAATATGCCAAACAATAATGTTTGCATACTAACAACAACGGATGGGCGCCGATGTCAAATAACCGTAAATTTGCGATCATTGCTATACTCATTTTAGGTGCTGCCGCATTATTTTGGTCGTTGAACACGGCTAGCGCACCAATTTTGGTGTCAAATGTTAAAGCCGTTAAAATGAACGCAAACATGTATTCGGTTTATCTCAACATGCAAAATGATGGTGAGCCGGATTTCATCACCAGCATCCAATCGACAGATGAAAACCATGCTCATGTAATGGGTGCGCATCCTACTTATGGAATTGCCATTCCAAATGGAGCATCGCCAAGTTTCTCATCCGATGGCGCACATATTATGGTCAGCGCGAATGAAGCCGAACTTAAAGCGGGTGAATTTATACCGCTCACCATCAATTTTAAAAACTCAACATCTCAGCAGATCAAAGCGATCGTGCAAGATCCAGCTGCATCAAACACAATGGCAATGGGCGATGAAGACGCACCTATGGATCATTCCATGCATGGAAGTGCGAAAATTGAGGTTGGTGCGAACGATAATGCACCTACAATTGAGATGGACGTGACCCAAAATAGTGACGAGACATGGGCTATAAATATCTCAACGCAAAACTTTGAATTTTTTGAACCGCAAACAGAACCAATGATGCATAAAGACGGTCAAGGTCACGGCCATCTTTATCTCAATGGATTAAAGTTGCAGCGCATGTATTCAAACACAGCCACGATCGGTAAATTGCCGCAAGGACAACACGAAATTACCGTAACGCTCAATAGCAATGACCACAAAGCCTATGCGATCAATGGCGAACCTGTATCAGCATCATCTGAAATCACTGCCGACTAAATCATGTTATACCGGAGGAAACCATGTCAGATAATTCGATGATTAACCCCAGCGACTTAAGGGTAAAATTCTCATCAGCCATGTCATTGATGTATCGCGATGAAGTTCCTGCCTATGGCACGTTGATGGATCTGGTCGCTGAGGTGAATTCATCAACACTAGATGCAGACCAAGAGCTTGCCCAAACACTTAAATCAACCAATGGACTTGCGCGGATTTCAGATGAACGACATGACGCCATTCGACTTGGCACCGAAGATGAATTGAAATTGATCCGCCGCGCATTTTTTCAAATGGGTATGTTCCCGGTTGGCTATTATGATTTAAGCGTCGCGGGCATTCCCGTTCATTCAACAGCATTTCGACCCATTGATGGAGACGCGCTATCAATCAATCCATTTAGGATTTTCACGTCTTTATTGCGGTTGGATCTGATTGAAGATGAGGCATTAAAAACGGATGCCCAAGCCGTTCTTGCCGCGCGACATATCTTCACCGATAGACTTGTTGAAATGATCGATCAGGCCGAAGCTCAATCTGGTATTTATAAAAAGGATGCGGATGAATTTATCACAGAGATTCTCATCACATTTAAATGGCACCCCGAGGCCAATATCACTCAAGAGCTTTATGATCGTTTGCATCAAGAACACCGTTTGATTGCCGATGTGGTGTCCTTCAAAGGCCCGCATATTAACCACCTTACACCGCGCACGCTTGATATTGATCAGGTTCAAGATTTGATGCCTTCGCGCAATATTGCACCCAAAGCTGTGATCGAAGGACCGCCAAACCGCAAATGTCCAATTTTGCTGCGCCAGACTTCATTTAAAGCGCTGGAAGAATCGGTCGATTTTGTAGATGTCAAAGATGGCAAACACACCGCGCGATTTGGCGAGATCGAACAGCGCGGCATTGCACTCACACCTAAAGGTCGTGCGCTCTATGATCGTCTGCTAAACGAAACAAGAGCCAAATGCACACCTGCACCTGATGGTTCAAATGCACAAGAATATGTTGAAACCCTGCAGGAAACATTCTCAGCTTTTCCCGATGATTGGACAACAATTCGCGAAGAGGAGCTTGGCTATTTTCACTATCAGCTCGCTGAAGACCAAAGCGAAGCACCAGTTGATCAATCGTTTGAGGACATGGTTCAATCCGGTCACATTCAGTTCAGCCCAATCGTTTACGAAGATTTTTTACCCGTGAGTGCAGCCGGTATCTTCCAGTCTAATTTAGGTGATAAAAAAGCAGCCAATATTGCTCATAATTCCAATCAGGAATTATTTGAGAGCCAGCTCGGCGCAAAAGTATTAGATGAATTTGCGCATTATGCCGAGTTAGAGAATGCGTCAAAAGAACAATGCTCAAAGCAACTTAAGGTCAGCCATTAACTTTGAAACGATTGGCAAGGGTTTGTTGAGATACCGCAAATAGCCGTGGGGTCGTTCCCGTCCAACGTTTAAATGCAATATGGAAATTGGCGGCTGACGAAAATCCCGTTCGTTGCGAGATCTCTTCAATGGTTTTGTGTCCATTATGCAATTCACGAATGGCGATGTCGCGCCGCAAACCGTCCTTTATTTCTTGAAAGGAAGTACCGTCATCTTTCAGGCGGCGCATCAAAGTTCGAGGCTCGAGATTAAGCTCGCCGGCAACAAAAGCTAAATTACAATCATCCCATGTTGAGCGATATAATATTTCACGGATCTGAAGTGTTCGCGTGTTTTCATGCAAACTGGTAAACAACCAATCTCTTGGCGCACGCTTTAAAAACTCAACCAGCTCCGTATCGGTTCGCCCAACTGGTCTTTGGTGTTTCGCCAGTTCAAATGAAATGGAAGAATGTGCCGCACCAAAATCAATTTGCGTTGGGAAAATCACATTATAATCCTCGACAAATTCGGGCGCTTCGAAGGCAAATTGAACAGATTGAACAGCAACTTCTCTCCCGGCCATCCAAGATAAAAGACCATGAGCAAGTTTTAAAATCAGCATATGGCCAAATCTTTGAACTGGCTGCTCCCCTATCGGTTTAAGCGAGAGCTCATATTCATTGTCATTGTTGATGAGCTCAAACTGGTAATCATCTAATAAAAGGTTCCAAAAGGTCGAAAATTTAAACAATACCGAAGGAAGAGATTTCGCCTGACGCACTGTGGTAATCAGATGCTGAAGGGCCCGCACCCTTACCGGCCTTGCCCAAAGGCCCATCATTTCATCGCTGGTTTCAATGGCCGCAATGGCATAAAGCCAAATAATTTGATCAAGCGTTACCCGTTGAAACGGCTGTCCATCACCATCAATAAGGCCCGCGCGTAATAGAAACGAATCCAGCTGTTCTTTGGAACAAATGGTGCTTAATGCATCGAGCCAATCATCGATAAATAAAGATGAAACCGTGGCAACGCGCGCTGAATGATAAACTCTCATGACAAATTCATATTCAAATTTGTCACTTTTTAAAAGGATTTTGTCACATAGAGTGTATTTTTGATTCAGAACATTGATAGTATGACATTATAGAATAATCAAAGAGGTTTCCCATGCCATATAAAGCGCCAATCGACGATATCATGTTCAATATTGAGCATTTATCATCCTGGGCGGATGTCACAGCGCTTGAAACCTATTCAGATATCACAAGTCAGGATGCAGAAGCAGTTCTGGATGGTTTTGGCCGTTTTTGCTCTGAAACGATTGCCGAGCTCACATCAATTGGCGACACGACGGGTTCAAAGTTTGACGGCGAAAAAGTTATCCTGCCAGATGAATTTAAAACCGCCTACGATCAGTTCGTAGAGATGGGTTGGCAAAGCCTGCCTCATGATGCGTCGCATGGCGGCATGGGTCTGCCGCGCGCATTGGGAGCTGCCTCTACTGAGATATTAAATTCCTCAGATTTGAGCTTTGGACTATGCCCTCTTTTAACGGACGGCGCGGTGGATGCGTTAATGCTTGCCGGTTCTGAGGATCAAAAAGCACTTTATCTCGAAAACCTCATTTCCGGACGTTGGACCGGAACAATGAACCTCACTGAACCACAGGCAGGCAGTGATCTTGGTCGGGTGCGAACAAAGGCCGTGCAAAACAACGATGGCACCTATGCTGTCAGCGGCACCAAGATTTACATCACCTATGGTGAACATGAATTATCAGAAAACATCATCCATTTGGTTCTAGCGCGCACGCCCGATGCGCATCCTGGACCCAAAGGTCTCAGCCTCTTTATTGTGCCGAAATATCTCGTCAAAGATGATGGTACACCCGGCGAGCGCAATGGCGTGAACTGCATCAGCATTGAACATAAACTTGGTATTAAAGCCAGTCCAACTGCTGTGCTTGAATATGACAATGCCACAGGCTTTTTAATCGGTGAAGAAAATCACGGCCTGCAATATATGTTTATCATGATGATGAGTGCGCGTTTCTTGGTCGGCATTCAGGGCGTTGCAGTCTCTGAGCGTGCGTATCAACATGCGCTTGCATATGCCAAAGATCGTGAGCAAGGCCCGCCGGTTGATCGCTCAAAAAAGGAAGCTGTGACCATCGCGCATCATCCAGATGTTCGCCGCATGCTTTTGCGCATGAAGGCGCTGGTTGAAGGTGGCCGCGCATTGTCGATTGCAACCGCGGGCCTCTTGGATCTGGCGAAAAACGGAAGTGAAGAACAAGCAGCAACAGCAAAACCGATAGCCGAGTTTCTTGTGCCACTTGTGAAAAGTTTTTGTACTGAACGTGCCTTGGAAGTTACATCGCTTGGCGTTCAAATTCATGGCGGCATGGGCTTTATTGAAGAAACAGGTGTGGCGCAATTTTATCGCGACGCGCGCATCCTACCAATTTACGAAGGCACAACAGCCATTCAGGCCAATGATCTTCTGGGCCGGAAAATATTGCGCGACAAAGGTGCACTTGCCAAAGAGATCATGGTTCAGATCGAAGAGACAGAAACATCACTAAAATCTGGAAGCCCGCAAGCAATGGGTTTTGCCAACAATCTGGAAAGAGCCCGCAAGGCATTTAACGACAGTATTAGTTGGCTCATTGATCAGGCAGGTGACGACATCAATAATGTTTATGCCGGAAGCGTGCCGATCCTCATGTTGGCCGGAAACCTGGCTGTCGGCTGGCAGTTTGGCAAATCCATTCTGGCAGCCGAGGCGCATATAGCAGACGGCAAGAACACAGCTTTCCATGCAGAAAAAATCGCGACCGCCTATTTTTACGCGCAACATATCCTTGTCGAATGCGAGTTAGAAAAAGCGCGAATTACAGCAGGTTCTGACAGCATCTATGCAGATGCTTTCAAAGACTTTGCAACTGCATGAGCATGAAAAGAGTTTGAGTTTAGAAAGGCGACATAAATGTCCGACATGAAACCACTACCAGAATATGAAAGGCTCAAACTTGAGGCGCAGGATAATGATGTTGTTATCTTAACGCTCAATCGCCCGGACAAACGCAATGCGCTTGATGTGCAATCGATTGAAGAACTGGTGGATTTCTTTTCCAACACATCCAAACTTGGCGTCAAAGCCGTTGTCTTAGCTGGCGCTGGTGACCACTTCTGCGCTGGGCTTGATCTTATCGAACACTGGAAGGCTGATCGCAGCCCGGATGAATTTATGCATGTTTGCATGCGCTGGCACGAAGCCTTTAATAAAATGGAATATGGCGGCGTACCAATCATCGCAGCACTCAAAGGCGCTGTTGTGGGCGGTGGTCTTGAATTGGCAAGCGCGGCTCATATCCGGGTGATCGACGAGACAACCTATTTTGCATTGCCCGAAGGACAACGCGGTATCTTTACCGGTGGCGGCGCAACCATTCGCGTCTCTGACATGATCGGTAAATCTCGCATGATTGATATGATCCTGATGGGACGTGTGTATCAGGGCCAGGAAGCCGTAGATTTGGGATTAGCGCAATATATGACTGAAGGTTCAAGCTTGGACAAGGCTATCGAACTTGCCAATCGTGCCGCGCAGAATTTACCGCTGACGAATTTTGCGATTTGTTCAGCGATCAGCCACCTTAACAATATGTCAGCCATGGATGCCGCTTACGCAGAAGCTGTTGTGGCTGGGGTCGTGAATACGCAACCAGAAGCACGTGCGCGGCTAGAGGCCTTTGCCAATAAATCGGCTGCACGCGTTAGACCCAATGAGTAGCGGGTCTTAATCTGAATTCAAACAGTCATGTTTTAACGGGAGGAAACAGGCATGCAAAAAAACTTCGATGCATTCGATAAAGTCAGCGCAAATTATGTGCCGCTATCTCCCGTGTCGTTCTTAAATCACGCTGAAACTTTACACCGTCAACGCACGGCTGTTGTTTATGGTGATATCAAACGCAGTTGGGCCGAAACGGCGAAACGAATTCGCGGTTTTGCCAAAGGGCTTGCGTCCATGGGCATTAAGAAAGGCGATACAGTTTCCGTTCTTTGCCCAAATATCCCAGAAATGCTCGAATTGCATTTCGCACTACCCGTCTCTGGCGCGGTGCTCAACACACTTAATACCCGTTTAGAACCTGAAACCATTGCCTATATTCTCGATCATGCCGACACGCAGCTCCTCATTGTTGATCAAGAACTAATCCCTGTGGTCGAAAAAGTATTTGAGATCATGGGACGTACAGTGCCGGTCATCGAGATAAGCGATCCGAATGCACCAAGTCCTCATACACTGGATGGCAAAAATTACGATGATGTTATTGAGACCGATATTGACGTGAAACCCATGAGCGGATTTCCACGCGACGAATGGGATGCGATCTGCCTTAATTATACGTCTGGTACTTCCGGCCGTCCTAAGGGTGTGGTCTATCACCATCGCGGCGCCTATCTCATGGCATTAGGCACCATTGCTGCGTGGCAAACACCGCATTATCCAACCTATTTGTCAGTGGTTCCGATGTTCCATTGTAATGGCTGGGGACATCCCTGGGTTATGGCTATGTTGGGCGGAACGGTAGTCTTCACTCGTACGATGGCGGCGGATGTTTTACTCGAAGCCATCGGCAAATATGCCGTGACCCATTTTGGTGCAGCACCGATTATCTTGCAGATGCTGACGGATGCGAAATCTGACGATATGAAACCCTTTGATCCGAAGGTGAAGGTATTAACTGCTGGCGCGCCGCCGCCGCCATCGGTATTGGAAAAAACCAAATCAATGGGTTTAGAGGTCATGCAAGTTTATGGCCTCACTGAAACCTACGGACATATCTCTCAATGCTTATGGCAAGAAAGTTGGGAAGATCTTGATGATGCCAAACAAGCACAGCTGCAAGCACAGCAAGGTATAGCTATGCCGATGGTTGATTTGGTTACCGTGATTGACCGAGACAAAGATCAGCCTGTGCCAGCAGATAGCGAAACACAAGGTGAAATCGCTATTCGCGGCAACACAGTTATGAAGGGCTATTATAAGGATATTCGGGCAACAGAAGACGCTTTTGCCAATGGCTATTTCTGGTCCGGCGATGGCGCAGTGGTCGATCCCGATGGCTATATTCAAATTAAAGACCGACTCAAAGACGTCATCATATCAGGTGGAGAAAACATCTCCTCGGTTGAAGTAGAAGCGGTACTCTTCCGCCACCCATCGATACAGGCTGCCGCCATTGTCGCAAAGCCCGATCCAAAATGGGGTGAAGTCCCGTGCGCCTTTGTTGAACTGAGAGACGGCGCTGAGGCAAATGAAGACGATATCATCAGTTTCTGTCGGGAACATTTAGCGGGTTTTAAAACACCTAAGAAAATTGTTTTCGCTGAATTACCAAAAACCTCAACTGGGAAAATACAAAAGTTCAAGCTTCGCGAACAAGCTAAGTCACTGGATTAGAAAAATGAACCAAATCATCGCACGATCATCGCGCCTTCGCGCAACCCCATTTACCCCGCGTGTAGAAGCAGCAGGAGTAAAAGGATATTCCGTCTATAATCGGATGCTCTTGCCAACAGCCTTTGAATCAATGGAAGCTGATTATCATCATCTAAAATCCCATGTTCAGGTCTGGGATGTTGCGGTTGAGCGTCAGGTTGAACTTAATGGCCCTGATGCGACGAAACTGATGCAGGTTTTAACGCCACGTGATTTGAGCAAGATGCAATCTGACCAATGTTATTATGTGCCAATTGTCGATGATAACGGCAAAATGCTCAATGATCCGGTCGCACTCAAGCATAGTGACACACGCTGGTGGATTTCTATTGCCGATAGCGACCTGCTCTTATGGGTCAAAGGTCTTGCGGTCGGCATGAACCTCAATGTGGATGTTTTTGAACCAGATGTGTCACCTTTGGCTGTTCAGGGACCAAAATCCGATGAACTGATGGAACGCGTCTTTGGATCAGAAGTTCGAGATATTCGCTTCTTCCGCAAAAAGCGGCTCAAATTTGCCAATACATCTTTCATCGTCGCCCGATCCGGATATTCCAAGCAAGGTGGATTTGAGATCTATGTCGAAGGTGGCCAACACGGAGTTTACATCTGGGATGCGTTGTTTGAAGCGGGTGAAGATCTCAATGTCCGTGCCGGCTGCCCAAATTTGATCGAGCGCGTTGAAGGCGGCTTGCTAAGTTATGGCGGCGATATGGATATGGACAATACGCCGCTTGAATGTGGCTTGGGGAAATTCTGCAGCCTCACGCAGGATGTGGATTATATCGGCAAGGCAGCATTATTGCGCGAGGCTGAAAAAGGCCCATCCAAACAGATCCGTCCGATATCCATTCCTGGTGAACCGATCACCACACTTAAATCTCCCTGGTCGATCATCAAAGGCAATCGCCAGGTTGGCCAAATCACGGCAGCCGTGTGGTCACCCGATTTTAAAACAAATGTCGCGATTGGCATGGTCGACAAAGATCATTGGGATCCAGGAACAGAAATTGAGACTTACACCCATGAAGGTCGAAAATCCGCGCGAATTGAAGAGAAATTCTGGAATTAGTTGTAATTTTGTTAAGCTTCGGGAAACTTTCGGTTTTTAAGGTCGATTAAAAAAACTCTAAAGATGGGTGTTGAATAATGGTTTTACCTAATAAACAGAATAACATCTCGAAGTTTTTAAATCCCGAGACAGAAGAAGACAGCTATATAGATATGTATAATGCTGCTTTGGAACTCGAGCCCTTTCAGCGCGCGATGATGGCGCAATATTATTATCAACGCGTCCATCTCAGAGAGCTCGGCCTTCGGATTTCCGCCACGTGCGATTTTCATATTTTGCAACGTGTCTTTGGGAGCGGCGCAGAGATCATCTATGCGCAATCTGAAAAATATCTCCTGGATCCCGAAACATCAGCAGAATACTAAAATTCCAAGCAATCTGAAAATATAATTTACTCGCTCGTGATATTGCATTAGAGAACGCGCTCATATCCTTTATGACGCCTTCCTATAATGTTGAATATCATGACGAATAAAACAGACCAAAAATTCACGCTGCAATCCGCCGATTTCGAGATCTTTTCAGACGAAAAATGTCAGCTGGGTGAGGGGCCTTTGTGGCATCCATTGCGCAATGAGCTGCTTTGGTTCGATATTACCAACAACACATTACATGCTAAAAACGAAACCCGGCACCAACGTTATAAATTTGATCAGAATGTCTCTGCCGTTGCATGGATTGATGAAGATTTAGTGCTCATCAGCGGTGAACACGGTCTACAAACTTTGTCTTTGAACAATGACACAAGACATGCCGTCATCGATATCGACAAAGACAATTCCATCACACGTTCCAATGATGGTCGCGCCGATCGCCAACACGGTTTTTGGGTCAGCACAATGGGTAAAAACGCTGAACAAGATGCTGGCGCGATTTACAGATTTTATAAAGGCGAGGTGCGTTGCCTGCACAAGAATATCACCATCCCCAACGCGATTTGTTTTTCACCATCTGGGGACATCGCCTATTTTGCCGATTCCATGAAGAACTTCGTCTTCAAACAGAAATTAGACCCAAAGACGGGTTGGCCTAAAGCGGAAGCAGAAATCTTTATTGATTTCACACCCAAGGACCAAACACCTGATGGTGCGGTGGTTGATCAATTGGGAAATATCTGGATCGCATTTTGGGGCAAAAGCATGGTGGAGGGCTATTCACCAGATGGCCAAAGCATAGGCCAACTTCACCTACCAACGCCACACACAACTTGCCCAGCTTTTGGTGGCAATGACGCATCCACGATATATGTGACAACCGCGATGCAGGGTCTTGATGACGAGGCTTTAGCGCAAGATGAAAATGCCGGAAAGACATTTTCAATCGCCACAAATATTAAAGGTCTCGCAGAGCCAAATGTGCTGCTGAAATAAGGTTCAAGCAGTCAAGCCCATGCGCTTTTAGTAAGCGGTATAAAGATTAGCGCTGCCCTGATTGCGCTTTTCCAACCGCTCGAGATTGATAATAGTGGAGAGCATGAGGCGATCATGGCTCCAATCTGCAGGCTTTTGCACGGCAAATGAGAACATGGCGGCAAAACCGACCATTAAGATCGCCAAAAATGCCAATCTGATTTTCGAAAACCCATTATCCCAACCAGTCAGTGCAGACAAAAGGCGGTTCTCCAAGAGCTTCTTCGGGCGTGCACTGAAGAAGCCAGCCTGGGTTTGAATAAGCGCAACTTCCGGCACTCTCAACTTAAAGAGACGCGCACGCTTGAATCGCCCATTACACACGCGAAGCAGACATTCGCAGTAATCTTTTGCAGATAACAGACCGCGTTTTAGAACATTTTGATCGCAGGACAATTCGCGAAGTTCTTCGATTTCGCGTTTGAAATAATGAAAAGCCGGGTTCCAGAAAAACACAGGGGTCAGCAAAGCAAAAGCAAACTCCCAATCAACATCCTTCTGACGGAAATGTTGTAATTCATGCGCGATAGAAACTTTCAAATCAATATTATTTGCCAGCATGCTCGATGGTAAAACAACGTAATGATAACGCAATGTACGTGTGGAAAACGGAATACGGATTTTATCTGCCAGAACCAATTTCAACCGGCCACTTGAACGCCATTCATGGGCTTCACCCAAAATGCGCTTTAGCTTAAACATTGTAAGGACCGCACGTGCCACCATCAAAAATGCCGTGATCGCACCGCCGTAAAGCACCAATGTAATGAAGATATGGTCTGGGTTCGACAGCTCCGTCATAACATTTTGTCTAAAGGTCAAAACACTTTCAAGGAAGCTGGCATTAAGCTGAATATTACCTTGCAAATATTGCGCCAGAACCAATTCTGACAGCGTCACCGGAACCGGCAAAGTTGACGCGAAAAAATGACTGTAAAGTGTAAGGATAATAGGGAATAAAAACGTAACGAGAAGGAGAGTTTTGACCAAACCTAGCTGCGCAGCGAACGCGCGCGCTGTGTCTGTATTCTTGATTATTTTGCGACCCAAAAACCAAATCAGGGCCGAGCCCAGCATAAGTAAATTAATATCGATATAGCTGGTTACGAGTGTTTCAACCTGAATCATCTCCCAGTTTCCTCCCTAGAAGCACCCTCAACTCCTCCAAAGCATCTTGCGTTAAATGATCATCATTTACAAGTGTTGCGACCAACGCAGCGGGTGTATTATCGAACAATTTGGCTGACACATCCTTCAAAAGTCGCGATTGGTACTCATTTTTGGTCAAAATAGCGGAATAAATAAGCGATTTTCCATCTTTTTTGCTAGAAACAAAGCCTTTTTGTTCCAATATCCTCAAAATGGTTGCAGCGGATGTATAGGCAAGATCGCGGTCTTCGTCCATTTTCGAAAGGACATCGCGCACACTGGCATCACCCAGCTCCCAAAGTAACGTCATGAATTCCAGCTCAACCTCGGTCAGGAGCTCATGCGTCTTACGTTTTCTCATATTGCGTCACCAATTTCTTGTTTAACATTTCTGTTTTATCTCAATATGTCGCCACTTACTAGTAAATTAATAAATGCGTTAACATCATACTTTTAGAAAACAAAAGACAAACCAACAAATACCTAGAAACAATGGGATCCAGAGCGGCATTCCAATGAATCCCAACCATGCTAGAAAGATGTAAACCGTTCCTAAAATACTTAAGAACAAACGGTCGCCACGTGTAGTCACAATCCGCAAAACACCCATACGCTCATCACCACCAGGTCGTTTGATCTCAATAATGGTGAGAAGAATAATCGCAGAAAATATTCCGATGAAAACCAGCGCTGTGGGCCAGGTCCAAGCCATCCAACTCATAATTACACTCTCCCCATGGCAAAGCCTTTAGCAATATAATTTCGAACGAAGTAGATCACGATCGCACCCGGTACGATGGTCAATGTTCCCGCCGCTGCCAGAAGACCAAGCTCGTAACCAGCACTTGAAGCCGTCTTGGTCATGGTTGCCGCAATTGGTTTGGCAGCCACCGCCGTCAGTGTTTTTGCAAGAAGCAGCTCCACCCAAGAGAACATGAAGCAGAAGAATGCTGTCACCCCAACACCGGCTTTAATGGTTGGCAAGAAGATCTTCACAAAGAAATGCGGGAAGGAATAGCCATCCACATAAGCCGTTTCATCGAGCTCTTTTGGCACACCGCCCATAAAGCCTTCCAAAATCCACACAGCAAGCGGAATATTGAACAAACAGTGTGCCAGTGCGACAGCCAAATGCGTATCAAACAATCCAACCGCAGAATAAAGCTGAAAGAATGGCAATGCGAACACTGCGGCCGGTGCCATCCGGTTGGTCAAAAGCCAGAAAAACAATTGCTTATCACCCAAGAACCGATAGCGCGAAAATGCGTAAGCTGCCGGTAATGCCACACAAACCGAAATGATGGTATTGAGCGAGACATAAAGGATCGAGTTGATATAGCCCCAATACCAAGATGGATCGGTGAAAATCGTCACATAAGCTTCAACTGTGAAGGTTTGAGGGAACAATGAAAATCCAGCTAGGATTTCATTGGTTGTTTTAAAACTCATCGCTACGAGCCAGTAAATTGGCAGCATCAAAAAGACAATATAGACGATGGGAATGATGGATCGCTTTTGCATTAGCGTTCTCCCTCAGTGTTTAAATCTTCCCTGTTCATGAGCGTATAGAAAAGCCATGAAACAAGCAGTGTAATAGCAAAGTAAATAAGCGACATGGCGGCAGCCGGACCCAAATCGAACTGGCCCAAGGCAATCTTCACCAGATCAATCGATAACAACGTCGTTGAATTGCCTGGCCCGCCACCTGTGAGCACGAAAGGCTCGGTATAGATGTTAAAGCTATCCATAAAACGCAGCAGAATTGCGATTGTCAGAACGTTTTTCATCTTCGGCAATTGGATAAATCTAAACACTGACCAATTGGATGCACCATCGATTTTCGCCGCTTGATAATAAGCTTCAGGAATAGAAACCAACCCAGCATATGAGAGCAAAACAACAAGCGAAGTCCAATGCCACACATCCATGGTGATAATCGTTACCCAAGCTGCCACCGGATCCTGCGTCATGTCATAATTAATGCCAAGCACATGGTTGAGCGTATAGCCAAGAAGACCAATATCCGGCAGCGCAAAAATGTTCCACATCGCACCCACCACATTCCAAGGAATGAGCATAGGCAGTGACATCAGAACGAGACAAACCGGCACCCAAAATCCTTTACGCGGCATGGCGAGTGCAATCGCAATCCCCAATGGCACCTCAATAATGAGGATCAAAAATGTGAAAAGAAATTGCCGGCCCAACGCATTATGGAAACGCTCAGATCGCAAGATTTGCTCAAACCAGGTCAAACCTTCCCAGAAGAACAGATTATCACCAAAAGTTTCTTGCACTGAATAATTAACCACCGTCATCATTGGGATGATGGCGTTAAATGCGACCAATAACAAAACTGGCAAGACAAAGAACCAGGCTTTTTGGTTTTCAGTTTTCATCAGTTTGCCCCTCCCATTTCGGTTGCTAACCAACCATCGCGATAAAGTCGCGTTTGATTTTGCTGGAATGTCAGCTTCACCTGATCACCCTTATTTGGCAGATCACCTTCAACAATAGACATCACGCTTAGATCGCCAACCAAGGCTTCAACCACGCTATGACGGCCGATATCAGACACTTTCTTCACCATTGCATCGAGGCCTTCGTTGCCGAGAGACACAAATTCCGGGCGGATACCGATTTCAGATTTGCCAGACATATCCTCTTTGATGGGACCTTCCAGTTCAACCTTTTGACCATTTACAAAAGCTGCACCATCTTTCATCTCACACGGCAGCACATTCATTCCGGGTGATCCGATAAAATGCCCCACAAATGTGTGCGCTGGTCGCTCAAACAATTCCACGGGTGTTCCGATCTGAACAACTTCACCCAGATCCATCACTACAACTTGATCCGCAAATGTCAGCGCTTCTGTTTGATCATGCGTCACATAAATCATGGTGTGGCGCACCTTCTGGTGCAGCTCTTTGAGCTTACTGCGCAGCTTCCATTTCAAATGTGGATCAATCACCGTGAGCGGTTCATCAAACATAACGACATTGACATCATCACGAACCAATCCGCGTCCCATTGAAATCTTCTGCTTGTTATCCGGTGTGAGGCCAGCAGCTTTACGGCCCAGCATATCTGTGACTTCAAGCATATCTGCGATCTCACGCACGCGCTCATCGATTATCGCTTCATCGACTTTGCGATTTCGTAGCGGGAAAGCCAGATTATCGTAAACGGTCATCGTGTCATAGATCACCGGGAACTGGAAAACCTGCGCAATGTTACGCTGATCCGGCGGTAAAGATGTCACGTCATCCTCGCCAAACAAGATCTTGCCTTCCGTGGGGACAACAAGCCCTGAAATAATGTTCAACAACGTGGATTTACCGCAACCTGATGGACCTAATAGTGCGTAAGCACCACCGTCCTGCCATTCCAGATCAATCTCCTTAAGCGCAAAATCTTCAGGTCCCTTTGGATTTTGCATATAGCTGTGTCTGAGCTTTGATAAAGTAATTTTTGCCATGATCTTACCTCACGCAGCCCGGCTTCCATCAGGTGCAAAATAAAGACACTCTGATGGGTTCATGTAAAATGTGTGGTCTTCACCAACCTGATAGGGATGAACACCATGCGAGAGCGAAACCCAAGCATGATCACCAAAGACAAAATGAGCACTACTTTCAGATCCGCTCAACTCGGTCACGCCTACCTGGCCGGTGATAGCGATAAAGGCACTATCCGTTTTCGTCGGCAAAATGTGATGTGGACGTATGGCTACATGATAATTGCCGTCAGCAAGGTTTGATGCTGCATCGCCTGCATCCCACGACACATTGCCCATTTCAATCTTGTTGCCTTTTTTAACAACATCAGCGTGATTGATCGGCGGATCGGAAAAGACCCGCGCTGCAATTAAACTCTCGGGGTTGCGATAAAGTTCGGCAGTATTACCAAACTGGCGCACATAGCCATCTTGCATCAAGGCAGTTTGGCCACCGAGCAATAATGCTTCTTCAGGTTCTGATGTGGCATAGACAACAACCGCGCCACGACCAGCAAAAAGCTCTGGCAGTAATTCGCGCAATTCTTCGCGCAATTTATAATCAAGGTTTGCAAGCGGCTCATCTAAAAACACCGCCTGGCTGTCTTTCGCAATGGCACGTGCCAAGGCGGTACGTTGTTGCTGACCACCGGATAATTCATGGGGTCTGCGATGAAGCATAGGGCGCAATTTTAAAATATCGGCAGCTTCTTCGACGCGACCTTCAATTTCAGATGGCGCCATTTTTGCGACGCGGAGCGGCGACGCAATATTCTCAAACACGGTCATATGCGGATAATTGACAAAGAACTGGTGAACAAGGCTGATACGGCGCATCTGAGTGGATTGTTCGGTGATATCAACACCATCCATCACAATGCTGCCAGAAGCGACTGAATCGAGGCCAGCCATAAGCTTGATCAGTGAGGTTTTACCGGCGCCAGTTTCGCCCAGCAAAACATTGAAGTGACCGGATTCCAACTTAAGGTTTGTCGGCTTGATATGCGTTTTGCCCTGAACGACTTTGGTTATGTTATTTAGCTCGAGCGCCATGGAGCACCATTTTCTCTAATTTTGTAATCAGGATTTTCACGAAATTGCTAGGGCCGGTGACGGCCCTAGCTTTTGTCGGAACTGAGACTTTCCAACGCTTGGGAGGAACTTAGTTTGCACTCCAGCGTGCCACCAGCTCATCATAGTTCACGGTTTCACCCTGTGGTTTTTCGTTATCAAGCTTTGCTTTCGCGCCGCCTTTACCAAGCCATTCAGAAGGATCTTTTTCTTCATTCAAGCGAGGTCCACAACCACCGTAAACATTTGCGCCTTCATCAGCACGCTGCATACGCGCCATGGTGATGTCCATCTCTTCAGCAAGACGGTCCATAGCTTCTTGTGGTGTAAAGGCACCTGAGTTCACATCACCAATTTGCTGCCACCAAATTTGAGCAAGCTTTGGATAGTCAGGAACATTCACACCTGTTGGTGACCAAGCCACACGATCAGGCGAACGATAGAACTCAACCAAACCGCCAAGTTTTGACGCACGCTCGGTAAAGCTTTCGTGGTTTACTGATGAATCACGGATGAATGTCAAACCAACGTGAGATTTCTTCACATCAACTGTTTTAGATGTGACGAACTGAGCATAAAGCCATGCAGCTTGCGCACGATCTGTTGGCGTTGATTTCAAGAACGTCCATGAACCCACATCCTGATAGCCAACTTTCTGGCCTTTTTCCCAGTAAGGACCATGTGGTGATGGAGCCATGCGCCATAATGGGTTGCCCTCATCATCAACTGTGTTGTTGCCTTCAGACTTTGGCTTCACCATGTCTGCAGTGAAGGCTGTGTACCAGAAGATTTGCTGAGCAACATTACCTTGGCTCAATGCTGGCAATGACTGATAAAAGTCAAAGCTCGCTGCACCAGGAGGTGCGTAGTTACGTAGCCACTCATCCCATTTGCGGATCGCATAGACCGCAGCTGGTCCATTGGCAGCACCACCGCGTGAAACAGATGCACCAGCTGGGTTACAAGAACCCGCTTCCATGCGAATGCCCCATTCATCAATCGGCACACCATTTGGCTCACCTTTTGAACCAGCGCCAGCCATTGAGAGCCAAGCATCTGTCATACGCCAACCCAAGTCAGGTGCGCGTTTGCCGTAATCCATATGACCATAGATATCGACGCCATCGATATTCTTAACGTCTTTTGAGAAGAAATCGGCGATATCTTCATAAGCAGACCAGTTCACTGGAACACCAAGGTCATAGCCATATTTCGCTTTAAAGGCTTCTTGCAGATCAGGACGATCGAACCAGTCTTTGCGGAACCAATAAAGATTAGCAAACTGCTGATCAGGCAACTGATACAACTTGCCATCTGGGCCCGTTGTAAATTGTGTGCCCATGAAATCTTCAAGATCCAAAGTCGGTGATGTCGTTGCTGACCATTCACCTGCCATTTGATCTGTTAGGTTATAAGCCAATTGCAAACGTGAGTGCGTGCCGATCAAATCAGAATCGTTCACGTAGCCATCATACAGGTTACGTTTTGTCTGCATTTGTGTTTGTACAGCTTGCACCACTTCACCTTCGCCCAGAATCTGGTGATTCACTTTGATGCCTGTGATTTCTTCAAATGCTTTCGTAAGTACTTCTGATTCGTAAGAGTGTGTTGGAATACCTTCCGACAACACATTAATTTCCATTCCTTTGAACGGTTCAGCAGCGGAAATGAACCATTCCATTTCAGACATCTGCTGGTCTTTTGACAGCGAAGATGGTTGAAACTCCTGATCAATCCATTTTTTTGCAGCAGCCGAATCCGCGAAAGCTGAGTTCATTCCGCTCAGCAATCCGATCGATGCGACCGTGCATAGCAATAATTTTTGCATTCTTTCCTCCAATCAATATGAGTCAGCCCAAACTGACCCCTATATTGAAACGCAGATTGCCTCATTTATGTCAACTAATTTTTTAGTAGATAAAATTGAAATCACTCTTTTGCTGTAACAACTCATTGTTTTAAAACAGTTATTTAATTCGAAAAATTGTTACATAGTGTAATTTTTCATCGCTTAAAAATTTTCATAACTCACCTGCGAAGAAAATTTTAGAGCGAATTTATGATAGAATGTTTCGATCCTAAAAATCGGGGACATACAGCTAATTGCTGATGAAATAGGCCTCGCTTAACGCATAAGGCGTAAAGCTTGGACCTCGTAAGCATTCATCTATTGTGAGCTTATTGCGCGCGCTGACCAGACAAATTGTCGATGATTGGACAATCTGGCTTATCATCACCATGACAGTTTTTCACCAAAGTCTTGAGTGTATTCTTCAGCGCCTGAAGCTCATCGATTTTTCGGTCAATCTCGGCCAATTTATCTTTTGCAATGGCTTTGACATCTCGGCTTGAGCGGTGGTCATCTTCATAAAGAGATAGTAATAGCCGGCACTCATCAATGCTAAATCCAAGCCCGCGTGCACGCTGAAGAAAGATCAAACAGTGGATATCCGCATCTGAATAATCCCGGTACCCGTTATCTAGGCGGTCGGGTTTTACAAGTGCGATATCTTCGTAATAGCGGATGGTTTTGACCGATAGATCAGAAAGTTTTGCTGCCTCTCCAATATTCATTTTTCGTCTTGATCCTCATCGCACCGATACATCATTTCTAACAGCGCGATTTCTTTTTGAGAAAATCCAATTGACTTGGCTTTTGAAAACATAGCTTCACGGCACGAGAGTTTTTCATCTCGAGTTGCCTCTTTGCCAAGTTTCATATCGTCAATCATTTTCTTTGTCATTTCATCATTACATAAAGTGATCATTCCCTTTAGGGTCAAGTATTATGCGTTATTTTTCAATCAACGCTTTATCAAGATTAAGTGATCATATGTGTAATACTTAGAATACAAACGAGAGCGACAATAAAGCCATCTGCGACCCAATGACGTCGGTCAAGGTCACCTAAACTATCTAATCCAGCAAAATATTAAATTGATCGCGAATTTTCTGATCAGCGCTGAAGGATAGATAATCGGGGAAATGGCTATCTAATGTTGCTTGAGCTTTTTCTTTCGCAGCGGACCAAGCATCAATTTTACCATTATCAGCCCAGGTGCGCGGGTCATTGCGATCAGCGATCTTAGGATAGTAATAATCGCGCTGCATAGCATCCATTGTGTGAGAACCGCCTAAAAAATGCCCCTCGCCATAAACCGCTTCTTTGATCGCCTCAAAACCCAAAGTTTCTTCGTTCACTTCAACGCCACGTATCGTGCGGTGAACATGGCTAAGCATCTCATTGTCGAGCACAAAGGCCTCAAATGAGGCGCCCAGTAAACTCGCCATCATGCCTGAACTTTCATAAACCATATTGGCTCCGGACAAGCCGGCGGCTAACGCGCTTAACGCCTTTTCAGCGCCCATTTGAGCATCAACCGATTTCGCATCACTCATTGAGGACGCAACACCGGATGGTAACCCTAGATGATTAGAAATTTGTGCAGCGGCCGCGTTTAAGATGGAGATCTCACCACCTCCTCCACAAAAAGCGCCAGTGCGCAAATCAATCACCAAAGGCCAGTTTGAGAAGATCATCGGATAGCCTGGTTCAAGAAGGTTCACCAGCGCCAAACCGGCAAGCGTTTCTGCGGTGGTTTGCGCAAGCATCCCCGCAAGCGTCGCCGGCGCTGTTGCGCCCGATTGGGCAGCAATGATTGAATTAATCGGAATGCCGCGTCTAATACAGGCTATCGTCACATCAACAGCATCTTCTCCATAACGCAAAGGAGAAATCACCGGCGAGATATGCGCTTTGCAGAACGGTCGCTTAGCAAAGGCACCCTCACCACCCATCGCAATATCGAACATATCAATGATCGGATCAACGCTGTTTGCAAGCGTGAAGCTGGTTCCAACTGGCTTGGTCGTTCCGCGCAACATGGCATAGGCCGTGTTGATATCAAGATCGAAATTATCCGGCACATCCGTTGCCACACAACAGCGCGTAAACCAGCTGACATTTTCAAGCGTGTCGATCAGCCTAGTAAAATCATAAAGATCTTTCAGCGTCGATGGTCTATAAATGCCGTCGTTCATGTCTAGGGTCTGAACAGCTGCACCACCCGTGCCGAAATAAACTTTATCGCCACCCACTTCGAAATCATATTTAGGATCGCGACCGTAAAAAATAAAACTCTTCGCAGCACCGTCGACAATGTCTTCCATCATGGCTTGCGGAAAACATAAACGGCCACGATCATTAAGATGTGCACCTTTTGAAAGAGCGAGCTCCTCGATCACTTGCGGAACTTCGGCCATGCCAATTTCGGCTAAAATTTTATAAGCTGTATTGAGGGTTTCAATAAGTTGATACTCGTTCAGCGGACGATATTGCCCACCAATTTGACCCGGCGCGCTTGGATCAAATTCTGATTGCGGTGCTTGCCGCGCTGCTACGCGACTAGCCCGACCTCCTGCACGTTTAAGCTTGCGTTCAACCATCATAACTCCTTGATCAAAACTATTGCGCTTGCGCTTTGTTTCGACAAGCGCAATAAATATAGTTCAAGAAATTCGATTTTTAGATTTGAGAAAACCGATGCAACAAAGTGAAAAGTCACGATTATCATTCAGAGCCGTTGAAGTCTTCGTCGCAGCAATCGAAGAGCAATCAATCTCAAAAGCTGCAAAACGATTGGGTTCCAGCCCATCATCAGTTTCATTGCAACTTTCAAATTTAGAGCAGATCCTCGACGCAAGGTTGATTGAACGATCAGCGAGGCGGTTTCAATTAACCGCTGCGGGTGAAATTTTTGCACCCCGTGCGCGCGCCATATTAGATGAAGTCACAGTTGCGAAGGTCGAACTATCCAGCGCTAAATATACGCCTAAAATGGATATTCGCATCGGCGCGATTGAAGACTTTGACAATGAGATTTTACCGTCCTTGCTGGCAAAACTGCGCAAAACCTATCCGCAATCGAATTTTTATATCAATAGTGGTGCAAGCCATGAAAGCTATGCAACCCTTTCAAGTCGTGGCGCTGATATTATCATCGCAACGGATAAAACTGACGACATTGATTGGGTCGAAGCCCATGCCATATTACACGATCCTTTTATCCTCATCACGGCATCTGAAAAGCTCGCCAATGCGTCTATTGATGAATTAATGCAACATCCTTTTATTCGATATTCGCAGGAACAATTGGTGGGACGTCAGATTGAAGCGCAGCTAAGGCGCACAAAATCTGTTCCGAAATTTGATTTCGAATGTTCCACCAATCACGCACTGCTTTCGCTCATCAAACAATTTGATGGTTGGGCGATCACCACCGCCATGGCCTATCTCGGTTCATTCAAGCAGAGCCATCCTTTAGACGATTGCTTTATCGCGTCACCCTTACCCATCCCAAACTTCGCACGCACCATATCCGTTTACGCAAGACGCGACACGCTAGGCGAAATACCGCTGGCTTTTACCAACCATCTGAAAACAACATTATCCGACATTATGCTTGAACGCGTTGAGAAAGAATTGTCCTTTGCGCAAGGCGCGGTCCGAATTTTATAATTCTAAAATTATAAATCTTAATTTTAGTTATTTCAAAGTAAGTGCAATCTAATTGACCTTATAAGCCTGCCTCACCAATAGTTGGGCCACAAGCTTTGGAGAATAATATGAAGCAGCGCACACAAGTGGTCGTCATTGGCGGCGGTATCGCCGGGTGTTCAACTCTTTATCATTTAACGCAAGAAGGCATTACCGATTGCGTGATGATTGAGCGCGATGAATTAACCTCAGGGACAACTTGGCATTCCGCAGCACAAGTGACCAATTTTGGCGCCAACCAAACCATGATTGGTCTGAAGACCCATTCCATCAACCTTTATAAGGAAATGGCGGATGATCCGGACTATCCGATCAATTATCACCACGGCACTGGCGGATTACGACTAGCTTCAACACAAGATCACATGGATGGCTATGCGCATTTTTTATCTGTTGCAAAAGGTATGGATGTCGATTGGGAAATTCTCGATCCAGAAGAATGTAAAAAACGCCACCCACTCATTACAACTGATAATCTTTTGGGCGCTTTATGGGATCCGCTCGATGGTGATATCGATCCGGCGCAATTATGTCAGGCGCTGGCGAGACGCGCGCGCAATGCAGGTGCTGAAATTTATCGATTTAACCCCGTTGAAGACCTCACACAAAAGGACGACGGAACCTGGATAGTCCATACCAAAGACGGCGATATTTCTTGTGAGAAGATTGTCAATGCCGGGGGCTATCGCTGCAATGAAATCGGCAAGATGATGGGTGTTGAGCACCCTGTTGCATCGATGGAGCATCAATATATGCTCACCAAAGACATTCCTGAAATTGTTGCATTGGGGGATGATTTTCGCACGCCACTGATACGATGCCCGACAGATGATTTTTATCAGCGTGCAGAAAAGAAAGGTCTTCTGATCGGGTTTTATGAACAAGATTGCAAGACTTGGGGCTTAGATGGCATTGATCCCAATTTCACCATGGCCCTGTGCCCGGATGATCTTGATCGCGTGGTTGATGTGATGGAAGGCGCCTTTGCACGATTGCCTTGCTTGCAAACCGCCGGCATTAAATCCATCGTCAATGGACCCATTACCTATACACCAGATGGTCTGCCGCTTGTGGGCAAGATCCCGGGCAAAAGAAATGCCTATTGTATCACTGGTCTGAGAGCCGGTCTTGGCGAAGGTGGCGGCCATGGCTGGTTGCTTGCGCAGATCATCGCCCATGGTGAAGCGTGCTACGATACGTGGTGCCTCGATCCACGCCGATTCACCCGCTATGCCAATGAAGAATATACAGCGCTCAAAGCCATTGAAGATTATCAAAACGAATTTCGTTTTCACATGCCGCATGAGCACCGCCCGGCAGGTCGACCGATCAAGACCACACCGCTGACACCAAAACTGGCTGACATGGGTGCTGAATTTGGTACCATCAATGGTTGGGAACGTGCGCTCTTTTTCAAGCCAGAGCCTGATTTTGTCGAAAAGCATTCGTTCAAATTCACCAATAGCTTTGACATTGTGCGCAGCGAAATTGAGAACCTGCAAGACAATGTCGGTATTATGGAAGTGTCTGGGTTTAACCGTTACGAAATTTCCGGCAAAGATGCGCATGATTGGCTCGATAATATTATGTGTAGCCGTGTGCCGCGCAAAACAGGCAGAGTGGGTCTCACCTACTTCCTCAATCACGATGGCAATGTCAAAGGTGAAGCAACGCTTGCTAATATTTCCGATGATAAAATCTGGTATGGCTCGGCTGCAGCTTCGGAAAATCATGATTGGGATTGGCTGCATGAGCATCTCCCAAAGAACAGCGATATCAAAATCAAAAGTCTCACCAATAGCCATGATATTCTCGTTGTCGCCGGACCGAAATCGCGCAATGTGTTGCAAAAAGCTGCACCACGTACCGACTGGTCAAAAGATGCGTTTAAATGGCTGACATGTAAGAAGGTTCATATCGGACATGTCGAAGCTATTGCAATGGCAGTGTCATTCTCGGGAGAACTTGCGTGGGAATTACACATTGCGAACGAACATTTAGCTTATGCGTTTGATCTCCTGCAAAAAGCGGGAGAGGAATTTAATATGAAGCCCTTTGGCCTTTATGCCACCGAAAGCATGCGCCTTGAAAAAGGCTATCGCCACTGGAAAGCCGACCTCATCACCGAGTTTGATCCGATGGAAAGCGACCTTTCAAGATTTGTGAAAATGGACAAGGAATTCATCGGCAAAGAAGGGCTTGCGACAAATATGAAAAACGGCCCCCGCCGTGAATTTATCTCGCTCACAATTGATGATTATGAAGCACCGGCACAGCCCGGCGATTCGATTTGGTGCAACGAGGAAGTCGTAGGCACAATCACCTCAGCGGCTTGGGGATATCGCACGGGGGAAAATATAGCCCTTGGCTTTATCGATCCAGAATACAATAAGTTCGAAGCGGAACTTTCTGTGCAACATATCAATAAATTCTCACCGGCAAAAATCTCAGAAATGTGCCGCTATGATCCACAAAATGAAAAGGTCAGGAATTGATCCTGACCTTTGCTTTCGCATGATAATTAGTGATTAATCGGCAGGGTGACTTTGATCACAAAGCCCTTGCCATCAAGCACTTCAATAGTACCTTTATGCGCGTCGATGATCTGCTTCACCAACGAGAGGCCTAGACCATAGCCTTCGACATTCTGCCGATCTGCACCGCGATAAAAACGCTCGAATATCTTCTGCTTATCAGCTTCAGAGATACCATTGCCGTGATCGGTCACCGTAACGGAAACATGGTCACCAGATTGACCAAGATCGACAATCACCGGCGGCTTGCCATGTTTAAATGCATTACCGATAAGATTGCGAACAACACGCTTGAGCAACCCAGCATTGCCATCAATCATGGGTGCAGAACCATTAAATTCGATATCCGGGAAACGTTCACATTCTTCGTCAATGATTTGCTCAAGATCGACGGCTTCCGTCACAAGGCTGGAATTGGCGCTATCTAGTCGGCTCATCAATAAGATCTCTTCGATGAGACCATCAAGCTCTTCAATATCGGAACGCAAGGCATCAAGGCGTTTTTGCTCATGGCCGGATTGATACATTTCAAGACCTAGGCGAATACGAGATAATGGCGTACGCAATTCATGCGATGCATTGGCTAGGAGCGTTTTGTGAGAGGCGACAAGGTTTTCAATCTGCGCCGTCGCATGATTAAAGCTCTCAGCAAGGCTAGCAATCTCGTCTTTGCCTTCAACTTCAACCCGGGTTTTCAAATCACCCATACCAACCTGCTCAACACCCGTTTTCAAGTTTTCAAGACGGCGCGTTAAGCGGCGCACCAGGGGATAGGACGCAACACCAATTGCTAATGCGATGGAACCTAAAACCAAGAGCAATTTGACAAAACCACTATCGGTCTGGCGATAATTATAGCGCCCAGTAAACAGCCATCGCCCATCGGGGAGTTGAGCGAGAAATCCCTGATTGTCACCCTGATGATGCATGCCCTGTTTATCATCCTCATCAAAGGGGAATTCAGACACTTCACCAATGGAGGTTATCAACTGCCCGTCTTGATCAAAAAGACTGACATTGACATCGATATCTTTAAACAGCTCTTTCAGAGCCTCGTTTTGATCCGCAACTGGCTGATCGGCGTGGGGCAAAATATTAATCGCCAATTGGCCTGCCGCACGCTTAAACTCAAAATCCGCATCATCGCGATTGCCCAGCCAAAAGAACATGGATGTCAGCAATACAACAAGGATCAAGCTAAAAATGATCGTCACATAAATCTGTAAATGAAGGCGGCGTCTGATCATGATCTAATCCTGCTTCAACGCAAACACGTAGCCTGCGCCACGTATCGTCAAAATACGTTTGGGATGTTTGGGATCATCTTCAATCTGATTGCGAATGCGTGAGATATGCACATCAATCGAGCGATCAAAGGCATCAAATTCTTGCCCCTTCAGACGATCAATCAACGTATCACGCGATAAAACCCGACCGGCGGATTCCGCCAATGTATGCAAAAGCGTAAATTGATGAGAGGTCAATTCGCATGGCTTTTGATCCAAAGAGCAAATCATCGCATCCGGATCAATCTCGAGACGTCCAAACTGAAGTGTCTTGCTGGCGGCTGTTTTGGTTTGACCACGACGGGTAACGGCTTTAATGCGCGCAAGTAGCTCACGTGGCTCAAATGGTTTACCCATATAATCATCCGCGCCCAGCTCGAGACCCACCACGCGATCCATCGGATCACCCTTGGCCGTCAGCATAATGATCGGCACATCTGACCGCGCTTTGATCACCCGGCAAATATCCAAACCATCCATATCTGGCAGCATGAGATCCAAGATGATCACATCAAAATTTTCATCATCTTCAAGCGCAATGCCTGTTGCACCATTTGGTGCAATCTTCACATCAAAGCTATTGCTTTGCAGGTAATCACTGACCATATCAGCCAGGCGATTATCATCTTCGATGAGGAGAATAGATTGCGACATTTCAAGCCTTTGATTTTGATTTATATTCATCTGCGACTGTTACATAAAACGACCAGCCAACGGAACCCTTTGCGATGATATTTCGCTTTCAGAGTGCCCGTTGGATAGTCTTGGGAGAGAGATAAATGATCTGTTTTAATTCAACAATAACCTAGTCGGCAAAGCGCTTTTGCATACGCTCAACACGCTCGGCCAATCCTTGGCGTTGCTCGACGGTTAAGATTTCAGAAACGTCAGAAACAGCGTCCAACATTGTTTTGCTGATTGTGTCGGCTGCAGCTACGCGTTCCGCACGAAGCGCTTCAATCGCTGCACGATCGACATTGTCAGATGTTAACAAATTCACAAGCTCAAAACCGGCTGCTCTAAATTCATCACGCAATGGCTGCATTTCTTTAGCTGTCGCGAGAGCGATTTCAATGATCTGCTTTTCCTGTGCTTCTGTAGCGTCAATTTCAACTGACATATGACGGGCGATTTTAGTCACACGCTTTTCAAGTTCAGCTTCGCTCATCTGCGAAAAGCCTGATCGTTTGCCACCCCAACCTGCTTTATAAACATCATTGCTATCCATGTCTGTGATGGCAATTTTTGCATGTTGTGCAACATTGCTATTGGCAATTGCTGGAACAGCAACCGCTGATCCCAAGATCGCTACAGCGCCAACGCTGAGTGCGATAATCTTACCGCGTGTCATTTCAAATGCGCTCTTTTGTGTTTCATTTTCCTTCGTCATAATAAGCTCCTTTTTAAATTTCATTTACGAGATTTGGAGAGCTCATTTTCTTGTTTGCCGCTGCTCCGTGGTCTCAACATGATGAGAATTTAGCAAGGCATTGTTTCTGACGTTTGTCGATTATGTAAAGAATTGTAAAGGTTGTTTTTCACATAAAAAACAATATGTTACATTCCCTTCGATTTCTTAAGGATGACATATGTAACGGGAAGAGCAATCAAATTACCCAAGATAAAACACCCAATTAAGTGCGGCCAAGAGAACATGTTGGCAATAATTATAACAATTAAGCCAATCCATGTGACCACAGTTGCAACCAGCATATGCGTTATCAAATAAAGTGTCATTGCGCGTTCCATCATCAGTATTGCCAATTAATCCTAACAAAAACATTCGACCGCTACATTGAGCTAAATCAAATACACTTCGAACGCCGACCTTTATGATGAATAAAGATCGACAGAGATTGCCGATCTGAGAATTCATAGTCACGCTAGTTGAAGGGAAATCATCATGGTCGATATTTCACACTTTAAGTCACGCCTTACCAAACGTCGCGGCGAGCTTGCCAAGATGATCGCAATATATGAACAGCGCTTGGACGATCCAAAACCCAATGACAGTGAAGATCGCGCCACAACATGCGAGGGTGATGAAGTGATGGAAGCGCAAGTCGAGGCAGAATATGCAGAAGTCAAAGCCATTGATGCCGCACTCAGCCGCATCGATAATGATGTTTATGGCATCTGTTTGTCTTGCGAAGGACCGATCTCAGATGAACGCTTGGAAGGGGTATTGCATGCAACTTTATGCCGACGCTGCATGGAAGCAGCATAACAACACTTAGAGTCGATAAGCTTCTTTTGCCAAACGATAGGTTAAATCATGCGCAAGCTCAAAAGCGTCTGACTTACGAAGACGTCCGGTTAACACTAGTTCAGCAAGATAAGCACAATCAGACCGCCGCGCCACATCGTGACGCGCGGGGATGGAACAAAATGCCCGCGTATCATCATTAAACCCAACCGTATTATAAAAGCCGCAGGTTTCTGTCACAGCTTCACGATAGCGCTTCATGCCCTCATAGCTATCAAAGAACCACCATGCAGGACCAAGTTTAAGAGCCGGATATGCGCCTGCAAGCGGCGCGAGTTCCCGACTGTAAACTGTCTCATCCAGCGTGAAGATAATAATCGTCAGATCAGGCTCCATGCCAACGGCATCAAGCATTGGTTTAAGCGCTGTCACAAAGTTTG